>NZ_MKGR01000035.1 GCF_001908095.1 Xenorhabdus thuongxuanensis | reverse complement strand
GAGGGCTTAATCGGTTTCTTCGTCAATACCCTGGCCTTGCGCGTCACCCTGAATGAGGCCGTTACTGTTACTGACCTGCTCGCCCAGGTTCGGGAACGGGCGCTGGCCGCCTATGCCCATCAGGATGTCCCCTTTGAACAGGTGGTGGAAGCCCTCCAGCCCGAACGCCATTTAAGCTACAGCCCGATCTTCCAAGTGATGCTGGCCTTAAATAATACCCCGGCCCAGACACTGGCGTTACCCGGCATCCAATGCTCTCCTATTGCACAAATGCACCCCAGCGCGCACTTTGATTTGACCTTATCCCTGACTGAAACTGAGGCCGGTTTGGTCGGTGAACTGGAATATGCCACCGATTTATTCGATACCGCCACCGTTGAGCGGATAGTCGGTTATTTCAACCAGGTGCTGACTGCCATGGCGGCAGATGACACCCAACGGATTGCCACGTTGCCGATGCTGCCAGAACCCGAACGGCAACAACTGCTGGTGGACTTCAATGCCACTCAGACGGATTTCCCGCAGGAGGCGTTGATCCACCAACTGTTTGAGGCGCAGACAGAACAGTGTCCTGATGCCACTGCCGTCGTCTACGAAGACCAAATTCTAAGTTATGGGGAATTAAACCACCGTGCCAATCAGTTGGCGCATTATCTGATTACGTTGGGGATACGTCCAGACGATCGGGTCGCCCTCTATGCTGAACGCCGTCCAGAGATGGTGGTGGGCTTGCTGGCTATCCTGAAAGCCGGCGGGGCTTATGTGCCGCTTGATCCCGCTTATCCGGCCGAACGGTTGGCCTATATGCTGGAAGATGCGGCCCCCGTGGCTTTACTGACCCAAGCAGAACTAGCCCAATCAGAGTGGCTCACTCAGTTTAATGCCTTGCCCACGGTTCTACTGGATAACCCCGAACCGTGCCTGGCAACCCAATCGACTGACAATCCAGACCCTCAGGCTTTGGGCTTAGCATCACGCCATTTGGCCTATGTTATTTATACTTCCGGTTCAACGGGGCAACCGAAAGGGGTGATGATCGAACATCAGAGCCTGTGCAACTTGATCACCCCCCAGCAAGCGACCCTGGCACTCACCGCCGACAGTCGCGTCTTACAGTTCGCCTCAAACAGTTTCGATGCCTGTATTTGGGAATGTTGTATGGCCTTAATGGCCGGTGCCCGTCTCTATCTGGCTCAACGGGCCAGTCTGTTGCCGGGCGCCATCCTGTCCCGCTACTTAGCAGACCAGGCCATCAGCCATGTTCTCTTGTCACCGACCGCGTTGGCCGCCATGGATACGCTGCCCGATACCCTGCAAACCTTGCTGGTGGGGGGGGAAGCCTGTCCGCCGACCTTAGTCAAACGCTGGTCACCAGGACGGCAGATGCTCAATGCCTATGGGCCAACGGAAACCACGATCTGTGCCACACTCTATCCCTGTGCCTTTTCCGATGACAGTTCAGCAGATAATCCGCCCCCGATTGGCCGCCCGATCGCCAATACCCGGGTTTATATCCTGGATGCACACGGCCAGCCCGTTCCTCGCGGGGTGGCGGGGGAAATTTATATTGCCGGTGTGGGGGTCGCCCGTGGTTACCTCAATCGCCCTGAGTTGACAGCGGAACGCTTTGTTCCCGACTCATTCTCAACCACACCTAATGCACGCATGTACAAAACCGGTGACCTGGGTCGCTGGCTGCCCGATGGCAATATTGACTACCTGGGTCGCAATGATTTTCAGGTCAAACTACGTGGCTTCCGCATCGAACTGGGAGAAATCGAAGCCAGACTGACGCAATGTGACGGCGTACGTGAGGCGGTGGTGATGGCGCGCGAAGATGAACCGGGTCAGAAACGACTGGTGGCCTATCTGCAACCCGAAGAGGGGAGCGTATTGGTGCCCGCGGAATTGCGCCAGCAACTGGCGCAGCATCTGGCTGACTATATGCTGCCCAGTGCTTTTGTCACGTTAGCCACTTTCCCGCTCACCCCGAATGGTAAACTCGACCGACAGGCCCTGCCGACCCCCGATTTCTCGGCCATCGTGGCGCGCAGCTATGAAACCCCTATCGGTGAAATAGAAATCGCCCTGGCGCAGATTTGGCAAAAATTATTGGGCCTACAACAGGTCAGTCGCCATGACCATTTCTTTGAACTCGGCGGCCATTCGCTGATGATTGTCAGTCTGGTTGAAGAATTACGCCATCTGGGTTGGCAACTCGAGGTTCGCCGGGTATTTGCCTCACCAGTCCTCGCCGATATGGCTCAGACTATCCAACGTGACACCAATACCTTTATCGTGCCCCCCAATCTTATTCCTGAGGGCTGCACGGCCATCACTCCCGATATGCTGCCGTTGGTTTCACTCTCCCAATTTGAGATTGATACCCTGGTTGAGCAGATCCCAGGTGGTGCGAATAATGTGCAGGACATCTATCCGCTGGCTCCCTTGCAGGAAGGCATCCTGTTCCACCATCTGTTACAGACACAAGGTGATGCCTATTTATTACGGATCGTATTTGCCTGTGACACTCGTGAATATCTTGATGACTTTCTGGTTGCCTTACAGCAAGTTATTGATCGTCATGATATCCTGCGCACAGCAGTTTACTGGCAAGATCTGGTACAACCGGTTCAAGTGGTCTGGCGTCAGGCACCACTGGTTATCAATGTCTTTAACCCTGCCACGACGGACAATATTTCCACACAATTACTGGATTACACTGATCCACGCCAGCACCGTATCAATTTAAACCAGGCACCCCTCTTTACTGCCGATATCACGCATGATCTGGCACAAAATGAATGGTTGCTAGCGCTGCGCTTCCATCATCTGGTCAATGACCATATGACACTGGAGCTGATTTTGGCTGAAATCGCCCAGATACTCCAGGGCAATGCAGCAGCCCTGCCTGCCATGTTGCCCTATCGCAACTTTATTGCCCAAACATTCAGTGTGCCAGTGGCAGAGCATGAAGCCTATTTCCGTACCCAACTGGCGGATATTGATGAACCCACCGCCCCCTTTGGGATACTCAGCGTACCCAGCGATAATAGTGCTATCAACGAAAATAGCCTGCGGCTTGATCCCACGTTGGCAAAAGCGATTCGCGCTCAGGCTCGTCGGCTGGGAGTCAGTCCCAGCGTCCTGTTCCATGTGGCCTGGGCCCAGGTCGTGGCCCAAACCAGCGGCCGCGATGATGTGGTGTTTGGCTCCGTGCTACTGGGCCGCCTGCAAGGCGGCGCGGGGGCTGACCGCATACTGGGCATGTTTATCAACACCTTGCCTCTGCGTGTTTCTCTGGGCGGGCGCACGGTACACGCCATCGTACAGGAAACCTACCACAATTTGACCGCCTTGCTGGAGCATGAGCAAGCCCCGCTAGCATTGGCACAACGGTGCAGTGGCGTGGCCCAACCGATGCCACTGTTCAGTACGTTGCTAAATTATCGCCATAGTCCATCTGACCAGGACAAGATCTCTGACACATTAGGAACAGAAATGCGTCTGGTCGCGGCGGAAGAGCGCACCAACTATCCCATTACCCTGTCAGTGGATGATTTAGGGGATAACTTCGAATTGACTGCCCTAACCGTCACTGATATTGCCGCCGAACGCCTCACCGCCTATCTGGCGACCGCCATAAGCGGCTTAGTAACGGCCCTGGTTAACCACCCGCAGCAATGGATTCTGGATGTGCCTATCCTGCCAGTACCCGAACGGCAACAAGTGCTGGTGGATTTCAACGCCACCCAGCGGGATTTCCCGCAAGAAGTCCTGATCCATCAACTCGTTGAAACCCAGGCATTACAACGTCCCCAGGCCCCAGCGATAACTTACGAAGGGCAAACCGTGAGCTATCACGAACTGAACCAGCAAGCCAACCGGCTGGCACATTATTTGATTGCACTGGGGGTACGGCCGGATGATCGGGTCGCCCTCTGTCTCGAACGCTGTCCGGAGATGGTGGTCGGCTTATTGGCTATCCTGAAAGCCGGTGGGGCCTATGTCCCGCTCAACCCGGCCTACCCGATTGAACGGTTAACTTATATGCTCCAGGACGCGGCACCGGTTGTTTTATTGACCCAAACTGCCCAGGCCGACAGGCTGCCCGATACCGTGCCGACGGTCTTACTGGATCATATCTTTGACTATGAAGTACCGATGCTGGCGACGCAACCCACTGACAACCCAGACGCTCAGATATTGGGGCTGACATCGCGCCATCTGGCCTATGTCATTTACACCTCGGGATCGACCGGCCAACCCAAAGGCGTGATGGTCGAGCATCGCAATGTTCTGCGTCTGGTTATCAATAATGACTTTGCCGATATCGGGCCGGACGACTGTATTGCCCATTGTGCCAATATCTCATTTGATGCCGCCACCTGGGAAGTGTGGGCAGGCTTAGTTCATGGGGCACGTCTTCTGCTTATTCCGGAAAAGACCTTGCTTCATCCCCCCCATTTTGGCCAGAGCCTGTTATCGGAAGGCGTCAGTGCACTCTTCCTGACCACCGCTCTGTTTAACCAATATGCTCCCCTGATTGGGCCAGCCTTATCAGGCTTGCGTTATGTCCTTTTCGGCGGGGAACAAGCAGATACCCGTCCTGCCATTCGCCTCAGAACCGAATCTCCCCCCCAACACTTACTGCATGTGTATGGGCCAACAGAGACCACCACGTTTGCCACCGCCTATGAGCTGCCGGCGGGGGAAAACGAAGACGTTGACCGTAAACTCCCTATCGGCCGCCCGATCTCGAATACCCGGATCTATATCCTGAATCCACAAGGACAACCAGTGCCAATGGGGGTGGCCGGTGAAATCTATATCGGGGGAGAGGGTGTGTCTCGCGGCTACCTCAATCGTCCGGCACTCACGGCCGAACGTTTCCTGTCCGACCCCTTTGCTTCAGAACCGGATGCCCGCATGTACAGAACCGGCGATCTCGGCCGCTGGCGGCCCGATGGCACGATTGACTACCTCGGCCGCAATGATTTTCAGGTCAAACTGCGGGGTTTCCGTATCGAGCTGGGGGAAATCGAGGCCAGGCTGACCCAATGTGACGGCGTACGCGAAGCGGTGGTGCTAGCCCGCGAAGATGAGCCAGGCCAGAAACGATTGGTCGCTTACCTGCGGCCGCAGGTAGGGGGTGAACTGGTGCCGGCTGAATTGCGCCAGCAGCTCGCCCTGCACCTGGCCGACTACATGTTGCCCAGTGCCTTTATCACGCTGGACACCTTCCCGCTGACCCCGAACGGCAAGCTTGACCGTCAGGCCCTGCCGGCCCCGGATTTATCGGCCGTGGTGACCCGCGAGTATGCAGCCCCGGAGGGCGAAGTAGAAATCGCCCTGGCCCGGATTTGGCAAGATCTGCTCGGGGTGGAACAGGTCGGGCGTTACGATCATTTCTTCGAACTCGGCGGTCATTCCCTGCTGGCTGTCCAACTGGCGGCTCGGATCCGTCAACATCTGACGCGCGAGTTACCGTTACAGTCACTCTTTGATCAGCCGCTTTTGATCGATCTGGCTCAGATGCTGACGGAGACGTCAACCTCCTCTCAGGTCATCCTCTCCGTGGCTGACCGCAGCCAACTCTTGCCGCTGTCCTTTGCCCAACAGCGTTTATGGTTCCTAGCCCAACTCGATCCGGCAGCCAGTCTGGCCTATCATATGCCCATGGCGTTGCGCCTGACCGGCCCACTCAATCATCCGGCCCTGACCCGTGCCCTCGACCACCTGGTCACCCGCCATGAAAACTTACGAACCCGCTTTGTGTTGGTTTCCGGTCAACCCTATCAGCATATCGATCCTGCTGACAGGGGTTTTACCTTGTCTTATCAGGATCTACGCACATTAACTCCTGACGCACAAAGCAACCGGATTTCAGAATTAATGGATCTCGACGCCCAGACGCCTTTTGACTTAACTCAAGGTCCGTTGCTCCGCGGTCATTTGCTACAACGGGCAGACGATGAGCATCTCTTACTACTCACCCAACACCATATTATTTCTGATGGCTGGTCCATCGGCGTCTTGCTGCATGAACTCAGCGTGCTTTATCGCTCCCTTCTCGACGGTCAAGAGGCGCCGTTATCGCCACTTCCCATTCAGTACGCTGACTATGCTGTCTGGCAGCGAGAGTGGTTACAAGGAACCGTCATTACTAAACAACGCGATTTCTGGTGTGCTCAGCTTGAAGGCGCACCGGCATTATTAACACTGCCGACCGATCGACCCCGTCCCGCGGTGCAGACTTATGTTGGCGGCCGGGTTCCTGTCCACTTTGATGCAAACTTATTAACTTCGCTTAAAAGGCTTGGGCAGCGTCATCACACCACCGTGTTTATGACCGTGCTCAGTGCCTGGAGTCTCGTATTGGCTCGACTTAGTGGGCAGAATGATATTGTCATCGGTACACCTGTCGCTAACCGTCCGCACCATGAACTTGAGGGGATGATCGGTTTCTTCGTTAATACGCTGGCTTTGCGTATTACTCTGGATGATTCTACATGTATCGCTGACTTGCTTGCCCAGGTGCGGGAACAAACCATAGCGGCCTATGCCCATCAGGATCTGCCTTTTGAACAGGTGGTGGAAGCGCTCCAGCCTGAACGTAGCCTAAGCTACAGCCCTATCTTCCAAGTGATGTTGGCCTTAAACAATACGCCAACCAAGACCTTGACGTTACCTGACTTGCAAATCACCCAAATTGAACCAGTACGCCACAGTACCCACTTCGATATGACCTTGTCGCTGACCGAAACCGAATCTGGTCTGTTCGGTGAACTGGTATATGCCGTTGATCTGTTTGATCCCTCAACGATAGAGCGCATGGTAGGTTACCTGAAACAGGCTCTGGTAGCCATGACAAGCGCCGAACAAGACATTACCAAACAAACCATTGCCAGCCTGCCAATATTATCAACATCGGAGCGGCATCAATTGTTGGTAGAATTCAACGCCACTCAAGCCGATTTCCCACAGGAAACCCTGATCCATCAACTAGTCGAAGCGCAAGCAGCACAAACGCCCAATACGACAGCGGTAGTGTGTGGAGAACAATCTCTCAGCTATGGGGAATTGAACCGCTATGCCAATCATCTGGCCCATCATTTGATTACACTGGGGGTACATCCAGACGATCGAATCGCTATCTGCGTCGAACGCAGTTTAGAAATGGTGGTGGGATTACTGGCCATTCTTAAAGCGGGAGGCGCTTATGTTCCACTCGATCCCGCTTATCCAACCAGTCGATTGGCTTATATGCTTGAAGATGCGGCTCCCGTCGTGGTCATTACCCAGAAAAATCTAACCGATAGACTAACTCACGCTGTACCTACGGTATTCATTGACAATTTACTCGACAATGACAATCAAGAACTAAGTCAATCGACAGGCAATCCCGATGCTCAAGGAACAGGCTTAACGTCAAATCATCTGGCCTATGTGATCTATACGTCAGGTTCCACCGGATTACCCAAAGGGGTTGCGATTACCCATCGCAATACCGTAAATTTCCTGACCTGGGTTCAGAGAACGTTTAGCGCCGAAGCATTGGCTCATACCCTGTTCGCGACTTCATTTAATTTTGATTTGTCCGTGTACGAATGTTTTGCACCACTAATTTCTGGGGGTACGGTTCATATTGTTTCTGATGCCCTATCGTTAATCTCAACTAAACCCGCTACAGAACAGGTGATCAACCTAATTAATACGGTGCCGTCAGCCATCGCTCATTTGAGCGAGACAAACGCCATTCCACCCACCGTTAAAACCATTAATTTGGCAGGTGAAGCGCTGAAATCCCATATCGTCGAACATCTGTTTGCCCATTCCGGTGTAGAAAATATCTGCAATCTCTATGGCCCTTCGGAGACGACAACGTATTCGACCTGGACATGCATGAATCGGATGACAAATATTGTTTCTCATATTGGTCGCCCCATCGCCAATACCCAGATCTATATCCTTGACGCTACCGGTCAGCCTGTTCCCCTTGGCGTTATCGGCGAAATTTATATTGGCGGTGCCGGCGTAGCCCGTGGTTACCTGAACCGGCCTGAACTGACTGCCGAACGCTTCCTAAGTGATCCTTTTTCTTCAGAACCGAACGCGCGTATGTATAAAACCGGCGACTTGGGTCGTTGGCTGCCCGATGGCAATATCGAATACCTGGGTCGCAATGATTTTCAAGTCAAACTGCGCGGTTTTCGTATCGAATTGGGAGAAATCGAAGCCCGACTCCTGCAATGTCACGGGGTACGTGAAGCGGTGGTCATTGCCCGTGAAGATGCACCCGGTCAGAAACAGCTAATCGCCTATCTGCGGTCTCTGGATGATGTCGAACTGGTGCCAGCCGAATTGCGCCAGCAACTGGCTCAGCACCTCGCTGACTATATGCTGCCCAGCGCCTTTGTCACCCTGGACACTTTCCCGCTGACCCCGAATGGCAAACTTAACCGTCAGGCTCTGCCGGTTCCGGATTTACCCGCGATTGTCACGCGCAGCTATGAAGCCCCCGTCGGTGAGGCCGAAATCGCCCTGGCGCAGATTTGGCAAAAATTATTGGGGTTGAAACAGGTTAGCCGTCATGACCACTTTTTTGAACTCGGCGGCCATTCGCTGATGATTGTCAGTCTAATCGAAGAGCTGCGCTATCTGGGCTGGCAGCTAGAGGTTCGCAGCGTGTTTGCCGCGCCGGTTCTGGTTGCTATGGCTCAGGCTATCCAGAGTGAGATCAGCCCCTTTATCGTGCCTCCTAACCGTATCCCAGAGGATTGCACTGCCATCACCCCCGATATGCTGCCACTGGTTTCCCTCTCCCAAACCGACATTGAGGCCATCGTTACCACTGTTCAGGGCGGCACCGCCAATGTGCAGGATATCTATCCGCTGGCTCCTTTGCAGGAAGGGATCTTGTTCCATCACCTGTTACAGACACAGGGGGATAATTATCTGCTACAAAGCTTGCTTGCGTTCAATACCCGTGAGCGCCTCGATGCCTTTTTAGCGGCACTGCAGCACGTTATCGATCGGCATGATATCTTGCGCACCTCTGTTTACTGGCAGGCGCTGACCCAACCGGTACAAGTGGTCTGGCGTCAGGCACCACTGTCGATTACCGTTTTTACCCCAGCGGCAGCCGGTGACGTTGTCACCCAACTCAAGTGTCATACCGATCCACACCGGCACCGTATCGATCTGAGCCACGCTCCGCTGTTTACCGCCGATATCGCCCATGATCCAGTTCAAGATGAATGGCTACTGGCACTGCGCTTCCATCATCTGGTCAGTGACCATATGACCCTGGAGCTGATCCTGGCGGAAATTGCCCTCATCTTGCAGGGCAAGGCAGCGAATTTATCGGCAGTATTGCCCTATCGTAACTTTATCGCTCAAACCCTGGCTACACCAACCGCCGAACATGAAGCGTATTTCCGCGCCCAATTGGCAGATATTGACGAACCCACGGCGCCCTTTGGGGTGCTCAAGGTTCCCACTGACAACAATCTGGTGACGGAAGCCCGTCTCGCTATCGCCCCCGATCTGGCCCAGGCTATCCGCACTCAGGCGCGTCGTTTAGGTGTCAGCCCCAGTGTGTTGTTCCATGTGGCCTGGGCACAGGTGCTGGCACAAACCAGCGGCCACGATGACGTGGTGTTTGGCTCCGTTCTATTGGGTCGCCTGCAAGGTGGCGCAGGGGCTGATCAAATACTGGGTATGTTTATCAACACCTTGCCCCTACGCATCTCTCTGGGCGGGCGCACGGTACAAGAAATCGTACAGGATACCTATCATAACCTGATCGCATTACTCGAGCATGAGCAGGCGCCGTTGGTACTGGCACAACGATGCAGTAGCGTGGAGCAACCTATGCCACTGTTCAGCACCCTGCTCAATTATCGTCATAGCCCATCGGGGGAAACCAAAGCGGTTGATACCATTTGGACGGACATACGTATTTTGGCCGCAGAGGAGCGCACTAACTATCCTGTCTCCTTATCAGTGGATGACTTAGGAGACGGCTTCCTACTCACTTCCCTGACCGTCACCGAAATTGCGCCAGAACGCATCAATACCTATCTGGCGACAGCCATAAGCGGTTTGATCGATGCCTTAGTGCATAACCCGCAACAAGAGATCCGGAATATCTCCATCTTACCAGCGGAGGAGCGGCAACAATTACTGATAGATTTCAATGCCACTCAAGTCGATCTTCCACAAGAAGTGTTTATCCACCAACTGATTGAGGCGCAGGCCGCACAATATCCCGAAGCGATAGCTGTCGTCTATAAAGACCAGACACTGAGCTATGGTGAATTAAACCGCCGCGCCAATCGGCTGGCACACCATCTGTTAGCGCGGGGCGTACATCCCGATGACCGAATCGCCATTTGTGTCGAACGCAGTCTGGAGATGGTGGTGGGATTATTGGGTACTCTCAAGGCTGGCGCCGCTTATGTGCCACTCGATCCAACTTACCCACTCGAACGTCTGACTTATATGCTGAATGATGCAGCGCCAGTGGTATTACTTACCCAGACCTCCCTGATTGAGAAATTAGACACCAACCTGCCTATCGTGCTGCTTGATGCCCCTGTCTTCGATAATGACGCGGAAAGTAATCCTGATACCCAGGCGCTGGGGCTGACCTCACATCACCTGGCGTATGTTATCTATACCTCTGGCTCGACCGGCCAACCCAAAGGTGTGATGGTTGAACACGCCGGGTTCAGAAATTACCTACAGTGGGCGCTCAGTCATTATGTAACGACCGAACAGACAGACAGCATCGTGTCATCACCTTTTGCTTTTGATGCCACCGTCTCCAGTATTTATTTACCTCTGCTTTGTGGCGGCAAAGTACACCTTATCCGTGAAGGTCAGACACTTACTGAATTGGTGCCCGCACTGTTATCCCTCTCTACGGCATCTACTACGCTGGTTAATGTCACCCCGACTCTTTTCGCTGCAATAGGTCAGGGATTACTAGCGGCAAAACAAACTTGTCCTGCCCATTGTTTTATCGTCGGAGGGGAAGCACTCTCTCAATCCATAGTCGCACTTTGGCGTGAGCTGTCACCGGAATCACGCATTATCAACGAATATGGCCCAACCGAAACGGTGGTGGGTTGCATCACGTTTGATACGCATCAGCAGGACAGTATCATTGACAACATTCCCATCGGAAAACCGATCGCCAATACCCAGATTTATATCCTGGATGCTCAGGGACTGCCAGTGCCCCTTGGGGCAAGCGGTGAGATTTATATTGGCGGTGCGGGTGTGTCCCGCGGTTACCTCAATCGCCCGGAACTCACGGCAGAACGTTTTATTTCCGATCCATTTTCAACAGCACCAAATGCCCGTCTGTACAAAACCGGCGACCTCGGCCGCTGGCGGCTCGATGGCAATATTGAGTATCTCGGTCGCAATGATTTTCAGGTCAAGATACGCGGTTTCCGCATTGAATTGGGCGAAATTGAAACTCGGCTGGTTGCTTGTGAAGGCGTCAAGGATGCTGTAGTGATTGCCCGCAAAGAGGAAAATGGTGATAAACGTCTGGTTGCTTATCTCGTTCCGCAATCGGGAATCACACTCAACCCCGCCTGCCTGCGTGAACAATTGAGTTCCAGTTTGATGGAACACATGCTCCCTAGTGCCTTTGTCACTCTGGAGTCCTTCCCGCTGACCCCCAATGGCAAACTTGACCGGCAGGCTCTGCCTGCGCCGGATTTATCGGCCGTAGTAGTGCAAGATTATGTCGCCCCCGTGGGCGAAATAGAAATCGCCTTAGCACAGATTTGGCAAGATTTGTTAGGTTTAGAACAAGTTGGTCGTCACGACAACTTCTTCGAACTCGGTGGCCATTCCCTGCTTGCTGTCCAACTTACCGCACATGTACACCAAAAATTGGCACGGGATTTGTCACTACAGCAACTCTTTGATCAACCCATTTTGATGCATTTGGCTCAAACACTCACAAGTGCTGAGACAATGGCTCAGATAGTGATCCCTGTCGCTGATCGCAGCCAGTCGTTGCCCCTGTCCTTTGCTCAGCAAAGACTGTGGTTTCTGGGCCAACTCGATCCGGTGGCTAGCCTGGCTTATCATATCCCTCTGGCATTGCGCCTGACGGGTCAACTTAATCGCCATGCCTTAATCCGTGCATTCGACCATCTGGTCGCCCGACATGAAAGCTTGCGTACCCACTTTGTGCTGGTTTCCGGCCAACCTTGCCAACAAATTGATTCGGCTGATATTGGCTTTGCTCTGACTTACCAGGATCTGCGCGCATTAACATCTGAGGCACGTATCAACTGTATTGCAGAATTAACAGCACTCGAAGCGCAAACGCCTTTTGACTTTACCCAAGGCCCACTATTCCGCGGCCACCTGCTGCAACTGGCAGATGAAGAGCATGCCTTGTTGCTCACCCAACATCATATTATCTCTGATGGCTGGTCCGTCGGTGTGCTGATACATGAACTCAGTGTGCTTTATCACGCCATCCTCGACGGCCAAGACACGCCTTTACCACCACTGCCCATCCAGTATGCTGACTATGCCGTCTGGCAGCGTAACTGGCTACAAGAAGCGGCACTCACGGCACAACGCGATTTCTGGTGTACCCAATTGGCAGGGGCTCCGACCTTACTGACTCTCCCAACTGACCGACCGCGCCCAACAGTACAATCCTTTGTTGGCAGCCGAGTTCCTGTGCACGTTGATACAAACTTATTGGACTCACTGAAAAAACTGGGACTGTGCCATAACACTACGTTGTTTATGACAGTGCTCAGTGCCTGGAGTCTCGTACTGGCTCGACTCAGTGGGCAGGAGGATATCGTTATCGGTACTCCTGTTGCTAATCGCCCACACCATGAACTGGAAGGATTAATTGGTTTCTTTGTTAACACGCTAGCTTTACGTATCACCTTTAATGATGATCTCAGTGTGTCCGATCTGCTAGCCCAGGTTCGGGAACGAGCACTGGCCGCTTATGCCCATCAAGATTTACCCTTTGAACAGGTAGTGGAAGCGCTTCAACCCGAACGCAATCTAAGTTACAGTCCGATTTTCCAGGTGATGCTGGCTTTAGACAACACCCCCACTCAGGCGCTGGCATTTCCTGATATCCAATGTTCACCCATTGAGCAGATGTATCCCAGCGCTCACTTTGATTTAACCTTATCATTGGCTGAAACCGAGGCTGGTCTGGTCGGTGAGCTGGAATATGTTACCGATTTATTCGACACCACAACCATTGAACGAATAGTCAGTTATTTCAATAATGTACTGACCGCTATGGTAGCGGATGAAACCCAACGGATTGCCACTTTGCCGATGCTACCCGCATCAGAACGGCAGCAACTGCTGGTGGACTTCAATGCCACTCAGGTAGATTTCTCGCAAGACGCGTTGATCCACCAACTGTTTGAAGCACAGGCAGAACAGCATCCTCAAGCTATCGCTGTTGCCTTTGAGGCACAAACGCTCAGCTATGGTGAATTAAACCACCGCGCCAACCAGTTAGCACATTATTTGATTGCGCTGGGGGTACGTCCGGATGATCGGATTGCCCTCTGTGTCGAACGCAGTCTAGAGATGGTGGTGGGATTACTGGGTATCCTCAAGGCAGGCGCAGCCTATGTGCCCCTCGATCCGGCCTATCCGGCTGAACGGCTGACCTATATGTTGGATGATGCAGCCCCAGTGGCGTTGATTACCCAAACATCGTTAGTTGAGACACTGAGCGGCGACCTGCCTACCGTACTGCTTGATACCTTAGTCCTCGATGCCTACGCGATAAGTAATCCTGATGCCGGAGAACTGGGATTAACCTCACGCCATCTGGCCTATGTTATCTACACCTCTGGCTCCACGGGTCTGCCCAAAGGGGTGATGGTTGAGCATCGTGGTCTGTACAACTTGACTCAAGCACAAATTGAAGCCTTCCATATCACAGCTAACACCCGACTATTGCAATTTGCTTCTTTCAGCTTTGATGCCTGCATCTCTGAAATTGCCACCACATTGTGCCAAGGGGCCTGTCTGGTCATGGCATGCCGTGAAGCACTATTACCCGGTGAAGCTCTGATGAATACATTGAAAACTCAAGCGGTCACTCATGTAACCCTGCCACCCGTTGCCGCTAGCGCTTTAACGCCAGATGATGAATTACCTGATCTGACTATTCTAGTGCTGGCCGGTGAAGCTTGCTCATCATCGTTGATCAAGCGTTGGGCAACAGATCGACGGATTATCATCAATGCTTATGGGCCAACGGAGTCTACTGTTTGTGCAACTTGTGCAACGCTCTCTCCGTGTGATACCCAAGATGAAAGAGTCCCTCCGATAGGCCGACCTATTGCGAATACACAAATTTATATTCTGGATACACAAGGCCAACCCGTCCCGTTCGGTGTGACGGGAGAAATTTATATCGGCGGTGTGGGTATCGCCCGTGGTTATCTGAACCGCCCTGAACTCACCGCCGAACGCTTCCTGACCGATCCATTCGCTTTGGAACCAGACGCTCGTATGTACAAAACCGGCGACCTGGGCCGTTGGCTGCCCGATGGCAATATCGAATACCTGGGTCGCAATGATTTTCAGGTCAAATTGCGGGGTTTCCGTATCGAACTGGGGGAAATCGAAGCCCGACTCATGCAGTGCCACGGTGTCCGTGAAGCCGTAGTACTGGCCCGCGAAGATGAATCCGATCAGAAACGGCTGGTGGCTTATTTGCGTCCGTTGGAGGGAGCTGAATTAGTACCCGCTGATTTGCGGCAGCAACTGGCTCAACACCTCGCTGACTATATGCTGCCCAGCGCCTTTGTCACCTTAGAGACTTTCCCACTCACCCCGAATGGTAAACTCGACCGACAGGCTCTGCCGGCACCGGATTTATCGGCGGTGGTTACGCGTGGCTATGAAGCCCCCGTCGGCGAAACTGAAATTGCTCTGGCTCAGATTTGGCAAAAATTATTGGGCCTGAAACAGGTTAGTCGCCATGACCATTTCTTTGAGCTTGGCGGTCATTCGCTGATGATTGTCAGTCTGATCGAAGAGCTGCGCTATCTGGGCTGGCAACTTGATGTTCGCAGCGTGTTTGTTGCGCCGATCCTCGCTGATATGGCTCGGGCTATCCAGCGTGAGGTTAGCATCTTTGTCGTACCACCCAACCGTATCCCCGACGATTGCCCTGCTATCACGCCCGATATGCTGCCTTTAGTTTCTCTCTCCCAGGCTGAGATTGACACCATTGTTGAGCAGATCCCAGATGGCGCCAAAAATGTGCAGGATATCTATCCCTTGGCCCCTTTGCAGGAAGGCATCCTGTTTCATCATTTGCTACAGACACAGGGGGATAATTATCTACAGCAAAGCTTGCTCGCGTTCGATACCCGTGATCGTCTCGATAGCTTCCTGGATGCACTGCAACAGGTCATCAACCGCCATGACATTCTGCGTACCGCAATTTATTATCAAGGACTGGAACAACCCGTTCAGGTGGTCTGGCGTCAAGCACTACTGACTGTCCGTGAATTCACTCCTGCCACGACGGACAATATTTCCACACAATTACTGGCTCATACTGATCCACGCCAGCACCGTATCAATTTGACTCAGGCTCCCCTCTTTGCCACCGATATCGCCCATGATCCGGCTCAAGATGAATGGTTGCTGGCGCTGCGCTTCCATCATCTGGTCAGTGACCATATGACCCTGGAGCTGATTTTTACGGAAATTGCGCTCATCTTGCAAGCAAGTACAGAGAAGCTGCCTGCGGTATTGCCTTACCGCAACTTTATCGCTCAAACCCTGGCTACACCAACCGCCGAGCATGAAGCTTATTTCCGCGCCCAACTGGCAGATATTGACGAACCCACAGCACCGTTTGGGGTACTCAATGTAAAAATCGGCAACGATCTTGTCAATAAAGCGCATCTCGCTATCGCACCTGATCTGGCCAAAGCTATCCGCATTCAGGCACGTCGTTTAGGTGTCAGCACCAGTGTGTTGTTCCATGTGGCCTGGGCACAGGTGCTGGCACTAACCAGCGGTCGCGATGACGTGGTGTTTGGCTCCGTACTATTGGGTCGCTTGCAAGGTGGCGCAGGGGCAGATCGCATACTGGGCATGTTTATCAACACTCTGCCCCTGCGTATCTCTCTGAGCGGGCGCACGGCACAAGAGATTGTACAGGATACCTATCAAAACCTAACCACCTTGCTGGAGCATGAACAGGCTCCATTAGTGCTGGCACAACGATGCAGTGGCGTGGAGCAACCCATGCCGCTGTTCAGTACCTTACTGAATTATCGTCATAGCTCATCAAGTGAAACCGAGGCGGTTGATACTACCTGGGCAGGCATACGTGTTTTGTCCGCAGAAGAGCGCACTAACTATCCTATCTCCTTATCAGTGGATGATTTAGGGGACGGCTTCCTACTCACTGCTCTGACCATAACCGAAATTGTACCAGAACAAATCAACGCTTATCTGGCAACTGCCATAAGAGGCTTGATCGATGCCTTGGTACATCACCCGCAACAAGAGATTCGGGATATCCCCATATTGCCGGCAGCAGAGCGGCAACAAGTGCTGACTGACTTCAACACCACTCAAGCTGATTTCCCGCAAGAGGCGTTGATCCACCAACTGTTTGAGGCGCAGGCCACACAACATCCTGATACTCTCGCTGTTGTCTATGAAGACCAGACACTGAGCTATGGTGAATTAAACCACCGCGCCAATCAGTTGGCTCATTATCTGATTACCTTGGGAGTGCAGCCGGATGATCGAGTCGCTCTCTGTGCTGAGCGCAATCTGGAAATGGTGGTCGGCTTATTGGCTATCCTCAAAGCTGGCGGGGCTTATGTGCCGCTTGATCCCACTTATCCTGCCGAACGGCTGGTTTATATGCTGGAAGATGCGGCACCCGTGGCTTTACTGACCCAAGCGGAACTAGCCAAATCAGAGTGGCTCGCTCAATTTAACGCCTTGCCAACAGTCTTACTGGATAATCCCGAATCGTGTCTGGCAACTCAACCGACTGACAATCCAAACCCTGAAACCTTGGGGTTAGCATCACGCCATCTGGCCTATGTTATTTATACTTCCGGTTCAACGGGGCAACCGAAAGGGGTGATGATTGAACATCTGAGCCTGTGCAACTTAATCACCACCCAGCAACCTACCCTGGCACTCACTACTGATAGTCGTGTCTTACAGTTCGCCTCAAACAGCTTCGATGCCAGTATTTGGGAATGTTGCATGGCCTTAATGGCCGGTGCCCGACTCTATCTCGCCAAACGGATCAGTCTGTTGCCTGGAACCATCCTGTCCAGCTACTTAGCAGACCAGGCCATCAGCCATGTTCTCTTGTCACCGACCGCGTTGGCCGCGATGGATTCCCTGCCCGATACCCTGCAAACCTTGCTGGTGGGGGGTGAAGCGTGTCCGCCGACCTTAGTCAAACGCTGGTCACCAGGACGGCAGATGCTCAATGCCTATGGGCCAACGGAAATCACAGTCTGTGCCACACTCTATTCATGTACTTCTTCCGATGGCAATTCAGAAGATAATCCGCCTCCGATTGGCCGCCCGATCGCCAATACCCGAATTTATATTCTGGACCCACACGGTCAACCTGTTCCTTGCGGGGTGGCAGGGGAAATTTATATCGGCGGTGTGGGGGTTGCCCGTGGTTACCTCAATCGTCCGGAACTCACCACTGAGCGCTTCCTGACCGACCCCTTTGCTTCAGAGCCAAATTCCCGCATGTACAAAACCGGCGACCTCGGTCGCTGGAGACCCGATGGCACGATTGACTACCTCGGCCGCAATGATTTTCAGGTAAAACTGCGCGGCTTCCGTATCGAACTGGGGGAAATCGAAGCCAGACTGACCCAATGTGACGGGGTGCGTGAGGCGGTGGTGATAGCACGTGAAGACGAACCTGATCAGAAACGGCTGGTGGCCTACCTGCTACCACAGGAAGGGGTTGAATTGGCACCCGCCAAACTGCGCCAGCAACTGACGCAACATCTTGCTGACTATATGTTGCCTAGTGCCTTTGTCATTCTGACCTCTTTCCCCCTGACCCCCAATGGCAAACTTGACCGGCAGGCCCTGCCTACACCAGATGCGTCTGCCGTCGTCACTCAAGGTTATGAATCCCCCCAGGGCCAGATAGAAACCGCATTGGCACAACTCTGGCAAGAGCTGTTAGGGCTGGAGCGTATCAGTCGCCACGACTCCTTCTTTGAACTCGGAGGC
The DNA here is from genome assembly GCF_001908095.1 of Xenorhabdus thuongxuanensis. Classification (GTDB taxonomy): domain Bacteria; phylum Pseudomonadota; class Gammaproteobacteria; order Enterobacterales; family Enterobacteriaceae; genus Xenorhabdus; species Xenorhabdus thuongxuanensis. The sequence goes on along the minus strand of NZ_MKGR01000035.1, from coordinate 9,995 downwards.
CACTCGCTGATGGTCGTCAGACTGATCACGCGCCTGCAAGACAAATTTCTGGTCAATATCCCCCTGACGGCGTTATTCACATCGCCCACATTAGCGGAGCAGGCCAACGTCATTCTTTCCACTCAAATGAATGTGGTGGGGGAAAACACGCTGGCGTCCCTTCAAGACGATCTTGACGCCCTGTCCGCAGAAGAATTGATGGCAATTTTAGGCGGGGAAAAGTCCCGTGGAGGCAGCAAATAATGACAAAGATTTCTATGAATATCGATGAATTGAAACGTGCGGTGCTGGAAAAAAGAATCGAAGAACAACTGAAAGCACGCGGGGAGCAACCGCCATTATTCATCAACCCCGCAGATAGGCATCAACCACTGCCTCTCTCTTTTGCCCAGCAGCGCTTGTGGTTTATCAGCCAGCTCGATCCGGCAGCCAGCCAGGCTTATCACCTGCCGGTGACATTGCGTCTCACAGGCCAGCTCGATCGCCAGGCCCTGAAAACTTCACTGGACAGCCTGGTAGCCCGCCATGAAAGTTTACGGACCCGCCTTGTCCTGGACGAGGGCCAGCCCTGCCAGCATATCGATCCGGCTGACATCGGTTTTGCCCTCTCCTGCCATGACCTGCGCCCGCTCGATCCGGCCTTACATCCCCAGCGTGTCGCCGAACTCGCTGAACTTGAGGCGCTAGCCCCCTTCGATTTTGCCCAGGGGCCGCTGATCCGAGGCCAATTGTTGCAACTGGCAGACGAAGATCATGTGCTGTTGCTGACCCTGCATCACATTATCACTGACGGCTGGTCCGTCGGTGTTCTGGTGCAAGAACTGGGTATCTTTTACCGCGCGGCCCTTGATGGTCATCATGCTCCTTTGCCCCCGCTACCTATTCAGTATGCGGATTACGCGGTCTGGCAACGGGCACAATCCTTCACTGCACAACGAGATTTCTGGTGTGCCCAGCTAGCTGACGCGCCGGCCTTACTCACCCTGCCCACGGATCGGCCCCGCCCAGCGGTACAAACCTATACAGGCAACCAAGTACCAGTGCACATTAATGCGGAATTATTGGCTGCACTGAAAAAACAGGGACAGCGCCATCACACCACCTTGTTTATGACGGTACTCAGTGCCTGGAGTTTGGTCCTGGCCCGGCTCAGTGGACAGGAGGATATCGTGATCGGTACGCCGGTGGCTAACCGCCCACGCCATGAACTGGAAGGGCTGATAGGATTCTTTGTAAATACCCTAGCGTTGCGCATCACCTTTAATGATGATCTCAGTGTGGCAGATTTGCTAGCCCAAGTTCGGGAGCGGGCCCTGAACGCCTATGCCCATCAGGATCTGCCTTTCGAGCAGGTGGTGGAAGCGCTCCAGCCTGAGCGCAGTTTAAGCTACAACCCCCTCTTTCAGGTGATGCTGGCCTTAAACAACACTCCCGCCCAGGCATTGACCCTACCCGGTTTGCAACTGACAACGCTGGCTCAAGCTCATCGGAATGCCCATTTTGACTTAACGTTATCACTGAGCGAAACCGAGGCCGGCCTGGTCGGTGAGCTGGAATATGCCACCGATTTATTCGATGCCGCCACCGTTAAGCGGATAGTCGGTTATTTCAATAATGTACTGACCGCTATGGTGGCGGATGAAACCCAGATTATTACCTCTTTACCGCTATTGCCTGCATCAGAACGGCAACAATTGCTGGTGGATTTCAATGCCACTCAGGCAGATTTTCCACAAGAAGCGTTGATCCACCAACTGTTTGAGGCGCAGGCCGCACAGCATCCTGATATTCTTGCTGTCGTCTATGAAAACCAGACACTGAGCTATGGTGAACTTAATCACCGCGCCAATCAGTTAGCCCATCATCTGATTTCATTGGGAGTACACCCAGATGATCGGGTGGCGATTTGCACAGAACGCAGCTTGGATACCATCGTGGGTTTACTGGGTATTCTCAAGGCCGGCGGAGCCTATGTACCGCTCGATCCGGCCTATCCTACTGAGCGGCTGGCCTATATGCTCGACGATGCCGCTCCGGTGGTATTACTGACCCATACCGCCCAGTTCGACAAACTGCACGGCTCTGTACCGGCCACAGTGCCTATCATCATGCTGGATACCCAAGCCGCGTCACTGGCGACACAACCGACTCACAATCCGCCAGCCCACTACCTGGGGCTAACCTCACGCCATCTGGCTTATGTCATCTATACCTCTGGCTCGACGGGGCAGCCGAAAAGCGTGATGGTCGAGCATCGCAATGTCCTTCGTCTTATCATCAATAGCGGGTTTGCTGATATTGGACAGAGTGACTGTGTGGCCCATTGTGCCAATATCGCGTTTGATGCCTCAACCTGGGAAATCTGGTCCGCCCTGCTCAATGGGGCTCACCTGCAAGTGGTGCCACAATCCGTACTGCTCGATCCAGCACGTTTCTGCGAGGCGCTGATTAGGGGCGGTGTTACCGCGCTCTGGCTGACTGTGGGCTTGTTCAATGAATATCTCGACAGCCTTAAGCCCCTGCTGGGGCAATTGCGCTATTTGCTGATTGGCGGGGATGTACTCGATCCCAACAAGGTACAACAGGTGCAATTGGCCGCATCCCAACCTGCCCACCTGATAAATGGATATGGCCCTACGGAAACCACCACGTTTGCGACCACCTACGAGATTACCCCTCCCGTTGAGGTAACCCGTTCCATTCCTGTTGGTTGTCCGATTGCCAATACCCAGATTTATATCCTGGATCCACACGGCCAACCCGTTCCTCTGGGTGTAACGGGGGAAATTTATATTGCCGGGGCCGGCGTCGCCCGCGGTTACCTCAATCGCCCTGAACTGACCGCTGAACGCTTTCTTGCCGATCCATTTGCGTCGGCGCCGGACGCCCGTATGTACAAGACCGGTGACCTCGGCCGCTGGTTACCCGATGGCAATATAGAATACCTCAGCCGTAATGATTTTCAGGTCAAGTTGCGTGGCTTCCGTGTTGAACTGGGAGAAATCGAAGCCAGACTCACCCACTGTGACGGCGTGCGGGAAGCCGTGGTACTGGCCCGCGAAGAGGAGCCAGGCCAGAAACGGCTGGTCGCCTACCTGCTGCCGCAGGCGGGGGTTGAATTGGTGCCGGCTGAATTGCGCCAGCAACTGGCTCAGCACCTCGCTGACTATATGCTGCCCAGCGCCTTTGTCACCTTAGAGACTTTCCCACTCACCCCGAATGGTAAACTCGACCGTCAGGCTCTGCCGGCTCCTGATTTATCGGCGGTCGTGGCGCGCAGTTATGAAGCTCCCATCGGTGAAACAGAAATTGCCTTGGCCCAGATTTGGCAAAAACTCCTGGGCCTAAAACAGGTCAGCCGTCATGACCAGTTCTTTGAACTCGGCGGTCATTCACTGATGATTGTCAGTCTGATTGAAGAGTTGCGCCATCTGGGCTGGCAGCTTGAGGTTCGCCATGTATTCGCCTCACCGATCCTCGCCGATATGGCTCAGACTATCCAGCGTGAGACCCGCTCCTTTGTTGTGCCCCCCAACCTAATTCCAGCGGGCTGCACGGCCATCACCCCCGATATGTTGCCACTGGTTTCGCTCTCCCAAGCTGAAATTGAGGCAATCGTTGCGCAGATCCCAAGTGGCGCCAAGAATGTGCAGGATATCTATCCTCTGGCCCCGTTGCAGGAAGGGATCTTGTTCCATCATCTGTTACAAACACAGGGGGATACCTATCTGTTGCAGAGCCTGCTTACTTTCGATGCTCGCCATCGCCTCGATAGCTTTCTGGATGCCCTACAACAGGTGATCAACCGCCATGATATCCTGCGCACTTCCGTCTTCTGGCAAGGATTGACACAACCGGTACAGGTGGTCTGGCGCCAGGCACCTCTCACTATCCGTGAGTTCACGCCAACCACAACGGACGCTATTCCCGCACAGTTACAGGCTCACACGGATCCGCGCCAGCACCGCATTAATTTGAATTGTGCCCCCCTCTTTGCCGCCGATATCGCCCATGATCCGGTACAGCATGAATGGCTGTTAGCCTTGCGTTTCCACCATCTGGTCAGTGACCATATAACACTGGAGCTGATTTTCGCTGAAATCGCCCAGATACTTCAGGGCAACACAAAAAAACTACCCACTATGCTGCCTTACCGCAACTTTATTGCCCAAACATTAAGTGTGCCAGTGACAGAGCATGAAGCCTATTTCCGCGCCCAACTCGCCGATATTGATGAACCCACGGCTCCTTTTGGGATACTTAAAGTACAAAGTGATAATAGTGTTATCAATGAACACCGACTTCCAATTGACTCCACGTTGGCAAAAGCCATTCGTTCCCAAGCGCGCAAGCTGGGGGTCAGTCCCAGTGTTCTGTTCCACGTGGCCTGGGCTCAGGTATTAGCTCAGACCTGTGGCCGCGACGATGTCGTTTTTGGTTCCGTACTATTGGGCCGTCTGCAAGGTGGTGCCGGAGCCGATCGCATACTGGGGATGTTTATCAACACCCTGCCCCTGCGTATCTCTCTAAGCGGACGCACGGTACAAGAAATTGTACAGGATACCTATCAAAACCTGACCATCTTGCTGGAGCATGAGCAGGCTCCATTAGTGCTGGCACAACGATGCAGTGGCGTGGAGCAACCCATGCCGCTGTTCAGTACCTTACTGAATTATCGTCATAGCTCATCGGGGGAAACAGAGACGGTTGATACCATCTGGACAGGCATACGTACTTTGACCGCAGAGGAAAAAACTAACTATCCCATCACTTTGGCAGTGGATGATTTGGGGAACGATTTCCAACTAACGGCCCTAACTGTCACGGAAATCGCACCAGAACGAATCAACACCTATATGGCCACGGCCATCAGCGGTTTGATCGATGCCCTGGTTCACAATCCACAACAAGGGATCCGAGATATCCCTATTTTACCTACAGCAGAACGGCAACAAGTGCTGACAGATTTCAACGCCACCCAAGCCGATTTTCCACAAGAAACGCTGATCCATCAATTTATCGAAGCACAAGCTGCAAAAACGCCCAATGCGACAGCGGTAATGTGTGGAAACCAGTCTCTCAGCTATGAGGAATTGAACCGCCACGCTAATCGTCTGGCTCACCACTTGATTGAACTGGGTGTGCATCCTGATGATCGGGTAGCGATTTGTGTCGAACGCAGTCTGGAGATGGTGGTAGGGTTACTCGCCATCCTCAAGGCGGGTGGCGCTTATGTTCCGCTCGATCCAGCCTACCCAACCGAACGGCTAGCGTACATGCTTGAAGATGCTGCCCCTGAGGTTTTACTGACTCAGATCACACTACGCGATAAACTTGACAATACCTTATCTGTGGTTTTGCTGGATAACATTCTTAATAACCCTGAGTCATTCCTGACAACACAATCAACTGATAATCCAGATACCCAAGCGCTGGGACTGACATCACGCCATTTGGCCTATGTACTCTATACTTCTGGCTCAACGGGATTACCCAAAGGCGTTATGAATGAGCACCGCGGTGTGGTTAACCGTTTACTCTGGGCTCAGAATACTTATCAATTAACCCCGCAAGATCGCGTCTTACAAAAAACGCCATTTAGTTTTGATGTTTCCGTTTGGGAATTCTTCCTTCCCTTGATGTTTGGAGCCCAATTAGTGATGGCTCGTCCAGGCGGTCACAAAGAACCGCACTATTTATTGGAAGAGATAGAGAATCGTCATATTACAACGATCCATTTTGTACCTTCCATGTTGCAAATTTTCCTTCATTACATTCCGGCCGGACGCTGCCTTTCCCTACGCCAAATTTTATGCAGCGGGGAAGCGCTGCCCTATGCCTTACAACAACATTGTTTGTCCCACTTACCTCACAGTGAACTGCATAATTTATATGGACCAACCGAGGCAGCTATTGATGTCACTGCCTGGAAATGTGTTCCGGATCGTTATACCGGGCAAGTGCCGATTGGGCATCCTATTGCCAATATCCAAATCTATATTCTCGATGCCCGCGGGGAAATCGTTCCAATTGGTGTGGCGGGTGAAATTTATATCGGGGGCGTGGGTGTTGCCCGTGGCTATCTGAATCGCCGTGAACTCACCGCCGAACGCTTCTTGACCGATCCCTTCTCTTCAGATTCCGATGCCCGCATGTACAAGACTGGCGATCTAGGCCGCTGGCTGCCCGATGGCAATATCGAATACCTCGGTCGCAATGATTTTCAGGTCAAACTACGTGGCTTCCGTATCGAACTGGGGGAAATCGAAGCCAGACTGACCCAATGTGACGGCGTTCGTGAAGCGGTGGTACTCGCCCGTGAAGATGAACCCGGCCAGAAACGGCTGGTGGCCTATTTGCGTCCGTTAGAGGGAACTGAATTGGTGCCCGCTAATTTGCGCCAGCAACTGACTCAACATCTTGCTGATTATATGCTGCCCAGCGCCTTTGTTACCTTAGAAACTTTCCCACTCACCCCGAATGGTAAACTCGATCGGCAGGCTCTGCCTGTCCCCGATCTATCGGCGGTCGTAGCCCGCGGCTATGAAGCTCCCGTCGGTGAGACAGAAATCGCCTTGGTTCAGATTTGGCAAAAACTTCTGGGCCTGAAACAAGTCAGTCGCCATGACCACTTCTTTGAGCTCGGCGGCCATTCACTGACGATTGTCAGTCTGATCGAAGAGCTACGCAATCTGGGCTGGCAACTCGATATCCGCAGTGTATTCGCCTCACCTATCCTCACCGATATGGCTCAGGCTATCCAGCGTGAGGTTAGCACCTTTGCCGTGCCACCCAACCGCATCCCCGAAGATTGTACAGCTATCACTCCTGATATGTTGCCACTGGTTTCGCTTTCCCAACCTGAGATTGATGCCATCATCGAGAAGATCCCAGGCGGCGCAAATCGTGTACAGGATATCTATCCGCTCGCCCCCTTGCAGGAAGGCATCCTGTTCCATCATCTGTTACAGACACAGGGGGATAATTATCTGCTACGAAGTTTGCTCGCTTTTGATACTCGTGATCGTCTCGATAGCTTCCTGAATGCCCTACAACAGGTCATCAACCGCCATGATATCTTGCGCACGGCAATTTATTGGCAAGGACTGGAACAGCCGGTGCAGGTGGTCTGGCGTCAGGCATCGATCACTATCCATGAATTCATCCCTGCCACAACGGACGATATTCCCACGCAGTTACTGGCTCACACCGATCCACGCCAGCACCGTATCGATCTGAATCACGCCCCGCTGTTTACCGCTGATATTGCCCATGATCCAGCACAAGATGAATGGTTGCTAGCGCTACGTTTCCATCATCTGGTCAGTGACCATATGACACTGGAACTGGTTTTTGCAGAAATTGCGCTAATTTTGCAGGGCAATACGGAGAGGCTGCCAGCGGTATTACCTTATCGCAATTTTATCGCTCAAACCCTGTCTACACCAACCGCCGAGCATGAAGCTTATTTCCGCACCCAACTGGCGGATATTGACGAACCCACAGCACCGTTTGGGGTGCTTAATGTACAAACTGACAACGATCTTGTTACTGAAGCACATCTCTCTATCGCACCCGATCTGGCCAAAGCCATCCGCACTCAAGCGCGTCGTTTAGGTGTCAGCCCGGGCGTGCTATTCCATGTTGCGTGGGCACAAGTGCTGGCACACACCAGCGGCCGCGAGGACGTAGTGTTTGGCTCCGTGCTACTGGGTCGCCTGCAAGGCGGCGCGGGTGCCGGCCAAATACTGGGTATGTTTATCAACACCCTTCCCCTGCGTATCTCTCTGAGCGGACGCACGGTACAAGAAACCGTGCAGGATACCTATCAAAACCTGACTACCTTGCTGGAGCATGAGCAAGCCCCATTAGTGCTGGCACAACGGTGCAGTGGTGTGGAGCAACCCATGCCGCTGTTCAGCACCTTGCTCAATTATCGTCATGGCCCATCGGGTGAAACCGAAGTGGTTGATACCACCTGGGCAGGCATACGTATTTTAACCGCAGAGGAGCGTACTAACTATCCCATCACCCTGTCAGTGGATGATTTAGGGGATGGCTTCCAATTAACGGCTCTGACCGTCACCAACATTGTGCCAGAACAAATCACCGCTTATCTGGCGACCGCCATAAGCGGCTTAGTAACGGCCCTGGTTAACCACCCGCAGCAATGGATTCTGGATGTGCCTATCCTGCCAGCACCCGAACGGCAACAAGTGCTGGTGGATTTCAACGCCACCCAGCGGGATTTCCCGCAAGAAATCCTGATCCATCAGCTCGTTGAAACCCAGGCATTACAACGTCCCCAGGCCCCAGCGATAACTTACGAAGGGCAAACCGTGAGCTATCACGAACTGAACCAGCAAGCCAACCGGCTGGCACATTATTTGATTGCGCTGGGGGTACGGCCGGATGATCGGGTCGCCCTCTGTCTCGAACGCTGTCCGGAGATGGTGGTCGGCTTATTGGCTATCCTGAAAGCCGGTGGGGCCTATGTCCCGCTCAACCCGGCCTACCCGATTGAACGGTTAACTTATATGCTCCAGGACGCGGCACCGGTTGTTTTATTGACCCAAACCGCCCAGGCCGACAGGCTGCCCGATACCGTGCCGACGGTCTTACTGGATCATATCTTTGACTATGAAGCACCGATGCTGGCGACGCAACCCACTGACAACCCAGACGCTCAGATATTGGGGCTGACATCGCGCCATCTGGCCTATGTCATTTACACCTCGGGATCGACCGGCCAACCCAAAGGCGTGATGGTCGAGCATCGCAATGTTCTGCGTCTGGTTATCAATAATGACTTTGCCGATATCGGGCCGGACGACTGTATTGCCCATTGTGCCAATATCTCATTTGATGCCGCCACCTGGGAAGTGTGGGCAGGCTTAGTTCATGGGGCACGTCTTCTGCTTATTCCGGAAAAGACCTTGCTTCATCCCCCCCATTTTGGCCAGAGCCTGTTATCGGAAGGCGTCAGTGCACTCTTCCTGACCACCGCTCTGTTTAACCAATATGCTCCCCTGATTGGGCCAGCCTTATCAGGCTTGCGTTATGTCCTTTTCGGCGGGGAACAAGCAGATACCCGTCCTGCCATTCGCCTCAGAACCGAATCTCCCCCCCAACACTTACTGCATGTGTATGGGCCAACAGAGACCACCACGTTTGCCACCGCCTATGAACTGCCGGCGGGGGAAAACGAAGACGTTGACCGTAAACTCCCTATCGGCCGCCCGATCTCGAATACCCGGATCTATATCCTGAATCCACAAGGACAACCAGTGCCAATGGGGGTGGCCGGTGAAATCTATATCGGGGGAGAGGGTGTGTCTCGCGGCTACCTCAATCGTCCGGCACTCACGGCCGAACGTTTCCTGTCCGACCCCTTTGCTTCAGAACCGGATGCCCGCATGTACAGAACCGGCGATCTCGGCCGCTGGCGGCCCGATGGCACGATTGACTACCTCGGCCGCAATGATTTTCAGGTCAAACTGCGGGGTTTCCGTATCGAGCTGGGGGAAATCGAGGCCAGGCTGACCCAATGTGACGGCGTACGCGAAGCGGTGGTGCTAGCCCGCGAAGATGAGCCAGGCCAGAAACGATTGGTCGCTTACCTGCGGCCGCAGGTAGGGGGTGAACTGGTGCCGGCTGAATTGCGCCAGCAACTCGCCCTGCACCTGGCCGACTACATGTTGCCCAGTGCCTTTATCACGCTGGACACCTTCCCGCTGACCCCGAACGGCAAGCTTGACCGTCAGGCCCTGCCGGCCCCGGATTTATCGGCCGTGGTGACCCGCGAGTATGCAGCCCCGGAGGGCGAAGTAGAAATCGCCCTGGCCCGGATTTGGCAAACGTTGTTAGGTTTAGAACAAGTGGGTCGTCACGATCATTTCTTTGAATTGGGGGGGCATTCCCTGCTGGCTACCCAACTGGCTGCACGAGTCCGCCAACTATTAGCGCGAGAGTTGCCGTTACAGCAACTCTTTAAG
>NZ_MKGR01000034.1:4701-29674 GCF_001908095.1 Xenorhabdus thuongxuanensis | reverse complement strand
AGCCATGATCAAACTCTTCAATTAAAGGTTTGATGCTCAAAGAATCGTCCTGTTAGTTCGTAATGAATTAACTGTCAGTCACTCTTCAAGACTTTAAATCATTTTGCCTTTCGGCTTGGATAAGTGTCTTGCGAGTGCCCACACAGATTGTCTGATTAACTTGTTAAAGAGCGTTGGCAACCGGAAGTTCCTTCCGGGTTGCGAGGCTGCGTATCTTACGCTTTTCGCCGCCAGAGTCAAGCGATTATTTTCGCGTTTCTCTCACTGTCCTTCGCGGCCTGTTTCAGCGCTGCGTCGGTCAGTGGTGGCGCATTATAGGGGGTTTTACGGAGCTGACAAGAGTTTTTTGCAATCTTATTTCTCAAGTGGGCGCTTTTTGTTCTCTTAAATATAAAAACCACTCAAATAGGCTAAAACTAATGCAAATCATTCCATTGCATGACGTTTTTTTCCTCAATAACATTCCTATATAATTGTTTATATGTTTGCGATTCACTCTTATTGTTGAGGTTTTTATGCCTACTGTTTTACGCCAATATCTAAATTTCTATCCTCAAGTCGGTCAAAAAGTTCTTTTAGATCCTTCTTCTATTGTAATTGGAGATGTCAGATTAGCAGACAATGTCAGCATTTGGCCCCTTGTAGTTATCAGGGGAGATGTAAATTATGTCTCAATTGGTTCGCGTACAAATATTCAAGATGGTTCTGTTTTACATGTGACTCATAAATCTCCTGATAATCCAAATGGCTTCCCATTAATAATTGGCGAAGATGTCACGGTAGGTCATAAATCAATGCTACATGGGTGTAAAATTGGGAATCGAGTCTTAGTCGGCATGGGTTCCATTTTACTTGATGGAGTGACTATTGAAGATGATATTGTGATTGGAGCTGGTAGCCTAGTTCCTCCAGGTAAAAAATTAGAAAGCGGTTACCTGTACGTCGGTAGCCCTGCCAAACAAGTACGAAAACTCAAACCTGAAGAATTGGAAGGGCTGCTTTATTCCGCTAATAATTACGTTAGCTGGAAAAATGACTATCTATCAACACAATCTGAAAGCAAAGAGTAGCGTCCAAATTGATCATCATGCCCACTCAAAATGGTTGTTTCAAACTCTTCTTCCAAATCCCAGCGATGTTGACGAAACAAATCGAGTGGGTGATGATCCTTACCATAACGCGCTATTATTTCATCAGAACTAATCATACATTCCACCAGCAAACCACCCACCATTGCTGGAAATATCACCTTATTTTCTACCTCATCCCACTCTTCACGATCAGGAAATTGAATTGATTGGTTCATACATGTAACTCCCGTCTTAAGGTCGTTAAAACAGGTTCTATTTCGGGGAATACTCCATGCCATAATTCAAAAGAATATGCAGCCTGCCCTACCAACATCCCTAAACCATCAGCCAAACGTGAAATACCATTTTGATGAGCAAACGTAAGGAAAGGAGTTAATCCATGCTGGTAATACATGTCGTAACACACACTGTTATTTTGAAAAATAAACGGTGAGATAGCCGGAATTTGCCCATCAAGGCCAGAAGCTGTTGCATTAATGATAATATCAAAATCTGGAGTAATAAGGCCAAGAGCACTCATTTCAATGGCTTGGATATCACCTAATAGAGAAAATGTATTTGCGATTATTTGAGCACGTTCAAATGTTCGGTTAGTAATAATGACTGAACAGCCCAGTAATAACAAAGGAGACAATACACCTTTCGCAGCTCCACCAGCACCTATGATCAGAATCTTCTGTCCTTGAGAGAGGAATTTCAGTCGCTGCAAGTCTACTAATAATCCCATTCCATCAGTATTGTCACCGAGCAGTCGGTTTCCCTCTATCCGTTTTAATGTGTTAACTGCACCACAGATACTCGCCCGTTCAGTCAATTCATCTGAGCATTTATAGGCTCTCTCTTTGAAAGGAACAGTGATATTCGCTCCTACCCCCCCCTGTTCGAAAAAATGAGTTAAGGTTTGTTCAAAGTTTTCCACCGGAGCAAGTACTCTCCCATACTGATGTTCGATACCTGCTTGTTCAGCAAACAATTGATGAATATAAGGAGATTTACTATGTGCGATTGGATTACCAAAAACAGCGAATTTATCCATGATTACCTATCCTTGTCGGTATAATTTGCCAGTTAACGCATCCCTGATTTCTGATGGATTCTTACGCGCACCAACTTCTCCCTCTAATATTGGGACACGATTGCCAAATTGCTGCCGCACTTCTTCTACACTACGACATGGTTCCAATCCACTTAGATTCGCACTGGTCGAAACAAGTGGTTTTTCATATATAGCACATAGCTGCTGAACCAAAGGGTGATCCGTAACTCGAACAGCCAATGTTGAAAATTTGCCAGTCAACCATTTTGGTGTGGTTGCTTTAGCGGGGATTACCCACGTAACAGGACCAGGCCAAGATGAGAATATGGTTTCTTTCTGTGTATCATTTATCTGTTCATCATCAATATAAGGACATAATCTCTCATACTTATCAGCAATAAGAATTAATCCTTTCTCCCAAGGCCTATTTTTCAACGCTAATAGCTCTTGCACTGCATTTTCACTATCAGGATCACACCCTAATCCAAAAACGGCTTCAGTTGGATAGGCAATAACTTTTTCTTCTTTTAGGGCCGTGATAACTTCATCAAATACTGGTGAGATTATGTAACTCATTTCATTTCTCAATTTCGTTAACTTGCTGCTTACTACACAATTTACTAGCACAAAATAATTTTACGCCTTGGGAAGTGCGCTTTTCTATTAACAATGGATAGTGACAAAACATGCATTCACCTGAGGTAGGCTTATTGTTAAGTGCAAACTGACACTCTGGATAGCGACTACAGGAATAAAATGTCTTACCAAAACGAGACTTACGCTGGAGTAATTTTCCTTGCTGGCATTGAGGGCAATTAATTGACGTATCATCTGGTTTATCAATTAATTCTGTATATTCACATTCAGGATAACGACCACAGCCAATGAACATACCATAACGCCCTTGACGTAAGACTAAAGTGAAATTACATTTTGGACAGATTTGCCCATCCAATTCTTTAACAATATGTCCATCTACTTGTGCTTTTAAAGGACGAAGATAATGGCAAAATGGATAACTGGAACACGCATAAAATGGGCCATGAGCGCCATTGCGAATCACTAACTCAGCATTACACTCAGGGCAACGCTCTATTTCTTTTATAGTAAAAGGTACTTTCATATCTCACTCGCTGAATATCGGCAGCCGCCATAACATTGGAAAAAGCACAAATTAAATCGCTTAATTAGTTCGGACATACCCACCAGCAACAACAGCAACTTTTCCCATGAGTTCCAACTCCAATAATTTGGTCATAACTTCGGTAACAGGCAGGGAAGAGCGCTGGGCAATCACATCAATAGGTGTAACTTCACTACTTACGTTAACCAGCACATCCATAAATGGCAACTCTGTTTGTTCAAATTGCTTATTTTCCTCCTCCTGATCTTTCTCTTCGATGTTAATCCATTGAAACGAAGAACTAATATGTTCCATGATATCCATTACATTTGTTGCCAAATAAGCCCCTTGTTTAATCAACCAATGATTACCTTCGTTCGCAGGAGTGCCTAATGGACCAGGTAATGCAAAGATGTCTCTCCCTTGTTCAAGAGCGCAACGCGCTGTAATCAGTGATCCACTATTCTTATGAGCCTCCACAATAAGAAGAGCCAAACTTAACCCACTAATAATTCGATTTCGCCTTGGGAAGTGCTTGGCTTTAGGTGGCGCATCAGGAAAAAATTCAGAAACTAATGCACCATGTTCTTTAATATGCCTAGCCAAAGATTTATGTCTACTGGGGTAGATATTTTTAAAACCACTACCAAGTACCGCTACTGTTTTCCCTCCTACATCCAATGCTGCCTGATGACAGATACCGTCAATACCAATCGCCAAGCCACTAGTTATTACCAGATTATTTTTAGCCAAGTCACTAGCAAATATCTTTCCCCATTTTTCGCCATAAAAAGTCGCAGCCCTACTACCAACCATTGAAATTTGCTTTTGAGATAAGACCGATACATCACCTACAACAAAAAGAACAAGAGGTGGAGAGTGTATTTGCTTTAATAAAGGTGGATATGCGGGATGAGAGAAAGTCAACAAATGATGGTCTGGTTGTTCTAACCAATTGAGGGCTGAAATCAGAACGGAAGCGTTAGCTTTCATAAATTGCAAGCATTGCGCAGATGACAGGCCACATGCTTTAAGGGAAGATATATTGAAATTTTTCGTTTGTAACAGGCGATCCATAATAAACATGGCCTTCGCTGCTGAAAGATGAGAGACCATTTTCATTCTTAACCACATTTCCATCGCTTCCATATCGTCATCCTGACTTGAGGTTGAGAGCAATTCTCTCATGATTAATTTATGTTCAATACTGTCAATCTAAATAGGAAATGTCTAGAATAGGCATCAATTATCACTCACTTTTTGGATGCAGTTCTAAACATATATGTCAGTTTTACAAGTATTACATTATCCAGACGAGCGACTTCGCACAGTTGCCAAGCCAGTAGAAAAAGTCGATGCAGAAATCCAGCGTATCGTTGATGATATGTTTGAAACGATGTATGCAGAGGAAGGTATTGGTTTAGCGGCAACACAAGTCAATATACATCAGAGAATTATTGTCATTGACGTCTCTGAGGCTCGTGATCAACATCTTGTTCTGATTAACCCGGAATTGATTAATGAAACTGGTGAAACAGGAATAGAAGAAGGTTGTTTATCTGTTCCTGAACAGCGTGGATTTGTGTCTCGCTCTGAGCAAGTAAAAATTAAGGCCTTAGACTATAACGGCCAACCATTTGAGTTAGAAGCCGATGGATTACTGGCAATCTGTATTCAACATGAAATGGATCATTTAGTCGGTAAACTCTTTGTTGATTACTTATCACCATTGAAACGCCAACGCATCCGTCAGAAAGTTGAAAAAATTGACCGATTGAGAGCCAAAAACAAATAATTCTTATTATCGTAGGAAATAACAGTGTCTGATTCTTTACGTATTATTTTTGCCGGAACGCCTGATTTCGCGGCTCGCCATTTGGCTGCTTTATTAAACTCTCAACACAAGGTTGTCGGAGTACTCGCTCCACCAGACAAGCCGGCAGGAAGAGGTAAGAAACTGACACCAAGTCCTGTAAAGGTATTGGCTGAAGAACATGATATTCCTGTTTTCCAGCCAAAAACCTTACGTACAGAAGAAAGCCAACAATGGGTCATGGAGCAACAAGCTGATATTATGATCGTTGTTGCTTATGGCTTAATTCTTCCTCAAGCCGTTTTAGATATACCACGTCTAGGATGCTTGAATGTCCACGGTTCTTTGCTACCTCGCTGGCGTGGTGCAGCACCCATTCAGCGCTCCCTTTGGGCTGGCGACCAAGAAACTGGCGTAACGATCATGCAAATGGATGCAGGGCTTGATACTGGTAATATGCTGTTGAAAGCCATTTGTCCAATTACAAATGAAGATACCAGTGCTAGCTTATACGAAAAACTTGCCGATATTGGGCCAAAAGCCTTACTCAACACCTTAGATTTAATCACATCAGGAACACTCCAGCCTGAAATTCAGGATGACACACTTACAACCTATGCCGAAAAACTGAGTAAAGATGAAGCAAAAGTAGATTGGAATTTACCTGCAAGCCAAATTGAGCGTTGTATTCGTGCCTTTAACCCTTGGCCTATGAGCTTCTTCTTAGTTGATGATCAACCAATTAAAATCTGGCAGGCAGAAGTCATTGCAGAGCAAACCACCCAAGCTCCTGGAACAATTATCAGCGCGGATAAAAAAGGTATTCAAATGGCAACTGCGGATGGGATATTAAATATTGTTCAATTGCAACCACCGGGCAAGAAAGCAATGTCGGTTGCCGATCTCTTAAACTCCAAACGTGAGTGGTTTACACCTGGTAGCAAAATCAACTGATACTAACCTGACTTTGCCTGAATGTTTTAGCATCCAGGCTTTTTCCTATTTACAATGCTGACGAAAGTCAGCTTTTTGACCATACCATGAAAAATACATATAACCTGAGAAGCATCGCCGCAAAAGCAATCACTCAAGTGCTTGAACAAGGGCAATCCCTCAGCGCCGTTATACCTGAATTACAACAAAAAGTTTCTGATAAAGACAAAGCATTGCTGCAAGAGCTCTGTTTTGGTGTGATGCGAGTATTGCCTCAGCTTGAGTGGTTTATCAATCAACTCATGGCAAAGCCATTGAAAGGAAAACAACGTATTTTCCACTATCTAATCATGGTTGGTATATATCAGCTTATATATACACGTATACCTGCGCACGCTGTACTTTCCGAAACCGTCAATGGTGCAACTAATTTAAAACGACCACAGCTGAAAGGAGTGATTAATGGTGTTCTTCGCCAGTTTCAGCGCCAACAACAAGCATTAATCGAACAGACAAATAATCAACATCTACATCCTAAATGGCTGTTAGGACATATTCAAAAAGCATACCCACAAAATTGGCAAACTATAGTGGATGCCAACAACCAAAAACCACCTATGTGGTTACGAGTTAACCAACTTCACCATACAGCGAAAGAATATCTTGCACTATTAGTAGAAGCTAATATAGAGGCAGAATTAGATATCAACCATCCTAGTGCTATTCGTCTTCTGACCCCCTACCCTGTCAGTGCTCTACCCGGATTTAGTCAAGGCTGGGTAACTATTCAGGATTGCTCCGCGCAGGGATGCGCTGAACTCTTAAGCCCATGTGACGGTGAATCTATACTAGATCTTTGCGCTGCACCTGGCGGAAAAACCACCCATATCCTCGAAATAGCACCAAAATCTAAGGTTCTCGCTATCGATATTGATGAAAAACGAATTAAACGAGTAAAAGAGAATTTACAACGGCTTAATTTGCATGCTGTCGTCAAAACTGGTGATGGACGCCTTCCACACGAGTGGGCTGCTGATGAACAATTTGATCGTATTCTTCTTGACGCGCCGTGTTCTGCTACAGGGGTTATTCGCCGTCACCCTGACATAAAATGGTTACGCCGGAATGAAGATATAGATCAATTAGTTACATTGCAATCTGAAATCCTTGATGCTATCTGGCCATATTTAAAGCGAAAGGGAACGCTGGTTTATGCCACCTGTTCAATTTTACCTCAGGAAAATAGTGAGCAAATAAAAGCATTTTTGGCCCGTCATCCCGATGCAGTATTATCAGAAGCAGGTAATTCGGATACTCCTGGAACACAAATTATTCCAGAAGCTGCGGGCGGTGACGGTTTCTTTTATACCCGACTAACTAAGCAATAATAACGCTCTCTCGTTCCAACTGAACGAGAGAATTTTATGGTTTTGCTAAAATATCAAGAATAGAAGATGGCTTCCAATTGAGAAGAGAATGCTATGAAGATAATCATTCTGGGTGCTGGCCAGGTTGGTGGAACATTAGCTGAGAATTTAGTTGATGAAAACAATGATATTACTGTCGTTGATACCGATACAGATCGTCTACGCCAGTTACAGGATAAATTCGATCTCCGAGTTGTCAATGGCCATGGCTCCCATCCCAGAGTATTGAAGGAAGCTGGCGCTGAGGATGCTGATATGTTAATAGCTGTCACAAATTCAGATGAAACCAATATGGTTGCATGCCAAATTGCTTATTCTCTATTTAACACGCCTAATAAAGTCGCCAGGATACGCTCATCAGAATATATCCGAGAATCAGAAAAATTATTTCAACCTGATGATATTCCTATTGATTATCTAATATCTCCTGAGCAACTGGTTATTGATTACATCTATAAATTAATCCAATACCCAGGAGCATTACAAGTTGTTAATTTTGCTGAAGGGCGTGTCAGCATTGTCGCGGTTAAGGCCTATTATGGTGGTTCACTGGTAGGCAATGCCTTATCCTCACTCCGAGAGCATATGCCACATATTGATAGCAAAGTTGCTGCAATATTTCGTCAAGATCGCCCCATTAGACCACAAGGTTCAACAATTATTGAAGCTGGAGATGAAGTCTTCTTCGTTGCAGCATCACAACATATCAGGGCCGTAATGAGCGAATTACAACGCCTTGAGAAACCGTATAAACGCATCATGATTGTTGGTGGTGGTAATGTTGGTGCAGGCTTAGCCTTACGACTTGAAAAAGACTACAGTGTCAAGCTAATTGAGCATAACCAAAAAAGAGCCATTGAATTAGCTGAACTATTGCACGATACCATCGTGTTTTATGGTGATGCTTCAGACCAAGAATTGCTAGCTGAAGAACACATTGAACAAGTTGACGTTTTTATAGCACTAACAAATGATGATGAAGCCAACATTATGTCAGCCATGCTTGCAAAACGAATGGGTGCTAAAAAAGCAATGGTTCTTATTCAACGAAGTGCATATGTTGATTTAGTACAAGGTGGGGTCATTGATATTGCAATTTCACCTCAACAAGCAACAGTATCGGCACTACTTGGTCATGTCCGTAAAGCAGATATTGTCAGTGTGTTCTCATTAAGAAGAGGAGTTGCTGAAGCTATCGAGGCCATAGCTCATGGCGATGAACATACTTCAAAAGTTGTTGGGCGTAAGATAAGTGATATCAAATTACCACCAGGAACAACAATAGGTGCCATTGTCCGTAATGAAGAAGTCATCATTGCTAATGATTACAGTATTATTCAGCAAGGTGATCATGTAATCATGTTTATTACTGATAAAAAATTCGTGCCTGAAGTAGAAAAGCTTTTCCAGCCAAGTCCCTTCTTCCTGTAAAAACACCAGCTCGGACAGATTAATAGAATCTACTTAAAAAGCTAGAAAGCCAATGATAACAACTTGAAAAAATTATTATCATTGGCCTCCCAACTACCTTTTTTACCATGTTTTTCTTTACGATTATAACTCCCCTTACCTTTTTTATTTTTCTCTACTCTCTGTCTAAACAAAGGATCATATAATAAGGCTTCTATAGCATTATCTTTGATAACACCTTTTTTATGGCGATATGTTGTCATAATGACCTCTAAATTAATTAATAAAATCGTTTTG
Source organism: Xenorhabdus thuongxuanensis (assembly GCF_001908095.1). GTDB lineage: Bacteria > Pseudomonadota > Gammaproteobacteria > Enterobacterales > Enterobacteriaceae > Xenorhabdus > Xenorhabdus thuongxuanensis. The sequence continues at coordinate 20,544 of NZ_MKGR01000034.1, read as the reverse complement.
TGATTAAAAACAGTGCAATTATACTCTTAGCACTCTGAACAATAAAGAAAAATTATCTGTTTGTCGCACCTTCTTCCAAAATTTCCAATATAGAACAATATGTACTGACATGAGTACTACCACAACAAGCATCACTCAACATTTTCAAAGAATCACGCATTTTTTGCATTTCTAATAATTTTTTTTCAACTTCTCGCAATCTAGAATCAACAATATGTTTTGATTCCTTACATGTATGGTGCTCAGGATCAACCCTAATAGATAATAGTTCTACAATTGCTTCCAGTGTAAAACCTAATTGTTTTGCATAGCGAATAAAACGTAATCGCTGTAGGTCCTGTTCAGTATATAGTCTATAACCACCTTCTGTTCTTTCTCCATGAAGCATCAGCCCCTGTTTTTCATAAAAACGGATAGTGTCAGGTGTTACACCTGCTAATTTAGCCAACTGACCAATACGATACATAAAATTATCCCATCAAGTAGAAAATAATCACAATACTACCAGAATAGGCTAAGAGATCATTTGAACAGGAAAAATTTGCAGATTAGCTGATGAATATAAAACGGAGAGTTAGAGAATTAAAATTAAAAGGCAATAAAAAACCGGGATAATACCCGGCTTTTTACGCTCCTACAGATTACTCTGCAGATGCTACTTCTGTCTGAGACTCTGCTGCACGGTCAACAAGCTCGATGTATGCCATCGGTGCATTGTCACCAGCACGGAAGCCACACTTCAGAATACGAGTGTAACCACCTGCACGGCTCGCAAAACGCGGGCCCAGTTCATTAAACAGTTTTGCCACGATCTCGTTATCACGAGTACGGGCGAATGCCAGACGACGATTAGCTACGCTGTCGGTCTTGGCAAGAGTAATCAGCGGCTCAACGACGCGACGCAGTTCTTTCGCTTTAGGCAGAGTCGTCTTGATGATTTCATGACGAACTAAAGAACCTGCCATGTTACGAAACATAGCTTGGCGATGGCTGCTGTTGCGGTTCAATTGACGACCACTCTTACGATGGCGCATGACCTTATCCTTCTCAGTAAAACCTTAACCTGTGATCTAGTTACTCATCAGCAATACTTGCTGGTGGCCAGTTTTCCAGACGCATGCCCAGAGAAAGTCCACGTGAAGCCAGTACGTCTTTAATCTCAGTAAGAGATTTTTTACCTAAGTTAGGTGTCTTAAGTAACTCAACTTCAGTACGTTGTACCAGATCACCGATGTAGTGGATAGCTTCTGCTTTAAGGCAGTTAGCAGAGCGGACAGTCAATTCCAGATCGTCAACAGGGCGCAGCAGGATCGGATCAAACTCTGGCTTCTCTTCTTTTACTTCTGGTTGACGTACATCACGTAAATCAACGAAAGCTTCTAGTTGTTCAGCCAGAATGGTAGCTGCACGGCGAATCGCCTCTTCAGGATCGATTGTACCGTTAGTTTCCATCTCGATAACCAGCTTATCCAGGTCAGTACGCTGTTCTACACGAGCTGCTTCAACATTGTAGGCGATACGCTCTACTGGGCTATAGCAAGCATCTACTAACAAACGACCGATAGGGCGCTCATCTTCTTCCGAATGAATTCGGGCAGAAGCCGGCACATATCCACGACCGCGCTGAACTTTAATACGCATGCTAATGGAAGCGCTTTCGTCAGTCAGATGGCAGATTACGTGCTGCGGCTTGACGATTTCGACATCACCATCATGGATGATATCGGCTGCAGTCACAGGGCCAATGCCAGATTTATTCAAAGTAAGGATAACTTCATCTTTACCCTGAACTTTCACCGCCAGCCCTTTCAGATTGAGGAGAATCTCCAGGATATCTTCCTGTACACCTTCTTTGGTGCTGTACTCATGCAGTACACCATCAATCTCAACCTCAGTCACCGCACAACCCGGCATAGACGAAAGCAGAATACGGCGCAGTGCGTTGCCAAGAGTATGGCCAAAGCCACGCTCTAATGGCTCAAGGGTCACCTTGGCGTGCGTCGAACTGACTTGCTCGATATCTACCAGGCGCGGTTTTAGAAACTCTGTCACAGAACCCTGCATTGTGTCCTCTCTTTGGTGCTAAGCTTTACTTGGAGTAAAGCTCGACGATCAGGTGTTCGTTAATGTCAGCGGATAGATCAGTACGTTCAGGAATACGCTTGAACACACCTTCCATCTTCGCAGCATCAACTTCCAACCAAGTTGGTTTCTCACGCTGCTCAGCCAGCTCTAAAGCTGCTTTAATGCGAGCCTGCTTCTTCGCTTTTTCACGAACGCTGACTACGTCATTCGGGGATACCTGATAAGAAGCGATGTTAACAACGCGACCATTTACCGTGATAGCCTTGTGGCTTACCATCTGGCGTGCTTCAGCACGAGTCGCGCCAAAACCCATACGATAAACGACGTTATCCAAGCGACTTTCCAGCAAGTTCAGCAGGTTTTCACCTGTGTTGCCTTTCAGACGAGTCGCTTCTTTATAGTAGTTACGGAATTGACGCTCCAGAACACCGTAAATACGACGAACTTTTTGTTTTTCACGTAACTGTACACCATAGTCAGACAAACGCGGTTTACGTGCGCCGTGCTGGCCTGGTGCCTGTTCTAATTTACACTTGGTGTCAATCGCGCGAACGCCAGACTTCAGGAAAAGGTCTGTACCCTCGCGACGGCTCAGCTTGAGCTTAGGACCCAAATATCTTGCCATTTTTTTTCTCCAACAATCCTAAAAAACGAAGACGTATTAAACGCGACGTTTCTTCGGTGGACGACAACCGTTATGAGGGATCGGAGTCACATCAGTAATATTAGTGATGCGGAAACCAGCCGCATTTAATGCACGGATAGTTGACTCACGGCCAGGACCAGGTCCTTTAACCATAACTTCCAGGTTCTTAATTCCGTATTCTTTTACTGCTTCAGCGCAGCGCTCTGCTGCAACCTGAGCTGCAAACGGAGTAGATTTACGAGAACCACGGAAACCGGAACCACCGGCAGTTGCCCAACCCAATGCGTTACCCTGACGATCAGTTATAGTAACGATGGTATTGTTGAAAGAAGCATGGATATGAGCCACACCGTCAGAGACTTGTTTTCTTACACGCTTACGTGCACGAATAGGTGCCTTTGCCATTATTCAATACCCCGATTATTTCTTGATCGGCTTACGCGGACCCTTACGGGTACGTGCATTGGTCTTAGTACGCTGACCGCGAACTGGTAGACCACGACGATGACGCAAACCACGATAGCAACCAAGATCCATCAGACGTTTGATACTCAGGGTTACTTCACGACGCAGATCACCTTCTACAACGTATTTGGCAACTTCGTCACGCAGCTTGTCAATTTGCTCTTCAGACAGCTCACTGATCTTAACATTTTCAGCAATGCCCGCTGCTACACAGATTGCTTGTGAGCGGGTTTTACCGATACCGTAGATCGAAGTTAATGCGATTACAGTATGTTTCTGATCAGGAATGTTAATGCCTGCTATACGGGCCACTATGCACTCCTACAATATTTATTCACTGCAACATCATTCTGAAAAGCCCGTTTTCAGGATACTCAAACAATGTTGCTGTCAGATAAAAAAGATTGGCTGGCTAATTTAGCCAGCTCAACCCAACTTTGCAAGAAAAATATGCGATTAATTAGCCTTGGCGCTGTTTGTGCTTAGGCTCTGCATTGCAAATCACACGAACGATACCGTTACGTCTAACAATTTTGCAATTGCGGCATAATTTCTTGACGGAAGCACGAACTTTCATTTTTACTCTCCGTAACTTCTCAAGCAAACCAATTAGCGGTTATATCCTTTCAGGTTTGCCTTCTTCAATGCAGACTCATATTGACTCGACATCATCAGAGTTTGCACTTGAGCCATAAAGTCCATGATGACGACGACTACAATCAGTAGGGAAGTACCACCAAAATAGAATGGAACTTTCATTGCATCACGCATGAACTCCGGGATTAAGCAGATAAAAGTAATATATAACGCACCAATTAAGGTTAGACGAGTCATTACTTTATCAATGTACTTAGCCGTTTGCTCTCCCGGACGAATTCCTGGTACGAATGCACCGGACTTCTTCAGGTTATCTGCTGTTTCTCTTGGATTGAAAACCAAAGCCGTGTAGAAGAAACAGAAGAAGATGATTGCAGATGCGTATAATAACACATAAAGCGGTTGACCTGGTTGCAAATACATAGAAATAGTTGTCAACCAATTCCAGCCTGTTCCCCCTCCAAACCAAGAAGCTATGGTACCAGGGAACAAAATAATACTAGAAGCAAAAATTGCAGGGATAACCCCAGCCATATTCACTTTCAACGGCAAATGTGTGCTTTGTGCCGCGAAAACTTTGCGACCTTGCTGACGTTTCGCATAGTTAACAACGATACGACGTTGACCACGCTCAATGAAAACAACGAAGAAAGTTACGGCAAACACTAATACTGCAACCAACAGCAACAGGAGGAAGTGCAGGTCGCCTTGCCGAGCTTGCTCGATGGTGTGACCAATTGCAGGCGGCAGACCCGCAACGATACCAGCAAAGATTATGATTGAAATACCGTTACCGATACCTCGCTCAGTAATCTGCTCACCCAACCACATCAAGAACATGGTTCCCGTGACCAGACTTACAACAGCCGTGAAATAGAATGCAAAGCCAGGATTAATCACTAATCCTTGCATTCCAGGCATATTCGGCAACCCAGTAGCAATACCGATTGACTGGAATATTGCCAGCACTAATGTGCCATAACGGGTGTACTGACTGATCTTACGACGACCAGCTTCCCCTTCCTTCTTAATCTCTGCTAAACGGGGGTTAACCACAGTTAGCAACTGGATAATAATAGATGCAGAAATATACGGCATTATACCCAGTGCAAAGATAGAAGCACGGCTTAAAGCACCACCAGAAAACATGTTAAACATTTCAATGATGGTGCCTCTTTGCTGCTCGAGCAATTTGGCAAGCACAGCGGCATCAATACCAGGGATTGGAATAAAAGAGCCAATACGGAAAACAATTAGAGCTCCAATGACAAACAAAAGTCTGCGTTTTAACTCGCCTAATCCGCCTTTGGCACTTTGAAAATCTAATCCTGGTTGTTTAGCCATCTGTTACTTATTCCTCAATTTTACCGCCAGCAGCTTCAATTGCAGCACGGGCGCCTTTAGTAACACGCAAGCCACGCACAGTTACTGCGCGATTGACTTCGCCAGAAAGCATTACTTTTGCGAATTCAATTTGAGGGCCAATAATGTTAGCAGCTTTCAGTGCATTCAGATCGATAACATCGCCTTCAACGCGGGCAAAATCAGACAGACGAATTTCTGCGGTGACCATTGCTTTACGTGAAGTGAAACCAAATTTTGGCAGACGACGATATAAAGGCATCTGGCCGCCTTCAAAACCACGACGAACGCCACCGCCAGAACGAGACTTCTGACCCTTGTGACCACGACCGCCGGTTTTACCCAGACCAGAACCGATACCACGACCTACACGTTTAGGTGCGTGCTTGGCACCTTCAGCCGGAGACAGAGTATTTAAGCGCATCTGTTACTCCTCAACTTTAACCATATAGGAAACCAAGTTGACCATACCGCGAATAGCTGGTGTATCTTCACGCTCAACAGTATGCCCAATGCGACGCAGACCTAAACCAGTCAGAGTTGCCTTATGTTTCGGCAAACGACCAATTGAACTGCGAACCTGAGTAATTTTAATAGTCTTAGCCATGGTCTTACCCCAGAATTTCTTCGACGGATTTGCCACGCTTAGCTGCGACCATTTCTGGAGACTTCATGCTGTCTAAAGCGTCCAGAGTTGCACGAACCACGTTGATTGGGTTAGTGGAACCGTAGGTTTTAGCCAGTACGTTACGAACTCCAGCCACTTCCAGAACAGCACGCATCGCACCACCGGCGATGATACCTGTACCTTCGTGAGCAGGCTGCATAAACACGCGAGAACCGGTGTGTGAGCCTTTCACTGGGTGGTACAAAGTGCCGCTGTTAAGTGCGACGGTTTTCATATTGCGACGTGCTTTTTCCATCGCTTTCTGGATTGCTGCCGGAACTTCGCGTGCTTTGCCGTAGCCAAAACCAACGCGACCGTTACCATCACCAACTACAGTCAGTGCTGTAAAGCTGAAAATGCGGCCACCTTTAACGGTTTTAGATACGCGGTTTACCGCGATCAGCTTTTCCTGCAGTTCGCCAGCTTGTTTTTCGATGTGAGCCATCTTACACCTCTACCTTAGAACTGAAGGCCAGCTTCACGGGCAGCATCTGCCAGTGCCTGGACTCTACCATGATATTGGAAACCAGAACGGTCAAAGGATACATCTTTGATGCCTTTTTCCAGAGCACGTTCAGCAACAATCTTACCAACTAATGCTGCGGCTTCTTTGTTTCCAGTAAATTTCAGTTGTTCACTGATAGCTTTTTCTGTTGTAGAAGCGGCCACCAGAGTTTCAGAACCATTTGGTGCGATAACCTGCGCATAAATATGGCGAGGGGTACGATGTACCACCAAGCGAGTCGCACCCAGTTCTTTGAGCTTGCGGCGTGCGCGGGTCGCACGACGGATACGAGCTGCTTTCTTATCCATAGTGTTACCTTACTTCTTCTTAGCCTCTTTGGTACGCACGACTTCATCGGCGTAACGAACACCCTTGCCTTTATATGGCTCAGGACGACGATAGGCACGCAAATCTGCCGCAACCTGACCAATCACCTGCTTATCAGCACCTTTCAGTACGATTTCAGTTTGTGATGGGCATTCCGCAGTTATGCCTGCTGGCAGCTGATGCTCAACCGGATGCGAGAAGCCTAAAGACAAACTAACTACGTTGCCTTTAACTGCTGCACGATAACCAACACCAACCAGCTGAAGCTTCTTAGTGAAACCTTCGTTAACACCAATAACCATAGCGTTCAGCAGAGAACGAGTTGTACCTGCCTGCGCCCAAGCGTCAGCAAAACCTTCGCGCGGAGCGAAAGTCAATTGGCTATCCGCATGATTAACTTCAACTGCGTTGTGGATTTTACGACTTAGCTCGCCGTTTTTACCCTTAATCGAAATAACCTGACCGTCGAGTTTAACCTCTACGCCGGCAGGAATGACGACGGGTGCTTTTGCAACACGAGACATTCTTTCCTCCCGAATTAAGCTACGTAGCAGAGAATCTCGCCACCCAGACCAGCCTGGCGAGCTGCACGATCAGTCATTACACCTTTAGAGGTAGAAACAACAGCGATTCCCAAACCAGCCATAACTTGTGGCAGCTCATCTTTCTTCTTATAGATGCGCAGACTTGGGCGGCTTACACGCTGAATGCTTTCTACAACAGCCTTACCTTGGAAATACTTCAGAGTGATTTCCAGTTCTGGCTTAGTGTCGCCTTCGATTTTAAAATCTTCAATGTAACCTTCTTCCTTCAGCACCTTGGCAATTGCCACTTTCAGCTTGGAGGAAGGCATGGTGACCGCAACTTTATTCGCGGCCTGACCGTTACGGATACGGGTCAGCATATCCGCGATCGGATCTTGCATGCTCATCTGTCTTTACTCCCGTGATTCAATTGGTGACAATTACCAGCTAGCCTTTTTAAGGCCCGGGATTTCACCGCGCATAGCGGCTTCACGGACTTTAATACGGCTCAACCCAAACTTCCGCAAAAATGCATGCGGACGCCCAGTTTGACGGCAGCGATTACGCTGACGGCAAGGGCTGGAATCACGTGGCAGTGTTTGCAGCTTAAGAACAGCATTCCAACGGTCTTCATCAGATGCGTTTACATCAGAGATGATCGCTTTCAGTTCAACGCGTTTTGCGAAGAATTTCTCAGCTAATTTCGCACGTTTTACATCACGTGCTTTCATTGATTGCTTAGCCATGAGTACCCTGCCTTACTTGCGGAACGGGAAGTTAAACGCAGCCAACAGTGCGCGGCCTTCATCATCAGATTTCGCAGTAGTGGTGATAGTGATATCCAAACCACGTACACGATCCACTTTATCGTAATCGATTTCAGGGAAGATGATTTGCTCACGAACACCCATGCTGTAGTTACCACGACCATCGAATGATTTAGCGGACAAACCACGGAAGTCACGGATACGTGGTACAGCAATAGAAATCAGGCGTTCAAAGAACTCCCACATGCGTTTTCCACGCAGGGTTACTTTACAGCCGATTGGATAGCCCTGACGGATTTTGAAGCCTGCAACTGATTTGCGTGCTTTGGTGATCAATGGCTTCTGACCAGAGATTGCTGCCAAGTCAGCCGCTGCGTTATCCAGCAGTTTTTTATCAGCAATTGCTTCACCAACACCCATGTTCAGGGTGATCTTCTCGACCCGAGGGACTTGCATGACAGAATGGTAACCAAACTGAGTCATCAGTTTCTTGACTACCTCGTCTTTGTAGTAATCATGCAGTTTCGCCATCGTATACTCCAAATTACTTGATAGTTTCGTTGTTAGATTTGAAGAAACGGACTTTTTTGCCTTCTTCGAATCTAAAACCTACACGGTCAGCCTTGCCGGTTGCTGCGTTGAAGATTGCAACGTTAGAAACATTGATAGCTGCTTCTTTTTCAACGATGCCACCTGGTTGGTTCAGAGCCGGAACCGGTTTCTGATGTTTTTTAACCAGGTTAATGCCTTCAACGATGATTTTACCAGAAGAAAGAACCTGTTTTACTTTACCGCGCTTACCTTTGTCTTTACCAGTCAGCACGATAATTTCGTCATCACGACGGATTTTCGCTGCCATTGCCTGCTCCTTAGAGTACTTCAGGTGCCAGAGAGATAATTTTCATGAACTTTTCATTACGAAGTTCACGAGTCACCGGCCCAAAAATACGCGTACCGATAACTTGCTCACTATTGTTGTTCAACAATACGCATGCGTTGCTATCGAAGCGAATGACAGAACCGTCCGGGCGACGAACACCCTTCTTGGTGCGCACCACTACCGCTTTCAGGACATCACCTTTTTTCACTTTACCGCGAGGAATTGCTTCCTTGATAGTGATCTTGATGATGTCACCGACATCTGCGTAGCGACGGTGCGAGCCACCTAGAACCTTGATACACATTACGCGACGTGCACCGGAGTTGTCGGCCACGTTCAGCATAGTCTGTTCTTGGATCATTTTAGTGCTCCGCTAAATGTCAACTACTACTGAGCCACTTTATTTTTAAAGAGGCCGTTTCAATATCCCATACTACGAGGGCGCGGCATTATAACACCACATCTTCGCGATGGACAGAAAAATAAACGGCCCCGTTATTTTTTGGGCCGTTTATCTCATACGATACAGCGATCTATTATAGAACCGCTTTTTCTATAACGCGAACTAAAGTCCAAGATTTAGTCTTAGACAGTGGACGGGTTTCGCGGATTTCCACTACATCACCAATTCCACATTCATTGTTCTCGTCATGTACGTGCAGTTTAGTCGTACGTTTGATGAACTTACCATACAATGGGTGTTTCACCTTACGCTCAATAGCAACAACAATGGATTTTTCCATTTTGTCGCTAACAACACGACCTTGCAGAGTACGGATTTTATCGGTCATTACGCACCCGCCTTCTCAGTCAGTAAAGTCTTAACGCGTGCAATATTACGACGCACTTGTTTCAACAGGTGAGACTGTTGCAGCTGGCCACTTGCCGCCTGCATACGCAGATTAAACTGTTCACGTAACAGGTTCAGCAGCTCAGTGTTCAGCTCTTCAACGCTTTTTTCGCGCAGCTCTTGTGCTTTCATTACATCACCGTCTTAGTTACAAAGGTGGTTTTGATAGGCAGTTTCGCTGCTGCCAGCTTGAATGCTTCACGAGCCAGCTCTTCAGGCACACCGTCCATTTCATACAGGACTTTACCGGGCTGGATCAAGGCAACCCAGTATTCTACGTTACCTTTACCTTTACCCATACGCACTTCGAGTGGCTTTTCGGTGATAGGTTTGTCTGGGAACACACGGATCCAGATTTTACCTTGACGCTTAATTGCACGGGTCATAGCACGACGTGCCGCTTCGATCTGACGAGCAGTCAGACGACCGCGGCCCACAGCTTTAAGACCGAAAGTGCCGAAGCTAACATCCGCACCTGCAGCCAGACCACGGTTGCGGCCTTTGTGCACTTTACGGAATTTCGTACGCTTTGGTTGTAACATCAGCGACTCTCCTTACTTGCGGCCTTTACGCTGCTGCTTTTTAGGTTGAGCAGCCGGTTTTTCCGCCTGTTCAACTGCAGCCATACCACCCAGGATCTCACCTTTGAAGATCCATACCTTAACGCCGATTACACCATAAGTGGTGTGCGCTTCAGAAGTATTGTAGTCGATGTCCGCACGCAGAGTATGCAGAGGTACACGACCTTCACGATACCACTCAGTACGTGCAATTTCAGCACCGCCCAGACGGCCACTGACTTCCACTTTGATACCTTTAGCGCCCAGACGCATAGCGTTCTGTACAGCACGTTTCATAGCACGGCGGAACATCACACGGCGTTCCAACTGTGAGCTGATGCTGTCAGCAACCAGTTTTGCGTCCAGTTCAGGTTTACGCACTTCGGCAATATTGATCTGCGCAGGAACGCCAGCGATATTCGCTACAGCCTTGCGCAGTTTTTCAACGTCTTCACCTTTTTTACCGATTACAATACCTGGACGAGCAGTGTGAATGGTTACACGGATGCTTTTCGCAGGACGTTCGATAACGATACGTGAAATAGATGCTTTAACCAGTTCTTTGTTCAAGTACTGGCGAACTTTAAAGTCGCTGTCCAGGTTGTCAGCGAATTCTTTGGTATTCGCATACCAGGTAGAGTTCCAAGGTTTGACAATCCCCAGACGAATACCATTAGGATGTACTTTCTGACCCATTGCTAGTCTCCAGAGTCTCAGCGATCGGACACAACCACAGTGATGTGGCTGGTGCGCTTCAGGATACGATCTGCGCGGCCTTTGGCACGAGGCATAATACGCTTCATAGTTGGGCCTTCGTCTACGAAAATTTTCGTGACTTTCAGATCATCGATGTCAGCGCCATCGTTGTGTTCTGCGTTAGCAATAGCAGACTCAAGTACTTTCTTCACTAAACCAGCAGCTTTTTTGTTGGTATAGGTCAGAGTTTCCAGAGCTTGCGACACTTTCTTACCGCGGATCAGGTCAGCCACAAGGCGAACCTTCTGAGCAGAAGAACGAGCGTGGCGATGTTTAGCGATAGTTTCCATCTCTTCCTCCTACCTTAGCGCTTTTTAGCCTTTTTATCGGCCGCATGGCCGCGATAAGTACGGGTCGGCGCGAATTCACCCAGTTTATGACCAACCATTTCGTCGGAAACAAAAACTGGTACATGCTGACGACCATTATGGACAGCGATGGTCAAACCGATCATGTTAGGAAAGATCGTTGAACGACGGGACCAAGTCTTAATAGGCTTTTTGTCTCCGCTTTCCACCGCTTTCTCTACCTTCTTCAGCAAGTGCAGGTCAATAAATGGACCTTTCTTGAGAGAACGTGGCATGGTTTATCCTCTAATTATTTTTTAGAACGGCGACGTACGATATATTGATCAGTACGTTTGTTGCTACGGGTCTTCTTACCTTTGGTCTGGATGCCCCATGGAGTTACAGGGTGTTTACCAAAGTTACGACCTTCACCACCACCATGTGGATGGTCTACTGGGTTCATCGCCGTACCACGAACAGTAGGACGAATACCACGCCAGCGGCTTGCACCAGCTTTACCCAGAACGCGCAGCATATGTTCTGCGTTACCAACTTCACCTAAAGTAGCACGGCAATCAGACAGTATTTTACGCATTTCACCAGAACGCAAACGCAAGGTCACATAAGAACCATCACGTGCAACGATCTGAGCATAAGCACCTGCTGAACGAGCCAATTGGCCGCCTTTACCTGGTTTCATTTCTATGTTGTGAACAGTAGAACCAACCGGGATGTTACGCATTGGCAGGGCGTTACCAGTTTTGATCGCTGAATCAGCACCAGACTGGATTTGATCACCCGCTTTCAGGCCTTTAGGCGCAAGGATATAACGACGCTCACCGTCTTTATACAGAACCAGTGCGATATTTGCTGAACGGTTTGGATCATATTCCAGACGCTCAACAACAGCAGGGATACCGTCTTTATTACGTTTGAAGTCAATCAGACGATAATGCTGTTTATGGCCACCACCGATGTGACGAGTGGTAATACGACCATTGTTGTTACGACCACCAGTTTTGTTGTTTTTTTCCAACAACGGAGCATAAGGTTTACCCTTATGCAGCTCAGGGTTAACCACTTTAACAACGTGGCGACGGCCCGGAGACGTAGGTTTACATTTAACAATTGCCATTGTTCTTTACTCCTCCGACTTACTCAGCGCCGCCAACGAAGTCCAGGTTCTGGCCTTCTTTCAAGGTGACGTAAGCCTTTTTCCAGTCGCTACGACGACCAATACGCTGTCCGTGGCGTTTAACTTTACCTTTAACCAGCAAAGTGTTTACACCTTCAACTTCAACTTCAAACAGTTTCTGTACGGCAGCTTTGATCTCTGCTTTAGTCGCGTCTTTCGCAACTTTGAGAACGATGGTGTTGCTTTTTTCCATCGCTGTAGAAGCTTTTTCAGATACGTGCGGGGCGCGCAGTACTTTCAGCAGACGTTCTTCACGGATCATGCCAGCATCTCCTCAACTTGCTTCACAGCTTCAGCAGTCATAACCACTTTGTCGAAGGCAATCAGGCTTACAGGATCGATACCTGCTGTATCACGAACGTCAACCTTATACAGGTTACGAGCTGCTAAGAACAGATTCTCATCAACTTCGCCAGTGATAATCAGCACGTCTTCCAGAGCCATTTCTTTCAGTTTCTGTACCAGCAACTTAGTCTTAGGTGCGTCAACAGAGAACTTCTCGACAACGATCAGACGATCTTGACGTACCAGTTCAGACAGGATGCTTTTCAGAGCACCACGGTACATCTTTTTATTAACTTTTTGACTGTGGTCCTGTGGTTTCGCTGCGAAAGTTACACCACCAGAGCGCCAAATTGGGCTCTTAATAGAACCAGAACGCGCACGACCAGTGCCTTTCTGACGCCATGGTTTTTTACCTGAACCAGAAACTTCAGCACGAGTTTTCTGAGCACGAGTACCTTGACGAGCACCAGCTGCATACGCAACAACTACTTGATGCACAAGCGCTTCATTGAAATCACGCCCGAAGGTAGTTTCGGAAACAGTCAGCGCGCTTTGCGCGTCTTTCATTACCAATTCCATTCCTATCTCCTTGACGTTACGCCTTGACAGCCGGTTTTACGATCAGGTTGCTGTTCGTTGCACCTGGAACAGCACCTTTGACCAGCAGCAGGTTACGCTCAGCGTCAACACGTACTACATCTAAGCTCTGAACGGTTACACGCTCATTACCCAGTTGGCCTGCCATTTTCTTGCCTTTAAATACTTTGCCCGGAGTCTGGTTCTGACCGATAGAACCCGGAACGCGGTGAGACAAGGAGTTACCATGGGTAGCATCTTGAGTACGGAAGTTCCAGCGTTTAACAGTACCCGCGAAACCTTTACCTTTAGATGTACCAGTAACGTCAACTTTTTTAACGTCAGCGAAAATTTCAACGCTAATGCTTTGACCTACAGTGAATTCAGCATCGTCTTCTGACAGACGGAATTCACGCAGAATGCGGCCAGCTTCAACGCCAGCTTTAGCGAAATGACCTGCTTCAGGTTTATTAACACGGCTAGCTTTTTTGCTACCAGTCGTTACCTGAATTGCACGATAACCGTCAGTCTCTTTGTCTTTAACTTGAGTTACACGGTTATTTTCGATTTCGATAACAGTTACAGGGATTGAAACGCCATCTTCAGTGAAGATACGTGTCATGCCCACTTTTTTACCGACTAAACCAATCATTGTTTCAACCTCTCAATCGTTCAATGACCTGATTAACCCAGGCTGATCTGCACGTCTACACCGGCAGCCAGATCCAGACGCATCAGAGCATCAACGGTTTTCTCGGTTGGCTCAACGATGTCAACCAGACGTTTGTGAGTGCGAATTTCGTACTGATCACGCGCATCTTTATTAACGTGTGGAGAAATCAGAACGGTAAAACGCTCTTTACGAGTTGGCAGAGGGATCGGACCACGAACCTGCGCACCAGTGCGCTTCGCAGTCTCTACGATTTCCGCAGTTGATTGATCGATCAAACGATGATCAAATGCTTTCAGGCGGATACGGATTCTTTGGTTCTGCATGAGACCAGAGCTCCAACTATTTTATAAACGTAAATGATTACTCCTCACACCCATTTCGGTTGATGGGGGAGTGTAATCGTTCTGTGCATAACCCCCATATCGGGAGTATTTTAAATGGCGGCTATTCACCGCTCATTACTGATAATAATCAGCCCTACTCTTGTAGGTAAGCTCGCGCATTATACGTGAATTTACCCACAAAGCAATATTAAGAGTGAAATCTATGCAAAAAGTACTACAAGAAAGAGGGAAACAAGAAAGAAAATGGAAGAAAAGCGCCCTATATACATCAAATTATAGGGCGGCAAAACTATAGCTATTCTTCTTCACTAAGCTGAGATTGAATGTAATTTTGTATTCCAATTCTAATTATCAGTTCAAGTTGAGTTTCCAACCAATCAATATGATTTTCTTCATCAGCAAGTACCTTTATCATCAAGTCTCTACTGACATAATCATGAACTGAATCGGCATATGCGATTGCTTCTCTGAGATCCTTTACGCCACGTAATTCTAATTCCAGATCAGATTTCAGCATTTCTTCTACATCTTCTCCGATATTGAGCTTGCCTAAATCTTGTAGATTTGGCACCCCTTCCAGAAAAAGAATACGCTCGATAAATTTATCTGCGTGCTTCATCTCATCAATGGATTCGTGATATTCGACTTCACTCAAACGCAACAATCCCCAGTTCTTAAACATTCGGGCATGCAAGAAATATTGATTGATGGCGACAAGTTCATTACCGAGAAGTTTATTCAAATGTGCAATTATTTTTTTATCACCTTTCATAGCAAGCTCCTCCGCTTCCAGTAACTAAAGTGTAGTACTAATTTAGCAGAGTAATTGCAAGAAAATTGTGCTTATTTTAGGCAACATTATTTATTGGAGGCAGTAGGGCAATCTCCTCATTCATTATTTCACGTGCTTGACGTATGCATTTTCCGCAATCGTTTCCTACAGGAACAAAGCTCCTCAACTCTCTGATAGAACGAATATGTTGCTGATGAACAGCGTTACGTATGGCTTTATCACTTACTGCGTTGCAGAGACAAACATACATGGAAGCACTCTTCTAAACTATTTACAAACCCTTGATAACTATTTAAGTCGGACAAAATACCCATACCTAAAATTGTTTACGCTTATAAAATAAACGACACCTAGAATAGTAAATAGAAATAAATCTCATTTCAATTATTGTTTTTATTTTTGAGAACAAAAAAACCACCAAATTACGGTGGTTCAAAATAAAAAAAGAGGAGCTTTAGCTCCTCTTTCTCATAATCTTTTGATAATTAAAGATTAAGCAATAACTTTAGCAACAACACCGGCGCCTACAGTACGGCCACCTTCACGGATTGCGAAACGCAGACCTTCGTCCATGGCGATTGGGGCAATCAGAGTCACTTTCATGTTGATGTTGTCACCTGGCATTACCATCTCTACGCCTTCTGGCAGTTCGATAGTACCGGTTACGTCAGTGGTACGGAAGTAGAACTGTGGACGGTA
>NZ_MKGR01000034.1:0-4601 GCF_001908095.1 Xenorhabdus thuongxuanensis | reverse complement strand
TAGTGATTGCAGCAGTCAGGGTAGTTTTACCGTGGTCAACGTGGCCGATAGTACCAACGTTAACGTGCGGTTTTGAACGTTCAAACTTTTCTTTAGACATTAGGTTGTCCCTCTAAGACACGGAATCGGTGGTTTCACCACATCAACCAAGCAATTGCTTGCGAGATATTTACAGGAAGAAAATCAGGAAGTAAGAACAGGAGAAGTGGTGCTGATAGGCAGATTCGAACTGCCGACCTCACCCTTACCAAGGGTGTGCTCTACCAACTGAGCTATATCAGCACATCTTGGAGCGGGCAGCGGGAATCGAACCCGCATCATCAGCTTGGAAGGCTGAGGTAATAGCCATTATACGATGCCCGCGTGAACTCGGCTACCTGACTTTAATCAGCTGTATACTTTAATCTCAAGTGTTTTTTCTGGAGTACAACTCGAGCAGAACACTCAAGAGCGAAACTGGTTAATGGTGGTGGGGGAAGGATTCGAACCTTCGAAGTCTGTGACGGCAGATTTACAGTCTGCTCCCTTTGGCCGCTCGGGAACCCCACCTTTCCAAATTTTTAATGGTGCCGGCACCAAGAGTCGAACTCGGGACCTACTGATTACAAGTCAGTTGCTCTACCAACTGAGCTATGCCGGCATCAAGTGCTGCGCATTCTAGGAAGAGTTGGCCCACGATGCAACAAAAAAATTGCTTTTTTTATTCTTTCGCTCACAAAATAACCGCTTTCAATGCTTCTGGTGTTTTTTTCAATAGTTTCAGCTTAAATATCCAACAAACAACTCTTGTACAGGAAGAACCAATAAATGCATCTGCCAATATTTTTTAAACCTTATTTGTATCATCCTTATCCTTCTCTTTATATAACCTTCTCTTTATATAAAGAGAGAAACTGATGGCCATAATAATCTCAGGAATCATACATTTTTTTCATATTTTTGCATTTACCATCAAAAAAATTACTAAAATCATAAAAAATTCTACGCCTACGATAATGCAACCGATATGATGAGATTTATTTTTTGTCGGATACGGGTGTTCTCAACAACCTGTCCAACCTGCATAGACAGGCAGATGTTGGCTTATGAATAAGAAAGAATCTTTTTTGACAACTCCATATTTACAATTTGATCGTAAACATTGGGCAACATTGCGTGACTCGGTGCCTTTAACATTAACAGAAGAAGAAGTCGCTGCTTTAAAAGGGATCAATGAAGAAATCTCAATAGATGAAGTGATTGAAATCTATCTTCCATTGTCACGCTTACTTAATTTTTACATTAGCTCCAATTTACGGCGACAAGCTGTTCTTGAGCAGTTCCTAGGGACAGATGAACAAAAAATACCTTATGTTATTGGTATAGCAGGCAGCGTTGCTGTCGGAAAAAGCACAACCGCACGCTTATTACAGGCACTACTAAGCCGTTGGCCAGAACATCGTCGTGTCAAATTAGTGACAACAGACGGCTTTTTGCACTCCAACAATATATTAAATGAACGTGGATTAATGAAAAAAAAGGGGTTCCCTGAATCCTATGATATGCGTAGCTTGGTCAAATTTGTCGCCGATATAAAATCAGGTGCAGAAAAAGTCATCGCTCCGGTATATTCTCACCTGAGCTATGACATCGTTCCTCATGAACAACTTATTATCGAAAAGCCTGATATTCTTATCCTCGAAGGTTTAAACGTATTACAAAGTGGCATGGATTATCCACATGAGCCACATCATGTATTTGTCTCTGATTTTGTTGATTTTTCTATTTATGTAGATGCACCAGAAGAATTACTTGAACAATGGTACGTCAATCGTTTTCTTAAATTTCGACAAGGCGCTTTTTCTGATCCTGATTCTTATTTCCACAATTATTCTAAACTAACGACAGAAGAAGCGGTAAAAGTAGCATCGAATATTTGGCGGGAAATTAATGGATTAAACTTACAGCAAAACATCTTACCAACGAGAGAACGGGCTAGCTTGATTATGACGAAAGGCATCAATCACACGGTTGAAAGCGTCAGATTAAGAAAATAAAACAAAAAGCCGGAAATATTTCCGGCTTTACATTCAACAACCTCTCAAGGAAATTTCGCCACCGATATAAGGCGTAACAACTCCGTTAATATCAAGTAACAAAGCTCCTTGCTGATCTATTCCACGAGCTATCCCATGAACTTCCTGATCACCAATAATTAACTTCACTGGGCGATTAATAAAATTATCTAATTCAAACCACCGAGGAATGAAAGAAGCTAGTCCTTCATTTTCAAACTGGATTAATGCTTTTTTAAGTTCCACTATGATTTCAGCAACTAACTTATTCCGTTCAATAATCGTTCCTGATTGCTGTAAATTAGTCCAATTTTGATTAATTGATTTTTGTTGATCGCTACTCATCGAAATATTCATGCCGATTCCGATAACAACATGGGCTGCATCACCCGTTTTTCCCGTCAGCTCGACCAATATTCCAGCCAATTTTTTATCATCCAAGTATAAATCATTTGGCCATTTTACTTTTACTCTGTCTGCTCCCTGGCGATTAAGAACTTCCGCAATGATAATACCAACCACTAAACTTAAACCTATCGCTGCTGCTGGTCCTTGTTCCAAACGCCAATACATGGATAGATATAAATTTCGACCAAAAGCTGAAATCCACTTCCTGCCACGACGCCCCCTACCAGCATATTGATATTCAGCAACACAGGCATCTCCTGAATCGAGCTCTGCTAATTTTTCCAGAATATATTGATTCGTGGAATCAATAACAGGCATCACTTCAATACAATCATTAGGAAGATAATTTTCAATAAGTTCTTTATCTAGAAGATTCATTGGGGCAGGAAAGCGATAACCTTTACCAGGAAGAGTAAGAACCTCTACTCCCCATTCACGAATAGTTTGAATATGTTTATTGATTCCTGCTCGGCTCATTCCCAACTCTTGACCAAGTTGTTGGCCTGAATGAATCTCGCCATCAGATAACACTTTAATTAATTTTAATGGAGTACTAATATCTTTCATGAAATACATTCCACTGCGTCTATTTCACCTGTACTGCCAATGAAGCGCACTTCAGGCTCTAAGAAGATATTAAATTTTTCTGCAACCTTATTACGTATATAAGCAGCCAAGGCAATGACATCTTGTCCCGTTGCATTACCTTTATTGATTAATACCAATGCCTGTTTCATGTGTACGGCAGCACCGCCAATAGCATAACCCTTCAATTGACATTGTTCGATCAGCCAACCCGCAGCAATCTTTACGCTCTGTTTATCATGAGGGTATTGAGGACAGCCGGGATATTCAGACTTAATAGTGTATGCCAACTCAATCGATATAATCGGATTTTTGAAGAAACTACCTGCATTACCTATCAACGCAGGATCTGGCAACTTACTCTGGCGCATTTCACACACAACATCGAATATTTGTTCTGGAGTGACTTTTTCTCGTGAGAACTGTGATAAAGCGCCGTAGGTTAAAATTGGTTCCCATTTCTTATTTAAACGTATACCAACCGCGGTGATAGCATAACCATCTTTATATTGGTGCTTAAAAATGCTGTCTCTATACGCAAATTGACACTCATTCGCTGTTAGACGGATTGAATTACCTGTTTTCAGTTCAACAAAATCCACATACTCACAGACATGTTTAAATTCAACTCCATATGCCCCAATATTCTGGATTGGAGCAGAGCCAACATTTCCAGGGATCAAGGCTAAATTTTCCAAACCATAGATCTGTTGTTTAAATAAATAGGTAATTAGTTTATGCCAGTTTTCACCTGCACCAACATGAATGTGCCATGCAGCATCTGACTCTTGTATATTGATACCAAGAATACGATTTAAAATCACAGTGCCTTTAAAATTTTTGGTGAAAAGGACATTACTTCCTCCTCCCAACAATAAAACAGGGTGATGCTTTTTCATCGCTTCTTGCCATAAGGCCAAAAGCGATTCAATAGAAGTAGCTATACCGATATGGTCAGCACTGGCTGAAATGCCAAACGTGTTAAACGCTTTTAGTTGAGTAGATTGACAGGCAGACATTCATTTCAAACTCAATAGGGTAATTTAAGTCGTAGTCTATCAGACTCTATATTTGAAAGATAAGTAAGTCGTTATTACCTAACATCTATCTGTTGATGGAAATAAAAAAGAACCATAAATGCAAAAGGCCACTCATATGAGTGGCCTTTTGACTGGTATTAAAGCTTGGCAGTTCCCTACTCTCACATGGGGAGACCCCACACTACCATCGGCGCTACGGCGTTTCACTACTGAGTTCGGCATGGGGTCAGGTGGGACCGCCGCGCTATTGCCGCCAAGCAAATTCTGTTTTATTTGCCGAACTATTATTCATGGTGCTGATACCCAGATTCGAACTGGGGACCTCACCCTTACCAAGGGTGTGCTCTACCAACTGAGCCATATCAGCAAATGCTAAAACTAAAAAGTGTTGCCAAACGGGCAACACTTATAAATTAATGTCTGGCAGTTCCCTACTCTCACATGGGGAGACCCCACACTACCATCGGCGCTACGGCGTTTCACTGCTGAGTTCGGCATGGGGTCAGGTGGGACC
>NZ_MKGR01000033.1:14310-30508 GCF_001908095.1 Xenorhabdus thuongxuanensis | reverse complement strand
GCTGGGTGACTGCGATTGAGTCAGTTGCCCCCACTGGGTGGTGATTTCGGCCAGTTTTTGTGCCGGCAGATCTTGGTTTTGATCTTCTGGCCTGGCCTGGCCTGGAAAACTCAGCGACAGACTTAACCCGCTAATAATCAGCCATTTTGTTCTATTGTGCCAGGTGGATTGTTTTTTTTGCACCACGGATTGTGACCCTTTTCATTCATACTGAAAGGGGTAACATGCAGAAAAAGGGCGTCAAATACTGCGGTTAATTCTTTTTCCAATAGTGGAAATTAGGTAAAAAAATCAAATAATTTTCACCTATTGAGAGCGAATCTCAATCTTCATCGCTAATATAGGTCAGAAGATACAATCCCAAATGCTGTCCAAACTTTTTCAACAATAGCACGGTTACATTTATCTGCCGCACATCATGAAAAAACAAAAAATAGTTAAATTTCAATTAGATAAGTAAATCCATAATTAAATTAATTTCCTGGATAAAGACAGTTAGCTATCTCCAAAATGGAAATAATAACAGAAATGCAAGTGATATTGATTTTCATTATTAATATATATAAGATTAATAATTATTATAATTTATGTAACCTTACTCTATGGAAAGAACTTCTCTCACCGTTGTAAAGATGCCGATACTGGTTTTATTGCTCATTTCCGGAAAAACAAACGCATCATCTTTTATCAGCCCTGCCGATCAGGAAACAATTATCCAGCAACAAAAAGAGTTATTAGAGCAGGCACAACAACAACGCCATGCTATACGTAATAGTATGACGTTAACGCTACCGACCTCATCAACATCTGATGATGAAGTGTCATCCTGCCATCTTATTCACCAAATTCAGTTTGAAGGCGCAGAAAACCTCTCGGCACCAGCGCAACAGATATTATCCAAACCTTATCTATCCCGTTGCCTGACCGCCAGTAATATTAATGAATTAGTCCGTAAGGTATCAAATACCTATATAGAAAAAGGCTATGTGACTTCCCAGGCAGGATTAAAAGCGCAGGGTTTATCCACCGGCATTCTGACGATTACCGTTACGGAAGGAAAAGTCGGCTCCATCCTGCTTGACGGCGAAACGCCCCTTGCCCTGAAAATGGTGTTTCCCAATATGGTCGGCAAAGTCCTTAATCTGCGGGATATTGAGCAGGGCATGGAGCAATTAAACCGCCTTCCTTCCCAGCAGATAACCATTGATATCCAGCCAGCTAAACAATCCGGTTATTCTGACATCATTTTAAAGCGAACGGCTTCCCGATTACCGGTCAATGCCAGTCTGGGTCTTGATAACAGCGGGCAAAAAAATACCGGAGCAGAACAAATTAATACCACCATAGGGTGGGATAACTTACTACATCTTGCAGACAGGTGGTCAATCTCAGCTAACCGTAACAGTGGTTTTCGCCATAATCACCAGAGCTGGAGCATCGCATCAGGGGTGACAATTCCTTATGGCTACTGGTCAGTTGATTACCAGTATGCCAAAAACAGTTCGTTCCAGATGATATCCCCAGATACATTCAATGCCCGCCATGAAAGTAAGGGCCAAACTCATCAATTAAAAATAAACCGGACGTTATACCGTGATGGTAAACAAAAACTGGCTCTGAATATGGGGTTAGTCCGTCGCCAAACTTCCAATGTTACGGCTGGCGTCAAGTTATCCATTAACAGCCCGACGTTAAACACTATCAGTTTGGGAGCTAATTACAGTACTACGCTGGCAGGAGGCTATATGACGTTTAACCCGATATTCAGCCGTGGTTTGGATATTTGGGGAACGACGAAAGATAACTCCGGCACCCGCAATGCCCCCAAAAGTCAGTTTCGTAAGTTCAGTCTGAGCAGCAGTTATTTTATTCCCGTCACTGACGATATTTATTACCTGACCTCCCTGTATGGGCAGTTTACTCCAGATAATCTTTATGCCAGTGAGCGCCTTTCATTAGGCGGACAATATTCCGTCCGGGGATTTAAAGAACAGAATCTCATAGGAAATAATGGCGGATATTGGCGCAATGAACTGAACTGGAAATTAACCACGCTCCCTTTATTGGGTGAACTTTCTTTAAATAGTGCACTGGATACAGGGTGGTTAAAAAACAACAAAAAAGGACAAATCGAAGGAGGTAATGTCACGGGAGCATCACTGGGTATTTCACTCAATCACAACAGGATGAGTCAGACGGTCATAATAGGAAAACCACTGGCTTATCCCACTCACCTCAGACCAGACCACTGGGTGGTTTATTGGTCTGCATCACTCAACTTTTAATAAAACCATACCAAAAAATTTGGATTTGATTTAATCAAAGGACACAATATGGATAAATTTAATAGCCCTATGGCAAGGGGAACCTGTTATTTTTTGATTTATCTGACAGGGATATACCCGCTGAACTCGGCCATGGCAGGCGGTATTACACCTGATAATCCGCAGACACAGGTGCATCACAATGGCAATGTGCCGGTCGTGAATATTGCGGCGCCCAATAATGCCGGAATCTCTCACAATACGTATCAAGAATTTAATACCGGCACCCAGGGCGCAATATTAAATAACGCCACACAAGCGGTTAATTCTCAATTGACTGGTCAAATCAACGCCAATGCTAACCTACGGGGCAAAGCAGCCGAACTCATTATTAACGAAGTCACCGGAAGCAGCCGTTCTGAACTACTGGGGCAACTGGAAGTGGCCGGCCAGAAAGCCAATGTCATGATAGCCAACCCCAATGGTATCACTTGTGATGGGTGCGGCTTTATTAATACCTCCGGTGCAGTACTGACGACCGGTAAACCGCAATTTGACACTCAGGGTGCACTTGAAGCTCTGAGCGTGACAAAAGGCCAAATCACGATTGGGGGGAAAGGGTTAAATGGTCAGTCAACAGATTATATCGATATTATTAGCCGGGCCACTGAGTTAAATGGCAAAATCCAGGCCAATAATCTTGCACTCACTCAGGGTGCTAACCAAATTTCCTTTAAAAACGGCGCCACCAAGACCATTGCTGGTGAAGGGAGTCGTCCAACATTGGCTGTTGATACTAAGGCGTTGGGTGGTATGTATGCCAATAAAATACGGCTGATAGCAACGGAAGATGGCGTTGGCGTTAATCTTAAAAATATTACCAGCAATCAAAACGATATCACATTAAGCTCTAATGGCAGAATGGAGCTCGGCAACATTAAAGCTAAAACAGACTTAAATGTTGGCGCTAAGGAGATTAGTATTGCGAAAAGCTTTGAATATACTCCTTACATTCAATCTGGACGAAATATTGTTCTGGCAGGTAATAAGATAAAAAATGAAAGTGGTGTGGTTGCTGGGCAAGATATGCGAGTGTTAGGTGATACTATAATTAATACAGGTCAAAAAGCACTTCTGCAAGCCAATAATAATATGTGGATTCAGAAAAATGTACAAGGAGATAAAAGTAAACTCATCCAAAACAGATCTGCCACAATAAAAACCAATAAAGGTGACTTAATTATTAGAGCTGATGATTTATATAACATCCGAAATATTTATTTCACCTCAAAAGATAGAAATATAACCAGAGAGTCCATTGATCAGTCAGAGATAGATGAACTTCGAAAAGATTATGCCGAGATAAGAGAGTCTTATGATGACAAAATCGTGATACCTGATGAAGATGCTAATTTCCTTGAAGTAATTGAGAATGAAATAAACGATTTATCTAGAGATGTGGAAGTTTTAGAAAATTTTCATCCAAGCTTTATTAGTGCTGGAAAAAACATTTATATAAACAGTGATAATTTATGGAATATAAACAGTCAAATTAGCAGCCATAAAAATATATTTTTAACTGGAGAAAATTTTAAAAATATTAGAAACATCACTTACCACCCGCAACCCTATTCTACATTTCCCGCCTCATCCGCTGAAGTTTATTTTGTTCGCAGGTCACCAATAATTGTTGGTGACCTTTATCGCCATCAACCAAAAGGCATTGGCTTCTTTGATAAAAATATAGAATGGTATGATTGGAATAGTGCTGAACAAGATAATCTTTCTTTGGAGAGGAATAAAGGAGATAAGTTACTTGATAATACTATAGATGCAAAAGAAAATCTTGTCATTGATTTTTCTAAAGATGTTTTAATTAAAAAAAACATAAACAATTTTGATTCATCAATATACTCAGAATCAAATGCTATATCAGCTAAAAATATTTTCCTACATGGTAAATATATCAACATATCAGATAAAATAAAATCTGAAAGTGATCTTAATATCATTTCTGATAATAGTATCATCTCTAATAAAGCGGATCTTTCATCAGAAAAAGATCTGTCTATGATCACGATTAACAGAATGAATTTAGATGAGAGTAAAATAAAAGGAAAAAACATTTCATTAATTAATCGGTTTGGAAATATTCACTTCACAGGTTCTGAGCTGGTTTCTAAAAACGATCTTGATATTATCTCTAACGGAGATATATTTCTTAAATCAACGGTAATTGATCGTAGTCATGGATCAACAACAAATATTACTCATAAAGGTAGCAGCTTAAATAGCGGAGGTAATTTAACCATTATGACCAATGGTGGCCTTCTATTTCAGGCTACCAAACTAATTGCTAAAGGTGCTATAAATATTTCCGCCCAAGGCGGTTACCTCTATGCTCAGGCAATGGAAGATATCAGTCATTATGAAACCAGTGAAACAAAGCGTAAGTGGTATGGTAAGAAAAAAACCATTAACCGTACTCATCACAGCGTAACAAATAAAGTCACTGAATTCATTGCGGATGGTGATATTAATATACTCAGTCATGATGACAGTACTTATGAAGCCAGTAAGATCGAAACCAATAATAATGCTAAGTTGACGAGTACGCACGGGAAAATAAATTTTAAATCTGTTAAAGACGTTTCCTTCGAACACACCATTAGTAAATCTAAAGGGTTTTTCATTAAGAACAGAGATAGCGGCCATACTGCGGAAACGTGGGTATTACCTTCTGTTCACATTGGTGGAAAATTAACGATTGATGCAGCAAATGGGATTAGTGCTGATATCAAAACACAGAAAGCCCAGGATTTGAAAAATGTATTAGCAAATTTTGGCAACATCGCTGAAACGGCTTGGCTAAAAGGGTTAGCTCAACGGCAAGATGTACACTGGAATGAAGTTCAGGATGCTTATGACAATTGGGATTATAAAAGCCAAGCATTAAACCCTGTCGCGGCTGCTGTTATTGCCATTGCAGTGGCTGTAGTCACGGCAGGGGCTGGAGTAACTGTTGCTGCGGCTAATGCTGCCGCAGGTACAGCCAGTAGTGCGGCTACCGCAGCCGGAGCCAGCGCCGCAACGGCGGCAACAGTAAGCACCGCTACATACGGAGCAGTTTCTGCTGGTATCGCTTCTCTGGCTTCTACAGCAGCAGTTAGCCTTATTAATAATGAAGGAAACCTGTCCAAAACTCTCAAGGATATGGGTAGTAGTAACACTATAAAATCAACTATTACCTCAATGGCGATTGGTGGTGCTTTAGCCGGATTTGACAAGTTTATGGGTGTGGAGAAAGCGGCTAACGGTGCAACTAAGGTACCTTTATTAAGTAATAGTGAATGGAGCAAAGTCGCCCAACGTGTTGCAGGGCAGTCTGTTATTAGTTCCAGTTTAAATACTGCAATCAACGGTGGCAGCTTTAAAGACAATTTCACTACCGCGTTACTTGCTAATGCAGGCACTCAGGTCAATATCGAAGGTGCGGATTTCATCGGAAAAAATGGGGCTGCATTAGGTTTTACTGAAAAAGCTATCAGCCATGCAGCAGTATCAGCTATTGCCGCACACATTGGTGGGGGCGATGCAAAAGCCGCAGCAGCGGGTGCATTTGCCGCCAGACTGGCGTCTGTAACACTGGCTAAAACGTTTAATGATCCAGCTCAAATTCTGGCAGGCGGCAAGATTATTGGTGGTATTGCCGGGGCATTTGCTACAAATAGTGCACAGGGAACCCATGGTGGCGCGGACGCCGGTGAAATAGTTCTTGAGCATAACTTCCTGAAATATGATCTGTATAAATTGGATCGACAAATCAAGGCAGCAAAAGAAAAAGGCGAAGATACGACACCTATCTTTGAGAAAATGCGTAAGAGTCTGGCAGAAGATCGGGACATGGTAAAAACCACCTGTAAGGACAGTCCGACTATTTGTGGTGCTGCGCATCGCGAACTCGCCAATGAAGCAATAGGGGAATTCCAAGGTATCGGCGAATTTTATTATGATCGCGATGTTGTTGAGTTTGTGAAGACAGAAACGGATAAAGACAATGCCGTCATCAATGACTATATCAGTACAAAAGGTGAAATACTGGAGTACGTGCTTAACGGTGCTGAGGTACTGGTAGGCAACGAAACAAAGTTTTCAATTAAAGGAAAAGGCACCAATTCAGCCCATAATCAACAAACAAATCAGCCGGGTGCTTCGCCAACGGTGGTGGTTGTAAAGACAAACTCAAGTAATGTAGAGACAGACTCAGGTAAAAAAGGCGGTTGGAGCAAAGCACTAAACAAACCTAAGCCAAATGAGATTTACCTTGTGGATGGAAATATTACATACCATACAGACTCATTAAGCCGTACTAAGCAAGTGGAAACAACTCTAGTTTTGTCTAAAAATGATAGAAGTCCTTACCAACAAAGCAAAGTAGGTAAGACTGGTAATGCAGGAGATGAGGGTGGTCATCTAATTGCCAGCATCTTTAATGGACCTGGTGAAAAAATAAATCTTGTTCCAATGAATGGAAACCTGAATAAAGGTGAATGGAAAAAGATGGAGAATTCTTGGGCCAAGGATTTGAAAGACGGTAAGCAAATTGATGTTAAAATAACACCTGTTTATAAAGGCAATAATGTACGCCCGGATAAAATCAATGTTAAATATTCTATTGATGGAGGAAGACCGGTGATCGTTAACTTTAATAATTCTGAAGGCGGAAAATAAGTAATGGATGATCAGGAGTTATATCAAAAAATCGGACAGTTATTGGTAGATGCGGGTCCCACAGATGCAAAAAAAATTATTGTCCGGGCTGATCTTTTTCCAGAAAGAGATGGTTGTAAATATGAGTTTGATTATATAGATAAAAGCGAGGAATTAGATTGGTTTGATCCTGATGCTCGAGCTGTAAGCGATCTGACAGACCTACTAGAAGAACTTAGGAGCTTTTTTATTGAAAACAAACAATCACAAGAAACTCCATTTTGGCATGGATGTACAATCTCTCTTGATGTAGAAAAAATGAAGCTTAATATGGACTTCAAGTACGAAGACTAGACAAAGAAAGCTCCCGGCTATAAAGCTGGGAGCTTTCTTTAAACAATATGCCATAAAAAATAATATTAATAATCAATAAATTAAATGATGGCCTTGAAATTCATAAAATCAACCTTCAATCCCCGAGCAACATCCATTTTTCTGGCCACCCACATCGCCGCCTCCAGTTCACTGCACTGATGCTCGCGCATTAACGCCCGTCGTTCCGCTTTTTCTTCTTTTTCCGTCATCCCCAGTGCCAGATAAAGGCTCGGGGGCACCACCCGGAACAGGGCTTCAATTTTTTTCGCCAGCACCACGCCTTCGGTATAACAGCGGGGTAATTTACTGGCGGAGAGCAAGACAGCTTTCTGTTCTTCGTTAAGTTTTTTGAAGCGTGCGATTTGTTCGACTTCATCCGGGGGCATGGTCAGGCACAGCCACCATTCGGCCATATTCAGCATTCTCTCAGCCGTATCCGGATAATCGGCGAGGTTTTGCGTCGCCAGCCACAGCCAGGCACCCAGTTTACGCCACATTTTCACCACTTTGGTCATATAGGGGGAGAGTAGCGGGTTGGTGGTGGTGATATGCCCTTCATCAATCACCAGTTGCAGTTCCCTGTCCTGATACTGGTCGCGTTCGGCCAGGTTATTGACGGTATTAATCAGTGAGACCATCGCCAGCGCCATTTGCGCCGAGTAGTTTTCCCGTGCCAGTGTGCCCAAATCAATCAGGGTGACATCCACTTCCGGCCACGGGGTGCCGGGACGGTTAAACAGTTCGCCTTCAAAACCCTGGGTAAACATCGACATGGCGCCGGCCATTTCATCTGCCCGCGCCCGTCGGTGTGCCGTAATTAAAGGTTGCCCATGCTCATCCTGCCGATGATTGCGGGCGATAGCATACAGCGCATTTTGTAAGTCAGAAGCCAGCATCTGGCGTCCCTCAGCATGGCTGGTGTGTGCCGCCACCATAATGGCTTCGCGGATCAAACCCCGGTCGGAACGGGTTAAACGCTCCTCCTCTTTTTTCTCACCGCCGGTGATCATCAGCCGGGCCGCGATTTCCATCTCACCCAGAATATCACGCTGTTCATCCCCGTCATCCTGCGATTCATCGGTATCCGGAATATCGGCTTCATGAATACACAGTTGTCCGGGGCTCAGTTGCAGCAGCTGGTGCGCATCGGCAAACAGCGCCAGACTCACCCCACAGCCCGGTTTAATACCGATTTTATTCACCGTCAGCCCCAGACTGGCGTAGTAATCGGCCAGTAAACCAAAGCTGTTGCCGGCTTCGACAATAAACAGGCGCGGTCGGTGGATCGCCATCAGTTGCACCAGGGAGGCGCACAACGTAGCGGATTTACCTGCCCCGGTCGGACCAAATAATAATAAATGCGCATTCTGGGTGCGATCCTGTTTATTCATCGGATCGAAGGTCAGTGGTGCCCCACCGCGATTAAAGAAGCTTAACCCCGGGTGCCCGGTGCCGGTTGAACGGCCGGTCACCGGCATCAGTCCGGCCAGATGCTGCACCCAGCTCAGGCGGCTGTACCAGTGTTTTTTATCTTTCTGCGGATTAAACCCCATCGGCAAAGCGCGCAGATAGGCATTCAACGGGGACACACTGAATTCCGGTCGCACCGGCTGTAATCCGGCGGTCAGTAACGTTGATGATAACTGATGCACCCGCTGGTTCAGGTCAGTGATATCGTTGCCCCGCACCAGAAAGATCAGCGCACTGCGGTACAGTTTATGGCGTCGTCCCAGTAAGGCTTTGACTTCCTGCACATCCTGCCGGACACGCGCCGATCCGGTATTTTCCCCCACCGCATTTTTTGCCAGCCGGGTAAAATCCGCTTCCAGCGTATCCTGAGCCTGCGCCACGATGGTCAAAGAAACCACGGTGCCTTCCGGCATCATATCCATCAACGCATTGATATTATCCCCCCGTTTCACTTCCCCCGTCAGCGTGCCCGGTTCTGGCGGACGGCGCAGACGTTCAACCGGCACCGCTTGATGTGGCAGGCCATCAAACCACCAGATGCCATTGTCAGGATCAGACACCGGCGGGGTAAACCACAGGCTTTCGGCAAAATCATGATGAAGCGGGAGATCGGGCTGCGGGGGCGTTTCATCACTGACCGTGCGATAAAAATCGGCTTTTGCCATGCCCCAGTCCGGGGCTGGATTAAAATGACGTAACAACCAACGATGGATCTGCGCGCCATGCTGCCGGACAGCCACAATTCCCGCCGCCGCCAGTGACGATACCAGCCGCTCGCAGACCTGGTTGAGTGCGGCCACTGAAGATAACGTTGAGTTGGTTGCCTGTGATTGGTGAGCAGGCAGCCAGCGATAGACGACCATGCGCGTCTGGCGCTGCTGCCCCCGCCACGGTTGCCCGGTGATCAGGCTATCCTGAAAGATGCCCTCAGGCCGGGCAATGCTGTTCAGGTGGCGCTCAGATTCAGCCAGAAAGGCCGCCGTAAACGCGGTCCCTTGCGCCCAGGGTTTGACGTAATCCCGTAATGTATTGAGATAGGCCGCAGGATCATCTTCGTCCTGACAAAAAAATTGCACTACCCACGGCGAGATATCGTCTTCCTCCAGACTGTCCTGGATCGCATCTTCCAGCTGATCCCGGATTTCAACCAGTCGTTCAAGCGGACGCCCTTCGGTCGCCACCGGTTCGATGCGGTAGACTGCCCCGACGGAGACACCATCATCCAGCAACAGGCATTGACCGTCTTCCAGATATTCCACCCAGGGCAGATAATCGATAATGGAAGGGTTGGCCCGGTAAATCGCGGCTTCATCGGCTTCACGCAGCTGGCCGGGGCGGTGCAGCGGTTTGGGGATTTCCATCACAGGGCCTCCGTGCGTTCACCCGGCAGGGCGTACTGTACCTGCTGATAAAACGGGAACACGGTGCTGTAGCCCGGTATCGGCGTATTGCCGGCCGCCAGATGCGGAAACACATACATCACCATATCGGGATTGGGGAGACGGGGAAATTGCTGGCTGATTTCCTGCTCAGCCGAACGGCTGTAATGATAGGGCGCTTCCAGCGCTCGTCTGCATTCGGTCCCGGTCAACGTTCTGCGCAATGCGGTGCTTGCCTGCACGGGCGTGTGGCCGGCTTTATTACCCTGCCACATCGCCAGCACCGTCTGCTTTCCGGCAGGCAGCAACGTGTCTTTCGAGGTTGAACAACCGGCCATCAGCCCTGACAGACACAACACGACAACCGCGTTTATTTTTCGCATCGCTGAACCTCCGTAGTGCCCATGGCAGTAAAGGTGGCAAACTCAGGGTGGACGGCCAGTTCCGATACCGTAAACGCCAGGCGCTCCCACTGTTCCGGCTCTGCCTCGCTGCTGCCTGCCACCATCGATTGCCACTGTGTGTCTGACAGACGAAAAACAGTAAAATCACCGTCACCCAGCGGTTGACACGCATTGCCGATGGCAAGACAGAGCCGGGATGTTTTTTTATGGGCAGGCCGCCAGCAGAGCTGAACCGGCACAGGTTCAGCGTGTAGGAGGCGGTTAATTTGCAGGCAATAGGGTTGGCTGGCACTGAACAGCCATTGAAAGACAGGCTTTTCCATTAATCTAAGGCTTCCTGAGTCGTATCATATTGAGTGGGTTCACTCACGCCGTAGTGCACCTTACGGCCTTTCGTTTCGTAATCTATCGCCAGACTCTGGGTGATATGCACCACAACGCCGGCACCGGGCGGCACGTAAACCGCATCAAACGTCTGGCTGTAACGTTGTTTGAGCCATTCGCCCATCTCCTTCATCCCCCCGGATATCGCTTTGCCTAATGCCGCCTGTCCGGCATTGCCTGTTAAGGCGGATGTGATACCACCGGTGCCGTTGGTTTGGGCGGTACGCTGGCTTTCGTTCAAGGCGTCCCCGGCTGAATTCATGGCCGAGAGGGCAAACAACGTTGGCAGATAGGTGCTGGCATTGGATTTACGCTCACCGCTGATACAGGGAATGCCGTTTTCATCCGACAACCAGCCGATACCCTGCGGGTTTTGCCCTTTGCCCGGCAGGGTACGCACGGTGCCATCCTGAAACACAAACGTGATGGAATTGACCTGCCCGCGTACGCAGGAGAGGGTCCAGTCACCACTGGCCGAGCCGGACACCACCGCCCCTTCCACTGCCGGCAGTTCGATACCGTTGGCGGTCAGGTTATCTTTGCCAATCAGGATCTTGAACGGGTAAGGATCTGTCACTGTACCATTGACCGGTACCCGACCGAGCAACGCAGTCATCGCCTGACTGCCTGCCAGCGTGGCATTTTCCGGCAGGGTATAGACCGGTTTTTGGTTTTCTTCCTTCAGCAAAGGGATCGGGGGGGTATTTTGCCCCGTTGCCGGTTGTTCACTTAAAAAAGTGGTCGGGAATTTAGCGGCGGGTTTGCCGTCAGCCCCGTTTGGGGGATCAACCGGTTTTTCATCGGCCGGTGTCATCCAGATAAGTTCATCCTGCCCCTTGACCGGATTAGCCGCATACTCCCACCCAGGTGGCATCTGGCTGTTCTGAGCAGGCGACGGTGCTGAATTTAACCGCTCGGTGAGCCAATCAACCTGTGCCAGTAATCCCTGCTGCTCATCCTGCAACGTGCGCTGACGCTGTTCATCGTCCCGACGAATAGCCGCAACCGCCGTATCTATCTGGCTGGCAACATCCTGATTCTGACTTTTTAACTGGTTATTTTCTTTTAAAATATCGGCATTCTGCTGGCTTAAACGTTTCTGCTCTGCCCGCACTTTATTGAGGGCGCCTATCAGGGTACGCAGGGTATCTTCCGGCGTATCGCCCCCGACACCCAGCGCCTGCAACTCTTCCGGTGACAGCGTGGCCAGCACATTATTCGCTGTCGTGCCGGGCGCGGCACTTTCCGTTGAACGGCAACTTTTGATGCCAATACCCCCGCCGATAAGCAATACCACCGGCACCAGTATTTTCACCAACGCATTAGACTTAACTTCCATGGCGGCCTCCCTGTTTCACCGATACCGGCTCAGGGATAAAGGTATTATCCGGCTGCCCTTTTGTGACCAGATACAATACCGTCGTATCCTCCGGCGTTCCCGTTTCAGCCAGCCAGCGATGCTGGAACGTGGCCGCGACAAACTGCCCCTGTAATTCTCGCGGGTCGAGGGTGATTTTTCGTTGGGTGGGATTGCGCAGTTTCAGTGCTGCCACAGTGTGATGGTGCAGTCTCCAGCCGGCCAGCGGGGTAATTTCAATCGGCTCTGACGGGTAAAGCGTCGTGATAAACTCAGGTAAATGCAGGTTCACCGGCTGGATGCCGGTCACCGGCTCGACGGTACGTAATGGGGCATACAGTTGCTGCGCGGCATAGCGGGTTAAGGCCACCGGAACGGGCGCAGATAATTGGGGTTTACTCTGGTGTTGTGATTTTTCGGTTGAAGCAGGTTGTTTTTCATTCGGGTAAATAATCCGTACCGGTTCAGTGGCATCGGTTTTTCCTGCGGTCACATCCAGTAAGATGATTTCGCCGTTTTCACTGTCCTGCAATTGCAGGCGGGTTGACGGGAAGGCATGGCTGGCTTTCAGGTACACCGCCCCGCCGGCACTTTGTACCCGCAATTTATCACTGAGTGACGGCGGCAAACCGATACGCACATTTCGCTCCGCAAAAATAATCCGCTCTTGCCCCACCTTAAGCGCAATGGCTAACGGCACACGTTCCCATTTCATCAGTTCATCGGCCTTAGCGCCGACGCAAAACAGCAACAGGCAGGCCAAACCCAGCCAAACATGGCGACAGCCAGGTGGATATCCTTTCATTGAAATACCCCCTTTTTCTGTTCCAAAGGTTGCGGCAGGGCTTCCAGCCGCTGTGGCATGCCGTCATAACAATCCAGTGCCAACCCAAAGGGATTACGCTCGGCATCACCCTCCCAACGCACCACTTTCAGGGGGTAGCGCACTAATGCCCGTTTGACCGGTTCGGCGTGATAATATTCATCGGCCACCAAATCCAGCCGGACCACCCAGTTATCCCGGTCACGCACCGTCACACGGCGCGTCCCATAGCCGCGGCCGGGAATCTCATACACCACGCGCACCCGGTCAAGCAGCTCGCCACTGTCAGCCCGGGTTTTGGCATCTTCCCGCAGAAAATCCTGACAGGCCGGCGTCAGATAAGGAGAAAGTGCCTCAATTTTGGCCGGATAGTCCTGTGCGCCATTTTTCGGCCAGGCATTCAGTTGCTGGAAGATATAAAAGGCGAAACTGTAGACACTGGGCGCCGGCACTTCCCACCACGGGCGTGTGCTGCCGGTACGTAAGTCCGGCGGATGATGGATAGTGAGGTTGCGCGGTGACGCCATCCAGCCCGTCAGGCTCAGCAGTAATACCAGCACCAAAATACCGCACGCCACCCGCAGGGTCAGAATATGCTGATCCCTGTTTTTGATTGCATGACGAAACCGGCTCATCGCACGCTCCGGCTACGGCGCAACGACCAGCCCCGGGCGGCAATAATCAAGGCCGGATCACCGAGACCCAGCCGGCGTTTTTTCTCTTCCAGTTTCAGCCAGAGATAATTCTCCGGCTTACCCCGCTTGAGGTGTGCGAGCCAACGCCCGCCAAAGCTTATCAGTAACAAGGGCATCACCAACATGCCGGTCGGGAGCACGACCCAACCGGCTAAGGGGATCAGGGGAAGACTGACGGCCAGTCCGAGCACGATCCCCGCCAGGGCGGCCAGTCCCAGCTCCGGCGTGGTGAACCCGCGAAAGACCACCGGTTCGGCGTTTAAACGGTCCGGTAAGAAAGCGATTGTCTGCATGGTGATGCCCTTAAAAAATAATGCTGGCCGATTTTGACAGCAGCCAAATCACGGCAACCAACAGCACCACGCCGACCACGACGATGGCGCCAAACTGGGTCCAGGTCGATTTGCCATCCCGCACTTCGGAAAACGTTTCGACGGCAGCCGAAGCAACCTTAAAGAACGCCACCGCTGAGAGGATCAACCCGCCAATCACAATGCCATCCTGCGCGTACCCTTTCGCCTGTCCCAGCAATCCGCCCCCGCCACCACTTTTTGGCGGTTCGATAGCCGGTAAATCAGCCCGGGCGGATTCACAGGACAGGCAGCACAATAAAAGAAAGGCATTTATTCGGGTACCGATACGCCGGCAGACGGTAAAAATGGGCTTCATAGTGACTCTGTTCCTTTTCATTGTGTTCATTGCCTCAGCTCGCAAACATCCAGACAGCCACGACCAGTAATACCGCGGTTCGGATGGCAAACTGGCTGAGGGTCTGATTACGCACTTTTTCATTTGCCCAGCTGTTCCAGACATCCACCGCCGCCCAGGCCGCCCAGAAAAATAAAGTGGCTAAGAAAAATCCGACACACACCAGATACAAAAAAGTGATATCAAAGTGTCCGGAGGCCACTTCAAAGGCATGGCGTTGCGCCGGCGTCATTGCAGGTTTTCCTGACGGTAATGGCCGGATAACAAGCCGGATTCATGGGGCTGGTCACGGGAAGGCATAAGGTAGTGATCGATACCGGCTTTAATGGTGTTGAGATCGGCTTTGATGCGCGGATAATCAAAGTCATAACGAGGGCGTTTTGCAGGGTCAGAGTGCTTTTCTGCGAGACTTGCGCGCGCCAGGGCCATTTGTACCTGCTCAATCAGACGCTTTGCACTGGCCAGCTCATCTTTCTCGGCCGCCTGAGCCAGCGGCATACACCACACAGCCAATCCCAGCAGGCCGGCAAAACAGGATATCGAAAAACCACCGCGCATAAACACTCACCTCGTCATGGATGCCAAGATGCCGAGGATGCGGGGTTTTTTCGCGGCAGTCAGCAATAAACTCTTTATGCTTTGGTAAAAATTAGCTAAATAGTCTGACTAATTTATTGGGTTAACGATTTAATAATGAAGGAAGACATATGCTGCGAATTGATTTAAACGTCCCCGACGATGAATACGAGAAAGTACGGAAGCTGGGCGCTCACTGGGATGCGGTCGCCCAAACCTGGTATATCGACAACAGTTTTGACCCGACCCCGTTTATGCACTGGTTGCCGTTCTACAATGTCCATGCGGAATTCTGGTATCTGGCCCAAACCCGGACGTCATGCCCAC
Organism: Xenorhabdus thuongxuanensis; assembly: GCF_001908095.1. Classification (GTDB taxonomy): domain Bacteria; phylum Pseudomonadota; class Gammaproteobacteria; order Enterobacterales; family Enterobacteriaceae; genus Xenorhabdus; species Xenorhabdus thuongxuanensis. The sequence continues at coordinate 15,036 of NZ_MKGR01000033.1, read as the reverse complement.
ACTGTCATCAACCCACCACCGTGACGGCATTTATGCTACCGGCCGGACACCAGCTACTGGAAGCGGATAACGATGATGAACCCGGCACGGAAGTGGACTATACCGAGCAGGACAGCCCGGCGTTTCTGTTTTATCTCGCCGATATTCCCACTATTGTGCGTAGCGTGCTGCCCGGTTTTCACCACACCCTGCGCAAAGTGGTCAGCCAACGACTGCGCAGACAGCACTGGGTAAACCATTGTGAACACTGTGGCGCACAGCAGGATGATACCGACCTGTTTGCCGAAGCCGGTGGGGCATTTTTCCCTACGTCCAAAGAGCAAGCGGCCGCTATTCAGCTTCACCGTATAGATCAGCCCTTTGTCGGGTATTGTGAAGATATCTCACATCATCACTATCATTTTGATCCGAAGGGGGGGAGCCATATCGGTAAAGCCTGTGACTGGTTTGAATGGATGACACCGGTGGTGAATATTCCATCGAAATATAACCACTAATAGTAATTAAGAGATGAAAACTCGTCCAATATAATATGCTTGCGATAAATAATTCGCGGGAAGCGATAACACTTATCTAAGATATCAATAACATTAGGAATCATGGTATGAAACATATCGTTCAAAAAACCCATATATGGACACCGACTCAATGCAAGTGGGCAACCTATTTTTCTTTTTTGACAACAGTAGTCGCAAACATATATTCGGCTTCAAAGAGCCCTGATGA
>NZ_MKGR01000033.1:0-14210 GCF_001908095.1 Xenorhabdus thuongxuanensis | reverse complement strand
CAATTCCGATAATTTGTTCCATGGGACACCTCTTCATATTTTGCTGATGTATTCAGCATGGCTCACTGGAGCCGATTTGGGGAGGTGTCCATTTCATTACCTTTTATTATCTTTATTATTTATCATAATAAGCTTTTCTTCTTTCGCTAATAGCGATAACAGGGTAACTGTCACAAATCTCCAAATCAAAAATGGGGAAAATGGTATTCCGATAATAATTGGTGACGCCCAAAACAATACAAACAAAACAATAAAATATGTATTTGTTAAGTTCAATCTCTATCAAGGAAATACCTTAGTGGGTAACACTATGGATATGGCACAGGATCTTGGCCCAAGGGAATCATGGAAGATACAAGCACCAACAAATCCTTTTGCATATAAATTTGATAGTTACAAAATTACATCAATAGAGATTAATGAGTAATTAGCTGACGCGCCGCGATGCGGCTTGTCTGCTGACGATGGCATACAAAACAAACAACCGTTTTGTATGCCATCGTGCAGCGTCATGTACTATAAATATTTTTTAAACATTGAGGCAGTGATCATCACTGCCATACCTAAAAGTAGCGCTGCTGGCAGCAATATCACCGCAGGATAGACCACATCCGGCCAGGATAAATACAGCACACAGGGAATGGTGCAGGCCGGTTTAATGCCCCGTTTGGCATGGTGATAAACAAAACTCGATTCATAGCCTGCGCCATAACGGCGTAAATCCCGCCGTCCCAGCCCGTCAACCAGAGCGACTAAGATCACCATCACAAACAAAGGGATGGATAACACCAGAATCGCTAACCGGATTAACGTCACCATGGTGATAAACACCGTCGCCAGACAATATTCCCGCAAATGCTCCGATATGCCATGCAATACCGCATTGAATTCACGCAGAAAATCATTGCGGCTATTGAGCTGATACTGCCGTTGTCCCTGTATCCAGTGCATAAAACCACTGTCGACAAAAATCCATTGATATGCCTGCGTCAGCCAGTCAGAGACCGTTTGTGCGGGATTTGACAACAACAGGCTCTGGGTCAATTCCGTGGATAAAAATTGCAGCTCGGTTTTCATCATCGTCTGGCTATGAGAGGCACCTTGTTCTGGCCAGAAAAAAATCATACCGAGATATTCCAGTAACAGACTGAATAGCCAGGACATGACAATAAACCCAATGAGTTGCCACGGCCATGCCCATAACACATGATACAGCAGGCCATGCTGGCGGGGCGGTTGGGAGGATGGACGGGATTGGTTTTCTGACTGTGCCATGACCTGAAATTACCCCTTCTCTTCCCACCAGGCTTCACGGGTACGGTAATGTCGTCGCATCTGTTCGGCGATGTTCTGCAAGCTCGCCGGCATCAGGGCATCATCGTCATCCCCCGTTGGCAGGGGCATGCGAATTTTCCATAGCTGCCCGCCTTCCAGTAAGGCGAACGCCTGCCCTTTCGGCAAGTTAATCATCTCAGCCGGCGTCACCAGCGGCGTTTTGACCGTACCTACCCGATCCTGCGTCGACGAGGTAAAATCCTGACCCTGTTCGACATCCGCAATGTCAGAATGCCCTGAGACCAGTGTCTTGCTGTAGATTTCCACTTCGGGCAACTGGCTGGTGAGCAGTTCTGCCGTCCGGTTATCCCGCACTCGCAGCATAATCAATGTGTTAAAGTTGCCTATCACCTGCGCCGTTTTGGCCGGGCTGCCGATACGGGCTTCGATATCGGAGGAAGTCTGGGTATAGGCCGTCACCTGCATGCCCGCACCGCCGCCTTTATTGATAAGCGGAATAAATTCATCGCCCATCAGCTCATTAAATTCATCACAATGCAGGTTAATCGCCAGTTTGCCGTCATGGCGAACCGGCAATCCTGCATTCATACCATATTTGTAGATTTGCCCCGCGACACTGACCAAATCGGCAAACATGCTGTTGCCCACTGCCGAAGCCACATCGCTGTCAGACAGTGCATCCAGCCCGATATAGACAATGCCGTTCTTGCGGATCACCTGTTCCCAGTCGAAAATGGGGCGCAGATCCGTCATATTGAGATAATCCGGTGATAACAGTTCAGCGATTTTGCCCGTGGTCAGTTTTTCCAACAGCGGCAGCAGAGAGGCGACAATTTTATCAAAATAGGTGCGGTCATAACGCACCGCTGAGCGTAATCCGTCCAGAATTGGGTCGTAGAGTTGTTTACCCGCGTCTGAACTTAACGTGACTTCCATTGCCCACAGCCGGAACGCATCCGGCTGCCCCTGCATATTGCGCGGGATATCTTTTTCTTTCAGCTTACCGAGGGTTTGATTGATTTGTTCCAGCAGGGCGGGCTGCCTTTCTGCCATCATTTTAGTGGCATAGAGCTGATACAATTCGCTGATGTTATTGACGTAACGCGTAATTAGTGTGTAATCCGGCCGGTGTCCCAGCGCGACTAAAGCCCGGGCGACAATATTGACAAAGCGCCAGGCAAACTCACGGAAAGCGGCGCTGTTCCCTTCCCCACTGAGTTGTCCGGCCAGACGGGAGGCGACTTCCGATACCCGGCCAAACCGCCCGACCGCGTTATAACGTGCCGAAATTTCCGGCCAGCCCAGATGAAAGAGGGAAAGTTCACTGCCACGACCCGCCCGGTGCGCTTCTGCCCAAATCCGCCTTAACAGGTCAGCGTCGCCTTTGGGATCAAAGACAATCACCACCTCGCCGCGCCGGATATCCTGGGTTATCAGCAATTCGGCCAGCCGGGTTTTTCCCACACGGGTGGTACCCATCACTAAGGTATGACCGACCCGCTCACGCAGATCCATAAACACGTCGGCTTCCTGTGGCTCAATACCGTGGATCATGGGATTACCGCCAACCGGTGGCAAAGGCCGCACCGGATTAAAAGGGGAATCGTTGCGTAACAGCGTTGATAACTTAGGCCAACAGTATTCCGTTCGGTGCGCCAGCAAACGGGCAAGCTGATAAACCTTAGCGGGTTGCACAAAGCGTTCGACTTCCGGCCGCCGCGTATCCTGCAAACGCTGGGTATGCTTCTGCTGCCAGCGAAATCCCCTGCCCAGAAACAAGCGCTGATGGCTGACGGGGATCTGTTTTGTGCTCATCTGATAACGCGGCAGGCGACGCAGGTTTCGGCGATAGCGGAGTACCTGAATACCCTGCCATGCGCGTATCATCGCCAATACCGCAAAACCGCCGGCCATGACATAACTGACTGAGGGGGCCAGTGCGATAGCCCAGGGTGCCCGGATGCAGATAAACGCGGCAACGGCGGAGACCACCGCGGTATTCAGCTCGACGGCAGGACGTAACAGGGCTTCAACAACGTAACGGCGGCTCATGATGATAACTATTGAGAGAGCGCCGTTTCGGTGATTAACACCGGATAATGTTGCAATTGCAACCGGCGAGCCAATTCCGAACCGGAAGCCGGCGATAACAAGACATCCGGTGCTAATGCCCGCAGTGACTGTAAACCGGCTATCTCACTGACATTGACAACCAGCCCCACGGCATGCAATTGCTTGAATCGGGTGGCATTTTGGCTTAACCACTGACGTGAGTCAGGATCATCACCAATCAGAAATAACGCCCCAATGCCCGGCAATTGCAGTGATCGGCTTATCACCTGCCCCGGTGTCAGTTCCGGTGTTTTAACGGGCAACATCGCGGCTTCACCAACCATTTCTGGTAAGGAAGACGGTGGTTGTGCAGAAATATCATCCGGTTGAGCATAAATACTTTCATAAAAAGGTGAGGCATCCTGGCCGCCTAAATCGGCAATGACATTCAGTTCAGCCTGGCAGGCAGTGATCCATAACAGGCTGATAATAGGTAACCCCCTCAGCCGTTTCATTATAATGATGTGATGTGCCATCCCTGCTCTCCTTGCCTCAATAGTACCGGCATCAGCCCCTTGCCGAACCGGAACCAGTACCCCGCATCATGATTCAGTGTGATTTGCCGGTTACGTACCCGTTCAACGGGGATATGATGGTTTTTGGCCCACAGCCGTAAGGTGTCATCATTACGTTGGCTGTCTACCAAATAAATATCGACGGGCGGGTTAGCCGCCAGGACTTCGCTCAAACGGGTTTCACATTGTGGGCAATCTTTGGCTCTGACAAACAGTGCCAGCCGGCCATTTACTTCATGCGATTTTTCCATATTGACCGGCAACACATCCGGAAACAGCCGCTGCCAGGCCGCATCCACTTCCCGCTGGAAGCGCAATTCTTTCTCGGTACGGGCAAATTCTGATTTAACCCACTGTTCAGCATAACGACGGCGTTCGGCATCACTGTCGGCTTCAATGCCTAATGTGGTCAGCGGATCAAGCCCCGGAGACTGGATACCCCGTGGCCCCTTCATCAGGTGCTGATAGCGCTGGTATTCATCGGCACTTAATTTCCATTGTTCAGCCTGGCTTTTCAGGGATTGCGGCTGGCTTTCTGTCGATTGTGTCTGCTGCGAAGCTAACGGTGCCGGTGTGGCTGCTCACACTGAACTGCTCAGTAACCAGACCAATAAACCGAAACGATGCCATTTCATCAATGCCCTCCCAGCTGCGTTTGTTTAACCGAAGCCGGTAGCCGATAGCCTTGTCGTAAATGATGACAAACCACTCGCTGCACCTCATCCACGTCCAGTTGCCAGGCCGGGCCTGCCATGATTTGCAATGCGGTGCGCAACCGGATTGGGCCTAACTGATAGTGCACCGAGGGCAATGGCTGGCGATATAAGATGTCATGGGTTTTATCCGGTGCACATAACGAGTAGCCCGATTGACGCAACACATAACGCATCGCATCAGCAACCGTGGGATTCTGGGACGCAGGGATATGGATATCAACCAATTGGGAAAGCGGGGCATATTGTGCTTCTGTCGGGTCGGTACTGACCAGCAAATAACGGCCATAACGAACAACTTCAGGTTGTTGTCCATAAATATCCGGTGAAACAGGCTGAATGTTGCGTGCCAGCGTAACGGAAGGAAAACGACTTTGGGAAGGCTGAGATAGCGGTTGTTTTACGGGAGTCGCGCATCCCGTCAGTATGACCGCCATTAAGCCGATTAACGCGTTTATTTTCATGCCAGATAGGTTCCTGCTCAGTCGTAAAATAATCCTGACTATGCAAGGAACCCGGTGATGTATTCAATGAACAACTCAACTGTGTTTGCTGAAAATAAAGAGGTCGTAACAGAGAATAACGGATAAACCCTGAACCGGTATTATCGTATTGAATGTCACAGATAATAACAGAGTATTATCCAGCAAACGATTTGCGTGCTTTTCGCTCAATCAACTTACCGTTGCGGTCAAAATAACGGCTGGGCCAGATTTCAGACGGCGCCAGCTCCAAACGGGTAGCGATGATAAACTCCCCTTTGGGCCATGGGCGGGATAAGGTATTTGCCAGTGTAGAAGAACTGAGTCCCGATTCACGGGATAAAGCGGCGAGTGTCGTACCACGCTTGCGTAATGCACAAATAATTTCGGCTGGGTGCCAGTCTTGTTGAATGTCAATCATACCTGCTTCCCCTTCTGTTGATTATTGGTGGTAGTTCAGACAGGGTTAGCAATACCGGAGTTCTCAACCGGCGAGACACGAGTCTCCCCTGCCTGAACCGCCATTGAAGGTGCGATAGCAGGCACACTGGTAGAAATATCCTACCAGTGGAGAACTTACGGGGTTGCTAATCCCCGACTATCAGATGTGCTGATAGCTTTTTTACTTTAACCGATTGAGTTATCGAATTCAATAATCGAATATGTAAGTTTAACAAGTAAATAAAATTATAGGATGATGTCTTCAGTTCAGATTTAAAGAATAAAAAAACCTGCCTATTTGCGCATCCTCTAAACAAGAGACTCAGCGTGGCAGGTGTACTTGAGCAAGATTATATCCCTCAAGCCGTCATCAGAAAAGTGTATAATAAGGCAAAGTTGAGTCACATGATGCTGAAAAGGCAAAATTATGAAACCAATAACTGATAATGACCACTTAAGCAGAATTAAGATAACAGGCTACAAATCTATCGCAAAATGTGATTTACAAATGGGAAGCCTGAATATCCTTATTGGGGCCAATGGTGCCGGAAAATCCAATTTCATCAGTTTCTTTCGTTTGTCCTCCGTCCTGCTCGATCAGCGCTTACAATCTCTTGTTGGTAAAATGGGGGGACCCGATACCCTCTTACACTTTGGTCGCAAAAAAACCGAATTTATGGGAGCCGAACTTTCTTTTGGCCACAATGGTTATAAATTTGAACTGGAACCGACTAATGATAACCGCATGATGTTTCGCCATGAATCACTCTTTTGTGACAGTAAAAGAGAATATGATATTGGTGCCGGACATTTTGAATCTCAGGTTAATCATACGAACCTTGAAAATGACACCTTACCGACTCCGCTTCGTTGGCGGGTATATCATTTTCATGATACGAGTGACAGTGCCAAAGTTAAACAAACTTACCGCATTAATGATAATGATTACCTACGGGAAGATGGGGCCAATTTAGCGGCATTTCTGTATCGTCTGCAAAAAAATCATCAACAACATTACACCCGCATTATCAAAGCCATTCAGATGGTCGCGCCGTTTTTTGGTGATTTTTATTTACGATCCACACCGGATAATGCCGACTACATTCAACTCGAATGGACAGAAAAAGATCAGGATATTCCTTTTAAAGCCAGTGAACTTTCTGATGGTACTTTGCGCTTTATTTTACTAACGACTGTGCTACTGCAACCCGAAGATTACATGCCCGATTCTATTATTATTGATGAACCTGAACTCGGACTCCATCCCTATGCCATCAATGTATTGGCGGGTTTGATTAAAAATGCCAGCAATAAACATCAACTGATTATTTCCACTCAGTCGGTCGAGCTGGTTAACCAGTTTGATGCTGATGACCTGATTGTGGTCGACAAACAACAAGGCGCCTCCACCTTTAAGCGCCTGGATAATGAAGCCCTGTCAGAATGGCTTGAAGACTATAGCCTGGGTGAATTATGGAAGAAAAACTTACTTGGCGGGAGGCCACAGCGATGATCCGTATCAACGTTTTTGTCGAAGGGCAGACGGAAGAAACTTTCGTGCGGGATGTGCTGGCACCTTATTTTTTTGCACAACATATCTATCTGACACCCATATTAGCCCAGACGAGTTCCAGCCAGAAAGGGGGGATCACGAGTTACGGCAAAGTAAAACACCAAATTATCCGCTTATGCCGACAAGATCCCGGTGCATTCGTCACCACACTTATCGACTACTATGGTCTGCCAACTGATTTCCCTGATTATAACGAACAACGGGATAATGCGGCCAACGTACGGGTCGTGAAGCTGGAGCAGGCTTTCGCTAATGATATCGGACAGGCTAATTTTATTCCCAATCTGTTATTGCATGAATTTGAAGCGTTACTATTTTGCCAACCCGAAAAATTTGCAGACTGGCTTGATGACCATGCACCAATTGCCGCACTACAGGCCATCAAAGATGAATTTGATACACCTGAAGATATCAATAACAGCCCGCAAACGGCACCGTCTAAACGTATTCTGGCAATCATTCCCAATTATCATAAAACCTTACATGGTCCACTGATCGTCGGTGATATTGGTTTAGATATCATTCGCGCCCAATGCCCACATTTCAATCGGTGGCTAAATCAGCTGACCATACTGGTCACTCGTATTAAATAAGCCACATCATTTTACCCATAAATTAAGGTTGAGGATAAGCCCTGTGATAACAGGGCAATAAGTTTAACCACTCAAAACGGGATCTCATCCCCCCAGTCTACTTCCTCCTCTTCCGGTAACACAGCAGGTTGTACTGCCGGAGTCACCTTTCTTTCCTTATTGGCGGATTTAGAAGACGGTGGCTTCGGTGCTGGCTTATGCCCAACCTGCTGGACAGCCGCCTGTTTTGCCTCGCCACGGCTGCCCAGCATCTGCATCGTGCCATTCACATTCACCACCACTTCGGTTGAATAGCGATCCTGCCCCTGTTGATCCTGCCATTTGCGCGTTTGCAACTGGCCTTCAATGTAAACCTGGGCGCCTTTTTGCAGGTACTCTGCCGCAATTTCGGCTAGTTTGCCGAAGATCACCACCCGGTGCCATTCGGTTTTCTCCCGCATCTCGCCGGTTTGTTTATCCCGCCAGCTTTCTGATGTTGCCATTGACAGCGTTGCCACGGTACCACCGGTTGGCAGGTAACGGATCTCTGGATCTTGCCCCAGATAACCCAATAAAATGACTTTGTTTACTCCACGTGAAGACATATCGATTTCCTTTCTGTTACGCTGACTGACGCTGTGTCCAGCGCCCCTGTTTCAGGGCAAATTCCGCCTGCTCACGGCGGGCAAAATACTCGGTTGATTCACGAGAGCACGGGACGCCCTCATCCATCGTGCCGATATAAAAGCCTGCACGGGTTTGTAACACCGTTAACGGTAATTGCTTATAACAATATTGCAGTGCCAGAACGCCAATGGGGGGGATAGTCATCTCTGTACCCTATTGTATTTGTTAGCAAAGAGACTGCCCTGAAACATCAGGGCAAGTCAGTGGAGTAGAATGAGTATCAGAATGAATTTTCTGCATATTCGGCTTGCGCGACACCGTTTTGTGGCGGCGTCGAATCGGATTGTTCGGCCTGGTACACTTTGTCCTGCCCGATTTTAATCCAGTCCACTTTAATCAGGCGGGCTTTCAGGCTGACGCGCTGTTCACCGGCATGATCGCCGCGTTTCAGGGTAAAAATATCGGTGGACGGGTTACTTAAGGTAAAGCCCAGCAACACTTTTTTATCCTCGTCAACGGCTTTCTGGCAACGACCCACCAGGCTGGTCGCCTCCTTGCCGACCACGGTAATATCAAAACGGACATAGACCGGATTATCACCGGGACCATTTAACGCATTAATCACACAGCTCAGGAACGTGCCACTGGCGGTACTGACATGGCGGATATTATTCAAATAGCCGAGTCCCTTGATATTCAGGTTGAAATAGTCGTTTTTGGTTAATGCTGTTGCGTTCTCAGACATACGATGTTCTCCATGGAGGTAAACAATAAGGGGTAACGGAGAAAATCCTGTCCCCTGACGGGAAGATTTTTCCCCGCCGGGTGTCAGACAGATACGTTACTGACGCGCTGATAAAGAATAATGAACCTTCATTGCCGTTGAGCTGGCAATATCTGCTTCCAAAGGTGGGCAGATGTACCGCGTTGAGGCGCTCCCTTTCAGGCTACGGGAGCTTTACAGCCACCCGGAGGCGATCGTTGCAGGCTCATCGATCATTTAAGAAACAGGTTAATTCTTAAAGCATCCTGTCAGGGCGTCAACCAACAACCAGATCTTCATGTCCGTTGATTTGCCCGCCGGGCTTTGCGCGATTGGGTGACCGCTTTGTCATTCAGCATGCCTTTACAGGCCGGATAGTTCACACAACCCCAGAACGGCGCGGTTTTTCCCTGCCGTTGCCGCATCCGGCCGCCACAGTTCGGGCATTCGGGTGTTTTCGGCAACGTCAGATGCAGCGGCTGTGCCTTGCCGCGCTCGACTAAATGCACAAGCCACTGCACCTGTTTTTGCATAAAAACCGCCAGTGACGCTTTACCCTGTGCAATATCTTCCAGCGATTGTTCCCATAACGCGGTCATACCCGGATCGGTCAGTACCGCCGGCAGCCCGGCAATCAGTTCCTGCGCCAGCGGTGTTGCGTGGATCGCTTTCTTTTTCCGCTCAATCAGCTGGCGTTTAAATAAGGTGTCCAGAATGCCGGCACGGGTGGCTTCTGTGCCTAATCCGGCACTTTCTCGCAAGACTTGTTTCAATTGCGGATCACTGACCAGACTGGCGGCATTTTTCATCGCGGCAATCAGGGTACCTTCAGTAAACGGTGCCGGCGGTTTGGTGTACAGTGACTGAATTTTTGCCTCAATCACCTGACAGCGATCGCCCTGGTTAAGGGCTGGCAGGGGTAAGCCGGCTTCCTGCTCGTCTTCCTTTTCATGTTCTCTCGTTCCATCGGCAAACAGTGCCTTCCAGCCTGTGATCACATTCACCCGCCCTTTCACCCGGAAATGTTGCCCACCGATATCCAGTGTCACGTCGGTCACATCGGTTTCCTGCGCCGGCAGAAATTGCGCCAGATAATACTGACGGATAAGCTGATAAACCTTTAGCTCATCGGTCGTTAACCGGGTGAGATCAAAAGGATGACGCGTGGGAATAATGGCATGGTGTGCCGTGATTTTTTTGTCATTCCAGACACGGGAAACACCTTGTTTATCCAGCTGGCTGATAATGGTCTCCATAGCCGGGTCGGTTCGCGCCAGTGCTGTCAACACGACAGGAATATCTGCCTGCATGGACGCTGGCAAATAGCCGCAATCCGTGCGCGGATAGGTGGTCGCTTTATGGGTTTCATACAGGGACTGGGCAATCGCCAGCACCTGGCTCGCCCCCATGCCCCAGTGACGGGAAGCGGTCTGCTGCAATGTCCCCAAATCAAAACAGAGTGGCGGGGGTGTTTTCTCCCGTTTTTTGCTGACATCCATGACGGTGGCGTGTGTTGCCTGCTGACAACGTTGCTGAGCGGCCTGAACAATATCCGGCTGAATACAACGGTTTTCTTCATCACACTCATCCGTTACCGGCTGCCATTTGGCCCGAAAACGCATGCTGTCTTTTTCCAGTTTAGCCACCAATTGCCAGTAAGGTTTTGGCTCAAACCGGGCGATGGCCTTATCCCGGTTCACCACCAGTGCCAGTGTCGGGGTCTGCACCCGTCCGATGGACAGCACATCGCCAAAACCCAGGGCCTGCGCTTTCAGGGTATACAAACGGGTCAGGTTGATGCCCGTTAACCAGTCAGCACGTGCCCGTCCCAGTCCAGCCTGATAGAGTGCTGCTGTCTGCTCACCCGGCAATATCGCGGCCAGTGCCTGCCGGATGCTGGTTTCATCCAGTGCCGACAACCAAAGACGCCTGACCGTACCGGTGAAATGGCAATACTCCAGCAACTCCCGCGCAATAACTTCCCCTTCGCGGTCGGCATCAGTGGCAATAATCACTTCCTCCGTCTGTTTCAATAATTGCTGGATCACCGCAAACTGTCCGGCGGTCTCTTTTTTGACTGTCCATTGCCATTGAGCGGGCAGCACCGGCAGCACCGCCATCCGCCACGGCGGACCAAATTGCTCGCCATAGTGTTCAGGTGCAGCCACCTCCAGCAAATGCCCGATGGCCCAGGTGACAATCACACCGGAACCGAAGAGAAATCCCTGCCCGCGCTGTTTCACCCCCAGGACTTTGGCAATGTCTTTGGCCTGGGAGGGTTTTTCACACAGATAAAGTGGCATAGTTTCCCTCCCTCAGCCTTGCGCAGCCGGGCGCAATGGCGGCGAGAAAACCGACCGCAACTTGCCTGACAAAATGTCGGGGTGGGGTTCACCCAGCCACTTAATCGCCTCAAGCCCGGCCGGCGTTTTTTCCGCAATATCATGCCGGGTGACCGCCAGGGAACGGTAAGAGCGTACAATGCCATAAATCTGGCGAACGGCACGGCTGCCATTGTGCAGAAAGGCATCACGCTCTGCGCGTGAAATCAGCCCGTAATGGAAAACCTGAAACGTTTTCATGGCGAGCTGGTCATAGCCAACCAGCAGCCAGACACAGCGGTAGCCTAATGGTGAATGACTGTAAACCCCGATATTCAGCGGTTCGACGGAGGAAATGGCGGATAAGGTGATCTGCTGTGGTACCGCGTTCAACGTATCCTGCAAAGTGGCAAGACTCTGCTGGAGATTGGCGGAAGTCTTATCCAGCGCTTGTTCCAGCTTCACCAGCCAGGTATCGGCATACGGATTATCGGCAGCGGCATCCACACTGATCGTGCCCGCGCGTTTAATCACCTGCGGCATCCCGAGAATGCCCGAAAATTTTCGTGGATTGCTGATCTCTTCCCGTCTGCGCCCTGCCCACAGACGGATGGCATAGTGGGTATGCAGTTCAATCGTTAATGAGGAGGTTAATACCCCGGCGCGTAAACGCGGCTGGGATGATGATTTGTCTTCTGAATCAGACACGCACAAAGACTCCTTTGCCTTGATAAGTCAGTAGAACTATCAAGGCAAAGGCGTTTGCGACTCAACGAATAACCAGTTATGGGAAACGGGAAAAAGAGTGAATTTTATTCGCGACCAAAAGTGATGTTTTTTTAGCCTCATGTGCCACGGGCACAGCCGTATGCTTTTTAACCACCCCAGGCTCAGGTAACCCAGGATGATGTCCAATCTGGAGTACCTTGCTCAAAACAGAACACTTTTTAATCGCGTGTGCCACGGGCACAGGCGTATGCTTTTTAACCATACCAGGCTCAGGTAACCCAGAATGATATCCAATCTGGAGTACCTCGCTCAAAACCGTGCACTTTTTAATCGTGTGTGCCACGGACACAGGCGTATGCTTTTTAACCATGCCAGGCTCAGGTAACCCCGGATGATGTCCAATCTGGAGTACCTCGCTCAAAACCGTGCACTTTTTAATCGCGTGTGCCACGGGCACATGAGTCTGTTTTTTAACCACCTTTAGCTCAGGCAACCCAGGATGATGTCCAATCTGGAGTACCTCGCTCAAAACCGTGCACTTTTTAACCGTGTGTGCCACGGGCACAGGCGTATACTTTTTAACCCACTCTTGACTCAGGTAACCCAGGATGATGTCTAATCCGGGGTATTCCGTCCAAAACAGTACGCTTTTTAATCGCGTGTGCCACGGGCACACCCGCCTGTTTTTTAATCAACATTATCATTGCGGTATTTTGCCAGCCACTGTCACAAAACTTCCGCCCGCCTGTCGGGCATGAGTAATAAAGGCTTTTCTGAACTGCTCAACCTTTGAACGTGTCGATCCCTGCGCCATTTTCGCCTCTCCTGCTGCTTTACTTGTGTTTTATTCATTTTTTGAGTCGTTTTTAAAACAATTCCCTGCGTGTCGGTTCAGGTTCACCGTTCCGTGGTGCGTCAGACAATGTGTAGCAGGGCGGGATTGTGTTGAGTTATTGCAGGAGCTCGCGACGTGCTCAGCACAGCGATGACATGCTCCCCGTTCAGGGCCTGATCAGCTCAGGATGAACGCCTCATTATCTTGACGTGATGAATTTCTCCTTCATTTTTACTGCATCAGCCTGCAATCAGGCAATGGGTTGAAAATCCGATAAGGCGATCGTTTATCAATCAAACAAAATGGCGGTTAATGGTCTGTTTTGCGTGGTTTCACTGAGTAATGCGGGGTTCAAATCGGCCGTAAAGTCAGGCTCTACGTGCTCTGGACGTTGGCCGCTTTGCGACGTCACTTGGTAAACGCTGCGCTTTAACACAAGTGACGCCGCGCAATATTCGGGACGTTTTTCGTGATAAATGCAAAATGCAGGTGAATGTTGTACCGATTAAAGCGGTATCGATTAACGTAAGGCAGAGTATGTTCTGCTCGGTTATGTATGTGAATAGCCGATGATGAATACCACCGGGAAACTTTCATCCTCAGACGGAAGGTTAGGTGTCCGAGGATATCTGCTTCCAAAAGTGCGCAGATGTACCGCATTGCATGCACTCCCTTTCAGGCTACAGGAGTTTTGTTTCGCCACCCGATGGGTGATCTTTACAGGCGATAAGATCATTGATAACAATTAAGTACTCTATCGATTGGGTAGAGTGGGGTCAAATTTTTGTTTGATGATAGGGTTTGAAGGAAAAAACATTATTTTCTTAATAAAATGATTTTTCTTCCGTTCACACTCTTAATAGGCTTGTGATATGTCCAGAACCATCGCTCTACTGTAAATCTTATGAGCGATTAGCGTTTTACTTAAAGTAAAATTTAACTCAAACACAAGACGAATAATCACAATAATCGTGACAATAATCTCAAAATCAAACTGTTGTGATAGTCATATTGAGTTCTTTAAATTATTAATAGATTGTCTTTATGGGTGTTACTAACACTTGAAATTAGACACTCAAAAAGGTAACCGCTCCATACTACATATTTATCTAAATCCACATTTAGATATTCAAATCAGAACCACCCGCATAGCGGGTGGTTTGCTCTAGCCCTATAAGGGCATGTTACCGACTGCGCCTAAATGACGCGGCTTTCTCTTCGTTCAAGCTAA
>NZ_MKGR01000032.1 GCF_001908095.1 Xenorhabdus thuongxuanensis | reverse complement strand
CGGACGGACGCCCAGCGCAATCAGATAATGGGCTAGCTGATTAGCGCGGCGGTTCAGTTCGCCATAGCGAATAGTTTGCCCTTCAAATACCACGGCGGGCGCATTGGGTTGTTGTTCTGCCAGCGCTTCAAATTGAGGGTGGACTAAGGTGTTTGGCGGGAAATCCATCTGTGTGGCATTGAAATCTGCCAGTAATTGCTGTTCCGATTCTGGCATTATTGGCAGAGTGGCAATGCGTTGTGTTGCATCAGTGACCATGGCCACTAGTATGTTTTTCAAGTAGCCAACCATACGTTCAACAGTTGTTGAATCGAATAAATCAGCGGCATAGGTTATAGCGCCGACCAAACCAGATTCGGTTTCAGTGAGTGATAATGTGATGTCAAAATAGGCACCATGATGAGCTTGTTCAATGGATGTGAGTTGCAAATCAGGTAATACCAGGTTCTGAGCGGGGGTGTTATTCAAGGTCAGCATTACCTGAAAGATAGGACTGTAGCTTAAGTTACGTTCAGGCTGGAGTGCCTCCACGACCTGTTCGAAAGGCAGCTCCTGATGAGCATAGGCGGCAAGTGCTTGTTCCCGAACTTGTGCGAGCAGATCCGCTATATTGAGGTCACCATTAAATTTGACACGTAAAGCCAGCGTATTGACAAAAAACCCCATCACTGCTTCAAGCTCATGGTGTGGGCGATTGGCGATTGGTGTGCCGATAACGATATCGTCCTGACCACTGAGTCGGGCCAATACGATACTCCAGGCACTCAATAGGGTTATAAACAAGGTGCTGTTATGACGCTGTCCAAGTCCCTTCAGTGATGCCAATAACGCGGCATCAAACTGAAAACAGATCTGGTTGCCAATATAGGTTTGTATGGCTGGGCGTGGCCGATCCGTGGGCAGCGTCAGTAAGGCCGGCACATCTTTAAGCTGAGCACACCAGAAATCACGTTGTGTAGTGAGGGTCGTTTCTTTTAGTTGCGCATATTGCCAAACGGCATAATCAGCATACTGGATGGGCAGTGGTGGTAAAGGATCTTCATTGCCATCAAGCGCCGCACGGTAGAAAATCCCCAATTCTCGCACTAATACACTAAGAGACCAACCATCGGTGATAATGTGATGCAGGGTCAACAACAAGATGTGCTCTTCGTCTGCCAGTTGCAACAATTGACCACGAATAAGTGGCCCTTGGACGAAATCGAAGGGAGTTTGGGATTCGAGTTCGACAAGCTCGGTAACACGGCGGGTATGCAAGGCCGGATCAAGCTGGCGCAAGTCTTGGCAAGATAGGGTAAAACCGATGTCAGCGGATTCAATGTGTTGGTAAGGTTGCCCCTCAATCAATATAAAGCGAGTGCGCAGGCTTTCATGGCGGGCAACCAGACGGTCAAGAGCAATAACTAACGCATGATGATCCAGTGAACCGGTCAGGCGTAGTGCCGCAGGCAAATGGTAGGCTTGACTCGCCGCCGGATCGAGTTGACAGAGGAACCATAAACGTTGTTGGGCAAAGGACAGGGGCAATGGCTGGTTGCGGTCAGCAATGGAAATCACGGTTTGAGTCGTTGTCGCCGTTCTAGCCAGCGTATGAGCTAGTGTCATTAGAATCGGTTGGTTAAAGAGGATCTGTAACGGCAATTCCCGCGCCAGCATTTGGCGAATACGGGCGACAAGCTGGACGGCCAGCAGGGAGTGCCCGCCCAGCTCAAAGAAATGATCATAACGGCCAACACGTTCCAGCCCCAGCAAGTCTTGCCAGATTTGTGCCAACGCCGTTTCTATTTCACCGATAGGTGCTTCATAGCTGCGCATCACTATGGCAGAAGCATCCGGTACAGGGAGTGCCTGTCGGTTGAGTTTGCCGTTAGGCGTTAATGGAAAAGTGGCTAACGTGACAAAAGCACTGGGCAGCATATAGTCGGCAAGGTGTTGAGCGAGTTGCTGACGCAGTTCAGCGGGCACCAGTTCAGCACCATCCCATGGCCGCAGATAGGCAACCAAGTATTTCTGACCTGGCTCATCTTCGCGTGCGATCACTACGGCTTCACGCACCCCATCACATTGCATCAGTTGTGCCTCTATTTCTCCCAATTCAATGCGGAAGCCGCGCAGCTTGACCTGAAAATCATTGCGGCCAAGGTATTCAATCGTACCATCGGGCAACCAGCGACCCAGATCGCCGGTTTTATACATACGGGCGTTTGGCTCTGAAGAGAACGGATCGGCAAGGAAACGCTCAATAGTCAGTTCAGGCTGGTTTAGATAACCGCGAGCCAGACTAACGCCAGCGATATAAATTTCCCCCGTGACACCAAAGGGAGTGAGTTGCCCTTGGGAATCGAGAATATAGCTTTGGGTATTGGCGATGGGTCGGCCAATCACTGAAACTGCCGGTACACCTGACTGAGCAGAATATTCATACCAAGTGGCATCACCATTGATCTCGGACGAACCATAGAAATTAAGGAGACGGAGCCAGGGATACTCAGTGACTACTTGTTGTGCTAACTCAGGTGCAAGCTGTTCTCCGCTGCAAATCAACATCTTAATTGATTTCAGATAATGACCTTTATCGCCTTGTTTATCACTACCTTGTATCAATATTTTCAAGAGGGAAGGTACGACGACCAAGTAGTTAACATCAAAACGCTGCAAGCCTTCACTGAAACGGATGGGATCTTTGACTTCATGGTTATCAAAAACGACCAGTTTGCCACCTGCCAGTAGCACGCCCAAGGTTTCAGTCACTGAATCGACAAAGCTGATACTGGTTTTTAGCGCTCCAACTAATGGCGGAATTGCGATATCTCGGACGAACCACAATAACCGATTGCATAAGGCTCGGTGACTACTCATTACCCCTTTGGGTAAGCCGGTGGAGCCAGAAGTATAAACAACATAAGCTAGATGATGGGCAGTCAGACCTGATACCTCTGGATTGTGATCTGGCTGTGTTTCCATGAAGGGATCCTGGACATCAAGTGTGATGATAGGAATAGCATCAGTTGATTCAGTATTTGTAAAAATATCAAGCCATGTTCTTTGGGTCAGTACCACTGCTGGTGCCGAGTCTTCAAGCATATAGGCCAGCCGTTCGGCAGGATAAGCCGGATCAAGTGGCACATAAGCCCCACCAGCCTTGAGGATACCAAGCAAACCAACTACCATTTCCAGACTGCGTTCGACACACATCGCGACACGATCATCTGGGCATACACCCAACGTTATTAAATGATGTGCTAAGCGATTGGCACGGCGATTCAGTTCACCATAGCTAAGTGACTGTTCACCGGACACCACGGCGATAGCGTCGGGATGCTGTATCGCTTCTATTTCAAACAGTTGATGAATCAGGGCCTCCTGCGGAAAATCGGCTTGTGTGGCATTGAAGCCTGCCAACAGTTGTTGTTGCTCCAGAGGAGGTAGGATCGACACGTGCAGAATGGGTTGCTGTGGGTTATGAGTGAGTGCATCAATAAGACCGCTGATGGCAGTGATCAGATAATGGATTATGCGTGCAGGGTCAATATTCGTCACAGTTTGGGCAGTTAAGTGGAAACCAGTCCCCATATCATCCACTGATAGCGTGATTGGATAGTTGGTTCGTTCTTCTGCCGCCAGGATACGTATCCCAGCCCAGGCTGAATCGACCGTTTCTACTTCACCAGATTGACTGTGACGATAATTCAATAAGGCACTGAACAACGGCATCGGTTGGGCTACGCCACTGCATCGTTGTGCCAGCGATAATGGTGCCTGTTCATGTTCTAATAACAGGGTCAGATTGCGATAGGTGGTCTGTACTACTTCTTGTACGCTGAGTCCGATCAGAGTAATCCGTATCGGCAGCGTGTTAATAAACATACCCAATATTCTGTTGGCTCCTGCGATCCCCTGCAAACGCCCCAATAATACCGAGCCAAAGACCACATCGTCATGACCACTGGTTTGTGCCAGCACTTGCGCCCACGCGACATGAAACAGAACGCCGGGACTGATGCCTAAACGGCGAGCCTGAGAGCGAATCACCTTCGCCAAAGTGGGATCAAGCGACAGACAGTGTTCGTTGATAGCCCGATTATCGCTGGGTACGTTGAGTATCCCGTAGGGAGCGGTTGGCTCATCAATATCAGCCAGTTGGTCACGGAAATAGGCTTCATGCTCTGCTACTGGCACACTTAATATCCGGGCAATAAAGTTGCGATAAGGTAGCGCAGTGGGCAGCATGGCGGCATTTCCCTGCAACATGTGGGCAATCTCAGCGAAAATCAGCTCCAGTGTCATATGGTCACTGACCAGATGATGAAAACGCAAAGATAACAACCATTCATTGTGTACAGGATCATGGGCGATATCTGCGGCGAACAGCGGCGCGCGGCTCAGATCGAGGCGATGTTGGCGCGGATCTGTGCCAGCACGTAGTTGCGATAAAACATCGCTTTCTGTGGTTGGGGTGAAAATATTGATATGTAGCGATGCCTGACGCCAAACCACCTGAACTGGCTGAGCCAGATCTTGCCAATAGGCGGCAGTTCGCAGAATGTCATGGCGATCGATAATGTGTTGCAACGCAGCTAAAAAGGCATCAAGACGTTTGCGGGTATCGAAAGCGAGCAGGCTTTGCAACAGATAATCATCACCTTGTGTCTGTAGCAAGTGCTGGAAGAGAATGCCTTCCTGTAACGGTGCCAGTGGATAGATATCCTGCACATTGGCGGCTCCTTCTGGTACAGCCGCGACGATAGCGTCAATCTCGTTTTGGGACAACGAAACCAGCGGCAGCATATCCGGGCTAATGGAAGTACAGCCTGCGGGAATAAGCTGGGGTGGCACTTCGAAAGAGCAGGGATTGTCTTGATATGCCAGGATGGTTTGCGCCAGCTCACTGAGGATCGGGGTCGCGAACACACTGCGCACGTCAAGCCGCCAACCCAGGTTATGCAGTTGTTCAATCAGGTTGACGATCATCAATGAGTGTCCGCCGAGTTCAAAGAAATGGTCATGACGACTGACTTGTTCCAGTCCCAGCAAATCTTGCCAGATCCGGGCTAAAGTGGTTTCTATCTCTCCGACCGGCGTTTCATAGCCGCGAGCTATCATCGCAGATGTAGTGGGGACAGGCAGGGCCTGACGGTCAAGTTTGCCATTAGAGTTCAGCGGGAAAGTGTCCAATGTCATAAAGGCGCTGGGCAACATATAATCAGCGAGGTGTTGGGCGAGTTGCTGGCGCAATTCGGCCGGCACCAGTTCAGTACTATCCAGAGGCCGCAGATAGGCGACCAACCGTTTCTGCCCCGGTTCATCTTCACGGGCAATTACCACCGCTTCGCGCACGCCTTGACATTGCATCAGTTGGGCCTCGATTTCCCCTAATTCAATGCGGAATCCGCGCAGCTTGACCTGAAAATCATTGCGGCCAAGGTATTCGATATTGCCATCGGGCAGCCAGCGACCCAGATCACCGGTTTTATACATACGCGCATTCGGTTCTGAAGAAAAGGGATCGCTTAGGAAGCGCTCAGCAGTGAGTTCAGGTCGATTCAGGTAACCGCGAGCCACACCGGCACCGGCGATATAAATTTCGCCGCTAACCCCAAGGGGAACAGGTTGACCGACGACGTCAAGAATATAGATCCGGGTATTGGCGATGGGGCGACCAATATGAGAAACCGCATTTGTCATTCGATTCATGCATGTCCAGGTCGAATACGTTGTCGTCTCCGAAGGACCATAGAGATTGCAGATATCTTCTACATCTGAATGGGTAAACAAATGTTCGACGATATGAGGTTTCAGCGCTTCCCCTGCCAAATTAATGGTTTTAACGGTGGGCGGAATGGCGTTTGTCTCGCTCAAATGTGCGATGGCCGATGGCACTGTATTAATCAGGCTGATCGCATGTTCTGTAGAAGAGGGTTTGGTCGCGATTAACGACAGGGCATCAGAAACAATATGAACTGTGCCCCCAGAAATCAGTGGCGCAAAACATTCGTACACGGACAAATCAAAATTAAATGAAGTCGCGAACAGAGTATGAGCCAATGCTTCGGGGCGAAAAGTTCGTTGGACCCAGGTCAGAAAATTCACGGTATTACGATGGGCAATAGCAACCCCTTTGGGGGAGCCGGTGGAGCCTGATGTGTAGATCACGTAGGCCAGATGATTTGATGTTAAACCCAGAGATTGCGCATCGGGATTGTCTGTCGATTGACTTAAGGGTTCGTGATTGTCATTGTCGAGCAGATTGTCGATGAATACCGTAGGTACGGAGCTGATCAGTCTGTCGATTAGCTTTTTCTGGGTGATGACCATGACGGGAGCCGCATCTTCAAGCATATAGGCCAATCGGCTGGTTGGATAAGCAGGATCGAGCGGGACATAAGCGCCTCCCGCTTTAAGAATAGCCAGTAATCCTACCACCATTTCTAAACTGCGTTCGACACAGATAGCAATTCGATCGTCTGGATTTATCCCCAGTGTAATCAAATGATGAGCCAGATGATTGGCATAGCGATTCAATTCCCCATAGCTAAGAGACTGTTTTCCACACACTACTGCCGTCGCATTGGGCGTTTGTGCAGTTTGCGCTTCGACCAGTTGATGGATCAGGGCTTCCTGTGGGAAATCGGCTTGAGTGGTGTTAAATTCCACCAACAATTGGTGCCGCTCCGATGCTGACAATATTGGCAGGCTGGCAATGGTTTGTTTGGTAATATCTTGTCCGGCATCGCTTGTCATTGCCACAAGTACCCGTTTCAAATAGCCGGTCATACGTTCTATCGTTGAGGAATCAAACAGATCAACGGCATATTCCAGTTCGCCGAACAGACCAGATTCGTTTTCGGTCAGCGATAAGGTCATATCGAAGTGGGTACTGTGACGTGCTTGTTCAATTTGAGTGAGTTGCAGGCCTGGTAACGTCAGGGTTCTGGCGGGCGTATTGTTTAAAGCCAACATCACTTGGAAGATCGGACTATAGCTTAGGCTACGTTCAGGCTGGAGCGCTTCCACCACCTGTTCAAAAGGCAGATCCTGATGGGCATAGGCAGCAAGCGCCCGTTCCCGAACCTGAGCAAGCAGATCTGCCACATTGAGATCATCTTTGAAAGTGACACGCAAGGCCAGCGTATTGACAAAGAAACCAACCAACCCCTCAAGTTCACGGTGCGGGCGGTTGGCGACTGGCGTGCCGATGACAATGTCATCCTGCCCACTGAGTCGGGCGAGTACAATACTCCAGGCTGCCAGTACAGTCATAAACAGAGTGGTGTGATGCCGTTGTCCAAATGACTTAAGTGATGCCAGCAAGGCCGCATCAAACTGAACAGGCACCTGTCTACCTGCATAAGTCTGTACGGAGGGGCGTGGCCGATCCGTGGGCAGCGTCAGCAAGGCTGGGGTGCCCTTAAGTTGCGTACACCAGAAATCGCGTTGTTTGGCAAGGATGGTGCCTTGTAACCACTCGCGCTGCCAGACGGCATAGTCAACATACTGAATGGGCAGTGACGGAAGCGGATCATCATGGTTGTTGAGAGCCGCACGATAGAGCGCACCCAGTTCGTGCACCAGCACCCCGATAGACCAGCCGTCAGAAATGATGTGATGCTGGGTGAGCAATAACACATGTTCTTCATCCGTTAGCTGTAACAGTTGGCCGCGGATCAATGGGCCTTGGGTCAGGTCGAAAGGTGCCTGTGCTTCAAGGGCGGTCAGTTTGGCGAGACGGTTAGTGCGTGTTTCGGTGTCTAACGGACGCAGATCATGGCAGGACAGGGTAAAGCCAATATCAGAAGAATCAATGTATTGGCAGGGATGACCTTCAATCAGTATAAAGCGGGTACGCAGGCTTTCGTGACGCGCAATCAGGCGATCGAGTGCGTTAGTCAGGGCATCACGGTTAAGTTGACCCGTCAGGCGCAGCGCTATTGGAAGATGATAGGCCAAACTGGCGGCAGGCTCGAGTTGGTTAAGGAACCACAACCGTTGCTGGGCGAAGGACAATGGCAGAGGAAGATCACGGACTGCCTGCTTGATTGGTGGCCGCTTCTGATGATGCTTGTTATGTTGTAATTTCTCTTTAATTTTCTTTTGTAAAACAGCATGTTTCAGGTTATCACGGTTCATGTTATTCCTTATCATTTGTTGCTGTCTCCGCCTAAAATTGCCATTAATTCTTCGGTTGACATTAAATCCAGTTCGTTCTCGAGTGATTCAATATTGCTGTTCCCTATAGCATCCAGTTGGGTGGTAAGGATGATGCCGGCCTGTTCCGCCAATTGAGGAGAAAGAAACAACGAGGAGATAGGGATATCGACCAGAAATTCATCTTGTATGCGTGTTGCTAATTGCGCGATCATCAATGAGTGGCCGCCAAGTTCAAAAAAGTTATCGTGGCGACCGATTCGCTCCAATCCCAACAAGTCTTGCCAGATTTGGGCCAGAATAATTTCTGCCGCACTGATCGGTGCTTCATAGTGGCGTGCAACCACAGCGGACGCATCAGGCTCAGGGAGTGCCTGACGGTCGAGTTTGCCATTAGCGTTCAGCGGGAAAAATTCCAATGTCACAAAGGCGCCGGGTAACATATAGTCGGCCAGGTGTTGGGAGAGTTGCTGGCGCAATTCGGCCGGCACCAGTTCAGTACCATCCAGAGGCCGCAGATAGGCGACCAGCCGTTTTTGACCCGACTCATCTTCACGGGCAATCACTACCGCTTCGCGCACCCCTTGGCATTGCATCAATTGAGCCTCGATTTCCCCTAATTCAATGCGGAAGCCACGCAATTTGACCTGGAAATCATAGCGACCAAGGTATTCGATATTGCCATCGGGCAGCCAACGACCTAGGTCGCCAGTTTTGTACATACGGGCATTTGGATGCTGGGAGAATGGATCGGTCAGGAAGCGTTCGGCGGTGAGTTCAGGACGATTCAGATAACCACGGGCAACACCAGCACCTGCGATATAAATTTCTCCGGCAACACCAAGAGGAACGGGCTGACCACGTGCATCCAGAATATAAACTTGGGTATTGGCAATCGGGCGGCCAATAGGAATGGAACGGGTTACATCCACGGGGGAAGTAATCTCGTAGGTGGTGGTAAACGTGGTGGTTTCTGTTGGACCATATCCGTTAATCAGGTGTACGGGTTGTGGCGCAGCCAATTGCACCTGTTGTATCTTCCTCGGATCGAGTACATCGCCACCGGTAAGCAGGTAACGTAACTGCCCAAACAAGGGCTTGAGGCTATCGAGATATTCGTTGAACAAACCCACCGTCAACCAGAGAGCGGTGACTCCTCCTTTAATCAGCGCATTGCAGAAATGTGCAGGATTGAGCAGCACAGATTGCGGAACCACATGCAGGCGTGCCCCATTGAGCAGGGCAGACCAGATTTCCCATGTCGATGCATCAAAAGCGATATTGGCACAATGGGCAACGCAGTCGCGGGCTCCGATATCGGCATAGGCACTATTGATAACCAGCCGATTAACACTGCGGTGCTCGACCATCACGCCTTTGGGTTGCCCTGTAGAGCCAGAGGTATAGATCACATAGGCCAAATTTTGTGATGTCAGGTGCAATGCCTGTGAATTAGGGTTATGAGTCGGTTGTTCCTCTAGTAACGTTTTCTGGGCATCCAGCACGACTATAGGTACAGTTGCAGGTACGCTGTTATACAGCCTGTCAAATTTTGCTATCTGGGTCAGTAATACCACCGGAGTAGCATCTTCGAGCATATAGGCCAATCGTTCAGTGGGATAAGCGGGATCGAGCGGGACATAAGCTCCGCCAGCCTTAAGGATGCCGAGTAATCCCACAATGGTGTCCAGACTGCGTTCGGCACAAATTGCCACCCGATCATCCGGCCGCACGCCCAGTGCAATCAAGTGGTGGGCCAGACGATTGGCACGTTGATTCAGTTCGCCATAGCTCAGTGTCTGGTTTTCGTAGACGACAGCGATGGTATCAGCATGCTGTTCAGCCCGTGCTTCAAATAGCTGGTGGATCAGTGCACCTTGTGGGAAATCGGTTTGGCTGTCGTTAAAATCTGCCAGCACTTGTTGCCGCTCTGCCGTCGGTAAGATCGGAACGTCCAAAATCATGTGTTGCGGATTATGTACCAAAGCATCGATCAGGCCACTAATGGCTGTCAGCAGGTAATGGGTTACACGAACTGGATCGATATCAGCCACAGTGTGGGTGGTCAGGTGAAAACCAACACCTAAATCATCTACCGATAGCGTAATGGGATAGTTGGTTCGTTCCTGTGTTGCGATGACGCGCATATCTGACCAGATATTAACCGCATTCGCTTCATTGGCTTGGGAATGACGGTAATTAAGCAGGGAACTGAACAGCGGCATGGGTTGCGTAACACCACTACAACTTTGTGCCAGTGCCAATGGTGCTTGTTCATGTTCCAGTAGCGTCATCAAGTTTTCGTAGGTGGCTTGCACCACCGTTTGCACATTGCGATCAGCCAGGGAGACACGCACTGGCAGGGTATTGATAAACATGCCCAGTATTTGGCCGGCACCCGCACCGCTTTGCAGACGACCCAATAGTACGGAACCAAAAACGATATCGTCACGACCACTGGTATGAGCCAATACCTGTGCCCAGGCCACATGAAATAAGACACTCGCGCTGATCCCTATGCGCCGAGCCTGGCTGCGAATGGCTTCCGCCAGCTCAGGGGCAAGAGGAAGGCGGGCTTCGGTGATGGCGTTACCCTCGCTTAATGTTTGGTTATCCGGTATCGACAGCACACCAAATGGTGCCGTTGGCGCATCAATATCGGCGAGTTGAGCACGAAAATAGGCTTCATGCTTTGCGGCTGGTACGTTCAGGGTTTGGGCGATAAAGTTGCGATAGGGCAGTGCCGTAGGCAGTGTTTGTTGTCCTTGCAATATTAGCGCTATTTCAGCAAAAATCAGATCCAGTGTCATATGGTCGCTGACCAGATGATGGAAACGCAAGGCCAGCAGCCATTCATCCTGTAGCGGATCATAGGCAATATCAGTGGCAAAGAGGGGTGCACGGTTCAAATTGATACGGTGCTGGCGCGGATCCGTGTGAGCCTGTAACTGTGCGGGAATAGAGTCCGTTGTGGTTGGCGTGAACTCACGGATAGTGAGAGGTGCCTTGCGCCAGACCACCTGCACCGGTTGTGTCAATCCTTGCCAGAAGACGGAAGTGCGCAGGATATCATGGCGGTTGATCACCTGTTGCAAGGCAGCCAGAAAGCTATCGAGACGATCGCGAGAATTGAACGCGAACAGGCTCTGCAACAGGTAGGTATCACCTTGTGCCTGCATTCGGTAATGGAACAGAATACCTTCCTGCAACGGGGCCAATGGATAGATATCCTGTATATTACTTACTCCGCCGGAAACGGTATCAGCGATGGCATCAATCTCAGATTGGGAAAGCGAAACTAGTGGCAACATATCGGGGGTAATGGCTGTGCAGCCATCAGGAATAAGGTTGGGGGGCACCACGAAAGCCTGGGTATCATGCTGGATAGCCTGAGCCATATCGGCGAGGACAGGTGAGGCGAATACACTGCGAACCTCGAGTTTCCTGCCGATACTACGCAGCTCTTCGATCAGACTGACAATCATCAGCGAATGGCCACCGAGTTCAAAGAAATGGTCATGGCGGCTGATTTGTTTCACCCTCAGGAGTTTTTGCCAAATCTGCACCAGGGCGATTTCTCTCTCACCGACGGGCGCTGCATAGCTGCGGGCCACAACTGCCGATAAATCTGGGACAGGCAGGGCCTGACGGTCGAGTTTACCATTAGGGGTAAGCGGGAAAGCGTCTAATATCACAAAGGCACTGGGCAACATATATTCAGTGAGATATTGGCTAAGCTGATGACGCAGGTCAAAGGGCACCAATTCGATACCCGTTTGGGGCAACAAATAGGCCACCAGACGCTTCTGGCCGGGCTCATCTTCGCGGGCCAGTACCACGGCTTCGCGCACGCCGTGACATTGTCTGAGCTGGATTTCTATTTCCCCCAGTTCAATGCGGAAGCCCCGCAACTTGACCTGAAAGTCATTGCGGCCAAGGTATTCAATATTGCCATCGGGCAGCCAGCGGGCAAGGTCACCGGTCTTGTACATACGCGCGTCCGGTTCCAACGCGAACGGATCAGCAAGAAAGCGCTCAGTGGTCAGTTCAAGGCGATTCAGATAGCCACGGGCGACACCAATACCGCCGATATAAATTTCCCCCGCCACACCGACGGGAACGGGCTGACCCTGTGCATCCAGAATATAAATTCGGGTATTGGCAATCGGGCGTCCAACAGGAATAGAACGGGTTACATCAATGGGAGACGTAATCTCGTAGGTGGTAGCAAATGTCGTGGTTTCCGTTGGGCCATACCCACTTATCAGGTGGGTGGGTTGGGATTCAGTCAATTGTACCTGTTGTATCTTCCTCGGATCGAGCACATCGCCACCGGTAAGCAGGTAACGTAATTGTCCAAAAAGGGGCTTAAGGCTATTGAGATATTCGTTGAACAAGCCCACCGTTAACCAGAGGGCAGTGACGCCTCCCTTAATCAGCGCATTGCAGAAATGTGCCGGATCGAGCAGCACGGATTGCGGAACCACATGCAGGCATGCCCCGTTAAGCAGGGCAGACCAGATTTCCCAGGTCGAGGCATCAAAAGCGATATTGGCACAATGGGCAACACAGTCATTCGGATCAATGTCAGCAAAGCCACTATTAACGATGAGACGAAGGACACTGCGATGCTCGACCATCACGCCTTTGGGTTGACCTGTTGAGCCGGAGGTATAAATCACATAAGCCAGATGATGTGATGTTAGCCCCAATGTATGGGCTTGCGGATTGTGAGTCGGTTGTATTTCCAGTAACGTTTTATGGGCATCAAGCACGATGACAGGCACCGTTGCAGGGACGCTGTCGTGCAGTCTGTCGAATTGTGCTGTCTGGGTCAGTAACACCACCGGGGTGGCATCTTCCAGCATATAGGCCAGCCGTTCGGCGGGGTAAGCTGGATCGAGCGGGACATAGGCCCCACCGGCCTTAAGAATACCGAGTAAACCCACGATGGTGTCCAGACTGCGTTCAGCACAAATCGCTATCCGATCATCCGGACGCACGCCTAAAGTAATCAGATAGTGGGCCAGCCGATTAGCGCGTTGGTTTAACTCACTGTAGCTCAGGATTTGATCTTCATAGACGACAGCAAGGGTATCGGGATGCTGTGCTGCCTGCGCTTCAAATAGTTGGTGGATCAATGCGTCTTGCGGGAAATCTGCCTGAGTGGCATTGAAGTCCACCAGTAATTGTTGCCGTTCTGATGCGGGCAGCATGGGCAAAGTGGTAATCTGCTGGGTTTCATCCGTCACCATGGCGGTCAGTACATGGGTTAAATAGACCACCATCCGTTCAACGGTGGTGGTGTCGAATAAATCGGTGGCGTATTCCAATTCACCGATCAGGCCAGTCTCGGTTTCACTCAGTGATAAGGTTAAGTCAAAATGAGCATTACGATGATCCTGAGCAATCGTCATCAGTTGCAAACCTGGTAGTACTAACGCTTGGGCGGGGGTGTTGTTTAAGGCCAGCATCACCTGAAAAAGGGGGTTGTAGCTTAAACTGCGTTCGGGCTGGAGCGCTTCCACCACCTGCTCGAAGGGCAGATCTTGATGGGCATAGGCGGCCAGTGCCCGCTCCCGAACCTGAGCAAGCAGATCGGCCACATTGAATCCATCATGGAAGGTAACGCGCAAAGCCAGCGTATTAACAAAGAAACCCATCAGCCCTTCCAGTTCATGCTGTGGTCGGTTAGCGACAGGGGTGCCGATAACGATATCATCCTGTCCACTGAGTCGGGCCAGTACAAGACTCCAGGCACTGAGCAGCGTCATAAACAACGTGGTATTGTGACGTTGCCCAAGTACTTTAAGTAAAGCCAATAAATCCGCATCAACGTGCACAGGCACGCGGTTACCCGCATAGGTTTGTACCGCTGGGCGTGGCCGGTCGGTGGGCAGGGTGAGTAAGGCAGGTGCGTCAGCAAGCTGGGCACACCAGAAATCACGTTGAGCAGTGAAGGCCGTGCCTTGTAGCTGCTCCTGTTGCCAGACCGCATAATCAGCATATTGAATTGGCAGGGGGGGCAAAGGATCATCATGATGACCGTCAAGGGTCGCACGGTAAAAGGTGCCCAGTTCTTGCACCAGCACACCGACGGACCAGCCGTCAGTAATAATGTGATGCAGGGTCAGCAACAGCACATACTCGTCGTCTGCCAGTTGCAGCAATTGACCACGGATTAACGGCCCTTGGGCAAGATCAAAGGATGCCTGCGCTTCGATATCAGCGAGTTCGGCAACACGCAGGGTACGCAAGGCGGGATCGAGCGGGCGCAGGTCGTGGCAGGACAGGGCAAAACTGATGTCAGCCGGATCGATATGCTGACAGGGTTGGCCTTCTATCAGGACAAAACGAGTACGCAGACTTTCATGGCGGGCAATCAGTCGGTCAAGTGATGTTTTCAGCGCATGGCAGTCGAGTTGACCAGTGAGGCGTAATGTCACCGGCAGATGATAAGCCTGGCAGGCCGCCGGATCGAGCTGGCTGATAAACCATAGCCGCCGCTGGGCAAAAGAAAGAGGCAGAGGCTGATGTCTGTCCGCGGGTTTGATGAATGCCGGTTGCTGTTGATCCCCGCGGGTTTTCAGTTGTTCTTCAAGTCTTTTCTCCAGTGCTGCACGTTTTAAATCATTGATATTCATATTTAACCTTGTCATTATTTACTGTCCCCGCCTAAAATTGCCATCAATTCTTCTGCCGACAATGAGTCAAGATCGTTTTGAATTGACTCAAGCTCGTTTTTCCCTATCGCATTCATTTGAGCTGAGAGAATGACAGTGGCCTGCTCTATCAATGTGGGAGAAGTGAATAACGAGGTCAGAGGGAGATTGACCAAGAATTTGTTTTGTATGCGGGTTATCAGTCTGACGACCATCAGCGAGTGGCCGCCGAGTTCAAAGAAGTGGTCATGGCGACTGATACGCTCCAGTCCTAATAAATCTTGCCAGATTTGCGCCAACGCGGTTTCTATTCTGCCTTGTGGCGGTTCATAACTCTGGGTCACTACGGCAGCTAGATCCGGCGCAGGCAGGGCCTGACGGTCAAGTTTGCCATTGGGGGTCAGGGGGAAGGATGCCAGCATGACAAAGGCACTGGGCAGCATATAGTCAGCGAGATGCCGGGCCAGTTGCTGGCGCAGCTCCGCAGGCATCAATTCAACCCCTTCCTGCGGTAATAGGTAGGCGACCAGCCGTTTCTGGCCGGGTTCGTCTTCGCGCGCCAGCACCACCGCTTCGCGTACCCCGCCACATTGGCAGAGCCGGGTTTCGATTTCCTCCGGTTCAATGCGGAAGCCTCGCAACTTGATCTGAAAATCATTGCGTCCGAGGTATTCGATATTGTCATCGGGTAGCCAACGACCAAGGTCACCGGTTTTATACATGCGTTCCTCTGGATCTGGGGAGAATGGATTGGTGAGGAAGCGTTCGGCAGTGAGTTCAGGACGGTTAAGGTAACCGCGAGCCACTCCGGCACCAGCAATATAAATTTCCCCTGCGACACCGTAAGGAACGGGTTGACCCTGCACATCCAGAATATAAATCTGGGTATTGGCAATCGGGCGACCGACAGGAATAGAGCGGGTCACATCAACAGGTGAAGTAATCGCATAAGTTGCTGCAAACGTGGTGGTTTCCGTTGGGCCATAGCCATTAATCAGGTGTGCTGGCTGGAACCCGGCCAATTGCACCTGTTGTATCTTCCTCGGATCAAGCACATCACCGCCGACAAGCAGGTAGCGCAATTGCCCAAACAGGGGCTTAAGGCTATCGAGATATTCGTTGAACAAGCCGACAGTCAACCAAAGGGCACTGATTTTCCCCTTAATCAGTGAATTGCAGAAATGCGCCGGATTAAGCAGAACAGATTGTGAAACCACATGCAGACGTGCACCATTAAGTAAGGCAGACCAGATTTCCCAGGTCGATGCGTCAAAAGCAATATTGGCGCAATGGGCGATACAATCATCGGGACCAATGTCAGTAAAGCCATTATTGATAATCAGGCGAAGAACATTGCGGTGCTCGACCATCACGCCTTTGGGCAGTCCGGTAGAACCGGAGGTATAGAGCACGTATGCCAGATGGTGTGACATCAATCCCAGAGCCTGTATGTCTGGGTTATAGGTTGGTTGCTCCTCCAGAAGTGATTCTTGAGCGTCGAGTATCACTATCGACATGGACATAGGTACAAAACTGGACAACTTGTCGGCTTGTGTTGTCTGAGTCAGCAAGGCCACAGGTTCTGAATCTTCAAGCATATAAGCCAGCCGTTCGATCGGATAGGTGGGATCGAGCGGTACATAAGCCCCACCGGCTTTGAGGATAGCGAGCAGGCCTACGATGAGATCCAGACTACGTTCGATACAGATTGCGACCCGATCATCCGGCTGTACTCCCAATGAAATCAGATGGTGAGCCAACTGATTGGCACGGCAGTTGAGTTCACCGTAACTGAGCGTTTGTTCTTCAAATACGACAGCGATGGTATCGGGATGGTGCGCCACTTGAGCTTCGAATAATTGATGAATCAGCTTGTCTTGCGGAAAATCCGTTTGCGTAGCGTTGACATCTACCAATAGTTGCTGGCGCTCTGTGGCGGGCAGGATTGATATGTCTTGAACCAACCGTTGTGGATCATGAACCAAAGCATCAATCAAACCGCTGATGGCGGTGACCAGATAGTTGGTTACGCGGGTTGGGTCGATATCGGCTACTGTCTGGGCGATTAACCGGAAATTGACACCTAAATCATCCACTGACAGGGTGATAGGATAGTTAGTTCGTTCCTCTGCGGCTAAAGTACGTATACCTGCCCAGATGGTATCAACTGATCCTGTTTCACCCGATTGACCATGACGATAATTCAATAAAGTACTAAACAACGGTATCGACTGCGGCATACCGCTGCAACGTTGTGCCAGTGCCAATGGAGCTTGTTCGTGTTCCAGTAACATCATTAAACCGTGGTGGGTATTTCGTACGACTTTCTGAACAGTGTAATTGGTCAAGGAAATCCGTATTGGTAACGTATTGATGAACATACCCAATACTCGCTCGGCTCCCGCGCCGCCTTGCAGCCGACCCAATAGCACGGAGCCAAACACCACATCATCACGGCCGCTGGTCTGTGCCAGCACCTGTGCCCAGGCGACATGGAACAGGACACCCGGACTGACCCCGAAACGCCGTGCCTGAGTACGGATGGCTTTGGCCAGATCGGGAGCGATAGGGAGGCGTGCCTCAGTTACGCGGTCGTTGTCAGGGTGAACCTTGAGTACAGCAAAGGGCGCTGTGGGTTCATCAATATCCGCCAGTTGGGTACGGAAATAAGCCTCATGATCAGCGGTCGGGGTAGCCAACATTTGGGCGATAAAGTTGCGGTAAGGCAATACCGCTGGCAGCCTCTCCGTCTTGCCCTGCAAGATAAGCGCGATTTCCGCAAAAATCAGCTCCAGTGTCAGATGGTCACTGACCAGATGATGGAAGCGTAGCGCAAGTAACCACTCATTTTGTGCCGGATTAGGGGTGATATCGGCGGTAAACAACGGAGCGCGATTCAGATCGATACGGTGTCTGCGTGGGTCGGTATGGCTCCTGAGTTGAGCAACCACGTCGTCGTCAGCCGTGATGGGATTGAAAACATTAACTGCCAGCGGTGCCTGACGCCAAACTACCTGCACCGGTTGGGCCAGTTCTTGCCAGTAGACGGCGGTACGCAGAATATCATGGCGGTCAATGACCTGTTGCAGTGCGGTTAAAAAGGCATTGAGGCGTTCACAGGTATCGAACGCGAGCAAGCTTTGCAGCAGATAATTATCCCCCTGTGTCTGTAACAGATGATGGAACAGAATGCCTTCCTGTAACGGTGCAAGCGGATAGATATCCTGCACCTGACTGGCGCCACCTGGGATCTTCTCAACGAGGGTATCAATTTCAGCCTGGGAGAGAGAAACCAGAGGCAGCATATCGGGGGTGATAGCCATACAGTCTTCAGGGATACGGCTGGGGGGCACGACAAAGGTACTGACCTTACGCTGGATAGCCTGAGCCATCGCAACCAGAACCGGCGCGACAAACACGCTGCGCACGTCGAGCTGCCAGCCCAGATTGCGTAGCTCTTCGATCAGACTGACAATCATCAGCGAATGGCCACCGAGTTCAAAGAAGTGGTCATGGCGACTGACCTGTTTCAATCCTAAAAGTTTTTGCCAGATTTGGGCTAAGGTGATTTCTGTTTCACCGACGGGGGCTTCGTAGCTGCGCGTCACCACCGCGGATAAATCCGGGGCTGGCAGGGCCTGACGGTTAAGTTTGCCATTGGGCGTCAGCGGGAAAGTGTCCAGGGTGACAAAGGCGCTGGGCAGCATATAGTCAGCCAGATGCTGGGCAAGCTGCTGGCGTAGTTCAGCGGGCACCAGTTCAATCCCCGTCTGCGGTAGTAAATAGGCGACCAGTCGTTTCTGGCCGGGCTCATCTTCGCGGGCCAGCACCACCGCCTCCCGTACTCCGTCACACTGGGTGAGCTGGGCTTCGATTTCTCCCAGTTCGATACGAAAGCCGCGCAGTTTGACCTGAAAATCATTGCGGCCGAGGTATTCGATATTGCCATCGGGCAGCCAGCGGCCGAGGTCACCGGTCTTGTACAAGCGGGCAGTCGAGTCAGGGCAGAACGGATCGGTCAGGAAGCGCTCGGCTGTCAGTTCAGACCGGTTCAGGTAGCCCCGAGCGACTCCGGCTCCGGCGATATAGATTTCGCCCGCCACACCAAGCGGTACGGGGTGGCCGTAGGCGTCGAGAATATAGATCCGTAGATCTGCCAGTGGCTGACCAATCAAACTGCCCCGCCCTGAGTGGATATCGGATTCCATGAGTTCTCGGTAGGTGGCATGAACGGTAATTTCGGTGATGCCATACATATTGACCAGACGGGTTTGTGCCGTCGGGTTGCGCTCCACCCACGGAGCCAGGGTATGCAATTCCAGGGCTTCGCCGCCAAAAATAATGCACCGCAGCGTATGTGTAGTCGCATCCTGGGCGGAAATTAATTGACGAAAAGCACTGGGGGTTTGGTTCAATATTGTGACGTGTTCACGACACAATAACGAATAGAATAGCTGCGGTGAACGGGCACATTCTGCTGAGATAATGATCAGCCGACCACCGTAAGCCAACGCCCCCCACAATTCCCAGACGGAGAAATCGAAAGCAAACGAGTGGAACAGCGTCCAGACATCCTGATCATCAAACTGAAAACGAGCTTGTGTGGCGGCTAACAGGCGGGTGACATTGGCGTGCTCAACCATGACACCTTTCGGTGTTCCGGTCGATCCCGACGTGTAAATCACATAGGCCAGATGACGGGATGTCAGGCCCAGCGCCTGAATATTTGGATTGTCAGTCGGTTGTATTGCCAGGCCCTGTTCAGGGTTGTCCAGCAAAACCACAGGCAAGGGGCTATTCAGTTTGTCGCATAATGTGGTTTGGGTCAGTAAAGCCACCGGTGTGGCATCTTCCAGCATATAGGCCAAGCGTTCGGCAGGGTAAACCGGATCGAGTGGTACATAGGCACCACCTGCTTTGAGAATTGCCAGTAAGCCGACCACCATTTCCAGACTTCTTTCGACACAAATCGCGATCCGATCGTCCGGACGTACTCCCAACGTGATCAAATAATGTGCTAACTGATTGGCGCGGCGGTTTAACTCACCATAGCTGATCGTTTGCTCCCCAAATACAGCAGCGATAGCCTCAGAATGCTGTGCGGCCTGTGCTTCAAACAGTGTGTGGATCAGTGCCACTTGTGGGAAATCTATCCGAGCGGCATTGAAGCCGGCCAGTAGTTGTTGCCGCTCCGATGCCGGCAGCATGGGCAGGGTGACAATCCGCTGGGTTTCATCCTCCACCATTGCGGTCAGTACATTTGCCAGATAACCGACCATCCGCTCAATCGTGGTGGCATCGAATAAATCCACGGCATAAGCCAGCTCACCGGCCAAGCCGGCTTCGGTTTCGGTCAGGGATAAGGTTAAATCAAAGTGTGCACTATGGTGTACCTGCTCAACGAGAGAGAGCTGGAGATCAGGTAACACCGGCTCCTGGAGTGATAAATGTTGTGGCGTGTTGTTTAAGGCCAGCATCACCTGGAAGATTGGGCTGTAACTCAGGCTGCGTTCGGGCTGGAGGGCTTCCACCACCTGTTCAAAGGGCAGATCCTGATGGGTGTAGGCCGCGAAAGCATGTTCCCGCACCTGGGCGAGTAAATCAGCGACACAGGTAGAATCATCCAGTGTGATACGCAAAGCCAGCGTATTGACGAAGAACCCGATTAATCCTTCCAGTTCATGATGCGGGCGGTTAGCCACCGGCGTACCGATGACAATATCCTCCTGCCCACTGAGCCGGGTGAGGACGATGCTCCAGGCACTGAGTACCGTCATAAACAGGGTGGTGTTATGGCGCTGTCCCAGTTCTTTAAGCGAAGCCAGTAATGCTGCATCAATGTGGACTGGTATTCGGCTGCCCACATAGGACTGCACTGCGGGGCGGGGTCGGTCGGTGGGCAGCGTCAGTAAGGCCGGTGCGCCGGCCAGCCGGGCACACCAGAAATCACGTTGAGCCGTGAGAGTGGCTTCTTGTAGCTCACCACGCTGCCAGACCGCATAGTCGGCATACTGAATCGGCAACGGCGGTAAGGGAGCGTCTTGACCGTCAAGGATGGTGCGGTAAAGGGTACTGAGTTCATGAAGCAATACGCCGATGGACCAGCCATCAGAGATAATATGATGCTGGGTGAGCAGCAGGAGCTGCTCATCATCGGTCAATTGCAGCAGGTGACCCCGGAGCAGCGGGCCTTGAATAAAATCAAACGGCGTCTGTGCTTCGCGATCCGTTAATTCCGCAATACGGTTGCTACGGGCGTCCGGCGTTAATGGGCGCAGATCTTGGTAAGACAGGGCAAAGCCGATATCAGCCGGATCGATATGCTGACAGGGCTGGCCGGAAACCAGCACAAAGCGGGTACGCAGGCTTTCATGGCGGGCAACCAGATGATCAAGGGCGCGGGTCAGGGCTGGGCGATGAAGCTGACCGGTCAGGCGCAACGCTATGGGAATATGATAAGCCAGGCTGGCCGCTGGATCGAGCTGAGCGAGGAACCATAAACGCTGCTGGGCAAAGGACAGCGGCAACGGCTGGCTGCGGTCAGCCACAGGGATGTTTACCTGAGAGATTATTGCCGTATCAGTCAGTGCGAGGGCCAGATCGACCAACAGCGGCTGGTCAAAGAGTTGTTGTAATGGCAACTCGCGAGCCAGTTGTTGACGAATGCGGGTCGCCAGTTGGACAGCCAGCAGGGAATGGCCCCCGAGTTCGAAGAAATTATCGTAACGGCCCACGTGTTCCAGGCCGAGTAGGTTTTGCCAAATTTCGGCCAAGGCGATTTCTGTTTCACCCACGGGAGCAGCATAATTCCGGATCACCACGGACGCTAAATCTGGCGCAGGGAGAGCCCGACGATCCAGCTTGCCGTTAGGCGTGAGCGGGAAGGCATCCAGCGTGACAAAGGCGCCGGGCAGCATATAGTCCGCCAGATGTAGGGCAAGCTGCCGGCGCAATTCAGCCGGCACTAGTTCAGCCCCCTCCTGCGGCAGCAGGTAAGCAACCAGCCGTTTTTGCCCCGATGCATCTTCGCGGGCCAGCACCACCGCTTCACGTACCCCGTCACATTGGCTGAGTTTAGCTTCAATTTCCCCCAGCTCGATACGAAAGCCGCGTAGTTTGACCTGAAAATCATTGCGGCCGAGGTAGTCGATATTGCCATCGTGTCGCCAGCGGCCAAGGTCACCGGTCTTGTACATGCGGGCATCGGGTTCCGAAGAGAACGGATCGGCAAGGAAGCGTTCAGCGGTCAGTTCAGGCCGGTTCAGGTAGCCGCGAGCCACCCCGTCACCGGCGATATGGATTTCCCCCGCCACACCGACGGGAACCGGTTGTCCCTGAGTATCCAGAATATAAATCTGGGTATTAGCGATTGGATGGCCGACAGGTATCTTATCGTCAACGTTC
This sequence comes from Xenorhabdus thuongxuanensis, assembly GCF_001908095.1. Lineage (GTDB taxonomy): Bacteria > Pseudomonadota > Gammaproteobacteria > Enterobacterales > Enterobacteriaceae > Xenorhabdus > Xenorhabdus thuongxuanensis. Next base: position 12,792 of record NZ_MKGR01000032.1, on the reverse strand, counting down.
TGGTCTGTCATGGCCGGGATTTCATAGGCGGTGGCAAACGTGGTGGTTTCCGTTGGTCCATAGACATGCAGTAAATGTTGGGGGGGATATGCGGTTCTGAGGTGAATGGCCGGACGGGTATCCGCCTGTTCCCCACCAAAAAGAACATACCGTAAGCCGGATAAGGCTGGCCCAATCAGGTTTGCATATTGGTTAAACAGAGCCGTGGTCAGGAAGAGAGCACTGACCCCTTCCGATGACAGGCACTGACCAAAAAGGGTGGGTTGTAACAGGATCTTTTCTGGGATGAGTAGAATATGCGCCCCATGAACCAGGCCAGCCCACACTTCCCAGGTGGCAGCGTCAAATGAGACGTTGGCGCAATGGGCAATACAGTCGTCAGGCCCCATATCAGCAAAGCCATTATTGATGATCAGGCTAACGACATTGCGATGCTCGACCATCACCCCTTTGGGTTCGCCGGTCGAACCCGATGTGTAAATCACATAAGCCAGGTGACGGGATGTCAGTCCCTGTGCTTGTACGTCGGGATTATCCGTTGACTGGGAGGCCCATATCGGCTGCTGGTGGTCAAATAACGGATCAAGTAAGACTGTCGGCACGGTATCAGGCAGCGTGTTGAGCTGCGCTGACCGGGTCAATAACACCACCGGCGCCGCGTCCTGAAGCATATAGGCCAGCCGTTCAGTTGGGTAGGCCGGATTGAGCGGGACATAAGCCCCGCCGGCTTTCAGGATAGCCAGTAAGCCGACCACCATCTCCAGACTGCGTTCGATACAGATGGCGACCCGATCATCAGGGCGTACGCCCAAGGCAATCAAATGATGAGCCAGACGATTGGCATACTGGTTCAATGCTTCATAGCTCAATGTTTGCCCTTCGCAGATCACAGCTATGGCATGGGGGCGTTGTAATGCCTGGGCCTCAACGAGTTGATGGATCAATGCGTCTTGCGGGAAATCCGTCTGAGTGGCATTGAAGTCCACCAGCAATTGTTGCCGCTCTGCCACCGGTAAGATGGGAATATCCCGGATTTCTTGTTGTGGGTGATGAACTAAGGCATCGATTAAACCGCTGATGGCTGTCATCAGATAGGTATTGATGCGTTCTGGCGCAATGTCGGTGACGGTCAGGGCCGTCAACTGGAAATTATCCCCTAAATCATCGACTGACAGGGTAATGGGATAGTTGGTCTGTTCATCAGCCGCGACCAGACGCATTTCTGTCCATATGGTGTCAATGGTATCGTTCCTGTCAGCCTGACTATGACGATAATTGAGCAGGGTGCTGAACAGCGGCATGGGTTGGGTCACGCCACTACACCGTTGCGCCAGCGCCAGCGGAGCCTGCTCATGTTCCAGCAAAGCGGTCAGATGCTGATAGGTTTCCTGCACGCTTTCCTGTACCGTGCGCCCGCCCAGAGAGATGCGCAGGGGGAGAGTGTTGATAAACATCCCCAGTATGCGGTCAGCCCCCGCTCCGCCTTGCAGTCGGCCCAGTAGCACGGAGCCAAACACCACGTCATTGTGGCCGCTGGTGTGGGCCAATACCTGCGCCCAGGCCACATGGAACAAGACACTGGGACTGACCCCTAAACGACGGGATTGAACACGAATGGCTTCAGCCAGTTCAGGAGCGAGTAAAAGTCTGGACTTGGCGACAGATACAGATTTGGCATCGTTTGGCGTGTTTTGGGGCATGCTGTTGGGCATAGTGAGCACACCGAACGGTGCCGTTGGTTCGTCAATATCAGCGAGCTGTTCGCGAAAGTAATCCTCATGCACTGAATTCGGTACATTCAGGCTCTGGGCGATAAAGTTGCGATAAGGTAGCGTGGTGGGTAGAGCTTCCACATTTCCTCGTACTATTTGGGTAATCTCAGCAAAAATCAGATCCAGTGTCATATGGTCGCTGACCAGATGGTGGAAACGCAGTGCCAGCAACCACTCATTTTGTGCCGGATCAAGGGCAATATCAGCCGTAAATAAGGGGGCTTGAGTCAGGTCAATACGGTGCTGGCGCGGATCAGTGTGAGCCAGTAGCTGTGCCGGAATGTCGTCCGTCGTGGCAGGAGTAAAGACATTGACAGTCAGCGGTGCCTGACGCCAAACCACCTGCACCGACTGTGCCAGATCTTGCCAATAAACCGCCGTGCGCAGGATATCATGACGATCAATAACTTGCTGTAAGGCACCCAGGAAAGCATCAAGACGTTTGCGGGTATCGAAGGCAAGTATGATTTGCAATAAATAGGTGTCACCTTGTACCTGCAACAGATGGTGGAACAGAATGCCTTCCTGCAAGGGAGACAATGGATAGATATCCTGCACATTACTCGTTCCGCCAGAAACGGTATCAACGATAGCATCAATCTCAGTCTGGGAGAGGGAAACCAGTGACAGCATATCGGGGGTGATGGCTGTGCAGCCCTCTGGAATAAGGTTAGGTGGCACGATAAAGGTATTGGCGCCACGCTGGAGAGCCTGGGCCATATCGGTCAGAATGGGGGCGGCGAATACACTACGAACGGCGAGTTGCCAACCCAGCTTGCGCAGTTCTTCGATCAGGCTGACTATCATCAACGAATGGCCGCCGAGTTCAAAGAAATGGTCGTGGCGGCTGACCTGCGGCAATCCCAATAGCTCTTGCCAGATCTGGGCCAGGGTGTTTTCTGCTTCGCCAGTCGGGGATTCATGGCTGCGCATCACGATAGAAGATGAATCTGGTTCAAGCAGCGCCTGATGGTCGAGTTTTCCGTTTGGCGTTAGAGGGAAGGTGTCCAGCGTGACAAAGGCACTGGGCAGCATATAGTCGGCGAGGTGCAGGGCAAGTTGCTGGCGCAATTCAGCGGGCACCAATTCAGCGCCTTCCTCTGGCAGCAGATAGGCGAGCAGTCGTTTCTGACCGGGCTCATCTTCGCGAGCAATCACCACCGCTTCACGTACCCCGCCACATTGCGTGAGTTTGGCCTCGATTTCCCCCAATTCAATGCGGAAACCACGGAGCTTGATTTGGAAATCATTACGGCCAAGGTATTCAATATTACCATTGGAGAGCCAGCGCCCGAGATCCCCTGTTTTGTACATCCGCGCATTGGGGGTGGAAGAGAACGGATCAGCGAGGAAACGCTCGGTGGTAAGTTCGGGACGATTAAGATAACCACGGGCGACTCCCGTACCAGCAATATAAATCTCCCCCATGACACCAAGCGGGACAGGCTGATAATGGGGATCAAGGATATAGATTTGGGTATTGGCTATGGGGCGGCCAATCGGGGGCGGATTATCTGCTGAGTTATCCTCTGCGCAGGAACAGGAATAGAGCGTCGCACAGACCGTGATTTCCGTCGGCCCATAGGCATTGAGCATTTGTCGTCCTGGTGACCAGCGTTTGACTAAGGTCGGCGGACAGGCTTCGCCCCCCACCAGCAAGGTTTGTAAGGTATTGGGCAGGGCATCCATCGCGGCCAGTGCAGTGGGCGACAGGAGAACATGGCTGATGGCCTGGTCGGCTAAATAGCCGGACAATACTGCACCGGGCAGCAGGTTGTCCCGTTTGGCCAGATAGAGGCGAGCACCCGTTACGAGAGCCATGCAACATTCCCAGATACTGGCATCGAAACTGTTTGAGGCGAACTGTAAAACGCGACTATCTGGGGTCAGTGCCAGTGTATGTTGCTGAGTGGTGATCAAATTGCACAGGCTATGATGTTCGATCATGACCCCTTTCGGTTGACCGGTCGAACCGGAAGTATAAATAACATAGGCCAGATGGTGTGACGCCAACCCCAGTGCCTGTGCGTCTGGATTATCAGTGGGTTGTGTTGCCAGGCACGATTCTTGGCTATCCAGTAAGAGGGTGGGCAAAGCGTTAAACTGAGCGAGCCACTCTGATTTGGCTAGTTCTGCTTGGGTCAGTAAAGCCACCGGTGCGGCATCTTCAACCATGTAAACCAGCCGTTCGACCGGATAAATGGGATCGAGCGGCACATAGGCTCCACCAGCCTTGAGGATAGCCAGTAAGCCGATCACCATCTCCAGACTGCGCTCGGCACAGAGGGCGACCCGATCGTCCGGAAGTACTCCCAATGCTATCAGAGCATGGGCGAGTTGATTGGCGCAGCGATTAAGTTCTGCATAGCTGAGCGTTTGCCTTTCAAAGACAACCGCGATCGCTTCAGGTTGCCGTTCCGCTTGTGCTTCAAACAATTGGTGGATCAACGCGTTTTGCGGGAAATCCGCCTGAGTGGCATTGAAGTCTACCAGCAGTTGTTGCCGTTCTGATGCGGACAGCAGGGGTACAGTAGCAATGTGTTGTGTTTCATCTGTCGCCATGGCGGTCAGCACATTGGTTAAGTAACCGACCATACGCTCAATGGTTGCGGCGTCGAACAGATCGGCTGCATAGGCCAGATCACCGACCAGACCGGTTTCTGTTTCAGTCAGTGATAAGGTCAAATCAAAGTGAGCGCTGGGATGCGTCTGTTCAATGGGTATACATTGGATATCGGGAAATGCCAGCGCCTGAGCGGGGGTATTATTTAAGGCCAGCATCACCTGGAAAATCGGGCTATAGCTGAGATTGCGTTCAGGCTGGAGCGCTTCCACCACCTGCTCGAAGGGCAGATCCTGATGAGCATAGGCGGCCAGTGCACGCTCCCGAACCTGGGTGAGCAGCTCAGTGACTGTGGCGGAATCATTCAGGGTGACACGCAAGGCCAGTGTATTAACGAAGAAACCGATTAATCCCTCAAGTTCATGATGCGGGCGGTTGGCGACAGGTGTACCGATAACGATATCATCCAGCCCACTAAGCCGGGACAATACGACGCCCCATGCGCTCAGCACGGCCATAAATAAAGTGGTGTTATGGCGCTGCCCAAGCCTTTTCAGTGAGGCTAATAAGCCAGCATCAAAGTGGACAGGGACTCGACCACCGACGAAAGTTTGTATAGCTGGACGCGGTCGGTCAGTCGGGAGAGTCAGTAAGACCGGCGCGCCTTCAAGCTGAGTGCACCAGAAATCACGTTGTGCCGTGAGCGCAGCTTCTTGCAGCCAGTGACGCTGCCAGACAGCATAGTCGGCGTACTGGATCGGCAATGGTGGCAAGGCGATATCTTGGTTGTCGAGGATGGTGCGATAAAGAACGCTGAGTTCATGCATCAGTACACCGATGGACCAGCCATCCGAGATAATATGATGTTGGGTGAGCAGTAAGACATGCTCTTCGTTTGCCAGTTGCAGCAGGTGACCGCGGATCAGCGGGCCTTGGGTAAAGTCAAAAGGTGTCTGTGCTTCAAGGGCGGTCAAATCAGTAATATGGTCGGAGTGCGTTTCTGGTGCTAACGAGCGTAAGTCTTGGTAAGACAGGGCAAAGTTAATGTCAGCCGGTTCGATATGCTGATAAGGCTGGCCGGAAACCAGCACAAAGCGGGTACGCAGGCTTTCATGTCGGGCGATCAATTGGTCAAATGCACGGGTTAAGGCAGGGCGATTAAGCTGACCGATTAGGCGTAATGCCAGAGGAATATGATAAGCCAGACTGGCTGCTTGATCGATCTGACTCAGGAACCATAGTCTTTGCTGAGCAAAGGACAGGGGTAACGGCTGGTTGCGATCAGTAACAGGGATCATCATCTGGGCCGTTGCCGAAGCGCCAGTGAGTGTCTGAGCCAGATCCATCAAAATGGGCTGGTCAAAGAGTTGCTGGAGTGACAAATCCCGTACCAAATCTTGGCGTACGTGTGCGATGAGCTGGACGGCAAGCAGGGAATGCCCCCCGAGTTCAAAGAAATGATCGAAGCGACCCACTTGTTCCAGTCCGAGCAAATCTTGCCAAATCTGAGCCAAGGTAATTTCTATCTCACCGATGGGAGCTTCATAGCCGCGAGCTGCCACTGCTGATAAATTAGGTGCAGGCAGGGCCTGACGGTCGAGTTTGCCATTAGGCGTCAGTGGGAAGGACTCCAACGTGACAAAAGCACTGGGCAACATATATTCGGCGAGATGTTGGGCGAGTTGCTGGTGCAGTGCAGTGGGCTCCAGTTCAATCCCCTCTTGCGGTAACAGATAGGCCACCAGCCGTTTTTGCCCAGGTTCATCTTCGCGGGCAATCACTACCGCTTCACATACGCCGTCACATTGGGTCAGTCTGGCTTCGATTTCTCCCAACTCAATGCGGAAGCCACGCAATTTAACCTGAAAATCATTGCGCCCGAGGTATTCGATATTGCCATCGGAACGCCAGCGGCCGAGGTCACCGGTTTTGTACATGCGGGTGTTTGACTCTGAAGCGAAGGGTTCGGTCAGGAAACGTTCGGCAGTCAGTTCAGGGCGATTGAGGTAACCGCGGGCTACGCCAGCACCGGCAATATAAATTTCCCCTGTCACCTCGTGAGGAACAGGTTGGCCGTGTGTATCCAGGATATAAATCTGGGTATTGGCAATCGGGCGGCCGATAGGAATGGAACGCGTCACATCAACGGGAGAACTCATTGCATAGGTAGTAGCAAATGTTGTGGTTTCCGTTGGACCATAGCAATTTATCAGGTGGACGGGTTGAGATTCAGCCAATTGCACCTGTTGTATCTTTCTCGGATCGAGAACATCACCGCCGATAAGCAAATAACGCAATTGCCCAAACAGGGGTTTAAGAGTATCGAGATATTCATTGAACAAGCCCACAGTCAACCAGAGGGCGGTGACGCGTCCCTTGATCAGTGCATCACAGAAATGTGCCGGATCGAGCAGCACCGATTGTGGCACCACATGCAGGCATGCCCCGTTGAGCAGGGCAGACCAGATTTCCCAAGTCGAGGCATCAAAAGCGATATTGGCACAATGGGCGACACAGTCATTCGGATCAATATCAGCAAAGCCACTATTAACGATGAGACGAAGGACATTGCGATGTTCGACCATCACGCCTTTAGGTTGTCCGGTAGAGCCAGAGGTATAGATCACATAGGCCAAATTCTGTGATGTCAGGCCCAGGGTTTGTGTATTGGGGTTGTGAGTCGGTTGTGTCGCCCAAAACGGTTCTTGTGTATCGAGCAATACCGTAGGTATCAGGTTGTTTAGCCTGCTAACTTGTGCGGTCTGGGTCAGCAGAACCACAGGCTCTGCATCCTCAAGCATATAAACCAGTCGTTCAGTCGGGTAGTCTGGATCAAGCGGCACGTAGGCACCGCCAGCCTTGAGAATAGCCAGCAAACCAACTACCGTTTCCAGACTGCGTTCGGCACAGAGGGCAATTCGATCGTCTGGACGCACACCCAGCGCAATCAGGTAATGAGCCAGCCGGTTGGCACGGCGGTTAAGTTCGTCATAGCTCAGGGATTGTTTTGCAAACACGATGGCTGTTGCATCGGGATGATGTTCCACCTGAGTTTCGAACAGTTGGTGGATCAAGGCACTTTGTGGAAAATCCACTTGCGTGGCATTAAAGTCCACCAACAGTTGTTGCCGTTCTGTCGCTGGCAAAATTGATAGATCTTGAATTAATCGTTGTGGTTTGTGAGCCAAAGCATCGACCAATCCACCGATAGCAGTCGCCAGATAAGTCGTTATGCGTGTCGGATCAATACTTGCCACCGTTTGTGCAGTCAGACGGAAACCGATACCCATATCATCTACCGATAAGGTAATCGGATAGTTAGTCCGTTCCTCAATGGCAACGATACGCATATCTATTTGAGGTATTTCAATTACATTAGCTTCGTCTCCCTCGGTGATTTGGCTGTGACGGTAATTGAGTAGGGTACTGAACAGCGGTATTGATTGCGCCACACCGCTACAACGTTGAGCCAGTGCTAATGGTACTTGTTCGTGTTCCAGTAGTGCCGTTAAATTGTGATAGGTAAGCTGCACCACTTCCTGCACATTATGATCGGCAAGGGAAATTCGTATTGGCAGGGTATTAATAAACATCCCCAATGTTCGGGAAGCTCCTGCACCTCCCTGTAATCGGCCTGATAGTACGGAGCCAAAGACTACATCATCGCGGTCGCTGGTTTGGGACAGCACTTGTGCCCAGGCGACATGGAACAGGACACCTGAACTGACTCCCAGACGGCGGGCTTGAGTACGTATAGCCTCCGCCAAAGTCGGATCGAGTGAGAGATGGGCTTCGACGATCGGTTCATTATCATCCTGCATTGAGAGTACACCGAAGGGTGCAGTTGGTGTGTCGATATCAGCCAGTTGAGAACGGAAATAAGCTTCGTGCTCAGTACCCGACACACTTAAAGTCTGGGCGATAAAGTTGCGGTAGGGCAACGTTGCCGGCAGGGTATCAGCATCTCCCTGTTGTATTTGGGCAATTTCGGCAAAAATCAGCTCAAGTGTCATGTGGTCACTGACCAGATGATGGAAACGCAGAGATAGCAACCATTCATCCCGTGCCGGATCATGGGCGATATCAGCAGCGAATAGAGGGGCACGGCTCAAATCGAGACGATGCCGACGTGGGTTTGTATTTTCCTGTAGTTGAGACAGGACGTTATCTGCCGTGTCAGGGACGAAGACATTGATATACAACGGTGCCTGACGCCAGACTACCTGGACTGGCCTTATCAATCCTTGCCAGCAGGCCGCGGTACGCAGGATATCGTGGCGGTCAATGACTTGTTGGAAAGCGGACAGGAAAGTGTCAAGACGCTCGCGAGTTTCGAAAGCAAGCAGGGTCTGTAACAGATAAGTGTCGCCTTGGGATTGGCGCAAATGGTGGAACAGGACACCTTCTTGTAACGGTGCCAACGGATAAATATCCTGTATATTGCTGACCCCGCCAGGAGTTGCTTCAACGATGGCATCAATCTCGGTTTGGGTCAATGAAACCAGTGGCAGCATATCAGGCGTAATGGCTGTGCAATCGACAGGAATACCGTTAGGCGGCACCACGAAAGTGTCGATATCACCCTTAATTGCCTGTGCCATCTCAGTCAGGACAGGTGCAGAGAACACACTGCGAACATCAAGCTGCCAGCCGAGGCCGTACAGCCGTTCGATCAGGCTGACAATCATCAATGAATGACCGCCAAGTTCAAAGAAATGGTCATGCCGGCCGACTTGTTCCAAGCCTAATAGATCCTGCCAGATCTGCGCCAGAGCGATTTCCACCTCTCCGTGTGGGGCTTCATAGCCACGTGCTATCACTGAAAACGCATCAGGGGCTGGGAGAGCTTGACGGTCAAGTTTACCGTTGGCAGTCAGTGGGAAAGTATCGAGTACCACAAAGGCACTGGGCAGCATGTATTCAGCGAGGTGTTGGGCAAGCTGTTGGCGTAGTTCTGCGGGAACCAGCTCAATGCCGTTCTGAGGTCGCAAATAGGCGACCAGTCGTTTCTGTCCTTCCGTGTTTTTATCTTCTGAGTTTCGATAAACAATATCAGTATCTTCACGGGCAATCACTACCGCTTCTTGCACGCCATGGCATTTCATCAACTGGGTTTCGATTTCCCCCAGTTCGATACGGAAGCCACGCAGTTTAATCTGAAAATCATTGCGGCCAAGGTAGTCAATCGTACCATCGGGTAGCCAGCGGCCGAGGTCGCCGGTTTTGTACATGCGGGCATCGGGATCTGAAGAGAACGGATTAGTAAGGAAACGTTCCTCAGTGAGTTCAGGACGATTCAGGTAACCACGGGCAACCCCTGCACCGGCAATATGTATTTCCCCAACAACACCAAGTGGTACGGGCTGTTCATGTGGATCTAGAATATAAATTTGGGTATTGGCAATCGGGCGTCCGATATGGCTATTAAATCCCGTTGTCCGGCTCATTCGAGTCCAGGTGGAATACGTCGTGGTCTCAGAAGGGCCATACAGATTGCACACATTCTGTATGGAAGAATGGGCAAATAAATGTTCAACAATGTGTGGCTTTACTTTTTCCCCCGCTAAATTGATCGTCCGAATGTTCGCGGGTAGCGCATTGGTTTCCACAAGGTGTGAGATGGCCGATGGCACGGTGTTAATAAGGCTGACTAATGGTTTTGTGTTGGCCGAGCTTGTATGGATCAGTGACAGTATGTCAGGAATAAGGTGAACCGTACCACCAAGGAGCAGAGGGGCAAAGCATTCGTATACCGATAAATCAAAATTTAGTGAAGTAGCAAAAAGTGTGTGTGCTAACTCCTCCTGACTAAACGTCTGTTGTGCCCAGATCAGGAAATTCACCGTATTGCGGTGCTCGATTGCTACGCCTTTAGGCAAACCGGTAGAGCCTGACGTGTAGATAACATAGGCCAGATGGCGTGACGTTAGTCCCAATGCTTGTGCGTCGGGATTATGAGCTGGCAGAAATGGTTCTTGGGTGCTGAGTATGTTATCGAGTAAAACAATGGGTATCGTGTTAGTCAGCTTATCGGCAAGTTTTGTTTGGGTCAGTATCACTATCGGCGCTGAGTCTGCGAGCATATGCATCAGTCGTTCGGTTGGATAAGTCGGATCGAACGGCACATAGGCACCACCCGCTTTGAGAATGCCAAGTAACCCCACCATCATGTCCAGATTGCGCTCAACACAAATCGCTACCCGATCATCTGGGCGTATCCCTAAGGCAATAAGATGATGTGCCAGTCGATTGGCCCTGCGGTTCAGTTCATCATAACTGAGTGTTTGATCTCCACACACTACCGCTGTAGCGCTGGGGCTGTTGATCACCTGTTCTTCAAATAGTTGGTGGATCAGTGTATCTTGCGGGAAGTCTGCTTGGGTGGCGTTAAAATCCACCAACAGTTGGTGCCGCTCTGAAGCTGACAACATCGGCAAATTCGCAATGACTTGGGTTGCATCGGTTGCCATCGCTGCCAGTACTCGCTGCAAATAGCCGACTATACGTTCAACCGTTGCAGCATCAAACAGATCGGAGGCATATTCCAGTCCACCGACTAAACCAGTCTCGGTTTCAGTTAACAACAACATTAAATCGAAGTGGGCACTATGGGTCGCCAGTTCAACTCGGGAAATCTGCAAACTGGATAACGTTTGGCTCTGAACTGGAGTGTTGTCTAAAGCCAACATGACCTGAAATATTGGGCTATGGCTTAAGTTGCGCTCAGGTTGCAATGCTTCCACCACCTGCTCGAAGGGCAGATCCTGATGGGCATAGGCGGCTAACGCCTGCTCCCGAACCTGTGTAATAAGTTCAGTTACACTGAGATCCACATTGAATTTAACGCGCAGAGCTAATGTATTGACGAAGAAGCCCATCAACGCTTCAAGCTCACGATTTGGACGGTTGGCGACAGGGGTGCCGATGACAATATCATCCTGACCACTAAGCCTGGCGAGAACAATACTCCAGCCAGCCAGTAGGGTCATAAATAAGGTGCTGTTATGGCGGTGTCCAAGTTCCTTAAGTGAATTCAGTACCGAGGCATCAAGGTGGAAAGGCACTTGTCTGCCGACATAAGTTTGTACTGCTGGGCGTGGACGATCGGTCGGGAGTGACAATAACGCGGGCGCATTTTCAAGTTGATTGAGCCAGAAGTTTCGTTGTGTAGTAAACATCGCTCCTTGCAACCAATCACGCTGCCAAACGGTATAATCGGCGTACTGAATGGGAAGTTGTGGCAAAGGATCATTATGGTCGTTGAGAACTGCATGATAGAAAACATCCAGTTCGCGTACCAGCACCCTGATAGACCAGCCGTCAGCGACAATGTGATGCAGAGTGATCAGTAACACATGTTCATTATCCGCCAGTTGCAGCAGTTGACCGCGGATAAGCGGGCCCTGAGCAAAATCGAAAAGAGTTTGGGCTGCAAGATTGGCAAGTTCGGTAATACGGTCGATACGCAGAGCAGGATCGAGCTGACGCAAGTCTTGACAGGACAGGGCAAAACCGATATCCGCAGGGTCGATTTGCTGGCTGGGTTGGCCTTCAACCAGCACAAAACGTGTCCGCAGACTTTCATGTCGAGCCACAAGACGATCAAGTGCGGTGGTCAGTGCATGGTGATTAAGTTGACCAGTCAGGCGTAGTGCGACAGGAATATGATAGGCCTGACTTGCCGCCGGATCGAGCTGGCCAAGGAACCATAATCGCTGTTGGGCAAAGGACAAAGGCAAGGGCTGGCTGCGATCAGCAAGGGGGATGACTGTTTGTGTGATAGTGGCCGCTTCTGTCAGCGTCTGGGCCAGCGCCATCAGGAGCGGCTGAGCAAACAGGGTTTGTAACGGTAACTCCCGCGCCAATACCTGACGGGTACGGGCGACAAGCTGGACAGCCAGCAGGGAGTGTCCGCCCAGCTCAAAGAAATGATCATGACGGCCAACTCGCTCCAGTCCCAATAAGTCTTGCCAGATTTGTGCCAACGCATTTTCTATGTCACCGACGGGCGCTTCATAGCTGCGTGTCACTACGGCAGAAGCATCCGGCGCAGGGAGTGCCTGACGGTTAAGTTTGCCATTGGGCGTGAGTGGGAAGGTTTCCAGCATCACAAATGCACCGGGCAGCATATAATCGGCCAGGTGTCGGGCGAGTTGCTGACGCAGTTCAGCGGGCACCAGTTTAGCGCCAGCCAGCGGCCGCAGATAGGCCACCAGCCGTTTCTGGCCGGGCTCATCTTCGCGGGCAATCACCACGGCTTCGCGCACCCCGTGACACTGCATAAGTTGTGTTTCGATTTCCCCCAATTCAATGCGGAAACCCCGCAGTTTGACCTGAAAGTCATTGCGACCAAGGTAGTCGATATTGCCATCGGGTCGCCAGCGGCCAAGGTCACCGGTTTTGTACATGCGGGCATGGGGGGTTGGGGAAAACGGGTCAACAAGAAAACGCTCGGCC
>NZ_MKGR01000031.1 GCF_001908095.1 Xenorhabdus thuongxuanensis | reverse complement strand
GTTTTATCACCTGGACTCAGGAAACCATGGAATATGAGATCAATACATTATTAGCTGGTTATGGTGACCAATTTGCAATTAATTTCTCTTGAGGACTTATAAAAGTTAAATGAAGTTATAATTTAAATAAAAATGGTATCGTAATGTAATAATAAAAGAGTAATTAATGGAGATTCAAAATATGAAAAAAATCATGGCGGGTTTAGTGAAAAATAAGCTCACCCCAATTCTTACCTGCGCGATGGGAATACTATTAACAAATATCACACCCTCTTATTCTGCCGTGGTCCCTCCAGGAACACCATTGGCTGAAAAACAAGAAATTGTGCGTAACAATGGATCTTTCCCTGCCTCTTTAGACGTACATAAAGTAGAAAGTAATGTTGAATTGAATATTATCCATGATTTTTTTGATGGTTTAGTTTATACCGATAGAAAAGGTCATATCGAGCCCAGATTGGCTGAACGTTGGGAAACGAGTGACAACCAAACCTGGCTATTTCATTTAAGAAAAGGCGCTAAGTGGTCTGATGGCTCGCCGATTACCGCTCATGATGTAGTATTTAGCTGGCGACGTCTGCTTGATCCAGAAATGGGTTCGCCTTATAGCAGCTATCTTGGAACAGCACACGTGGTTAATGCAAACGACATATTACTAGGCAAGAAAAAAGCGGAAGAACTTGGTGTGAAGGCGCTGGATGATTTCACATTGGAAGTGAAACTCGATAAATCCGTGGCTTATTTCTTGCAAATGCTAACCCATCCAATTTTGGTTCCAGTGAGTGAAAAAGCGGTTAAAAGATATGGTGACAAATGGACACATCCCGATGTTTTTGTTGGCAGTGGTGCATTTAAGCTATCTGAATGGAAAGTGAATGAAAATGTGATTGGAGTCAGGAATCCCCATTATTGGGATGATAAAAACACGGTAATTAATAAAGTAACTTATCTTGCTATCACATCAGAAAAATCGGATTTAAACCGCTATCTTGCTGGTGAAATTGATATGACTATGACCATTCCTCTGGATTCCTTTGCATCATTAAAGAAAACATTGGGTGATCAAGTTCATATTAATTCTATGCTCAGTACTTACTATTACGTGTTTAATACGCAAAAACCGCCGTTTAATGATGTTAGAGTCAGAAAAGCCTTAAGTTTAGCCATAGATAGAGATGTGAGGTGTTCAAGCCAGCCTACAAAACCAAGAATGGAAAGTGATGTTGGATAATATGCACCAGAACAAGTTTGATGTTGTCAGATACGCATGGACAGCGGATTACAACAACCCAATGTCTTTTTTGGATACTTTCCTGACAGGAAGTAGCCATAATATACCACAATATGCCAATAATGTTTTTGATCAGGCAGTTATTAAAGCCGGTGAAACCAATGATATCGCTTATTACCAAAAAGCAATGGACATTTTTAATAATGATATTCCAGTGATCCCTATTTACTATTATGTCAGTAATCGCCTGGTGAAGCCTGATGTTGGTGGATTTTACGTTACCCCAATGGATTATATTTCGATAAAAGATCTCTATGTTATTAAACATTGAATGTAAATCAATGCGTTGTAGAGAAGTGTCGGATTGAAATATAAAAAATAAATACAGTTATGAAGGATTGAATGTGAAGAAAATAACGATAAATAAAAAGATAAAAGTTCTCTCTTTGGCTATCGCTGCCATGTTTGGGAATATAGCAATATCTTATTCCGCTGTTGTTCCTGAAGGAGTAAAACTGGCCGCTAAACAGGAAATTGTGCGTAATAATGGTTCAGAACCCGCTTCATTGGATACACATAAAGTTTCAAGTGATGTCGAATTTAATATTATTAATGATTTTTTTGATGGTCTGATTCAGGTTAATAGTCAGGGTAATATTGAGCCAAGGTTAGCAGCCAGTTGGGAAACTAATGATAATAAAACCTGGATTTTTCATTTAAGAAAAGATATCAAGTGGTCAGATGGTTCACCCATTACGGCTCATGATGTGGTATTCAGTTGGCGGCGTTTGATTGATCCCGATACCATTTCCCCTTATGGGAGTTATCTTGAAAATGCTGCTGTAGTGAATGCAAATCAGGTATTGACGGGTAAGAAAAAAACGGAAGAGCTTGGGGTAAAAGCGTTGGATGACAAGACGCTAGAGGTGAGACTGGATAAACCTGTCGGAGATTTTCTACAGATGCTGACTCATCCTGTTATGTTTCCGATAAGTGAAAAGGCAGTAAAACAACATGGTGATAAATGGACCAGGCCAGAGGTCTTTGTGGGAAGTGGTCCGTATAAACTCTCTGAGTGGGTTGTCAATGAAAAAATAATCGGGGTCAGAAATCCTCTATATTGGGATAATAAAAATACGGTGATCAATAAAGTAACCTATCTTCCGCTCTCTTCAGAAAAAGCAGATTTAAACCGTTATCTGGCGGGAGAAATCGATATTACTCATACTATTGCCGCAGAATCTTTTCCATCACTGAAGAAAACATTGCCTGATCAGGTACGTATTTCTCCTAAAGCCACAGTCTATTTCTATGAGTTTAATAATAAAAAACCACCATTTAATGATGTCAGAGTCAGGCAGGCACTGAGTTTAGCCATAGATCGCGATATCATTGTGGATAAGATATTGGGACAGGGACAATTACCCGCTTATACAATGCTCACGCCAAATATAGGCGGTTTTAATTTTAAACAACCTGATTATGCTTCCTGGACTCAGGATCAGCGTATTGCTAAAGCGAAAGAGTTATTGAATGAAGCTGGGTTTAATCAAAATAACCCTCTTACCTTTAATCTGCTTTATAACACTCAGGAAGGACATAAAAAAATTGCTATTGCGGTGAGTTCAATGTGGAAGAAAAATCTTGATATAAAGGCTGTTTTGCAGAATCAAGAATGGAAAGTCATGTTGGATAATATGCATCAGGGGAAATTTGATGTTATCCGGAGGGCATGGGTTGCAGATTATAATAGTCCGATGACATTTTTATCCATATTTTCATCTAATCAAGTCAAAAATACATCTATGTATGAAAATGTTGAGTTTGATAAATTAGTGGAAAAAGCAAGCAGTAATAATGCTAAAGATTATTATCAACAGGCATCAGATATCTTAACCAAAGAATTACCTGCTATTCCAATTTATTTTTATGTGAACCATAATATGGTTAAACCTTATGTTGGCGGATTTAATATTAATACAAGAGGTGAATATTTCACAAAAGATCTTTATATCATCGAGCATTAATAACCGTAGTGGAGCGTGATATCGGTTAAAAAGGAAAAGCAATTCTTGCTTTTCCTTTCAGGATAATACGACTAAAAATAAATGTTATTCAGAAATTAGTGATTCTTCATATTGTTTAGCTTTTTGCTGATCAAATTGTCTCTCCCATTTAGCCACAACAAGTGCAGCGAGTGCATTACCGACTACATTTAATGCGGTACGAGCCATATCAAGAATTCGGTCAATACCCGCAATGAAGGCTAAACCCTCTAATGGAATCCCCACACTTCCCAACGTTGCTAACAGAACAACGAAAGAGACTCCTGGAACACCGGCAATTCCTTTTGAGGTAATAATCAATGTGAGGACAAGCGTAATTTCTTGCCAAAGCGATAAATCTATTCCATAGAGTTGGGCAATAAAAATAGCGGCGATACTCTGATACAGCGTTGAGCCATCGAGATTAAATGAATAACCAATCGGAATAACAAAGCTAGTCACTGATTTTGACGCACCATATTGTTCCATTTTATCCATGATGCGGGGTAATACGGTTTCTGAGCTGGCAGTAGAATAGGCTAACAGTAATTCATCTTTGAGGATTTTAAAGAGTATAAAAATGTTGATATTGCAGTAGCGTGCAATTAAACCAAGAATGACGATAGCGAAAAATAGAATTGCACAGTGAACCAAAATAACTAATTTTATCAATGGCAATAATGAGCTAAACCCGAAGTTAGCCACTGTTACTGAGATCAACGAGAATACTCCGATTGGAGCATACATCATAATAATATGAGTAACCCTGAACATGGTTTCAGAGAATGTTTGTAATACCGTTAATAAAGGTTGTTTTTTTTCATTCGGTAGTGATGATAAGCCTAAACCAAATAACGCGGCAAAGAAAATAACGGGCAACATGTCGCCACTGGACATCGCAGCAAAAATATTATCAGGTACTAATGATAGAATAGTATTAACAATACCATGTGAATGACTTTCAACCTGCTGTGTTGTACGTTCATATTGAGAGATATCTACTTGGTGGAGAGTAGACATATCTATACCTACACCAGGTTTAAACGTATTTGCCAAAAAAATGCCTACAATTATTGCAATTGTTGTGACTATCTCAAAATACACAATTGTTTTGAAGCCTAGTTTTCCTAATTGCTTAGTATTACCAACACCAGCAATGCCAACAACTAATGTTGAGATGACAATCGGAACAACAATCATCTTAATAAGCTGGATAAATATTTTACCAGCAGGAGAAAGTACATTAACAATTAACCACTGTTTGTATTCATTGTCATGTAAAACTGCTCCTACAATAATTCCTAATATAAGAGCAGCTAAAATTTGCCAGCCTAGCCCAAATTTAAATTTCTTTTTATTAACTGTTTCGGTCTTATTCATTAGACAACCTTATGTTTTTTTATTTCTTTACTCCTCTTTTTTATACAATAACCTTGACCTAAAGCACAATAAAAATTGAGGTAATCTTTTAAATAATAGACAAACTATACCCATAATCATTAAAGATGCTGATTTCTTATTCAAATAAGATCATGCTAACGGCCATGAGAATTCATCTGATACCCCCATATACCATCCCTTAAATTGATGCATGCTGGGCGAGTGGCTATCTGAAAGACTACTTCAATCGGGAAAAGGAACTCGTAGCTTACCTTATGATTGTTTTAAAACATTAAACTAATCTATTAATTATTTTCTTTGCTACTGTGCAGTAGTTTGAAAACTATTGTGCATAAATATATAGATATAAATACATCGTTATAAATACAGTATTTCTTTATATTTCTAGGATGGGTTTTTAATTAATTGCGAGTATGTTTAAATGAATTTTCTATATTAAATTGATTTAAAATGGAAAATTAAAATGTGATGTTAAATACCTATTTGAAAAATACTCAATAAAAAATTTATTGTTGTTGCACTAAATAATTTATTGAGTAATAAATAGCATGTCATGCTGTAACATGGATAGAAAACAAAATGGAGGATAAAAATAAATAATTACAGCACAGCTATGGGGAGACATGACATGTTAAATCAAATCAGCAAAAAAATAATTAAAACATTAGGTTACTTTATCAGTATTATATTGAGTAGTATCACATCGTCTTATTCCGCAGTTATTCCACTTGGCACACAATTAGCGGAAAAACAAGAAATTGTTCGCAATAATGGTGCAGAGCCTGCTTCACTGGATGTCGATAAAGTCGAAGGTAATATAGCACTAAATATTATCAATGATTTCTTTGATACGTTAGTGGGCACGGATAAACAAGGCCAGATCATACCCAAATTGGCTGCAAGCTGGGAAACGAAGGATAATCAAACGTGGATTTTCCATTTGAGGAAAGGAATCAAATGGTCTGATGGTACACCCATTACCGCTTATGATGTTGTTTTTAGTTGGCGACGGCTGACAAATCCTAAAACACTTTCTCCATATGGTAGCTATTTTGTTGATGCTTCTGTGGTGAATGCTAAAGAAGTTTTGGCTGGAAAGAAAAAAGTGGAGGATCTCGGTGTAAAAGCCTTGGATGATTCGACCTTGGAGGTAAGGCTAGAAAAACCGGTTGGATATTTTTTGCAGATGCTGGCGTTCACTATTACGTCTCCGATTAGCAAAAAAATTGTTGAAAAATATGGAGATAAATGGACTCAACCTGAGTTTTTTGTTTCTAGTGGTGCATTTAAATTAGCAGAATGGAAAGTGAATGAGAAAATTGTTGGAGTGAGAAATCCTTATTATTGGGATAATAAAAATACTGTTATTAATAAAGTGACTTATCTTCCATTGTCATCAGATATATCAGATTTAAATCGTTATCTGGCTGGAGAAATAGATATTACATTTACAATTCCATTAGAATCGTTTGCCTTATTAAAGAAAAATATAAGTTCACAAGTTCATATTTCGCCTATACTTAGTACATATTACTATCAGTTTAACAATAAAGAACCATTGTTTAAAGATATTAGGATCCGACAAGCGCTAAGTCTTGCTTTGGATAGAAATATTATTGCCAATAAAGTCGTTGCCCAAGGGCAAATACCTGCTTACACAATCTTGCCTCCTGGAATTGGTGGTTTTAAATTTAAACAACCTGATTATGTATCATGGACACAAGAGCAACGTAATGAGAAAGCCAAACAGTTATTAAATGAAGCGGGTTTTAATAAAGATCATCCTCTTAAATTTAATTTGGTTTATAATTCATCAGGCTTACATAAAAAAGTTGCTATTGCTGCAACCTCAATGTGGAAAAAGAATCTCGGCGTTATTGCTAATATACAAACTGAAGAGTGGAAAGTTATGTTGGAGAATGAACATCAAGGTAAATTTGACGTCGTTAGAGGTGGATGGATTGGCGATTATAATAACCCGATGTCTTTTTTTAATATATTTACAACAAATCAAACAAATAATACCTCATTTTATTCTAATAAAGACTTCGATAATTGGATTCGTAAAGCAGGAGAAACTAACAAAAAAGAAGATTTTCAACATTCGCTCGATATTATGACAAAAGATACTCCTATTATACCCGTTTATTACTATGTCACTGCGATATTGGTTAAGCCTTATATTGGTGGCTATTACTCCGACCTTCTAGGGATGATATCAACGAAGGATCTTTATATTATTAAGCACTAAATTAAAGAGCCTGCTTAAGCAGGCTCTCCATAGGCTAGCCTCCTTTCCGCTTCGAATATTATATACACACCATACACATTGCTCAGGCGGTTGTTATTATTTGATTTCCATGTTTAAACCCGAAATTCTGCAGCTAATTGACTGAAACCTAATCCATTCTTTTTTTCTACTTTTATTTGAACAGGAATTCGCTCTTTTAATGCGTCTACATGACTAATGACTCCGATAGTTTTTCCTGATGCATTAAGGTGATCCAGTGCATCCAAAGCGATATCCAAAGTTTCAGGATCAAGCGTGCCAAACCCTTCATCAAGGAACAGGGATTCTATTTGTGTCTTGTTACTCACTAGATCAGACAAAGCGAGTGCAAGAGCAAGGCTGACAAGGAAACTTTCTCCTCCAGAAAGCGTTTTGGTATCCCTCATGGCATCCGCTTGCCAGGTGTCAACGACTTGTAATTCCAGTCCGCCGTCATCTTTGCGTTGCAAGTAGTAGCGCCCATGTAATTTTTCCAATCGGATATTTGCCAGATGTACGAGATGATCCAATGTCAGGCCTTGAGCAAAACGGCGGAATTTAGCGCCATCGGCAGAACCAATGAGATTATTAAGATAACTCCAATCATCATATGCTTGCTGTGAGAGTGCTATCTGTGCCAGTAACTCGTGTTGGTGTTGGCGGCGAGTTGCATCACTGCTCAATAGGGTTCTGACTTCACCTTGTTGTTGGTTGTTGTGTTTCAACTTAGCCGTAACGTAGGTCAATATGGTGGATAATTGTTGAGGTTCATACTGATTAAGCAACTGTGGCTGCGTTTCTGTATGTCGCTGCAAGGCCACTTCTGATTCATGATGCCGTGTTTTAGCTTGCAATTGTTGCTGTTCAAGTTTTTCTTGTAACTGTTGTAATTTTTCCCGTTGTTTCGGTTCCAATAAGGCATGTTCAAAGGATGGTTGATCGGAAAAGCCTTGCTGTTCTAAGCCTGTTTGGAAATGGCTGATAGCAAGTTTGTAGTTTGCTTCGGCAGTGATGAGGCTTTTTTCTATTTCACTGGCAGCACCGATTAATTGACTCATTTTGTTTTGCTGTGTTTGCAGATGGTAAGTGGCTTGTTTGTAGGCGAGCTCCAATTCATTGGTTTTTTGCTGCAAAGCCTGACGAACGGCAATGATGGATTGTTCGCCAAATAAACGCTGACGTTCCTGACGCGTTTGTTCTAATAAATGCATTTGCTGCTGCTGTTGTTCCCTCAAAGTATGAAGGTGAGTAGAGAGCTTATTTTTTTGTTTGTCTAGTTCACTCAGTTTGCTTTGCAAGGCTGCTTGTTCTTTTTGTAGTTGCTGCAATTTCTCCCGTGAATCGTGGTAGTTTTTTAATTCTTGTTCACGCTGTTGCAGCCAGTTTTCGGTTTCATGATAGGCAGGGAGTGTGAAAGGGGTTGGCTGTAATTCCTTGTTTAACTGTTGTGCTGTTGTTGCATAGTCGGCTTCTATTTGTTGAGCTTCCGCTGTTTTTTCTGCCAATTGTTTTTGAGCTGAATCCTGTTTGAATTTTTCCAGTTCAATACTCTTTTCACAGGCTTGGTATTGTTCTCGGTTGGCAGCAAGTGCTTTTTCGGCTGCTTGATAGTTTTTCTCTGCCTGTAATAACGCTTCCTGTTGAGCTTGGTGTCGGTGATAAGCAGATTGTCGTTGACTGATAAAGTGATTAACCTTCTCTGCTTCCATCGGTAATTCTGTAGCCTGTAACTGCTGGCAATGGTGTTCCCATTGTTTAACCAATTCCGCCAATTTAGTATGGTGTTGTGCGATATTTTTCTGCAATTGTTCGCCCTGCTGCTGCTGAAGCTGTTGTTTTTGCTGTAGGGCTGTACGATTTTCTTGCAGTTGATCAATTTGTTGGTGCAGGGTTTTCAGGCGCTCTTCTGAATGTGGTAGGGCAATGTTCTGGTATTCGTTGATTAAAGGATGATGAGTTGAACCGCAAAGTGGACAAGATTCACCTTCTTTTAATTGTGCCCGTTCTTTTTCCAGGCTGACTATCCGTTGTTCCAAACGAATTCGATTGGTGAGATCGTCATAATGTTGCTGCTTATCTGCCAACTGTTGATTGAAGGTTGCGATCTGTTCAGGTAAGGCTTTTACCAGTGCTTGAGATTGGATCAATTGGTTTTGATCCGTTGAGATCATGGTTTGTAATTGTTGGATATGGGGAAGCAAGATCTCCAATTGGTTCTGTGATACCAATTGTTTCTGATAATTCTCTAAATTTTTCCGCAACTGTTCCAATGGATGCTTTTTCTGCAACGTTGTGAGTTGGTTTGCAGCAGCGGTAAAGCTGTTACGCAGTATTTGGCTCTGTTCTTGCTGTTTAGATAATTCTGCATCCAATTTATGTAAATAACCGGTTGTACGGGCAAGCTCTGAGCCAATTTGTTGGGTACTTTGGGTAAGCTGGTCTACTTTTTCTTGTCGTTCTTTCTGGCGAGTGAATAGCTGTTTCCATTCTGGCAGCTTGCTGTCCAAATTGCGGTAATAAGGGTGTTGCTCATAGTAGGATTCCAACGTCTTTTGTTCGTTATTTAAGGCAACCGTTCGATCTTGTGTGGTTTGGTGTTGGGATAAGATGTCTGTGAGATCGCGGTTTTGTCCTGCGATTTCTTGTTCAAGCTTCAGTAGATCTTTAGATTGAATATCAATTTTATGATCGAGTGGCATAATTTGCTCTGAGATGAGCTTTTCTTGCTGATTTTGATGCTGTTGATGCTCTTCCCGTTTTTTCTCCAACTGCGCCAGTTGCTGTTCAGCAGGTTGCAGCATTGCCAGTTGTTGTTGGCGTTCATGCTCTATTTTTGTGCGTTGTTCCACGATCCGCTGTTTTTCATGAGTGGCTCGGTTTTGTGCATCCCATAATGGACGGATTTTCTCTGCTGGTTCGCTAGCAGCAAGTTGATGCAATTGAGGTTGTGCTTCTTGAATTACTTGCTCAGTTTGTTGCAAAAGCGAAGCACTGCTGACCAGTGATTGCTGTAGCTCATCCTGTCGTAACAACCACTGCTCGGCTGTTTGCAATGCTTTTATTTGTTGGCTGAATTGGGTTTCTTCTGCAATAAGCTGTTGTTGTTGATTTTTGTATGCCTGTTGTTGCTCTGGCGTGAGTAATTCAATGGAAGAGACTTTAGCCTGCTGAATGTTCAGTTCAGATTGTGCCTCTTTATGACGTTGGTAAATTTCCTGGGACAGAATGCCGTAAATTTCTGTACCGGTTAGTTCTTCCAGTAGATCTGCCCGATCTTTATCCTGTGCATTTAAAAATGCGGCAAAATTTCCCTGTGACAAAAGCATAGATTTGGTAAAACGGCTGAAATCCAGTCCAGTTATTTCGGCAATTTTTTCTTTTTTCTCTGGAATTTTATCAGCCAGGATTTTTCCCTCTTTTTTGAGGGCCAATTCTACTTTTGGGGACTGGAGTTTACCATTTGCTTGGTTGCGAGCACGGCGCTGACTCCAAAATGCCCGATAAGTAATGCCTTTGACTTCAAATTCTACTTCAGCAAGACACTCTGCGGTATGACGGGTCATTAATTCATTTTGCGAAGCAGAAATGGTGTTTAGCCTTGGTGTTTCATGATAAAGGGCGAGGCAAATGGCATCCAATAAGGAGGTTTTTCCTGCACCAGTTGGGCCGATAATGGCAAATAATCCATTGTTGGCAAATGGTTCTGCCGTAAAGTCAATTTTCCACTCACCTTGCAGGGAGTTGATATTTTTCAGCCGTAAGCTAAGAATTTTCATGGCATGTTCTCTTCATGTTATTGCTGAGAAATATCATCCAGCGTTTGTCTAAACAAAGTAGTCAAGCGTTGTTTTTGTGCGGGGTCATCGATTTCCGCCAGCGCTAAACGACGCTCGAAGACTTCATCTACGCTTAGCTCGGTAAGTGTTTCTTTATTTTGTTCAGACAATGACAGTTGGCGAGCGCTTTTGCTGCGGCGTAGCAGAATAATTTCAACAGGCAGGCCTTCACTGAGGGTTTGGATGCGTTTTTGGATATCGGGCAGGTAATCTTGGGTTGCGACTTCAATATCCAGCCAAACCGGACGCTTTCCTTGATATTCCTTGAAAGATTGTAATTGCTCTTCGATTTGTTTCAAATTACCACGAATAAGCTGCATAGGCTGATAATGTGGGATCGGTAAAAGTGTGATGCTATCGAGCTTGCCTGCTTTAAAATCCACTAAGCAGACACTTTTCTCCTGCCCCACTTCATCAAAACTGAGCGGAATAGGGGAGCCGCTATAGCGGATATGCTCTGATTTACCGATGATTTGCGGGCGGTGGATATGCCCCAGTGCAATATAGTCAGCAGGAGGGAAGGATTGTGCGGGGAAGGCCTCTAATGTGCCAATGTAAATATCGCGAACGGAATCCGTAGTGGAAGCTCCCACTGTAGTGAGGTGACCAGTGGCAATAATCGGTAATGGCTGGCCGAGCTGTTCTCGTAACGCACAGGCTTGCTGGTAGAGTCTGTGGTAATATTCGGTGATAGCATCCTGTAGCGCCTGTTGTTTTTGTGTGCCAGATTGCCCAGCCTGGCTGGTGATGATATCCCGTGGACGCAGATAGGGAATAGCGCAGAGAATCGCTCCTGCATTACTATTTCTGTTATGCAGGATCTTTATCTGCTGTGCTATATCTTCGGTTTCAGCATTAGCAATCACAGTAGTATTCAGGTAAGAGAGAAGGGATTTAGATTCATTGAGTGTGGCAACGGAATCATGGTTTCCACCGAGAATGACAAGTTGGCAGCCTGTAGGCTGTAGTGCCACAATGAATTTGTTATAAAGTTCGCGTGCGTAGCTGGGCGGGGAACCGGTATCAAAAATATCACCGGCAATAATGAGTGCGTCAACTTGATGTTGCACGATTTTTTCAATCAACCACTGCAAAAAATACTTATGTTCAGCGGCGCGGCTTTTAGTAAAGAAATATTGGCCAAGATGCCAGTCAGATGTATGAATGATTCGCATGATTTTCCCGCCGTTGCCCTGGTTGTTTTTCCAGCCCACTACTTCTCGTCTGTTACAGGTGCTAATTATAATGGCAGAGTGAGGGATGTCCTGTGTAATTTGGTATCCTTTACTGAATTTTCGAGCTGGTTTGCATCTTTAATGAAATATGACAAAGATACAGGATTTTCTTTGGGAACCAGTTTGTATCTTGTTAATTGAGAAATACGGGGTTTCATAAAAGTGTCATAAAATTGACTCATAATATTTGCAGTGAAAATCACTAACCTTAATGATATTAACGGGATTGATCATGGTTAAACGCATTTTGGTCGTTGAAGATGAAGTGCCGATTCGTGAAATGGTTTGTTTTGTACTGGAGCAAAACGGTTACGAAGCCATTGAAGCCGAAGATTACGATACAGCAATAAGACGTTTGTCTGAACCTTATCCTGATTTGGTATTATTGGACTGGATGCTGCCAGGAGGTTCAGGGATACAACTTATCCGGCAAATGAAGCGGGATAATAACGTTAAGGCGATCCCCGTCATTATGGTTACGGCTCGGGTGGAGGAAGAAGATCGAGTACGTGGTTTAGATGT
The DNA here is from genome assembly GCF_001908095.1 of Xenorhabdus thuongxuanensis. GTDB lineage: Bacteria > Pseudomonadota > Gammaproteobacteria > Enterobacterales > Enterobacteriaceae > Xenorhabdus > Xenorhabdus thuongxuanensis. The sequence continues at coordinate 25,779 of NZ_MKGR01000031.1, read as the reverse complement.
CGGTGCTGATGACTATATAACGAAGCCGTTTTCACCTAAGGAATTGATTGCCAGGGTTAAGGCTGTTTTGCGACGTATTTTACCTATAGAGTCGGAAGATATTATTGATATGGATGGATTGATTCTGGACCCGTCATCCCACCGCGTATCCAGTCAGGGACAAGATTTGGAAATGGGGCCAACTGAATTCAAGCTTCTCCACTTTTTTATGACTCATTCTGAGCGTGTTTATAGTCGTGAACAGTTACTGAACTATGTGTGGGGAACAAATGTTTATGTGGAAGATCGTACGGTTGATGTACATATCCGACGCTTGCGTAAGGCGTTGGAGATAGGGGATCACGCTAAGATGGTACAAACAGTGCGTGGTACAGGTTATCGCTTTTCTACCCGCTATTGACTGTTTGGGGTAAAGTCACGTGCTTGAGCGTTTATCTTGGAAAAAGTTGGTATGGGGGCTTGTGCTTTTTTGCTTGCCCGCTGTCATTTTGTCTCTCTTTATCGGTCACTTGGCATGGCTGCTGGTTATCGCACTGTTTTTGGCTCTGGTATGGCATGGCTATAATTTGCTGAAATTATCTGATTGGTTATGGTTGGATCGCAATATGTTACCGCCTGTCGGTCGTGGCGGCTGGGAACCTATCTTTTATGGTATTTACCAGATGCAGCAACGCAATCGCAAACGGCGTCGTGAACTCGCATTACTCATCAAACGCTTTCGTAATGGAGCTGAATCTTTGCCGGATGCCATAGTGATAATGACTACGGAAGGTAATATTTTTTGGTGTAATCGTCTGGCACAACATTTACTAGGGTTCCGCTGGCCTGAGGATAATGGTCAGCATATTTTCAACCTGCTTCGCTATCCTGATTTCAGCCGTTATATCACAGCGAATGATTTTTCCCACCCTCTGTCCATCGAATTGAATAATGGCAATATGATGGAGTTCCGCATTATGCCTTATTCTGAGAAACAATTATTGATGATCGCGCGCGACATCACCCAAAAACGATTGTTGGAAAATACCAGACGGGATTTTTTTGCCAATGTGAGTCATGAACTCAAAACTCCTCTCACTGTACTGCAAGGTTATCTGGAAATGATGGAGGATCAGACGTTCAGCAATAAGGTGAACCAGAAGGTTATCGGTACGATGCAGGAACAAATACGAAGAATGGATGGCCTGGTGCAGCAACTGATGCATCTTTCCAAAATTGAAGGAGGGCCACAAGTGGACATGAATGAAGTCGTGGATGTTCCCAGCATGTTGAAAATATTGCAACGGGAAGCGTTGACCTTGGGAAATGAGCAGTATGATATTGTGTTTGATATCGATGAAACACTGAATGTGTTTGGTAATGAAGAACAACTGCGCAGTGCAATGTCCAACCTTGTTTATAATGCCATCAGACATACCCCTTCAGGCACAAGGATTGAGGTGAGTTGGCGACATGTTTCCCAAGGTGCACTGTTCAAAGTGAAAGATAATGGTGGTGGGATTAGTGTGGAGCATTTACCACGTCTGACAGAACGTTTTTATCGCGTCGATCAGGCCCGTTCACGTCAAACTGGGGGAAATGGATTAGGTTTGGCGATAGTGAAACATGCATTGCATCACTGCAATACTCATCTTGATATTGCCAGTACTTTAGGAAATGGCTCAGTTTTTAGCTTTTTATTGGCGCCTCGGCTTATTGCCTCTGCCAAAAACAGTTTTATGACAAAATGATTTATTAACCGCCATGAACAAAAAATGCGCATGAGCAAAAAAACACACAAATCATATAGTGTGTATTCAATGATAGATAACAATAATAACTGATTTTAAAAACCAGTTCAGGATATTGTTCTGGTTTTTGGTTTTACGCTTGCCTTTTAGCGCTATAAAAGTTTTACTTGGGGACAGTTATTGGCGATTCTAGCTGTTATTACTACTATCATTCTGTATCTTGCGATTATCAGTGAATATTGTGTTACTCACTGACTGTTAAATCAGAATTCGGTCTCGCCAGTGAAAATTCAAGTGCTAGCGATAGTTACTGTCGCAGATGCATTTCTTTTGGCAAAAATACATTAACAATCATTATGGCATACCGTTTATCATCTAAGGATATTTGGGCATTAGGCTTTATGACCTTTGCCTTGTTTGTTGGTGCGGGAAATATTATTTTTCCGCCTATGGTTGGCTTGCAGGCAGGAGAGAACGTTTGGATCTCAGCAGCCGGTTTTTTGCTAACCGCTGTTGGCTTGCCTGTCATTACCGTCATTGCTTTGGCAAAAGTGGGTGGGGGCATTGAAGCACTCAGTACACCGATTGGAAAAACTGCGGGTCTGATTCTGGCAACGGTCTGCTATTTAGCTGTCGGCCCCCTGTTTGCAACACCCAGAACCGCAACGGTTTCTTTTGAAGTGGGTATTGCACCACTTACCGGAACAGGTGATCTTCCTCTATTTATTTATAGTGTGATCTATTTTGCACTTGTGGTGCTGATTTCATTGTATCCGGGCAAACTACTGGATAACGTTGGTCATATATTGGCTCCAATCAAAATCGTGGCGTTGGCCATTTTGGGAATTGCGGCTGTGTTGTGGCCGGCAGGTGGCCCTGTTCCTGCTATTGAAACTTATCGGGAAATTCCGTTTTCAAATGGCTTTGTCAATGGCTATTTGACAATGGATACACTGGCCGCAATGGTATTCGGTATTGTTATTGTCAATGCAGCCCGTTCCAGAGGGGTCGAAGCTTCTTCTTTGTTGACGCGCTATGCCATGTGGGCTGGTTTGATTGCTGGTCTTGGCTTGACGTTGGTGTACCTCTCTTTATTCAAACTTGGGGAAGGTAGTGGCACGTTAGTGCCTACAGCAGAGAATGGTGCTGTGATTTTGCACGCCTATGTCCAAAATATTTTTGGTAACTACGGCAGTTTCTTCCTCGCGCTACTAATTTTCGTTGCCTGTATGGTGACTGCTGTCGGTTTGACTTGTGCTTGCTCTGAATTTTTCAGCCGTTATTTACCATTGTCTTATCGTGCTCTGGTACTGATTTTAGGTACATTCTCCATGCTGGTTTCTAACATGGGCTTAAGCCACTTGATTAAGTTCTCAATTCCAGTATTGACAGCAATTTATCCACCCTGTATCGCGTTGATATTACTGAGCTTTACCATTCGTTGGTGGAATAATTTCACCCGCATTTTGGCTCCTGCCATGTCTATCAGCTTGCTGTTTGGAATTTTGGATGCAATAAAAGCTTCTGAGTATTTATCCCATTTACTACCTGGATGGGCGAATCATTTGCCATTAGCGGATCAAGGTTTGGCTTGGTTATTACCCACTGTGCTGACGATTGTTGTGTGCGCTATTTATGATCGCATCGTAGGAGGTGTAAAACTCCCAAAGTATGAAGTGCAGCCTGAAGAAAAGTAGGAATAAAGTTTGTTCATGATGCACATGATGTAAATGGCGTTATTAGATGATAAAGGGTGAGCCGCTGAAAACAGCTCACCCTTTTTTGTTGATTTATTCTGATTAATAACCAATAGCGGCACCGGCAGGTCGCCGTGCATCGTTGGCGCCGTAAATGTAGCCTTCACGGACAATACCTGATACGGCTGAATCATTGCCTGATGATTGTGGAGTCACACCAGCGGCACCCGGCAATCCAATCATGATTAATTCTGCTGCTCCCCAAGGTGTCTGTTTCACCATTTTGTAGCCCATTTTTTCCAGTAAGTTTAGAGTGTCTTTCGATAAACCACGTTGTTCATAATAGACTTCGTCAGGTAGCCATTGATGATGGATCCGTGAGCCATTGACTGCTTCTTGTGGTGGCATGTTGAATTCGATGATATTCAGGGCAGCTTGTAGCGTGATGGAGATAATGCGTGAACCTCCAGGAGAACCTAAGACCAAGAAGATTTTATTATCTTTGGTCACGAGTGTTGGGCTCATTGATGATAGTGGGCGCTTACCAGGAGCTATTGAGTTGGTTGCACCTTGCACTAGCCCGTACAGGTTTTTCTCACCAACTTTAGTTGTGAAGTCGTCCATTTCATCGTTAAGGAAAAAGCCTGTTCCTGGCGCAATTACAACAGCACCAAAGCGTCCATTGATAGTGTAAGTTGTTGATACTGCGTTTCCTTCTTTATCTACCACGGAATAGTGGGTGGTTTCTGGTTTTTCATGGGAGCCAATGCCTGGTTGGATATTCACCGATGGAGTGGCTTTATTAGGTTGAATCTCTTTTCTGATCGATTCAGAGTAGCTTTTACTCAACAGTCGATCAAGCGGGTTATTGATAAATGCGGGATCACCCAGATAGGTATTTCTATCCATATAGGCGTGGCGCATGGCTTCTGTCAATGTGTGAATATAGGCAGCAGAGTTGTATCCCATGGACTTAAGATCGTAGCCTTCAATGATGTTTAATATCTCGCATAACGTAACTCCGCCAGAGCTGGGAGGTGGAGAAGAGATAAACTTGTAGCCTCGGTAACTACAGGTGATGGGAGTTGTTTCTGTGATGCGGTAATTGGCAAAATCCGCTGCGGTAATAATTCCGCCTGATTTTTTTGATGCTTGTTCAACTAATTGGGGAATTTTGCCGTGATAAAAAGCATCAGGCCCATGTTTGGCAATCATTTCCAGCGTGTTGGCTAAATCGGTTTGGATAAGCCTGTCCCCTGGTTCGAATGGCGAGCCATCCTTGCGCAGGAAAATACGGGCAGCTTCTGGATCTTGAGCGAAACGCTTCACTGTGGTGTCCAGAATATCGGTATCGCCACGGGTCAGTAGATAGCCTTCGCGCGCCAGTTTGATGGCCGGAGCCATGACTTGTTCGCGAGTTAATGTGCCGTACTTTTTCAATGCCTCTTCAAATCCCATGACTGTGCCTGGTACAGCAATCGCGTTATAACCATACAGGCTGGCACCTTTGATAACTTTTCCATCTTTATCCAGATACATATCAGCGTCAGCAGCGGCAGGGGCTGTTTCACGGAAATTAATGAAAGTATCTTTTCCATTAGCAAGATGGATAGTCATAAAGCCACCACCGCCAATATTGCCGCAGCAGGGATTAACAACTGCCTGGGCATATCCAACAGCAACAGCGGCATCAATGGCATTCCCACCCATTTTGAGAATATCTATGCCAGCTTGTGAAGCAAGACGTTGTGAACTGACAACCATGCCCTGTTTAGCTTCAACAGCTGGCTCAGTGGCAGAATAAAGTGGGGTAGAAATAAGTAGGGATACAGCGATAAGTGGTATTTTCCATGCTTTGAACATGTGTTGTTCTCCTGAGGATTGGCAAATTGTTACTAATCAACTGTTAATTGATTTGAGTGTTTTTGTTGCGAATGAGTAATTTACCTTATCTAAAGCTCAGGATTTTTGAAAGTAAAAAACCAGCCGATTGAGCGGCTGGTTTGGAATGTTTCATAACATTATGTTATATGTTATGGACTGGTTGAATCCTAACGGGATTACAGCTTGTCAGCGTTTTTGGTCAGGTATTTTGCTACGCCTTCAGGTGAAGCGCCCATACCTTCCTGGCCTTTCTCCCATTGTGCAGGACAAACTTCGCCGTGTTCTTCATGGAATTGCAGAGCGTCAACCATACGCAGCATTTCATCGATGTTACGGCCCAGTGGCAGATCGTTAACCACTTGATGACGAACAACACCATTTTTGTCAATCAAGAAAGAACCACGCAGAGCAACGCCAGCTTCTGGGTGCTCAATGCCGTAAGCTTTCATGATGTCACGTTTAATGTCAGCAACCATTGGATATTTGACTTCGCCGATACCGCCTTCGCTGATTGGGGTTTTACGCCATGCGTTGTGAACGAATTCAGAATCGAAGGATACACCAACAATTTCAACACCACGTTTCTGGAATTCTTCATAGCGATGATCGAAAGCAATCAGCTCAGAAGGGCAGACGAAAGTGAAATCCATTGGCCAGAAGAAAATAACAGCAGGACGGCCATTCAGGTGTTTTTTCAGATTGAAGTTATTAACAATTTCACCGTTACCGAGAACTGCGGCAGCCGTAAAGTCAGGGGCTTGGCGGGTTACTAAAACCATAATTGACTCCTGTGATTTTAAAAAGATGTTATATAAAAACGGGTTACAGCATAAGGAATTAGGTTATAGCAATAAAGGATAAAATACCAATCTTTATAATAGATTTTACCTATCAATAAGCTGTTTTTAATTCCTTTTAGACTACATAAGATAAAACTATTTATGAAAAATTCAAGTGATGAAAAGTTCAAGACAATTGCTACTCAAGCAGGTGCTTGTTTGATGCTAGTGCCATCATTTCTGGGTAGAACTGGCAAAATAGTGCTTCAAAATCAAGGTAATGATTTTCTATATCCTGATACGATCCTGTCAGTGCGGATAATTTTGGACGCCTGCGAGCCATGCTTTGCAAGACATTGGCGATGCATGACATATCGGCATAACGGATGAACAAGTTTTGTGACCAGAGGTAGTTGTTCAATTCCTGGAATTTTTCAGGAGTTGAAGCGAGATGAGGCTCTATATTGTTGCGGGCAAGACTAATAAATTCGGGCAGGGAGTAATTTTTTTCAAACTTGTCCCAATGCCGAGAAAGAAAATGATCCCAGATGATATCAAGGGTAATGGGGGCAACGCGCCGATATTCGGGGCGAAATAATTTGCGTGCTTCCATGACAAGTGGGTGCTTGTCCGTCAGGCTGTCTACCCGACGGTGCATACGGATACCCGCTACAATGTCAGAACTGAATGTGCCTTCTGGGGAGCCTCGGACGAAATCCGCCATCAAATTCCCCAATAAGGAACTTTCCGCTAATGCAGCTAAATGAAGGTGTGCGAGAAAATTCATAGTGAGAGTATACAGTAAAGAATACACCGTAAATAGTTAAACCCGATGCTTCTTTGTTGCACCCTTGCGCTTGCAGCACTAGACTAGTCCGCCTGTTTTTTTGAATGATACAGATAAAATGCGTGTCGCTGATTTTACATTTGAACTGCCAGAAGAGCTGATTGCTCACTATCCCCAGCCACAGAGAAGTGCTTGCCGTTTGCTTTCCCTTGATGGTGAAACAGGCAAACTGACGCACGGTGTTTTTACTGATGTGCTGGATAAGCTGGAAGCTGGTGATCTGCTGGTTTTTAATAATACCCGCGTTATCCCTGCGCGCCTGTTTGGCCGTAAGGCGACGGGGGGAAAGTTGGAAGTTTTAGTCGAAAGGATGTTGGATGATAAGCGAGTGCTTGCTCACGTTCGTGCTTCCAAGGCTCCGAAAGAAGGCACGGAACTGATCCTTGGCGAGACTCAGGACATTAAGGCAACGATGCTGGCGCGTCATGATACTTTATTCGAAATCCGTTTTGATGATGAGCGTGATGTATTGACTATTTTGGAACAGATTGGTCATATGCCTTTGCCGCCTTATATCGCTCGTCCTGATGAAGCTGCGGATCGTGAGCTATATCAGACAGTCTATAATGAACGCCCAGGCGCAGTGGCAGCACCGACTGCCGGATTGCACTTTGATGAACCTCTGTTAGCTGCCTTGCGTGAAAAAGGCATTGAAATGGCCTTTGTCACCCTGCACGTTGGTGCTGGTACTTTTCAGCCTGTACGAGTAGAAACCATCGAAGATCATGTGATGCATGCTGAATATGCGGAAGTGCCACAGGATGTCGTGGATGCAGTACTGGCATGTAAGGCGCGTGGCAACAGGGTTATTGCTGTAGGAACAACATCAGTTCGTTCACTGGAAAGTGCCGCGAGAGCTTGTCAGGGTGGGATGCTCGCACCATTTTTCGATGATACCCAAATCTTTATCTATCCTGGATTTGAATATCAGGTTGTAGATGCACTGATCACCAATTTCCATCTGCCTGAATCCACACTTATCATGCTGGTTTCTGCGTTTGCCGGTTATAAGAATACCATGAATGCTTACAAGGAAGCGGTAGCAGAAAAATATCGCTTTTTTAGTTATGGTGATGCCATGTTTATTAATCGCAATAAAATAGCAGCAAAAGAACGAGTATTAGAAGAGTGAATGCCAGAAGAAAGGTGTCGATATAAATTAAGTGCTTTGCAATAAAAGATTTTAAAATCAAAATACTCTTCATTTCAGCCAGTTACTAGCCTTAAATGCTGTTGCTGGCTGCCATAATTATTGGGCTGTGCCAAGAATGTGACAGCGCCGCTATATTTGGCTAAACCTAAACAGGACATCTACTGCTTCACAGTTTTATACTTACCTATGGGATTCCTCAGATAATTTGTATATACAAAAAATTGTAATTTTTATTTATTTTATTTATTTATTAATTAATTACAATATGTTAACTAGTTATTCATGAGTCTGTTTGAGTTGTTTTGATCTGTTTTGTGGTGTATTGTGTATATACAAATTAACCATAGGTTAAAGACGCTGTCATATGAAGTTCTTAATATCATCAAATATCAGATTGAAGTTAGCAGGTAAGAATCCACCTGTTAATGAAGAGGATATACTCCAGTGTTTTTCTAATCGGGTTGGGCGTTTTCTTGAGGATACAAGAGAAGACAACAAAACCGACCCGCCAACTAAGTGGTTTATATCTGAAACTGATTACGGTGTTAAATTAAAGGTAGTCTTTATTTATTACCCTGATAAGGGGGTAGCTATAAGAACAGCCTATGTACCTAACGAAGATGAATTGAGAATTTACAGAAAATACGGCCTAGGAACAGAGAAATGAGCAGACAAACTGATAAGCGAACAGACCTGATAGCTTCTACTGATGAGGCATGGGAAAGCGGTGAGCTTGGTTGCAGTGAGGCTCACGTTAAAGTATCTGATGATATCACGGAAGAACTGATTAATGAGGCACTAGACTTACAGCCAATTTCAATCAGGTTAAATAAGTCTCTGATAGAAGACCTGAAAATGATAGCTGATCTTAATGGATTAGGTTATCAGCCGTTAATCCGGCAGGTTTTAAATCGTTTTGTTAATAGTGAGAAAAAACGGATACTGACAGAAGCTCACAGCAAGGCGATGAAAAATGAAAAAAGAAAATCAGCAAATAAGCGCCATAAGGTCGCTTAACAGACATAAATAGTTAACCCGACCCGCTCGCGCGGGTTTCTCATTTCTAACGCCGCTTAACTGCGGTTTTTTTATGCGAAAGTTCGGAGTGGAATGTGATGCAGGTTCGTGCCCAAGAGCAAGGTTAAATTATAGAAATTGACATACTGTATATCACAAGGCTGGCGTGTACAGTGGCATCATTAGTGTTTAGAATGCATCATTTTATGTCAAGCATCAGACTGTTTTTCTGATGTCTGGAGGTTAAGTGAAATTTGAGTTACAAAAGACGGATGGGAATGCCCGTCGTGGTCGTCTTATTTTTGATCGTGGCGTTGTGGAAACCCCGGCATTTATGCCCGTGGGAACTTACGGCACGGTAAAAGGCATGACGCCGGAAGAGGTGAAAGAAACAGGAGCGCAAATACTGTTGGGGAATACTTTCCACCTTTGGTTGCGTCCGGGACAGGAAATCATGAAGCTGCATGGTGACCTGCATGATTTTATGCAGTGGCAAGGCCCTATTCTGACCGATTCTGGTGGTTTTCAGGTTTTCAGCCTCGGCGCCATGCGTAAAATCAAGGAAGAAGGGGTTCACTTCCGTAACCCAATTAATGGAACGCCTGTGTTTCTCAGCCCGGAAAAATCCATGGAAATCCAATATGACTTGGGTTCCGATATTGTCATGATTTTTGATGAATGTACGCCATATCCTGCTGATTGGGATTATGCGAAGCGTTCCATGGAAATGTCATTGCGCTGGGCTGCCCGCAGTCGTCAACGGTTTAATGAGCTGGGCAATAAAAATGCCTTGTTTGGCATTATTCAGGGCAGTGTTTACGAAGATTTGCGCGATATCTCCATAAAAGGGCTGGTGGAAATCGGCTTTGATGGCTACGCTGTAGGGGGACTGGCTGTCGGTGAACCTAAAGAAGATATGCACCGTATTCTGGAACATGTTTGCCCTCAGATCCCACAGGATAAGCCTCGCTATTTGATGGGCGTCGGTAAGCCGGAAGATCTGGTTGAAGGTGTTCGTCGAGGCATCGATATGTTTGACTGTGTGATGCCAACACGTAACGCCCGCAATGGTCATCTGTTTGTGACCGAAGGGGTTATCAAAATCCGCAACGCCAAACATAAAGAAGATATTTCTCCGTTGGATGAGCATTGTGACTGCTATACTTGCCGCAATTATAGTCGGGCATACCTCCATCACCTTGATCGTTGTAACGAAATTCTTGGTGCAAGGCTGAATACGATACATAATTTAAGGTATTATCAGCGTTTGATGGCTGGAATTCGTCAGGCCATTGAAGAAGGCAAACTGGAACAGTTTGTTGAAACGTTTTATCAGCAGATCGGTAAACCCGTTCCGCCGTTAAATATATAATTTATCGTGACTAATCAGTCTCAATATGTGTAGCATATTGGGCTGGTTTTTGATCGAGCCACTGTCGATTTTCAATAGCTATTTTTTCAACAGCAATGTTTTCAATAGCCATATTTTCGACAGTCACATTTTCGATAACAATGAGGGAAATTTGATGAGTTTTTTTATTTCTGAAGCTGCGGCAGCTACTGGTGCATCAGCGCAAGCTCAGGGAAGCCCATATTCTCTGATTATCATGCTGGTTGTTTTCGGTTTGATTTTCTATTTCATGATCCTGCGTCCACAACAAAAACGCACCAAAGAACATAAAAAATTGATGGATTCCATCTCCAAAGGGGATGAAGTACTGACTTCTGGTGGTTTGGTTGGTCGTGTATCTAAAGTGTCTGATACCGGTTATGTTGTTATTGCCTTGAATGACACCACAGAAATAACTGTCAAACGTGACTTCGTTGCTGCCATTTTGCCGAAAGGTACAATGAAGGCTATTTAATTTTCCGATTTTCCCGAAGGGAACTGCCGTGTTGAACCGTTATCCTTTGTGGAAGTATCTGATGCTGATCGCTGCGATCCTCATCGGTTTGCTTTATGCACTTCCCAACCTTTATGGTGAGGATCCGGCTGTACAAATCACTGGCGCGCGAGGCATCGCCGCCAGTGAAAAAACGCTGGACCAAGTCCGTAATGTTTTAGAAAAAGATCAAATCAAGAGCAAGTCCATTGCATTGGAAAATGGCGCAATTCTTGCTCGTTTCAGTAGCACTGATGTGCAGCTTCGTGCGCGTGAAGCGTTGGTTTCTGCACTGGGTGAACAGTATGTTGTGGCATTGAACCTCGCGCCTGCAACGCCTGTCTGGTTAAGAGCAGTCGCTGCTGAACCGATGAAACTGGGTCTTGACCTGCGTGGTGGTGTTCATTTCTTGATGGAAGTGGATATGGAAACCGCGCTGGGTAAATTGCAGGAACAGAATATTGATGGCCTGCGTTCTGAATTGCGTGATCAAGGCATCCCTTATTCTACTATCCGTAAAACGGATAATTATGGCGTCGAAGTTCGTTTCCGTGATGATGATGCACGTTCTAAAGCGGAAAGCTATCTTGAACCTCGTCACCGTGATTTAGTGTTCTCTAATGAAGCAAACAGTACGCTGAAAGTGGTGATGAGTGATGAACGTCTGCGTGAAGCCCGTTCTTATGCGGTACAGCAGAACATCACTATCTTGCGTAACCGTGTCAACCAATTAGGAGTTGCGGAACCTCTGGTTCAACGCCAGGGCGCAGACCGTATCGTGGTTGAACTGCCTGGTATTCAGGATACTGCCCGCGCGAAAGAAATCCTCGGTGCAACCGCAACGCTGGAATTCCGTCTGGTCAATACCAATGTTGATCAAAATGTCGTGCAATATGGCCGTATTCCGGCTGATTCAGAAGTGAAAGAAACCCGTGATGGCAACCCGGTAGTGCTGTACAAGCGCGTTATTCTGACGGGCGACCATATCACCGATTCTACCTCCAGTGCTGATGAGAACGGTTATCCACAGGTGAATATTTCCCTGGATAGCGCTGGCGGCACAGCAATGTCTAACTTCACCAAAGATAACCTGCACAAGCCAATGGCAACGCTGTTTGTGGAATATAAGGACAGCGGCAAGAAAGATGCCAATGGTCGTGCGATTTTGGTTAAGCAAGAAGAAGTTATCAACATTGCCACTATTCAAGCACGTTTAGGTAACAGTTTCCGCATTACCGGCATTAGCAATCCGACTGAAGCTCGTCAGTTATCACTGTTACTGCGGGCGGGGGCGTTGATTGCGCCAATCCAGATTGTGGAAGAGCGTACGATAGGGCCAACTCTGGGCTTGCAGAATATTGAGCAGGGTCTTGAAGCGTGTTTGTGGGGCTTGATTGCTTCTATCGTATTTATGGTGATTTACTACCGCAAGTTTGGTCTGATTGCGAGTTCTGCATTGCTGGCTAACCTGGTGCTGATCGTTGGTATTATGTCCTTGTTGCCAGGGGCGACGCTGACCATGCCAGGGATTGCGGGTATTGTCTTGACGCTCGCCGTCGCCGTGGATGCGAACGTATTGATCAACGAACGTATCAAAGAAGAATTGCGCAATGGCCGTACGGTACAGCAAGCAATTCACGAAGGCTATAAAGGGGCGTTCTCCAGTATCATCGACGCAAACCTGACTACACTGATTACGGCTGTTATTTTGTATGCAGTAGGTACTGGCTCTATCAAGGGCTTCGCGATCACCACCAGTATTGGTGTGGCGACTTCAATGTTCACTGCTATTGTGGGAACACGTGCAATCGTGAACTTGCTGTACGGTGGCAAGCGTATCAATAAGTTGTCAATTTAAGGAGCACGTTGTGGCACAGGATTATACTGTTGAACAATTAAACTATGGGCGTAAAGTTATCGACTTTATGCGCTGGGACAACGTTGCCTTTGGGATTTCGTTTCTGCTGTTGATCGCTTCCATTATTATGATAGGCGCTCGTGGGTTTAACTGGGGGCTTGATTTTACCGGTGGTACGGTCATTGAGGTGAAGCTGAGTAAACCTGCGGATCTGGACAAGATGCGTGAAAGCCTGAGCCAGCATGGTTTTGCCGATCCACTTTTGCAAAATTTTGGCAGCAGCCGTGATGTGATGGTTCGTATGCCGCCTGTGGAAGGTAATGCAGGGCAAGAACTTGGCAATAAGATTATCTCGGTCATTAATCAGGATATTGATAAAGATGCCAAGGTTAAACGTGTGGAATTTGTTGGTCCAAGTGTAGGAAACGAATTGGCACAGACCGGAGCAATGGCGTTATTGGTTGCACTGATCTGTATCCTGATTTATGTCGGTTTCCGCTTTGAGTGGCGTCTGGCATTGGGGGCAGTTATTGCGCTTGCGCATGACGTGATTATTACACTGGGTATCCTGTCGTTGTTCCATATCGAAATTGACCTGACTATTGTTGCGTCGTTGATGTCCGTTATCGGCTACTCATTGAACGATAGCATCGTTGTGTCGGATCGTATCCGTGAGAACTTCCGTAAGATACGTCGAGGTACATCGTATGAAATCACCAACATTTCCCTGACCCAGACCTTGAGCCGTACCATCATGACTTCAGCAACCACATTGTTGGTTGTATTGATGCTGTACATTTTTGGTGGTGAAATGCTGAAGGGCTTCTCACTGGTCATGTTAATCGGTGTTTCTATCGGTACAGTCTCTTCTATCTATGTTGCGTCTGCACTGGCGTTGAAATTGGGTATGAAGCGTGAACATTTGATTCAGCAGAAAGTTGAGAAAGAAGGGGCAGATCAACCCTCCATTCTTCCTTAATTATTTTGTCTGATCGAGCACTGATATCGCTTAAACACCCTGTGAGTACTTACTGACAGGGTGTTTTTCGTCATCACTTCAAGGTACACTGTTATCCCTTCGGTTAACTGTCAGGAAACGATATGCATTGCCCATTTTGCGCAGCCGTTGATACTAAAGTTATTGATTCCCGTCTGGTAGGGGATGGCTCACAAGTGCGCCGTCGCCGTCAGTGCCTGGAATGTCATGAACGCTTCACTACGTTTGAAGTTGCAGAGCTGGTGATGCCGAGAGTCATTAAAAGTGATGATATTCGAGAGCCTTTCGACGAAGAAAAATTGCGTCGTGGAATGCAGAAAGCACTGGAAAAACGCCCTGTCAGCTCTGATGATGTAGAAACAGCAATTAACCATATTAAGTCACAAGTACGGGCAACAGGAGAGCGTGAAATTCCGTCCAAAATGATTGGAAATTTTGTCATGGATGCGCTGAAAAAACTTGATAAAGTAGCTTATATCCGTTTTGCATCTGTTTATCGCAGCTTTGAAGATGTTCGCGAATTCGGTGAAGAGATTGCCAGACTACAAGACTAAATGCTGTAATTCTTATTAAAAACCAGAACACTGACTAAACGCTATGACACTTGATGAAATATATATGTCCAGAGCGCTGGAGCTGGCGTATCAGGGGCGTTTTACAACGTCCCCAAATCCGAATGTAGGTTGCGTCATCGTTAAGGATGGGCAGGTCATCGGGGAAGGTTTTCATGCACGGGCGGGCGAACCTCACGCAGAAGTTCATGCCCTGCGTATGGCTGGTGAAAAAGCTAAAGATGCTACAGCTTACGTTACCCTTGAACCGTGCAGCCATCACGGTAAAACCCCCCCTTGTGCTGATGCTTTGATTGCCGCAGGCTTAAGCCGAGTTGTGGTAGCGATGCAAGATCCCAATCCTCAAGTGGCCGGGCGTGGCTTGTATAAATTGCAGCAGGCCAGAATTGCAGTTGAACATGGTTTGATGATGGAACAGGCAGAATCCTTGAATAAGGGTTTTCTTAAACGTATGCGTACAGGGTTCCCGTACCTGCAATTGAAACTGGGTGCATCATTGGACGGTCGGACTGCATTGGCATCGGGGGAAAGCAAGTGGATTACCTCACCTGAAGCCCGCCAAGATGTGCAGAAACTAAGGGCGCAGTGCAGTGCTATTTTGAGTTCCAGCGCAACGGTATTGGCGGATGATCCTTCTCTGACGGTCCGCTGGAATGAACTGGATACTGAAACACAAGCTATTTATCCGCAAGAATTGCTCCGCCAACCAATCCGTATCATTACAGATAGCCAAAATCGTGTCACTCCACAGCACCAGGTAGTACAGCAACCGGGAGAATGTTGGTTGGCACGTACTAAGCAAGATCAGCAAAAATGGCCTGATAATGCCGAACAGATTTTATTGCCAGCGTATGGTGACGGTGTTGATTTAGTGTTGTTGATGATGCAACTTGGAAAGCGTCAGGTAAATTCTGTCTGGGCGGAATGCGGCTCTGCTTTGGCTGGGGCTTTATTGTCGTTAGGGTTGGTAGATGAATTGATCCTTTATATCGCGCCTAAGATATTGGGAAATAGTGCCCGTGGATTGTTCGATATCCCTGAATTGCAAAAATTATCGGATGCTCCTGAATTTTCTCTGCTTGATGTTCAACAGATTGGCCCTGATGTGCGTCTTCGTTTACGGCCGTACTAGGTGTTTTGATTTTGGGATTGCCCTAAATCAAAAATAATGTGATAAGATCCGCGCCCCTGCGGATATGAATAAAGTATAAGGAAGGCTATGAACGTAATCAAAGGTGTTGTTGCAGCTCCTGAAGCTCGCATTGCCATTGCTGTTGCCCGCTTTAACAACTTCATTAATGACAGCCTGCTGGAAGGAGCCGTTGATGCGCTGGAACGCATCGGTCAGGTTTCTTCGGACAATATCACCGTAGTATGGGTGCCGGGTGCTTATGAACTGCCATTGACGGTCAAGGCGCTGGCTGAGTCCCGAAAGTATGATGCGGTTATCGCTTTAGGTACGGTTATCCGTGGCGGAACAGCCCATTTTGAATATGTTGCCGGCGAGTGTAGCTCAGGCTTGTCCAGCGTGGCAATGTCCAGCAATATTCCTGTTACATTGGGTGTTCTGACAACAGAAAATATTGAACAGGCGATTGAACGCGCTGGGACTAAAGCGGGCAATAAAGGTGCGGAAGCTGCCTTGACCGCATTGGAAATGATCAATGTAATCAAAGCCATTAAAGGCTAAATTTTTTAGTTTTAATTAAGGGGAATTTTGTGAAACCTGCTGCTCGTCGTCGTGCTCGTGAGTGTGCTGTTCAGGCAATTTATTCATGGCAATTATCCAAAAACAGCATTGCTGATGTTGAACTGCAGTTTCTGTCAGAGCAGGACGTATCCGGTGTTGATGTCACCTATTTTCGTGAATTGCTGTCAGGGGTAGCAGTCAATGCTACAAAATTGGATGCTTTGATGGCGCCTTATCTTTCCCGTCAGCTCGAAGAGTTAGGTCAGGTAGAAAAAGCCATTTTGCGCGTTGCGATGTTTGAACTAAGCTTTCGTGATGATGTTCCCTACAAAGTGGCTATTAATGAAGGCATCGAACTGGCAAAAATATTTGGTGCTGAAGATAGCCATAAATTCGTTAATGGGGTGTTGGATAAGGCTGGCCCGGCAGCACGTAAGAAAAAGTGATTGCTTGCCAGGAGTTCCCCATTATAACTCAATGATTTTACACATGAGGCCGGAAATCCGGCCTCATGTGCTCATTGGTCACTTTTTGGAATTCTATTATGGCATGTGGTGAATTTGACCTCATTGCACGTTACTTCAATCGCCCTCTCATTCGCCGACGTGATGTCAACCTAGGTATTGGTGATGATTGTGCACTGATGACTGTTGCAGATAAGCAAGAATTAGCGGTAACAACAGATACGCTGGTTGCTGGTATCCATTTTCTTCCTGATATCTCACCGGAAGATTTGGCTTATAAGGCACTGGCTGTCAATATCAGTGACTTGGCTGCCGTTGGGGCAGATCCTGCTTGGGCATCGTTGGCGTTAACGTTGCCTGACGTTAATGAGGATTGGTTAAAACGGTTTAGTGATAGCCTGTTTGAACAACTGAACTATTACGGTATGCAATTGATTGGTGGGGATACGACAAAGGGCCCCATGAGTTTAACGCTAACCGTGCATGGATTAGTGCCGGCGGGCAGGGCGTTGCGTCGTGCTGGTGCAAAGAACGGTGATTGGATTTATGTCACTGGAACATTAGGTGACAGCGCCGCAGGACTTGCCCTGTTACAAGAACATCTGATTGTGGAAGATCCTGCGATCCACAATTGGTTGGTTAAGCGTCATCTCCGTCCACAACCACGCGTTTTACAAGGGCAGGCTCTGCGTGATCTGGCTTCTTCCGCGATTGATCTGTCCGATGGATTGATTTCTGATCTCAACCATATTTTGAAAGCTAGCCAATGCGGTGCGCGTATTAATCTGGATGCGCTGCCTTATTCGGAAGCGATACAGCAATATGTTCCCGCTGAACAGGCGTTGAAATGGGCGCTGAGTGGTGGGGAAGATTATGAGTTGTGTTTCACTGTACCTGAGCTCAACCGTGGCGCGTTAAATATGGCATTGGCCCATTCGGGGGCGAGTTTCTGCTGTATTGGGCAAATCAGGCCAGAATCAGAAGGTATCCGCTATTTTAACAACAACAAAGAAATTGCGTTGGATCTGAACGGCTTTGACCACTTTAAAACGGATAAAAAACCGGTAGTACCTTGTCCGGCTGCACGCCAGGAAGAAAACGATCAAACGGAGGGAACGCATGGATGATGCAAAACGCCACTTAAAAATGAGTAATCCGTGGCATTTATTGGCTACAGGGTTCGGTAGTGGCTTATCGCCGGTTATACCGGGCACAATGGGCTCAGTGGCGGCGATCCCTTTCTGGTTGCTGTTGGTGCAGTTACCGACATGGGGAATTTGGTTGGCTATTGTATTGGGAACAGTCATTGGCTGTGTGATTTGCCAGAAAGCTGCCGATGCCATGAATGTGGACGATCCTGGTTGTGTCGTCTGGGATGAATTCATTGGAATATGGATCACACTAATGGCAATCCCTGTGCTCAACTGGCAATGGGTTTTGGTTGGTTTTGTGGTATTCCGCATTTTTGATATGTGGAAACCGTGGCCGATTCGCTGGTTTGATCGCTATGTGAAAGGTGGTGTCGGCATTATGTTGGATGACATTATCGCAGCGATTTTTGCGGTTGTAGTCATCTGGCTACTGAATTTCTACCAACTGTTACCTTTCTAAGTTAAATAGCCACTGGAATTCAGTGGCTATTTTTCCGGTTTATTTTTCAGTTTGTTGCCCCGCCTGAGATGGTAATATCTTTTTCATGCCTCAATGCTGACTCAATGGCGATTTTCAAGGCTGTAGTCATCATCTTTACAGACATACTTGGCGCACCAGAATGTCTTGTGGCCTGCTCAGGTGAATAAGGAACATGGATAAATCCGCCACGTATAGCAGGAGTACGTTGGTTCAGATAATGTAGCTACTAATAGGCTTGGAAACCAAAAGGGATAAAACCGATATCTGTGATACCGTATGGGCATTAAATATCGGTATTAACGTGGAGACTACAGCATTTGAAATTCAAACAAAAAGCCGGCTTTCTGGACGTAAAAATCTTTCTGGTACATAGAGATCGAAATTATTAAGGCGACAATATTCGTCCAATTGTTGAGCAGAGCTAACACCCGCCTTTTTATATATTTGAGCTGTATAGTTTTCGACTGTACGATAAGAAATATTTAATATTTTACCAATTTGCTTACTGGTATATTTGTGCAAAGAGAGAAAAATGACATCCCATTCCCGTTGGGTAAATAAATGAGTTGGTGGTTGAAACATGATAGAAGCAGGAAGCTTTCCATGGTATAGGCGAGTTAATGAATAATCTTGGGCTTTCCATAGGTGGTATATAATTCCTATACACTCTCCATTTTCATGATAAAACGGTGATTTTTCACAAAAGTAAGAAGATAATGTTTTTGTTTCTCCCCAAATATGTGTTTCAAGTGAAATATATGATTTTTCATCTTGCATGACCTTTTGATCATGATGAATATATGCTTTTGCAAACTCAGCCCCCTCCCAAGGCAGTTCATCATCGTAAAGACCTTCAAAATCAAATGAATCAGAAAATCCTTTAATCAAACTTAACGCTTTGTTACCGTAAATAAAGCATGAATTTTTATCTTTTATTCCCCAGGGATCGTTACTTATTGCTAGTGTGTTAATGATTTGAGGTGAAATAATGGGCTTATTACTCATGTTGTTATTCCTTTGTTGAATTTTGAGCATAAAAAATTAGTTTATTTCTTCGCTGCTTATTTCTCTACTACCAACCGTGACAAATCTTTCAGGAATATAGCGATTAAATTTCTGTGCTTATCATTAATTCCATGCTGATATTATTTAATTTTTTCATATTTTATGTATTAACTGTTAACTTATTATTTTAATTGATTTTTTATTACGTTTAAAATAAGGTGAACATATAATATGGTACAACAATCATCCAGTCAAAGATTGAATATTTATTAATTTTAATATAGTGATTACTAATATTAAAATAGGGTTTTATTAATTTAAAATTGAATGCATGTTACGTTACAACTGATGAAAATGGATGGTATTATAAAACATTCATCAATAATTAACACGATATTAACATTTAAATATTGGCTAATTGAAGCTAAGTGCTTAATGCTATTTATTTTCCCTAAGTTAAGAGATGTTCATTTAAGTATTTCATACGCTTCCAATATTCCCAAAAATAACTAAACTCTTTAAGCATGTTATCGGTTATAAAAATCTATACGATATCTGTTGCTCTATTTTTAGTGTCTTGTACCAGCGCCATCTCCAGGGAACAGCCTGTAATAATATAAAAATAAATCTTAGATAGGATATAAACATAATACTTTGAATAACTAAAGTAAGGGAAAATAGGGAGTGTGTATTTTAGTCAATAGTTAGGATTGATTACCTGAAACTTTTCTGGTGGAAAGTTTCAGGTATGATCATAGGATTAAAACAGGAGCAATTTCTCGGCTACCTTTTTATTTTTATGCATTAGCTTTATGTTGTTAATTGAGCTAAACCACTAATAGCTTCTTTAAGGTATTGACGGGGACAACCTAAATTTATTCGGATAAATCCTTTTCCTCTATCACCAAAACTATATCCCATTGAAACGGCTATTTTGGCTTTTTGTATTAATAGCTGTTGCAAGGTATTATCATCCAAACCTAAATTGCGACAATCCAGCCAGGCCAGATACGTACCTTCCGCTTTAGTCATCCGACACCAGGGAACAGAAGACGCTAAAGCCTGTTCGAACCAGTCACGATTTTCAGCCAGATAATCTTGTAGTTTATCAAGCCATGTATCCCCATACTGGTAAGCGGCTGTAGCCGCAGTCATAGATAATGAATTAAATACATCTAACCCGTGAGCGTTTAACCGATCGTTAAAAGCTTGTCGGAGAGTGGGATCTGGAATAATAAAGTTTGCTATACGCAGCGATGCAAGCCCAAACGTTTTACTGGCTGAGGTGGCCGTAATCACGTGACTATGCCATTCACTTCCAAGATGCAGTATTGAAGTAAATTTCCCCCAAGGCAAAATTAAATCAGCCCAAATTTCATCGGAAATTACCGTCGTACCGTATCTTTTGCAGAGTATCAATAGCTGGAGAAGTTCGTCACGATCCCAACAGCGGCCAGTGGGATTGTGCGGGTTGCATAACAACAGCAAAGGTGGTCTGTGTTGCTCCAATATGCGTTCTAGATGGTCATAGTCAATTTTATAGCCTTCGGAGCTTTCAAGCAGTGGATTTTCAATAACCGCCCTGCTGTTCATCGTAATAATTTTGGCAAATGAAGAATAATAAGGCCCTTGTACAATGACTCCTTCCCCTGGTTTACTCAGCATTTGTATCAGTAAAGCTAATCCAGGTATGACACCTTCTATCGATGTGAACCAGTCCCTGTGTAAAGTCAGCTTATGACGTCTTGAAAACCAGTCCATTGCTGCCTGGTAGTAGAGATCATCGCGCTCACTATAACCGAAAATACCGTGATCAATTCGGGAAGATAGGGCTTGCAGAACTTCTTTGGGACATTGAAAATCGAAATCAGAAACCCACATTGGTAGCAGGTCAGTTTCATTTAAATGTAGGTAACGATCTAAAAAATCCCACTTAACAGAACCTGTATTATGGCGATCGATTATCTGGTTGAAATCAGGTGATTCCACGTTAAATTTCCTTTTTCTTTAAGGCGTTTTCCGCTGGGGTTCTTGCAATACCGAAACCAGTAAAGCCATAAATGAGAGCCAAAAAGACAGCAGCGTAACACTGGATTGCCCAAGGTAGTAGCTCAAGCGTATTGACTCCCAATGTTGTAGCCATATAAATGCCCGCAGAAGTCCAGGGGATCAGTGGTTCAACGACTGTACAGCCATCTTCTATGGTTCGTGATAGATTTTTGTTATCCAGTCCCATCCGGCAATAAGCCCCCTTAAACAGTTCTGCTGGAATGAGAAGAGCTAGCTTACCATCACAGGTTGCACCAGTTAGCAGAATGGTTGTGGAGAGGGTTGCAGCGATGAGTTGGCCGGTTGTGCGAACAGCTTGCAGAAGTCGATTAATAATAATGGCTAAAGCGCCAGTGAGTGTTAACGCGCCGGCAAACGCGAATGCACAGAATACAAGCAGTATCGTACTCATCATTGAGAACATACCACCACGATTGAGCAGGCGGGGAACATCGCTAACGATTCCGGTGATGCTGTGTCCCTGGTCAGAGAACATGGAGAGATTGAAACCATCAATTAATGCATTAAGGCCTTGTTTAAGGGTGAATCCCTGAAGACCTATGCCGATTGCAATAGCCAATATACAGGCAGCCAGCATGGTTGGTATCACTGGGCGTTTTGTTATGGCTCCCCACAACACCAGTATTGGAGGCAAAATCAGCAACAAATTGAAGTGATACAGGCTTTCAAGAGAGTGCAGGATTTCTGTGATTTTTTCGGGAGTTGCCACGTTATCTGTTAAGCTTGTATGACCGGCAATAAAATAAACAATGGCGGCTAAAATGAAGCTTGGGATAGTGGTGTACATTAAGTGTTGAATATGACTGTAAAGATCAGTATCGGCAACGATTGCAGCAAAATTAGTTGAGTCAGATAACGGTGAAATTTTATCACCGAAATACGCCCCTGAAACAACAGCACCCGCTGCCGCAGCTAAGGACACATCAAGGCCAGCGGCTACTCCCATTAGGGCAACACCTACCGTTCCGGCTGATCCCCATGATGTGCCAGTGCAAACTGAAATTAAGCTTGTGATAAAGAAGGCGGCAATGAGTATGTATTGCGGGCTAATCAGCTTTAATCCCCAGTAAACCATATAGGGTATGGTTCCGCTGAACATCCAGGTGCCAATTAAGCCTCCAACACAAATGAGTATCATGATCACGGGCATTGCTTTAGCTAGCTTTGCCACAATAGCATCAATAATGTCATTCCAGCGATAGCCTTGCCAATATGCTAAAGTTGCAGCTATTGCTGCTGAAACAAGCAATAAAGCTTCAATACGTAAACCTAGTTGACCATAACCAATAATTAGCAACAGGAGCATTGCTGCGATTGGCAGTATAGCGAGTCCCAGATTCAGCTTTTTCTTATCATCCATATAAAAATTCCAATTTTATGTAGGCTGTTGAAATTAAAATTATTTTATTGAAAATACGGAATCTCTTATGACGAGTTCCGTTGAGAACATATTCATTTGTGGAGGTAGCTCTTTTTTAGCGCTGAGTTGTAATGCGAGATTGGCCGCCCGTTGAGCCATTTGTTCGACTGGGTTGTGTACAGTCGTTAAGGGGGGATGGAGATATCGGGCTGTGATGACATCATCAAATCCAACAATTGATAGTTGTTCAGGTAAGTTGATTTTTTGCCGATGCAGGTATCTCATCATACCAGCAGCCATGACATCATTGAATGTAACTGCCGCAGTAAAGTTGAGACCGCTACTTAAGAGTTTTTCTGCCGCTTGTTCTCCACCTTCTTCGTTAAATGGAACACTAATAATCCAATTACTAGGTACTGTGATACCTGCATTAGTCATTGCAGCATAGTATCCTTCTAAGCGAAGCCTTCTATCATCGATAGGTAAATCTGCTGTTACACAAGCAATTTTACGATGACCATTTTGGAGAAGATAGTTAGTTGCAGTTTGGGAAGCACTGACATTATCTAACCAGATGCATCGATTAGCGATGGCCGGAAGATATCGATTGATAATCACTAATCCTGGCGTATGAGCTGCATAACGTAATATATCTGCATCGCTCATTCTGCTGATATGGGCAACTATTGCTTCACACCCTTGGTTGATTAAAAAATTTAAGGCAGATTTTTCGAGTTCAGCTTGGTGCCCGCCACTACAAACCATGAGCTTGGCTTCTTTTTTTCGGGTAATTTTTTCAACTCCACGAGCCAAGAGAGAGAAAAAAGGATCAGCCAAATTACCGGTCAGTAAACCCAGCATATTCCCACATCTTTTCGCTAATGCAAGCGCGGCAGAGTTACGGTGGTAGTCGAATTCACGCATCGCTTTTTCTACCCGTTCGCGAGTACCCGGTTCGACATAAGCTGTATTATTAATGACACGGCTAACAGTGGCTACAGACACGCCGGCTCGATGTGCTACGTCTTTCATAGTGGCCATGCTGTTTCCTCAGAAATTATGTAAGATAAATATGAAATGGAATCATATCCCAATTTATTTAAACTCTCATGAAGGCCTAAATTACCCTTGTGAGTAAGCGACAGAGGATTTAGCACGCAGATATCATCCCTAATATAGTAAAACATGGTCTATAGATTTTAAATAATTAGGTGGGATATAGAGGTCATAATTATTTTTTTCACAAAGAATTTTCAATTCAATCGCTGAGTTAATTGAGAATTTTTCATAGATAACATTAAAATACCTCTCCAAGGTACGATATGAGATTTTCAGCTCGTTAGCAATATCTCTATTACTAACACCACGACAGAACAAAAAAATTATCAACCATTCCTTCTCTGTCAATATATTGTTAGGTGGGCTAAGATTAATAGAGATAGAAATGTCATTTTTAATGTAATAATGGACTGAAAAATGATTGATTTCTTTAGCGTGACCAATTATTCCGATGCATTGATTATTTTCATCCATTAATGGATATTTTTCACAAAAATAGGGTTTTAGTTGTTGATCATTGTGTTGAAAATAAGCTCCGATAGATGATATTCGTTGCATAGATTGTAAAACCTTACGATCATGTTCTTCAAACAGGTGAACAAGATGGTTAAATGGTGTTAATAACTCTTTTTCAGTATATCCTGTAATATCAAACTGTTCAGGTAAGTTATTTAACGTCATAAACGCTTTATTTGCATATATAAAACCGAGTTTCTTGTCTTTTACAAACCAAGATTCATGACTTTTATCCCACATATTTGTTAACTGAGGAGTGATCTGACTCATATATAACCTTCAATAATGACATATCCGTTATTTTTCAAGTTACTGCTTTGTTAGCTTCACTCATCCCTCAATCATTTCTCTGATCGCATAATACCTGATCGTATAATAGTAGTGATCTATGTGCTTTTAGATTTTTCCCTGTCGCCGCGAGGTGACTCGAACTTTATTCACCGGTTTTGAACTGATTGTTATTGACAAAGTAACGTATTTATTTCAGATGGAATGTGAGAAATGCTTGCTATTCATGTAACCGGTTTCATGAAGTGTAAAAATGTGACTTTAGTAGCTTTTTTATTTACTCGTAGTAAAACGCCGTACCCACAACAAGACCAATACTAATACCGTCAGTGGCAAGCCGTGGAATACTAGAATGACAATGGAAGGTGGCAACCAGATGTAGAACGGGGCGACCAGTAACATTCCTATCCCAAAGCCCGTCATGGCAATGATACCGCCAGCAACACGACAAGCAAGAAAAATACTGACGTGCATAACGTTGTTACTAAGCAGATAAACATAAGTGGAGAGTGCCACCATATTCAGGAATGCGCCAAAATCAGAGACGAATCGAGCACTGACGATCAATAAGGCATTTAGGCTAGTCCAACGCAAATTCAAACTATTTTCCTGGCTTGACATTATTATTCGCTCATTTGTTATTCAGGAAGCTGTCGGAAAGTGACCAACAACAGATCCCGAAATGCCGCATTTGTAGGAGATATTTGTCGAACATTGCCTGCCCGATGATAAAGTTGTTTATCATTTATTGCGAGTGTTTCAAGAAAATGTTCCATTGCGGTGTGTAACAAGGGTGGAGCTTCATGGACTTCTGTGCGAACTTCGGAAATCACCGGCTCTGTGTTGTAGCTTTGGATAAAGTGCATAAAAATCCAATCCTCGCCATCCTGATGAATCCCTATCTTGCATATCGCTGATTGTGCTTTAAAAAAAATAACGACCGGTGATAAAAAAGTAGCAATTATCGGCACAGAACCGACAATTGACGCAGGATTTTATCAGGCACGTATTCATGCAGCAGGAAAAGAACCTGTTTTATCTGAAGAATTGCGCAAACGTACAACAGAGTTGATTATATTAATTAAAGAAAAGGGATTTGAGAATAAAGATGTAATGATAGCTTGGGATTTAATACTATCATGTGTGGAGGCACTAACAGCCTATTCAGTATTTTTTCTGCGCAGCAACACGACGAGAAATGCCAGATTGACGAACTGAAGGCTGGTATTCAAATATCTCTCACAGTTCTTCCACAATCGTCGGCATTTTTCCAGCCAA
>NZ_MKGR01000030.1:27401-41756 GCF_001908095.1 Xenorhabdus thuongxuanensis | reverse complement strand
TCAGGGTCATAAGCGAGCAAGGAAAAGGAAAATAAAGCCAATTAGATCATGTCTCTCGTATCCATTCAATCGACTTTTAAAAAGTATGCTCGCGCCCTGCGGTTCAGGCGCTTTATTCGGTTACGTAAGGTTAAGTTTTCGCGTTCGTAACGTCCTTGGTTTGGTAACAAAATCGACATTTTACTTCCACTGTAGCCATGTATGTTATCTCGCAAAAAGGGGCATTATAGATGAAGAAAAACACCTTGAAATACATGACCCGTATCCGGACTTTCAGTCCGTTAATCACATCACTAACTTTAGTCGGTGGTTGTTAAGTTGAGAATACACTTATACTAATAAATAACATTCCAAAATAGTGCTACACCTTGTACAACATAAATCCTTTATATTCAAATGATTAAAGGCACTATGTGTAGCAACATTATGAAATCCTATTTATTCATTGATAATACTTGATTTTTAGTTCATATAAGATCATTCTAGTTGAAATGAAGATTTACCTGTATACACGATGACGTTAATTGATGAAAAATAAAATGAACATATTAATTACAAACTTTCATAAAGGTAAGGGTGGTGGACATACCACTTATATAAAAAGCTTACTTTCTGATGATAAGAATAAAATTAACTATCATGTTGCTTGTCCAAGTACAAGTAAGCTCTATATTGATCTAAATGCTGCTAACTTTAATAAATTACTTTCTCTAGATTTTACTTTTAAGATAAACACTGCGTTAAACACATACAGAAACATAAAGTTTATTCGCCAATATATTCTAGATAATAACATTGAAATAATACATACAAATGGTTCAAGTGACCTAAAAACAGTAGTTTTATGTAAAATAATCTATGGGTTAAAAATAAAAATAATTCATACAAAACATAATAATTACAAAATATCACTCTCTACAAAAATTATGCTTTCCAGATATTGTGATAAGATAATTTTTGTTAGTGATAATCAATTTAATAGTTTTAAATCAATTTTTCCCATAAATAAGTCTGTAGTCATTAAAAATGGAATTGATACAAATTTTTGGGCACGAAATGAATTTACCTTTAGTGAAAGCAATAATAAAATAAATCTCGTATCATCAGCGGGAACGGCTGAACATAAAGGTTGGCATTTACTTGTTAAAGTTCTAATTGAGCACCCCTATTTACAAAAAATTTTTTCAATTACTATTTTAGGTAGAACACCATCCCACGATGATGTAATAAAACTTATTGGCCAACCAATAAATGAACTTGATGTAACTTTTACCGACTTTATAGATGATAAAAATAAACAAATAGAAATCATTTCTCAAAAAAATATAGGGTTCGTATTATCAACAAATTGCGAAACTATTAGCTTCGCGTGTCGTGAAATGATGTCCTTATCTCTTCCTGTTATAGTCAGTGATTATTCAGGGCTACCAGAAAATATTATCCATGGTGTGAATGGATGGATTACAAAGAAAAATGATATCAATTCAATAAAAAATATTCTTGAAGAAATATCAAGACTTCCAATTGATACTATAAGAAAAATGGGATTAGAAGCTAGACAAAAATCCATATTAGATTTTGATGTAAATACTATGCAAGAGAAAACAATACAACTTTACCTAGCTGATAAAAAATAGTAAAAATGCCACTTTCTATGAAAGTGGCATTTATCTTACCTTAAAATGGAATACTAAAAATCCTAATCATATGTCTTTACCAGTTATGACACTTCCAAACCTAAAGGAAAATAAGTCAAATCCAACACCGGTTACTGATTATTTCCGCAGGAAATATTTTTAAGTTAGTAATTAAATTCTATTCAGAGGGTATTCTTGCTTATTCCGGTTTTTTAGGCCAGTCAATGTCAAAATTGCTTAATGATGTTAAATCTTGTAGTTTTTGAATATATTTAGTCCATTCTATTAGACGTATTCTATCCTCATCAGAAATAATATCAAGTAATAGTTTAGTTTGCCATAGTTGTATTTTCTTCAATGCTTCATCAAATAAAAAAGATTTTTCAATTGTATTATGCTGAATGATTTCTTCATCAGTCGGTACCCTTTTAGATATTTTTCCGTTATAAAAACCCCAATCACCCGAAACTGAGAAATTCTCTGGAATATCTTTCTCATTTATTTCAGAAATATAAGCATTTATCGGCCAAAGAGCGGAGACATCTTTACTATAGGAATCAATACTACCATCTTCGTAATAAACTATTTTCACAGTATCCCTAGAAAATAGTTTTTGTGATTTATACCAATCCAAACCAATCTCATCGTATAGATATACTCCATTTTGTATTGGATTAACAGGCACGTATTCTGTGAATTTTCCTAATTTTGTAACCATTTTATAATCTCCCTAATGTTATCCATTGACCATTTTGAAGAACCTGAATAATACGGTAATACACAGTACGTACATGCATCCTACCCCCAGACCACATTACTGTATCAATGCCTGTTAGTACTCCTCCCGATGGAGATTCCCAAGGTTTGGTTGTATCTGTAAAATATTCCGATTTCTGTGCACTTTGACGTATATTAGTAATTGCTCCAGTGTTCCGATAGAGTTTATCACTTTCTGATTTGGTATAACTCTCCCCTTTAATCGCATAATTTCCGGCTGGTTGGTAATTACCACTAGGTTGATACCGGCCGTCTGATTCTCCTTTTGTGTAACTGTCCCCTTCCAGGGCAAATACACCTCCTTTGCCAGGATGTTGAATTTCGCCTCTCCATGCACCATTTTGTTGAACCGTCCAAGTCCAAACACCATTTCTTTGGAAAAAGAAACTTTGGTTATTCATTGCTCCAGTGATGATATTTGGTGCTCTCACTTCACCCGTGAAGGATTGAGAAGCAGCACTAGCATAATTTCCTTTTGGATGATACTTATTATCAGCCTCCGCTTTTGTATATGCACCAATAACCGCAGCAGTTGGTTTATACCCTTCATGGTAAACCTGATGCCCTCTAACTCGGAGGTTATCAGATTTAAGGCTCATCCATTCAGTAATTATTCCTCCAGAAAGGAGATGCTGCCATTTAAAATATTCATTACCATTATCTCCCGTTCTAAACCACATATAAGAGTCTGTATCACCATCTCCAGTATTTTTAAAACCGATAGCAGCCATGTCAGTGTTTCTACGCCAAGCTAACTCAGTATCAGTAGAAATAATGATGTCTCCTATCACCTCCCCCCCACTGCGTTGCAATGCACCAGCAGCCAAATTCATCGTTCCTACCAAACCAAGGTTTTTAACAAACTCAGGTTTGTTTGGAATATCTGCGCCGTTTTTGTCTTTCTCCAAGCGTGTATTCGCATTATTATCCGCAGCCTTAGCCAAATCATACGCCACCTTCACCGCCTTCGGTGTTGCTGCATGAGTTTCGCTATTGCTGTCTACTGCGCTGCTCAGGATCACAAATCCCTTCTCTTTCAGCGTTGCGTCAGGATGGTTACGGCTATTTGCATGTTTCTTAATGGAATCATCCACATATTCACGCGTCGCCAAAATCACGGATGGGTCAACTTTTAATGTCACCGCGTTAGCGCTGCTGACAATCAGAATCATGCGGATTGTCTGGGTACGGCCGGAACCTTCCTGCAATTGGGGTTTGTAGGTTTCTGCGCAGTTACCTACCGCAATCAACACTCCATCTTTGTCATATAGGCCAATTTCGCGGATCCACCAGCCACCTTCGGCTTCAGGAATAACCTGTTCCGCGATAATCTGGTTGGTGTTTTTCGGATCGATGCTCAGCGTATTAATCGCAGCCCGACGTTTTTCATTAATCAGTTTGGTTTGTTTGGTGTCCGGTGTCGGCAACTTGCCACCACCATCACCAACGGCCATATGGGTAATTTCAATTTTAGTACCCAATGCCGCAGCATTTGCTAACTTATCTGCGCCTAACTGCGTCAGCAGCGCAAAATATTTGGTACTCATGATCTAATCCTCATGTCATCAATAATATGTATACCCGCGCCCACAATTTCTGAGCCGGAGATTGTTACTTGTCCCGGGAAATAAGGGTAAACCGTCAGTTCGTCACCACTGTAAGTCGCCGCTGAGTAGTGATATTCGCCACGTGTATCCAGATTGATGTCTAAGCCAATCAAATGTCGGCTTACTGGCTTGGCATCAAAGATCAGGTTTTCCAGCTCCTCGAGCATTTCATGGGTGATGCCGTTTTCCAGTACACCGATATCCAGCCGGAAGGTGCCTGGGGTATCGTTGGTCTGCCACCACTCTTTTACACGGATGAGATAACCCAATGGTTCGACAACTCGCCGAATAGCACCAATCGTTCCTTTATGTTTATGCAGAAATAGCGAGTTTTTGATCACTTCCCTTTTGGTGCTCTCAGACCAACGTTCGTCCCAGCGATCGACTGACCACGCCCAGGCCAGATAAGGCAGCAGTGATGCCGGACAAGTATCTGGGTTCCACAGCTCGCGTAACGGAACCTTGACCTTCTGCAATTCAGCGCAGGCTTTGGCCGCCGCAAGTTCTAGCTGAGTCGAGCCCATCGGCAGGAGACGATCACTCATCCGAACCTCCCATCGTCAGGGTCGTTTTAGTGCAGTAAGATGCCTGAGTTTTATCCAAAACAACGTCTTTCAACGGCGCTTTCAATTCCACACGCTGGACACCTTCCACATGCAGTGCGGCATAAATTGCTGACAAACGAATGTCACGCCCCAAACGGTGCTGCGCTTCAACATAGTGTTTCAGTCGCTGTTCTGCCGCCTTGCGAATAGGTTCTGATTCTGGTGTTGGGAAGATGTACAGCACCGCATCAATCTCATATTCCACAATGTTTGCTGACTGGACTTTCAGACGATCCGCCACTGGACGCACGTTTTCGGCGTTCAGCACTTTTTCAACGAGTTCCAGCAACTCTTTGGAAGCAACACCTTTATCTTCCCGCGACATAATGGTCACGGTAACGTTAGCTGGCGACGGGCTGATTGCCGAAGCGTCAGCGACACGACCATCCGCACTGCGGGCATGATATTCATACGCACCGACTGGACCGGCAACACTCAAGCCTTCAAAAGCCTGTGGAATGCGCACGCGGTAGTCGTTGTCAGATTCCATCACCGCCGGTGTCGGTGGCACGGTAGAATTATCCGCAGGATGCAGAACCATACGGGATACGTTGTTGTTTGCTCCCAACTGATCCAAATCTCTGCCTGTTGAATAGGCTACCATCACCGCCCGTGCAGCTTCGTTAACCCGCTGACGCAAAAGCAGCTCGCGATAAACATTCTCTTCCAGCAACTTGACCAAAGGTTCAGATTCCAGTTGCAAAGTACGTGCAATGGCTTCTTGTTGATCTTCTGGATAGAGCGATATCAGACCTTTTTTGCGCTCTTCCAGCAGTTGTTCGTAATCCAGTGGCTCAACCACATCCGGTGGTGGCAACTGGCTTAAATCGATTGTTGGCATGACTTATTACCTCACCGGGAATGGCTCACCGGAATAGAAAGTGAAAATTCCTTGGCGGATTGATGATAAGCACCCGTAATATCCACCACCATCTTGCCATCCGGTAGGGTATCCATCGTGATGGCGGTCAACGTCACACGTGGCTCCCAACGGCTGATGGCGGTATAGCAGGCTGCCATGACCTGAAGCCGAAGCGCTGAGTTTTGTGGCCAATCAATCAGTTCTGGCAGTAAAGAGCCGTAGGTGCGACGCGCGATACGGCTGCCCACGGGGGTTAACAAAATATCGCTGACGGATTGCCGGATATGAGCCAAATCTGTCAACTCTCGTCCCGTTTGCCGATTCATTCCCAGATATATCATACGGGGCCTCCTGATGTGTCACCGCCTGACCTGATGCCGGTGTGTTTATGGGAATCCACGACCACGCCGTTGGAACTGAATGTGCCTCCGGTGTGTTCAATATTGCCCGTCATTTTGCCGCCGTTGCGCACAATCAAGTTGCCTGTGCTCATTAGCTGCGTACAGATGACTTCCGGTGTATCCAGCGTAATTCGGGTACTGGCGACACAGGTAATTTCCGGCGCGGTAATATGGACGGAATCCAAAGCAGTCACTGTCGCGGTTTTGATACCAGTCACAGTTAATGCGCCAGATTGCGGTTCATACTCCATCACAGCACCATCCGGAAACGTAATATGTGTCGCTTCAGGTGATGTTGATGGCACCGGAAACTCATCTGAAAAAATCGCAGGCAATACAAAGGCGGTGGTCAGCTCTCCGCCTATGGACAGTAATAAAACCTGTTCACCGACACTGGGCGCCCACCATGTGCGGGAATTTCCCGCTCTGGATGTCAACCAGTGCAGCCAGTTGGTTTCAAGATTGCCTGTCGCGACTCGACACATTCCCTTTGTGGTATCCACTTGGGTAATGACGCCGGTTCGGATCAGGTTGCGCAATAAGCGCATCAGTTCAGTGAGTTGTATGTTCATGACGTAAGAATGCCATGAAACAGCAGGCTGGACATTAAACTGGATTTGTAGGAAACAGCATACAAATCCCGAATTAAAATCCTTTTTAATCAAAGAAATAAAAGGCCTTCTCAGGAATAAAAGAAGGCCTTTTATGGTTTTTCGTATCGCGTTAAACAGCATTGCAATAAGATGCGATCATTCTGATTTACACTGCTGAACAACATCCCGTATATATTGTTGTAAATAGTCTAATTTGGCTTGGTCTTTGATGATGTCGGTTCGGATATCGTAAATAGCGCGTCCAGCTTTTGCAGTGAGTTCGACTTGGGTTCCATTGCCCACGCTGCGGGCGCTGGTATCTCGGTTTTGGGTGAGCTGACAGGTAGCAAGGTTGGCGGCAGCGATTTGCACCCGCCGATGGCCAGTAATAATGTCAGCCCGCAAAGTCGCATTTTCTTCGGTGACATGAGCTAATTTTCCTGAATAGTATTCATCCAATTGTGCAGCCCGATTTTGTGCATCTTTCATTTGCTGAATAGCCGCCAACATTTCTGAACGGGCTTTTTGGTTGATGACAACAAGCTGTGCAGCATGTTGCTGTTTCAAACTTGTCACTTCGCTGAGAAACAGAGAACGATGTCCCCACCAGCCAAGGCTTCCTCCAACAACCAAGCTCACAATTAACGGCATCTTTTTTATTGTGTTAATTCCCAACAATCCAGTTCAACCTCCCCTTTAATCCCAAAGCTGGATAATAGGTTTGCTGGTGGCAGGCATAAATTCTGGCATTTCAACTTTCGTTCCATGAGGCAGTACCGCGCCAAAATCAGCTAATCCAGGGTTTGCCTGCAACACACGTTCAGTCATTCCCAATGTACGGCCATAATAACGCCAGCAAATGGCATCAACTGTCTCATTTTGTTGTGCGATAATTTGCATACACTCTCCTTTTTCTTTGCAGAAACCAGTTAGTAAATTGGAGAGTTATGATCAAATAATTAGCGAAATGCCTCAATGGGGTGACATTGTTAGGTAAGTAGTACAAATGAAGAACCATTCAATCCAAATAAACCAAAGGCAGGAAACCATTTCCTGCCTTTGATTATTATTTCTTATTACAATGAATGCTATTCGTTGGAGGAATATTTGATCCTTTGTCAGCGTTAATCAGATAGCCAACTATCATCCTCCCAAACTTCTTGAATAAGCTCCATTATATGATCACGTTCACTGCTTTTTTTAGTCCCTGTCACTCTTACGGAGGTACTGCTGCTGATTCCAACTCTAAAATTTGTATCAGGATAGTGTGGTAATACTCTTTTTTTTAGTTCACTTTCTAGTGAAAACATGACTGATTCAGAAACATTAGCTCGTTTATCGAAAAGTATTTCTACTCGCATCCCTTTCCTCCGCCAAATCTATTCTTCTATTGAACCCGAATTTCCTAATATTTTGTTACCGCTCACCTCATTACCTAACAGACCGCTTTCCTGTTTACTCTGGTAACTGTTAAACCTTTTTTCATAAGGTGCAGATAGCTCTGCTATCCAAACCAGTGCCAGCTCTTTGTCTTCCGCATGATTGCATTCACAACTTGTTGCCATTCTAGCAATGAAATTGATACGTTGCGCTACCAATGATTCTATAAGAGATTCCACTGATCTATCTGCCTCCACATAAAAACTGTATATACATACAGTACACATAATAAGACTAAAATTAAAGTAATTTTTACCTGTTTTTATAATTAAATTTGATAGTTAATAACTATTATTAATTGTTTTAACAGAAATATTTACCAATTTAATTGATTTTTTTGCTATGACAATTCTGTGGCCTGTAGGATACTTTATCTTTCTACTCCCTTATTCATTCGTATAGTCATTGGCAGAAACATAACTGTTCATCAATATCAGGCATAAAGATTGCAATCTGAGTGTCTATGGTGCAATATCTCTCAATGGTTTTCAGCATGATCAATTCAGGCCCCCATAAGATCTCATATCAAGATCTTATGGGGATATTAATATCTCTTATCTGTACAGTCAATGAAAAACACCAATATTGAGATTAAAATGGGAGCCGATAGTGGGGGAAGACCTGCTATTGAACGTCTCGTCCGCGCATATGGATTTAAATCACGTCAGGCCCTAAGTGACCATTTGGGCGTTTCCAAAAGCACGATGGCAAACCGCTACCTTCGTGATAGTTTCCCTGCGGATTGGATCATCCAGTGCAATCTCGAAACTGGCGCTTCGCTGCTGTGGCTAAGCACGGGTCAGGGAGAAATGTTCCCAGATGGAGAAAGCGGCAAAAAAGCGGAACGGTTGGAAGATATCATTGCCCCATCCGTCTCTCGTGTAAAATTATCGGGCGGTAAACTCAATGAAGTTAGCCCTGTGATTCTGGACAGCGAGTTGGTTTCCAAGGAACTCAAAAATCCACTGATTGTTGATGATGGTGCCTCATGGTATCTGCTGGATACTCAGGAAGATAATATTCAAGATGGTTTATGGCTAGTGGATATTGAAGGTATGCACAGTATCAAAAAGATTGCCAAAATCCCAATCAGCAAGATTCGGGTCAGCGATAGCGACGTCACTTTTGATTGTGCAATCAGCGATATCAAATTCATTGGCCGCGTCGCTCTGGTCATATCCAGACAATAATAATCTGGCATAAAACAGTTTCCATCAAGGTTATCTCTATCCATTAAGATAACCTTGATGGCGTTCAACCATTTTCATACAAAATCTGAACGCCGCAGCCTGTACAGAACATGCTCCCTTAATGGATGGTTTTCTTCCAATCCAGGGTGGAGAAATGTTTTTTCATCTCTGACCATGCCCAATTTTTTCATGGCACTTTCCGAGCGGTAATTAGAAACCGTGGTAAAAGCGACAACTTCCTCCAATCCGATTTCCGTAAACGCAAAGTCAAAAATTCTACGGGCGGCTTCATAAGTATAACCTTGCCCCCAAAATGGCTTATCCAGACGCCAGCCGATTTCAACAAAAGGCGAGAATGGAAATTTGATGTTCGGAACATTCAGCCCTACAGAGCCAATAAATTCACCACTCTGTTTTAATTCAACCGCCCATAATCCCCAGCCACCCTGTGTTTCAAACTTGCGGATACAATTATCGATAAAAGTATCGCTCTGCGCTTTAGTCAGTATGTCAGGAAAAAATTCCATTACGTCAGGGTTGCTACTTAAGCGAAAGAAAGGTTCTCTGTCCTCGGCTTTCCAGGCACGGAGCCACAACCTTTCTGTTTCCAATTCGACAACCACAGCGCCACCTTGATTATCAAGTGTTGCTTTTCGCTTTTGGTTTATCACCTTGATTTTCTCTAATGGAAATAACTCGTTCCATTTCCGATTTTTTCTTATTATCAACCTGTTCAGATTGACCAAAAAACAATCCACCACGTCGAATTGACATACTGCCACAACGGCTAATGCCCCGTAACTCGCCATGTTCAAGGATATCTAATGTTTCCGCACAGCACGTGCCTTCAACATGACCATCAATGATAATTTCAGGTGCATTCAGCTCACCCTCTACTTTACCGGCATGCATAATCCGAATGGCACCACCTTTTACGCGAATATTGCCAACAACTTTACCCCAGATCTGGATATCCCCTTCCATTTCGACATCCCCCTTGAAGACAGAGTTTTTTGCAATAATGGTATTGGGACGAACCTCGGCTTCAGGTAATTTTTTCTCTTCAGGCTTGATGCCCATAGTGGGTGTCACAGAACTGGCAGTCGCTGCCTCGGTTGTTTTTTTTCCAAACATAGCGTTTATTCTCAATTTCATTTTCATAAAGTAAAACACTAAAGCTAAAAAAGATAAAATTGCTGTTACGGTGCAACTAAAATGAGCACCATACAGATATAGTCCCAATGCAATTCCCCAAAGGAACCATACACTGCATAAAAAAGCGTTATCTGAAAAACGATACATCTTCATATTGTTCTCGTTTTTGTGGTTTTTTCTTATATTTCATCAGCAAAATATATCTATACATATGCCTTAGCAGGTAATAGAAACAGGTCGTGGAAGCACATCCTACCATTGTACAAGTATAAAAAACAATCTATGAAGCTATAACAGAGTGATTTATAGCGTTATTACACTGATAAAGCTTCTATTTTAGTTTAATACTCTGATTTGTTGTTGAATTTTCTCACATTTACTAAAATAAGAAAATCCATAAATATAAATTTCATTTCTTATTTTATACATATAACCCACATAAATTAACAGTTAGTTAATAATAAATTAACACAAATAAAAACACATCATAGTTAGATGCCATGAAAACACGTTATGCTCAATAGCTACTTAGTTTCTGGTTATTTAATCTGTAAATCTGCAATCAGAACTAAATGGTCTAATCTTCCATTATTTAAATTATATACAGTTCAACAAGAATTGATATTATTTAATATTAAATTTCCATTTCAATATCAGTTTTTATTTGAAGAATAAATCAGTCTACGTTTTTAAAATTATCTATACAAAATTAAATTAATGATAAACAAAACCGATAGAATTACTAATATTTCTCATAAAGAAAAATTTTAATACCAAGAAATACAATAAACCATCCCATAAAAAAACACAAACTATTTTAATATTAATAACACTTTTAAAATAATTATGAAAATATTAATAAAAACAAGATAAAAAACAGACAAATAATTTTCAATCACAAAAAAACCACACTTAAATCTAACAAAAACACTTATTTAGATATATAATATAGGCGGTTATTTAATAATAAAAAATACTTCATGCACTCATCAAAAAATGATTACTCACGATACGGAAAATTAGGAGTATTAAATGAAAAGGACGACGGGCTTAAATCAAAAGAATATTTGTACGATCCAATTAACTATGCCGGATTTTAATATCCTGGAGCATAAACAAAGGGGGCTATATATTTTACTTGATGGCGAAATGGTGTGGAAAGATTGCATAAACACTTATCACATTAAATCGAATGAAATCCTTTTTACCCAGGGCGCGAGCACACTATTTTAGCTGCCTTTTATAGGTTATTATTTTTAAAAAAACAACTTTAGCAGTGTTTTTGTCGAGTTATATTTAATCAAAAATACAGTTCTTTAAACTTTTATAGCCAACCAAAGAGTTAAAGAACGATATCAACATTTTAAGTACGAATATTAATCAAAGTATGCTCGCGCCCTGCTTTTTACCCACCCCGGAAGTTATGCAGCGAAAACCAATACAGAAAGTTGTCAGCTATTATGGTTGCCCTTACACATGGAGTTCTTACGCAGTTTTTTACAACGTTTCGGATCATTATTAAGTCAGTTAGAGCGACAGGAGTTTCCTGCGTATAGGTTGATTCCTTTTAACCCGTTTCCCTTGTTAACAGAAAGCATTCGTGGGCTGGCGAATTTACTGGCACATGATTCACCACCAGCTCTGGTTCAACTAAGAGTTGAAGAGTTATTGTTACTGCTTTCCTTGGGTAAACAGGGTGCATTGTTAATGTCTATTCTACGGAAATTAAGTAACCGTCAGGTAGAACGCCTGCAAACATTTATGGAGGCTCACTATCTTAAAGAATGGAAATTGAATGACTTCGCACGTGAATTCGGTATGGGATTAACTTCTTTTAAGGAGCTTTTTAGCAGTGTTTATGGCACTTCACCCAAGGCTTGGATCAGTGAACAGCGCATTCTTTATGCACATCAATTATTACTAAATAGTGAAATGAGTATCGCCGATATTTCATTGGAATCAGGTTTTTCCAGTCAATCCTATTTCACTCAAAGCTATCGCCGACGTTTTGGTTGTACACCTAACCGCTCCAGATACGGCAAAGATTAATAATTCATTTAATAACTAATAGTTAGTATTATATCCCATAAATCAAGGCTTTCCAGTTTTATGTAAACTTGTTTTAGATCAAACTGAAAAGCCGCAACCACAATTAGCCTAAGAAATCACCCAAATCATGAATGATCGTTTTTATCGATCAATCTCTCCTTATTGATCTGTGCAATCCATTGGACGACGGTATCTCATCTCACATATAGTCATGGTGACTCATCACTGTTTAGAGCCAATCCGACTAAGCTCTAAGTCACCACCAGGGATTTTTATATTTGCCGTATTTTTGGCCTGCTTCCGCGCAGGCTTTTTTTATTCTTTTTGCTTGCTATCTGCATTATAAAAAACTGTGCCTAATTTAATTCTTTCACGGCCGGTAGCCAGACGATGGCGATTAGTATCCCGCAGCGAGTAAATACAACCACAATATTCCTGCTGATAGAACTCTTCTCGTTTACTGATTTCTATCATACGGGCAGATCCTCCCCCTTTGCGCCAGTTATATTCCCAATACATTAAGTCAGGGTAACGGGAAGCGGCACGAACCCCACATTCATTGATTTGCTGCATGTTTTTCCAGCGCGAAATACCGAGTGAGCTGGTAATTACAGGGAAACCATGTTCGTAGGCATAAAGCGCTGTTCGTTCGAAACGCATATCAAAACACATTGTGCAACGAATACCGCGTTCAGGCTCATTTTCCATTCCTTTCGCTCGTTCAAACCAATTATCACGGTCGTAATCGGCGTCGATAAAAGGAATGCCCATCTCCTGCGCAAAACGAATATTTTCATCTTTACGCAGCTCGTATTCTTTCAGGGGATGAATATTCGGGTTATAGAAAAATATTGTGAAATCAATTCCTGAAGCTAACATTGCTTCCATCACTTCCCCAGAACATGGCGCACAACATGAGTGCAACAAGACTTTTTTGTTCCCATTTGGCAGTGGAAGAGATTTACGTTCATAATTCAGTGACATAATATTTCTTACCTGATTCAGACAATAAAAAATCAGGAAGAGAACGGATCCCCCTCCCTGTGTTTACTGGTTAGATATTTTACCTTTTTCTACTGCCTCACGACAATCTTTGTAAAACAATCAGGCTCCCTGTACTTCTGGCAAAACCTGCCCACCATCAACGACAATCGTTTGTCCGGTAATATATTTCGCTTCATCGGAAGCCAGGAAACAGGCAGCATAGCCAATATCTTCAGGCGTACCCAAAGCCCGCATTGGAGTAATATCTTTCGCATAACTGAGGAATTCATCACCAAACGACTTTAAGCCTTCCGTCATAATCATGCCTGGCATAACCGCATTAATGGTGATACCTTTCCCCGCATATTCCAAGGCAGCACTGCGCATAAACCCTAGTTGCCCTGCTTTACTGGCACCATAGTGACTGTACCCCTGAATGCCCGTTATCTCACCCGTTATTGACGAAGTGATAACAACACGCCCGTAATGCTGCTTTTCCATAACATTCAGCGCAGCTTGCACCAGAAAAAATGTCCCTTTAAGATTGACGGTGTGCACTAAATCCCAATCTTCCGCAGTCATATCTTTCAAATAATGCTGTGGAAAAATACCTGCATTGGAACAAAGAATATCGAGCCTACCGTACTTTTCAACAATCTGGGCAATCGCGTTTTTACATGCGGCGTGATCAGTCACATCAAGGGGAATGAAATCAACATCCAGCTCTTTGGCAATGGCTTCTCCTCTCAGCTCATCAGTGCCGGCAATAATGGTAACAGCACCAGCTTGCTTCAATACTTTGGTAATTCCCGTACCAATACCTTTGGTTCCACCTGAAATAAAAGCAATTTTTCCCGCTAAATTGAACATAAGTTGATCAGATAAACTATCTGCATTGGTGTTATAATCGGTAATCAGATGACTTATTGCCTGTTCTTATGAAATCGAATATCACCCTGTCTGAACCAGAACGTATTACATTACAACAACTTGCTTTGAACCACATACATCGGGACATCCGTACGCGAGGAACGGGGTTACTCATGCTTGCCAGA
>NZ_MKGR01000030.1:14769-27301 GCF_001908095.1 Xenorhabdus thuongxuanensis | reverse complement strand
GTTTTATCACCTGGACTCAGGAAACCATGGAATATGAGATCAATACATTATTAGCTGGTTATGGTGACCAATTTGCAATTAATTTCTCTTGAGGACTTAGCTTTTCCTTTTGTATTAGTGGTGAGCGTTTTTTTATTATCTAAAATATAATTCTTCAATTTATTTTTAAACCGTGACTTTATCAAACTTAATAAATGAAAGCAGCATATTAAAAAACATAAAATAAGATCACATTATTTACATGGAAAATTGAAATAAAACTCCCTCCTTAAATTTTTCCGACATTGCTTATTCCTCTGCCAGAGATTACTTTTAAAGTACATA
Organism: Xenorhabdus thuongxuanensis; assembly: GCF_001908095.1. Classification (GTDB taxonomy): domain Bacteria; phylum Pseudomonadota; class Gammaproteobacteria; order Enterobacterales; family Enterobacteriaceae; genus Xenorhabdus; species Xenorhabdus thuongxuanensis. The sequence goes on along the minus strand of NZ_MKGR01000030.1, from coordinate 26,977 downwards.
ACATTTTGTTAACGATAATAATATGGAGTGAAAAGTATGATTCTCGATAATTCATTCTTACATGAATATACCGGTACAGCATTATCACCGATTTTATTTCTTAAAAGGGCTGTATTAAGCAATGGTAATGATATAGCCATCATTGATGGAAAACAGCGTTGGACCTGGTATCAATATGCCAATCGTTGTGAAAGAATTGCTATCTCTCTGCAACAAATGGGGGTGGATAAAGGAAGTGTAGTCTCGGCTATTTTACCCAATATTCACGAATTGCTTGAATTACATTTTGCTGTTCCTTTGTCTGGTGGTATCCTCAATGCTTTGAGTACCCGAACAGATACAGCCACATTAAATTTTGTTTTTGAAAAACTGCATCCCAAAATATTATTCATCGACAAAAGTTATCTTTCACTATTAAATAATGTCTATTTCAATAATTCAATTAAGATAATTATTGTTGATGAAAACAACTCAGCTATTCCTGTATCTCCTGCCGGACATGAATTTATATCTTACGAATCACTGGTGACCGAACACTCATCAAAGACACTCTCATTTAGCCAAATTGACGAACAAGCCGCTATCAGTATCAATTCCACTTCGGGCACCAGTGGGCAACCAAAACTGGTTGTTTATTCTCACCGTGGAGCATTTTTAAATGCTATTTCCAATATCCTGGATTGGGACATGCCCAAGAATCCCATTTTTTTATGGACTCTTCCCATGTTTCACTGCAATGGTTGGTGTTTCCCGTGGACAGTTGCGGCACGGGCTGGCACACACATCTGCATAAGGAAATTTGATGCAGAAGAAGCAATGCAACTGATCCAGGAACATCACGTAACCCATTATTGTGGTGCTCCGATTATTCACTACTCTTTAGGCAAGATAACGCAAAAGCATAAAAAACATTTTGGTGGACGCGTTTATGGCCTGATTGCAGGCGCACCACCGACAGAAATGATGTTTTCATTGCTGGACGAGGTCGGTATCAGTGCAACGCATGTTTATGGATTAACCGAAACTTATGGTCCTGTAGTTGTTTGTGAAAATAAGCATGAATGGAAAGCACTACCAGAATCAGAAAAAGTATTAAAACGGATGCGTCAGGGAATTGTTTCTAATTTACAAGGGCAGGTGAGCGTTATTGATAAAAACAACTCAGCAGTTCCTTTTGATAGCAAAACCATCGGCGAGATCGCTATTCGCGGTAATATCGTAGCAGCTTATGATCCTGTACGTCATGTTATACCGGAGATCACCAATCAATGGTTTTATACTGGTGATTTAGCCGTCGTCGATCCTGATGGCTATATTAAAATCATCGATAGAAAAAAAGATATCATTATTTCCGGTGGTGAGAATATTTCCAGTCTTGAGCTGGAAAATGCCCTGTCCAGTTATCCGGGGGTTTTGGCTGCCGCTGTTGTGGCAAAACCCGATCCCTATTGGGGAGAAGTTCCCCATGCTTTTATTGAACTCGACGGAAATGCATTAATCACGGAGCAAGAGTTAAATGATTATATTTGTACAGTAGTAGCACGGTATAAACGCCCCAAAGGATATACGTTTTTAACTTTACCGCGAAATGCCAATGGCAAAGTGGTAAAAGATCAATTGAGAAAACGTGTCAAAGACTGATATAACCAGCATAAAGATAATAACGATAAATTAATCCATTGGACTTAATTTATCTGTTTAAAGACGGCGCTATTACGTGCGGCCTTTCTAACGCCGGCAGACTGATCCCACTGCTTGCTAATTTCCCCATATGGCAATACATAGAGCAGGCTGCATCAATCAGGGACATAGCCATGGCCGCACCGCTACCCTCACCAAGACGCAAATCTAAATCCAAATAGGGTTGCAAATTCAAATATTGCAACGCCAGTTTCGTACCTTTTTCTGCCGACATATGGGAAGGGATGCAATAATCCCGTGCTATGGGGGATATTTGACATACGGCTAATGCAGATGCATAGGACAAGAAACCATCAAGTATCACAGGTACACCAGAAGCTGCCGCTCCCAGAATCACACCGGCCATGCCGACAAGCTCAAATCCTCCCACTTTTGCCAATACATCAATGGCGTTTTTATTATCTGGCTGATTGATGGCAATAGCCTGCCGTACAATGGATTGTTTATGTGCCAGCCGCTCAGAAGGTAAATTAGCGCCTAACCCAACCACATCACAGGGATCATTTCCTGTCAGGACACTGATAACGGCGGCTGCCGCAGTCGTATTGGCAACCCCCAGCTCCCCAATACCAAATACCATTATTCCTGCCGCAATGCGCTGTTGAACCAATTGTGCACTTGCCAGCAACAACATTTCAGCGTGTTCATAATCCATCGCGGCCTCTTTAGCAATATTGCCGCAACCCCGTGCTATTTTAAGGGACAACATGTGTTCGATAGGATCACAATCTATGCCAATATCCACGGGCAAGATATGTGTTCCGCTGTTTTTTGCCAGCACACAAACACCGGTTAACCCTTTCAGCATATTGCGTGCCTGTATGGCCGTAACGTTTTTAGGGGAAATCGCTACGCCTTCGTCATATACACCATGATCAGCACACATGACGATAACCTCTTTTCGCAGGTTTTGTAGACCCGCAATACCAGGCATACCCAATAGTTGTATCGCCAATGCTTCAAGGCGCCCCAAACTTCCCAATGGTTTGACTAAGCTATCAATGTGCTGTGCCGCTTGTTCCATCTTTCCCCGATCCAGAGGTTGAATCGCATCAATCAATGATTGTAGTGTCATGGTTATCCATCCAATTGACATTCTGCCTGAGCGTAAAATGCCCGCGTCACATCTGATTATTCTCTCCTGATTGACTTTGTTTATTGCCAAATCATTGCCATCAAAAAAACAATTTCCCCTACCTCAATGGAAGCCCCCAGCATATCGCCAGTTTGTCCACCAAGGCGATAATTGAAATAGAGGGCAAGTCCGTAAACCACAAGCAATGACACCATCATTGCCGACAAGGTTTGCCAATTCCCCAATGCCATCACCAATACAACACCAACCAACAAAGTCAGCATCGTTGCAGAAAAGCTAATTTGGCCAATATAACTGCTTCCCATTCCCTCACCTTCACGGGCGTCACGTTGTGCATACATTAAAAGCACCACGGCTGTACGTCCGACAATCGATGCACAGGTCAACAGGGCAAGCAAATAGAGGGGGAGATGATAAGATAATTCAACGACAGCTAATGTTTTAAGCAAGATACAGAAAATTAACCCGACACCGCCATAAGTTCCAAGCCGGCTATCGCGCATGATCTCCAGCATTTTTTCTCGCTGGCGGGAAGAAAAAAGCCCATCACACGTGTCCGCCAATCCATCTAAATGTAACCCTCCCGTCAATAAAGCTAAAGCCAACACATAACCCATCGCACCAATATACATTCCCCCACCCGACTGGCTGATCAAAAGTGATACCAAGCCAGCCAAACCACCAACAATTAACCCAATCAATGGAAAATAGGGCACACCACGCCAATATTGACGAAAACCGACGCCTTCCGCCCACTTTTGCGGGATTGGAAGCCGTGTCATAAATTGTAGTGTGGCCCAAAAAAGGTGCAGTTTCATTTAATCTTCACTCCAATGCCCGAAACCATCAGCCAGACTTCTTTAGCCGCTTGTGCCAACTTTTGGTTAGCACGTCCAGCAATATCGACAAAATGGCGTGCCAATCGGTTTTCAGGTGTAATGCCCATCCCCAACTCGTTGGTCACTAAATATACTGGCATCGGACACATCAAGCTAGCATCAATCAGGTCATCGATCTGGTGATGGATAATCACCTCTAATGATGCGAAATCAAGTTTATCGGGTGATACACCACCCGATAAGTCAAACAACAAGTTGGCAATTAATGTGGTAACACATTCTAGTATAACGCCCTCTTGGGGTTGACGGTGCTGGCGGATAACAGAGCCTAAATTTTGATGACCTTCCCAGGTTCGCCAATGTGCCGGACGCTCCTGTTTATGTCGCTCAATACGAGCCGCCATCTCTTCATCTGTGACCTGTGCCGTCGCGATATATAACACCCGCTCGCACTGTTTAGCGAGCAGGCGTTCAGCGTAGGTACTCTTGCCACTGCGAGCTCCGCCTGTCACCAAAATCATGGCATAACTCCGCCAGATGTGTGTTCATGCATTAATTGATAAATCTGTGCGATATCCAGATGCTCACGCATACTGTCAGCCAACCTATTGAATTGTTTTTCTTTGTGCTGGAGGTAATTAAAGGCCACATTTTCCAGTGGAACATAGCCTTTTCTTATCCGCAATTGATTTAATAATGGGCGAGTAAACGTGTTTTGATCGAACAGACCATGCAGGTAACTTCCCATCACCAAACCATCTTGAGTAACAGCACCATCAAACCCGTTTTCTTCTTCACTATTTTTTTCCTCGCCATTGCGCCAATGAATTTGAGCAAAAGGCGTTGCCTGCTGACCAAGCCGAGTGGCTCCCATATGGATTTCATAACCCGCAATCGGTTGTTCACTGCATAATTCCAGCACACCTGACAATGCCGGCACGACTACCCCCCTAACTTGTGCGGTCTGCTTTTCATTGGCAAATTCCGTTTCCGTATCCAATAACCCTAATCCTGCCATTTGGGTTAAGCCGGATTCCACCCTATCCACAATCTGCTTACCTAACATTTGATAACCACCACAGATCCCGATAATCGGCACATTTTTCTGATGAGCCGTGATAATTGCCGGCTCAAAACCCTGGGTTTTCAACCAGGCCAAATCTGCCAATGTATTCTTGCTGCCGGGAAGAATAATAAGGTCGGCTTGTTGCAGTTCAGAAGGTTTGGAGATATAACGCAAATGTACATCCGATTGAGCTGCCAGCGCATTGAAATCGGTGAAATTGGCAATATGGGGGTATTGGATGACAGCAATAACCAGACAATTTTCTGTTTTTTGCTGCTGACGATCATATTTACCCACCTGCAAAGCGACACTGTCTTCATCTTCCAGATCAAGCTCCAGCCACGGCAATACCCCCAATATCGGAACTTGTGTCAAGGCTTCGATCTGATCGATCCCTGATTGCAACAAAGAGACATCACCGCGAAATTTATTGATGATCACCCCCTTGATACGGGCTTTTTCTTCAGGTTTAAGCAAGGCTAATGTGCCGTAGATGGACGCAAATACACCACCACGATCAATATCTGCTACCAAAATGACCGGAGCATCCACTAATTCAGCCATCCCCATATTAACAATATCGCGATCACGCAAATTGATCTCTGCCGGACTGCCCGCACCTTCTAACACCATGATATCCGTTTCTGCTGCTAACCCGTTATATGCCATCAAAATCTGCTGGAGCAATTGGGGTTTATATTCGTGATATTCCACCGCATTCATGCTACACATCACTTTCCCCATAAAAATTACCTGAGCCTTGCGATCGCTGGTGGGTTTCAACAATACCGGATTCATACGTACATCCGGCATAATTCCCGCTGCTTCCGCCTGAAATATCTGCGCTCGTCCCATCTCTTTGCCATCTGCGGTAACCCCAGAATTAAGCGCCATATTTTGTGATTTAAAGGGAGTGCAACGATAACCATCTTGGGCAAATATCCGGCAAAATCCTGCTACCAGCACACTTTTACCTGCATCAGATGCCGTTCCCTGAACCATCAGCGATAATGTCATTCTATTTCCTCCCTTATTTCACCGTGTACTTTTACCCGCCACCGGCATACCACTATCATTCACTTTGATAACTGCCAGTTTTTATTAACCAAAATCGTTGAAAAATAAGATAAACCTTTCCCCCACTCCTTTTCACTGAAAGACAGTGTGGCGAGATCGCACCAGCACCGCTCAGTCGGCAAAGTGGCATCAGCCATCATCAGTGCATGTTCTAATAGATTGTGACGTTGCAGCAGGTCACGGATCAGGGGAAAACGCGAATAGACTTTCATCAGGACAATGCAGTCGTGATTGAGTAATGCTTGCTCTAAGACAGCTTCAGAAGCGGTACAGGAAATGACAGCCAACGTTTGATCTTCCATCGCCAGTGGCATCGCACTGGCTGCGGCAATGGCAGAAAATGAGGTGATCCCCGGCACAATTTCCAACCATGAGGGAGAGGCCATCGGTTGCGATACCAACCGCTGCAAAAGAAATACCCATGTACTAAACAGCATCGGATCACCCAAAGTGATAAAACCGACTTTCCTGCCATTAGCCACTTCCTCTTTCAAAGCTTGTGCCACTTCATCCCACACTGCTTGTTTTGCTGCCATGTCGGCTTTCATTAAAAAATGGTAAGTGCAAACTTCCGTTTTCGGCGAAAGGTACTCTTCAATGATGGAATGAGCGAGACTCTTAGCGCCTTTTTTTCCCGTTGGGGTATAGATCACATCAAGCTCAGAAAGAATACGCGCTGCCCGTACAGTCATCAGATCACTGGCACCTGGACCAACGCCCATAACATACAATTTTCCTGCTGTTGCGTTCATAAGGCTTTCTCCTGATCATTTAGCGCGTAAGCAAGGTGATCGACAAACATCTGCCGAATCATCGGGTTTTCCCCCAATCCCTGTAACCAGGGGATCGCGACGATACCCGCATTCTCTAACTGTGATTTCCAGGAGTCTTCTTCATTTGAAGCCATATCATTAGTGGCATGATCGCCTGCCACCAGCATCAATGGCATCAGATAAGCCTTGCGGATTTTTTGCTCTTTTAATCCCTTGATGATCAGAGGAAGTTCGGGATAACTTTCCACCGCGCCTACCCGTGCCGGAAAATGGTAGTGGCTCATCAGGTGATCCAGACAGGCGTAAGCAGAAAAAGCAGGGTGGGTTGTACCGTGCCCCATAAAAACGACACATTCATTCTCTGCCAACCGAGGAAGCTGGTGGTGCAATGCCTGCATCAATTGCAGGTAGTCATCAAAGTGGCTAAGTAGAGGTGTGCCCAGCACCAACCGCTTAAAACGAGGACGAAATTTCTCAACTTCACGCCGCACTTTTTCATACTCATCGCCATTAATGATATGCAGGCATTGAACAGCAACATCGTTATAACCTGTGTGATGCAATCTGGTCAGTGCATCATGGGGAGTATCAATGTGAATGCCATCGCGTTGGCGCAATTTGCGAATGATCATGCCAGAGGTAAATGCCCGAAATAGTTTCCTGTCTGGAAATACTGAGGCCAATTGCTGCTCACAGGCTTCAATATTGTTTTTCAGCGTTTCGGGATAACTGGTTCCGAAACTTATCACCAATAATGCTTTTTTCATTTCGCTTTTCCTTATTGGTTTATTTACGCACCAAAATTCGCCAATAACTGTGCCATCTCTTCCAATCCGTTGGCCTGCGTGATCCTCTCACCTGCAAATTGTTGCCTTGGGCGACAGAGCACGATGCAGGGCAGCCCAAGGAAAAGGCAAGGCTCCACTTTTTCCCTGAACCCTCCTTGCTCACCAGACTCTTTGGTAATGACGGCCTCCGCCTGACAAAATTGGTAAAATGCCCGATTGAAATCGGCACTGAATGGGCCTTTCAGGGCAAAAATCTGATCGACTGACAAACCGCAGGATTCACACATCGCCAAAACTTCTGCGGTTGGCAACACACGAGCCAGCACAGTTTTTCCTTTCAGTTGAGCCATATATTCGGCCAATTGCTTACTGCCAGTTGTCAGCAAAATACGGGTTGCCAAATTGGTTGCTATTTCACACGCCTGCTTAATGGTTGCTACTTTATGGATGAGAGGATGTTCAACAGCATCAATATCGCTGGGGCGAATGTAACAAATCAGAGGGATACCTAACTTTTGGCAAGCACTAACAATGTTTTGACTCAGCCGTTCAGCATAAGGATGGGACGCATCAATCACCATTTTCGTCCCTCGCTTTTGCAGATATTCAGCCATCTCTTCGGCTTCCATCCTGCCAGTAACAATTTCACCGCGAACACCCATCGCCTGCTGTGCTCCCGCCGGTGTCGCCACTGACAAGCCATAATCTATGCCGGCAATATCCATCATCGCGCAAATCTGGCGGGCGTCGCTCGTACCGCCAAAAATGTGAACCAATGGCCGTTTCATAGCTTATACCCTCTCGGTGTGATCATCAGCCCATCACGTATATACGTTGACTGATTGCCCACTATCACCAAACTGCGCATATCAACACGGGAAAAATCCATTGAGCCAAAAGTCGTCAGCCATTTATCCTCATGTTTGCGCCCTGCCGCTTTCACCACACCCACGGGAGTTTCTGGTGCTTTCCACGGAGCCATCAAGGAAAATGCCCGTGCCAAATGTTCTTCCCGTCCGCGACTACGGGGATTGTAGAAACAGACCACAAAATCGGCTTCTGCCGCAGCCTGCACCCGCTTTTCAATCACCTCCCACGGGGTGAGCAGATCGCTTAAGCTGATATGACAAAAATCATGCATCAATGGCGCACCAAGCAAGGCAGCGCAAGCCGTACTTGCCGTTACTCCCGCCACCAGCCGAACTTCTACATTCCGCTTTTGCTGGCTGACCAACTCCAAAATCAAGCCAGCCATACCATAAACACCCGCATCACCGCTACAAACTACTGCTACATTTTTACCCTGCTCTGCCAGCTCAATGGCTGTCTGGCAGCGTTCAATCTCTTTGCACATGCCGGTTTTGATAATTTCTTTATCGCCTACCAGTGGTTTCACCAGATGGGTGTAGGTTTTGTAACCCACCACGATGTCAGCCGCTTTCAATGCAGCAATCGCCTCCTGTGTCATCATGGCTTCGCTGCCGGGACCTATTCCAATGACAGTTAACATGGATGCAATACTCCTAATGTGATGGTGACGCCCTGCTCACGCAGGGTATGACCAACCAAGTGCCCCTGGCTCATTAGCCAGGCTACCGGTTGGGAGACACAGCCTATGCCCACCGTTTTTCGCACAAATTCAGAAACCGGAAATGTCTGTTCACACTGGGCAAGCTGATTAACAGAGAAGATTTGGTATGGAATTCGACGCTCTTGTGCCAATTGGATTAACGCCGGCTCGTTTTTTTTCAGTTCGACACTGCCGACGGTTTTTAGCGCCAAAGATTCAAAGTTATGTTCCGTCAGATGGCGATCTAATAATTTTGCGAGCCGTTCCGCTTCCACTCCCCGCCGACAACCAATGCCTGCAACGATACGGCGTGGAATTAATTTAAAAGTGGGGATTGCCAGTGCCAGATTTGTTCGTTCATAGCTGATGTATACCAGAGCATCCAGCTCAAGCCGATCTTCCAGAGATTCAACTGGAATGAATCCTCGCGTGTCATAGCGATCTTTTTCATCACTCAAGTTGGGATGCCACCAAATTCCTACCCGCTTGCCATTGACCAGCATTTGATTAACGGTTTTGACATTGGTACGGAAATTCTCCATTGTTCCATCAATTTCTTGCGATAACAGATCCAATGCGGCGATCTGGTTAACATCGGTTGCAGTAGTGATCACCGCCTGACCATCGAGAATATCTGCGATCTGTTGTGCCAGTTTATTTGCACCCCCCATATGCCCCGACAATAAACTAATAGCAAACTGCCCTTTTTCATCCAGTACGACAACCGCTGGATCGGTCATTTTGTCCTTGAGCAGCGGGGCGATAACCCGAATAGCGATCCCCGTCGCGCCAACCATGATCAACGCACCATATTGGGTGAATACCTTGCGTACCGTATTGGCAAAACCACCTTCAAATACCCTGAACCCGCTACTGGCATCCGTAAATTCACTCTCCACCAATTCAGGGGAAGTGAAACAATCCATCGCTAAATGGGTTCGCAAACGACGAGCCAACGCCATGCCCCCTTCTGTCAGGCAAAACAAGGCATATTCTTTGTTAGGTGACATTGTTTTCGGTGACATTGTTTTCGGTGACGTGTTAGATGGCATTGTCTTAGGTAACCTAGTTTTAGGTGCTATTGCGTTAGATAATATTAAGTCAGGCGCTACGGTATTCATGGCTGAACCTCGCATCGTACAATTTTGAGTAGTGATACTCTTCGCCAAGAAAAGCACCCACTAGGATCAAGGCCGTTTTACGAATACCAGCGCTGCGTACCTGTTTAGCAATCGTCGCCAATGTCCCCCGTACTATCTGGCAATCCGGCCAGGTTGCCTTGTAAACCACGGCAACAGGGGTTTCCTGCCCATATCCTCCCTGAATTAATCGATCCACAACCTCTGTTATGTTCTGTACCGAAAGGAAGATCGCCATTGAAGTTTGGTGGGTGGCGAAGGCTTCCAGCGTTTCCCGTGGCGGCATTGGCGTTCTGCCTTCCATACGGGTGATAATCAAACTTTGCGCGACTTCGGGTACGGTGTACTCCACGCCCAACTGCGCAGCAGCGCCAAGAAACGAGCTCACTCCAGGCACAGAGACAAAACCAATAGCGTGATTTGCCAGTTCTTCAGCCTGTTCACGTATGGAGCCAAACAACGATAAATCTCCCGTTTGCAGGCGAACCACCAACTTGCCCGCTTTCACGCCATTCACCATCAATTCCGTGATTTCCGATAACGTCAACCTCGCGCTGTCATGGCATTCGGCATCTGCACGGCAATAATCCAGTAACTCCCGATTAATCAGCGAACCGGCATAAATCACCACTTGCGCCTGACGTAATAATTGATAGCCTTTCAGGGTAATCAGGCTCTTATCTCCTGGTCCTGCACCAACAAACCAGACTTTTTCAGTATCAAAACTGACGTTATCTATCTGTTCAGAGTTAATATATTCAGGCATTATCCTGCTCCTTTTGCTCAGACTCTTTCTGGCAGGACAGCAAATAAGTGGGATTGTTGGGCTTGAAATAATGTCCTTGCCCTAGTGCCGTCAGCTCTCCCACTTGGATTTCACGTCCATCAAGCGCTGTCACCCGACAGGATTTCAGGTGCGATAATGCTTGCGTGAAGTTTTCCAGCAGGATAAAAGTCATGACTAAACGTCCACCTGAGTTCAAGTGCAGCAACGCCCAATCAATGATTTCTGTCAGATGCCCACCCGTTCCGCCAATGAAAATAGCCTCTGCGGTACTGTCTAATGGTATAGGGGCAATACCAGACTGGATACGAATCCTATGACAGCCAAAATGCTGAACATTTTCAGCCAGCAGTAACAAGGCATCTTCCTTGCGTTCGATGGCAAGGATATCCAATGCGGGATAGCGCAATGCCGCTTCAATACTGACGCTGCCAGTACCCGCACCAACATCGATAAAACGGCGGGCTTTTTCCAGTTCCAATCGTTCCAATGCCAGCGCCCTAACCGCTTCTTTGGTCATGGGGATGCGATGACCGCGCAAAAACAGTTCATCTTTCATTCAGGTTCACCATTTAAAATCACCACGACATTCAGGCCATAATCAATGTCGCCGCGTTGCACGACCTGTTCCGCGCGCAAACAAATTATTTGCTCATGTTCATGGGATAAATTTTTACCAATCACCATGCGCCGCTGCTGCCTGCGCGCCAGAATTTCTTGCGCAATCTGGTAAGGGCCAATAACGTCATCCGTTACCATGGCGATTTTTTCGTGTTGCAGTAGCCAATCAAAATCTGGTTTACGTCCGTGGCTGCTGGTCAGGTAAATGTCGTTCATATCCAGCAAAATTTGGGCGCACAAATATTGGATTGAACTGATGCCGGAGATAATGCGGGTATTTTGTCCAGAAAAATGCTCAGTGATTCGTTTGCCGATGCCATAAAAGAGGGGATCACCTGAAGCCAGCACAATAATTTGCCGATGCTGATTCTGTTCAAGCCACTGCATCAATCCATCCACATCAGCATCCAAACGGCGGGTTTCTCCGTTGAAATGAGGAAATTCAGCGAGATGGCGCTTTCCTCCAACCAACACTTCCGCCTGTCTGATAGCTTCCAACGCAGCTAGTGTTTGGTTTGCAACGGCACCGGGGCCAATACCAACAACAGTGATCATCGGCAATCCTCCATAAAATCCTTCACTATTGCGTCCACAGGCCGATTGCAGCCCAAGACCTGGTTATCAAAAGAGAATAGAATGGCATCACACTGCGGCTTATAGCAGAATCAACATAACCTGACATATTCAATATGCTCTGTAAACAACTCATCAACTGAACATCTTTTTTGCCTCCTGATCGCTTTTGCTCCGCCCC
>NZ_MKGR01000030.1:0-14669 GCF_001908095.1 Xenorhabdus thuongxuanensis | reverse complement strand
GCTTGTCTTTGTATGCCAATACTCTCTTTCGAAAATCTAAGCTGTAACCCATCTCATTTTATGCCTTGTCATCTTAGGTTTAGATATTATGTCATATTAATATGATTTAGCTATACCACTGACGAAACGTAGCATTTGGTCGATACGCCCGCAGATTTTCCGGGCAATTTGTTGGTACACGGTCTGCCAGCCCTGTTCTGCAATCAACTCAATGGCCGCTTCGGTGGTATCACATTGATCCACGGCTTGAATCAGTTCTAAAGGTGCGCCTAACAAGGCCAGATTGGCAATCAGCGTTTCCATGCGGCCATCAGCAATATGGCTGTGGGTATGAAAAATACCAGCGGCGATTTTCACCAACTTGCCGACATGCCCTACCAGAACTATATGGCGGAATTCCAGACGCACAGCCTCTTGCAACATGTAACCGACAAAATTACTCATCGTGACAACATAATTCGCATCAATACCCAACTGCTGGCTGACAAAACGTTCACCGTGATTTCCCGGCACAAAAATAATGCGATCTAACCCACTGGCACGTTTGGCTTCTAATTCCAGTGCCAGAGAACGTTTCCAGCTCTCTTCCGACATCGGCGTCACAATGCCAGTCGTACCAATAATCGAAATACCGCCCTTAATCCCCAATCTGTCGTTATAGGTTTGCTTCGCCCGTTCCTTACCTTCAGGAGCAAAAATGACGATATCTGCCCCACGGTGCAAACCGATTACCTCCCGTACTGCTTCTTCAATGGTATGCCGTGGAGTTTTATTAATGGCTGCCCAGCCAATCGGCAAACCAACCCCCACTCGCGTTACCCTGCCAATGCCTTCACCGCCATCCAGTGTGATCACTTTGCTGTTATTCAAGGAGACACGGGCAAAAATCAACATACCGTGGGTTGCATCCACATCATCGCCACCATCTTTGCGGATAGCCGCAATCGCCTGTTGTCCTTCAATCAAAGGTTGCTCGACATTCAAGACCAAGGTGACACCAGAAGGCGTGACAATCGAAATCTGATGAATAATCTGCTGACGCAAGATCATCAATGCGGCGACCTTGGCCGCGGCCGTAGCACAAGACCCCGTGGTGTAGCCCTTGCGATACTGCTTTCCCCGATGCCAAACCGTTCCGAGGCCATTGGCCTGCGTATCACTGATTTCATTCATGCCTGACCTCCGGCATCCGGTACAGAATGGCGTTGATAATGGCGGCGGCAATATTGCTTCCGCCCTTACGCCCTTTTGCTGCAATGCAACTTAATCCGCTATTGATCAGGACATTCTTTGATTCCTCTGCGCCAACAAATCCAACAGGCACACCAACGACTGCAATGGGTGCAACTTGATGTTCCATCAAACGAAACAGCGCAGTCGGGGCATTGCCAAAGACAAAAATCTTCTCCCCTGGTTCTTGCAGAGCCAGATCGACTGCCGCCATTGAACGTGTAATTTGCTGAGCTTTTGCCATTTGAATGGCGCGGGGATCGCTGACATAACAACGGCATTCGCTGCCATACTGAGCCAGACGCGTTTTATTGATACCAGATAGCGCCATCGTCGTATCGGTATATAACGTACAGCCACGCAAGATACCGTCGCGAATGAGGTGCAAAACATCGGGGGAAAAATAGAAAATATCAAGCCAGTCAAAATCGGCGGTGGTATGGATCACCCGTTTGATCACCGCTTCTTGATCTGCGTCCATAAAACGATAATCAGGCCGCGATTCGAAAATAAGCTGACTGATAATTTCAAAGCTATTTCTTTCTATCTGTTGGGGTTGTCGGATGTAATCGCTCATACTGTTTCCTCCTTACACCATCACACTGACCAGGCTATGCAACAACGCAAACAGCAGGAGCGCCATCACTGATGCCACCCTCATCATCTGAACAGACTGTGGGATATCGACAGGCGTAACTTCGCGCCTTGCATCACCAATCCACGGCTTTTCGACAAGCTGATTAAAGTAAACATTCGGCCCACCAAGACGGATGCCCAATGCCCCTGCTACGGTTGCTTCCGGCCAGCCACTATTGGGGCTACTGTGTTGATAGCGATCACGCCAGCCAATGCGCAGCGCCTGCCGAAAATCCAATCCCTGCCATTTCGCAGCCATTGCCAGCAGAAGCCAGCCCAAACGGGCAGGCAACCAATTCGCCACATCATCCATACGTGCCGAAAACATCCCCAATGCCCGATAACGAGGCGTTTTATAACCCACCATTGAATCGAGGGTATTGATTGCTTTATAAGTCATGGCAAGCGGAACACCGCCAAGCATTAAGAAGAACAATGGGGCAATCACCCCATCCACGCTGTTTTCTGCCACGGTTTCAATCGCAGCACGGCTGATTTGTGGCGATTGCAATTGGCAAGTGTCCCGACCGACAATATTGGCAAGCTGCTTACGGCTGGCGTCCAAATCCCCCTGACACAATGCCTGATAAACGGCATTTGCCGCATCGCCCAAGCCACGTCCTGCCAACACGGTATAAATCAGCCAAACTTCAACCAAACATCCCAGCCAGAACGTCACGCCATAGGTCAATTGCAAAACCCAATAGCTCGCCAGCCAAACACTCCCTACTACCACCAGCCATAACAGTACACCGCCCCATTTCAAGTCGGTTTCGGTTTGGCAAATCCGGCGAATAAGCTGCTCAGTCTGGTGAGTAAGTTGCCCTATCCAGCGCACGGGGTGCGGCCAATGAGGGGGATCACCCAATTTCATATCCAGAATAAAAGCCGCAAACCACAATAAGACGGTCATAACAGCCTCCGTGCCATCATCAGCCAGCGATGGAGAAAATTGGGACGTTGGGCAAAATGAATATGCAGATAGCCCGCCAGAGTATTGCCATTCTGGTAGCCTCCCAGCCAGCTTTTCTGCACTGTTTTTAATGTTCCTTTTGGATCACACCATTTAACACACTGAAAAACAGGAGATTGAGTCGAAATAAAATCCGAGTAATGGAATTCATGCCCGCGCAGCGTTTCTCCTTTCGCCACTAACGGCGTATCACACATTGCCGTGGCTTCGCAGTAGCCAAAGCGTTTTAGGTGATCACCCATCTGGCTTTCACCGGCAATCAATCCCACCATGCCATGCCGTACACCATCTGCATCAGTCAGGGCATCGCCGAGATACATCAAGCCGCCGCATTCCGCATAAATAGGGATACCTTTTTGCTGCGCCTGACGTAATGCCGTATGCATAGCGTGGTTGGACGATAAGGCTTGGGCATAAATCTCAGGGTATCCCCCGCCCAAATAGATCATCTGGCATTCAGGTAACCGATGATCATGCAGGGGGCTAAACCGTTTGATAGTCACACCGGCTTTTTCCAACAACAATAGGTTATCAGGATAGTAAAAATGGAATGCCTCATCTTCTGCCAGAGCCAGCGTCAAGCCTTGCCCCGTCGCGGGCTCAATAAGGGAATCGATATTTTCTTTTGGCAAGGAAGATAGCTGGGTTAATACCAGCAATTTATCCAAATCCACCGAATCTTCGATCTGCTGAGCCAGACGAGTCCAGCATTCTTCGCGTTGACTGATTTGTTCTTGAGCAGGGATTAAACCAAGGTGTCGGGAAGGAAGGATAACCTCTGGCATCACCGGAAGCCGCCCCAAAACAGGAATACCACAATAACTTTCAATCGCCTGTTTTAATAACTGAAAATGGCTATCCCGATTGACGCGATTGATCAGCACACCCACAATGTTGACTGCTGGATCAAATTGCTGAAATCCCATCACTGTAGCGGCAATTGAGGTGGAAACTGCCTTCCCATCCACTAATAAAACCACTGGACAGCCAAGTTGCTTTGCCATTGCCGCACTACTGCAATAATTGGGATCAGTACCATAGCCATCATATAACCCCATAACCCCTTCAATTACAGCAATATCTTGCTCAGCCATAACCTGGTTAAACAAACCATTCAGGATGAGTTCGGGTAGCATAAAGGCATCAAGATTACGTGAAGCGACTCCCGTCACAGCTAGATGCCAGCTACCATCCAGATAATCAGGCCCGATTTTGAATGGCTGTACCCGCAGTGAACGGTTCATCAAGGCTCGCATGATGCCCAGCGCAATTGTTGTTTTACCACTTCCACTACTTGTACCTGCAATGACAAAAGCATGTTTCTGTTGCATATGCTTACCCCAAAACATGTAAATTCTGTATTGGTGTTAAAATCGGTATTAGTTTTAAATCTTCAACTCATATTCTCATTTATTGATATTTATCAAACAAACGTCTTTTAGTTCATTTTCGACAAAATAATTAATATCCCATGAATAATTCAAATATCTACAACCCCTTTATCTCGTAACAAATAAGCAACTTAATAAAAAGCATTATCACAATATTAATTTCGTACTAAAATAAAATAGAGAAATAAGTTTATTTTCAAAATACACATTTTTCATTTTTATAAAAACACCCTTTATTGTTTTTGTGATCTTGTTCATGATTATTGTTTTTTTAAACACTTTTTTTATTTAAAGCAAAATAAAAACTAATACACAACCACAAATTCATTAATTAATGATTCATCACAACACATTGAATTAATTAAAAATAATAAAATATAAGTCATTGGTGTGATGCAAAAACCTTCATATATAAAAAATATTTTCAACAGATAACAAAATTCAATTTAAAAATAATTAATGCTTAAGAATACGAATATTGATATAAATCAACTTTACTTACCCCACATTAAAGTAATAATTATAAAAATTGGGGTAGACATAATTCCACTCATAAAAACAAGAAAAAAATCATCCATAAAGCAATAAATAAAAAGTATAAGGCAGAATAAACCGTCGTTTATAAAAATAAAAAGCAGAGCCTCACCATCCTGATGAAAATATATTTTTCTTTTGATGCTTTATATTTTAATTCCATAGAGGTAATCCAATGAATAAAGGCAATGTATGGTTAGTGGGAGCCGGCCCTGGTGATGCAGGCTTAATCACGGTCAAAGGGCTACACTGTATCCGAACTGCGGATGTCATTGTCCATGACCGTCTCGTCAATCCTGAACTTATTGCTCAAGTACCAGACCATTGTGAAATTATTAACGTTGGGAAAGAACATGATTACCACCCCATACCACAGGAAGAGATCAATCAAATTCTAGTAAGGCATGCACAGGCGGGGAAACAGGTTGTTCGTCTAAAAGGCGGTGATCCTTATGTCTTCGGCCGTGGAGGGGAAGAAGCGGAAGTGCTGGCACAACATGACATCAAATTTGAAATCATTCCGGGGATCAGTTCCGCAATTGGAGGATTGGCCTGTGCCGGCATTCCTGTCACCCACCGCAATTATGCATCGAGTTTCCATGTTGTGACCGGACATACTTCTCAAGGCAACGAACAACAGAACTGGGAAATACTCGCCCAATTAGAAGGAACATTGGTTATTCTAATGGGAATGACCCGCCTAATGGAGATCTGCCAACAGTTGATGCTATATGGTAAATCCCCCACAACACCCGCTGCGGTGATCATGTATGCCAGCCATCCCAAACAAGAAAGCGTTATAGGCACACTCGCAACCCTGGCAGCAAAAGCAGAAGAGAAAGATCTACATGCACCCGCACTGATTGTGGTTGGTAATGTCGTCAATTTAGGGGCAATGCTCTCCTTCCCTCCTACTCACGGAGCAATACCATGAGTGAACATGGCGGTAATATCATTGGCATTGCCCAACAATATGGTCTTCCAGCTAACGAGCTGGTTGATTTCAGTGCCAATATCAATCCACTAGGTGCTCCAGAACGGGTTAAGGCATTGATTAAAGATAGTCTTGTTGATATCGAAAAGTACCCAGATGTGGAATATCGCCACTTGCATCAGGCAATCGCAAAGACTCATCAATGCGATTACAATTCGGTAATAGCAGGCAATGGTGCAACAGAACTGATTTATGCCGTCACCCGTTATCTCAATCCTAAGCGAGCCTTGCTTCTTATCCCAGGATTTGCTGAATATCGACGAGCCTTGCAGCAAATTGGAACAGAAATTATCGATTATCCATTAACAGAGGAAGCCGGATTTCAACCTGATTTACGCCTGCTGGATACACTTTCCACCATTCAACCCGATTGCGTTTTTATCGCCACGCCCAATAATCCCACCGGATTAATGCCAGAAACCCAATTTATGCAATCACTGGTGGAATATTGTGAGCAACAAAGGATCTCGCTGATTGTCGATGAATCCTTTATTGATTTTCTCCCTGATAACCGAGGACTGATTCCGCAACTTACTGTCACTAAGCACCTTTATATATTGCGTTCAATGACCAAATTTTTTGCCATTCCTGGATTACGTTTAGGCTATTTAGTCAGCGGAAATATAACAGGAATTGCAGAGATGAAAGACCGACGTGAACCGTGGTCAATTAATGCCTTTGCTGCGCGAGTTGGTGAGATTTTATTTGATGAACATGACTATATTGCTGCAACACATCAATGGCTAACATCGCAGCAACACTATCTATGGACTCAGCTTTCAACTTTCCCTGAGCTGATTATCTGGCCGCCATCGGCTAATTTCCTGTTCTTCCGTTGTCATCAACCCAATGTTGATTTATGGCACGCTTTGCTTAAACATCAGTTATTAATTCGCCATTGTAAAAATTATGCAGGGTTAGACGAACGTTACTATCGCATAGCTGTACGCAGTGAGTGGGAAAATCAGCGCCTGATCGCAGCCATGCAGCAGGTTTTTGCCTATGGCTGAAGCCTCTTGTCCCGCTTCCTGTGGAGAACTGCTACAAGGATGTCTGTTTGGGGGAGAAAAGTTAATCTCCTGCCCAATCAATTGGTTCAGTTGTGTTTCCGTTAGTGAAGGTATTCCCATACCCCATGAACGACCACGTATGCGCCAAATGGTAAATTTACTGCTGGATTACTGGCAGGAGCCGCCAGAATTAACTTTTGGTTTGCGTATTGAATATCAATCGACAATTCCAATCGCCAAAGGCATGGCCAGCAGCACAGCAGATATTGCCGCTACAGCACAAGCCACCGCCAGATTATTGGGCAAGTCACTGAAAAGCACAGAGCTAGCGCAACTCTGTGTCAAACTGGAGCCAACAGACAGTACAATATTCAAGCAATTAACCTTATTTGATCATCTCACCGCCCAAACGCAAATCCCCTTTGACTGGCAACCGAATATCGATATTTTGCTGTTGGAAAGTCCACAAGCCATTTTGACAGAAGAATATCACCAACAAGATCATCACGCACAATGGCGGGATAAAGCCTGTTTATTCCAGCAAGCATGGCGGCAATTCCGTACAGCGAACCAACGGCACGACAACTACCGCCTTGGGGAAGCTTGCACATTAAGCGCCATCGCCAGCCAATCGATACTATCGAAACCCTGTTTTGATCAACTGAGAGATTTAGTCGAACAGACAGGCATTTATGGCCTGAATGTTGCTCATAGCGGCAGTATCATTGGCCTGTTATTCAATTCACATCACCATGACGTAAATTACCTGCGCTGGTGGCTACATCAAAAAAAGATTTC
The DNA here is from genome assembly GCF_001908095.1 of Xenorhabdus thuongxuanensis. Classification (GTDB taxonomy): domain Bacteria; phylum Pseudomonadota; class Gammaproteobacteria; order Enterobacterales; family Enterobacteriaceae; genus Xenorhabdus; species Xenorhabdus thuongxuanensis. The sequence continues at coordinate 7,103 of NZ_MKGR01000030.1, read as the reverse complement.
TGAGCACTATCCGAAAATTCACCAAGTCAAACTCATTGCGGGTGGTGTTCGCTGAAATCTATACATATCTTCACATTTTCCTTATTATAAAGAATATAATTTAAACAATGAATTAAACCCTATGGAAAATACAACTCTGACACCCGCTACAATCGACACCTTTATGTCACTCGACATTCGCGTTGGCAAAATCATCAAAGCAGAAAAAAATGAAAAAGCCATCAAACCCGCCTATAAACTTTATATCGATTTTGGTAGTGATATCGGTGAAAAACAGAGCTCAGCCCAGATATGCCAAAACTACACGGCAGAACAATTAATCGGTAAACAAATACTGGCTGTAGTGAATTTTCCCTCAAGGCGTGTGGCAGGATTTAAATCGGAAGTTTTGGTTTTGGCTGCGGTTTGTGACGAACAAGGAACCGTCCTTATCCAGCCAGAAAGAAACGTGGAATTAGGCACCCGTATGCTGTAATTTTTAAGTCGTAAAATAGTAGGAATACCATGAGAACACAAAAAAGATGTATGGGTTACGTTGCTATCGTTGTAGATGATTACGATAAAGCTATCGACTATTACACCAATAAATTAGGGTTTACGTTAGTAGAAGATACGCCGCAACCAGGAAAAAGATGGGTTGTTGTTACCCCAAACCCTGAAAGTGATTGCAGCTTACTGCTGGCAAGAGCATCTAACGAAAGGCAAGAAACGTTTATTGGTAACCAATGTGGTGGGCGGGTATTCTTGTTCCTGCAAACTGATGACTTTTGGCGCGATTATCACAAAATGAAAGAAAATGGCGTCCATTTCTGTGAGGAACCGCGTCAGGAAGAATATGGTATGGTAGTCGTTTTTGAAGATATTTATGGGAACCGTTGGGATTTATATCAGAATGCGGCTGCTTAGAGAATATTTATAAATATTGCTATTAGCCCAATGATATTGGGCTATATTTAATTATGTGTATATTTATAAAAACAAACATTGATTATTAATAACAACACCATTTATTATTTTCACCATCAGAATTAACATCTCTCAATAAACATTAACTACATCCCCTTGCCTAATAATATGATTTCAATCAGTGATATAATTTTTAAATTGAGTTGCTATTTTTTATATTTTATATGACCTTGCCAATATGTTTAGAATACTAGCAGAAATAATTTATTGTTCTAACATACCCATTAACAAAATAGATTCTAACCATAAGGAGAAACTCCGTCATTATAAACAATTCTATAATGATATCACCCATAATAAAAACACTGTCAAAAACAAAGAAACCATATGTTAAAAAACGCAATATATTTTAATCAACTTTTAAAATAGGATAACACCTTATGAATACAATCAATATAAATATAAGTAGCAGTACCGTTACAGTCATAAGTAATAATGACACTAACCCAGAACCATTAACTTATAATACAAATACACCAGCATCAGAACCTCTTACCGTCAGTCCTTATAGGGATATGACCATAGAGCCACACTCTTCTATTGAGGCGACAAGAACTGATACACCGATTATTCCCGAAAGACACCGTAATTACTATGTAGCCAATTCTGGCCCCGCATCATCAGTTAGAGCTGTTTTTTATTGGTCTCATTCTTTCACATCACAATGGTTCGAACATTCCTCTATCACAGTGAAAGCTGGGGAAGACGGCATATTACAAGCACCGAGCAACTCTTTATATTACAGCAAGGTTGTCATTTATAATGATACTGATCAGCGAGCCTTTGTTACCGGATATAATAAGTAACAAGATAAAAACCATCTATAACTCATAAAGTTTAATTTAATAATTATCTAGCTAAAGCACTATTTAACTAAGAAATTAAGGTAAAATAAAATCATGAATACCACACCGATTAATGTATCTGAAAATGAAACATTGCCTGTACTCTCTGATGTTATGCTTATTGTGCCTTATACAACATCTACCCCTGATTATGAATGGGATATGTCATCAATTATAAAGGATGCGATTATTGGTGGCATAGGGTTTATTCCAGCAGCAGGTCCAGCAATGTCCTTCCTGTTAGGACTATTTTGGCCTCAACAGAAAGATAATACCTGGGAGCAGATCCTCCAAAAAGTAGAACAGATGATAGAGAACGCCGTTCTGCAAACTATTAAAGGAATACTTAATGGAGATATACAAGAAATCAAAGGGAAAATGGAACATGTGCAATACATGCTGGAAACCTCGCCTGGTAGTCAGGAAAGTCATGACGCATATATGTTTCTGGCCAGATATCTGGTGAGTATAGATGAAAAATTCAAATCTTTTGATAATAAAACAAACTACCAGATCCTGCCGATGTACACCAATACGATTATGTTGCAGATCCCTTATTGGAAAATGGGGATCGAGAAGAAAGCGGATATTGGGCTGACAGATATTGAAGTCAATGAGTTAAAACAACTTATCGACAAATTAGTTGAAAAGGCTAAGAATTACATTCATACAATGTATACGAATGAATATAATAATGCTCTCAATACATCAACCGCATCGAATGTCACTAACAATTTACTCTCTGTAAGAGGATATTGTTTATTACACGGTTTAGAGTGTATCGAGTTAATTGAACATCTACAAAATAATAGCCTCGAAAGTGGTTTCTATCCTAAAACTATCAGTTATTCAACTGTGTTTGGTCGTCAGACTAACAAAATGAGAATTCAGGCTCTTACAGAAGACGATCAAATGCAAGAGCCCTTCAAGCCATCTTTAATCAACGGTAAATACAATAAAATACAATCCTTGCTTGGATATGTACAAAGAATTGGGAATGCCCCTAGAGTGGGTGGTATTAAAATCACCTTTGCCAACGGTTCATCCTATACACTCGGCACAGTAACATCAGAAACGAGTTCAATTGAACTCAATGATAGTGTTATCGAAAGGTTGGAAGTATGGGGCAATGGCGCTGTTGATGAAGCGTTATTTACGTTAAGTGATGGGCGTCAACTCAGAGTCGGTGAGCGCTACGCGACAAAATACAGAAAATATGCTGTTGATGGACACTATATTGCAGGACTGTACTTAGCCAGCGATGAACCTTCACTTGCCGGTCAAGCCGCAGGTATTGCCGTTTCATACCATATGTTAGATGATAAAAAATAATACCTGACTAGGGGCTGTTGATGTTTTAAGGTCATTATTCAATCAACCCACATCGGCAACCAGACAATGATGAATGCGAGTGCCACCATACTGGTATAACTCCGTTCAAGTTTATCGTATCTCGTTGCTATTGCTCGAAAATGCTTAATTCGAGCAATAGCATTCTCGACTAAATGGCGATAACGGTATAAGCACTTATCAATACCTTGGTCTGTTTTTCGACTATTTTTACGATGAGGGATCACTGGAGTCGCATCCCGTTGTTTAATAAACATCCTGAAACGCTGACTGTCATATCCTTTATCAGCAATCACTGCTTCGGAAGTGGGAGACTTGGAAATAAGGCTTTCTGCGTGAACACTGTCATGAACCTGACTCCCCGAAAGTTCAAAATGAACGGGCAAGCCTCCCGCTGTCTACCGCTAAATGGATCTTGGTTGAACGTCCACCACGACTTTTGCCTATCGCCTCGTCGTTATCTGAAGCAGCTCCCGCACTATGTTGATGAGCGCGAACGATAGTCCCATCAATGAACAACCACTCTGTATCTGCAATTTCAGATAACCATGTGAAAATAATCTGTAAAATACCTTTCTTTGACCAAGCATTGAAACGCGAAAAGACCGTATTCCATTTGCCGAATTCTGTGGGTAAATCGCGCCAGGGGATGCTCGTTCTCATCCGATAAATAATGCCTTCCAAGGTCAAACGGTGTTCAGGTTTATCATAAATCCAACCGGTGTGTTGCATGAATGCGGATAGCTTATTCCAGTAGAGATCTGTTAACATTGTTCTCGGCATGATGGTAAGGTCTGGTTGTTTTTTGGCGAAAGTAATTATATCAAATCATCATGCTGTCTAATAATCCCCCGAAAAACATCAACAACCCCTAATGTGATTAGTGGACTTTTATAGACTGTGAGATAATTATGTTTGCAGTTTGCGTAATGCTTCGAAACAAAGTTCGGGTTTACACTGAGGTTACACTATGTTGCAATCCCGCTCACGAAACAATTACCAGATATAAAGACAATTATTCTAATGATGGAAGCTGAGCAATTTTCACAAGTGGTACTTGAGTGGTATCACCGCTACGGCCGCAAAACCCTGCCGTGGCAGTTGGAAAAAACATCCTATCACGTCTGGCTTTCAGAGGTGATGCTGCAACAAACTCAAGTTGCGACGGTCATTCCTTATTTCCAAAAATTTATTTCACGTTTTCCCGATGTTACCTCTTTGGCTGCTGCCCCACTGGATGAGGTTCTCCACTTATGGACTGGCTTAGGATATTACGCCCGTGCCCGTAACTTACACAAAGCCGCACAACAGATTGTGACATTGCACAATGGTAAATTTCCAACGATCTTTGATGATGTTGTTGCCCTGCCCGGTGTAGGGCGTTCAACGGCCGGAGCCATTCTCTCACTGTCACAAGGCAAGCATTTCCCTATCCTTGATGGCAACGTGAAGCGGGTTTTGGCTCGCTGCTACGCTGTTGAGGGCTGGCCGGGGAAAAAAGAGGTTGAGAATCAGTTATGGGATATCAGCACGCGCGTAACTCCTAAGCAAGGTGTCGAATATTTTAATCAGGCGATGATGGACTTGGGCGCTATGGTTTGCACCCGCAGCAAACCAAAATGTGAGATTTGTCCACTCAACACAGGCTGTATCGCTTACGCCAATCATAGTTGGGCAAACTATCCGAGGAAAAAACCGAAACAAAGCATTCCTGAAAAAACAGCCTACTTTTTATTAATGCAACATGGCGATATGGTTTGGCTGGAGCAGCGCCCACTTTCTGGTATTTGGGGGGGATTGTTCGCTTTCCCGCAATTTACTGATCAAATATCACTGGAACAATGGCTAAAAAATTCAGGTATCTCACACAGCAAACTTGAACAACTGACAGCATTTCGCCACACATTCAGCCATTTTCATTTAGATATCGTTCCTATTAAAATCGATATTTTAACTTTTGATTCCTGCATGGATGAAAGTAAGGGACTTTGGTATAACTTACGTCAACCAGCAACTATTGGATTGGCAGCTCCTGTTGAGTACCTTTTGCAACAATTGGGCTAAGTTGCCCGCTATTTTGAGGATTAATTATGAGCAGAACTATTTTTTGCACTTTTTTACAACGAGAAGCGGAAGGCCAGGATTTTCAGCTCTATCCAGGAGAATTGGGCAAGCGTATTTTCAATGAGATTTCAAAAGAAGCATGGCAACAATGGATGGGTAAACAAACCATGCTGATTAATGAAAAAAAACTCAATACCATGAATCCAGAAGATCGCAAACTGCTTGAACAAGAGATGGTGAAATTTCTGTTTGAAGGACATGATATTAAAATCGACGGTTATACACCTCCGGAAAAATAATATTACGACGCTATTCGTATAGATTGGCATAATAAGAGCCATTTTGTATGGCTCTAAATGTTGATTGAAACTTCAATATCCAACAGCATTAATATCCAACGGCATTGTAAAATGAAAAGACTGCTGGCTCTGATCCTCCTTGTTCCACTTCTAATTTCCTGTTCTAGCAAAAAAGACGTTGAATATAACGAAGAATATATAAAAGACACCAATGGATTCGATATTTTGATGGGACAATTTGCCCACAATATTGAAAATATTTGGGGTTTGCAGGAAGTATTAATCGCAGGCCCAAAAGATTACGTTAAATATACAGATCAATATAAGACTCGCAGCCATATCAATTTTGAGACGGGAAACATTACGATTGAAACCATTTCCCCAATTGAACCCACTGAACATTTACGTAAAGCGATTGTTACGACTTTGCTGATGGGAGATGACCCTGGAACTATCGATCTTTATTCCGACGCCAACGATATCCAGATCAGCAAAGAACCATTTCTATATGGGCAGGTTCTGGATAATAACGGTGAACCCATTCGCTGGGAATGGCGTGCACGCCATTTTGCCAATTATCTGATCCAAAATAAATTACAAAAACGGCAATCGGGGTTACACGTCATTTGGTCAGTCACCATACAGTTGGTTCCTAACCATTTGGATAAACGCGCTCACAAATATCTTCCTATCGTTCGCAAAGCATCCATAAGATATGGCATTGATGAATCCCTAATCCTTGCCATCATGCAGACTGAATCCAGTTTTAACCCTTATGCTGTCAGTCGCTCTGATGCCTTAGGGCTTATGCAGGTAATACAACACACCGCCGGACGGGATGTTTTCAAGATGCAAGGAAAGTCAGGCCAGCCTAGCCGCAATTATCTCTTCGATCCTGAGAACAACATTGATGCTGGAACTGCCTATCTATCAATATTGCAAAACACATACTTAGGAGAAATCAAAAACGCAACTTCGCGTCGATATGCCGTTATCACCGCTTACAATGGCGGTGCAGGCAGTGTATTGCGCGTATTTTCCAATGATAAAAAGAAAGCGGTTCAAATCATCAACTCAATGGAACCTGGTGATGTTTATTCAACCCTGACCAATAAACACCCTTCTGCCGAATCACGTCGCTATTTGATGAAAGTGAACAATACACAAAAAAGCTATCGCAGATAGTTGATAACCAATTAGCAACGGATAGTAGGGAAATAACAAACGGAGAGGCAATTGCCTCTCCGTTTTGTTTATATTTATAACTTATTGCGTGAATTAAAAGCACATGAATAAATTTATGCAGAAAGTGTTTGACGGATTGGGCTGAATACGGTTTAATGCGCCCCGTTAGCCCGGATAGCTCAGTCGGTAGAGCAGGGGATTGAAAATCCCCGTGTCGGTGGTTCGATTCCGCCTCCGGGCACCAAGTTTCCATGCGGGTTTGTCCTAGGTTGTTAAATTTCCTGACAAAAGCGCGAAAAAGAATCAATCGTTAATTAAATGTTAAAGCCTAATCAGTTCAATTTGTACTGTTTAGTCGATAAGAACATTTAAGACAAGATGACAGGGTGGCTGT
>NZ_MKGR01000003.1:190180-235228 GCF_001908095.1 Xenorhabdus thuongxuanensis | reverse complement strand
TCATTTGTATTACCACGGGGCGTTATACAGTAAATTACTTTTCTGGTACCTTGATGGGATATTATCTAATTTATGAAATGGCAGGTGTAATTAATTAACGCAGAACGCAATAAAAAATATATTTCAAATTAAAACTGTATTTTATGGTTATTATTGATGAGGTTGACATAATAAACCCGCAGGAAGTCGCGGGTTATATTTGAGATTATTTATTTTATTTCTTGGAGAGGAGAATAACGTGATTCTATTTTTACTTCAGCAAGGAAGTTGCCCGAGTTATCAAAATACCTACCTTGATCGTCAGAAAATATAAGTATCAGTTCACCATCTACGGGAACTGTTTTATGAAGCACACCATTACCAACTTTGTAAGTGTTGTTACCGATTTTTGCAATAAGGGTGTATCTTGTCTCTGTGTATTGATGAATACTACCTTGAGGTGCAGACAGCATATTGTCATCGTAGCCATATTTTACCCATCCATTGGCGACAATCGATATAACGTCTCCTTTTTTAAGGATAAGCCCTGTAGGTTGACCATTTTGGGCTAAGGCAGGAACAACTCCAGACCAATCGCACATAGTGTTACCTCTAATCATTATGTTTTGAAAGCGACTTTCTTAGTCTATGAAGGCGGTGGATACTTCTCCGCCGGTGAGCATCAATAAAATAGGTTCATCATACTGGAGAGTACGGCTTGACTATATTTGATAGGTTGCATGTTTTGTTGGCAGGATGACATAAAATGACAGGTGGGGAATTAATAGAATTTATCAGATGGGTAATACAATTCAGCATGCTTCCATTTCAAACGGAGGCGTGAATAACTACAGGAATTCCTTTAGTTTAAGGAGTCCCGTTACCGAGGTCATTAACTCAGTGACCTCGAAGAATACCGTAGTCCTCACTTTGGCTTGTCAATCAGCGAAACTTTGCGCTCAGTTCCAATCGGAGAAATATTTCGCTGATGGGTATACGAATATTTTCAGACACCTACGGCAACCCATTGATTCTTCCGAAGTCCTCACTTTGGCTCAACCATTACGGAAATCCCAATAGTTGATTCATGTGCTGGACAAAAGGAATAAACGTATTGATTTTATTACTTTTACTGGTCGACAACCCCGCTTTCCTTCCGTTTCAAACGGAGATGTGGGATTTAAAAGCCCATTTACGTCAAGGGCGGATTTCTGTCCTATAGTGACAAAGGTGAGTGAATTTCTCAAAGTTGTGGTAAGTGAAAAGTATGTCTAATACTATAGAAACAGTTATCCGAGTACAGGACGTTTGAGATTTTTTATTGTGTGTACATAACTGTGTACATTGTTATATTTTATTAGAATTTATGGTTATGTAACATAATGTATTTAAAGAATATTTTATTATCAAATTGTAATTATCAGTTGATTACTACCGATGCCCAATTGCAGTCAATCTGTGAGCAGGCAAAAAAACAAGCAAGAATTGCACTGGATACTGAATTTGTACGTACACGGACGTATTATCCTCAATTAGGTTTGATACAACTGTTTGATGGTGAACAGCTTTCTTTGATTGATCCTCTCGAAATTTCACAATGGCAACCCTTTAGGGAGCTATTGACTGATTCGAACGTATTAAAATTTATTCATGCTGGCAGTGAAGATTTAGAGGTTTTTAGTAATAGTTTCCAGTGCTTGCCAGAACCCATGATTGATACTCAGGTACTGGCTGCATTTATTGGTCATCCTATGTCATGCGGTTTTGCGACATTGGTTGCTGAGTATTTGCATATCGAATTGGATAAGAGTGAATCCCGCACTGATTGGTTGGCTCGGCCACTGAGCGAAAAGCAATGTCAATATGCTGCGGCAGATGTCTACTATTTATTACCGCTGGCCGATATCTTGATGGAAAAAACAGAACAGGCAGGATATTTGGATGCGGCAAAAGATGAAAGCAATTTGATAGCCCAACGCCGTAAAGAAGTATTGATGCCGGAATATGCTTATAAGTATATTGGTAACGCATGGCAATTGCGCTCAAGGCAATTAGCCTGTTTGAAAAAACTGGCTGCCTGGCGTTTAAATCAGGCTCGTGAGCGTGATCTGGCGGTCAATTTTGTGATCCGAGAAGAAAATTTATGGCAGGTTGCCCGTTATATGCCAACTTCTTTGGCAGAATTGAATGCCTTGGGATTGAGTGGGCAAGAAATTCGTTGTCATGGTCGCCGCTTGTTGGCGATGGTTGCGGAGAGTAGAGATATTCCAGAAGAAGAATGTCCGGCTCAAATTATGAATTTGATTGATTATCCTGATTATCGTAAGGCGTTTAAAGAAATTAAATCTTTAGTCACTCAGGTGGGGGAATCTCATCATTTCAGTGCCGAACTGCTGGCTTCTCGCCGTCAAATTAATCAATTACTTTGTTGGCATTGGAAATTGAAATCACCGGAGTATCAACCTGAGTTAATTAGGGGCTGGCGAGGTAAGTGGCTGGCTGAACCTATCGCTGAAATATTGGCAAATTATTCGGAGTAATAACGTTAGTTCAATAATCACCACAGTTTTATTTAAGAAATGTAAATTCCATTCCCTGCCTGATATATAGGCAGGGAAAATTGTCTTTACTTCTTGATCTATTATTTAAATAACGAATGGTTTTGCAAAAATCGCCACTTTAGATTAAATAGCGTCGTTTGATACTGCTATTTTAGCGATTCCTCAACCTCAGGTAATGTTACATTAAGTTCCAGTACAGAGATGTCATCATTTTTTTGCTCAAACTGTACAGAAAGCATGTCTGGATCGATTTGTACATATTTACAAATTACAGCCAGAATATCCCGTTTCATATCGGGCAAATAGGAAGGCTCAGAGTCACCACGGCGCCGCTCTGCCACGATGATTTGTAGCCGCTCCTTGGCGATATTGGCTGTCGGTTTTTTTCTCGACAGGAAGAAATCTAACAAAGCCATGCGTTACCCCCCAAACAGGCGTTTTAAAAAACCCTTTTTTTCTTCTTCGATGAAACGGAAAGGCCGTTCTTCACCGAGTAAACGTAAAACAGTATCTTCGTATGCTTTACCCGCGTCAGAGTCTTTGTCCAAAATGACGGGTTCTCCTTGGTTGGATGAACGGAGAACAGATTGATCTTCTGGGATGACACCGAGTAAAGGGATGCACAAAATTTCCAGTACATCTTCCATACTCAGCATATCGCCGCGGTTCACGCGCCCTGGATTATAGCGCGTCAGCAGAAGGTGCTCTTTGATAGGTTCGTCACCTTGTTCTGCACGGCGTGATTTGGATGCTAGGATACCTAAAATACGATCAGAGTCACGAACAGAAGAAACTTCCGGGTTTGTTGTAATAATTGCTTCATCGGCAAAGTAGAGCGCCATCAATGCGCCGCTTTCAATACCAGCAGGCGAATCACAAACAATAAACTCAAATCCCTGTTGATCCAATTCATTCAGGATCTTCTCAACGCCATCTCGGGTGAGTGCTTCCTTATCACGGGTTTGGGAAGCGGGCAGAATATAGAGATTATCTGTGCGCTTATCTTTGATAAGTGCCTGATTTAAGCTGGCGTCACCTTGAATGACGTTCACGAAGTCAAAAACCACACGGCGTTCACAGCCCATAATTAGGTCGAGGTTCCGTAAACCGATATCAAAATCGATAACGGCGGTTTTTTTTCCTCTTTGAGCGAGACCGGTAGCAATGGCCGCGCTTGAAGTGGTTTTGCCAACGCCACCTTTACCAGATGTAACAACAATAATGCGTGCCATGAAGCGATTCCTTGTTATAAGGGCTAGACTAAAGTTTCAATAGTTAATTCATTGTTTACCAGACGTAATTTTGCGGCCTTACCAACAAAATTTTCTGGGATTTTCTCGCTGAGCCAATATTGACCTGCAATAGAGGTGAGCTCAGCGTTTAAATGGGTGCAGAAAATCTGGCTTTCTTGATCACCAGATGCGCCTGCCAATACTCGTCCACGCAGCACACCATATATATGAATATTTCCATCAGCGATTAATTCTGCACCAGCACTCACATTATTTGTCACAATAAGATCACTGTTTGGTGCATAAATTCTTTGTCCTGAACGAACAGGTGTATTAATTATACGAGTTTTTTTGAAAATAGGTTCAGCCGGTTTATTTTCTTGAGTAAGAACTTTCTGACTTTTACCTTCTTTCAATAAAGGAAGTTCAGATTTTAGAACAACTTCTCGTTGTTCTTCGTTTTGACAACCGCTGATGCCAACGATGCGCAACCCAACTGACTCAATGGCTTGGTGGAGTGCGAGGAGATCTGCATCAACAGGGAGAGCAGATATATTGATGACAACGGGAGCATTTTTTAGGAATTCGGGTGCCTGCTCCATTTTTTCCTGCATAGCTTTATGAATAACTTCCGGCTGGTCATCATATAAATGAACGACCGAAAGCGTAAAATTACTGCCTTTTAGCTCAATTGGCGACTGTGACATCGATATTCTGACTCAGTAAGGTTAAGTTTCCCAAGGTAGTTTAACAAACATTTTCCTAAAATAGCCTCTGGGAGACGATATTCTTAAATATAATAAGCATGTTATAGTTAGTGAATTATTCAAGCAAGTCACAGAGTTAATTTAAAAGAGTTTATAACAATGATTTGTGTAATCTACAGAAGCCCAAAACGTGACCAGACATATCTGTATATTGAAAGAAGAGGTGATTTTTCGCGCGTTCCTGAAGATCTGTTAAAAGCATTTGGTGAACCTCAATATTCAATGATGATCTCATTATCTGAAAGAAAAAAACTGGCTAATGCTGATATTGAAAAAGTAAAAACCGCATTGAGTGAGCAAGGTTTTTACCTGCAAGTACCGCCGCCAATAGAAAGTTTGCTCAATGGACATCTGGTAACAAACAAGCCACTTATGCAATAAAAATCGCCGGCAACTGCCTGATCCTGAATTGAGGAGGAGCTGATTTATGAAATTAATCACTGGGCTAACTTTATTGACAGCAACTCTGTTGGCAGGGTGCAGTACATCAAGTAGTAAGCAATTGTACAATCCATCTGTGTTGACTCCACGCTCCCAGGCTGAAGCCAGGGCATTGGAGCAGGATTTTCCGTTGAATACCCGTGAGCCATCACAGTTTCCCGCTTATGTGGCTTTGCTGAAACAGCAAGCCAGAGAGCAGGGGATCAGTGAAAAAACATTGGATCGGGCATTTGCTAATATCCATTTTATTCCGCGCGTCATTAAAGCTGATCGTAACCAGCCAGAAAAAAAAGTAACTCTGGATGATTACCTGAACCGCGTCTTGCCAGCCTGGAAGATTGAACAGGGTGTTAAGGCATATGAAGATAATAAGTCCCAGTTAGAAAGGATCAGCCGCAAATACGGTGTACCCAAAGCCTATATTGTTGCTTTGTGGGGATTAGAAAGCGGTTTTGGCAAATTTCAGGGAAAAGAAGATGTCATTTCGGCGTTATCCACGCTGGCCTTTGAGGGGCGCCGAGAAGTGTTTTTTATCAAACAGTTACTGGCAGCGTTAGAAATAATTGAAAATCAATATATTGATGAAGATCAGGCGCTAAAAGGCTCTTGGGCGGGTGCAATGGGGCAAAATCAATTTATGCCAACCTCTTACTTAACGTATGGTGCTGATGGCGATGGTGATGGCCAAATTGATATTTGGCACAATAAAGCAGATATCTTTGCCTCGACTGCCAATTACTTACATAAGGAAGGATGGAAGCAAGGCTTACCTTGGGGGTATGCCATTTCGTTACCTACAGGCTTTGATATCTCCTTAGAAGGCATTAAGCCCGAACAGGGGAAAACCATTACCCAATGGCAGACATTGGGGATTTCATCTCCACATTTTGCTAAGTTGCCTGCAAATACCAAAGGTTGGATAGTCATCCCTGATGATTCGGCTCAACGGGCATTTTGGGTGACACAAAATTTCCGCACTATCATGCACTGGAATCGTTCTTACTATTTTGCTCTCAGTGTTGGTATGATGGCGGATGGTATTATGCAACGTACTCATTTTCTCACTCGCTGAAAATCAGATCCTGAAAACAAGATAAAGGAACAATGTTATGTACCAGCATCGGGATTGGCAGGGCGTATTGTTGGATTTTCCTGCTAATAAGGTTGTTTGTGTCGGTAGTAATTACGACAAACATATGAAAGAGATGGGTTCCCAATCCACTGTAGAGCCGGTGATATTCATTAAGCCTGAAACTGCACTGTGTGATCTACGTCAGCCTGTTTTTATTCCACAGGAATTAGGTGCTGTGCACCATGAAATCGAATTGGCTGTTTTGATTGGTTCGTCACTCAAAAATGCCAATGAAGAGCGAGTCAGTCAGGCGATTGCAGGCTTTGCAGTTGCACTGGATTTGACATTACGTGATTTGCAGCGTGAATTTAAACAATCAGGGCAACCGTGGGAAAAAAGTAAGGCATTTGATCGATCATGCCCGATATCGGGATTTATTCCTGTCAATGCTTTTGGTGATCCACAAAATGCTGAACTTTCTTTGACCGTAAATGGTGAATTGCGCCAAAACGGCAATACGAGTGACATGCGAACGCCTATCATCCCGTTGATTAGCTACATGTCGCGTTTTTTTACCTTACGTCCGGGCGATATTATCTTGACGGGAACGCCTGAAGGCGTAGGGCCATTGCAATCTGGTGATGTGTTAGATGTTTCTCTTAATGAGCACGTTTTGACAACCAGAGTGATTTAACTACGAGGAATGACAGAAATTATGTCTCAACCTTTCTGGCAGGTGAAAACCTTAGAACAAATGACAGATCAAGAGTGGGAAGCACTATGTGATGGCTGTGGTCAGTGCTGCTTGCATAAGTTGATGGATGAGGATACGGATGAAATTTATTTCACCAATGTTGCTTGCAATCAACTGAATATTAAAACCTGCCAGTGCAAGAATTATGAAGATCGTTTCAGATACGAGCCTGACTGTATCAAATTGACCCGTGAGAATATGAATACCTTTGAATGGCTGCCAAAGACGTGTGCTTATCGTCTGATTGGCGAGGGGCAAAGACTCCTTCCTTGGCATCCACTGGTCAGTGGTTCAAAATTGGCCATGCATGCGGAGCGTATTTCTGTCAGGCATATCGCTGTGCGTGAAGTGGATGTGGTGGATTGGGAAGAGCATATCCTTAATAAACCCATGTAATTATCTTTTGTTTGATATAAAAGGGATTTTATATCATGCATTGGATGTTTGGGGCATGGCATATGTGAGAAAACCTTATTAAATGCAATACGTTATGATATCAAGAAAAATTGTGCAGTTTTGTGAAATTGGGCATACTTATTAAAGATGATTATTTTTCAAAAATTAAATTTCACAGTATTTATATCGAGTGAAATGTAGTCATAAAAACAATTTTTTAAACTTTTATAGTAAACCATAGGGTTAAAGAACAAAATTTACATTTTGAGAATAAATATTAATCAAAGTATGCTCGCGCCCTGGGGCTCCGGGTGGTCAAGTGGCACAGGATGAGTGGGAAATGACTTTTGAAAACAAAGCAGACAATTAATTTTATCATAAAAGACTCACGAACAGGATACATTGTGTTTTCTGTTCGTGAGATTTGTAGCATTGTATTTTGGTTAAAAGGATTATCCAGTTAATATTGAGTAATCATAACCGTAGAAACGGTTGTTAGTGATTATTGAAAATTATTCAACAAGATTTGAACAAACCTTTCCAGAAACTAATTGCTGAATATTTTGCAAAGTTGTTTCACTGATACTGGTTAAGGCTTCTTCGGTTAAGAATGCCTGATGGCCGGTGAATAGCACATTATGGCAAGAAGATAAGCGGCGGAAGATATCGTCTTGAATAACGTCATTTGATTTATCTTCAAAGAATAAATCTCTTTCATTTTCATAAACATCCATACCCAGTGCGCCAATTTTTTGTTGTTTCAGTGCATTAATAGCAGCCACAGAATCAATTAAGGCACCTCGGCTGGTATTGACAATCATCACGCCATCTTTCATTTTGTTGAACGCTGTTTCATCCAATAAATGGTGGTTTTCCGGTGTCATGGGGCAATGCAAGGAGATTACATCCGATTCCGCATATAAAGTATCCAGATCTACATATTCCACACCTATATTCAAGGCCTCAGAATTGGGATAGGGGTCATGTGCCAGTAAACGCATACCAAAGCCTTTCAAAATTCGCAAAGTAGCAATACCGATTTTTCCTGTTCCGATAATGCCCGCAGTGCGCTTATACATGTTAAAACCAGTTAATCCTTCAAGAGAAAAATTGGCATCGCGGGTACGTTGGTAGGCACGGTGGATACGTCGATTAAGACATAACATCAATCCAACAGTATGTTCAGCAACGGATTCAGGAGAATAAGCAGGCACTCTGACAATCTGGATACCTAATTCTTTCGCTGCATCCAGATCGACATTGTTGAATCCGGCACAGCGTAGTGCCAGGATTTTGATGTTCATCTCTGCCAGTTCTTGCAGCACTTCCCTGCCACCATCATCATTGACAAAAATACATATGGCATCTGCTCCAACGGCATTTTTGGCGGTTTGTGGACTTAAAGGAAAATCAAAAAACTCGATATGATAATCAAAGCCAAGTTTTTGGTTGAGCATTTCAAAATGCTTACGGTCATACTGCTTTGTACTGTAAACAACCAGTTTCATAACAACATCTCCACTATACAGTAACTATAGAATCATTCGAGCCTGCAATAATGACGCTCCTGAAGGTTCTAAGCGTTATCTTTCGCTATACTCGAATAAATCGCCGAATAAGCTATTCATCGGGATAGCTTGTATAATAAATCGGCTTAGAGCCTGATATGAGATTATCATAACAGGAAGTTGTTCTCAGGGTGATAAGAAGAGACAAGGGTTTAATGGCAAAAATACTCAAAGTGTTTGCAGTGATGGTAGTTCTGTTGGTGTTATTGGGATCGGTGGGATGGTATACACTTCCACGTTGGTTACCTTTGATTGCCAGTTATTGGTTGCCACAGGGCGTCACTTTTTCTTTGAGCCAACCTCAATGGAAAAATAGTGCATTGTGGTTAGACGAACTGTCATTGCAGACAAAAGAGTGTGAATGGGTCAGGATCTCTGAGTTATCTGTGGAGTATTTATCCGGGGAAAATAGTGAAAATCGCCTCTGGAATATTCGTGCAGCTAATATTGACAGCCAGAGCCAATGCCTGTTGCAATTACCTGTAGCAGAAGGGCAAACAACCCCACTATCTGTGCAAGGAATATTATCCGCAATACCTTCGGTTAATCTTACTGTTGATCGTCTGGCTCTTATGCCTTGGCAGGAGTTTGCTGGCAAATTTCAATTTAGTTCCTCCTCTCAGAGGAAAATTTTTTCTTATCAAGGTGAAAAATTAAAACTCAATGCACATATTGCAGATAAACAGGAACTCACTGTTCAGCGCTTTTTCGTGAAATTGCCTGAACAGGTGATTTCCCTGAATGGAAATATTGCACTGCCCTTAAATACTGCAACGCTACCAAAACAAGGCCAAATCATAGCGCACTTATCTCTGAGCCAATATCCCGCTCCGTTGCAATTGACATTGAATTGGCAGGAACAGCGTGGGTTGCTCACCGTTATTGAAGGTAAAAATCAGCAGATATTAGCTGAATTACCCTGGTCACTAGACGAATCGCAGTTCCAGGTTGCTAATGGTAAATGGCAATGGTTGGAGGGCAATCAAACGTTGTCTGGAAGGGTGAATGTTACGATTGAACAATGGAAAAAAGGCCTGTCAGGCATGTTTGTCAGTGGGCGGGTAAATCTAGTCACTCAAAATGAGCAAGGTAAAGGTAATATTGTTCTTTCCGTGAAACCAACCCCAATCAATATAATCAATGCTCATATTCCGTTTCAGTTTACCGGGCAAATAAATAGCGGCAGGATGGTTATGACGATGTCATTGCCTGCCGTTATTACAGGATCATTGGTTAATCCTAAAATTATTTTTCGTCCAGGTGCCCTGTTTCGGGCATGGGGGAAGCTCAGTGAAACATTGACGGTCAAGGAAGCCAGATTACCTTTGGCGGGCACTTATTTGACTCGTAATGGCTTTACTGGCCGTCTTCAAGCCATTGTGACGGTCCAAGACCGTTATTGGGGGAGATTTAAGCTACATTTGGATGGTTCTGCAAAGGATTTTATACCTGATCATGGAAATTGGAATTGGCGTTATTGGGGGAATGGGCATTTACTACCGTTACAAGCCAAATGGGATATTGCGGGCAAGGGAAGTTGGAATCAATCAAAGATAACAGTAGATACATTAAATACTGGTTTTGATCTTATCCAATATGGTCTTGTGAAGATGCAGGAACCACGCTTAAAACTGACAAAACCGTTAATTTTGGATAGGGAGGCAGATCGCTCTAACTTAACGGGAGATTTGCAATTGTCTGTCCAGAAAACAGAATTTCGTTCTGGTGGTTTTTTGCCTGCTTTTGATTTTAAAGCCACGCTTGCAGGAGAATCCCCTGATAACTTTATGTTGAATGGCAAGCTGTACTCTAACGGTATCGAACCAATTCCCTTTTATGGTCGTTGGGATGGGGAACGATTGAGGGGAGAAGCCCGATGGCCGAGGCAATCTTTATTAGCCTTTCAACCTTTAATTCCGCCAGATTTGGGTATTACCGTGCTTGGTGGAACGATTTATGCTCAGGCTGCTTTTTCCGCAGCAAAGGGGCAAGAATTGCGGGCTGGTGGTCATTGGGTAGTCAAAAATGCGGGTATGTGGCTGAAAAATGGGGAAGTTAATGGCCTGGATTTTGTTTTGCCATGGCGTTTACAGGGTCACACGTGGCAATTAGGGCTGGGATCTCCCGTCCAGTTGCGGATCAAGGCAATTAAGAGTCTGTTTGATATGCAAAATGTAACAGCCGATCTGCTGGGTTACTATCCAGCAACGGACGAACAGCCATTGACGTTGAGTAATGTGAATGTGGATATGCTGGATGGGAAATTGGCCATGGATCAATTACAGATCCCACAAAAAAAAGCGGCGGTATTACGGTTTAACAAGCTGAATTTGAGTAAATTGTTTGGCGTATTGAAAGTCAAACAAATGGCGATGTCAGGAAAAATTAATGGTGAATTACCCGTATTATTGAATGATAAACGTTGGATTATTCAACGGGGTTGGGTATCCAATGAAGATTATCTGACATTAAGGTTGGATAAGGATACAGTTGATTCTATAGGAAAAAATGACTTATCGGCAGGTATGGCAATGGATTGGCTGCGTTATTTAGAAATCGATCGTTCAAAAGCTTATGTTACGCTCGATAATTTGGGGATCTTAACATTGCATTCAGAGATTAGTGGTGTAAATCCTGTAGTGGATAGAAAACGTGAAGTCAGACTTAACTATCATCACGAGGAGAATATTTTTCAATTATGGCGTAGTCTGCGTTTTGGCAGTAACTTGGAAGAATGGTTGCAGAAAAATATATCTGTAATGGATGGGAGTGATAAATGATAACGAACGTTGAATTCAAGTTGCCAACGGTCAGAATGGGTGTAATGTTGGTCAGTATAGCCTTATTCAGTATGACATTGGCGGGCTGTCTCAGGCTGGAAGTAGCGACACCAGATAAGCCCATCAACATCAACATGAACGTCAAAATTGAGCATGAAATTCATATTAAGGTCGACAGGCAAATTGAAGATATGCTCAAAAACAACTCTAACTTATTCTAAGGGCTAAAACATGAAAAAAGTAGGAATGATAATTCTGTTAAGCCTGTTATTCAGTTCTTTTGCTATGGGCATGACGTTGAATGAAGCAAAACAGCAGGGGCTGGTGGGAGAGACATTTAGTGGCTATCTGGCACCGATAAAAAATACCCAAGATGCCCAATCAGTGGTGAAAAAAATCAACAGTGAACGGCAAAAGAAGTATGCTGAAATTGCGGCTCAAAATAATATGACGACAGATCAAGTTGCTAAAATAGCGGGAGAAAAATTGGTAAACCGTGCAGCTTCAGGAGAATATGTGCTCGGTATTAATGGCAATTGGGTGCAGAAATAGGGGTAATGACTGGCTTGGTTGTAACATTAAAAATTTTTATCAATTAGTTGTTAAAAACCTAATTTTATGTACTATATAATTAGTTGACATTTTATTGTGCTTTTCAAATGAAAGAGAATAATATCTTAGGAACAGCAATATGTTACCGTATATAGTCAACATTATCCGTTTCTTTGTTTTTATGTGTTTTTCATTACTATCATTGTCATTGATGAGTGCTGGTGCTGATCACAATATAAAAACGGAAGAGAAATACTTACAAAATACAGAACAAAAAAACAACACAGATTTTAGGATTAAAAAATCAAGTAAAAAATTATTGAATTCAAATAATAAGAGAGAAGATAACTTAAATAAAAATAATGATGCTTCCATAAATCATAACTTAAATTCCATTAACCAAAATATCCAAATCGCAGGTAATATTCTATCTTCTTCGCCTTCGGAGCTAGCTGAACAGGCCAAATCTTATGCGTTGAGTAAATTTAACAGCACAGTAGCTTCCGGAGCACAAAAATGGTTATCACAGTTTGGTACTGCC
This sequence comes from Xenorhabdus thuongxuanensis, assembly GCF_001908095.1. Taxonomy (GTDB): domain Bacteria; phylum Pseudomonadota; class Gammaproteobacteria; order Enterobacterales; family Enterobacteriaceae; genus Xenorhabdus; species Xenorhabdus thuongxuanensis. Next base: position 222,585 of record NZ_MKGR01000003.1, on the reverse strand, counting down.
AGAATTAGTTTTGGACTGGATAGAAAGGGAACGCTAAAAAACAACTCATTCGATCTGTTACTGCCGCTTTATGACAATAAAGTGGATTGGTTGTTCTTTTCCCAACTTGGCTATCGTAATAAAGACAATCGAGATACCATTAACCTGGGATTAGGTGGACGTTATTTTTACCAGAACTGGATGTATGGACTGAATACCTTTTATGACTACGATCTGACGGGCAAAAATCAGCGCCTTGGACTGGGTGGAGAAATATGGGGAGATTACATTAAACTTTCCGCTAATACCTATTATCGTTTAAGTAATTGGCAAAACTCACGGAATTTTGTCGGTTATTATGAGCGCCCTGCCAACGGTTATGACATTAATGGGGAGTTTTTTTTACCCGCTTACCCTAATTTGGGCGCCAAACTGACCTATGAGCAATATTTTGGCGATAACGTGACTTTATTCAATCGTGACACGAAACAGAAAAATCCTAACCTGGCTAAATTGGGGCTGACATACACGCCAGTTCCGCTACTTACTCTGGGTGTGGATTATAAACAGGGAGAAAGCGGGCACAGTGAAACGCAGTTTTTGGCGAATTTCAACTATAAACTAGGAGTTTCCTTGAGCGGGCAGTTATCACCAGAAAATGTGGCAGCGGCAAGGACATTAGCGGGCAGCCGTTATGACCTTGTAGAAAGGAATAATCATATTGTACTTGAGCACCAGAAAAAACCGATTGCGCAATTGTCGTTACCGGAAACTATCGTTGGATACAGCCAGGAACAGCACGAAATTACCGTCAAATTATCATCTAATGCTTTTGTTAAGCAGATTCATTGGACAACCAATAAAGATTTTGAGTTGCGTGGTGGAAAACTTTCTTCCCGCGTCGGCCACACCATAAAAATCATTCTGCCAACCTATTTATCCGGCGATAACCAAAATAACAATTACCCCATCTATGCTCTCGCTGAATTAGAAGATAACCAAAAATCAGCACCTGTCGAAATGCGTGTAATTGTCAGGCCATTTATGCTGAAAAAACAGGAAGGGACTTACTTTACCCCTGCGGGGCCACTGCCGGCAACGGGGGATAAAAAGGATGGCTATATGTTTAACCCCGTGATTACCTTTGATACGGTCAATGGTGCCCCAATAAAAAATGCTACCATTAACCATGTTCAGTGGATAACCGATCCTAAAATCGGACCGGATTCTGGATTGAAATGGATTGATTGGGAAACATCAGACTCTATTACACTTGATGAATATGGGCATTTCAAACGAAAACCAATATTAGTGAGTACCCGACCACATAAAGATGTCAAAGTGTACCTGCAACTGAATAACCAGCCGCCACAATCCGTGGGGGAGGTCAGCTTTGATAAGAAATCAACCAGTTTCCACATTGATAAAGTTGAGGTTTTACCACCTATACCGTCGCAGATAGCCAATGGTTCCCAGACTTACACTTACAATGCTGTGATATTATATGCTAATAACAATCCTGTAATAAAACAGAAAATCGCTAATGTGAATTGGAGTAAAGATAAGAACCACGATGGGCTTATTTGGAACCCACAAAATGGTGATGTCACAACGGATGAAAACGGGAGATTAACGGCAACCCTGGCCAGCACAGAGGCAATAAAAGATGTCACGGTTTCGCTGTCCATTGAAGGCCAACAGCCTGTTTCTGCACAATTTCCGGTGACCTTTACTGAGGATACCCAAGATTATCAGGTTAAAGGCGATATGCAGGTCAGCCCGTCAGGGACGTTAACGGCAGACGGTGTCCAGAAATATACCTATACGGCGATTATCGTAGGTCTTGATGGAAACCCTGTTTCCAAGAAAAACATTTCGAATGCGACGTGGAAGATAGAACATCCCGACAATATGCCTGAACTCACGCTAGATCAATCAGATAAGACAACCGATGACAAAGGACAATTAACGGCAATCTTAACCAGTACTAAGGCAGTCAATGGGGTTGTCGTTTCACTCACGGTTGGAAACCACAATCCGGTACAGGCAAAACGGGCGGTAGATTTTAAACCGGAACAAATGTCAGTAACAGTGACACCATCAAGCCCAAGATTAGTAGGTAATAGTTATACTCTGACAGTGAGTGTTAAGGATACTACAGGTAAAAATTCAGAGGCTGGTAAGACAGTTAATTGGACTATAAAGGCGCCTGACCAGACAGCGGTCACGCTTACCTCAACAACCAGCACGACTGATGGTAATGGTAATGCCAGTACAACGTTGACCAGTACGCAGGCTCAAACAGTGACGGTAGAGACTTCTGTAGAAGGTTCTGAAATCAAAAAGTCTGTGGATTTGATGTTCAAATGGCCAACAATTCAGAAAATAAAGTTAAAACAAAAAAATGGGAGCATTCTTCCAGGTGGGGAATATGATTTCACAGCAACAATATCAGGTACTGAGGCTGATGATATTGACAAATATAAGGGTAAATTTGAATGGATACTTAAGACTCCAACAGATAAAGGACTCTCTCTTTCACCGCAGGGAGAAATCAGTATTTCACCGAATAGCGGGACATTAACAGCGAAATTAATAAGCCAGAAGAATCAGCCTGCTGTTAAAGGCGCTGTTGTCTGTTTGATAATTGTAGGCGCACCTGCCTCTGAATTTCCGAAATGTGCCGATCCTGTCGATTTTCAAATAGAATTTGAAATTAGCCATGTTGAAGTTTGGCGTGTTAATCGGGCAGGGAAAGAAGAAGGATTTGATCCCAATAAACCATTACTTGGTGATGGAAAGTCAGAATATCAATACAGGGCGCTGATCGTTGAGAAAAAAGGTAATAAAAAGCCAATTTCTAATTATTCATTCAGTGATGTTACGTGGGTTAGGGATCATTCAGAAGTTACGGATCTAGAATTACCTCAGCCTGAATGGGATAAGGCAGGTAAGACGGATGGAGACGGGTATTTACATGCAACATTGAAGAGTAGAGTAGTGGGAGTGGGGATTGATGACGTTGCAGTAACATTAAGTATGGATGGGTCAGATGGAAATACGTTATCCCAGTCTGCCAATGACAAAGTAAGTTTTAAGGTTGTGCCAGAGCCAGTAGCGATAAAGGTCTATAAGTATAATTATAAAACAGGAACAGTGGATAAATCCGTTAGCAAACTTTTTACTGAGCAGGAAAGGCCATATAATATTTTTAGGCAATTGGCCGCTGAATTAAAATCAGTGAAAGGTGAAGAACTCGTTGAACCTGGGGATACTGCCGACTATAGCCTGCAACAAGACGGAGGGTGGCCTGCAATAAATGTAAACTCTCAAACCGGATTGGTTACATTTAACAATACAGGGCACGGGAAAGTTATTCTTGATATTACGAAAAAAAATGGAACAAAGCGTCAATATACTTATACATTTTTTCCAAAAATGTGGCTTATATCTATACCGGGAGCTTACAATAACACCTACCCATTGAATGACAATAATAATTGTGAACGTCCAATAAAGAGTGATCAACATAACCTATCACCTCTTTATTCAGAACTGATTTCAACAGGAACAGGAACGGCATTATCTGATGAATTTCCGGACGCCTATAAATTTGGTATTTTGGATGATTTTAATCATATAGATAAAACGACTTATATTAAAATGCTAAAATCTCGTCAAAATAATGGGGATTATTTAGCATATGACACAGCTACTGGTAAGGAAATACCAAATGATGGCCCGAGTCAATCAATAAATGCATATGTTTTATGTGCACTATATTACAATTAACCAAGAGTATAATTTAACAAAGAGCAATATTTCACATCAAGCCGTGTAATTTTATCTATACTGCACTTATATTAATTAATGGATCATCTATTCTTCGGAATGATTTCATTAATATTATTAAATAAGTTATATCAGAAGCCATTCTCCAAAATACCATATAGTGAAAATAAACTCAGGTGATAACTTTTAATTATCACCTGATAACTATTTTTCATTATACATTTAACTTAAAATTTAGCTTAATATAGTAGAGTTCATAGGTAATATTTATATATTCACACAGTGAGGTGTATTATGTCAGAAGCAAAAAAAAGTAACTTAAAGGGTAGTGGTACTCCCACAATAAAAATAGACGAAAAGTTATCAGTAACACCTGATACCACTTTAATTTATGGGCAGCAATTTTACCTTGATGTGACATTAACAGCCAGCACTGGTAATTTACCACAGGGGTATTCTATTAATATCACCGCAAAAGTCGATAGTGGTATAACAATAGCTCCACCGATGTTTAAAGTTGTAACATCGGGTCATGAAAATAGTATAAATTCCGGACTATATAGCATAGTAATTGATGATTATGATGATAATACCATAAAAAACGGTAAAGTATCTTTTACTGTTGATCTAAAGAGTAGAATGAACAATAATTCTATTTATAACACCACATTTAGCTATAACGTAAAAAAAATACTTTTCTATTCTTTGCAATTATTGCCTGACAAACCGGTTTGCGTTATTCCTAAAAAATATTCTGATCCAAAATTCAATGATCCTAATGATAAATATATTCGGTATGAAACACAGTTATTAGAAGATACAGGGAGTTTATCATCAAATATTCCAATGAAAAAAGTGCTGGTTTATATTACATCTATACCTGGAGGTGATTTCAGTAAGGATATTATTATTACATCTGATCCAGATTCGAACGGTCCAAATACACCGCTAATAATTTATACGCCTGAAACTGTAGATGGTGTAACATTTATTAATATTACAAGTAATGAGAAAAATGGAAAAATAAGATTCCGTGTCTATCCAAATAATAAACCAAAGGACAACAATAGTAAGGCTAATTATAAGCCGACTTTGCTTTCTTTGGGGTGTGTGATTTCAGGACTGGAAAGGTATACGCATATGGCAGAAAGTGTATGTTTTATTACTCCCAGACCGATTTTTAACTTCGATGATTTAGATCTATTATTGATCCCTAGCGCCAATGGTGGTGTAATAAATCGTAGGTCATCAGATGAGATTACTTTTGAAGTTATGATCCAATCTTATGATAACCCTAGTTCAGATGATAAAATTTTATTTTTCACCAAAGAAAAAGACCATATTCCTGATATTAATAGCTTAATATTACCCATTTACAGTATGCAGACAGGAGAAGAAGCTAATTATTCTTTTTCTATTCCTTTTGCCAACTTTAAACCTGATGAATGGACGGAGATTTTTTATGTGATTACTAACACAGGAAATACGCGTTATTCAGGTGGACAGCAGATTAAATACTCAGGTGAAGATGCAGACTTTGTACCATCTGATGGAGTAAAAAGAACCTATAATAAAGTTCAGGTTTATTCCAGTTTGGCTGATTATAAAAATGACCCACAGTTAGAGCAGGCAGGGGAAGAAAACACATTATTCTGGGAGAATAGTTATACCACCAGAGTGGAGTTGTCAAATTATATTAACAATGGCGGTAATGATGCTTATGTAAAAATAACAGCAACTAACGATCCAACAGATGATAAACGGCCAAAAGTGGGAGATACTGTATATGTAAATATGTACGTCAAGTCGGGTAATAAGAATTTTTCCCACCAATTCACTGGCACAAAACTTTTATCGACTCCAGATACTGTTCCGGCAGGTAATAAAACATTATGCTCTACAGTGATTCCAATTAAGCACCCGTTATATTATGGAATAAGATCTTATAATGACGGTTCACCCGCATTCGTTTATTTTGAATATTATACGATGGATAAAAATAACAAGGCAACATTCAGTCATTATTGGCGTGGAATGACGGACACCTCACTGCCTGGCTTAGATGATGATTGATTTTTTATATTTTCGAAGTGATTTATTATTAGTGAATAATTTCATGTTTTTGAATTGAATTGAATTAAATATTCTATACATAATAAATTAATGTTAATGGTTAGTGTTATTATAATAATATAAATCCTATTATTTTGCGTTTAATGGTTTTCAAAAAATAGTGCATCGGAAGGAGAATAAATCCTCCGGTGCATAACTAGAAATACTGTAGTTTGAAAGACAGTAGAAATAGGTATATTACGGCGAAATGTTGGTTAAAAAATAAAAATTTGTCAAGATATTTTATAGATTCCCCTTAAGCCTTTACTAAATGGTGATGACAATTGTGAAAAGTCAATGAATGGTGAACATAACCAATCACATTTTTATTCAGACTTGATTTCAACGTGAACAGGAATGTCATTATTTTATTAATTTCCGAATGCCTATGATTGTGAGGTTCACTATGTCAGAAAAAAAAAGTCATTTACAGGGCAGTGGTACTTCTCCAATAGATGAGAAGTTATCAGTAACGCCTGATACCACTTTAATTTATGGTCAGCAATTTTATTTTAACGTGATATTAACGGTTAATACTGGTAATTTTCCAGCAGGGTATTCTATTAGTATCACTGCAAAAGTCGATAGTGGTATAACAATAGCTCCACCGATATCTAGGGTTATAACATCTGGTCATGAAAATAGTATAAATTCCGGACTATATAGCATAATAATTGATGATTATGATGATAACACCATAAAAAATGGTAAAGTATCTTTTTCTATAACTCTAGGTAATGGTAGTAGTAATATTTACAATAAGAATTTTAGTTACAATGTAAAAAAAATACTTCCCTATACTTTGCAGTTACTGCCTGACAAACCAGTCTGTGTTATTCCTAAAAAATATTCTGCACCAACACAACAGGATCCAAAGGATAGGTATGTTCTTTACAAAACTCAATTATTAGAAGATACAGGAAGTTCTGGAAAAAAAACACCAATAACAAATGTGCTGGTTCATATTACATCTAAACATGGGGATGATTTCAGCAAGAATATTATTATTACGTCTCATCCAAAATTAGGATTACAACCAACAATTTACTCTCCCACCATTGAAAATGGTAAAACATTTATTAGATTGATGAGTGATAGTCATGATGGAACAATAAAATTCCGTGTCTATCCAAATAATAAACCCAAAGATGGCAATAGTAAGGCTAATTATAAGCCGATCTTGCTTTCTTTGGGGTGTGTGATTTTTGGTCAGGAAAGGTATACGCATATGGTAGACAATGTATGTTTTATTACTCCTAGGCCGTTGTTTGACACAGATCTCCTAGAATCATTGCTGATGCCTGATGCTGACGACAGTGTAATAAAGGGTGGACCAGAAGATCCTACATTTAAAGTTACTATTCAACCTTATGATAACCCTAGCCCAGATGATCATATTTCATTTTTCACTAAAGAAAAAGATAAGGTCCCTGATATTAATAGCTTAATATTACCTATTTATAATATGAATGATGCTAACGAGGTTAAATATTCTTTTCCCATTCCTTTTTCCAGCTTTAAACCTGATGAATGGGAAGGGTTTTTTATGTTATTGCTAAAAAAGGAAATACTCGTTACTCAATGGGAGAGATGTTTAAAGTTTCAGGTGGTAGAACAAGCCTTATACCGTCAGATGGAATAGAAAGAACCTATAATAAAGTTCAATAGAGTAATGGTTCTTGTGGTTAAACTAATATAAAGTCTGTTATTTTATATTTAGCGTATTTCAAAAAATAGTGCGCCGGAAATAGAGTGAATACCCCGCCGCATAACTAAATAGGTTTTCATAACACTGAGAGTATCAGATGTTGGAGTTCCTTACCCCGCGCTCCGCGCGGGGTAAGGAATACTCCTATCATTTTGAAACGCTATTTAGAATAATTGAAGTTTGGAAGGCAGTGAGAATAGACATATTTCGTCGAGACATTGGTTGAAAAATTAAAAAGGTACTGATTATGATTGATAAAGAAAATATATTACAAAATGCTGTCCTATCGTCAGTTGTTCTGTCCGTGCCTCATCGTTCAGATGTGGTTATTGGGCAAAGTTTTTATCTTTATATTACCATGATGTTCAATGGGAAATTACCTTCGGAATTAAATGTTAATTTAACAGCGATTAACGGAATAACTGTAGACAGTTTGACTAAAGCCACTCCTGTTACTGGTATAGAAAATGCTCTACGCTCAATTGCTTATTTAACTATTGATGATGACAGTACTTTAAAGTCCGGAGACACCATTGCGTATAAATTAGAGATATCTAATTTGCATACGCAAGAAATACATTATACTGCTAATTTGATTGATGCAGATTCTCTTAGGCTGTCAGTCGATCAATATATTTGTGAAGTACCACACACAGAGACTCATATTGATAATCAAAATAAGAATTTTATTCTTTATACTGCGAAATTGAAAAATAGTAATGGTAAGGAAATGATAAATACACCGATCCAGATTTCCTCAGTTATTAAAGATAGCCTAAATAATAAGGTGATTATTACTACGGATCCGGATGATGGGCAATCCACTCCTGTGACTCTTTATCCCATTGAGGAATATGAACAGGTTGTTATTCCTATCAATAGTAATCACCATGGTAAAATCAGTTTTCGTGTTTATCCAAAAAAGAATCAACCCATTACACTGCGGTTAGAAAGCGAATTGCCTGGGCTTGAAGTCTATTATGCAGCACCTTCTGTCTATATGCTGAACCCTAAGCCTGCCGATCCGCGTGAATTGCTTCCCGTCCCGATAATAAATAACTTGAGTCATGGTCAATTGCAAGCATTTGGCTCAGATTATACATTTGATGTAACCGTTGAGCCTTATACTAATTTGCATGATGATGATAGTATTATATTTTTTATTGATGACAAACCTGTTTTACCCATTAAGATGATAGCGCACTCAGATATCCCTGATCACAGTTTTAAACTGTATTATGATCTGTTTCCAAAAAATAATATAGTACATCTTAATTACGTAATCGCCCCTGTAAGCGGGAATAATAGATATTCAAAAAAATTACCGATCACCTATATAGGTGGTGGTGAAAATAAACCGTCAAATAACATTGAACGTGTTTTTGACATGCCTGTTGTCTATGCTAGTTGGGCAGATCCTAATAGTCAACCACCGTTAAATCAGGATGATGACAATTTTATACTGGAATATGGCTCAACTATTAATAGTTCTTCAATCGCTGGCTATCAGGAAGAAGGGAATGAAGGTTATGGACTATTTGTAAAAATAATAGGAACAAATGATTTTACGGATACAAGCAAACCAAAATTTGGCGATACCATTCATTTCACAATGTACCTTAATGGTGATTCAAGTGATGATTTGAGTAATGATGACCAATATAAACAGATCAATGAACCCTTCTCCACGGTTATTAATCATGTTCCTGACCATGATGGCGGTAAAACATCCACAACGGTTATTAAAATTAAATACGATTTGTTGGTTAACTTTGCGAGCAGTTCAACTTATGGAATGCCAATGATTTATTTTGAATATTACATTGATAATGAAGGTGTGAGGCAATACAGTCATTATTATTATAGCCAAATAGAAACTGTCGGCGAATAATAAGAGTGGAAGAAGTGAACTCAGTTCATCTTTTATATTTATAATTACGAAAGTTTATGGGGTGAATAATAATGTCATCTAAGAAAATTACGACTTCTATAAAACCAGGTTCAGATTTAGTCATAGGGGAAGAATTTATTCTCGACATCTTTTTAACATCTGATACACCTATTTCTAGTGATGCAAGTGTCGAATTGACACCTTATGGTGGTATCGGGTTGCGTAGACATGTACCTCCAATCGTATTATCTGATAATAATAGAAAGGGAACGATTTCTGTTGAATTACGTGTCGATAATAATATTGTTGAAAACAATGAAATTACATTAGATATTCAGCCAAATTCAGCAGCAATAGGGTTTGAAAAAATCAGTGTATTCTATTATGCCAAAACGCTTGACATCTCGTCAGTACAATTGGCTGTCGGTGCTGATTATTTAGATATGCCAATTGGAATTAATGATCCACCAGGTGGGCGATATTTTGTGAAAGTGGGCACGGTAAGAACTGCAATCACAAATAAGGATAACACAGCCAAATTATCCGGTACACCTGTGAATATACTTGACACTCCTGACAGGAGTTTTGATAAAGTAGATTTTTATCAGGATGATAAACACACGAAAATACCTATCAGGAAGATTGGTAGTAAAAGAGGTTTCATTATTAACACAGATCCTCACGGCAAATTAAATTTTTATATTTATGCCAAACAGGAAAGTTCTGTTGTTCTGACTCTTTATTCACAGATATTTGGTGCAACAGGTGAAATTTCAGCTGATAAAACGCTATACATTTTGGATAGTGATCAAACAGATATCAATTCAATGGATTCGTTATCGGCTCCGATTATTGTTGAAATCAATAATAACGTTTTACATAACGATGGTAGCTCTTTCGGCTTCTCTGTTAACATACCACCATATGATAATGCAGAGGGGAGTGATACAATATTTTTCTTTATTAATGGGAAAATGATTGATAATCCTCACCGTTTGTTAGATCCAGACCACCTTGGAACACCTTTTATAACGTTACCTTATAGTGTTTTCAACGAAAATGAAGAAAAGGTTAATTTTTACTATAGTGTTATTAAGGAAAGTGCGGATAGATTGGTTTCAGACTCTCTCGAATTTACATATACAAAATATATTCCTCCAGCGGATAATGTTTATGAAAAATGTCAGGTTTATTCGAGTTTAGGCGTAGGGAAAGATAATTTAGTAACGGAAAATGATGTTATAAATTATAAGACTATTTCTCATTATAAAGACAATGCCAATCATGAGGGTTTATTTGTTAAGATTATAGGAACAAATGATCTGAACGATAAAACTAAAATACCTTTAGGTAGTGAAGTGATTTTGAATTTACACATTCATTCAAAGCTCAAAAAGTTAGATAAACCTTTCGAATCGTGGACAATGCCAACGACAGCTGGTGATGATGGTGTCACCAATCATGTCATCATTGGTATACCACAATTATATCTTGCAGGTCATGATGCATTTGATATTCATGATCAAGGAAAAATTTATTTTTCTTATACCGTGGATATAGATAGTACTAAAGTAACTAGTCAAATATGGAAAGGACAAATCAATACTGTTCCACCCGATGAAATAGCGTTAATAATAACCGGATATCAGCCAATCGGTGATAAATACGAAATACTTACAATCCAGATTAACGATAAAAAGACATCTGAACAAATTAAAAATACATCCATCTCTTATAAAATAGATCCAGCCGTAAATATGAGTAATGTATCTGAAATTGCTTCAAATCCCGATACGATACAATCAATGAATACAAATGAATATGGACAATTTAAAATAAACCTGCAAGGACAGAATGGAGGATACGGAATTATAACGGTTACAGCCAATGATCTTGTCGGCAGTATAAAATATACTATGGGACAATATTAAGGGGATATTAACAATGGCAACAAAAACACTTTCTTTTCCGGATATAAAAAATGGTTGGTATGTTTCGTATTTCTTACAGACGTTAGCAGGGTATGATTATACCGTAACAATACAAGATAGTGTCACTGGAAATATTTACGGCACTTGGAAAAAACAGAACGATGGAGATGATTCTCCCTATAGCAATACTCATTCATTTTGGTACACAGGATCAGACGGAAAGCTTATATGTAATGTTGATTGCCCAGAAAGCAGCCGTCTTGATAATAGCTGGGCTGAAAGTATCATAACGCCAAGTTCAGGGAACCCAACTTTGGGAAGAACCTATTGTGCTGCTTTTGAGGATAACGGCATTAAGCATAATGGCACAGACTACAGAATCGAATACAATAACTTATTTATCTGTCTGGTCGGGTGGTCTCACTACCACGACGACCCCAACGAATAAATATCCATTTTGCAATCAGAGACTACCCTTGGAAAGGTTTGAGCTGCATGGGGAAACTCGCATATATGGTTCTTAGGAGAGTAGTGGCCGTTACCGACCACTACTTATCCGATTCAAATGTCCCCGTTGGGTTCTATAAGGGTTACAGCCAATAATCTTGTCAGACGCATAAAATATACCATGAAACAATATTAAGGAGATATTAGTAATGGCAACGAAAACACTTTATTTTCCGGATATAAAAAATGGTTGGTATGTTTCATATTTTTTTCAGACGATAGCTGGATATAGTTATATAGTGACACTACAAGAGAATGATACTGGACATAATTACGACACTTGGAACAAACCGAATGATGGAGCTGATCCTGCCATCCGATATTCCAATTCATTTCTATACACAGGATCAGATGGGAAGCTTATATGCACTATTGATAGTCCGGAAAGTAATCAACTTGATAATACCTGGGCTGAAGGCATAATAACGCCAAATTCGGGAGAAAAAACCCTGGGAAGGAGTTATTTTGCAGCCTTTGAGGATAATGGTGGAATACTCGAATATTGTAACCTTTATATCTGTTTGGTAGGAGCGCATATTGCTGGCACAGTGGAAACGAAGCAGTAAAATGCGGCATTTGACTTTTTTGAACTGGATCTAAGCAAAAGTTATATACCTATGACATGGTTGCTACCATTGTCAATCATTGAAAAATTTTGGTGTGTATATGGCATTTCAGGATGGTTCGCTAAAAGACAGGGATGTTGGATTTTGCTTATGGATGAGTTTTTATTATTTTTGAGTATGACCATATATTTTAGCGCGCCAAATGGCGCGCTATCTGATCTTAATTACGTGACATTTTATCGAACAATACAATATTAAGCAACGATTTTTTCAGATTGCTTCTGTCCCATTCTCGCTATGACATCATCTATCGCGTTACGAGCATCTTGATGTGTCTGGTTAGCGGACTTTGCACCCATAGCTAAGCCTTCAGCAAATACAAATTCTACATTTGTGATACCGATAAATCCGAGGAAGGTACGTAAGTACGGAGTCACCAAATCTGTTGGGTTATTTTTATGAATACCACCACGACTGGTCAAAATAACAGCTTGTTTGCCTTTCAGTAGTCCTTCTGGGCCTTTTTCAGTGTACTGGAAAGTCACGCCGGCACGGGCAATTAGATCAAAATAGGCTTTTAATTGAGTAGGGATAGCAAAGTTATACATTGGCGCGGTGATGACAATAACATCGTGTGCTTTTAACTCTGTAATCAACTCATCTGACAGGGTCAATACTGTTTTTTGACGTTCTGTCAATTCTGCACTGCTCGGACGCAAGGCATTGACTAATTCTCCATCTAGTACTGGAACTGGATTTTCAGCCAGATCACGTGTGGTAATGTTGCTCTCTGAATGGTCAGTCAACCATTTTTCTACAAAGTAGTCGGCCAGTTTATTGCTTTGGGAATATTGTGCCAGAATGCTGGATTTCAGAACCAGTACTTTACTCATTCTTTACTTCCTCAGTTATTTACAACTCTAGTTATCTAAGATACTAATAACTTAATTGATAATATCGATTGTGCATCATATTTTATATAGGGAATTGTTCAATCAATAGCTCAATATTTTGAGATATTCATTCAAATTCATTGAATCTGAGGAAGTATAAGTTACGCATGCCCGCTCAGTTCTGAGCAGAAAAATTCTTAAAATAAAGCTTGCAACAGGTTTGATAAAACACATATATTTTATTGTACGTATTTACACAAACAATAAAACAATGAAGAGGTTTTATGTCTAGGAATCAAGGTGATCATCAGCATCGGTTGGGACTAAGCCTGGCTTTGCTGGCATTTGCTCAGTTAATAATTTCTTTAGATATCAACATAGTATTTGTTGCTCTACCTGAAATAGGAAAAGGACTTGGTTTTTCTGATCAAACACTTCAGTGGGTCGTTAGTGCTTATACTGTGTTTTGTGGTGGTTTCCTGCTCTTTGGCGGTCGTGCTGCCGATTTGCTTGGTCAACGTCGAATGTTCATTGGTGCTTTGTGGTTGTATGCAATTTCGTCATTGATTGGAGGAATGGCCTGGCGTCCTGAGGTGATTATTGCTGCTCGCGCTGTTCAGGGAATTGGTGGTGCTTTCCTTTTCCCTGCAACACTTTCTCTAATCAACCGACTGTTCCGTGAAGGTCCCGAACGTAACAGAGCGCTGGCGGTATGGGGAGGGGCTGGAGCGAGTGGATTAACAATCGGGTCACTTGCTGGTGGTCTTTTGACAAATTATCTGGGTTGGTCATCGGTGTTTTATGTGAATGTTCTGTTGGCGGGTATAGCAATCATTGCCGCTTTCATTGTTATTTCTGCTGATCCAGTCAGGCATGAGAAACGTAGTTTCGACCTTCCTGGTGCATTGACAGTCACAGTTGCATCTACTCTTCTAGTCTTTTCACTTGTGCAGGGGCCTGAATATGGTTGGGGAACGCCTGTTATCAAGTATGCACTACTCTTGGCTTTGGTAAGTCTCATCATGTTCATTGTGATCGAGTCAAAATCTCGTGATCCATTGATGCCGTTACGTCTTTTCCGTAATAAGAACTTGGTTGTCGGCGTTACTATAACTTTCATTTATATGGGGACGTTTGGTGCGTTACCCTATTTCGAAACTGTCCTGTTCCAGAACGTGATGAATTACAATGCCCTTGAGACTGGCCTTGCGTTTATTGTTCCTTCCATATCCATTTTTATGGGGACTCAGGCAGGGGCACGCCTTGCGAATTCCATAGGGACGAAAAATGCCCTGATTACGGGTTGTATTATTGGTATTGTCGGAACGCTGTTAATGATGCCTGGAGCATCAGTATCCGCTTCTTATAAATCCATTCTGGCTGGTTTGATTATTTCTGGCTTGGGTCAGGGAATTGTCTGGACAGCCATGTGGATTGCTGCTGCAACAGATGTTGACCATAGTGAACAGGGTATTACTTCAGGTATGGCGTCAACAACTCTGAATGTTGGAAATGCTATTGGTCTAGCGATTCTGATTGCCTTGGCTACAGGTATAGCGCAGCGGGATGGACCAGAAGGTGAAACTATTTTATTGGCAGCAAGTATATGGTATGCGTTCCTATATGCTGCAATAGGTATAGCGCTAGCGTTACTTATTACACTTACCTTGCCCAGAAGAAAGATATTGATTACATCCGTTTCTGAAGTAATAGAAAAATAATCATTTCTCCGGCCGTTAATGGCCGGAAAGGAGCACAGATTTACTGGAAAAATATTTGGTTACATAGGGGATAATATTATGGATGATTCTGCATTAGAGATTGATAATGAAATGGATATCAATTAAGGTCGGGAATGAAGAAACCTTAGAAGATTACGTTAATTCCTAGCATATGAGGTAAAACAATCAGCAATCATAGCTTCCTGTCAATTATCTGGATTGTATTGTTTAATCGTATCCCCAGTAAGCTCGTCTTCTTCTATAGCCATAAGAAATGAGGCAAGTAGCCCTGGAAAGCGGGCATCCAAATCTTCCTTGCGAAGAGATAACAAATTCTCCCTACCTGAAGGTTTTTGCCAGATAACACCACTGTCACGAAGGACTCGCCAGTGGTGAGTTAAGGTTGATTTAGATACACCTTTAAGGATAGAGCCACAGGTATGTTCCCCTCCGTCGGCCAACACATGAACAACAGTCATTCGCATTGGATTACCTAACGCAGAAAGTACATTTTCAAGCCGTATCTGATTACGTTCTGGGTGATACTTTATCATTTTCGCCCCTTTTCTTGATTAGTTCTAAGATACACAAATTATCAGACAAATGGTTTGCGAAGTATACACTTTCAGAGTGTAAATTTTGTGATAGTAATCTTAAGAAAATAGGCTGAAAAACTCTCTATCAAGTATTGGAATCGAATATGACCAAGAAGATGATAAATTGCCGAGGAGGGGGATATATATGGAGTACATGGGATTACACAAGATATGTTACACTTCTAATATCGTTATGTCATAAAAAATAATCCTCTTGGCCTGCAAAGACAGCGCTACTCAGTTAAAAAACGTCACAAGGATTTATCACGTGAAATCACCTTTGACAGCACCATTTGCTGAATTATTCGCTGAACTTGATCACACACCGCTGCGTGATCAGTTCCGTTTAAAAAAACGTCTGCATGGAGCAGCAAAAATTAAGAATCAAGTCTCCTTGCAGGCTGTAGGACAATCCATCGCGGCAGATATAGAAACTGCAAAACAGAAAGTCATGAATCTCCAGGCTGCATGTCCTTCGATTCAATATCCTGAAAACCTGCCGGTTAGCCAGAAGAAAGATGATATCTATAAAGCCATTCGGGATAATCAGGTTGTTATCATTGCCGGAGAAACCGGTTCAGGTAAAACAACTCAGATCCCCAAAATCTGCCTTGAATTGGGAAGGGGAATTAAAGGGCTGATCGGTCATACCCAACCCCGTCGTTTGGCAGCGCGTTCGGTTGCTAACCGCATTGCGGATGAACTGGAAACGCCGCTTGGCTCGACGGTCGGTTATAAAGTTCGTTTTAATGATCAGGTCAGTGAAAATACGCTGGTTAAATTGATGACTGACGGTATTCTATTGGCAGAATTGCAGCAAGATCGTTTGTTATTGCAATATGATACGTTAATTATCGATGAAGCTCATGAACGCAGCTTGAATATCGATTTTATCCTCGGTTATCTGCGTCAATTACTGCCAAAACGCCCAGATTTGAAAGTTATCATTACCTCTGCAACCATCGATCCTGAACGTTTTTCCCGCCATTTTAACAATGCACCGATTATTGAAGTATCTGGACGTACTTATCCGGTAGAAGTGCGTTATCGTCCTGTGGCTAGTGGTGATAATGACAGTGATCGAGACCAGCTTGAAACCATTATTGACGCTGTGGATGAATTAGGGCGTGAAAGCTCAGGTGACATACTGGTATTCATGAGCGGTGAACGAGAAATTCGTGATACGGCGGATGCTCTCAATAAACAAAATTTCCCACATACCGAAATTTTGCCACTTTTTGCACGGTTGTCTAACAGCGAACAGAATAGAATCTTTCAGCCTCATGTTGGCCGCCGCATTATTTTAGCAACCAACGTGGCAGAAACATCACTGACGGTACCTGGTATTAAATACGTGATCGATACAGGTTTTGCACGTATTAGCCGATACAGTTATCGCACTAAGGTGCAGCGCCTGCCGATAGAACCGATATCGCAAGCATCTGCTAATCAGCGAAAAGGGCGTTGTGGCCGTGTTTCGGACGGGATTTGTATTCGTCTTTATTCGGAAGAGGATTTTTTGTCACGTCCAGAATTCACTGATCCTGAAATTTTGCGCACTAATCTGGCTTCCGTTATTTTGCAAATGACCTCCATTGGTTTGGGAGATGTCAGTGCGTTCCCATTTGTTGAAGCCCCGGATAAACGTAATATCCAGGATGGGGTTCGCTTGTTGGAAGAGTTGGGGGCTATTGATCCGGAGTCATTGTCAGAAGGCGCTTATCGGCTAACCCCAATAGGACGACAATTGGCTCAGTTGCCTATTGATCCCCGCTTGGCGCGTATGGTACTGGAAGCTAAGGTACATGGTTGTGTTCGCGAAGTGATGGTAATTGCTTCCGCATTGTCAATTCAAGATCCACGGGAAAGACCGTTGGAAAAGCAGCAAGCTTCTGATGAAAAACATCGTCGTTTTGCGGACAAAGATTCAGATTTCATCGCCTTCCTGAAGCTATGGGATTTTCTGGTGGAACAGCAGAAAGCGCTTTCCAGTTCCCAATTTCGCAAACTTTGTCGGCAAGATTATCTGAATTATCTTCGTGTTAGGGAATGGCAGGATATTTATACTCAGCTACGGCAAGTTGTGAAAGAAATTGGCCTGCCGATTAACAGTCAGGAAGCAGATTATCGCAGTATCCATATTGCCTTGTTGGTAGGGTTGTTATCTCACATTGGGCAGAAGGACACGGATAAACAGGAATATACTGGTGCGCGCAATGCCCGTTTTTCTGTTTTTCCTGGCTCTGGACTATTTAAAAAACCGCCAAAATGGGTGATGGTGGCTGAATTGGTGGAAACCAGCCGCTTGTGGGGACGTATTGCCGCACGCATCGAGCCAGAATGGGTAGAGCCATTGGCGGCCCATTTAATCAAAAATCACTATAGTGAACCGCACTGGCAGAAATCCCAGGGGGCGGTAATGGCAATGGAAAAAGTCACCTTATATGGTTTGCCAATTGTGACGGGCCGTCTGGTAAATTACAGCCGAATCGATCCCATGTTGTGCCGCGAGTTATTCATCCGCCATGCATTGGTAGAAGGTGATTGGCAAACCCGTCATTCATTTTTCCGCGCTAATTTGAAATTGCGTGAAGAAGTAGAAGAACTGGAACATAAATCTCGCCGACGGGATATTCTGGTGGATGATGAAACCTTGTTCAGTTTCTACGATCAGCGCATTGGTAAAGATGTTGTTTCTTCGCGCCATTTTGATCGCTGGTGGAAAGTCGCCAGTAAAGATCAGCCCGAATTGCTCAACTTTGAAAAGAGTATGCTAATCAAGGGTGATGCAAATAAAGTCAATGCGTTGGATTATCCAAATTACTGGTTTCAAGGTAACTTGAAATTCCGTTTGAGTTATCAATTTGAACCAGGAACCGATGCTGATGGTGTAACAGTTCATATTCCTTTACCGGTTTTGAACCAAGTCAAAGATGAAGGATTTGATTGGCAAATTCCGGGAATTCGTCATGAATTGGTTGTTGCGTTGATTAAATCATTGCCAAAACCAATACGTCGTAATTTTGTTCCGGCGCCTAACTATGCGCAGGCATTTCTGGAGCGTGTGACACAACCTCAGGCTCCTTTACTGGATAGCCTTGAGAAAGAATTACGCCGCATGACTGGAGTGACAGTGTTACGTAATGACTGGCAGTTGGAACAAGTGCCTGATCATTTAAAGATCACATTCCGCATTATTGGAGAAAAGAAAACGGGGGAAAAAAATAAATCGTTAGCAGAAAGCAAAGATCTGTCAACATTGAAACTGAAGTTGAAAGAAAAAGTTCAGGAAACGCTTTCGGCGGTTGCAGATGATGGTATAGAACAAAATGGGTTGCATATCTGGAGCTTTGGTACATTGCCGGAATGTTATGAGCAGAAACGCGGGGGCTATTCTGTTAAGGCATTTCCGGCATTGGTGGATGAAAAAGACAGTATCGGCATAAAATTGTTCGAAACCGAATCAGAACAGCAAAATGCAATGTGGGAAGGAACACGTCGCCTGTTGTTGTTGAATATTCCATCGCCGATTAAATACTTGCATGAAAAATTACCGAACAAATCTAAATTAGGGCTGTATTTTAATCCCTATGGAAAAGTATTGGATTTGATTGATGATTGTATTTCCTGTGGCGTTGATAAACTGATCGCAGAAAATGGCGGGACAGTCTGGAATGAACAAGCATTTTCTAGTTTGCATGATAAAGTTCGTGCCGATTTGAATGACGCAGTGGTGGATATTGCCAAACAAGTGGAGCAGATCCTGACAGCAGTCTTTAATATCAACAAGCGCCTGAAAGGGCGGGTGGATATTTCTCTCGCACTGGCGCTATCCGATATTAAAGAACAAATTTCCGGCCTGGTCTTCAATGGATTTGTGACTTCCCACGGTTGGAAACGTCTGGTTGATGTTTTGCGCTATTTGAATGGCATAGAACGTCGATTGGAAAAATTGACGGTAGATCCTAACAAGGATAGGGCGCATATGAGCAGGGTTGAATATATCCAACGTCAATGGCAACAATGGTTGGCAAAACTGTCTGTCCAGCAAAAATCGTTGTCGGAAGCAAAAGAAGTTCGTTGGATGATTGAAGAGCTTCGGATCAGCCTGTTTGCCCAACAATTGGGTACTGCGTATCCAATATCAGATAAACGTATTTTACAAGCGATGGAAAATATAGCATCGTGATATGTAGGGGCAGTTATGGTTTATTCTGCCCCTCAATCTCGTTATTTTACTTATAAAAACCTTATAACTCTTTTTATAGTTACAACATACTTGCAAAATCAAAAAAATAACCCCCACTAACAACAAACAATAATACTGCTAAGCAGGGAATAACCTTTACTTATTGATATACAAAAGTAATTGTTACTGTAGCATCTGCTTTACCCGGTTTAACTTCTGCTTCCGTTTGGGTATAACGGGCAACTAATGGGATGGTTATATTTCCACCAGACTGAGTGGAGCCAAATACGACTGGAGTACGCATCGTTACGGGGCGGTTTTGATATAGTATCTGTAAACCAACCCCTTTTGCCGTGACGTTGTCACTATAATCCAATGCCCAGATATCTTGGGTATTCCAGTTTGTAGGCCTTCCATCCAGCGTCAGTCCAACATTCACATTAGCATCGCAATTTATATTGATATCAAAATGTTGCATTCCCGCTGTACTGTAAATGTTGCGGAAATCGCTTTTTTTAATATCTCCCATATTGACTGCGATCATCTTTTGATTGAGAGAACAACCTTTGGTCATGATATGGGTATTCGACAAATAGAAAGTATGAACAGGGATATTGTGACCTAATGTAGCACGAGTTAGTTTCGCCGACTTAACAGCCCCTGAACCGGTTGTTGGTGCAATCTTGATCAACTGTACCGTTAAGTAACCCCATGATTTACCGCAATATTGTTTTTTCCATTGAAATTGCGGCGGTGAAGGGCAAGTGAATGGATAGGTCGCTGTTCTGGGCAGCCAATCAATACCATAACGTGGCTCCCAGGTGTTAATACGGATACCGACTCCCGGAACACCGGATTCATAAATGGCATCCTGATTATAGCTTGCAGGTGTAAGATCAGGCTGTTCCCATATTGTAGGCAAGAAAGTATCGCAGAGGGCGATATTACCTTTTTCATCCACCTGATCCAGACG
Source organism: Xenorhabdus thuongxuanensis (assembly GCF_001908095.1). Lineage (GTDB taxonomy): Bacteria > Pseudomonadota > Gammaproteobacteria > Enterobacterales > Enterobacteriaceae > Xenorhabdus > Xenorhabdus thuongxuanensis. The sequence goes on along the minus strand of NZ_MKGR01000003.1, from coordinate 201,727 downwards.
TATTTCTTTGATAGTTGTCCCGATAGGATGGTTCCTGGGAATTGTAATATTACCAAAAGAAACTGGAGTCATACCAGGCACAAAACCCGCATAATATTGGCAATAGTCGTTCGCTAAGCTAGAAAAATTACTCATCGTGCCGATGAGAAATATACTTGCTAATAACAATTTTAATTTGTTGGTCATAAAATAACACCCACTGTTTTTTAGTTATATATCAAATAAATATATCGACATTGCTATTTGCAAGAGATTATTCGCAAGAAGCTTCAACCATATACAAACCTGAAGCAGGTTCTTCATCAGGTAATCGATAATTGACACGACATTCTTGTATTGTTTTGTGTCCCCATTTAACCCATATGCGGCCTGATTTAGGAATGCCACTGAGATAAGCTTGTCCATCATTACTGACAATCGTGCTGTTGGTATCATTGATGTCATGTTGTTTTTCTAGTGTCGCAGTTGCACCAAATGGGATCTCTTTACTTTTATGGGAAAGAATCAGCAAAACGCGATAACCAATACGAGTCTGGAAATTGGCCAGTGTCAGTGAACCTTGAGTTGGAATAATAGCTTGCGTATTGATATCAATATCAACGTTATTACCCATTGAATAAGTATCCAGCGCAATACGGTTTCTTCGATAGCTGCTGACATAAGGTACAATGGCATAGCCTTGCCAGTCAGTTTTGATACCGGTGTGATTTTGCACTTTGATGTTTGAAGCGCCATTGGCGCGTACTAATACCGATGTCTCTCCCAATGGTTGGGAAAGGGTTATGCCATAAGGATGGGCAACAATCCCGCCATTTAAACCATAAGTGAGTTGCCTGGAGTATTTGTCGTAATTGTAACCAGCATTGACTTGTCCATATGCTCCTTTATATTCTGCGCTGATATTTCCACCAATACTTTGACTACGGCCAGTATAATTTTGCTGAATGCTATAAATCAGGTTGTTATCTTCAAGAGCTGTACCATTTAAACTGATTTGATGAGATGTATCGCTGCTTTTGTTGCTGGTCATGTTATAGCTTACCCAGCTATTTTTCAGCCAACGATCAAAAGGAACTTGCACGCTGAATGAGACAATTTGCTCACTACGATTTGAACCGGGGAAAGCGCTGTGAGAATAATTTAAGCTATAATTAATTGAATTGTAACTTGTGTTATAACCAGCACTGATATTCCTTTCGTAGCCTTTCTGATGCCAATAGTCTTGTTGAAAAGCAGATAAATAAATGGTTCCCCAATCCCCAAGGGATTGATTAATATGTAACTGCAATTTACTGCGTTTATTAGTGCTATTGTAGTTCCTTTCATCGATTGTAGTATTTAACTCACTCGCTTCTTTAAAATCGTAAAAATTTTGTGTCGAGTAACGATAACCTGAGAAAGTGAGGTTAGTACCTGTCTGAGATAGATCTTTGGCATATTGGAAACGATAAGATTGACCATAATGATTAGCATTCGATATTAAATTGGTTTTGGCGAAGGTCACATCAAAGGAAAGGGAACCCCAATTGGAAAGACTATAGCCTGTACCCAAGGCAATGGATTGATAATCTTTTGCAATCGTGGTTCCACCATAGGCAGTGACACGATTGGAAATACCATAAATCACCGTACCTTGCATGAAATAGGGTTCTTTTCCACGGTGAGAATTAGATTGGTATTTTCCCAAGGTCAGGGAATGTCGCAGGCTATTTTCACGTAACATAATCGGTACAGTGGAAAAAGTTTGCACAGAACGATGTTCTTTCCCATCAGCTTCTTTGACAATGACCTCTATATCTCCTGTTGATGTTGTCGGATAGAGATCATTGATAACAAAAGGCCCGGGAGAAACGTAAGATTCGTAGATAATGTAACCATTTTGTTTGATGGTGACTTGGGCATTGCTTTGGGCAATTCCTCTAATTATCGGTGCAAATCCTTTTAAGCTATCGGGCAACATATTGTCATCAGAAGACAATTGCATACCGCGAAACTGAAAGCTATCAAAAATAAGTGAGGGGGTATAACTGTCTCCAAATATTAATTGGCTTTTCAGTGCATGGATATCTCGCTGAAGGTATGTGTTGATATTCTGCCATTTTCTATCTTGACTACTGTAAGTAGAATAGTTGCGCAAACGCCAGGCTTCCCAATTAATACCTGTTCTGAGGTTAAGAAAATGGTTTTCTGTTGAACCAGGTTGATCATCCTGCCAAGTCATGGAGCCACTATAGCTATAGTTAACCAACAGGGAAGTTAATCCCTGATCCCACAAATGAGGAGGTACATAATCTCTCGCCAGCCTATTCAAGGCGGCTTGGGGAATACTGATATCCAGCCGCTGATGTTTAAAATCAAAAGACGTCGATGCGGACGGAATATATTGATCAAGATCAGTAAGTTCCGTTTCTTGTGGCAAAGTAATCAGTGTGGGGAATAATTCAATATTTACTCCGATTTCCCTGAGTTGTTGTATCTTAATTTTGGGAGATAGCTTGTTATTGACGATAATAAAATCAACATTCCCAGTATCTACTTTTTCCCGATTAAGATAGATATCTACCCAATAACGCCCGGGAGGTTGCTGATCATCTTGAGTAAAAATAGATAGATCAATATCTTCAAAATCTGAATGGATTTCCAACGCATTGATGTTGAAATACTCTTCAGCGTGAGCCTTATTATTGTTATACATCACAAGAGATGTAGTTAACAATGCACAGAGAGGCACCCTAAAATATAGACAATGCAAGCTTAGCTTGATAAATAATGCCAAATTATCAAGACTATTTTTTTGAAGAGAATGACGATAGTTATCCATAATAAATTTCTATTTTGATATACCCACTATTCTCCAGATTGTCTCTTGAAGTTTATTGGGTATATAGTTTTTCATTACAATTAGCTTTTGAATTACAACTTACGTCTTTCTTCTGGTGACACGCCACCAAAATCATTAATTATTTTCCAAGTCACTTGGCTGATGCTTTTTATAGGAATATTCCAAGTTCTTTGTTGAAAAGGAGGGATCATCCCCGCAGATTTAATCTCGTAATTTTCTACATTATTGCCAGTGATTAACTCAGAAAAAGAGATATAGTAAGGCGTTGGATTTTCCGCAATGAATTTGTCCCCATCGACTCTGAACTTCAGAGCTTTATAAGCAATACCGGCATTATCGGCTAAGTTGGCAGGGCGATAGAATAACTTAAACCGAGATTTTACCGTGATTTGTAATTGATTTTGTTCTGATTTTGTTGTAGCGGGAATAGACTTGATATTGAGCCAGAACAAAGATTCTTTATCATCAGGTAATTCATTGCCAATTTTAACAATTCGTAAAACATTCTCATTCTCGGCTGTTAATTTGAACAGTGGGGGAGTGATAATAAAAGGCGTTTTCATTTCATCATTCTCACCTTGAACCCACGATTGAATAAGGTAAGAAATGTCGGTTTCTGGATTGTTAATGGAAATAGAGGCTTCTTTCTGGTCACTAATATAAACAACACGTGTGCCGCCAATGACGACTCCAGCAAAAGAGATATTCGTATTGAAAACGCTGATAAGAATAAAAATTAAAATGCGAAAATATTTCAAAGTGGTCGCTCCAAACAATATTTAGACCAGAGAGATATTGTTTTGGCTTCCCTGCCATAACTTCCTTTAGTTATAGGTAAATTAGTTATAGACAATAGTGAAGTTAGCTACTGCATCACCTGTACCTGGAGTCACAGTTTTAGCCGTTGCAATGTATTTGGCAACGAATTTCAATTCTTCTGTTTTTCCATGTGAAAAATATTGAGGACGTGAATTTTCTGCCAGATTGATCATGGTATTACTATCATCTTCATAAAGTGCAATTGCAACACCCTGAGCAGGATTTTCTCCTCCATTACGACTTAACGCTAAAAATCGGCTACTGGCTCTGTCCGTCTGCCCATCAAATTTGACCTGTGCGTGTTGATAATCTTGTGGGCAATCGGTCAATTTAATACTAAAACGGGTAGAGGCAGAAGTACTATAAGGTCCATTAAATGAATTTGAGCTGATAGTTCCCATATTTACGGTTTGGTTAGCAGAATTTGAATCTATTTTACACGCGGTAGCAGTAATCTTTCCCGTAAATTTAATTTGCCCATCAGCAGCATGGGCGGTGGACATAAATACAAATGAAGCAAATACAGATGAAATAATTAACTTAGTTTTCATTTCTTAATGCATCCTACTTCTGACGAGCTTATTCGACAGAGAAACAGATTATTGAGTTAATGTTAATACCGTACATAAATACGGCAACAAGTTGGTTAGGTTTACTTCTGATAAACAACGAAACAACATTTCATATTTCCTCATCAATAGATAAGGTAAAAAATATAGTAGCGATTAATTAACAAAAATCAAAATAATAACTTGACTAATCTCATACTTTGAAGTTTTAAGCTGTTAGGAAAAAATTAATAGAATTGTTATGCATAACATAGATTTTTTTCTGAACTTCAAAGAGCTTTTATTCTGTTCTATAAGATTAATTATTAATTGATGACATTCTGTAAAAATAAAAATGATGCAAGACACATAATGCGTTTGAATTTTGTTTTTTACAAAAAGTTTAAATAATTATTATATGTTTATTATTTATTTGTAACTCAGTTTTTTCATTTTAATTTTTATATCTATTTTTTGTAATTATGTAAGAGGTTGTATCTATTTTTAAGGTAAATGAAAATGAATTACATTTGCTTAAAGTTAATTTTTTTTTGATAAAATCTTTATGATAAATATCTTATTACAGCTTACATCCTATTTATTTGAAGAATGCACTGGAATTAAATCAGAATTAATTCTTATGTTTTGGCTTTAAAATGATCTATTCTTCGTGATTTAATTACAACATACTACTAAAATATAAAGAAAAAATTAACTTCCCCACCACAAAATCTATCTCAAAAAAAACCAAAAAAATAAGAGGAGAATTTAGTTTCTCCCCTTAAATTGCTTAGTTGTAAATTATTATTAATGCATTAATTTCCATGTAGATGGAAGCACCATTAAGAACAAAATCACAATGGTTGATTTTTCTATAACGCTTAACGGTACTTTCTTCTGATATTGTCTGCGTGAATACAGAAAAACCAACAATCCAGGGGCATATAGCACTATCGAAAGCAAAAGATTCATTAGTCCTGAAGCATAGAGTAACCATAACCCATAGGTGCAAGCACCTAAGGCAATAAAGAACAAAGCACGGCTACTGCGTTGAAAGGCAACCTTCATTAAAAATGCACCTACAAGAAAGTAGGGGACAAGGATCATCTCAGAAGCAATGGAGAGTAATGTATTGTAGTTACTACCACTTAACCAAATTAAAACCAAAGAAAGTTGTATAGCACCATTCGTGATCCAAAGTGATGATTCAGGCGCTTTCTTACTGTTTTGTTTTTTGAAAACCTTCGGAAATGAGCCGTGTAAAGAAGCGATAAATGGTACTTCTGCTGCCATAATTGTCCAACTCAGATAAGCTCCACAAACAGAGATGATCAAGCCAGCAATAATCACAATTTCACCTGAAGAACCTATTAATCCGACCATCAAAGTTGCCATAGAAGGATTACGCATAGCCGCTAATTCAGGTCTAGTGATCAATCCTAATGAAAGCAGGGTAACCAGCACATATACTCCTAATGCTGAAATAACAGCCAGCACAGTTGCGATACCAATATCCTTGCGTTTTCTAGCTCTGGCTGAAACAACAACTGCACCTTCAACACCGATAAAAACCCACAGTGTAATTAGCATCGTGTCTTTAACTTGCTGCCAAACAGGAACTCCCATTTCAATACCACGGAAATCAAATGAAAACACATCCATTTTGAAAGCGATGGCAGCTAAGATAATAAATAGGGTCAATGGTAATAATTTTGCCATTGTAGCCAGCAGGTTAACTCCCGCAGCCGTTTGTACACCTCGCAATACCAACCAATGAACAAACCAAAGTAAAATAGATTCACCTATTAACGATTGCCAAGTATTACCATCACCAAAAATTATTGAATGTTCAGTATCAGTGAAAAAACTTAACGCAGCAAAAACGATAACTAAGTAAGAAACATTGGCAATAATGGCACAAAACCAATATCCCCATGCAGAGCAGAATCCAACTAACTCCCCAAAACCCTCTCTTGCGTAAGTAAAAATACCGCTATCCAAATCAGGGCGAAGTCGTGAAAGTAACAGTAAGGAAGTGGCTAAAAAGAGAATACCTATGCCTGTTATTCCCCAACCAATCATTAATGCAGCAGGACTTCCTGCTTGCGCCATGTTTTGCGGCAAACTGAATACGCCGGCACCGACCATAGAACTGAGTACCAGTGCTGTCAGAGATGTAAGGCCTAATTTCTTTTCCAAAGATACGTTCCTAAAAATAATATAATCAACACGATTAGCCAGAACACTTGTCCCGAATATCAAACACATATTGGACATTTATTGCATCCATGCGAAGAATTGCAGAACAGATTCAGTAGATAAATCTAAAAACAGGGCGATTCTACGGAGTGAAAGGATTGTATGCAATGGTTGACTATGCAAAAAAATATAAATTTTATGCATAAAATTATGTAAAGAAGTAAGAAAACGCATTATAAATAATTTTTCTAATGCGTGTTATTATCTTAATAAACATAGCAATGATCACAAGATAATCATTCTGTATAATACCGGCTATTAATTTTACATTATAGAAATAAATAAAAAACAATTATGTAAATTTCGTCAATAAAAGGGAAGGATAAACAGGATGATTTACAATTCATCCCTCATCGTAACGTTATTTAATTGTTAATTTTTGGAAGGTTATTGATGCAAATAAATAATAAAATACCAAAGAGATCCAATCAAAAAGGCACAAACAACATTTGTGCCTTTTTCAAGAATTGCTGAACTACAATACTATGATTATTTGAATAAATCTGCACTGATGGTAACGTTACCACCATTAGATTGCCATTCTCGAGTAATATGGTAATACTTTGCACCTTTCTCTGCCGCACGCTTAGCAACCTGATAAGAAACTTCAGGTGCGGTAGTATAATAGCCATAAAAGGTAATGGAATCGAACGGAACCATCTGAGCCGCGGATGCTTTATTCAGCTCTTGAATTTTTGTGCCATCAGGTAAAGTTACAGTGTAACGACTACCTTTTGATGACTGGGTTTCAAAAAATCGCCCAACGACATTACTTGTCGAAGTTGAAGAAGCAATACCTGGAATTTCGACTTTCCTTGATTCTTCTCCGCCTTGTGCCAGAGCCTGGCGTCCTGCTTCAGAATCTGCTGGGATCACAGCTTCACCAGACTGAATCTTACGTTTTGGCGCATCTTCTTTATAAACATATGCTGTAACTATTTGGTTTCCTCCATTATTCGGTGCAATATCACGGACAATAAAGAAAGATGCCGCATCTTTCTTTTTAGCTGCTTTAGCGATAGCTTCTTTCATATCAGGGTCAGTCGGAAAATAACCATTAACAGTTACAGTATCGAAAGGCTCTAAGGTAATGGCTTCAGTTTTAGGTAACTCTTTGATGCCACGATAAATGCGATAGTTAGGTGTTTTATCTGCTTTTTCTGCATTTTTGTGGTACAAATCGGCGATAACACGCAAATTACCACTTCCATTGAGATCATCGAGGCTTTGAATGTAAAAACTGTCAGCGCCTTTTTTATCTGCCTGACGGGAAACAGCATCCGCAGCTTCATAAATTGCATTAAAACGACCAGTAACTGAAATCCGCTCAAAAGGTTTAAACTCCGCCGCTTGTTCTGGAGTCAATTCTTTAGCTGCATGTGCAGCGGTCATCGTGGTTAGTGAGAACACCGCGGTAGCGATGATCGTTGTCTTCAGCTTCATAAAAAATCCTTTCGCCTTGCGCATTAAAATATTTATAACGTGCTGAACATTGTTATGCATCACATAGGTTGCAATTATTACATGTAATAATGCTAATTGCCGCAAGAAATTATGCCTTCTAAAAAAACAGTTACTCGCTTTTAGTATATGACACTAAGAATTTTACTAAATATAGTAAGTTATACGAGCCAAATAATTATTTACATTAAAAGGTCATTTTGTTTTTCTGATTTTATGATAATTCGTTGACATTATTTTCATTGAGTTACTATTTGGTATTCTATTTAATCGTTAAATTAGCTTCAACAAGGTAATAATCAACAATATTTCATTCTTAAAGAAGGAAACATTATGCGTATTGGTGTACCAAAAGAGCGACTTTCCAATGAGGCGCGCATTGCTGCCACACCATCAACCGTGGAGCAATTGAAGAAATTAGGGTTCGACGTCACAGTTGAGACAGGAGCGGGGCAACTTGCTAGTTTTAATGATGCTGCGTATCAAAAAGCAGGGGCTGATATAGAAGAAATCCATCAGGTTTGGCGATCAGATATCATTTTAAAAGTAAACGCTCCTGAAGATGATGAAATTGCCCTAATCAAAGAAGGCGCTACTCTAATTAGTTTTATTTGGCCAGCGCTAAATCCGTCATTAATGGCAAAACTGGCAAAACGCAAGGTAACTGTTCTTGCTATGGATGCAGTTCCACGAATTTCCCGCGCACAATCTTTAGATGCCCTCAGTTCAATGGCAAATATTGCTGGTTATCGTGCCATTGTCGAATCCGCCCATGAATTTGGTCGTTTTTTCACAGGACAAATTACAGCGGCAGGTAAAATACCACCAGCTAAAGTTATGATTATTGGAGCAGGTGTTGCCGGATTAGCTGCAATTGGTGCTGCTGGTAGCCTGGGTGCGATTGTCCGTGCTTTTGATACACGCCCGGAAGTCAAGGAACAAGTACAAAGCATGGGTGCTGAATTCTTGGAATTAAATTTCAAAGAAGAAGCAGGCAGTGGTGACGGTTATGCAAAAGTAATGTCAGAAGCTTTTATCAAAGCAGAAATGGAATTGTTTGCTGCACAAGCAAAAGAAGTCGACATTATCGTTACAACAGCATTGATTCCGGGGAAACCGGCACCACGGCTTATCACGAAAGAAATGGTTGATTCCATGAAACCTGGTAGCGTAATTGTCGATCTGGCTGCCCAAAATGGCGGTAACTGTGAATATACGCAAGCCAATAAGCTTGTCGTTACAGCAAATGGGGTGAAAATTATCGGCTATACTGATTTGCCCAGTCGATTGCCTACCCAATCATCACAACTCTATGGTTCAAATCTGGTCAATTTGCTGAAACTACTGTGCAAAAAAAACAATGGAGAAATCATCATTGATTTTGATGATGTCGTTATACGTGGCGTCACTGTCATTAAACAAGGTGAAATTACATGGCCAGCTCCGCCCATCCAAGTTTCGGTTCAACCAACAACTGCCAAACCAACGTCAATAAAAAAAGAGGAGAAATTAGCAGAAAAACCGAAACCTACGTGGCTGAAGTATGGAGCTCTCGCGCTAGTGATAATTCTGTATGGCTGGTTAGCACATGTTGCCCCGAAAGAGTTTTTATCTCATTTTACTGTTTTTGCCTTATCCTGTGTGGTGGGTTATTACGTTGTTTGGAATGTCAGCCATTCGTTGCACACACCATTAATGTCCGTCACCAACGCTATTTCAGGGATCATTGTAGTTGGTGCTGTACTGCAAATTGGTGAAGGGGGATGGGTGGGTTTCTTCTCATTCATTGCCGTATTAATTGCCAGCATCAATATTTTTGGTGGCTTTACTGTCACTCAACGTATGCTGAAAATGTTTCGTAAAGGATAAGGGGTAACTTATGTCGAACGGAGTAGTTACAGCAGCTTATATTGTTGCCGCCATTTTGTTCATTTTCAGCCTTGCCGGACTTTCCCGCCACGAAAGCTCCAGACGCGGTAACATTTTTGGTATCGTTGGTATGGCAATTGCGTTGATTGCCACGATTTTAGGGCCTGATACTGGCAAAATTGGCTGGATTATTTTAGCGATGGTTATCGGTGCGGTTATTGGTATTCGTCTCGCCAAAAAAGTGGAGATGACCGAAATGCCAGAATTAGTAGCTATCCTACACAGTTTTGTCGGATTGGCGGCAGTTCTGGTTGGGTTCAATAGTTTTATCACCCATGATATTTTTGCCAGCTCTATTATGGTAAATATTCACCTGACAGAAGTTTTCCTTGGGGTATTTATTGGTGCCGTAACATTTACTGGTTCAATTGTGGCATTTGGTAAATTACGTGGGAAAATATCGTCCAAACCATTGATGTTGCCACATCGGCACAAACTTAATCTGGCAGCATTGGTTGTCTCCTTGATCTTAATGTTCACCTTTATCAAAACAGAAAGTGTTGGCTTGCAAGTCTTCACTTTACTGGTGATGACAGTTATCGCTCTCGCTTTTGGCTGGCATTTAGTGGCCTCGATTGGCGGTGCAGATATGCCAGTCGTTATTTCCATGCTGAACTCATATTCAGGCTGGGCGGCGGCGGCGGCAGGTTTCATGCTAAGTAATGATTTACTGATAGTCACAGGTGCCTTAGTGGGTTCTTCGGGGGCAATCCTTTCTTATATTATGTGTAAAGCGATGAATCGTTCCTTTATCAGTGTCATTGCTGGCGGTTTCGGTACAGATGGCAGTTCTTCCGGTGGTGATCAAGATTTGGGAGAGTACCGCGAAACAACCGAGGAAGATGTCGCTGACCTGTTGAAAAATTCTACTTCCGTTATCATTACCCCAGGCTATGGTATGGCAGTTGCTCAAGCGCAGTATCCTGTACATGACATTACAGCCAAATTACGAGAGAAGGGCATAAATGTTCGCTTTGGCATTCACCCCGTTGCGGGACGGTTGCCAGGTCATATGAACGTATTACTTGCTGAAGCCAAAGTTCCTTATGATATTGTCTTGGAAATGGATGAAATTAATGACGATTTTTCTGGAACGGATACGGTTTTAGTTATAGGAGCCAATGACACTGTAAACCCAGCCGCTCAGGAAGATCCTTCAAGCCCTATTGCTGGCATGCCAGTTTTGGAGGTTTGGAAAGCACAAAATGTCATCGTATTTAAACGTTCGATGAATACGGGATATGCCGGAGTGCAAAATCCATTATTCTTTAAAGACAATACACAAATGTTGTTTGGTGATGCGAAAGAAAGTGTAGAAGCCATCCTTCGGGCTTTATAACTGAAAGGGGATCAAGCAACTTCAAGATCCAAAGAGCTTCGCGTTATAACGCGAAGCTCTTTTCTTTTTTATATCACTCCAATTGGCTGTATGGTTGGTAAATTTCTTCCTATGCCAGAAACGGCCTGGATGCTGTCTTCCCTGAGATTTTGTTGGCTTTAGTTATCCCGTCAAAGAGCATAAACACACTTACGATAGTAACAGCGTTGTTGCGTTATGTAGGATAAGCTAACAAGTATTATTGGACATTATATACCAATCGCCATTGAAGATGCTTGATTTATCCCCCAAACCAGATCATGCTTACGACCATGAAAATTCATCTGACACCAGAACAAAAACGTGCCCTC
>NZ_MKGR01000003.1:94678-190080 GCF_001908095.1 Xenorhabdus thuongxuanensis | reverse complement strand
TTTCCTTATTTAAGTTACGTATATTAGCTTGAACATCTATATCGTAACGGAAAGGTGTTTTTCTTGGTATAACCCTTGAACTCCACCCGCATAGCGGGTGGTTTTATGTTTAAGAAGCTAACGCATCTTAAACTGGCTAAAGCCATAATAAAAGCGCAAACCTCGTTATTTTTAACGAGGTTTGTCAGTATCCTGAAAGATCACAATAAAATATTTTTCGATAGATCTTTAATTTAACCTACCTTCATAACGAGCATAGTAAGCGTTACTTTTTCCTTTATATAAACAAGCGTTATCACGTGATTTAAATTTTAAATACCATGTAATCTTTTTACCATTATATTTTTGCTCAAATACATTGGAAAAATTATTTTTAGGATTAACAACATATCTTTCCCACTTCTGGTTAGATCCGGAAGGAGGTTGGGGTGTTTCAGAAGGACAACTTGCCGCTAATGCACTCCCAATTCCTCCGAACAATACTGTTGTTAACGCCCCAGCTGTTAATAAATTCTTGAACATAAACATTCTCCTGTAATATTTTTAGAAATTACTATACTTATCAAATTTTATTTGATGACGCATGCTAAATCTAAATCATCACCTGACAAAGTTGCAATTTCAAAATTTAAAAACTAATTATATTTTTATATTCTGGATTAGAAATATGATCTCTATTATCATTATTTGTAATCAACAATTATTTTACTACTATTTTCATAAGGGAAATAAATTATTGGTAATTGCAATGTCATGCACAATAACAATATTGATTTAATGCAATCTAATTATCCGCTTATTAATTAAGTTGAAAATTGGATCTATTTTATAAAGATAGATATTAAAGCAAGGGGATATTATAAAAATAATGGATACTATAAATTCGATTTATCCCACAATACCAATATCACCGGTTATCAGCATGCAACGGTTAACCCGTGTTTATCAACAGGGTGAAGTCCCGATTCTAAAAAATATAACGGCACAAATTTATGCTGGTCAAAGCTGTGCTATTGTCGGAACATCAGGTTCAGGTAAAAGCACCTTATTGAATATCCTTGGCTTACTGGATAAGCCCACCTCAGGTGAGTATTTTCTTTGTGGTGTTGATATGTCAACAGCAGATACTGACCTCAGAGCCAGAATGCGCAATAAAGAAATTGGTTTTGTTTTTCAAAGTTTTCATTTGTTAGCCGGAATGACAGCCACAGAAAACGTTGCTCTGCCACTTCTTTACCGCGGTATTTCTGCTTCACAAGCACATAAAATTGCCAGAGAAAAACTACATTTGGTTGGCCTATCACATCGTGCAGCTCATTATCCGGCAGATCTATCCGGCGGGCAGCGACAACGAGTGGCTCTTGCCAGAGCGTTGGCTGGAGAACCTTCGTTACTGCTGGCTGATGAACCTACCGGTAATCTGGATCGCCAAACCGCAGAAGAAATTTTATTGCTACTTTCTTCCCTTCATACAGACAAGGCGATGACGCTGGTCGTAATAACCCATGATGCTATGGTTGCGAACCATATGCAGCGCGAATTACGCATTATTGACGGTCAGTTGCATGAAACCAGAGGGATGACAATACATGCATGATCATCGTCAGTCTGACAACTATGGCATGTCGATACTAATGATATGGAGAGAAGCCTGGCGTAACTTAATGGCAACGGGAAGAAGTACTCTGCTTGCTTTATCGGGTATTGCTATTGGTTGCGCTTCGGTTGTGGCATTTGTTAATACCGGACATAACGCTACACTTGCTGCGTTGAAAATGTTCAGCGGGCTTGATATCAATGTCATTACAGCAAATCTAAACACTTATAATCATGGTATTGATAACCAGTCAATTAAAATGGCCGACCTGACAACAGCTATTCCGGGTCTATCTTCCGCAGCCCCTTGGATCTATTACCCTTCGCCTGGACGCTATAATGGGAAAACAGAAACATTTACCATAATAGGCTCTTCTGCGGAACTTGAGGAAGTCATGCAATTACGACTTCGCTATGGCCGATTTATCACTGCTTATGATCAGCTCTCTCCCTATGTAGTCATTGGTAATGAAGTTGCCGTTACCCTTGGTGATGGAGACCCATCCCGTATACTTGGCAAACAGATTCAGTTTGGTAACTATTTATATACCGTCATTGGTATTTTCGCTATAAAAGGGCAAAACCCTATCTTTCCTTTTTCGCTGGATTCGGTGGTGATTGCGCCTATCAATGCCATGCGAAAAATCTCACCTAATACCGATCTGAATGGCATCATTGCTCGCACTATAACAACCGCAACCACAGAAACTGATGCGAAGGATTTATTGGCATTGCTCAAGCACAGGTTTCCGGCGGTTGATATTGATGTTCGGGTAGCCCAGCAACTACTGAAAGGGCAGACAGAACAAAGCAAAACCTTTTCTTTTATGTTGATCGGATTGGCGGGTATTTCGCTGCTCACCGGTGGTATCGCAATTTCCAATGTGATGCTGATGAACGTTTCGGCTCGACGAAAAGAGATCGGGTTACGTATGGCTTTAGGCGCAAGAACTCAGGATATCCGACGCCTTTTTTTGTATGAAGCTGCTGCATTGACTTTAGCCGGCGCAATCCTTGGAACACTGGCAGGTGTTATCGTCTCTTTTCTTTTTGTCCTCTATTCTGGTTGGTCATTTTCTTTAGCCCCTTTATCTATTCCTTTAGGAATAGGTAGTTCAATCATGGCGGGACTTATCTCCGGTTTTTATCCCGCACATAAAGCCTCTCAAATGGAACCCGTACAGGCATTACGTGATGATTAAAAAATATTTTCTTTATGGATCTCTGACCTTGTTTTTCCTTTTTCCTCAAACAGGGTTGCCTGCATCTGAACAGGAACGAAAACCTGATTACAGTTTGCGACGGCAAGACTCTGGAGAGGCTATAGGCTTGTCGTTGAGTGATGCAATATCACTTGGTTTAAGAAATAACTACGCTATACGTAGTGTTTATCTGGATCGTATCGCCCAGAAATTTGATTTACGGGTGGCAGAAGATCGATTTACACCAAAGCTACAACTAAGTGGGCGTTACATTGCGGGTAAAAATCAGGATGCAACTTTCAGGAAAACTAACCTTTCTCCGAATGCCACACTGCTTACGCCTTTGGGAACGCGTTTTACTCTTTCCTGGACGCGTGAAAGCACGAGATCAGGGGTAAACAATTTTCACAATGATGGCGCAAGCATTACTGTGGTACAGCCTCTTTTACGGGGAGCAGGAACCGATGTCAATAATGCTCCGATCTTATTGGCTAAACTCCAGGAACAAACCAATAGGTTGAATTTAAAAGCGACTATTTCTGATTCAATCACACAAATTATTTTCGCATACCATGCATTACTTCGTGCTCAGGAGCAACAATCATTATCAGTCGCTTCTCTTAAGCGTATGCAGAAATTAGTCGAGATTAACAAAGAGTTGATTGATGCAGGCAGGATGGCCCAGACAGATATCATACAAACGCAGGCTGATCTGGCCATGCAGGAACTTTCGGCAAAGGAGGCGGAAAACAATGTGCATTCCACGAAGCTGGCGTTGCTTAAGTTACTTGCTCTAAACCACAAAACTCCCATCTATGCTACAGATACGCTAAAAGGAACGCATGTAAGTCTGCATATTGAACAATCAATTGCAAAGGCACAAGCACAGCAGCCTGATTACCTTATTCAATTACTTTCTGCAAAAATAGCAGATATTCAATTATTACAGGCCAGAAATAACCGGCTGTGGGATTTATCGCTGGTTGGTGGTGCATCCCAGCATCGTTCATCATCTTCTGAAGCCCGAAACTGGGAAAGTTTTGTGGGTATACAACTGGATGTTCCAATTGGAGATCTAACTCAGAAACAAGCAGAAGTTCAAGCTAAAGTAAATGTCCAGAAGCAAGCTTTACACCTGGAAGAAGTAAAAACAAATCTGGAACAAAAAACAATCAATGCTATCCGTGATACAGAGTCACGCTGGCAAGAATATCAATTAGCGATAAAAGCCAGTTCACTTTCTCAGAAAAAACTCGAAATTGAACAGGAAAAATTACAGGCTGGTCTATCCAGTAACTTTCAGGTTTTGAGTTTTGAAACTGACCTAAGAAATGCTGAAAATGCCCGCCTGAACACACTTATTCAGTATCTCAATGCTCAGGCTGAACTCGATCAAATTCTTGGTACTACACTGGAAAGCTGGGAGATAACACTCAATGATTAAACGTTATCGATGGGCCATCGCTGGCATACTTGTTGTGGCGGCTTGTTTTTTTACCTTTTTATCCTTAAAACAACCACCAACTCAGGAGTCAGTACAATGGATTGAGGTAAAACAAGCTGTTATAGAAAAACGACTTGGATTGGTCGGCCATCTACAATCTGCACGTCTTGAGACTATACCCGCTCCATTTGATGCAATTATCAAACAAGTTTTGGTTAAAGAAGGACAGTGGGTAAAATCTGGTCAGACATTAGTGACGCTTGATACCCGAAAGATTGATATTGATCTTCGGCAAGCGCAAGTTGAAATGATCAAAGCCTCATCAGTCGTTGACCAATTACATGACTGGGAGAACAGCCAGGAGGTCATCCGAGCCAGAAGAAATGTCGAAAATGCAAACCACATGGTTATAGAACTAAAAAATAATCTCGCCAAAACACAAGCTCTGTTTTCACGGGGTATCGTGCCAAAAATGGAAGTGGAAAACCTCCAGCAGCAACTTCGTAGACAACTAACGGAATTCGCTTCAATACAGGATGATCTTGCATCCATTCGACAAAAGGGAAGCATTAATAACGTACGCGTTGCAGAGATGGAGCTTCAAAATGCAACAAGCCGTTATCAGGCGCTACAAGAACAATACTTACATAAAGAAATCAAAGCGCCATTTTCGGGTGTCATGCTTAGGGCTACACAGGGAGAAAGTAAGAAACTCTTAACGATGCAGACAGGGGTTAGAGTGAGTGAAGGGATGCCCTTACTGGAAATTATGGACACAACCCAATATCAGGTACTGGCACAAGTAGAAGAAACCGATCTTGCCAAACTCAAAGAAGGGCAGGCAGTAAAAATCAGTGGCGAAGGGTTTTCTGAGCACTCTTTGGATGGAGAAATTGAAACCATTGCGATGCAAAGCGTGAGTACAGATAAACCAGGAGCTGCAATTTATTATGATGTTGTGATTAAAGTGATTTCATCTATGAATCAAAATCATCCCATCAGACCCGGAATGAGTGCCAAAGTCAATATTGTTATTTATCGCAATGAACAAGGAATTGTTGTACCAGAAGCAGCGTTAACTCGCTCTATCAATGGACAATTAACAATAAATTGGCGCCCAGATTTAAAACGTCAGGCTATACCCCGCCAGATAATTGTCGGGGAAGCAATGCCGGAAGGTATAGAGATCCATGGGCTAGAAGAGGGATTTATTGCACTGCCGCGATAGTAAAGATGCCAATTCATAAATATAGAGAAAATACAAACACATACCAGAATAAAATTCTAGTAATAGATAGAGTATTTTTTGTCAAAACCTTTCTACTTATTAAAAGATACATTTGAAAAAGTAAGATTTATTTAATAAGATGATATGGGTGATTGATTAGCCGTAATTTTTACAGAGCTCAACTATTAAAGCGCAGCTAATTTGCACAAAAAAAACCATCTATCAAGTCAAGAATAGGAAAATGGAAATGTCTGTTCCGTTCAACCATGGAAATAGCAGTGATGAAAAATCACTGATTGTGCCGATCAATTCTCAACAAGAACAGGATATGCCGATCTCAGTATCAGGAAGACAGATATATGACAATCCCGCAATTGCATATCTTGTCAGCCTTGGTTCAAGACGCAGTCGCCAAACCATGAAATCCTTTCTGGATATCGTGGCAAAAATGTTGGGATACCAAAATGTACAAGACTGTACTTGGCATGCACTTCGTCGTCACCATGTTCAAGCAATTATGGAAATGCTTTCAGATTCGGGTAGAGCTCCTGCAACAATTAATACTTATCTTTCTGCCTTGAAAGGAGTTGCATTGGAAGCATGGACAATGAAACAACTCGACACTGACAATTTTCAACATATAAAACAAGTACGATCTGTCAGGGGTAATCGGTTGCCAAAAGGCAGGGCACTTGAGCGTTATGAAATAAAAACTTTATTTTTTACCTGCGAAAATGATATCAGCACAAAAGGATTACGTGATGCAGCTATCATTGGGGTGCTTGTGGGGTGTGGACTTCGTCGTTCAGAAATTGTTTCACTCGATATAAAGCACATTATTCGTCGCGAACAAGCATTAAGAGTGATGGGGAAAGGAAACAAAGAACGGTTATCCTATATGCCGGAAGGAACATGGGAACGTTTAAACAGTTGGATAGATGAAGTGCGTGGGGATCATCCTGGTCCACTTTTTACCCGGATTCGCCGTCATGATGATGTAACCGATAGCCGTTTATCAGATCAAGCCATCTATCACATCCTTGAAACCCGTAGAATAGAAAGCGGATTAGAAAAATTTGCTCCACATGATCTGCGCAGGACTTTTGCATCAGTTATGCTGGACAATGGCGAAGATATTGTAACTATCAAAGATGCAATGGGGCATTCAAGCATCACTACAACCCAAAAATATGATCGACGTGGAGATGAACGTCTAAGAAACGCAGCCAGAAATCTGAATTTTTGACAGGAAAGATGGCCGTTATCCTGCCCTATTTTTGCGTTCAAATATTGTTCGACAAATTGCTTCATTCAGTGTTAATTATTAACCTTTCATTAATACTATGACAGGTGTATTTATATGACCTCAAAAACAACACTTTGGAGTGCTTACGGTTCAACTTCCCTTTTCGTTTTATTATGGAGTAGTGGTGCAATTTTTTCTCGATGGGGACTAGATCACAGTTCTTCTTTTGCCATTTTGACAGTGCGGTTTACGATTGCATTTCTATTTTTGTTAACACTCTGCATTTTCAAAAAACGTTTCCTTCCAGCTTCTGGAAGTAGGAATAAAGTTGCTGCGGTGGGATTATTGATCATCGGAGGATATTCGATTTTTTATTTTATGGCATTAGAAAATGGAATAACCCCTGGTATCTTGGCTACAGTAATGGGAATTCAGCCAATTATTACACTGTGGGTGATAGAAAGAAATTTCACTGCTCGCCGTTTAATAGGATTGTTTCTATCCTTCATTGGATTAGTGCTCGTTGTATTCCAAGGGTTGGTTTTGACGAAATTTTCCTTTTCAGGAACTTTTTTCGCTTTAGCTGCACTGGCCTGTATAAGCATCGGAGCCATCTTTCAGAAACAAATCCAGCAAGCTCCCTCCGAAGTGTTACCATTACAATATGGTGTAAGTTTATTGCTTTGCCTGTTATTTATACCTTTCAAACCCTTCCATATTGAACCAGCTATAGGTTTTATCTTGCCTGCATTATGGCTTGGCTTAGTGATCTCTGTAGCAGCTCAATTATTACTTTATAGACTTATCAGAGCAGGTAATTTAGTTAATGTCACTAGTTTGTTTTACCTTGTCCCAGGGGTAACAGCAATAATGGATTACTTATTTCTAGGTAATGCATTATCTATTTTAAGTATCATTGGGATGTTCGCAATAATAATCGGTCTAGCTCTGGTTTTTCGTGAAAAAAAGACAAAGGAAATTAAGAGATTAAAATAAATTCAAATAATTAACGTCATTATAATTTATATATATTATTATATTGTGGATTATGGATAAAGCGGTTGCAGCTTCAATCTCGGCAGGCGATTTCAACGGTTGAACGAGAGACTGCCCGAAATAAAGTTCGGGCAATCTATCAACGAGTAAGTATGTTATTCTACATCTATCTTGATTGGGCAAACAAATCCATCAGGCTTTATAGCCAACAAATCACATCTGAGTCGATCGACAACATGTTCTGCAGTATTGCCAAGAAACGCAGCTGATAACCCAGTTCGGCCAAGGATGCCTAAAACAACCACACCAGCATTTAGTTCATCACATATTTCAGGGATGACTTTTTCCGGTATACCTTCATGGACGTGAGTTTGCTGCTCATCAATATAGAATTTCTGTCTCAATTCTTTCATTGCAATCAAATGCTGGCCACGCAATGCCTGGTTATACACATTAGGGTCAAAGTCAGGCAATTCAGTTGCAATATTTAAAGGTGCTACTGGATAAGCACTAATGAGATGGATCAGAGGGTCTTTTACAATTCGATTAGCAAGTTCTTGTGTCTCACGCACCAATTTCAAATTCAATTCATTATGGTAAGGTTCTTCATTAGATAAATTGACAGCCACAACGGCAGAACCATTTTCTGGCCATACTTGATTTTTTACCATCCAAACTGGGCAAGGGCACTTACGTAGCAGATGCCAGTCAAGTGGAGTAAAAATCATTGATTCCAATCGGGAATGTTGATGAGCCATTTTCAATAATAAATCGTGATTTCCAGTAACAACTTCTTGAATGATGGCTTCATAAGGACGATTATGCCAAACCACTTTGATCTCAATATTAATGCCTGATTCAAGGTAGTAATGGGCTTGTTGTTTTATCCAAGCGACTCGTTGGCCTATGACACCTTTTCGCATAGCATTTCTTTCTTCTGGAGAAAGTAAGGTGGTCATTTCATATGAAAGATCATAAATAGGTAAAAACGCTTTAATCTGCCCACCGTTGCGTTGCACGATATAAACTGCACGCCTTAATGCGGGCTGATCATCCTGATTAGGGTCAATTGCAACCAAAAGGTTTTGGTAATTTGCCATATTGAGTTCCTCGTAGAGTCTGAATAGCTCTTTCATGCAGAAGATAAACCAATATAGACAACTATAACAGGGTAAGAATAAGCCAAATCAGCAAAATATAGTGATCTGGCCTAAAATTTAACTAATGTCAGGACACATTAGCTGGAGACTTGCCAACCAATTCTGATAATTTATTCATATCTTCGATCGCAATATACTTACCTTTGACAGCTAAGATGCCATTTTTCTGGAAGCGGCCAAGTAGGCGACTAATTGTCTCAACAGTCAGGCCTAAGTAATTACCAATGTCACCACGTGTCATGGTAAGGCGAAATTCACGGGGTGAAAAACCTCGCTGTGAAAAGCGACGTGACAGGTTGTAAACAAAAGCCGCCAATCTCTCTTCTGCGTTCTTTTTGGAAAGCAACAGGATCATTTCTTGGTCACCTTTGATTTCTCCACTCATCAAACGCATCATTTGCTGGCGGAGATTAGGCATTTTTCCAGAAAGATCATCCAGTGTTTCAAATGGGATTTCACATACCATTGAAGTTTCCAAAGCCTGAGCAAAACTTGGATGTTCAGTATTAATGATGGCATCAAATCCAACTAAATCACCAGCAAGGTGGAAACCTGTGATTTGTTCATCACCTTCTTCGGTAATAGTATAGCTTTTGATGGTTCCAGAGCGGATGGCATAGAGTGATTTTAGTGTATCACCGGCCTTAAATAATGTTTGCCCTTTTTGGATAGGTTTCTTACGTTCGATGATGTTATCAAGCTGATCAAGTTCATGTTCATTTAAAGTGAAAGGAATGCAAAGCTGGCTAATGCTACAATCCTGACAGTGGATTGCACAACCACCAGATTGAATCCGATGAATAATACGTTTTTCCGGGATCATAGGGGATGCTCATTAGAAGTGATTGATATGTGTAAACTTAACATATTTAAGTTGCTCTGATAAGAGTAAGATACTGTCATTAATCGCAGTATTTATCATCACTAGTGGAAAAAATAAAATTTTTTTGTATTAACGTCAGGCTTGCGTAAAATTTTATCTATTCAATATAATATATCAATCGAACTGAAATTGAATTAATAATATATGGATATAATACGCGTCGATGATGTTATTCGGTTACAAATAGATGGAATAGGGTTGTGACATGAGTGAATGGTCATTAATTGCATTTACAATGATAGTACAGAGCTCGGTTGGGCTTGTATTGATGAGCGGGATTTATACTTACTGGATTAAGCATGAGTTAAACACATGGCAACATTCAGTGACCATTTTCGTGCAAAAAATATTACTAAGAACATTATTAGTTAGTAGCGTATTGGCAGGAATAGGATTGGTTTCTTCTTTGAACATTATAGAATACCCATTTAGTGTTTATCGCATATTGCAGAACGTAATACAGGAATGGGTAAACATAGAAAAAATTTTTGCTGTCACTTACTTTGTTTTGCTGGTCTTATATACATTTTTATTTGTGATTACAAAGCGCACATATATTTATATTATGCTGGTAATTGGAGTTATTGGTTTAATTGACCTCTACTATATGGCAATGATTTACGTTAATAGCGCCATGATCACTTGGGCAAACATTAACACCTATTTTTTATTTTATAGTGCAGTATTTACATTAGGGCCTGCATTGGCACTGTCATTTATTTTCTATCCGTTAGGAAAATATCTTCGAGGAAGATTACCTATCAAATTAGTGATGGCGGCTTTGCTGGTTGTTTTCATAAGTGTCACCATGCGACTGATTGAGCAACCTGCTTATATGGAGTGGTTATCGGAAATTACAATAGTTAATGATAATGTTATTTTTCCACATCGAGCTGAATTTAATATCAAAAGTGCCTTTGTATTAAGAATGTTTTCATGGTGTTTGTATATTATTGCAATGGCAATCTGGACTTTTTCCCTATGGAAGGAAAAATGTAATCCATTGATTAATAACAATTATTATATTATTGTCGGGGCAGCTATCATGTTTGTTGCTGAAGCAGTCAATCAATATACATTTTTTATTATGTGAAACATATGATAGATAATTCATACTATCTCAATTGATTATCTTATTCTTTTCAATCTTCTTTCGACATAGCGGAAACAGTGACAACATCACGGTTTCTGTTATGCAAGAAATTCATTATGTTTATAATTTCAGTAGAAACATTTTCATTGAAATATCACTGGTGGTATTTTCATTTATTTATAATAGTGAACAAAATAAAAGTTAATTATTAATTTATCATTAATCACCCATAAATTATGTTTTATATCTATCTAAAATAAATTTATTTGGCATAATCATAATATTGCAGAATTTTTTTTATGCAATACTGAGATTGAAAATCAAACAAATTATTTTCAACTAGTTACTATGTGGTTTTATTCTCAACAAGATGTTTTCCATTAAAAAAGAAAATAAAAAATCTATTAATAATTTTATAACTATTTAATTTAAAACAAGATAAAAAACAATCAATTAAAAGGTTACTTAATCATGACTAAACCATTTCAACCTAATTTAAATATAGATGCATTGTTTTTGGGGCCAAAATCAGAAAATGCTGTTTTTTTTAGAGAGATGATGGATTATGCAGTGAGCGAACATTTGCATTGGCGTTCAGGTTTTCACCCCGAAGATTCGACCTTGATCACATCCGTTGATCGCTATGAACATAACTATAGAGAAACTCTTTATCGTACAGAAGGGATCTTAAATCAGCTGTCTGCAAAACTGAAAAACACGTCTATTCCGTTCTTTTCTCCTCGTTACCTTGGTCATATCAATAGTGATACCTTAATGGTTTCTAATCTTGCCTACGTTATGGCCATGATGTACAACCCGAATAACTGTAGTTATGAAGCATCCCCGACAACAACAGAATTAGAACTTGAATCAGGATTAGATCTTTGCCGCATGTTTGGTTATGACCCGCAGAAATCCTGGGGACATATTACTTCTGGTGGCACAGTAGCTAATTATGAAGGTCTATGGGTAGCCAGGAATTTAAAAACATTGTCTTTTGCCATATCTCAACATCCTAAAGCAAAAGATCTAACCGAACATAAAACGTCCCGGCAGTTGAAAAATATGCCAACCGCTGAACTTTTGGATCTTATTACTCAACTGCAAGAACGTGGGTTGTTTGAAGAAATTCGTGATATAACATGTCGTGGCACGGGAGTTAAAGCAGAAATCCTAGGCAAATTACTGGTTCCACAATCCAAGCACTATTCTTGGATGAAAGCCGCAGATATTTTTGGTATTGGTCAAGAAAACATTATTCCATTACCTGTAAATGAGAGCTATCAAACTGACATTGCCCAAATGCGGAAAATCACCTTTGAATTAATTGAACAAGGTGAACCAATCCTGGCAATGATTGCCGTGGTGGGAACGACTGAAGTTGGAGCTATTGATCGGATTGATGAAATCATTGCGTTAAGGAAAGAATGTGAGGAACGTTATGGCGAGTCATTCTATATTCACGTTGATGCTGCCTATGCAGGATATGCCTGTTCCATGCTCCTGAATGAACAAGGAGAATTTATAGAGTATGATAAGCTGACCAAGTATCACCGTTCGGTGGAGATTATGCCAGAAAATATCAGTTGGCCAAAGCCAGAAGTTTACCAAAGCTTCAAAGCATTGAAAGAAGTTGACTCGATTACCGTAGATCCGCATAAAGTTGGCTTCATTCAATATGCAGCGGGTGCTATCTGCATGAAAGACAAGCGCATTCTCAAATTGATCTCTTCGCATGCAGCATATGTATTTGAAGACCGTGATGATAAAGCAAATACCATCAATCGGGGAATTCTTGGTTCATCCATCATGGAAGGTTCAAAATCGGGAGCAACAGCAGCGGCACTTTGGGCTGCTCATCGTTTATTACCTTTGAATATTAATGGATATGGAAAAATAATTGCTGCGGGCATCGTCACAGCACAAAGGTTGTTGAATAAATTGGCAAGCTTACCGTCAATAGAAATCGGTAAACATCGATTTGAAGTGCATACCTTTCCATCCCCTGATTTCCATATGATCAACTTTACTTTCAAAGAAATCGGTAGCGAAAGCCTGAGCAATCATAATTCACTTAACAAACGCTTATACGAGCTTTGCTCATACTCCACAGGGCGTGCTTATACTAACGATTTTCTCACATCATCAACCATATTAGATTATAAAGAATACGGTGATACACCATGGCGCTATGCGGAGAAATGTGGTTTTAGCCGTAGTGAATGGGAGAAAGTTCGCAATATCTATGTACTGCGAGCAGCGGTAATGACTTATTGCTTACGCAATGAAGAGCATTTTGAAGAGTTTTGGCAGCAGCTTAAAGCTATCTTTGTTAAGAAACTGAACCAAATTGTTGATGAAGAAGAGAAAAAGTCTCGTTCTAAATTAGAACTAGAAGTACCATTTATTGGTTAACAAATACAAGCTTGAATATTAAGCGATATTGTTTAACTAATTGAAAATTAATTTCTTAACTCAAAAAAGAGCTTACATTTACCTAAGCTCTTTTTTATTTCAAATATTTTTATTTTATTCTCTATAAGATATCAGATTGGTTATTTATTTTTCTAATAAAATCAAATGATAAGAAATAATTACCTTGTAATTATATGAAAACTCAACAACCACCTACTAAAGTAGGTGGGTTAGTAATTAACGGACTGAAAGTCCGGATACGCATCGGCTGAACGATGTGTCAATTATCTATCCTGAAGTTATCATCTGGGTTTGGTTCAAAATGATGCTCCAGATAAGCCTTAATCATCTCTTCTGTTAACTGACCCACTGTGGCACAAAAATAGCCTCTGCCCCAAAAATGCTGCCCCCAGTAGCGCTTCTTCAGATGAGCAAACTCTTCAAACAACTTGCTCGCTGTCCTTCCCTTCAGTCGCCTCATGATCTCTGAAGGCGCTAATGTCGGGGGGCAACTCACCAGTATGTGAACATGATCTTGGCTCACTACACCACTGACTATCCTAATCTCAAACGCTTCACATGTTTGACGGACTAATTCACGCACCCGCATACCGACTTCACCTGTCAGCACTTTGTACCTGTATTTTGTTACCCACACAAAATGATATTCAATCTGGAATACCGTGGGGCTGCCATATCTGTAATCCATATTGCACCTCTCGTGCAACACAGTATCGCAGCTAAAGCTGACCGACTAAAGTCGGTGGTTTTAACCTTTCATATGGAAAAATAAATGACTCACAAGAGGATTTGGCACGGTTAAAAGATCTGGTAGATAAAGACATATTTATTATCAAGTTAAAGTACTTAAATGAAGTTAGTGATATCAATGGAATAACTTTGAGTCCCTCAGACAAGATGCCATATTTTGCCAAGGCACTTACCGAAGCAGGTTTTCAGTGCATATCAGATAAAAGTGATGGCACAGAAATTTTCGGGGGTTGCGGGCAACTAAAATCTCAGGTTAGAGATATTCGCAATAAATATCGAATCATGTAATGTGTCACTATTACGTCATAAATCTGTATTAATTTGAGTTCATAAGATGGACGCTCCACATCAAGTATCAATTTTGCCTAAAATGGCGATATTTGTTAATGAAAAGAGCGTCCGTCGCAGATCTTTTCTATTATCTATCTATCTATCTGTTTGTTTATTTTATATATTCCGTCTTTGCTTTATTTTATCCCTGTCCATATCGTCCAAAAATCTTTCTCAACAATATCCGTCTCAGCACCCAGCGATTTTTCAATATGCCTGATTAGATGAGCTATTTCTTCATCACTTAATTCATGTAAAATAGATCGACCCTTGCGCGCCTGAAAATCTGCGGCTAACTGTAAAAAATTTTTATAAGTAGTGCGTTTTTCCAAAAGAGAAAATACCTTCACTTGTTTAAAACCAACGGATTGTAATCCATCGATCACTTCAATATTGTCGTCTGGCCTGCGTTGATTTTCAAAATATTGCAGGTGAGGATAAATATCAAAGATATAACCACGAATATGTTCAGGTGATCCCGGGCGTTGGATATCTTGCAACGTTCTGTCTTGCAAAATATATACTCCGCCAGAACGCAATAAGCGATGGGCTTCAGCAAAACAAGAGTTCCTATTTTCTTGACTGATATGGTGGATAAGCGCTCTTTCAAAGACAATATCCTGGCAGCTATCAGGTAAACCAGTGCAAAGAGCATTACCTTGTTTGATAATGATATTTGGCAAACTTTGGGTATTTTCCGCTGCATCAGCCAGCATCTGCTGAGAAAAATCAACGCAAGTGACTTTTTTAGCTCCCATTTTTTGCCATGCCAGAGAATAAATACCTCCACCACAACCAATATCTGCGATCTCCTTATCGTGTGGATCCACCAGCTTCTGCATTAAATCGAACCATTCTTGTTGAACTTCACGACCAAGGTAAGTATGCCTATTTTCTGGCGCATTAAAGTTGATTGGCATAACAGTTTACTCCTTATGGTTGTTTTTATTGCATTTTATAACTTATTAATTGGTAATAGGGATTACACCTAAAGAAACGCCTAATCCCATTAAAATGATGCCAATGATACGATTGAATATGGCTTGCTTTTCTAACATTATGGTTCTAAGTTTATGGTGAGAAAAGAAGGTTGCTACTCCAATAAACCAGATAAGATGCATAAGAGACATAAAGAGCCCATAACCAATTTGTAATTCAATATCAGTGAATGGTGAAACAATTTGAGTAAATATACTGACAACAAAAAGTGTGGTTTTTGGATTTAATACATTAGTTAGGAAACCCGTTCTAAAAGAAGCTATTGAGGTAGCTTTGCTCGAATTAATATCAACATCAACTTCAGTTTTTGATGTGAGCGTTTTGTAGCCAATATAGATCAAGTAAGCCGCTCCTGCAAAAAGCATTCCATGAAACCCAAACTCGACTTGTGGACGGAAAAAGCCGAAGAGCCCGTACTTGAAATTATACAGGCACGCCGCTGGATAGAAGCACGTATGCGAGAAGGGGAGATATTAGATTCACCTACACAGTGTATTTAGCTAAGTCTTTAGGGGTTATTTTCTCAGATACATGGTCTTTATTAATAGATAGAACTATCTTTCCGTGTAATCCATCTAATGAATTATCACTTATTTTTTCTATTGTCAAAATCGCAGCTCTATTTTTAACACCAGAAAAGATGGAATCATCTTCATTTTTAAGTCTATTAACATCCCTTGGAGAATACATATCATTACTCATTATTTCTTTGGATATATCCTCAGGAAAATATAGTTGGCCTACAAAATAGAATTTATCTTCCTGTCTTTTTTGTACGTTCGAATTCCTTGCTGATAAATGAATATGTATGGCTCTTCCAGCATAAAAACCGGGGAAAATTGTGGTGAATCTGACTATGCCTTCTTTGTCTGTCCTTTGTGCCCCACGAAGAAATGTGCTTTCATCAGTTCTTGAAATCGTCCCTATATTATCAGATGGAGCTTCAAGATCTGGGTTTATGTATTTCCAGCCTGAATACTTTCCCATTGCATTACAATGCCATATATCAATAAAAATATCATGTAAAGGTTGACAGGTGACAGAATCAATTACTTTCATTGTCAATAAAAGAGGTATTCCTGGTTCATCCTCTGTTATATTCCTTCTCAGTAATTTGTTATTTATAAAATATGGACCTGACATTTCCTCTGGAGTCATCTCACAAACTCCTATATCAATACCATCTCCTTCCTTTGGTTGGCTATGTGAAGAGGCGAAAACTCCTGTTTGCATCAGAGGTAATAATGAAAATACTGCACCAGTAACACTTGCCTGTTTCAGAAAAAGTCTTCTTTCATTTTTCATACAGTGGTTCCTTATATGTCATTTAATTATTATATAGTGAATTGATAAACTATAATTTAATCTGTGGATTAAGATGGTGTCTAAATATATATAATTCCATCTTATTTAAATAGAATTAAATTATGTATCACATTAATATTAAATGAAATACATTTAATTGAGCGTTATTTAATCACATGAGAAGGCGCCAACGTAATAAACCATTAGTTGCCATAAAAGAATGTAGTACAAGTATAGTTCAAAAGAATAGTTAGTAGCTTTAATTAGATGACAGCGTCACCAATAAATCTTTCAGCGTTAGCCCAATTGCTACGATAAAACAGCTTCCCAGTATCATCATCGTTACCACAGTGCCGTATTGTGACAACAACATAGTAACTATTGGAAGTAAACTCAGAATGGTTAGATTGTTCAAACTTTCTGAGATAGCTAATATTTGGCCTTTATACTGCTTTGCCCGATTTGCCAGAATTGAAGTGCTTATCGGAGCAGCAAGGCCGAGTGTATATCCCCATAACATCAGACAAGCCAAACTAAAAAGCAAAGACAAGGGCAATAGCATAAATGAAGAACAAGTAATGAAAAGTAAGACTATTGCCAACAAAAGTGCACATTCATCTCTGATATTCAGGTATTTCACAATACTTACGGATAGATTACCAAAACCAAGCCCGATACCAAATGCAGAAACAGAGATACCAACTGCCCCTGTTCCCAAATCGTAATGATGTCTTAAAACCTCTCCGGCTAATATAAAAGCAGATACTGCTGTACCATTCCAAAATCCTTTTGCCATAAGAGGGCGTATTAAGTTTCCTTGGTATCCAAATTGAAATATCGATTGAAATGTTACCGTTTGATGAACTGTTTTTCGGGTATTAATCTGGTTTGAAAAGTATTTTTTGCTTAAAATATAGAGCAAAAAACAACCTGATGCACTCACTAAAAATGGCACCTGCCAGTAAAATAATTCAGTCAAAACACCGGCAAAAATAGGTCCTCCTGCAATTCCGGCTGTCATACCAAGCATGATAATTCCCATCGCTGACGCCTGCTTATCGGGTGGAAAAAGTTCTGCAACCAGCGCAAAAATGGTCGGAATCAAAGCGGCAGAAGCAATACCACCAAAAATACGTAAGCTAATTGCAATCTCCAAGTTGGGGGCTACCGTTAATGCTAATCCATCAAGGGACAGAAACAGCAAGGATACCAGCAATAATTTGCGTCGATTGATCCGATCGGACAACCAACCAAAAATCGGTGCTGCAAGTGCATAGGCGAGGGCATAACCAGAGACCAGCCAAGTAGCCTTGTCTGTTGTCGTTCTAAATGCCTCAGCCAAAGGCTTGAGCATGGGTGATAACATAAATTCCGTCGCACCAATGAAAAATACAATAAGTGAAAATATAAGTAGCATCATAGATAGAACAATATGTGGTGGCATATTTAAGCCTCCTCAGACTCAGATATAAGAAATGAGATTGGTATTTGATAAAATTTTTGGGGTGATGCTTAATGTTAAAGGAGAGGCAATGGCATGAAGAAAGAACAATAAACAGGGGGGAGAAATCAGCATAATGATACTAAGGATTATTAGATATGGCAATTGATCGACTCTATCAGGACAGCAACTTAGCTCAGTTTTATGATTTCGATAACGAATGGGTACCAGATTACGACTATTATATCGGACTTGCCAAAAATGCACATGCTATTTTAGATTTAGGCTGTGGCACGGGAACACTCACTAATAAAATCGCTCTAACCTATCCCGATAAGGTGGTATTTGGCTGTGATATTGCCGACTCTATGCTGGATATTGCTAAAACCAAACCAGCAGGATCACAAGTCACTTGGGTACAATCCGATGCTAAGCAGTTGGCATTATTTCAGAAATTCGACTTAATCATTTTATCCGGCCACGTTTTTCAAGTGTTCCTAACTCATCAAGATCGAGTTGCAGTACTTAAACGGATTTATGAACACTTGGCTGAAGGGGGGCAGTGTATTTTTGACAGTCGTAACCCTTTAGCAAAAGAGTGGTTGAGTTGGACAAAAGCAGATTCTAAACGTGAGTTTATCCATCCAATATTAGGCCCTATCTTGGCATGGAATGATTTTCGAGTTCACAATAGGACTGTTACTTACGGCACTTACTATCAAGTTTTAAACAACAAGCAGGAATACCAGGCATTTTCAGCAATTGCATTTGCCAGTTTTACTGAGATCCAGCAAGCACTAGCTGACGCGAATTTAATTGCGACAAATGTATTCGGTAACTGGCAAGGAGAAACTTATCATGATCAGTCAGAAGAAATGATTTTTATCGTAAGCAAGAATAAATGAAAATATAAAGGAAAACTCACTGCCAGCATTTACTAACAGTGAGTTCATTTACTTTTTACTTAGTTGTGGTTGCTTCAATATCAAGTATGTTAATCGGGCCAGCATTTCCTGCCATATCTTCACCGTATGCGCAAACACGCCATGGTGCTTCAGATTTTGCCAACATTGTTAACCTCCAAGGATAGCTATAACCTGTTTTGTCATCACAATTCGTTGTTGCTTTAGGCCCATATTTAATTTGTATACTTGAGATCTCATATGGACGAACGTTGGCTGTTATACGCCAAACATCCCCATAATCATCCTTATTTAACATGGGTTTAATTGACGGTGGAGTATTATCAACTTCTCGCAACATAACAGAGGCATCTTTTGTTTTTTGCCATTGGCCATCATTATTCTGGTGAATAACACAGAGTTTATAGATGCCTTCTTTGTTAGGAACCAGCATGTTTTGCAGCGGACTTTGACTTGCAGGAATAGAAGCACTGTATCCTGCTTCAGCAGAACAATTGACATCACTGATTAATCCTGTTTTATATCGAATATTCTTAACGTTAGCATTTTCCTTGATAACGATGTCCCATTTTGCTTTCTCACCACCAACAGGATTAACACTCTGAGTTGTCCAGAGTGACCAAAGTGGACTTCTTTCCAGAATATTACCGCTGTTATTTTCCAGTTTAGATAGATCTAACTTGCTATCCTTTGTCAATGCATTGGCAATACTATCGACAGGGATAAAATAGCTAGCTCCTTCTGTCGGAACGCCTTTATTGTTTTCGATAGTACAAGGTCTGCCAAGTCCACAGCCAGTCATTCCTGATGTTACTGTTGTATTCAGTACACCAATCACGCCTGTTTTATCTTTCTCAAAAACAGGGGAACCTGACGTTCCACCAGCTACACCATCGCAATTCACAGAGAAAACCGGAGCCCAAATCCACGGAGAACCACCCTCATATAAAACGGGTGATTTTCCAGTGATATTACACTCAGATTTTCTGATATAAGCGTAATTGTAATCAACGTTATCGACAGGAATATGAGTCAACACAATAGGTTGATGTTTCATATCAAGGTCTTTCTTCAACTTCAAAGGATAATAGCCTTTTTTCGCTAAGTCACCATAAGTTTCATCCAATTGTAATACCGCAATATCTTCATATTTCATCGTTGAATATAAAATACGGTTGACTTTTATTGGTGATAACTCATCTTTCTTATCAATGAAATAATCCGGGGTATATCGCCAATATTCAGGTGCAGGCTGATCAACGATGACATCATTTGTGCCTACATTGCTATCTACACAATGCCCTGCGGTAAGTATTAATGCCGGTGTATCCTTATTCGGTACATTTTCACCAGAAATCAGGGTTGCTGTACAGTGTGAGGTTCCATTTAATTTACCAACGGTTCTAAATTTTTCAGCGTCAGGATCGGTTGATTTTATCAACGGAGCACCATTATTATTTGGAGCTAAAAAATTAGTTAAATCCAAGGCACTTGAACTTGCTGAAAAACCCAACAAACTAATTAATAAAGCTTTGCTATAAGTCACAATTTTCCTCCTTTGGATCTGTTTAATGACTTAAATTAATTATCTAATTTAATCATTATTCAATTCTACCAAGGTGATTTGTGCCAAAGTGAGTA
The DNA here is from genome assembly GCF_001908095.1 of Xenorhabdus thuongxuanensis. Lineage (GTDB taxonomy): Bacteria > Pseudomonadota > Gammaproteobacteria > Enterobacterales > Enterobacteriaceae > Xenorhabdus > Xenorhabdus thuongxuanensis. The sequence goes on along the minus strand of NZ_MKGR01000003.1, from coordinate 169,407 downwards.
CAAAAACCTAAAAATCTCATGCCCTAAAAAAACTCACTGCCAGTCATTGCCAACAGTGAGTTTTTGTTATCAAAACATATGCAATTTTGATTAACTAGAATTTCCAATTGGCATTCAGGAATACACCATTATCCTTATGACTGCTTGATAAAACACCATTATACCCCAGTGACAGTTTAGTATTTTTATTAATTTCAAATTCCGTACCTGCCTTAACGACAGCAGAATCCCGTGCGGCTGAAACACTGTTGACAGTAAACGGGGTATCGCTATTGCTAAAACTTAATTTAGAGTCACGCTCTACATTGCCAAACTGATGTTGCCAACCCAATTCACCATATGCTCCTACAGTGATTTCGTTTTCGGTCTGCCATTTTTGATCGACACGTAAACCTAATGTGGAGAAGGTTACATTTTTCGATTGTTTATTACCGTTTAATGCAGCGGCACCACCATGTTCATTAATGCCTTCATTACGGAAATTAACATAAGACAGGTTAGCGAATGGTTCCAGATTTAGCCAAGAGGTATTTATTCCGTAAGCTGTCTCAGTAAATAATTGACCGGTCTGAGCACCATATTTCGCTTTCAGATTGTCGGATTGACGACCAAAAGCAACCGAACGTTTGGTATCAAAACGATGCCAACTGTAAGTAGCGCCGGCACGCAATGCCAAAGCATCAATCTGTTTGCTACCGTATAGAGCCAAATGAAAATTGTTACTATGTGCTGAAGTGTTATATCCACCATTCAAAGAAGAGCGGGTATATCCGGTAGCGACACCGAGCCGCCAATCATCGCCAAACTCTTTATCCGCTCCTAATAACACACCATAGTTGGATACACGATAACCATTGACTTCACTGTTACCATTAGCGCGTTGCCAATTACCTATTATTTGCCCCCAAGCACCGTTTTTATCAGTTTTAATATCCTGTTCGATGGTTCTACCATGAGCCTGACGCAAACGGGTATTCAGGGTATCGCGTATATAGCGGCTATTATTGATTTGTGCCGCAGCAATATCAGCATGGATCTGCCCAGAAGAAAGTTGCTGAAATGCTTGGCGGGCTTGCGCCGTTGTATCAAACATCAAGATACTCTCATAAACCGGATGACCCAAACTCAGTTTATCAGCAGCATTAGCTACAGCACGTTCATTAGCAGTCATTCCTAAACTGGCAAATGTGGTGGAATTACGTTTTATATCTAACATCACTCGGTTAGTTTGGTAACTAAGTTCAGTACCAACGAATAAATAATTTGGCACTACAGTTGCAAACTTGCCGTTGATACCAAGGTTTGCTTGCAGAATATTATATTGCTGTCCAAGCAAACTACGGACTTCTTGCTTCGATAACAAGTTACTACTATTTTCCAGAGTGACTTGCACTTCACCGCCTTTCAACGTTGCTAACCCATTGCTGATAATACGATCACTATGACCCAGGCTATTTGGTACAACTTCTACCAGATAATGTGAACCAGTTAGGAAAGTAACATCACGATCAACTTTCAGAGTACCACCAGAACTTAGGACAGAGTTAGTACTTAAGTTACCGGGTGCAATATTGGCGCCGGAATTGGCTAAGAGTGAACCGACTGTACCATCCCCTCCAAAAATAGCACCATTTTGCACAGTAACATCTGAAGTTATGGAGCCGCTAACCAGTAAACGACCTTGTTCTACTAAAGTTGGCCCTTTATAGATGTTATTTTTACCGGCAAGTTCGAGTGTACCGTTACCGATTTTCGTTAATCCACCGTGACCGGATATATCATTACCCCAACTGTCATATGCACACTCAATACTATTACAGACTCGTTCTACAGTAGTGTCTTTCTCAACTATGCCGCCAATACCTGGAATTTTTTGTACCTGGTGCGGACAAACAGTAACTGGCAGTATAATCACAACTCGTTGATGAAACGTTAATTGCGTTTTCCCTAGTCAGATTGGCAACGCTGAGGTAGTTTTTCAATGCGTCAGGGAAGAAATAGGGCATACCCGCATGTAACCAAGTGACGTTATAGTTATTTGCATTTCCCGCGGCAAAAACAACTAATTTCCCATGACGTGCTGCGCGCAATAGGCCCGCAGTTCTTGTTGTATAGTCATCGAGTTCTGGAATTGGAGTGCGGCTTAACCGATCCAAATCATCCTTAATTGGTGTGACATAATTAGTAAGATCTTGCAATGTGACTGGATAATACTTGATTGTCCCATTTTCCCATCGTTTAGGTTTACCGTGTTCATCAGTTTCATAGGAGGGGCGAACACCCCAACTGTTATTAATGACACGTGCGTTGCTTTGGATCATGGCTTCTGTACGGTTATAGGGGTTTTGCAAATATTTCCCTGTAATCAAACCCGCATCAAATGCTACACCATGCATTTCCTTGCCGTCCCTGTTTGCTGCAATAATCCCAGAAACATGGTTCCCATGAGCTCCAAAACTGATAATCCCAGTGTCGGGATTTTTATCGTAATTCCAGGTATCGTCTGGGCTTAAAATTTTTAGTTTGCCTGCAAATTCAAAATGGTTGGTAACGGCTTCATCCAATACACCAACATTAATGCCTTTTCCTGTGTAACCACGAGCATAGGCATAATGAGCACCAATAGCAGCTAATCCCCACTGATGATTAAATTCATCTGATAACCAACTATCTGGTGAGTTTTTTTTACCCTGTTCCTGATATTCAGAAGCAGCCATTGAGGTACTAATAGGTAATAATCCAAAAAATAATGTCATCCACAGAAAAATCGGTCGTGCCGAATTGTTTTTTTTCATAATAGAGGTTCCCTTTTTCAAAAAGTGGAAACTTTCAATTCGCTGTTTTGCAAATCGCTCCTTGAAAAGTTCTTATTAATAAAATCGATGACGATAATTGAGATGTAACAAGTAGGCTATGGTGAGATTCACCTATATTTGGATTAGCTACAGAACAATGCAGACCATAGATATTCTCTGCCTACAAGTTGCTATAGCATAATAATTGAACTCAAAGTGCAAGGAAAATATTTAACTTTATTATAACCATTTTATAACAATGCAAGAATAATATACATAACATCACCCTTTTTAAAGTTCCTTTTAAATGGCATGATTTTGGCGTTTCGTGAATTAACTGAACGCCAATTGTTATTAATTTGTGATTTTTTGTAGTTGGTTACTATTTATAATGTTTACTTGGATGATGGTTTATTCGATGATTGTTTCTATCATTCCTTGGCTATGGTCAAGGTTTTGTCATGACACCATTGCTTAATATAGTTTTGACTTTTGTTAGCGTGAGATTCGCAGGTATGGCATCAGGGGTAATTGCAACTTTGCAACAAATTGGAGCCGCTTTTGGTGTTGCTGTGGTTAGCATAATAATCCAATGGCACTTTAATAAAATAGAGACATTGTTTTTTGTTACATACCAAAAAATCTTTGTTTTCAGTACGTTTTATAACGTCATAGCTGCTTTTATCGCATTTTACTTATTGAAAAGATTACATCGGAAAAAGTAGAGTAAATCACGAGGATATCAAAAGTGATCAGACCATTTACAGAAGCAGATATGGATGCGGTTCTATCTATTTGGTTGGAAGCTTCTATCAAAGCTCACAATTTTGTGGCGGCTGAATTTTGGCAATCGCAAGTAAAAAACATGAGAAATATCTATATTCCGGCTTCAGAAGTTTATGTCTATGTACAGAGTTCTAACGTTGTCGGTTTTTATGCGCTTCACGAAAATAGTTTGGCTGCGGTTTTTGTATCACCAGATAAACAGGGGCAAGGAATTGGCAAGGCATTGGTGAATAATGCCAAAAAACGAAGAACTGAACTCACGCTATCGGTTTATCAGCAAAACCAAGCAAGTTATGAGTTCTATTTATCGCAAGGGTTTCATGTTGTTAGCGAAGAAGTCGATGAACATACTGGATGCCAAGAGTATTTTATGTGCTTAAAGAAACTCTCCTAGAGGCTTAACAATAGCTTGCATTAGTAATGTGATGATTTTTCAATCCAATTGATTGCAAATAGAGCTGCTATTGTGTTGTTATTAAACAAAAATGCCAAAAACACGGTGTACTGTGTTTTTATCCAGCCTTATTAATAACGAGTAACTTATTCTTGAGATTACTCAATAAAAAAGGAAAAATAGATTTAAATGGGAGGAACTCTACTCTCGGCTCAAACTTTTGAGCCGAGCTTTATGCATAATGAACTGAATATTGTTTATTTACATACCATACAAATAATTTTCGCTTTCTTCACCAACATCTTCACGAACTTGCTCCAGTGCCTTAGCATAAGATTTAAGTAGTTTCAGTGTATAGTTAACACGGTTTTCAAATATATCATCGTTACAAATCAGATCGTTTGAAATCAAACTTTCACCCTGGCGGAAGATTAAATGGTCAGGTAAAAAACAAACATGATTATTTTTAAAACCTGTCATTCGTAATTCGCAAAGAGGATAAACACCATTAATTCCACTTGATACGCTCGCCAATAATGCTGGTTTATGGCCTAATTCTGCTATAGAACAATGTAACAGAAGGTTTTTCAACGCCGGAGTTGACATTCCATGCCATTCTGGAGTAACAAAGATAAATGCTTTACTCTTTCTTAAATGTTGTGCAATTGGCTGCCAAGGATGAGATTCCGCTGATATATCTGTTGTATAACCATCATGTAATGGCAATTCTACACTGGAGAGATCCAGAAGCTCTATTTCAGTAAATCCATATTCACTACTTAATTTTTGCAAATAACGAGCTACACGTTGGCTGAGCGAGTCTGGGCGTTGACTGCCTGAAATTATAGTAAGCTTCATTGATTTTCCTGTTATTTTTTAATAGATAATTAAACTGTAGGGTTATTAGTTTTTTCTGTCTGATTTCGGGGAATAGAAAGCCAAACAGCGATAATGATCGTGCATGCCCCGAACATTTGTAGTAAGGAAAATGTTTGTTTTAGAAATAAATATCCTAAAATACAAGCAGATAATGCGCTGAGAAATCCCAAAAAAGAGATTGTCACAACAGGTAATTTTTCAATTCCTCGAAACCAAATAATATAAGAAAACACTGCACCGATTATGCATAAATAGCCGTAGCCAAGCATATTGGTTACGGTAAGATGCTGTGGTAAACCTTCTATGAAAATAGCGACAGGCAATAACATTAATCCTCCAAGAATTAATTGCCAGCCGGTAAAACTGAGTAATGATAAATTGGCGGGACGGTTCCAATATTTCGTCAGTACAACCCCTAAAGCCATACAACCGCATCCTGCGAAACCCGCAACAACGCCTTGCCAATTTAGACTAGTGGTTGAATTCAATACTAATAAACTGATCCCAATAACACCCAATATCGCCGAAATAATGTGTTTTATTGTAAGGGAAGTTTTCAATATACAAGTGCTTAACAATATAACAATTATGGGTTGGCAAGCCATGATTAATGATGCTGTTCCACCTGGAAGATATCCTGCCGCAACAAAGAGAAAATAGAAGAAAGCACCGATATTGAGTAAGCTCAATATCATAATACGTAACCACCAAATTCCTTTTGGCATGGTACGGCAAATCAACAATAATAATATACCAGCAGGTAACGCTCTAACGGTAGAAGCTAGCAAAGGCATATTGGGCGGCAATACTTCTGTCGTAATAATGTAAGTGCTTCCCCAAACAATTGGGGCTAGCGCAGTTAGTAACATATTGTGGATAGATCTAATTTCTGACATGTTGCTGTCCTTCTGATTTGTTTGTTTTTCATCCTACTCATCACTTTTAGTAATTATCAACTTTAAAATACCATCAACAGAAGTATCTTTTCATAAAGATAAATTAAAATAATAGCCTAATTGATTTTTATCAAGTATCTTTTTGTCGAAATAAATTGACAGGGAAAAAGCATGAAATACGATCACGTTGACCGATTATTAATACAGTGGGAACAGCAGCGCCCAGACCTTGACCCATCGTCGATAGGCGTCATTGGGCGGTTATGTCGCATAAACAAAATTATTGAACAACGTTTGCAACATGCTTTCAAAGAACACGGCCTAAGCGCTATAGAATTTGATATCCTTGCGACATTGCGTCGTAATAACATACCCATTACACCTACTGAGCTATATCAATCCGTTATGTTAACTTCTGGAGCAATGAGTACTCGTATTGAACATATGGTACAGAGAGGACTGATTGGGCGTATTGCTAACGAAGAAGACCGACGTAGTTGCAAGATTTTTCTGACTACAGAAGGAAGGGCATTGATAGACAAAGCAGTGGAAAGCCATTTGGAGAACCAAAAAGCGATTCTCAAGCCATTGACAGAAACTCAACAAGAACAACTTACAATACTGCTACGGCATTGGTTGCTAGATAATGAGTCAGCCCAAAAAGATTCGCCCTGACGTAAATCAGGGCGAGATAGGTCTAGGAATAAAGAATATTAAAACTTAACATTAACTCTTGCCCAATAAGTACGCCCAGGCTCGTTTACTGCTGTATTGCCGGAATAACCAAAGCCCTGACTTCCCGCTAGGTTAAGGTGTTCGCTATAGGCTTTATCAAAAATGTTGTCAACACCAGCACTGACTTGAACGTTTTTGGTCACCTGATAGGTTGTATTTGCAGATAGAATGGCGAATCCTTTGCTGCGATCAAAGTCTTTTCCTACAACGTTACCTTCATTGATTGCCACTCGATGTTGGCTATTTACCAGGCGCAGCAAACCACTGCTAGTCCAGTCGCCATGTTCCCAAGTCAAGCCGAAACGAGCTTCCAAAGGAGGGATCTGCGGCAATGGACGATGATTAGTGGTATTTTGCGCCCAGGAATACGCCAGGCTGGCATCAGTTTTCCAATTTTCGTTAAACTTATAAGCAACCCCCGTTTCTCCACCCATAATGGTGGCATCCACGTTACCGGCCACCGGATCCTTGTTGATATAATCGAACAGGATAAAGTCATTCACCTTACCCACATACGCTGATATCCAACCTTTCAGGCTGTTATCGTTATATTGCGCACCGATATCTAACTGTGTCGTTTTTTCTGGCTTTATATCAGTGAAAGCATTTTCACCCGATTTATTTGAAAACAGCTCCCAATAATCAGGAAAACGTTCGGTATAACCAATACCGGCATACAGCATCACGGGGGTATCTTTCAGGTTATGTTCAAACCGAATAAAGCCCGCAGGCAAAGTCTCTTTACGTTCTTGTTGGGTGGAATATTTATATACCATCGCACGATCCAAACGCGCACCACCGATAACTTTACTTTGCTCAGTTGTATCCCATGTTAATTCACCAAAAATACCGTAATCACGGAAACGTGCATTTTTCATCCACCCATTTCTTTGAGCTTCAGCCATTTTACGATCGGTATTGGTACGGTGAATATTGGTTTGCATATCCACGCCGCTCTGTAACTTGAAATCTTCCCACATCCAAGTTCCCATCATACGGCCACCCATTGTCGAGCGATCAGGTTCTGAAGCCCTTTTTATTTCTGAATGACGCATGGAATAGTTATCCATAACATGGTCGGTATAATTGTAATAAAAATTGGATTCGAATTTATCAAACACCTCACCAATGTTAGTTTTTTCAAAACGCACACCAAGACTTTTGCGCTTGAATTGAGAGCCATCCATGCCTCGTGTGGCGTAACGTGCTTCACCATCACCCTGTCCAGCGCTTAGCTCAAGTAACGTATTTTCATCAGGTGTCCAACCTAGGGCGACATCGGTGTTCCATTTATCCCAGCGGGAAGGAACGTGATTGCCATCACCATCTTTATAATCATTGGAGCGAGATTTATTTCCGATCAAACGGATATAACCCAGTTCATTGCCAATACTGAGATCAGCATTACCATCCCAACGACTATTAGAGCCAACAACTGTGCTGACATTACCTTGAGCGCCAAATTGTTCAAATTGGGGGCGAATACGCTCGAAACGAATAGTTCCCGCTGAATTACCCGGCCCCCAGAGTACGGTTTGTGGGCCTTTGACTAAACTCAAAACGTCGTAATTTTCTGGTGAAATATAAGAACTTGGCGCATCCATACGCCCACCACAAGAGCCCAGTATTTCACTGTCATCAATTAACATTCTCAGACGAGAACCAAACATACCACGGAATACAGGATCGCCATTAGTACCACCGTTGCGGATCTGTGAAAAACCCGGAATGGTTTTCAGGTAATCAGAACCATCACTAGCAGGCACTGGTTGGCGAGGTGCTTTTAGTGAAGAAATTACCTCAAGTGGTGAAATTGCCGGGGCAGTTACAGTGATCACAGTTTCATTATCGTGATCATGGGCAATGCGTGTTTCTTTAGTATGTTGTTCCATATTGGCAGCCCAAGCAATGGTTGGCATAGTGAGTGCGATAGCTAAAGCTGCTGTCAGAGGTGATATACGAAATAGTTGTGTAGCAGACATAAAAAATCCCTTAATTAGCAACAAATTCGGTTTTGGAATTTGTTTGAAAAATTACCAAATTGCCGTACAAACTGTGTAAGGCAAAGAAAATAGAATGGTTTATTTCAAGCAGACTAATTAAGGGGTGGGGCACGTGGTTGTGATTCGCCGTAAAACAGTCGAATAATTGGGCCAAAGAAGCGCGATGCTGGTGGCGCCCTAGACACAATTAGTGTCAGTAGAATGAAAGGAACAAAGCCACCAGCTAATAATGGCAGATTAATCAAAAGCTGGCAGTAACCACAAGCGATATCATCCATCAATCCCATATGAATATGATCCACACCATGATGATTCATAGTGTGTGTCGATTGCATATTGGACACAGACATACAGTGATTTATTTCGCTTCTTATTCCTTCACGGTGGTGCTCCAGTGTTTTTGATACCACTGGTGCAATGAACAACATAAAAATCGCCAGTAAAGCGATGATGGTGGGTGTTCGGCTTTGTGAGAGGCGAAAAAGCGATAACAAGCTAATAATCCGGATCAATTTCTACGATTGAGGGCTAATCTTACTGCATTTTTGGTGAGGATTGTTAAAGTATTTTTTGGGTAAACATTAAAATTTGTTGGTTTCATCTACGTAAGTAAACTCATCGAATTTATGACAGCTTTCATTATTAACTTGTTCTATGGGTGATATCCTAACCGCCCAAACTCACATAAAGAGCATCTGCAAGATAATATGAAAACAAATCATTGCGGCTTTAAATAATTTTTTCCGCGATGTTCTCAAGTTTTAGCTATATAGCTGATTACCTAGCAAAAATCACTCAGTTTAATAAGAATTCTATCGGTATAATTTTAATACTATTTGGTATTTGTGGATTTATAGGCAACTTTATTTTTAGCGGCTTGCTGCAAAAAAATGTTGTGATGACAATTTATGCCTATCCTATTTTATTAATTATTCTCTATCTCCAAATTTTCTGGGGTGGACTGCATTCTGCTGGGCTGGTGGTCAGTCAGACATGGCTTCTACGGGAAGCAAATGAAGCACCTGAATTTGCTAACAGCTTTTATATTTCTTTTTCGAATTTAGGCATTACTATTGGATATGTGGTTGGAGGGTGGTTTCTTGCACAATTTGGAGTACACGCGATTTTTCTGAGCAGCATCCTCTTTTCTTTAATAGCTTTTTTCAGTATTTACCTTAAAAATTAATTTAACAAACCACTTTCCGCCATTTCAACCAGAGTATCTACGACATAGCGTCAAATGACGGTTTTGTGGCCATAATGCGTTAATTGGGATTTCTATACCTGAATATTCTTGCAATACTTCTTTGAGTTCTCCACTTTCAAGGTATTTTCCCACCATCCATAATGGAAGTTGTGCAAAACCACACCCTGCCAGAACAGCCTCCAACATTGCATCTCCATCAGCAAATTCGTAAGTCGCTGGTGGAGTGTAACGTTTTACTTTACCGTTCTTTTCCTTCAATAACCAAGATACTGGTTGGTTCCTACGAAATCCCACTATACAACGATGTTGGCTTAATTCTTCGGGAATTTTAGGTTCATTGTTAAGAGATAAATACTCTGGCGCTACACAAATAACGAGTTTTTGGGTTGTTAATCTACGGGCAACCAGACCGCTACTGTCAGAAAGTTCACCAATACGTACAGCAAGATCAATGCCTTCTTCAATCAAATCAACAAAGCGCTCACTGAACGAAACAGTAAGTGATAATTCAGGATAATCATGGGCAATTTTCAAAAGCGCAGGAAGTATCCTCTGACGACCAAAAGCAGCGGGGAAATCAATGCGGAGCCGTCCTGAAGGATGGACAATATGTGAAGTCAGTATAGATTCAGCCTGTTCAAGAATATCAATAGCGCTTTAGCAATTTATCAGGAAGGCTTCTCCATCAGGTGTCAAACTCAAACTTCGTGTTGAACGTTGAAAAAGCTTAATTCCTAAGCGATTTTCAAGTCGCCCAACACTTTTACCTACAGCAGATTTTGTCAAACCAAGGCGTTCTGCCGCAGCAGTAAAACTCCCTAGTTGTGCTGTTGTGACAAACGCTGTTATCCCGCTAAAATGATCCATTCTACGCATGATTAAGAATATCTATATCAACTAATGTATTAAAATATTCAGCCTATATTAACCATAATTGGAGTAAAATGGTGCAATTTTCGCAGAGATATCAAGCAAAGCACGCTTTTCTCTTTACCTTGCAAACTTCCGTGAACCAGCCACACAAAAAATTATCCCGACAGTTACAACCACCATAAATAAGCTCACAGATTCACCAAGTAGACTAGCGGATAGAACGAGGCCAAAAAAAGGTTGTAGTAATTGAAGTTGGCCAACAGCAGCAATACCTCCTTGAGCCAATCCTCGATACCAAAAAATAAAACCAATCAACATACTAAATAGGGATACATAGATCAGGCTAATCCATGCAGAAATACCGACATTTGCAAATGAGTTTGGCATAAATAGAAATGTCATAGTGAGCATTATTGGTAATGATATAAGCAACGCCCAACAGATAACTTGCCATCCTCCCAATACACGAGAAAGTTTTGCGCCTTCAGCATAGCCAAGCCCACAAACAAGCACAGCAGCAAGCATTAACGCATCTCCAATCAGCGAAGCTGATAAATCTTGCAAAGATGCAAATCCAATCACCAATAAACTTCCAACGACAGAGAATATCCAAAAAGCAGGGCGAGGGCGTTCTCCACATCTCCATACACCAAAAATGGCCGTGGTGAGGGGTAATAATCCAAGAAATACAATTGAGTGTGCTGAAGTAACATGCTGAAGAGCCAATGCAGTTAAGAGCGGAAATCCAACAACAACACCTATGGCAACAATCAATAATGAAACTAGTTGACTGGATACAGGGCGTTTTTCTTTAAAAACAAAAAGAATAATAATTGCTAATAATCCTGCAAGGGAAGCACGGGCAACAGTTAAAAAGACGGGATCAAAATCCATGACAGCTACTTTTGTTGCAGGTAGTGACCCGCTAAATATTAGTACACCTAAAAAACCGTTTAACCATCCACTTGTTGTATTACTTTTAAGTTTGTGCTGCATGATCATTATTCCTAATTTATTTTTGCGAATTAGCATGGTATGGCTCAATATCATGACAATCAAATTATTGTCATGGATACATTTTTAATATGACATGCAATCCGTTTAGCTATCGGTTCTGTAGAATTAGAAACTCTGCGTAAGGTTCTGGAAAAAGTGAGACATGTCATTGAATTTCACTCATACTTATAGATTACTGATAAATTCCCTTACTTGTAATATGTAACCTAATTTTTCAAGGGCAGGGATGTAGTCTGTTTCTTGTGTAGGATCGGAAACGATTAAATCGATATCAATAACGGGCTTTGCAGATAAACCAGGCACAGCCGTATAACTAATATGTTTAATATTAATAATTTTAATATGAAATTGTTTCTGGATTTTATTTTTTTCTTCATTGTAAATATTATTCCATTCAGTATCGTAGGGAATAATAATAGGTTACAGTATCTGATTAATACCGTTAACCCACGGGTTTTCATTCGGATCTCCTTCACAAAAAGACATAATAAGCGATTTAATGGAAATTAATTTTTTTGACATATACTGTTTCAGTTATAATTTCACAAAGTTATAAATTTGTGTATTGGTCGAACCATTATATCAATATAAAAAATAGGAAATATTATGATCGATAATAGTATTAGAACCGATCTTTTCTCACCTACCAAATTAGGAGAAATTGAACTTTCCAACCGTATTGTTATGGCACCTTTAACACGTGGTCGCACGAATGAGGATGGGATCCCAAATGAACTTAATGCTACATATTATGTTCAGCGTGTGAGTGCAGGTTTAATCATTTCAGAAGCAGCCAATATTTCAGCACAGGGACGCGGTTATGCCATGACTCCTGGAATCTGGACAGAAGATCAGGTAGCAGGGTGGAAAAAAGTCACAGATGCTATTCATGTTGCTGGTGGTAAGATTGTAATGCAATTGTGGCATGTCGGTCGTTTCTCACACGTTGATCTTCAACCAAATAGAGAAGCACCTGTAGCTCCATCTGTTATGGAAACAGACGGGAATGTTTTTACCAATCGTGGCATAGAAAGAGCTTCCATACCGCGTGCACTTGGAACCAACGAAATCCCCTATATTATCGAGCAGTATAGACATGCGGCAAAATGTGCTAAACGCGCAGGGTTTGATGGTGTAGAAGTTCATGCTGCTAACAATTATCTCCTAGAACAGTTTCTACGTGATTCAACTAACCATCGCACCGATCAATACGGTGGTTCAATTGAAAACCGAGCCAGATTGATCCTCGAAGTTGTTGATGCTGTAGCCCATATTTGGGGCGATGGTCGAGTTGGTATTAGATTGTCTCCAGTGACAACAGAAGTAGGAGACACTCCACTTGATAGTAATGTGATGACGACATATAGCTACCTGATTCAGCAACTCAATAAATTCAAACTGGCTTATCTCCATTTTGTTGAAGGAACAACGGGAAAAAATCGTGATATTCCTGAGGGTATTGATCTCGATGCACTCAGATCGTTGTTCGACGGAGCTTATATCGGTAACAACAATTATGACCTTGAAATGGCGATTTCCCGTCGCGCGGAAGGTAAGGTGGATGCAATTGCATTTGGACGTCCGTTTATTCCTAATCCCGATTTGGTAGAACGTCTACGCTATGGTATTGAACTGGTTGATGCAAATAATGACGCCTATTACGGTAATGGAGCAAAAGGATATACCGACTGGTTGAAGGCTAATTATTAATTTTATAGGCGGCTAAGCCGGATAGCTTCAGTGAAGCCGCTGTTATTTGCCAAAGCTGTTATGGTCCTCTATCTATTTTGGTAATTCTGCTGCTAAAAATGGAGTAGCGATATTTGAAGGGGGAAAGCACCGCATGGTCTCTGCAATTATTTTGGCTATCGATCTCGATCACAGAGATAAAACTAACGACTAGGTAAAAGTAGTTATTTGTCAGCGTGTTTCTGATATAGACCATGAAACACACGATCTACAAGCTGATTTACGAATGAAGAGTCAGGATGTGTGAAAGAGATGATCATACGGTAATATAGTGCACCATAGAGCATGTCCAGAATCAGTTCAGGGTCAGAAGATGAATGCAACTCCCCACGATTGATCGCTTGGTTAAGGACTTTTATTCCGAGCTGTCGGCGGGGTTCGATCCATTGTTGAATAAACGCCTTCTGTAGTTCTTCATTGCGCTGCGCCACGCCAATTAAATAGCGCAAAAGCTTCCCTCTTTTTCCAGATAACGCATTGATTAATGATTGAATTGTTTGTTTAACTGTTTCCGGAGTAGAGGTGGTTGGTTGGTAAATTATAGATGACTCAATATCTTGTAAAAAAGCATCCATAACAACCGCTGATGCGTTCGGCCATCTGCGATATATGGTCGATTTTGCAACGTTGGCATGTTGTGCAATGCGTTCAATTGTTACGTGCTGAATTCCTCCTATATGTGCTAACTCCAGAGCAGTGGTCAATACGGCTTTTGTTGCTGCGGCGCTTCTTGGTCGGCCAGATCGAGTTGGGGATAACAAAATATGCTCCTCATACTGTGTCTTTTATTCGTTGACATCAATTATGACGTGTTGCAGCATAGCACATATTCGATATGAGCCGTATTGAATATTGAGCCATTCACACAAAATGATAGGCAGGCTCCACTGAACTTAGGCTGAAACAGCGTGCTGGTCGCAGTTAAAGCATGTAGTAAGTAAGGAGCAGAATCAATTCTATCTTTTCTTTAAATTTTTTACCTCAATTTGGATGCGATGCGATGCGAATCGTATCTATTGTAAGTACTTCTTGGTGTTATTGACAACGAAGAGGATGCCTATGTTGGCATATAAGGATAAGGAGTGTTTTGTGGTTGAATATGATGTTGCAATTATTGGTGCCGGTCCTGCTGGGCTGGCTGCGGCACAACGTCTTAAAGGTAATGGCCTTCATTCAATTCTGATTGATCAAGGAAGAGCTATTCAGAAACGTGACAAAGATATTGAAGAAGAGCTTACCCAAGGTCATGGTGGTGCAGGTTTATATTCTGATGGAAAATTCTCATTTTTCCCATCGGCAAGTCATCTTTGGGATCTGCCGCAGCAGGATGCTTTGCATGCAGCTTATGACTGGACTTGCAATTTGCTTACTTCTTATGGACTGGATACCCCCCCATTTCCAGACCATCCTAAAGCCTATACGGTAGGAAGCGGAGAATGGATGCTCAAAGATTACCCTTCTGACTATTTATCTCTACAAGCGAGACTGGAACTTATCACCCAATTGGTTCAGAGTACCGAGTCCGATATTTTGACCGATACACAGGTGTCTCACTATCGCTATTTGCCCGAGCATGATTATTTTGAGTTTACTTTAACTGATGGTAAAGACTCATTTAAAACTCTCCATGTTCGACGTGTCATTGTAGCCAGCGGCCGTTTTGGTCCACTAGGAATCCCAGATAAGTCACGGCAATCTTTCCGGAGGCTTGAAGTTGGATTTCGCATTGAACAGCCTCATGATTTATCATTCTTTGGTAATATGTCTCAACTTGATCCAAAACTTAAATTCCAGCTGGGGTCAGGGGAGGTGGAGTGGAGAACATTCTGCGCATGCCGTGGTGGAGAAACGGTACTAACACAGACTTTGGGATTGTGGACTGTATCTGGTCACTCCGACGGACCATATTCCGGTCGATCAAATGTTGGCTTCAATACTCGGGTTCTCGATGAAGGTATTGCAAAGGAAGCTCTTCCAGCAGTACTTGAGGCGTTATCAAAATCTGAATCTCATTTCAGAGTAAAGCTTCAGGATGTATTGAACATGGATTCAGAATCGGCAACCAGACTTAAAAATATTTATGGTGAAAAACTCATGAATTTGATGCTTGATGGCATTAAGAGTCTGATGAAGAAGTTTCCAATAATCGACCATCCTGAAACCAGATTGATTGGGCCCACCCTGGAAGGAATAGGTTGGTATCCTGAAGTTAACGGAGAGTTGCGTATGCCTGACTCACCAGTATGGGTGGCAGGTGATGCCTGTGGCTTATTCAGGGGAATTGTCGCTGCATTTATCAGTGGACATTATGCAGCATCTTCGGTGTTAGCTGATTTGAAAAGGGGTTAAATTGTGAGTAAAAACGGGAAACCTGTAATCGGTGTGGGAACCATTGTTATTCGACCGGATGGTGCAGTATTGCTTGGATACAGAATCAAACCAGGCGAAGTGCCATGCTGGTGTTTACCTGGAGGCCATGTCGAGTCAGGAGAATCGTTTGAAGCTGCGGCGGTACGTGAAGTCGCCGAAGAGGCGGGTATTACGGATTTGAATGATGTGCGCATATTAGCGATAACACAGCAGCTTGATTCACCTGTATCCACAATTACAGGTGCTGTGCTGGCATCGATAAGTACAGATGTTGAGGCATTGGTATTGGAGCCGGAAGTATTTTCTTCCTGGCACTGGTTTAGTCCCGATGTTATTCCCGTTCCATTGTACCCAGCCAGCAATGCTGTTCTAGCATGCTGGCTGGGTACTGACTCACCAGATAATTGGCGGATTTACTTTGTTAATCAGACCGGAGAACGAATGTGAGTCTACTACATGTCTTTGATATGGATGGCACCCTGTTAAGAGGAACTACCGCTAGTATTGAAATTGCTCGTGAACTTGGATGTCTGGGGGAATTGATGGAGCTTGAGCATAATTTCAGTACAGGTCAGATTGATACCCATCAATTTGCAACACAAGTACACAGACTTTGGGGGGCATTAACTCTCAGTGACGTAACTCGAATTGTGGAAAAGGCACCATGGATTTCTGGTTTAAAAGAAGTACTAGAAGACATTCGTTTTCGCCATGAGTATTCTTTGGTTGTAACCTTGTCTCCTGACTTTTTTGCTGAGCATCTGCGTTCCATGGGGGCGGATATCGTAGTTGCATCGCGTTTTCCTGCTTTACCATTCAAAGAAAAGCTGGATGTAGCAGGTATATTGAGTCCTACCGATAAAGTAACGATTGTCGAACAAAAACTATCTGAATATGGTCTGGATAGATTGCGTTGCATCGCCTATGGTGATTCTTCATCTGATATTCCACTTTTTCAAGCTATCCCGCATACAGTCTCAGTAAACGGGGATAAATATATCAATCCTTGGTCCCGCCTGAGATATGCCGGAAATGATTTGCGGGATGCTTACTCGCTGGCACGCAATAATTTTTTTACCAACTAATAAATAATGCAAATATCTTAGATATAACTAAGAACATGAAGTTGAGAGGAATTTGTTATGCCTATATGGGTAGATGCTGATGCATGTCCTAAAGTTATAAAAGAAGTATTATATCGTGCAGCACAACGTGAAAAAGTACGGATTACATTTGTGGCAAATCAACAACTAAGTGTACCTGTATCCGTTTTTTTACGAACGTTACAAGTCCCAGCAGGGTTTGATGTCGCTGACAATGAAATTGTTTGCCGTTTAAAAATCGGTGATTTAGTAATCACAGCAGATATTCCTCTTGCTGCTGAAGCGATCAAAAAAGGTGCAATAGCACTCAATCCGCGTGGTGAACGTTATAGTGAAGCGACAATACGTGAACGCCTGGTTATGCGTGATTTTATGGATACGATGAGAGCGAGTGGAATCCAAACGGGAGGGCCTGCTACATTAAGCCAGCGTGATCGCCAGAGGTTTGCAAATGAACTGGATAACTGGTTATTGCAACAAAAAAAAGTATCTTGAAATAAAATATGATTATTCTATAAACACCATTTCCGTTGTGTTGTCCAGAGAACATATTTTTGATGATAAAGCAGGGCAGAGATTTACCTTGAATGTACATTAGATTGTATTTAACATAATATAGATTATGCGAACCTAAGATGTAATGGCAAAGTTGTAATGTCCGCTCTGGGCTAAGGGGGTTAAGATGTCCGTCACGTAGGCTCACCATTAAGAGGTTCACATGACGGCTTATAGAGCGGAGTTTTTTACATTGGAAGATGTTAAACGGCTAAAATTGGTTCAGGATAAGCACGATAATAACCGTTCACAGAGTATTCCAGTCGGAAACGGTTCATCACGTAAACGCAAAAAGCCAACAGAAAAGAAATCCCAAGGCTCGTTGGATACTGGCGATATGCTTGGAGCACTGAAAACTTTACAGACTCGCTCAAGTGAACTATTTGGAACAAGAAAAACCAGTAACACTGAGTAACCATAGCTAAAACCAAGTTATTCATAATGAGATCAGGCAAACATTTAAAGACAATATGTTAAATTTTTTGCCTTAGCACAGCATTTTCGTGCTCAATTAGCCATTTTTTGCGAGCTACACTACCTGGGGTATCAAGTAGAAGATCGAACTGCTGACGAGTTCCAGCAAAATATTCGCCAATTTCTTTTACTGCTTGCTTAGTGTGATTATTTTCTCCCGATATTATTTTAGATTTTAGTAAACGTTGGAGATCACTAAATTCAGTCTCTAACATCCGGCGGTCAGTAAATTCTAACAAACAAATTCCGCGTTCGGTTGCACAAACAAACATAGGACCAAGGGGGGTAGTAAAACGGTGGATCATAATCACTTCACTCTTTTCTGTTGGAGAAACACCAGTGAGCTGTTTGTAGGTATAACCAAAACCGCTTAATGATTCGTAACCACTATCAAAGGCAACATCGATAGCTGCTCGTCCACCTTTAAGCTCCTGAAGTGCAATATTCACACGCTGCATCCGTTGAAATGCGTGAAAGGTAATTCCATGATTTTGTAAAAACCAACGTCGTACACGTTCAGGACTGATGTTATATTTTCGGAGATCTATATCACGTATTCGTGTTTTGGGGTTAGTTCTAACAAGATCAAGAGCTTTCTCGATAAAAAGTGGTGCACTATGTGCATTTTCTGTTGGTCGGCATACTTTGCAAGGACGAAATCCTGCATCTAATGCAGATTTAATATCTGTATAAAATTCAACATTTTCTCTTTTCGGTTTTCGTGCTCGGCATATCGAGATACAAAATACCTTTGTAGTTTTTACACCAACAAAAAATACACCAGTATACTCAGTGTCACGTTCAAGTAATGCCTGATACCAGATATTGCACTGATTTTTATCGATAACTTTCATGAGTAAAAACACCTGAAAAAGACTGCTGCGACTTGATATTTAACATTAAATCTTTAAGCTTTGATTGAATTGCTGAATGAATAAAATTCCCCATAGAGATACGATTTACACCGAGTTCACCCAGTTTGTCGAAAAGTTGTCTGATACCGTTAATCACCTTACTATATTCAAGGTTAATCCCAACAACCCCAAGCTGAGAGAGACGTTTAAGATTAGTGGTTATCTCGTTAGCTGTTCTTCCAAAACCCGCTTCAACATCAACACTTAATGGTAGGTCACTGATGGATTTGATACGACTGACGATATATAACAATTCATCAAAAGACATTGCTTCACCATCTTCGTAACCTAATGTAGCGGCAATCGCTGCGCTCGACGTACCCAACGCTTGATAACCTACTTGCTGAGCTATCATCGCACTATCCGCATCCCAGACATTTGCTATGAGTAATGGTTTATTTTGATAATGAAGTTTAGTGAAGTTCATGACTATCTCCTGTTATGTATCGAATAAATGTAAACATCCGACGAGATGGTCACAACCGAAAATCAGACGAGCATTTTTATGCTATCACTCGATAAATATAATGCTGTTTGATTATATAAATGCAGGACATTTCTACTTAGCCTTGACACATGATATCTTATAGTTTCCTGTCAACATGTCGTAAGCAACTTGCAAAGCAGTTTTGTGGTCAATGCCAGCTTTTAGAGTTCATCCTCTTAGCATTTGGCGTTGCCAGTAAGACCATCAATGGCCATGCTGATTCCCCTCTCTTATGACCAAGAGAGGGATAATTTAGGAGTGATAGACGAAAAATCGGCGTGGGAGCGGTTGTATAGAGCCCATAGCATGTTATAGCAGCCTCTCGGCTAATGGAAATCGCCACTCAGAACGAAACTATATTCGCCGGATTAAGTGTACTTATTATCCCAAGAGCACCTTTAATTAATGGGATAGCCATCGGAGAGAGATAGGAACCTAGCGGAATTCCCGTGTGGTCAATGCTGGTAAGCATAGTAAGGTCTTGGTTTCGTCCGATGAAATCGTCGCTGATGGCTTTGCCAATGCGTACCGTCTGTGCCACTCCATGCCCACTCCAGCCATGCACCATATATATAGGGATGTTGTCACCGCTTTTACGGGCATCGGTAGCACCGTTCAAGGTCAAATCACTGATCCCACTCCAGGAATATTCCAGTTCGGGGTTCTCCAGATGCGGGAACACGGTTCTAATACGATCAAGCAAGTAGTTATTCACATCACGCGGTGACCAGGAGTTGCCTGTTCCTTGTCCACCGAACAGCAGACGGTTGTCACGCACCGCACGATAATAGTCTATCTGTAACTGTGTATCGTAGACCGGCAGATCTGATGGGATCAATTCTTTAATATCCATCGGCAACGGCGGAGTTACCGCTACATAGGTAAAAAAAGGTATTGTCGTGGAAGGGCCTGAGATAAACTCATCGGTGGAGCCATGTACTCCCAATACCACGGCCTTACTCGCTCTGATAACTCCCCGTTCAGTTTCTATCACTGTGCTACTACCATCTTGCTTGATACCCTTCACTCTTGTACTGTCATAGACACGTCCCCCCAGTCTAACAAAGCCATAAACTAGGCCTCTCAGCAGCGCCAGAGGTTGAACCTGTCCACCAATGTTGTCGATATTGGCACCATAATAGATACTCGAACGCACATATTCTTCCTGCAATTCGTGTGACCCAATAACCTTCACCGCCCTATCTCCCAACTGGCGACGGGCATCAGCATTAGCTACTAATGACCCCATATGACCTGGATGTATCGCTGCAGTAATATGACCGTATTTGCGGTCACATTCAAAGCCGTAACGCTCGCGGAGCTCATCCACAAGATTCATCGCTTCAATCGATGCAAAACGCCATAAACGTTTGGCCTCATCGAGTGAAAATTTTTCTAGTATGGTTTCAGCTTCCCAGCGGGCGATTCCAGGGGTCATCTGTCCCCCATTACGACCAGAAGCTCCTGAACCAATGTTATCCTTTTCAACCAGAATCACATCCACGCCCGCTTCAGCAAGATGCAGTGCAGTGGAAGCACCCAATAACCCACCGCCAATAACCGCAACCTCACAGCTCTGGTCTCTGGAAAAGCTGCCAAAATCCAGCCAGTCAGCCAGGGAAGCCTCATAGTAGTTAGCTGGTATGGCATTGGCAACCACGTCTCTATGCCAATTCCAAATCCGCGGATCCAACCCCAACCGGCTGGTTTTGTATTGTGCATCTTGCAACAGCATTGGCCGGAGTTGGTTAATATTGATAGCTGGGGCATCAATCGCAGTTAAGGTCCGAGCTAGCAAAGATGTAGTAGGAAGCATGGATGAAAGCACTCCCGCCCCTACGAAGGTCGCGGCAGTAGAGATAAAATCTCTTCTGTTCATTTCCATTTCAGCACTCCTTTATGACCGGAAATTACCCGTTAGCCTGGCTTGGGTTATTTACTTTCGCTTGTGAGTGAATCCGATCTTTTGAACTGTGTTTATTGTTATCAGACCGCCCTTTCAGAGAGGCGAGAATCAATAAAATAATAGTGCCAATAAACGGAATAAGATGTAACAGTAACCACCAAGCACGATAGTTGATATCGTGCAGACGGCGAGCATTTACCGCTAGCATTGGCAAAAATGTAATCAGTAGATAGATAGCACTGAACCATCCCATATAAATTTCGGGGTTAGCAACAGCAAACAACCTTTCTAGGAAAGAAATGATGAGAACAGCAACGATCTGAAATAGAAAAAAATACCAGAATTCCTTACGCTGAGCTCGCCCTCGAAAACAGGTATAATTCTTTAATGCATTTAAATACCAGTGCATTGTTTTCCTCTCTTATGAACCAATACAGGCTCCTTCCTGCCGCTACAAATGTATTCTTCCTTAGATATCTCCAGTTAAGCGGCAGAATGGCCCATATTATTTACAGTTCAGATCGAGCAATACAGATTTCAGAACGTTGAGAGCCTCGTCAAAAACATCATCTTGTATAGTCAGTGGAGGAAGGAAACGGACCACGTTGCCATGTACACCACACGTTAACAAAATTAGACCACGCTCTATCGCCTTCTGACGCACTGCGTTGGTAAAATCGGCATCAGGTTCCTGACTGTCCGCACGGTTAAACTCCACTGCAATCATCAGCCCAAGCCCACGAATATCAGCAATCTGTGGAACATGAGGTCGCAGTTCATGCAAACATTGTTTTAGTCGTTCTCCCAATTGCATTGCACGCTCAGTCAGATTCTCTTCTTCGATCACATCCAGCACCGCATGGCCAGCCGCAATTGCCACTGGGTTACCTCCATAAGTTCCTCCCAAGCCACCTGGTACCACTGCATCCATTAGTTCTGCTCGTCCCGTTACAGCTGCCAGAGGGAATCCCCCTGCCAAACCTTTTGCCATCGTGGTCAGATCGGCTGAAACCTCATAATGTTCCATGGCAAACAGTTTACCCGTACGTGCGAAACCTGTCTGAATCTCATCGGCAATGAGTACAATGCCGTAGCGATCGGCAATTTCACGTAAGGATTTGAGTAGCTCGGAAGGTGCAGGATAGAAACCGCCCTCGCCCTGTACCGGTTCTATGATAATGGCAGCGACGCGTGTAGGCTCAATATCGGTTTTGAAGAGATTCTCCAGTGCATTCAGTGTCTGTTCTACGCTGATACCGTGCAGTTCTACCGGAAAGGGAACACGGTAAACATCGTTAACAAGCTGGCCAAATCCCATTTTGTACGGTGCAACTTTACCTGTTAATGACATACCTAGGAAGGTACGGCCATGAAAAGCGCCACTGAAAGCCACTACACCGCTGCGTCCGGTAGCAGCACGCGCGATTTTTACGGCATTTTCTACTGCCTCAGCTCCGGTAGTAACAAAGACTGTTTTTTTCACAAAATTACCCGGCACCAGACAGTTCAGTCGTTCAGCTAGCGCTACATAATTTTCATAAGGCACTACTTGATGACAGGTATGAGTAAATTGTTCCAACTGCTTTCTGGCTGCGGTAATGATGCGCGGATGGCGGTGGCCAGTATTCACTACAGCAATACCAGCGGCAAAATCAATATAACGTTGCCCCTGAGCATCCCAGATTTCAGCGTTTTCCGCACGTTCAACATAGACTTGTGTGGTCACTCCTACGCCTTTTGCGATAGCCGCGCTGCGCCTTTTAGCTAACATAGATTCAACCATAAGTAAAAGCTCCTGAGTAATCTGAATAAGTGGGATTCAGCAGACAAATGCCCTGAGTGATTCAGTATGTAATGACGGTAGGATAACCAAACGCAGTGAAGGCGTTTCACCATCGGTCGACCAATTAACGTCTTGATTCTTCAATAGTGAGCCTGAACGTACTCCTGGCACTGTTGAAGTCACGACACGCGCATCGTCATTAATAATTAATGCTGGCTTACCGATAGCACCTAGAATCGGCAGAAGTAGCCGATCCAGTGTCGAAACCAGAATATCCACCGCCGCAACACCGGCAAACTCCTCACCGATAAGCACCGGATGGGCTATCGTAATCGTGTAAGCGCCATTACAGACATAATCCACATAGGGACCATCAATGACGGGACGACGGCGAGTGGCCGGCTGCCGAAACCACTCAAACAAGCGGAAATCTAGACGCCTGCGCTGCTCCTGATTTTGTTCCAACTGCGCATATTGAATGGTATTTCCTTCCTGACGCCACCACTCCAGCGTCCAGTAATCACTCTCCTCCTCAACCGTCTTCGTTACCGCATAGCTGGCAAATCCCGCCCCGTTACACCAGACGTTGTGATGCAGTACATCATGAATATGTTTTTGCAATGCGTTGCGCTGATCTTGCTCCAAGCGGACACCTTCCGTACGATATAACGGCAGCTCTAATAAAATACGCGCTGTCTTATCCGCTAAAGTTGCAGTAGCTCGCTGCGCTGCGACCAAGATATCGTCCAGGATGCTCCTGGCTCGTTCTACGTATATGTCGTTGTGCATATGTTCCCCAGTGATGAATGCAGCCCATTACTCGCTATAAGATCTCTGCAAGAACGGCGCATCAGTATCCATACGCAATTTGCATTCAAGCAGGTGGTCAGTAATTCGAGTAATCATCTTCTGTGCCAGCTGGTGGCAGGCAAAGCAATCCCCTTTATACAGAGCGGCCAAAAGTGTATACCAGGCGGCGGCAACCTCACTATGAATGGCATCCTCTCGGTACAAAAGTACCATTAAAGGCACCCATTCGGCTTGAATCTCCAACTCTTTATTGGCAAGCCTAGCCGACTGTGACTGAGATGCCAGGGTTAACAGACAACGCATATCTGTTTGTATACGGACATCCGGTTGCGTCGCGGCAGCAAAGTTTTCAATCAGTTGTTCAAGCTTTTTCAGTTCACCTGGCGTTGAACGTTGAGCCGCAAGCCTCGCACTGTGGCCAATCACTGCACAGTGAAATTCGCTGAAATCCGCCAGTTCTCCTGAAGCCATCAGCCGCAACGGGTGATATTTCTGCATTGTCTCAACGGAAACCTGGCACACAAAACTACCGCCATGACGTCCGCGCCGAGTATCGATCAACTGCCTGGCACGCAGTGTGTTCAGGGCGTCACGAACAGTTACCGGCGACACACCCAACAGCCGCGACAGTTCGTTTTCATTAGGTAACTGCTCATCGGTCTGTAATATCCCTGAAATGATCGCGTTACTTAAACGTTCCACAACCTGTTCGGTTCTGGTAGCCTGATCGAGCGGTGCGTAAATAATGGAATATGCCGTCATTCTCTAATTCCTGATTGAAATAATGCGGGATTTCAGCATGTCTGCAAATAACACTAAAAAATACCGTGGCGATGCAGTGCTTGCGCGTCCTCTGGTACTGGTGAGATAGCATCCCAAAGCTCAGCCACTTTGCCGTTCTCGACGCGCCATAGCTCAAAGTAGCTATGACGTGCTCCGGCAATACTTCCTTCTGAATGAGTCAGAACAAATTGACCGTCAGCTACTGTACGATGGATTTTTGTATAATGCAGTCCCCTTCCTTCATCTTTAAGTTGCTTAAGAAACGCAACAACTGCAGCCGTGCCATCGGGAATATCGGGGCTGTGCTGGCGAAACTCCTCACCATTGGTATAGTTGCCGAATTCATCATAGTGCCCTTCGATCAAGGTTCGCGTGAAAAAATTAACTACTAATTCGCGATTCTTCTCCCTATCACTGCTATAGCCCGTTTCAATCGGGCCATCTAACTGAGTTCGGCCACTGGCGTTGGGCACGGACTGCGGTACTAAACCATCCCAGTGCTCCACGATTAAGCCATCAGCAACTCGGTACAGATCGAAACCAACCAACGGCTGATCGTCTAACCCCGTAAAACGACCGTGGATAGCAACAAAATCACCATCCTGTAGTACGCGAGATGTTTCATGATGCAGTTCAGGATGTGACTGTACCAACTCACTCAGCCCGGCAAGACCATCTTTAATCAATGGGGAATGCTCGATGAAATTCGGTGCAAAATAACGCTCAAGCGCTCCCACATCACGGTCAGTAAACAGCTCGTAGTGCGCACGTAATACCAGGTCGCGCGAAGATCTATTTTGATTCATTGTGGGTGTCCTTGTATCAATCGTTGGAACTCATCACGTGTTTAATACGTGTATATTCTTCAAAACCATAAGCCGACAAATCTTTACCGTACCCAGAGTTCTTGAAGCCACCATGTGGTGCTTCTGCTGTAAGAGGAATATGGGTGTTAATCCAGACAGTTCCAAAATCAAGCTCGCGAGACAGGCGCAACGCACGACCATGGTCACGGGTCCAGACACTGGAGGCTAACCCGTATTTCACATCATTGGCTTTCTCGATAGCTTCCTGTTCTGTTAAGAACTTCTGCACTGTGATGACAGGGCCAAAAATCTCGGTTTGAATCACTTCATCGTATTGCTCCAGACCGGTAATCACCGTAGGTTCAAAATAATATCCCGATCGATTGGCCTGACGACCTCCTGTTTCGATACGGGCATGAGCGGGCAGGCGCGCAATAAACCCTTTGACCTGCTCTAGCTGGCGAACATTATTAAGCGGCCCATACAGCGCTTCTTTATCTTCTGGATCGCCAAAACGGGTAGCTTTAGCAGCTGCTACCAATTTAGTAACGAAGATATCGTGAATAGATTCATGCACCAGTACACGTGAAGCCGCCGTACAGTCCTGACCAGCGTTAAAGTACCCCGCAATAGCAATAGTTTCCACCGCCTTGTCTACATCCGCATCGGCAAAAATAATCACCGGCGCTTTGCCACCCAGTTCCAGATGTGCTCTGGTGAGATTAGCCGCCGCCGAAGAGGCAACCTGAACACCTGCACGTGTAGAACCAGTAATAGAAACCATAGCAGGTGTTTTGTGTGAAACTACCAGGACGCCCGCGCTAGCATTACCCAACACTACGTTGAAAGTACCGGTAGGGAAGAATGGAGCGGCAAGTTCAGCTAGCAACAGAGTGCTCTCTGGCGTGGTATCACTCGGTTTAAGCACTACGGTATTACCTGCTGCCAGAGCAGGCGCTATCTTCCACACTGCCATCATCAACGGATAGTTCCATGGAGTAACTTGTCCCACCACACCCAGCGGTTCACGCCGAATACTGGTAGTCATATCAGGGAGATATTCAGCAGTAGCCTTTCCTTCTAAAAAACGAGCTGCACCGGCGAAGAAGCGAATATGATCCACAGACGTTGCAACTTCTTCGGAGGCAATCAGGTGCTTGAGCTGCCCTGTATTACGGCTTTGCAATTCAATCAACCGTTCGGCGTTTTTTTCTATCGCATCAGCTAGCGCTAACAACGCGCGCTGACGTGCCGACGGTATGCTACGCCCCCATGTTTTAAATGCCTTTTTAGCTGATGCATAAGCATCATCAACATCCGCCGCGGTCGCGTTAGGAGAACGCGCATAAGATTCACCAGTGACCGGACTCACTAGCTCAAAATATTCGGAACCTTTAGATTCAATATACTGACCATCAATGAAGTGCCTGAGCGTTGGTATCGACATGGTTACTTCCTCTCCTTATGGATTGAATGGGATAAAATATAACCTATGATTTAATATATTTAACGGTTGCATTTTAGTCAAATTTGTAGCAAAAATGTAAAAACAAGAGAAAAACTAGATACATACATGTAACTTTTAATGTTTTCATCAGAAAAAAAATACAAATCTGTGAGAAGGATCGAAGATTTCTATGGTTTATGTAATTTCAACTGATTATAAAATTTAGGGTTGTTGTCATATATTTTTTCGATATCACTTTTAATTTTTGCATATATTTGCAAAATATCTGAATTCTTACGCAAATAATTTCTGGATATTGGTAAAGCAAATAAAATATGCCATGAAAATGTAATTAATTTGTTGTTTTTGTGTAATTACTTAAAGTACAGGTATTCAAGTATTAAATTCTGCATTTCTTTCAATTGACTTGTAACGTTATATCAGCTCATAAAAATCCTCCCTATTCCAATTGTAAGAGTAGATCAAAAATTGACCTTTTAATTTCATTTATCTCAATTTTAATTAAATATTTTCTTACATTTGTGATAAATATCACTGACAGATATATATAATATACTACCTTACTATCCATAATTTATATCACAAATGTATTTATATTTAATTGGTTATATATATCAATCTAGATAACTTAGGTGAAATTGTGTTTATTGACAAACAAAAAATAAATATCCCCTCAAATAAAATAAAATTGAATAATTAATAATAGGTTGTAGCATATCTCGCTGTAAATGTTTGCATGATGTTGTTTTTTCTCTGTTTCATGTTCTAGTTGACGAACATTTTTAGAGGTAATAATGAATAGCAAAATGAACGAAGCCATTAAATCGATATTTAATGGGCTACCTGATCTTCCACCTGAAACTTATTTTCAGGAAGGCTTTTTCAGGGATCCAGCGAGAACAATCAATACGGATGATAGATATTTTCTATCTCCTGCTGATGGGTTCGTTATCTATAGTGGAATATTAAACCCAGATGAAGCGATCACTGAAGTAAAAGGAAAAAAATATAGCATTCAGGATATCATCAGAGATAGAAACTATAATAAGCGATCGCTTGTCATTGGTATCTTTATGACATGTTATGACGTGCATATTAATAGAGTTCCTTACGATGGTATCCTTAGTTACGCAGAACATGAACCTCTGGAAACCAACAATCTACCAATGATTGATGTAGAGAATAATATTTTTTATAAAGAGAATATTGAATTAATTTATGACGACTATTTATATCTAAACCAACGAGTTGTCAATAAAGTCTACTCTCCTGGCATTAATAGAGAATATTATATGGTTCAAGTCGGTGATTATGATGTTGATACGATAACACCGTTCCATATACAACAAAATACTGCTGTATATCAGGGTGATAGGTTTTCAATGATTCGGTATGGTTCACAAGTAGACTTAGTGATCCCTGTCGCTAATGATGATGAATTAACTTCATTGGTAACTGCAAAAGAACATGTTACTGGTGGTATGACTAAGATAGTTAGAATTAACGATGACTCTCTATAAACAAATAATATAAACTAAAATTGAGGTTTAAAAATGTTAAAGAATTCTCCTAATATCATTTCTGACCTGAAAATGCCAGTGTTTTTGTTATCTCCTCCATTTTCATTAAATACCAATGTAAGAAATAACATTTGGATGGAGGAACTGGATGAGTCCGCTATCAATGTTAACAGTAAAGTGGCTTTAAGGCAGTTCTATAAACTATATAGCTTTATGTCATCACAATCGTTAGTTTATTTGCTGCCATCTGATACTCACCAGGAACTACAAGATCAAGTATATGTTGCTAACTTGGGAATTATTATTGGTGATGAAGATCCAACCGCAATAGTTGCCAATTTTGCATCAGAAATCAGAAGATCAGAAACACCTATTGGGGTAAATTTCTTTGAATCATTGGGCTATAAAACTGAAGTTTCACCCTACTATTTTGAAGGTGAAGCTGAGTTAAAATATCTACATGACAATGTATTAGTCGGTGGTTATGGAATAAGAAGTGATATTAAAACTTATGACTGGATGGAAGAGAAATTCGGCCTAAAAATCGTGAAAGTGGAAGAAAGAGATCCTTATCTTTACCATTTAGATTGCAGCATCTTCTCTTTGGATAAAGAAAATACACTTGTTTATACCGACGGATTTAACAGCGAAGAGCTGAAAGAACTAGAAAAAGTAACCAACATCATCAGTATTAGCAAAGATGTTGCATACAGTGGAATTTGTAACTCTGTCAGAGTTAATCAACATATTCTCTGTTCATCTAATATTAATGATCTGAAAGCAGGTACGGAGGAGTATATCTATGAAATGAACAAAAACC
The DNA here is from genome assembly GCF_001908095.1 of Xenorhabdus thuongxuanensis. Lineage (GTDB taxonomy): Bacteria > Pseudomonadota > Gammaproteobacteria > Enterobacterales > Enterobacteriaceae > Xenorhabdus > Xenorhabdus thuongxuanensis. Next base: position 140,274 of record NZ_MKGR01000003.1, on the reverse strand, counting down.
ATGAGTTGGAAAAAATTTGCTCTAAATTGGCATTAACGCCAAAACTTTTCAATTTATCTGAATATATGAAGAGCGGTGCCCTGCTATCCTGCATGGTTATGCATTTAAATAGATACTCTTATAAAATACAGGTAATCTAAAGGTTGCAATAAATTATTCAATAATATTAATCACATGATTTCATGCGAAATTATTGAGTTAATTGCAATATAAATTGCATTTTATTGACACAGGATAAATATACTCCAAGGACGGAGTTGGTCGCTTTTTTATAGGATGGTAAGTTTTAACATATTATCTATAATAGTTAGATTGATAACTTAACAGTGATCAGTATATGAAATATATTATATTCCTTTATTCTTTTATACGTAAACAAAAAACAGCATTGGTGCTGGCTATTGTTTTTACAATAGTGGCAGCTTTAGCGGAGGTTTTATTTCCATTTCTGGTTCAAGAATTAGTCAACATTTTATTAAAGGATAAGTTAATTCTTTCCTTTTCATTTAATGAATTAATTGCTTCTCTAATCGCAGTGTCATTATTAATTGTCATAAGCCATGCCATTATTATTTGGATGCAAACAATTAATGCATCAGAATTGAGTTATAACATGAGGAAATCGTTGGTCGATTCTTTCCTCTCTTTTCCTTATCATATCACTCGAAAATTTCACTCAGCGAATCTGGCGTTCAGAATAAAAAACGATACTTACCTTGTAGCAGATAGAGTTAGAGATTTATATAGCGAATTTCTCTATGACACGCTATCAATAATTGGTCCATTTATTGCTATGGCTCTGATTGATATTAAATTGGCTATTTTGGCATTTATGATGGTTTGTCTGACAACTGTAATTAGCAAGCCAATCACGAATAGAGTGGCCGTTTATGAAAGAATTCTGCAAATTTATAACTCACGATTAACTGGTGTTATCCAAGAATCTCTTTCTTGGATCAAATCTGTTAAGATTTTCAATTCTGAGGAATCGGAGAAGAAGAGAATTAATGATGCTAATACTAAAGTGAAAAATGTCGAGAGGATCACAGGACTGTTTATGTCCCTATCCATTCCTCTTGGCTTTTTTGCACAGTTAGCATCGACAATTGCCGTGCTTTGGTATGGTGGTTTGCTATTGATGGATGGAACAATTAATCCAGGTAACTTTGTTGCTGCATTTACCTATGAGCAATTAATGTCTGATTCTATTAAGAGATATAGTAATCACCTAAATAAGTTTGCTTCACTCAAATCTTTGCTGGACAGGGTTTTAGAATTGTTGGGAGCTTATCAGCCAAATAATCGCAAACAAAGCCAACCAGTAGAAAATTGTAGTACTAATACTATTGATATCAGCATTAAGAAATTCTCCTATAACGACAGAGATACTTTGTTCAGAGATATGAATATCTCTATACAAAAAGGAGAACGAGTTCTTATCGTCGGTGATAACGGCCAAGGCAAAAGTACAATATTTGATATCGTGACTGGCTTAACACCATTAAACGAAGGCCATGTTTCAATTTTTGGCGAAGTTCTGGACAATCCCGATTCTCAGCGTTGGTTGCAAAAATTCGGTGTAATGTCACAACAGACTCAGATTATAAAAGGCACATTATACGATAATCTGCATATTGCCAATACAGAATCAACCAGAGAAGATATGATTTCTGCGTTGATTAAAGCCGGCGGTGATGAACTGTTTGGTAAATTGAAAGATGGTTTGGATTCATATATTGACGAAAAAGGTTCTTCCTTGTCGGGTGGTGAAAGGCAAGTTATTGGGTTAGCGCGTTTGTACCTCAAGACACCAGAAATACTGCTATTTGATGAACCTACTACCTATCTGGACAATAGTAAAATAAATAGCTTTGCAGAATCATTGAACAATATCGTTCGTGGTAAAACTGTGCTGATGATAAGCCATGATCCGCGTGTATTTAGACTGGCTGAGCGAGTAATCCGAATCGACAAAGGGAAAATTGCATTTGATGGCTCTCTACATGAATATATGGAACAGGCAAGAGCAAACTAATTACTGACCTTTCCAGGCCCGCATTTAACGGGCCATTGTGTTTATCTTAAGATATTCATTCGAAGTAAATTCCCCGATTTCAATTCTAACGCTTTTAAATCACAGTTAAATAATTTTTTAAAAAAACAATGAATTGGCAATAAAACTATAATTCCACCTTGACTAATGAGGAACAACTTTTTCTACTAATATGGATATTACGATAATAAATTGCAGATAAGAGGATAGTTATGATTGTTTTTGTGACAGGAGCAACTTCTGGTTTCGGTGAGGCAATTGCAAGAAAATTTATCAAACATGGTTCCATCATCATTGCAACAGGACGCCGTAAGGATAAATTGAAGCAGTTGAAAAATGAATTGGGTGAGAACTTCCACCCCATCCAATTTGATGTGAGAGATCGCACAGCAATCGTGCAAACAGTTCAACAACTGCCAGATAGCCTACGTAATGTAGACGTTCTTGTGAATAATGCAGGGCTTGCGTTAGGGTTAGAACCTGCTCACCAATCTAACCCTGATGACTGGGAAACAATGATCGATACCAATATTAAAGGACTAGTGAACATGACGCGGGCTTTGCTGCCTAATATGGTACAAGCCAATCATGGGCACATTATCAATATTGGTTCCACCGCAGCAAATTGGCCTTATGCTGGCGGTAACGTATATGGTGCCACCAAAGCCTTTGTCAAGCAGTTTAGTCTAGGCTTGAGAGCCGATTTGCATGGAAAGAATATTCGAGTCACCGATATTGAACCTGGTTTGGTTGGAGGAACCGAATTTTCTCATATTCGTTTTAAAGGCAATAAGGAAAAAGTTGATAAAACTTATGCGGGCGCCGATGCATTGACAACGAACGATATTGCAGAAGCGGTATTTTGGGTTGCTAACCTACCTTCTCACGTCAATATTAATACATTGGAAATGATGCCAGTCTGTCAATCATTCGCAGGATTAAGCGTACATAGGGATTAATAGTTACCAACATTCTCTATGCCTTGTGCGTGAGAAAGTGGACAACTGTAAAGAGAAAGAGTTTGATAAGTATGAAATGGAAGTTGATAATCGTGAAGTCTGTATGAAAAGTTCCGATATTAATGCTTACTGGGAACCAAGCACGAAACGTTGTCTGGATATCAATACAGGTACCTTAATAAAATCAACACTGACATCAAGATAAGGAGATGATGGTGAAAAAGATCCTACTGACTGGAGCTTTGTTTTTTGCGCTTTCTCCCTTTGTGGTGCAAGCTCAAGATTCACAAAAGGTAACATGTGAAAGCTTGAAAGAAGAAATTGCACAGAAAATTATCAAAAATGGTGTTTCACAAACAGATTTTAGCCTTGACTTAGTCCCTAGTGATAAAGTTACTGAAAACAATACTACAAATGGAAAAATTGTTGGTTATTGTGATCACGGCAAACAAAAAATAGTCTACGTCCGTCTTTCTCACACTGACACGGCTCCAACCGAAATACAAAGTGATAAGAAAGGCCAAGAGTAATATTCCTTCTGACTTTCGGAAAAGGGAGCGTAATTAGCTCCCTTTTTATTTCTCTTTTTAATCATCAAGGGGTAAATTATCAAATGCCAATATCGCAGGAACATCCAGATAACAAGATAAATCACGCTCTTCTGGTCTTAAAAGATAAGGTATTTCTCCCAATTGTGGAGCTGGTATGTGACGCCGTAACCTTTCCAATACCTTGGCGTAATGCGCTAGTCCTGGATTGATGCGATTTGCAATCCAACCAATCAGGGGTAGACCATCATTCATGATGGATTGCGCAGTTAGAATGGCATGGTTAACACAACCTTCCTGAATACCAACGACCAAAATGACGGGAATTTTTTCTTGCACAACCCAATCAGAATAAAACGTTTCATCTTCCAGTAACATACGCCAGCCACCGTTACCTTCAATAATGACACGATCTGCTTTATAGCCTAAATTTCTTAAACTTTTTGTCATTTGAGTAAAATCAGCACGATTTTCTTCTTCATAATTGTTTTCCCAAATAACAGGATTGATTTCTTCATAATCCACTTGTACCGGTGAAGATCTATGTATGACTAAGGCATCACGATTACGTATTCCCTCCGGAGTTTCATGTTTTTCTATCGCAATAGGTTTATATCCTACTACGGTTGTTCCTTCACGATTAAAGACTTGCAATAATGCGCGGGTAACAACTGTTTTACCGATGTTGGTATCCGTGCCTGTAACAAATAAGCGCGTTAACATAAATTCATTTTTCCGTTTTCTGTAATAACAGAGCAGATCGATCGGTTATTACTCTCTTTAACGAGTAAGATTAGAGTGTAGGGGATGTATATGAGATAGGGGTTGCGTTAGCTCAATGTTTTGCCTGATGGGTGTTACCCTTGCATAAGTTCGAGCAATAATTCACCATTATACAATGCTTGTTTAATTAAGGCTGCCGCAGGTAGTGTGCCTATATTGTCAAATTGGGTAGCCACAATATCAACTTGTTTGCTATAATCGGGAAGTGAACGCTGCGCTATCTGTCGTTGAATGGCAGGATAGAGAATATGTTTAACACTGTTCAGCGGTGAACCAATCAAGATTTTTTCAGGGTTAAAGATGTTGACCATAATCGCCATGATACTCCCTATTCGTTCTCCTACATCATAAATAATTTTTGTTACCAATGGATTACCTTCTATACTCACCTCGCCTCCTGCATTTCATTCACGCTACTAAAAAATTAATAATGACGATTATGTCTCCGTTTAAATGAGAAGATATTCGTTTGAGGTAGAAATGTGATCTTTCACACGAACTTATCGTGATTATTACTTTTTATGAACGATTTTAGCTATTAGCTTCATCCACAATGTTTGAAATCAGAAGATGTGTTAACCGATCTGCCGCGGCACTGTTATTGTAATTTTTATGTTTAACCAACCAAACTTCGGAGTAAGCAGGATTGTTTGCTAAAGGTAGATATTGAACTCCATCCAGTTTCATTCGGATAAACGACTCTGTAATAATGCTTACCCCTAATCCCGCAGCAACTAATCCTAATATTGTCATTGCTTCCCCTGCTTCCTGAGAAATTGTCGGAACCACTCCTACATTAGCTAATAAGGAAATAATTTCATCATACAGTGCTGTCCCTACATCACGTTCAAAAAATACCAGTGGATAATCAGATAGCATTTCCAAATTCACACCTTCATTAGCGTATTTCAGCAGAGGATGATCATCATATACTGCCAACATAAAACGCTCGCGAAAGAGTAATTGATGTTCCAGATTATCGGGCAATGATGTATTACGCATAATTCCTATATCAATTCTGCCTGTCTGCAAAGGCGCTATTTGCTGTTTAGTATTCATTTGATGCATATGAATGGCGACATCAGGATAACGTTCTCGGAATTGACGTAAACTCAGAGTTACTTTTTGCATAAAAGGTGCGGTGGATGTAAAGCCAATAGATATCTCCCCTAACTCTCCTTGCTGCATTCTAGCTGCTTTGGTTGCCGCAGCATCAACCTGGGAAATGATTTGATATGCTTCCTGAAGGAACATATGTCCAGCAGGTGTTAAATTGACATTTCTGTTATTACGCACCAGTAACTGGGCGTTTATATTTGCTTCCAGCGCCTGGATTTGCTGACTTAATGGTGGTTGTGAAATATTCAATCGTTCTGCTGCGCGTCCAAAATGCAACTCTTCTGCCACAGCAATAAAGTAACGTAAGTGTCTGAGCTCAATATTAGTAGTCATTATTTATCACCCTATTGATACTTTTAAAGTATCATTTTTAATGATTAATATATTAGACAATATATTTATGAATTCCTATCCTTGATCTACATCAAGTAGTTAACGTTTGTTTTACATAGATAAGGAAGTAGCGTGAGTACAATCCAAAGCGTCAGTGAAAAATCAGCAGCTTCTGGCGTCGAAAGAGATGTTGAAAACACGATCAATCAAGGATACAAAAGTAAACAACATTACATTCAGCGTGAAGATGTTGTATACCTGAGAGTCACTCTCTCATTCTTTGCTGTTGGGCTGGCAACTTTTGCATTGCTTTATTTTTTTCAACCCATTTTACCGATTTTATCAGATGAATTTAATATCTCGCCAGCCAATAGTAGTTTGGCTCTATCACTTTCCACAGGGATGTTATCCCTCGGTCTATTAATAACAGGCTCTTTATCCGATGCACTTGGCCGTAAAAATGTTATGGTCGTATCACTTATTGCCGCCGCCGTTTTTACTATTTTAAGTTCTGTTGTAACAAGCTGGCACGGAATTTTGTTTATGCGCGCACTAGCAGGTTTATCATTAAGTGGTGTTGTTGCCGTTGCGATGACTTATTTAAGTGAAGAGATCCATCCCAGTCATGTAGCCTTATCTATCGGCCTCTATATTAGTGGTAATTCAATAGGAGGGATGAGTGGACGTTTAATTACTGGTGTGATTGCTGATCACCATTCATGGCGGATCGCCGTTATCTTATTAGGTACATTTTCCTTAATCTCCGCCATTGCGTTTTGGAAGATGTTACCGGAATCCAGGAATTTTAAATCCAGTTCATTAAAGCCTAAATCATTACTTATCAATTTGAAGCTACACTTCCGTGATCAAGGTCTTCCCTTGCTATTTGCTGAAGCTTTTTTGCTTATGGGAAGTTTCGTCACCATGTTTAACTACATTGGTTATCGATTATTAGAAGCACCTTATCATTTAAGCCAGACTATTGTTGGTTTGTTATCTATTATCTACTTAACAGGAACTTACAGTGCAACTAAAGCTGGAGGACTAACAAGCAAGCATGGGAGAGGAAAAGTATTATTAGCAGCTATTGGTATAATGCTGATTGGTTGCATAATCACTCTATTTTCCCCTATCTGGGCAGTAATATTGGGTGTGATGATACTGACAACAGGTTTCTTTGCCGCCCATGCAGTTGCTAGTGGGTGGATAGGACAGAGAGCCAAGCGAGCAAAAGCGCAAGCATCATCACTCTACTTATTTTGTTATTACTCTGGTTCCAGTATTGCAGGGACATTAGGTGGAGTATTTTGGTTCTATTTTGCATGGAACGGCGTTGCCGTATTTATTTCATTACTAACACTTATTGCTCTTTATTTAGGCTTAAAACTCAATAAATTACAAAAATAATAAAACAAGGTTGTGCCGACATCATATTAATCCATGTAATAGATGTCGGCTTTTTTTATCAATACATTTAAAATAATATAAATTAATCATTGCTTATCTGATACCTGCAATATCTTATTTTTAATAATAGGACTCATTCGGTAACACTAAAACCTTTGTTAAATACCCATCAATAATTTCAATACATCCTTCCTTTTTTAGAGCGAGTAACACTCGCTGTATACAGCTGCGTGAAAGTGTGCATCTTTGCTCTATGTATTTAATTACCGTAATATTTTCTCTGAATTCTTCAGGTAAGGTGATCAGGCGAGATAACAAACTACATACGACTTCTTTATTGCTATGACGAAAGAGGCTAATATCTCTGGCATATAAGAAAGATATTTTATAGGAAATTATTCTCATCCACTCCCTATAGAGATCATGCTTCTTTATGGCATTTAAGGCGCTAATTCGAGGAATTTGGTAAATTTTACAATTTTCCCCTATTTCAATGGAATAATAGATTTCTGCTCCAGAATAGAAAGACAAACCGATAACATAGGGTGAAAAAAGCGTAGCAAAGATTAAGTTGTCGCCAATTCTGCGAATATTAACATATCCTTGCTCTAATAAAAAAAACTTAGCAAACTCACTCTCTATTTTAATTAGTTTTCCTTGTGTTGATAAATCGGTCGTGATTAATTCAGAGTATGGCAATAACGCATCCATTACTTTACCAAATGAATTCAATGGTTTAACTAATTTTTTCATATTTAACGACCTTGGTGTATGACCCACTCTATCAATCAGATAATCATCTGATTTTTGATTAATGCGTTATTAATTTTTTATCACAATGCTAAATTATTTCGCAATAGGTACTTTTTTTTGATTGGTTTTTGTAGTGGGATATTGTAGATGTTTTTTTGTTTTTATAATAAAATTATGTTGTAACTAAATAAGGATTCGTATTTGAGAATAATTATGAAAAAATATATTTCAGTAGAATCACTTACAACTTGCTTTAAAGAACAAGAAGAAAAACTATCTGAACTGGTTAGGTTGTTAATGAATTATCAACTTATTGATGCACGGGTATTTGAATTACCAAAAATAGAAAAAGGTAAAGAACATGAACAAATAACGGAAATCATAGTCAATCCGCTACTAGGAAATGAAGCGCTCAGTGTAGGTTTATGCTTCTATCAGAAGCTATTCATATACCATAACAATCCTAATGTCAGCAGTAAAGCTGCAAGCCGACTGCCAGGCGCTTTATGTTTTACTGTCGACCACCAGCAATATCAAAAAGCAATAGAAATCATTAATGACGTAAACCAATTAAAAATAGAATTGGAAAATATTGTTACCAAAGAATCAGGTGTCAGCAAGGAACAACGATTTGAATTTGTTCATGATCATTTACGAGGCCTCATTACCTTGAATGCCTATCGTACTATCACTCCTCTACTAAATCCTGACACCATTAATTTTGGGTGGGCCAATAAGAACATCATTAATAAGGTCACTAAGCAACAAATTCTGGAAAAACTGGAGAAAAGCTATAATGCAGGGAGAGTAGTTCCACCTTACTCCAGAGATCAATGGGCAGCATTAGTGGCATTGGAGATTACTGATATTAAAAAATTACCCGATGATGTGATATTAAAAATCAAACGACCAGTAAAAGTGCAACCTATTACCCGTGTATGGTATTCAGAAATACAAAAACAAGTTCAATATGCCTGTCCGGTTCCTTTAATTGTTTTCTATACAGAAGATAGTGAAACCAAGCCTAAAATCGGCACCTTGCCCAATTACAATGTCAACACAATAAAACATAAGCATAAACCCAAAGCGAAGCCACTTGAGTTAGTCATTCCTCGCTTACATCTTTACAAAGAAATCTAAGGTGTAAAAACCGGAGAACACTACTCCGGCTTTTGCATTTTTGCTTATATAACAAACATTACTTCATACTGCCAACCATATCGTCAGGGCGAACCCACTCATCAAATTCAACTTCAGTCAAATACCCTAGCTGAAGAGCTGATTGTTTCAGAGTCAGGCCCTCTTTATGTGCTTTTTTAGCAATTTCAGCAGCCTTATCGTAACCAATATGAGTATTCAATGCCGTTACCAGCATTAGTGATTCATTCAGCAACTGGGTAATGCGTTCACGGTTAGGTTCAATGCCAATAGCACAATGCTCATTGAAACTACGCATACCATCCGCCAGCAATCGAACGGATTGCAGGAAGTTATGAATAACCATAGGACGGAATACGTTTAGTTCAAAGTTACCAGACGAACCACCAATATTGATCGCCACATCGTTACCCATGACTTGGGCACATAACATGGTCATCGCTTCACACTGAGTTGGGTTCACTTTGCCTGGCATGATGGAGCTGCCTGGCTCATTTTCAGGAATGGAAATTTCACCAATACCGCAACGAGGGCCAGAAGCCAACCAACGAACATCGTTAGCAATCTTCATTAATGATGCAGCCAAACCTTTCAATGCACCGTGTGAGTGCACTAGTGCGTCGCAAGTTGCCAGGGCTTCAAATTTATTCGGCGAAGTAACAAAAGGATGGCCTGATAATTCAGCAATTTTTTGCGCAACACGAACAGCATACTCAGGATGAGTATTCAGACCAGTTCCTACCGCAGTACCACCCAGTGCCAGTTCACACACATGAGGAATGCTATATTCAATGTGTTTCAAGTTATACGTTAACATGGCTGCCCAGCCAGAAATCTCCTGGCCTAAGGTCAATGGAGTTGCATCTTGTAAGTGAGTACGGCCAATTTTTACGATGTCTCTAAATGCTTCTGCTTTATCTGCCAGAGTTTTTTGTAATACTTTTAACTCTGGTAACAGATGTTCACGTAATGCAGTAACTGCTGCAACATGCATGGCAGTTGGAAAAACATCATTAGAGCTTTGACTCTTATTAACGTCATCATTAGGATGAATCAGACGTTCGTTACCCCTTTTACCACCAAGGATCTCACTACCACGGTTCGCTAACACTTCATTCATGTTCATGTTGCTTTGGGTTCCCGAACCGGTCTGCCAGATAGCAAGAGGGAATTCTGTTGAATGTTTGCCTTCCAACACCTCTTTCGCCGCAGCGATAATTGCTTCGCCACGTTCTTGAGGCAGAAGACCAAGCTCCATATTAACGCTGGCCGCAGCTTGTTTAGTCAATGCAAGAGCATGAATCAATGCAACGGGCATTTTTTCCTGAGAAATGCGGAAATGCTCCAGTGAACGCTGAGTTTGCGCCCCCCATAATTGGTCAGCAGGTACTTCGATAGGCCCCATTGAGTCTTTTTCAATGCGAGTGGCTGCCATTACTATCTCCTTAGCACACAGAATAATTGAATACGCCAGAACAAACTTTGCAGATATATTAGTCGGCACTATTTATCATGCCATAAATTCATTATCGATAATGCGACCTGACCGTGTTTATTGTATTGTTGTCATATAAATAATTTATTTCTTATTATAGGAAATTTTGCCATGCTGAAAATGACCAACAAAGTCCAACATTATGACTGGGGAAGTAAAACCGCTCTGACGGATATTTATGGTATCGAGAACCCTGATAATCAGCCAATGGCAGAACTATGGATGGGAGCACATCCAAAATGTAGTTCACTGGTCACGGATCCTCAAACGGGTGAAACTATTGCCTTGAATTCCTTGATCGATAAAGAACCAGAGAAATACCTTGGGGAAAAAGTGACCCAACAATTCCAGCGGTTACCTTTCTTGTTCAAAGTATTGTGTGCAGCTCAGCCATTATCTATTCAAGTGCATCCTGATAAGACATCAGCAGAAATAGGTTTTGCCAAAGAAAATGCTCAAGGGATACCGTTAGATTCAGCACAACGCAACTATAAAGACGATAACCACAAACCTGAATTGGTCTATGCACTGACACCGTTCAAGGCCATGAATGCTTTTAGGCCCTTATCTGAGATCGCGCAATTATTGGATTATGTTTCTGCCGCACATCCAGATATTCAAACATTCCTCCAGCAACCGACCGAGCAAAATCTGTCGCTCTTGTTTTCACAGTTATTGAATATGCAAGGAGAACAAAAGCATTTGGCGATGGCAGTCTTAAAGTCAGCATTAAACTGTCATCAGGGCGAACCGTGGGATACCATCAAAAGAATGACCTCGTTCTATCCCGATGATAATGGACTATTCGCCCCACTCTTACTCAATATCGTTGAACTAGAACCCGGTCAGGCAATGTTTTTATATGCCCGCACTCCCCATGCCTATCTTGATGGCGTCGCCCTGGAAGTTATGGCCAATTCTGACAATGTTTTGCGTGCCGGTTTAACCAGCAAGCATATTGATGTTTCTGAATTAATGGCTAATCTGGATTTTATTCCAAAAGCTGCCGATACTTTGCTAACCATGCCAAGACAAGAGAAAGATGCGCTGAATTACCCTGTTCCTGTTAATGATTTTTGTTTTTCTGTTTATTCTGTTTCAGAACAACCAATTTCATTGGAAAATCATTCAGCATCGGTTCTATTTTGTGTTGAAGGACAAGCAGTTATCAACACTGATAAGCAGCAGTTGAGATTACTTTCAGGCGAATCAATTTTCTTGCCTGCTATCGAAGATACCATAACTTTTTATGGCAAGGGGAGAATAGCCAAGGTGTCCAGTTAATTTTATTATATTCATATGGTTATGATTATTTTATTGGTTGTTAATCATATTTTCAGTGAATTTTGACATAAATACAAAACGCATAATACGCCCATGTATATGCGTTAAAAGGATGGGATTTCTACATGAAAAAATCGTTAGTTGCAGTAAGCATTGTGGTCGCTCTGGGTGCTGTATGGACAGGAGCATCATGGTATACAGGTAAGAAACTTGAAGATCGTTTAGATAGCTTCGTAAAAAAGGCAAACACTGAACTGGAAAAATCGTTTCCTGAAAGTGGCATAGAATGGCAAGCAAAAGATTTCAAACGAGGTATTTTCAGCTCCGATGTCCGTTTTATCCTACACATCAAAAATGGTGTAAAAAATGCCGACATTCCGCCAAATGAAGAAATCATTTTAAAATCGACGATCGATCATGGGCCATTTCCCATGAATAACCTAAAGGCATTCAATTTGATACCTCAAATGGCCTCTATCCACGCAGAACTTGAAAAAAATGATGCATTGAAAACGCTATTTAATATCACAAACGGAAAATCACTGTTTAGCTTAGATGCTAAAGTCAGTTATAGCCGCTCACTCTCAGCTAACATTGAACTGATCCCTATTAATCATACGGAAACTAAAGAAGGTGACCAACGGGTTCTGTCATTCTCAGGGGCAAAAATCAATGCCAGCGCTAATCATGATTTGAGTGAATTTTCATTCACTGTCAAAAGTGATGAACTCTCTTTCAGTGATCCTATCAAAAAAGAAAAAATTGCATTTAAAAGCATTGATTTTAAATCGGATAATAAGAAAGGTAAATTCGATATCTATACCGGAGATCAAAGCTACAGCATTGGTGAATTCAGCATGAATGGAATTCCTAATGAGCCAAATATCGCTCTTAAGGGAATGAAAGTGACATCCAATTTAGGTGAGGATAAAGACAATCTGAACATCAAAATCGTTTATAGCATTGATGGTGTAAAGATTAAGGATATAGAGTTTGGCTCTGGTAAGTTAGCTCTGGGTATGGAAAAACTCGATGGCCAGTCTGTACGTAAATTTACCCAAGCCTATAATGATGCGGCAGAAGCAGCCTTGACTACGGATAAAGTATCTTATGATACGACTTCCCTAGCGATTCTCAGTAACTTACATCTCCTTCTGAATAACAATCCGCAATTCAGTATTTCTCCTTTTAGTTGGAAAAATAGCAAAGGCGAGAGTTCAGTAGATTTCAAACTATCCTTACAAAATATTCCGGAAGATAAAAGTGCATTGCAACTTATGGAGCCGGAAGAAATGGTTCGTACTCTGATTCAAGAATTATCCTTGCATATTAATTTACCGAAAGCCATGCTGATAGAATCTATTGCGCAGTCAACGATGCTAGATGGTAAGGATAAAGCTGTCGCAGAAGCGCAAGCAGAACAACAAGTTCAGATGATTACTCAACAAGGAGTTAAATACAAAATACTTACTGATAAAGACGGCGTCATTGGCCTTAATTTCCATTACGCCAATGATAAAGTCAACTTAAACGACAAAGAGTCCAACTTACATCAATTCCTACTTGATAATGGTCTTGCCGGAACCTATGATGATGCCGATGCTGAGCTTCCTGTCGTTGAATAAGCGTCCAGTTACATAATAAATAACCAGAACCCGGATTTCGGGTTCTCCTATAAGAAAGTATATGCTTTAGGTTAAAAAAGCCTAATCATCTAGAACATCGCTAAGATTAAGATACCGATAATGCTTTCACTTTCTTGCCAGTCAACACGTTGGCTGGCTTTTTTGTATATATAAAATTTGATAAGAAGGATAAGAAAATGATTGACATACAGCTTCCACTGACTGATTTACATCGTCACCTTGACGGTAATATCCGTCCTGAAACTATTTTGGATCTTGCTCGTCAACATAATATCCCACTCCCAGCTTATGAGCTGGAAGCATTACGTCCTCATGTCCAGATCATTGAAAATGAACCTAACCTTGTCAGCTTCCTGCAAAAATTGGATTGGGGTGTGACTGTACTTGCCGATTTGGAGGCTTGCCGCAGAGTCGCCATTGAAAACGTTGAAGATGCAGTCAATGCGGGTCTTGATTATGCTGAACTACGCTTCTCCCCACATTACATGGCTATGAAGCACCAACTTCCCATTGAAGGCGTCGTGGAAGCAGTGATCGATGGTATTCATTCAGCAATCCAGCAACATGATATTCAGGTCCGTTTGATTGGTATCCTCAGTAGAACATTTGGAGAAAAAGCTTGCACCGAAGAACTCGCCGGACTTCTTGCCCATAAACAACATATCACCGCATTAGATCTGGCTGGTGATGAGTTAGGTTTCCCTGGGCATCTCTTTGAACAACACTTTATCCGAGCGCGCGATGCGGGTTGGAATATTAGTGTACATGCCGGCGAAGCCGCAGGTGCGGAAAGCATCTGGCACGCTATTCGTGAATTGGGCGCAACACGTATTGGACATGGCGTTAAAGCAATTACTGATCCATTCTTAATGGATTATTTGGCTAAACACGGCATAGGTATTGAATCCTGCCTAACATCAAACCTGCAAACTAGCACAGTCAGTTCCTTGCAAGCTCACCCGCTGAAAAAATTCCTTGAGCACGGTATCTTGGCATCAATCAATACAGACGATCCTGCAGTAGAAGGTATTGAAATTCGCCATGAGTATAACGTTGCTGCACCAGCAGCAGGACTGTCTCCAGCGCAGATCCGACAGGCGCAGATCAATGGATTGGCAACAGCATTCCTTAGTGAAGCGGAAAAACAGGCGCTGAAAGAAAAAGTTGCCAACTGCTAAAAAACACTGTTTATTCCAAGTTATGCCAAAAAGGCAGAAAGTCACTCTGCCTTTTCGATTTTTAGGCGCTGCGCATAACGCTGAGCAAGGACAGCACAAACCATTAGTTGGATTTGGTGGAAAATCATCAACGGTAACAGCATCACACCTACCATTGGCGCGGGAAATAATACATTCGCCATTGGCACGCCATTAGCCAGACTTTTCTTCGAACCACAAAACACAATAGTGATTTCGTCATCTTTACCAAAACCCAGCAAACGCGAGCTATGTACGTTAATTATTAATACAATAGCTAATAAAACACAGCAGACGATCCCAATCATGAAAAGTGAATAAGCATCTATTTTATGCCAGATACCTTCCACCACCGCCTCACTAAATGCAACATAAACCACCAGCAAGATAGAAGAACGATCCGTCATATTGACCAATTTTTTATGTTTTTCCACCCAACTGGCAATCAGAGGACGAGATAAGTGTCCAACAATAAAAGGCACCATCAGCTGCAAGATAATATCTTTTATCGCCTTCCAGGTATCAGTTTGAGTCCCCCCCTCATGAGCTTGGAGCAAGAAACCAACCAATAATGGCGATAGGAATACGCCTAATAGACTTGAAGCAGAAGCACTGCATATCGCCGCAGCAACATTTCCTCCTGCAACGGAAGTAAAGGCAATAGCCGATTGCACTGTGGCAGGTAAAGCACAAAGATAAAGAAAGCCCATATAAACTGTTGGTGACATCCATTCCGGCACGATGAAACTTAATCCCATACCCAGTATGGGAAACAAAATAAAAGTGCTAGTGAAAATCACCAAATGTAATCGCCAATGCCCTATCCCTGCCAAAATGGCATTACGGGATAACTTCGCTCCATGCATAAAAAATAATAATGCAATAGCAGCCGTTGTTAAGTATTGAAACCACTTTTTAGCTTCACCTTCACAAGGAAAAAATGATGCAATGATGACCACCGTAATCAATGTAACTAAAAAAGGATCAATTCTTAATTTTTGCAATACGTTCATCGATACAAGCTCCCCTTGCCCTACCTGCCACCGTTTAATTAGTCAATAAAGATTGTGCGCTGTTCTTTTGCCGATTTTTCACCTGATTCAATAAGTTTCATAACCAAAATAGCCTCGCTGGCAGTCACCGGATTCGGTTTTCCAAACAAAATCGCATCACGAATAGCTGCATAATAAGCGCCATAGTTGCCAGGCACAGTAGGAAAAACTTTCGTAACCCAGTTATCATCTTGTGACAATGTCATATAACCATCCCGGGCATCATATCCCCAGTCTGCTCGTGGCGGCCTTTCCCCTGCCTTTAAACGCTCTTCCTGAGGATCCAGCCCATACTTGGTATAACTGCCAGCCATACCATGTAATGTATAGATAGGTGATTCTGCCGCTGCAAGCATGGTTGCATGTAATACAACTTTCAAATCAGAATATGTGAGCTGTGCATGAAAATAATCCGCAGTCTCTGCATTCGGACGCACCATGCTAAAATCCGCTGTGATGGCTTGTGGTTTACCAAAAAGTTGGACTGCCTGATCCAGTAAATGAGGAGCTAAATCATACCAGATGCCACTACCAGCTCCGGCAGCTTCACGCCAGCGCTGACGAACAACGGGGCGATAACGATCAAAATGGGATTCATAATATTTCAGAGCCCCCAATTTATTTTCTTTGATGATTGATTTCACCGTTAGAAAGCCAGAATCCCAACGACGATTATGGAACACAGACAACAATAAATTGGCTTCTTCCGCTTGCTTTTTCAGTAATTGAGCCTGTTCTACCGTAATAGTAAAAGGCTTATCAACGACTACATGTTTACCTGCTGCCAATGCCTTTTGTGCTAATGGATAGTGAGTATCATTGGGTGTTGGGATCACAATAAGGTCAATGTTGGGATCAATGAAGAGTTCTTCTGGAGAGGAAACGACTGATATTGTTGGCCAGTCTTTTTTAACCTTATCTGCATCACTGCTGGAAATGGCAACCAATTCAATATTGGGTGTTCCTGCAATCAATGGAGCATGGAAAGTTTTACTTGCATAACCATAACCTACCAAACCAACTTTTAAAAAATCACTCATAACTGCCTCTAAAAAATGATCATAATATCGTAAACGAGTAATCAGGCATCAGAAAGTATCACCACCTCTCACACGTTAGCAAATAATCTTAATTCCAGTACTACTATCTTTTTCCTATAATCATTTTCCTAATATCAAAGACACTCATGATGGAGTGAAAACTTTTTATGTATCAGTCCAATGATTATTATCGTATTAATGGCTGGTTATTAGCGCCTGCCGCATATCTGCTCATGACATTAATCGCTGCCAGTTTGATGTTATTGCTATATATAATGACGTTTATTCATAAAAACGAGGCTATTAATCAAATTGGTGGCAATTTTACCGCCTTGTGGTATATCTCAGTATTAACCACGATAATGATGTGGTGTTTTACTGTATGGGTATTGACGCTACTTTTTATTCGCTCGAAACGATTCCCTCGTATTTTTATTATTTGGCTGATGGTTTCCGTGTTGATAGCGATAAAAACTTTCGCCTTTTCTCCCATTTCTGATGAAATAGCAATACGTTCCCTATTATGGTCATTACTGGCCGCCACCGTTTTCATTCCTTATATTAAACGCTCCCATCGGGTGAAAATGACTTTCACACAAGATCGATAACATACCCCAAAATTGATTGTTATCATTGCCCCACTTCCCCACATTCAAGTGGGGAATTTCTACTCAAACTACGTAAGCAGTGTTCCATTTTCCAATATCTTATTTTCAGGTATAGCAATGATCGAATACCTTTTGTTATTTATTGGCACAGTCTTGGTCAATAACTTTGTTTTAGTAAAATTCTTGGGTCTATGCCCATTTATGGGGGTATCCAAAAAACTCGAAACCGCCATCGGTATGGGTCTGGCAACAACTTTTGTCCTTACCTTGGCCTCTATCTGCGCATGGCTGGTAAACACATTTATTCTTGTTCCGCTTGATTTGGTTTATTTGCGAACTCTGAGCTTTATTCTCGTTATTGCGGTTGTCGTTCAGTTTACTGAATTGGTTGTCCGCAAAACCAGTCCGACACTTTATCGCTTGTTAGGAATATTCTTGCCTCTGATTACAACCAACTGTGCTGTACTTGGTGTCGCGTTGTTGAATGTCAATCAATCCCACGATTTTTTACAATCTGCTGTATATGGATTCAGCGCTGCCGCAGGTTTTTCCCTTGTCATGGTGCTATTTGCCGGCATTCGGGAACGCCTGACTGTTGCCAACATTCCTGTCCCTTTTCGTGGTTCATCGATAGGGCTTATTACTGCAGGGTTAATGTCCCTCGCATTTATGGGCTTTAGTGGTTTGGTAAAATTCTAATGATGTCATTATGGATTGCTATCGGCGTGTTAAGCATACTCGGATTAGCCTTTGGCTTAATTCTTGGTTTTGCTGCCCGTCGTTTTAAAGTAGAAGAAGACCCAATTGTTGAAAATATCGACAACCTATTACCCCAAAGTCAATGTGGACAGTGCGGTTATCCTGGTTGTCGCCCCTACGCGGAAGCGGTTGCCAATAATGGTGAGATGATCAATAAATGCGCCCCTGGTGGAGAGCAAGTTATGCTCAAACTCTCTGGATTACTGGGTGTTGATCCACAACCGTTAGATGGCGACGATAGCGTTCAAAATCCAGCCAGAAAAGTGGCTTTCATTGACGAAGAAAATTGCATAGGCTGCACAAAATGCATCCAGGCTTGCCCTGTAGACGCCATTATTGGTGCAAACCGTGCCATGCACACCGTTGTTGAAGATCTCTGCACAGGTTGCGACCTATGTGTTGCACCTTGCCCAACAGATTGCATTACGATGATTCCCGTTGCTACTACTACCTCAAATTGGAAATGGGATTTAAACACCATTCCAGTAAAAAATATTCCCGTAACACCAGAACCTACTTTGTTCTCCCCTGCTAAGCCTGTTGAGGTTAAAACCTATGTTTAATCTGTTCAACTTGCTTAACAAAAATAAAATCTGGGATTTTGATGGTGGTATCCATCCACCAGAAATGAAGCTGCAATCTAGCTGTACCCCATTACGCCATGCTCCATTGCCGAATGAATTAATCATCCCTCTACAGCAACATTTGGGGCCAGAAGGCGAATTACTAGTTAAAGTGGGTGATAATGTATTGAAAGGTCAGGCTTTAACGCTTGGAATGGGAAGAACAGTACCTGTTCATGCTTCCACATCAGGAACAATTATCGCAATTGAACCTTGCGTTACGGCACACCCTTCTGGGTTAAAAGAATTGTGTGTCAGATTACACCCTGATGGTAAAGATCAATGGGAAGAACGCAACAAGGTCGCTGATTATACGACACTGGATGCCAATGAAATATTGCAACGCATTCAACAAGCAGGTATTGCTGGCTTAGGCGGTGCTGGCTTTCCTACTGAAACAAAACTTAAAGGTGGACGACACAATCTCAACACTCTGATTATCAATGCGGCTGAGTGTGAGCCCTATATCACTGCTGATGACCGTTTAATGCAGGAACATGCGAAAGAAGTTATTGAAGGTATCCGTATTTTGGTACACCTGCTTAATCCAAAGCAGGTGTTGATCGGTATTGAAGATAACAAACTCGAAGCAATTAATGCCTTAAACGCAGCCCTTAATGGTGATAAATCCATCATTGTGCGCGTCATTCCAACAAAATATCCTTCTGGTGGTGCCAAACAACTGACCAAGATCCTGACCGGAAAAGAAGTACCTTCTGGCGGTCGTTCTTCTGACATCGGTGTTCTTATGCAAAACGTGGGGACAGTAGTGGCGATAAAACGAGCCATTATTGATGGCGAACCGTTAATCGAACGTGTAGTTACGCTAACAGGTGAAGCTGTCACTTATCCCGGTAATTTCTGGACTCGCCTCGGCACACCCGTTCACTTCCTGTTACAACAAGCCGGATTTAACCCAGGATCAGAACAAATGGTCATTATGGGTGGGCCATTAATGGGATTCACTTTACCTGATTTGAATGTCCCTATCGTCAAAATAAGTAACTGTATTCTTGCACCTTCGGTACAAGAGATGGAACCCAAAGTCATTGAAGAAGCGTGTATTCGCTGCGGCTTATGCGTTGAAGCATGCCCTGCCGGATTGTTACCACAACAACTGTACTGGTTCAGTCGAGGGCAAGAACATGAAAAGGCCAAAAATCATCATTTATTCGACTGTATTGAGTGTGGTGCTTGTGCTTATGTCTGCCCAAGTAACATTCCCCTAGTTCAATACTACCGACAGGAAAAAGCTGAAATATGGGCGATAGAATCAGAAGCACGCCGCTCTACCGAAGCTAAGGTACGTTTTGAAGCCAAACAGGCACGTCTGGAACGGGAAAAATTGGCGCGTGAAGAACGCCATAAGAAAGCGGCTGTTCAAGTAAATAGCAGTGATAAAAGTGCTGTACAAGCCGCTCTTGCCCGCGTGAAGGAAAAACAGGAGAATGCAGGTGAATCTATCATTGTGCAATCAGGCCAATTACCTGACAATACAGCAGCAATTGCGACACGTAAGGCCAGAAAAGAACAGTTGCGTGCTCATCAGGCAGAAAAACAAATTACTACAAGCCCAGAAGCAGATATAGATATATCAACACCGGTTGAAGACAATGATCCACGTAAAGCCGCCTTAGCTGCTGCGATAGCCAGAGCAAAAGCGAAAAAAGCAGCACAAAGCGTGGAGGTGACAACGTCACTAGAAGATCCTCAACAAAATAGCGTGGATGATAAACAAGATCCACGCAAGGCAGCTGTTGCGGCTGCTATCGCTCGCGCCAAGGCTAAGAAAGCCGCTCAAAACCAACCGGAATCGACTCCACCGCAGGCTGTTTCCAAAGAGCCAGAAAAAACAGATCCTCGTAAAGCGGCTGTTGCGGCTGCTATCGCTCGAGTCAAAGCCAAAAAAGCCGCTCAAGCTCAAGAAGAACAAATAATTACAACAGAATAGTGAAATTTATCGATGAAATTTAGGCCAGTAAAAACTGACAACAACCAACTAAAAGTCGCAAGTTCGCCTTTTACGCACAATCAAAAAAGCACTAGCCAGATCATGCTTTGGGTGGTTTTAGCTGCCATACCCGGTATTGCTGCCCAGACCTATTTCTTTGGCTATGGAACATTATTCCAGATTTTGCTAGCTGTCATTACCGCGTTTTTAGCTGAATCTGCTGCTATCGCATTGAAAAAACAACTAATACTTCCCTATCTCAAAGATAACTCTGCTTTAGTCACAGGATTACTTTTAGGTATTAGCCTGCCACCATTAGCACCATGGTGGCTAATCGTGCTCGGTACATTTTTTGCTGTCATTATTGCTAAACATCTGTATGGCGGACTTGGGCAAAATCCGTTTAACCCTGCCATGATTGGCTATGTCGTTCTGTTGATCTCATTTCCTATACAAATGACCAGTTGGATGCCCCCAGAATCTTTACAGACATTCACGTTAACACCGTGGGATAGCCTGATGGTCATTTTCACAGGACACACACCAGATGGCTCCACTTTGTTACAACTGCAACAAGGTATTGATGGATTGAGTCAAGCAACACCGCTGGATAGTTTCAAAACTGGTAGGTTGACTCACGATATTGATGAAGTATTGCAACAACCTATATTACAAGGAGTTTTAGCAGGTATTGGCTGGCAATGGGTTAACATTGCTTATTTGGTTGGTGGCCTGATTATGCTCAACCGAAAAATCATTAATTGGCAAATCCCAACTGCATTTATTTTGTCACTGGGTATTTGTGCATTGATTAGTTGGCTCCTTGATCCTACTCGTTATTCACCTCCTTTATTGCAACTCTTTTCCGGTGCAACCATGTTAGGTGCATTTTTTATTGCGACTGATCCAGTTAGCGCAGCAACAACACCAAGAGGCCGCTTGATTTACGGAGCCATTATTGGTGGGCTTATTTGGATAATTCGTGTTTATGGTGGTTATCCTGATGCTGTTGCATTTGCGGTATTACTGGCAAACATATGTGTACCACTTATTGACCATTACACCCAGCCTCGTGTTTACGGCCATAAATAGGAAAAGAGAAAGTGCTATGTTAGAAACTATGCGTCGTCACGGTATTACCCTCGCAATCTTCGCGGCATTTACGACAGGGTTAACAGCAATTGTTTATTCGTTAACAAAAGATCGGATCGCTGAACAGTCAGCTTTACAGCATAAGGTGTTATTAGATCAAGTTGTTCCTCCTGCTTTATACGATAATGATATGCAAAATGAATGTTATCTAGTAACAAACAATGCATTAGGCACTGAACAACCTCACCGCCTTTACCTCGCCCGTAAAAAAGGCGTTCCGGTCGCTGCTGCATTAGAAAGTACAGCCCCTGATGGTTATTCTGGTGCAATCCAGTTACTGGTTGGGGCTGATTTTTCTGGCAAAGTACTTGGTGTTCGTGTAACTGAACACCATGAAACACCCGGTTTAGGAGATAAAATAGATACCAGAATTTCCAATTGGATCTATGCTTTCTCTGGTAAAAAAATAATGTCAAAGGATGATCACAATTGGGCGGTCAAAAAAGATGGAGGAGAATTTGATCAATTTACTGGTGCAACCATTACACCACGTGCTGTTGTCAATGCCGTTAAACGAACCGCTCTTTATCTGGAAACAGTACCGACACAACTTTCTTCCATGCCAACTTGTGAAGAGAAATAATTATGAATGAAACTAAGAATTTATTTATTCAGGGGCTATGGAAAAATAACTCCGCATTGGTACAGCTTTTAGGGCTTTGCCCTTTATTGGCCGTTTCCTCTACAGCAACCAATGCCCTGGGATTAGGATTAGCGACAACGCTGGTTTTGATGAGTACCAATATGGCAGTGTCTGCCCTACGTCGTTGGGTACCCCATGAAATCCGTATCCCAATCTATGTGATGATAATTGCGTCTGTCGTCAGTGCCGTCCAGATGTTAATCAACGCTTTTGCTTTCGGCCTTTATGAGTCACTGGGAATTTTTATTCCCTTGATTGTGACTAACTGTATCGTTATTGGTCGCGCCGAAGCCTATGCATCAAAGAATTCAGTTTACCACTCGACGATTGATGGCCTTTCAATGGGGCTGGGGGCAACTTTCGCCCTATTTGTATTGGGTACTATACGAGAAATTTTGGGAAACGGGACTATTTTTGATGGTGCGGATTTATTGCTGGGTAGTTGGGCTAAATCACTACGTATTGAAATAATTCATCTGGACTCCCCTTTCCTGCTCGCCATCCTACCACCGGGTGCTTTTATTGGGTTAGGTTTGATGCTGGCAGGAAAATATATCATTGATGAACGCATCAGGCATCGGGCAGAAAATAAAGAACGCCAGTATAACGTAGAAAAAGGCTGTGGAAGCCATATTACAAGAAGCTGAAGAGTAACCAGATATGAATCAAAAAAAACGGATTGAGATACTCACCCGTTTACGGGATAACAATCCACATCCAACTACCGAGCTGGTGTTTAATTCTCCATTTGAATTACTGATTTCCGTATTACTATCTGCGCAGGCTACAGATGTTAGCGTGAATAAGGCAACGGCAAAACTATATCCCGTTGCCAATACCCCGCAAGCGATCCTTAATTTAGGTGTTGATGGTTTAAAGGAGTATATAAAAACCATTGGGTTATATAATACTAAAGCTGAAAATGTAATCAAAACCTGCCGGATATTGCTGGAAAAACACCAAGGAGAAGTACCGGAGAACCGCGCAGCACTAGAAGCATTACCAGGTGTCGGTCGAAAAACTGCTAATGTTGTTTTAAATACTGCTTTTGGTTGGCCAACCATTGCCGTTGATACGCATATTTTTCGTGTCAGCAATCGAACCCAATTTGCACCAGGGAAGAATGTTGATGAAGTCGAAAAGAATTTATTGAAAGTTGTACCGTCTGAATTCAAAGTTGATTGTCATCATTGGCTGATTTTGCATGGTCGTTATACCTGTATTGCTCGTAAGCCGCGTTGTAGCTCCTGTATTATTGAGGATCTTTGTGAATATACGGATAAAAACGAATAGTAAAAAATCTTAAATCTCCATTAGTCTGTCTCCTATTTAATTTTTACAGGGGGCAGACCGAAAAAATACCAAAACTGTTATTTTCCTACTGAAATTTATAGTTTTTTGTCAGTATTTATAGTTTTTTTAAAAATAATTAAAAGTATGTTGTAACTAAATATTTATTTTTCAAACGTTACCTAATACGGATTAGACTTTAATATAACTTAACAACACTACCGTATCAGTAGATGGGTAAATAATTATTCCCCGTTTCGGAAAACGACTGATTTGTGGTCTTACATCGCAATTTTTCCTGTTTTGATAAGATGTTACTTGCTCCATACTCTCGATTCGCGTAAAACTGTTGTCCAAAATTATCGATAATAACTCCATATTCCCCAGATATTATGTTTCAAAATAATCCGCTGCTTGCGCAGCTAAAACAGCAACTTCACGCCCAGACCCTACGTGTAGAAGGTTTAGTCAAAGGAACTGAGAAAGGTTTTGGATTTTTAGAAGTCGACGGCCAAAAAAGTTATTTTATTCCACCTCCTCACATGAAGAAAGTAATGCACGGTGATCGGATTACCGCTGCTATCCACACAGACAAAGAGAAGGAAATTGCCGAACCTGAGTCTCTGATTGAACCCTTCCTAACCCGTTTTGTAGGAAAGGTCCAGAAGAAAGAGAATGACAACCGACTATGGATTATTCCTGATCACCCATTATTAAAAGACACTATCCCTTGCCGTCCCGCGAACCACGTCAACCATACCTTTGAAAATGGCGACTGGGCAGTAGCTGAAATGCGCCGACATCCTCTGAAAGGTGATCGTGGTTTTCATGCTGAAATCACTGGCTATATTACGCAAGGTGATGACCACTACGCACCGTGGTGGGTGACATTAACTCGCCATGAACTGGAACGTGAAGCGCCAGTGATGATGGATTGCCAGTTGGACGATAATACTATCGAACGCACCGATCTGACCGCTCTTGATTTTGTCACTATTGACAGTGCAACAACCGAAGATATGGATGATGCCCTGCATATCACCAAAAATGATGACGGCAGCCTGAAACTTTCTATTGCAATTGCAGATCCTACTGCTTATATCAAAGCGGACAGCGAACTGGATAAAATTGCCTATCAGCGCAGTTTCACCAATTACCTGCCAGGTTTCAATATTCCAATGCTCCCCCGTGAGCTATCGGATAACCTATGCTCTCTGCGCCCTAATGTACGCCGCCCTGCCCTGGTTTGTCAGGTTTCAATTCTCGAAGATGGTCAATTGGGCGATGATATTCAATTCTTCTCTGCTTGGGTTGAGTCTAAATTTAAGCTGGTTTATGACGAAGTCTCAGACTGGTTAGAAGGCCAAGAAGGTTGGAAACCAGAATCAGCCGCCGTGACTAGCCAACTCACTATCCTAAAAGAGATGTGTGAACGTCGCAATAACTGGCGTCTGCAAAACGCGCTGGTTTTCAAGGAACGTCCGGATTATCGATTTATTCTTGATGAAAATGGCAATGTTGTTGATATCGTTATTGAACAACGCCGTTCAGCCAACCGCATTGTTGAAGAAGCCATGATCACAGCGAACTTATGTGCAGCTAAAATTCTGCACAATAAGTTAGGCTTTGGTATTTATAATGTCCATACTGGCTTTGAACCTACCCAGATTGAGCAGGTTATCGAAGTTCTCAAGGAACATAGCATTGAAGCTAACGCTGAAGCGCTACTGAAACTAGAGGGGTTCTGTGAACTGCGCCGTGAGCTGGATAGACAACCAACCCAATTCTTGGACAGCCGTATCCGCCGTTTCCAAACTTTTGCTGAAATCAAAACAGATCCAGGCCCACACTTTGGTTTAGGATTTGATGCTTACGCTACCTGGACATCCCCTATCCGTAAATACGGCGATATTATCAACCACCGTTTATTAAAAGTAATTATCCATCAAGTGGAGGTAGAAAGACCAACCGAAGATCTTTGCCTGCAATTAACCGAACGCCGCCGGGCTAACCGCATGGCAGAGCGTGATGTTGGTGATTGGCTCTATGCCCGTTTCTTGCAACCTCATGCTGGCACAGATAAAAAATTCCCAGCAGAAATTATCGATATCACCCGCGGTGGCCTGCGAGTTCGATTGGTAGATAACGGTGCCATCGCTTTCGTCCCTGGGCCATTTTTGCATGCAATTCGTGATGAACTTCAATGTAGTCAAGAAACAGGTTCCGTGTTGATTAAAGGTGAAACCGTTCACCGTTTGAATGATATTATCCATGTCCGTATTGAAGATGTCAGAATGGAAACCCGCAATATTGTGGCACGCCCTGTATAGACACATCTTACAAGTCATTTCTATAAAATATCTCTGCCGCCATAAATGGTGGCAGCTTTTGTATTTTGTAATAACAATAAGATGATAATCCATATAAGGACTTCCACATGTTATTTTCTTCGGTGAACCGAATAGGTTTCACAACCACCTTTGCTTCCTTACTTGGTGTTTTATTTACTTTTCCAGCCAGTGCAACCATTCATAACAATCAAATTTCTTACCAAAATGAAATATCGCCTGCAAGAGATCTCCGCAAGATAAATGAGATCACCCACCGACTTTCCATCTTAGAGAAAAATGCCAATGGCCGGCTTGGTGTGGTATTAATAGACACAGCTGATCATTCCACCATATCTTACCGTGCAAACGAGCGTTTTCCCCTATGCAGCACTAGTAAGTTAATGGCAGTATCCGCCATTCTGAAACAAAGCGAAACAAATGTTCACCTATTAAATCAACGAGTTCACTACCAACAATCAAATCTTGTTGAATACAGCCCAATTACGGAAAAATATCTCAACGATGGTATGACCTTAAGAGAGTTGAGCGCAGCAACACTACAATACAGCGATAATACGGCTATGAATTTGCTTCTTAACCAACTGAATAGTCCAAGTGAAGTGACACGGTTTGCCCGTACTATCGGTGACAATTCTTTTCGCCTCGATCGTCATGAACCCGAATTAAATACCGCTATTCCAGGTGATAAACGTGATACTTCTACTCCACAAGCTATGGCAAAGAGTCTATATAATTTAGTGTTAGGCAATGCCCTGGCTACAACACAACGTGAACAATTAACCGAGTGGATAAAAGGCAATACAACTGGTGGAGCCAGTATTCGTGCGGGAGTACCCAAGGATTGGATTGTGGGAGATAAAACAGGTCGTTGTGACTATGGTACAACAAATGATATCGCGGTAATTTGGCCCGTATCCAACAGAGCACCGTTGGTTCTGGTGACTTATTTTACTCAGCCAGATAACAAAGAAGCCAGCGCCCGTCCTGACGTATTGGCAGCAGCTACAAGCATTGTGACCAATAACAGGGGAAACGAAACAAGCAAGAAGTGAGCATTCATAGCCCTTTCCATGTTGACTGATATGGTAAATATTTATTCGATTAATTTAGTTTAATTAACAAGCTATGCAATTTATTGACTGCATAGCTTATATATAACGAGCCAGGCTTAACCTCCAGCCAATTTTACCTTCATTCCTTTTGCTTCCAGCAATTGCTTCAGTAAGTCACGTTTATCGCCTTGAATCTCAATTTCACCATTTTTGACAGCCCCTCCACAACCACATTTTTTCTTCAATTCGGCTGCCAAATTAGCCAAGGTTTGGTCATCAGCATCTATGCCAGTAATCACACAAACACCTTTTCCTTTACGGCCACTGGATTGACGCTGAATACGTACAATACCATCACCTTTCGGACGAGAAGGTTTTACTTTTTCCTCATAAATACGGCCACCATCCGTTGAATAAACTAAGCGAGAGTTATTATCCATGAATAATTCCAATAGATTGGTTAATCTGCTGTAGCGCTAATGCTGGATTTTCTGCTCTGGCAATTGGACGCCCGATCACCATATAATCCACCCCAGCCTGAACCGCCTGAGAAGGTGTCATGATCCGGCGCTGATCCCCCGCTTCTGTACCTTCAGGACGAATACCTGGGGTAATAAGTTGGAACGCTTGTCCACATACTGTTTTCAATTGCTGTGCTTCATGAGCTGAACAAACTACGCCATCTAAACCACACCGTTTTGCCAATAATGCCAAGCGCTCCGCATGTTGCACTGGAGTCATATCAACGCCTATACCCAAGAGATCAGATTGTTCCATACTGGTCAGCACTGTCACAGCAATCAACAGAGGTGCATCCTTACCATAGGGCAATAACACTTCTTTTGCTGCTGTCATCATTCTCGCACCACCACTTGCATGAACATTAACCATCCACACGCCTAGTTCAGCCGCAGCTGCTACTGCTCTCGCCGTTGTATTGGGAATATCATGAAATTTAAGATCCAAAAAAACATCAAAGCCACGCTGATGCAGCACCTGAACAAATTGCGGGCCATATAGTGTAAACATTTCTTTACCCACTTTCAGACGACAGGATTGTGGATCAATCTTATCGACAAATGCCAGAGCTGCATCCTGATTGTTATAATCCAATGCAACAATAACAGGCGAATCAATCTGTTTATCTAAAGTTTGAACTGTGTGGGAGGTCATTTCTAGGCCCTTTGATTTACTAATTAACTTGAATTGGTTATAAAAACTTTAATCACTAATGAATAGCAGCATAATAGTGACTGTCACTGGCCATCCAATCCTCGGATCGGTTTAATAGAGTCCCAAGAACGACATGATGGACAATGCCAATATAATGATCGGGAAGTAAAACCACATTTATAGCATCGATAATCAGGTTTTGTACGAATTTGCTCACCTACCATATTACGCAAAAGAATCAGGCTTTCTTTAGCCCGACCTTCTTCCGCTTCCGTCAAATGATAATCCATCAGACGATAAAACAACCTCATTGTTGGATGACGTTCCAATTGGAGGTTAATGAAATTTTGGGCGACATCACGTCCTTCCCTCCTTTCAAGGATATCGGCCATATGAAGTTCGGCGATAGCACCACAATTTTCTTCTACACAGCGTTGTAAAAAAGATTGCCATTCATCCTGTTGGGATAAATACTGGTAACATTCTTGCAACATTGACAAAGATTCACTAACCAATTGTTTATCCTGATCGAGAATACGTTTCAACGCATTGGTTGCTTTAAGATATTCCCCTTGAGCCATATAAATACGACCAAACATAATAGAAGCACGAGCGCAGTTTCTATCCGCCTGAGACGCTTTGTTCAAATAGCCGATCGCATCAGTAAAATCGTCACTGCCCATACATTGCAATGCCAACTCACAATAGAAATGGGCAATCTCTTCCCGAAAATGGTGCTTACCCAGTTTTACGAGTTTTTCGGCGATATCAACAGCTTTATTCCAATCACTAATTGACTGATAAATGGTTAGCAAGGAATTAAAGGCATTTTCACGGAAGTCAGTTTCGTCAACTAGCTGAATGAACATATTCTCAGCACGATCATAGACTCCCGCAGCCATATAATCTTGCCCAAGCTGTTGGATCGCAAGCAAACGCTGTTCAAACGTCAGGGAAGCACTTTCCATCAGGGACTGATGAATACGGATGGCTCTTTCAACTTCACCACGGGAACGGAATAGATTTCCTAGTGTTAGGTGGGTTTCAAATGCGGAACTATCCTCTTTCAGCATATCAAGAAATAAATCTACCGCCTTATCTTGCTGATTAGAAAGTAAAAAATTAACACCATCAACATATTCACGTGAAAGACGGTCAGCAGATTGTTGCTTATCTTGTTGAGCACTTCTGCGCCCCATATACCAGCCATAGGCAGCAGCAATGGGAAGCAACAGAAACAACAGCTCTAACATGGAGAATTATTCCTTGTTTAATACTACAGTAGATACGACTTTTTTGGATGATTCAGATGGTTGCCCCACTTGAGTTTCCAGTCGCTTGATTTTGCGTTTTGCATGTCGCAAAGAAATACTGGCGCGTAAGTAAAAAAACCCACAAATGCCCCAACCGAGGATAAAACCAACAGCAAACAATGCACCCAGTAGTGTAGATACAGAGTAATCACCCTTAGCAATCAAATAATTAAACGTCACTATCTGATTGTTATTTGCACCCAGTGTCACTGAGATAACAAAAACAACCAATGCCAGTAATAAGATCAGAAAATATTTCACATTTCTTCCTGTTATCTATTGTTGCTGATTGGTTATGCCAAATAACAGACATAGTGGCGTGTTAAATTAGCATTTCTCGTCTACATACGTCTACGTAAAGGAAGCAATTTATTGCAACAAATGCTGATTTCCTTCTTTTTGTGATAAATATATCTATAAAAATCTGCCTATAGTTTAGCATGTTAATATGTTTATCATTAAAGAACCTGATACTTTATATTCATCTATATTAAATAACTTCTGTTACAATGCATCGGCGTGCATGCGTTGTAATCAGAGAGAATTTCTTGCGTAGTTTTAGCTGATTTCTCAACCGGTATTGTCTTAAGTACCGCAATATTTATAACGAGTTAAATCAACATATGAATACAAAAATACAGCTAAAACGAGTAGCTGAAGCAAAATTACCTACGCCATGGGGCGAGTTTTTAATGATTGGATTCGAAGAAATCAAAACAGGCCGCGATCATGTCGCTCTTGTTTTTGGTGATATTTCTGGTGATGAACCTGTATTATCGCGGATCCACTCAGAATGTCTCACTGGAGATGCTTTATTCAGCCTGAGATGCGACTGTGGTTTTCAATTAGAAGCTGCGCTTTCGCAAATTAGTCAAGAAGGTCGTGGCGTTTTACTCTACCACCGTCAGGAAGGCCGAAATATTGGTTTGCTGAATAAAATTCGTGCCTATGCTTTACAGGATCAAGGTATTGATACTGTTGAGGCTAACCATCAATTAGGTTTTGCTGCCGATGAAAGAGATTTCACCCTGTGCTCAGATATGTATAAGTTGTTGCATATTAATGCAATTCGCCTTCTTACTAACAACCCTAAAAAAGTTGAAATGATGATAGAAGCGGGCATTAATATCACCGAACGTGTCCCACTGATTGTAGGGCGTAATCCCAAAAATGCTCATTATTTGGATACCAAAGCCAGCCGAATGGGTCATTTATTGTTCAAATCAAGCTAAAAGTTTTCCAATTAATTTCTAAAAATATAAGAAAACTGCGTCGGTGTGGGCGCAGTTTTTATTTCTAATAATGTTACTGAATTGGGGTGGTGCACCGACTGTCAAGCGGTGCCACTGACACCGCTACAATCTATACAAAACTTACTATTTCTTGTCTGCTGCGATACGATCACGAATGTGTTGAGCACGCTCCTGTGAAGGCGGGTGTGAATCAAACATACTGGTTTTACCACTACCCAATTTAGCCAGTTTCTCGAAGCTAGTTGCTAAACCTTCTGTTTTGATATTGCGTTTTTTCAGCAGATCATAAGAGAAATCATCAGCCTGACTTTCCTGATGCTGTGAGAACTGCGAATTGATCAGTTTTTCACCCAGCGCTGCAAGCTGAGAATCACTCAGCTGTGCGGCTACACCACCGGCTGATGCAGCTGCGGTACGTGCAGCAACTGTAGCATAAGCAACCTGCATTGCTTTACGGGTGTGGCCCAGTGCTACGTGACCCATTTCATGGCCTAGAACGCCTTCGACTTCATTATCGTTCATCATGTCCATCAAGCCGCTGTATACACGCACACAACCGTTAGCCATTGCCCATGCGTTCACATCATCAGTCAAATAAACTTTATAATTAACCGGTGTACCATTAATTTCGTTACCTAATGCTTTGGCAATTTTATTCAGGCGTTTAGTGTATTGGCTGGATGCCGATGCAATTTTATTCTGTGCATCCATATCATTACATGCTTGGTCAGATAACCGTTTGACATCAGAATCACCTAATGTCGCCGCCTGGAATAATTGCATTCCGGAGTGAGCCAGCATTCCCTGATCAAGATTCTTACAACCTGTCAGAATTACAGCAGAAACAGCTACTGCAACAAGAGCTTTCATTTTCATAATGTTGTTTTTCCTTTGCAATACATGCAACTATAGTATTTTCAGAGCATTGAAAGACTATGAATTTTGCTAAAAATCACAATAGGAATAAAAGCCAATATTTATGATTATGTGAAACTGATAGCATTTTTAAAAAATAATCAAATTATAAGTAGAATAATTTAGTTTAAATTTTTAAAAAAAATAGCTTTTCATTTATTTAAATGAGTTCTTAAAATGCCAGATCACTCTTTTATCGATTCTTTACAGAAAATTTCAACTAATTTGTCTATAGCCTGTTCCTTTTTAGATCGATTTTTTATTGGCTTAAAATTCTGATTTTGGAACAGGCTTTAGTTCAATTTATTATCCAATTATTATCCAAAATTCGAGTTATTTATGACAATTTTGTCATTTCAGCATATTACGAATCACATAATGTAAAATGCCATCATGATAGAAGTAAGCCAGTTCTGTTCCCGTATCAATGCGGCAACGGGCATCAATCACAATTTCCCGTCCATTGGTATAGGTAACTTTCACTGCAATTGTCTGCCCAGGCTGAATGTTAGATAATTCTGTAATATCAATTTTCTCTTCTCCCGTCAGGTTTAACGTTTTGCGATTAATACCTTTAGGAAACTCCAATGGCAAAACCCCCATACCAATCAAGTTAGAACGATGAATACGTTCAAAAGATTCTGCAATCACAACCCTAACCCCTAGTAATCTTGTTCCTTTTGCAGCCCAGTCACGGCTTGATCCTGAACCATATTCTTTCCCCGCAATAACGGCTAATGGTATTTTTTCCTCCTGATAACGCATAGCAGCATCATAAATAGCAAGTTGGGATTGTGAAGGAATATGACGGGTATATCCTCCTTCAACTCCTGATACCATCTCATTGCGAATACGAATATTGGCAAACGTCCCTCGCATCATGACTTCATGGTTGCCACGTCTTGAGCCATAAGAGTTAAAATCTTTTGGAGCAACACCATGTTCTTGTAAGTAACGTCCGGCAGGACTATCAGCCTTGATGTTTCCCGCAGGGGAAATATGATCTGTCGTAACTGAATCCCCCAAGATCGCCAAAATGTGAGCCTGATGAATGTCTGTAACAGGTTTAGGTTCAGCCGTCATATCACTGAAGAAAGGGGGATGCCGTATATAGGTGGAATCCGGCTGCCAAGCATAAGTCGCTGAACTTTCGACACGCAGGGATTGCCAATCTTCGTCACCATCAAACACAGAATCGTATTCTTTATGGAACATTTCGGTTCTGACTTTTTCAATCGCTTCTGCAACTTCTGTACTATCAGGCCAAATATCCTTCAAGTAAACATCATTACCTTGTTGATCTTTCCCAATAGGCTCTCGTGTCAGATCCTTTTTCATATTGCCAGAAAGCGCATAAGCTACCACCAGCGGCGGTGATGCCAACCAGTTAGTTTTCACCAAAGGATGAATGCGCCCTTCAAAATTTCGATTACCGGAAAGCACAGCTCCAACGGTTAAATCAGCTTGCTTAATCGCAGCTTCAATAGGATCAGGCAATGGCCCAGAGTTACCAATACAGGTAGTGCAACCATATCCCACTAAATTAAAACCAAGTTTTTCCAGATATGGCATGAAACCTGCCAATTCTAAATAACTTGTCACAACTTTCGAACCAGGAGCCAGTGAAGTTTTAACCCATGGTTGACGCTGCAAACCTTTTTCAACCGCTTTTTTGGCAAGTAATCCCGCTGTCATCAATACACTGGGATTAGAGGTGTTTGTGCAAGAGGTAATGGCAGCAATCACCACAGCACCATCTTGCAATGAAAAAGTTTGGTTATCTAAAGTCACTGATACCGCTGATGAGTGCTCTTGAGTTTTATGGATATCCAATTGCGTAGCAGACTGAAAAGCTTGCGGTACATTTCCCAATGCCACCCTGTCTTGAGGACGTTTCGGCCCAGCTAAACTTGCTTCAACCGTCGACATATCCAACTCTAAGGCACTAGTAAAGATAGGTTCATCCCCAGCATTACGCCATAGACCCTGAGTTTTGCAATAAGCTTCAACCAAAGCTATTTCTTCTTCATGACGCCCCGTTAAGCGCATATAATATAATGTAATGTCATCAACAGGGAAGAAACCACAAGTTGCACCATATTCAGGAGACATATTGGCAATAGTTGCCCGATCTGCCAGCGGCAAATCAGATAATCCATCACCATAAAACTCAACAAATTTACCCACAACACCGTGCTTACGCAACATCTGCGTCACAGTCAGTACAAGGTCAGTTGCTGTTATCCCTTCTTGCAATTTTCCGGTCAGTTTAAAGCCAACAACATCTGGGATCAGCATGGAAACTGGCTGCCCCAGCATTGCTGCCTCGGCTTCAATTCCTCCTACGCCCCATCCCAAAACACCCAACCCATTAATCATGGTTGTGTGAGAATCTGTTCCGACCAACGTATCAGGATAAGCAAAATCCTCACCATCCTGATTTTCATACCAGACGGCTTTCCCCAAATATTCCAGGTTAACCTGATGGCAAATCCCCGTTCCAGGAGGGACAACGCGGAAACGATTAAAGGCCTTCTGCCCCCAACGCAAGAACAGATAACGTTCATAGTTACGTGCCATCTCTATCTGGACGTTTTCTGAAAATGCCTGTTCAGTGCCAAATTTATCAACCATCACCGAATGATCAATCACCAAATCAACAGGGGATAATGGATTAACCTGTTCTACATTTCCACCGAGTTTCAACACAGCTTCCCGCATTGCAGCAAGATCTACGACAGCCGGCACGCCTGTAAAATCCTGCATAAGTACGCGGGCGGGGCGATAAGCAATTTCCCTGTCTGCATGACCGGTTTTTTGCCATTCCACCAGCGCCCGCAAATCATCTTCCACCACTGATTCACCATCAACATTGCGCAAGAGATTTTCGAGCAAAACTTTCAGTGACTTTGGCAGGCGGGATATATCGCCCAATTGTTCAGATAACAGAGGTAAGCTGTAATAGTGATAGGTTTTACTGCCAGTGGATTTGCTTCCAATCGAGAGCATTGAAGCACAGTTCGTTTTCAATTTAAACGACATAACTCCTCCTTTCTTATTATTGATGATTAGCTACCATTAAACATAACATATAAGAAAATATTTGTTATTCCGTGACCGCATATTTTACTAATTAGCTGTAAATCCTCATTTATTGATAAATTTTAATGATGACACCTCCAAAGTAGATATGTTTTATTCACGCCATGATAGTTTTATTGAATTAGCTCTAAATTTTCTACACATTTCTGGCTAATAGGTTTTAAATTGAAAAATGAAGGTATATTCAGAGTGCTCAATGAGTTTATTAGAAATTGGAGGAAAAATTATGGATACAGAAAAAAATAAAGAATACCAATATTATCTAAGCCGTATACAACAAGCAGACCAATTTTTTTCGGCTGGCATTGGCATTAGAGATAAATTTTCCTTGTCGGATTATAAAGTTAGTGATACAGATAGCCTTGTCCAATTTATTATTACTTCGAATATTGTTGATAAAACCAGTGTTATACAGAAAATGAATGAAATCAAAAAAATGCAGATCACCCTTTCTTCAATAGCCGTCGACTATATCACCAAATATACCAATATCCATGGCAAAGAATATAAGACTGACATTCAATTTTGGGGAGATATCATGGCAAAACTGCCATTAATGAGCATCATGAATATCGAAAACCAAACTTATCAGCATGAAATGAAAGGAATTTCTATTGCAACAAATTTACTCCAACTCATCATGGATATTATTTTAAATGCAAACTCCCCGAACCTGAAAAGCTTTTCCGATTTCTTGCAAAAACAAGGTGATGCTATAAGGCTAGGTTTAAAACGGAATGGAGATCATTATTCCACTCTCACATTATCCAGTGTTGTTGAAGCAATTGGAATTGAAGATCGGATCATGTATGTCCCTAAAATAAAACTCTATAAAATAGATTTTGACAGAACCAACTCAGAAGTAACGTCAAACTGTGCTTCTAACGAGAACGTTAATGTTGAATTTACTTATTCTTCTTGTATTTCCTTATTTAATTATCAAGCGTTAGAAAATCATGAAGTTAAAACAGCTTTCGATAATTTCATCCTTAAAAATCAAAAATCTTCAATTGAAGATTCTGACAATTTTTTCAGTGGTGAATTTAAGACAATGCTCCCCAAGGGGATATAAAATAAAAGATCAACCACCTCCCTGTTGCTTGGAGGTGGCCTAATCTTCTTGACACTATCTATCTTCTTTATATCTATCTTACTGACATTAAATATCTTTTTATATTATCGGCAATTCGATATCTTTGAACATTTCTTCGATTTCTTCATTGGAACGTAATGCAATAGCTTTATCCACAACATCACGCGTCAAATGTGGTGCAAAACGCCAAATAAAATCATACATATAACTGCGCAGGAAACTACTACGCCGGAATCCTATCTTGGTAGTGCTGTAACCGAATTGATCACGCATATCAATACGTACTAAATCACCGTCCTGAACGGGTTCTACGGCCATACTGGCAATCACACCAACGCCCAGCCCTAACCGCACATAAGTTTTAATCACATCAGCATCTGTTGCTGTAAATACGATTTTAGGTTTCAAACCAACCCGATCAAAAGCAACATCCAACTCAGAACGCCCAGTAAAACCAAACGTATAGGTTACAATCGGATATTCAGCCAGTTCTTCAATTGTCACATTCTGTCTACTAGCAAGAGGGTGATCTTTCGTCACCACAACAGAACGGTTCCAATGATAACAAGGTAACATAATCAGATCGCTATAGAGATGCAGTGCTTCTGTTGCTATCGCAAAATCACTATTTCCTTTGCATACCTCTTCCGCAATTTGCGTTGGAGAACCTTGATGCATATGCAGTGATACATTGGGATAACGTTCAATAAAGCCTTTAATAACTGGAGGTAAAGCATATCTTGCTTGTGTATGGGTGGTTGCTATATATAAAGAACCACGATCGGGATAAGTGTGTTCACTAGCAACAGAACGAATTGAATCAATTTTTGACAGAACCTCACGTGAAATACGGACAATTTCTTCACCAGCCGGAGTCACGTGCGTCAAATGTTTACCACTACGAGCAAATATCTGAATCCCCAGCTCATCTTCGAGCATCCTGACTTGTTTGCTGATCCCCGGTTGAGAGGTATACAACCCTTCTGCTGTAGAAGATACATTTAGATTGTGGTTAACCACTTCTACAATATAACGCAATTGCTGTAATTTCATATCAGCACTGTCCCTAATAATCAAAAGTATGAACGTTTTGTAGTTTAACCAATTTCTATATTGCTAATGGTTACTCACTTATAACTATATAGAATATATATTTGTAAGAATATAACCACTATAACACCTGCTATATATTTATATAACAAATAATTAAGTTGAGTAACTATTATCAAGCACCTGTTGCAGATATATTGTGTTTTAATTTTGTTGAAATATAAAAAAAGCCAGTCCATAGAACTGGCTTTTTAGAAAGAAAAGTTACATTTCTTATAAAAAAAGAAATATCTCTCTAAATATATTTCTATGAATTATACCCAATAAATGAGGATATAATGCACAAATTCATCTTAAAGATCGATTACTTTTCTTTCACAACCCAAGTCCCTTCAACAAAAAATGCAGCCCATCCGGTAGCTTTGCCATTTTTCTCTGACGAAACGTACTGCTGTTTAGTTTTACGGCTAAAACGAACAACTGTTTTATTCCCTTCAGGATCAGCAACAGGTGCTTCCGCTAAGTAACACAATTTTTCCGGTAAACGATCTTTGAACCGAACAAGCTCTTCAACCAATGGTGCTCGCGTTTCGCGAGATTTAGGGAAAGTGTTGGCTGCTAAAAATACTCCGGCTGCACCATCACGCAAAACAAAGTAGGCATCCGATTTTTCACATGCCAGCTCAGGTAACGGAACAGGATCTTCTTTCGGTGGTGCCACTTCCCCATTACGCAAAATTTTACGGGTATTTTTACATCCTTCGTTTGTACAACCCATGTATTTACCAAAACGTCCCATTTTCAGGTGCATTTCTGAACCGCACTTATCACATTCAACTATCGGACCATCATAGCCCTTAATGCGGAATTCACCTTCTTCAACTTCATAACCATCACACTCTGGGTTACTACCACATACGTGCAATTTACGCTGGTTATCAATCAAATAACTGTCCATCGCTGTACCACAATTTTTACAGCGACGACGAGCACGCAATGCATTGGTTTCAGCATCATCCCCTTCCAGGATATTTAGGATTTCATTTTCCGGGATAAGGTTAATCGTCTGTTTGCATCGCTCCTTAGGGGATAACGCATAACCAGAGCAGCCAAGAAATACCCCTGTTGTTGCAGTACGAATTCCCATTGGGCGGCTACAGGTCGGACACTCAATTGAGGTAATCACCATCGGGTTCGGACGCATTCCACCTTCATCTGGTTCTTTACTGGCTACATCAAGCTGCTCACTGAAATTAGAGAAAAACTCGTCCAGAACGCTTTTCCAATTCGCATCATTATTGGCTACATGATCGAGCTGGTCTTCCATTCTTGCCGTAAAATCATAGTTCATTAATTCGTTGAAGTTTTCTTCCAAACGATCGTTAACGATTTCACCCATTTTCTCTGCGTAGAACCGCCGATTCTCAACGCGAACATAACCACGCTCTTGAATAGTTGAGATAATTGATGCATAAGTCGATGGACGACCAATCCCGCGTTTTTCCAACTCTTTGACCAAGGACGCTTCACTGAAACGCGCAGGTGGTTTTGTAAAGTGCTGGCTTGGTATCAACTGTTGCAAATCAAGCTCTGTGCCCACTTCCACCATCGGCAAAGTATTATCTTCATCTCCTTTGCGCAACGTCGGCATGACTTTTGTCCAACCATCAAAACGCAGAGTACGGCCTTTGGCGCGTAACTCAAAATCGCCAGCCTGAACGATCAATGTCGTGGAATCATATTTCGCAGGGGTCATCTGACAAGCAATGAATTGACGCCAGATAAGCTGATACAATTTTTGTGCATCAGTTTCCATATCTTTCAACTCTTCTGCCATGACATTAACATCAGAAGGGCGAATCGCCTCATGGGCTTCCTGAGAATTTTCCTTACTGCTATAAACATTAACACTTCTTGGCAAGTATTTATCACCAAAATGGTTGCTGATATAATCACGAACCATTTCCAACGCATCCTGACTCAAGTTAGTTGAGTCAGTACGCATATAAGTGATATACCCAGCCTCATATAAGCGTTGTGCCATCATCATAGTTTTCTTAACCCCAAACCCAAGCCGTGTACTTGCAGCCTGTTGTAATGTTGAAGTAATGAATGGTGCACTCGGCTTACTGGATGTCGGACGATCTTCACGCTCAATGACTTTGTATCTCGCTTTCTCAAGCAAAGATACTGCTGACTGCGTTTGTTGCGCATTTACGGGCTTAAATAGTTTTCCCTTCTCATGGCTCACTTCCATATGGAGGGCAGTATTATCCTTCGCCATTAAATCTGCGTGCAGTTGCCAATATTCCTCCGGCACAAATGCCTTAATTTCTCTTTCCCGCTCAACCACAAGGCGAACTGCGACAGATTGCACCCGACCAGCGGACAAACCTCTGGCAACTTTTTTCCACAATAGCGGGGAAACCATGTAACCTACAACGCGATCCATAAAACGGCGAGCCTGCTGGGCATTCACACGGTCAATATTCAATTCACCAGGATTATCAAAAGCCTGTGTAATTGCATTTTTGGTAATTTCATTGAATACAACCCGACTGAAACGGGAATCATCCCCACCAATCACTTCCCGCAGGTGCCAGGCAATAGCCTCCCCTTCGCGGTCAAGGTCCGTTGCAAGATAGATATGATCAGCTTTTTCAGCCAGCGTTTTCAGCTCTGAAACAACTTTTTCTTTACCTGGCAAAATTTGATAGTTCGCTTCCCAACCATGATAAGGATCGACGCCCATACGAATTATCAGCGCCGTTTTCTCATCTTTTTTTACTTTCTTTTTGTTCTTATCGGTAGATGAGCTTGAACTCTTTTGACTCACTGTCCCACTCGTCGGCAAATCACGGATATGACCTACACTGGATTTTACAACATAGTCATTCCCCAGATATTTATTGATTGTTTTGGCTTTTGCCGGGGACTCTACTATAACAAGAGCTTTAGCCATAGTTACCTTTACCTAATTATCTTCTTTTCAGATGGCGAAAATCACGGCGTTATGTTGCGATATATAAAATAAAACCTCTTTTTATATTGCGATAGATTTGCAAGATATCAACTAATTTTTATCTTGTACTTTTGTTTAAGCGCAAAACCCTTTGAAATATTTAGGGTATTTTATATACCTACACAAACCATGCAATTGTATGTTTTAACAGTTGTAAACAAAATCTTCCATCTGCATGACGAAAAGCCCACACTCTACCTGATAAAAAACGATGCGCAACAACTTATTTCTTGAAGGAGCACAATAAATGAAAACTGAAATTATGCCCATTAAGCGAGAATAGTCACCGGAAAAAGCAAATGAAATCATTAACACACATGAAATTTTTGTCAAAAAATATGCAGGCAATAAAGGTTATATAAATCTCCTCTATTTACCCGCATATATCTGCGACAGTTCTTGATAATTGATTTTTCCGTTACAGCAAAGGTTTTTCTCCCCTTTGCCACCAACGCATAAACAATTTGTCAACGTTCTCCATTGCACTCCCCATCAAACGGTCTATGGCACGTTTGCGGCGATAATAATTGACGCCGATTACTTCACAATGTTCAATTTTTTCAATCAGAAAATCATCACTGACATCCACATCATCAATCAACCCATTTTCTTTTGCTTGTGTACCGTACCAATACTCACCAGTAGCTACGTTTTCCACATCCAAAGACGGACGATATTGATGGATAAATGATTTGAATAATTTATGCGTTTCGTTTAAATCTTCCTGAAATTTTTTGCGACCCTGCTCAGTATTTTCTCCCAGAACAGTTAGAGTACGTTTATATTCACCAGCAGTATGCAATTCAACATCAATATCGTTTTTCTTCAATAACCTATGAATATTTGGTACTTGAGCCACAACGCCAATGGAACCAATAATTGCAAATGGTGCAGCAATAATACGATCCGCCACACAAGCCATCATGTATCCACCACTTGCAGCTACTTTATCCACGGCGATTGTCAAGCGTATCCCTTTCTGCCGCAAACGAACCAATTGAGATGCTGCCAGTCCATATCCATGAACCACACCACCAGGGCTTTCCAGACGCAGCAAAACTTCATCTTTTTTATCGGCCACGGCCAGTATTGCACTGATCTCTTCGCGGAGTGAATCCACTTCACGGGCATCCATACTACCTTTAAAGTCCAAAACATAAAGATTTGACTTCTGTATACCTTTCTGACCCGTTTTGGCTTCCATTTTTTTCTGTTTAGCGTCACTTTTTTGCTGTTTTTTAAATGTTTTTTGCCAAATTTTTTGTTCTGCTTCACTCATTCGAGCCTGCTGCATCTGGCGCTGTCTTTCCTTATATGACTTACCAAGATTAGTCAGCTTCAATTCCCCTTTGTGCATTGTCTTACGTACACCTAATCCGATACAAACGACCGCCAGAATGATGATTGCTAAGACCACCGTGAGCACTTTGGCTAAGAACAATCCGTATAGAGACAAATATTCCACAGCTCCACCTTTATTAATTGATGAACAATATGTTTGTTCCATTCTAACTAAAAACCGAATGCCTTGCTCTAACAGTTTGTTCAATCTGGTCTCAATTGGAATTCTACTTTTTGCTAATTTTTTGCCAACTAGTGCAAATTTGACGGGAACCATCCTAAAATGGCAAATCATAAATTCACAAGTAATGCAGGAAGATTGCCCGATGTTTGATTACCAACCCAATAATCATCTGCTACAACAAAAAATCATTTTAATAACCGGTGCTGGCGATGGCATTGGGCGCGAAGCCGCGCTGACTTATGCTCGCCACGGCGCACAAGTTATTTTGCTGGGACGTACTACCGCAAAACTGGACGCAGTCAGGCAAAAAATTGCAAACGATGGTGGTTTACCTCCTGACATTTATACGATGGATCTGCTGACAGTGACTGCAGAAGAATGCCAAACTTTCGCCAACGATCTGGTACAGCGCTACTCACATTTGGATGGTGTTTTGCACAACGCAGGACTTCTTGGCGCTATTTCCCCTATCGTCGAACAGCCTGTTCAACTTTGGCATGAAGTGATTCAGGTAAATGTCAATGCCACTTTTATGCTGACTCAGGCATTACTTCCTCTATTATTAAAATCCACCAGCGGTTCTTTGGTTTTCACCAGCTCCAGTGTCGGCCGTGAAGGCAGAAGTGGTTGGGGAGCATATGCTGTTTCCAAATTTGCTACAGAAGGCCTAATGCAAGTTTTAGCACAAGAATATCGGGAGACTTCCCTGCGAATTAACTGCATCAATCCCGGCGGAACACGTACCAACATGCGAGCAAGTGCCTTTCCTGATGAAAACTCCGCTAAGTTAAAAACACCAGCGGATATTATGCCCGTCTATCTTTATGTAATGGGAGATGACAGCCGAAATGATTCCGGCATCAGTTTTGATGCTCAACCCGGACGCAAAGCGGGACCAGCCGAATAATGACCAGAGATAACAGCCAGTACCAGAAAAGGCAACAACGCCTGAAAGAAAAAGTCGATGCCCGTATTGAAGCAGCACAGCAAGAACGGGGGATTGTCATTGTGTTCACAGGAAACGGTAAAGGAAAAACTACCGCTGCATTTGGCACAGTTATTCGTGCAATCGGACATGGACAACGTGCTGGCGTTATCCAATTCATTAAAGGGACATGGGAAAGCGGTGAAAGAAACTTACTGATACAACAAGGTGTTGAATTCCATGTGATGGCAACAGGTTTCACATGGGAGACTCAAAATCGCGAATCAGACACAGCAGCCTGCCAGACAGCCTGGAAACAGGCTGTAGTAATGTTATCTGATCCTTCATTGCGCCTGGTGGTACTGGATGAATTAA
Source organism: Xenorhabdus thuongxuanensis (assembly GCF_001908095.1). Classification (GTDB taxonomy): domain Bacteria; phylum Pseudomonadota; class Gammaproteobacteria; order Enterobacterales; family Enterobacteriaceae; genus Xenorhabdus; species Xenorhabdus thuongxuanensis. The sequence goes on along the minus strand of NZ_MKGR01000003.1, from coordinate 97,273 downwards.
CCTATATGGTCAGTTACGGTTATTTAGAACTGACCGATGTTCTGACTGCCCTCAAACAGCGTCCTGCTCATCAAAGTGTAATTATCACTGGCAGAGGATGCCATCGAGAATTACTGGAATATGCCGATACGATTACGGAAATGCGTCCAGTAAGACATGCGTTTAATGCCGGAATCAAGGCACAAAAAGGCGTTGATTGGTAAATGAATCCGCTGTTTCAGTATCAACTTAGATAAATGCTGATATGGGCTGAAACAGCGGCTTGCTTGAGTGTATTAACGACCTTTAGATGTCGTTTTCTTCCCTGCATTCTGACGAGAACTGCTTGCAGGACGTTTCCCCGCTGGACGGGATGCAACCTGACTATGTCGTCTTACCGCACGGCGGATCTGATTAGCCTTAACGCGGCGTTGATCGCGCCCAACAGCGACTTTAGTCACAATCTCTTCATCCAACTCAACCAACTGACGTAAATAGTTAGTCTGTTCCAATCCCAACTCAGCCCAACCACCACGCGGCAAACCTTTTGGCAGATCAATATCACCATAACGCACACGGATCAGGCGGCTGACTTGAACACCAACCGCTTCCCACAACCGCCTGACTTCGCGATTACGGCCTTCTGTCAGAGTGACGTTGTACCATTGATTAATACCTTCTCCACCTTTAAACGCAATGGTCTTAAACGAGGCAGGGCCATCTTCCAGTTGTACACCTTGTGTCAATTGACGAAGTTTTGCATTATCTACTTCACCGAACACACGAACTGCATATTCACGCTCAACTTCACGGCTTGGGTGCATTAAACGGTTAGCCAATTCCCCATCTGTAGTAAACAGCAATAACCCGCTAGTATTAATATCCAGACGCCCTACCGCAATCCAGCGTGCGCCTTGCATTTTTGGCAGACGATCAAACACAGTCGGACGGCCTTCAGGATCATGGCGGGTACACAATTCACCTTCCGGTTTATAATAAGCCAAAACACGGCAAACTGTTTTCTGTGGCTCTTTGATATTTAAGATCCGTCCATCCAGACGAATTTTTATTGCGGGATTAACTTCGATTCGATCACCCAACGTTGCGATCTTACCATCAACGCTAATGCGCCCTTGTTGGATATACCCCTCGATTTCGCGACGGGAACCATGACCAGAACGCGCGAGAACTTTTTGTAACTTTTCTGTTTTATCGCTCATTGAGCAACCTCTATTGTCGCCTTCACAGGCGTCGTAATACTAAATAAAAATTGAATCGTATACTTTATAAAAATCGTACACTTTATAAAAAAGGCGTTACATCACCTTCGCCTTCACGAAGAATTACTGGTGAATCCCCAGTTAAATCTACTACCGTCGTCGGTTGCTGCCCAAGATAACCACCGTGAATGATTAAATCAACTTGTTTGCCCAAAGTATCCTTGATCTCTTCAGGATCAGATTCAGCAAAATCATTTCCGGGCAAAATCAAGCTACATGACATCAGTGGTTCACGCATCTCTTTCAGCAGTGCCAACGCAATAGGATTTGAAGGAACACGCAAGCCAATGGTCTTGCGTTTTTCGTTCATCAAGCGACGAGGTACTTCTTTTGTCGCCTGTAAAATAAAAGTGTAATTGCCTGGCGTGTTATTTTTGATCAACCTGAACGCCTGGTTATCTACATGAGCATAAATGGCAATTTCAGACAAATCACGGCACATCAACGTAAAATTGTGGCGTCCTTCCAATTGGCGAATACGACATATACGGGTCATAGCATCCTTATTTTCAAGGCAACAACCGATGGCGTAACCTGAATCAGTAGGATAGATGACAACTCCCCCCTTTTTCAGTACGTCCACACTCTGGTCAATAAGACGAGATTGTGGATTGTCAGGGTGGATATAAAAAAACTGGCTCATACAATAACCTCTATACTTCTATGCAGTCCCAAGCCGTGACCAGTCGTGCCATATCGGTACAACATCACCGGGTAACCACAAATTACGCCCAAGTTCTATCCATGAACAAGGTTGGTGAAAATCCGATCCTAATGATACTTTCAACCCATATTCTCTTGCCAGTTGACCAAGTTGTTGTCTTTCATTAGGGGCTTGCTGGCACTGTGCAACTTCCATTGCATCACCACCATGTTGCTTAAACCAAACTATTAACCGTTTTAACCATTTCATCGACAAATTATACCTGCCAGGATGGGCAATCACGGCCTGTCCCCCTGCCTGGTGAATGGTTTCAATAGCCTGTTCAATTGTACACCATTGCGGTGGGACATAACCGGTTTTTCCCCTTACGAGATATTTTTTGAACACTTTCGGAATAGTCGGTTCAACTCCCGCGTCTACCAAATAACGGGCAAAATGGCCGCGAGTGACTTGTCCACCATTGGCTAATCTAGATGCACCTTCCCATGCATCGGCAATGCCTGCTTTGGCCAACCGTTGCCCCATTTCAATACCACGCTGTTGCCTTAAATCAACTTGATGCGCTAAAAACTTTATATGGACACCGACTCAATGCAAGTGGGCAACCTATTTTTCTTTTTTGACAACAGTAGTCGCAAACATATATTCGGCTTCAAAGAGCCCTGATGAAAA
>NZ_MKGR01000003.1:0-94578 GCF_001908095.1 Xenorhabdus thuongxuanensis | reverse complement strand
CAATTCCGATAATTTGTTCCATGGGACACCTCTTCATATTTTGCTGATGTATTCAGCATGGCTCACTGGAGCCGATTTGGGGAGGTGTCCATTTCATTACCTTAAGGACATAGAGTTGATATCAATATTTAAACCAACGATATGAATTTCCAGATTTTGCCATAATGTCGAAATTTCAACGCCAGATATCAACGTTAATGGCAAATTATTTTGCTGAATATGGTTTAAGGCTGACGGAATACCGTCCGTCGTATCATGATCGGTGATTGCCAGTACATCAATACCCATGGCAATGGCTCTGTCCACGAGCTGCTCAGGTGACAACACACCATCTGAAGCGGTCGTATGACTATGCAAATCATAGCGTTTTGTCATTTCACTGGCGGCTTCAGTCATTGTTTTTTTACCTGTTTTTCGGGTGGGGAAACAAAGGCACTATCTATCAAATGATATGAAGCGCAAAGCGGCAATGATAACACAAGAGTGAAGTTTAAGGAGCGAGTTTGTTGAAACAATGATAATGAATATAGTTTACCGACATAAAAAAATCATTGACAAGTAAATCACGAATCAGTTTACTAGTACAAAGGTTAATTAAAACATTCTTTATCAAAAACCATTGAACAGATAAGGCATTCGAAATGATCGTATTTATGCAAATTAAGCAGTCAAAGAGTTGGTGGCACAACTTCCCAGTCAGGGCGGTTGGCTCGCGCACATAAGTTAAGTATAGATACGCAAGTGCCAAAACCCGCCCTAAAAGGCGGGTTTTTTTATAACTATTTTCTTATAACGCAAGTTTTTATGAAAAAAGATTAGAAACGGGGGTGTGAAGATGACTGGCAAAGAATTTAATATATTTATAAATCAGGAAGATACTCTCTATCAAACAGATCCAACACTGCTTTTTCATCAACTTTGTGGTAACCGCCCAGCAACGTTATTGCTGGATTCTGCTGAAATTCACAGTAAAAAGAATCTCAAGAGCATCTTGATCATTGATAGTGCTATGCGCATTACAGCCAACGAGCGTCAAGTTACTTTTGAAGCGCTCACTGAAAATGGCCAAAACCTGTTCCCAATACTCGCTAATTTACTTGCAGACAAAGCCCAATTAGATGTAGCGTCGACAGTTATGCGGGCACGGTTTCCTGCTATTGAGCACAATCTGGACGAAGATAGCCGACTAAAATCCGATTCAGTTTTCGACGCATTGCGTGCCCTTGCAGCATTAGCATCCTTCTCAGAATCTCCCGATGCCATTTTTGTTGGTGGATTGTTTGCTTACGATTTAGTAGCTGGATTTGAACCATTACCTACAGTAAAAAATCATCAACGCTGCCCCGATTTCTGTTTTTATCTCGCAGAGACGTTATTAGTGATCGATCATCAAGATAAACATTCACGTCTGCAAACTTCATTGTTTGGCGAATCGGATTCAGAAAAAAAACGTCTTAAAGCGCGTTTAGCCACCTTGGTTTCAACTATTTCAACCCCACTTCAACCACTCTTGCCTGTCACACTGCCTGATATAACTGTTGGCTGTAATCAAAGTGATGAGCAATACGCGAATATCGTGCACAAATTACAACAATTTATCCGTCAGGGGGATGTTTTTCAGGTAGTTCCATCACGTCGTTTCACCTTGCCATGCCCTTCTCCGCTGAGTGCTTATCATGTATTGAAAAAACAAAATCCAAGCCCTTATATGTTTTTTATGCAAGATCAAGATTTTTGCCTGTTTGGTGCTTCACCAGAAAGTGCTCTTAAATATGATGCCAGCAACCGCCAGATCGAAATTTATCCGATTGCCGGTACTCGACCACGCGGACGCGATAATAACGGGGAACTAGATGCCGATCTTGATAGCCGAATTGAGCTGGAAATGCGCACAGATGCTAAAGAAATGTCTGAGCATGTAATGTTAGTTGATTTGGCTCGCAACGATTTAGCCCGTATCTGCGAACCAGGCAGTCGATATGTTGCCGATTTAACCAAAGTCGATCGCTATTCGTTTGTTATGCATCTGGTTTCCCGTGTTGTCGGTACGCTCCGGCATGATTTAGATGCCTTCCATGCCTATCAAGCCTGCATGAATATGGGCACATTGACGGGAGCCCCTAAAGTTCGGGCTATGCAACTCATCGCAGAACATGAAGGAGAACGACGTGGCAGTTATGGCGGAGCCGTCGGTTACTTCACTGGCAAGGGGGATTTTGATACCTGCATAGTGATCCGTTCTGCTTATGTGGAAAACGACCAAGCTACCATTCAAGTTGGAGTAGGTGTAGTACTGGACTCCATTCCCCAGTCAGAAGTAGATGAAACTCACAGTAAAGCCAGAGCTGTTATTCGTGCAATTGCACAAGCGCATCATGTGGAGGTGACATTCTGATGGCTAATATTCTTTTACTCGATAATGTGGACTCCTTCACATACAACCTCGTGGATCAACTGCGTACTCATGGTCACCATGTCGTTGTTTACCGCAATACAGTGTCAGCAAACATTATTATTACCAAACTTAATGAGATGGAATCTCCTCTTTTAATGTTATCTCCTGGTCCAGGTAAACCATCAGAGGCAGGCTGTATGCCTGAATTGCTTAAGCAAGTAATAAGCCAGATCCCAATAATCGGAATTTGTCTTGGGCATCAGGCAATTATTGAAGCTTATGGAGGAAATGTCTCTGCTGCTCAGGAAATTCTGCATGGCAGGGCAACACCAGCTATCCATGATGGGAAAGATATGTTTTCCGGCCTACCAAATCCTTTGTCTGTTGCTCGTTACCATTCTCTTGCCGCTGTGCATGCTCCGACAGCACTGACTGTCTCTGCTTTATGTGGCGATATCGTGATGGCTGTACGTCATGATGAGCACAAAGTTTGTGGTTTTCAGTTCCATCCCGAATCTATTTTGACTACACGAGGTGCCAGGCTGCTTGAACAAACTCTGGCTTGGGCATTGAGCTGACGATTTAAAGGTTGTGAATTTAAGGGTATCGAATTAAAGGCACTAAACTTGAAGGGATGGGAAAATGCAGTTGATTTTTGACAAATTATTCAGTGCCCAGGCACTGACACAACAAGAAAGCCAACAGTTATTCACTGCCATTATTCATGGTGAGCTAAGCGATATACAACTGTCTGCGATATTAATTAGCCTGAAGTTACGGGGAGAACAACCACAAGAAATTGCGGGCGCAGCCCAGGCGTTCCTGACGAACGCAGCTCCCTTTCCTCGTCCTGATTACACGTTTTGTGATATCGTCGGCACAGGTGGCGACGGTTCCAATAGCATTAACATTTCAACAACCAGCGCCTTTATTGCTGCTGCTTGTGGCCTTAAGGTGGCAAAACATGGAAATCGCAGTATTTCCAGTCGGTCTGGATCATCTGATTTATTAGCTGCATTCGGCATTGCATTGGATGCCCAAGCTGAAGAATCACGCAGTGCCTTGGATGAGATTGGTGTCTGTTTCCTGTTCGCCCCTCAATATCACAGCGGATTCCGTCATGCGGTTCAAGTTCGCCAACAACTAAAAACCCGGACATTATTTAATGTGCTTGGTCCGTTGATCAATCCGGCGCGTCCTCCTGTGTCTCTCATCGGAGTCTATAGTCCCGAATTAGTTGAACCCATCGCCCATACCTTACACACTTTAGGTTATCAACGCGCCGCCGTTGTACACAGCGGAGGAATGGACGAAGTTGCCTTACATGCACCAACCTATGTTGCAGAACTTCATCACGGTGAAATTAACCAATATCAGTTAACAGCAACAGATTTTGGTTTGCCAAACCATCCAATATCTTCACTGAAAGGTGGATCACCAGAAGAAAACCGCAACATGTTGGCAATGTTATTGCGAGGTCGCGGAAGCAAAGCCCATGCTCATGCCGTAGCAGCCAATGTGGCTCTGTTAATGAAGATCCATGGGCAAGAAGATCTACGGGAAAATACTCAATTGGCACTCGATACTATTTACAGCGGCCAGGCTTATGAAAAAGTAACGGCATTGGCAGCAAGGACTAAATCATGAAAACCAGCGTATTACAGAAAATTGTTGAAGATAAAGTGGCATATCTGATTACTCGTAAGGCAGAACAACCGCTGGAGAATTTTATTGATGCTATCGTTCCAAGTCACCGTCGGTTTTATCAGGCGTTGACCCATAAGCAAACCGTTTTTATTTTAGAATGCAAAAAGGCATCCCCTTCAAAGGGATTGATTCGTGAAGATTTCGATCCCGTTCATATTGCTAAAACTTATCAACCTTATGCTGCTGCAATCTCTGTCTTGACCGATGAAAAATACTTTCAGGGCAGTTATGATTTTCTGGCAATGGTCAGTTCTACAGTACATCAACCTGTTTTGTGCAAAGATTTTATTATTGATGACTATCAGGTTTACCTCGCCCGTTATTATCAAGCTGATGCTATTTTACTTATGCTTTCTGTCCTTGATGATGATGCGTATCGTAAATTGTCTGCATTGGCACACAGTCTTGATATGGGTGTACTGACCGAAGTCAGTAATGAGGATGAGCGGCAACGTGCAATTAAATTGGGAGCAAAAGTTATTGGTATCAATAATCGGGATCTCCGTGATTTGTCCATTGATATAGAGCGTACCCGTAAACTGTCTATTGGTTTACCTGAAGACACTATCGTCATCAGCGAATCCGGTATCCACCAGCATCGCCAGGTGCGGGAATTAAGCCAATTTGCCGATGGTTTTCTTATAGGTAGTTCTTTAATGGCACAACAAAATTTAGATCTCGCTTTACGCCGCCTGATTTTGGGTGATAACAAAGTTTGTGGCCTGACTCGCCCACAAGATGCCAAAGCCGCATTGCAAATGGGTGCCGTTTACGGTGGTTTAATTTTTGCCGAAAAATCACCGCGCAAAATCAGCCTGGAAAAAGCTCAACAAATTATCAATGAAGCCTCTCTTCTATATGTTGGCGTGTTTCAAAATCAACCCATTGATTTTGTCAATAATATCGCCCGTAGGCTTTCGCTCACCGCAGTTCAACTGCACGGAGGTGAAGATGAAAACTACATTAACTCCCTACGCGCGGTACTACCTGAACATTGTGAAATTTGGAAAGCCATTAATATGTCTAATGCTGCGGAATTTTCCGCAATATCTCATGTTGATCACTTATTGTTGGATAACGGAGCAGGAGGAACAGGAAAACCATTTGACTGGCAGTTAATCAACCCACTAATTCAGCATAACAGTTTTCTGGCTGGTGGCCTGAACGCTGAAAACTGCCAACTGGCAGCAACATTTGGCTGTTATGGACTGGATTTTAACTCAGGAGTTGAAGTGTCTCCGGGTATCAAAAGCAGCCAGAAAATCAAGCAGGTGTTTCAACAATTGCGCTGTTATCACTAATTTTTCAGATAAAAATGGATGAGTAGAACAATGAGTAAATTGAATCCTTATTTTGGCGACTTTGGTGGACAATTTGTGCCACAAATTTTGATCCCTGCACTTAACCAATTAGAAGAAGCCTTTATTGACGCACAGAAAGATCTTGAATTTCAGCATACATTTCAGGATCTCTTGAAAAACTATGCAGGCAGACCCACTGCCTTAACGCTGTGTCAAAACCTGACTAAAGGGACAAAAACACGTTTGTACTTGAAACGTGAAGATTTGCTCCACGGCGGTGCTCACAAAACCAATCAGGTTTTAGGACAAGCATTGTTGGCAAAACGCATGGGAAAGCATGAAATCATTGCTGAAACAGGCGCTGGTCAACATGGCGTCGCAACCGCCTTGGCTTGTGCGTTATTAGGGCTGAAGTGCCGTATTTATATGGGAGCAAAAGATATTGAACGCCAATCGCCCAATGTTTTTCGCATGCGTTTGATGGGGGCAGAAGTGATCCCTGTTCACAGCGGCTCGGCAACCTTGAAAGATGCTTGTAACGAAGCAATGCGTGACTGGTCGGGTTGCTATGAAAAAGCGCATTATCTATTGGGCACGGCGGCTGGCCCTCACCCATATCCGACAATGGTACGAGAATTTCAACGTATGATTGGTGAAGAAGCCAAAGCTCAAATCCTGGAAAAAGAAGGCCGTTTACCTGATGCCGTCATTGCCTGCATTGGTGGTGGTTCAAATGCCATCGGTTTGTTTGCTGAATTCATTCCAGAAAATGATGTCCGCTTGATCGGTGTTGAGCCTGCGGGACATGGTATTGAAACTGGAGAGCATGGTGCCCCACTGAAACACGGAAGATTGGGAATTTACTTTGGCATGAAAGCGCCAATTATGCAGACAGAAGACGGGCAAATTGAAGAATCTTATTCCATTTCGGCGGGTTTAGATTTTCCTTCCGTTGGTCCGCAACATGCCTATTTAAACAGCATCGGTAGAGCCGATTATGTTTCAATTACGGATGATGAAGCGCTGGAAGCCTTCCAGAAACTCTCACGCAATGAAGGTATCATTCCTGCACTGGAATCCTCTCATGCTTTGGCTTATGCCTTGAAAATGATTCATGAGGCTCCAGACAAAGAACAATTATTAATTGTCAATTTATCTGGCCGTGGTGACAAAGACATCTTTACCGTTCACGATATTTTAAAATCCAGGGGGGAAATCTGATGGGACGTTACGAACAACTTTTTAAGAAGCTGCAAAACCAAAACCAAGGTGCTTTTGTTCCTTTTGTCACTCTCGGCGATCCTAATCCCGAATTGTCGTTGGAAATTATTGATACCTTAATTTCAGGTGGTGCTGATGCGCTTGAATTGGGTATTCCGTTCTCAGATCCCCTTGCTGACGGCCCAACTATCCAAAATGCCAATCTGCGTGCGTTATCATCCAAGGTCACTCCCACATTATGTTTTGACCTGCTGGCTAAAATTCGGGCTAAACACACTGATATACCCATTGGCCTATTAGTTTACGCCAATCTCGTCTTCCACAATGGCATTGATGAGTTTTATCATCGCTGCAAAAGCGCTGGTGTTGACTCCGTACTTGTCGCTGATGTGCCATTATCTGAGTCATCGCCTTTCCGTTCAGCTGCCATAAAGCATAATATTGCCCCGATCTTTATTTGCCCCCCTAATGCAGATGATAATTTGCTGCGTGAAGTGGCTTCATTTGGACGTGGATATACCTATCTGCTATCAAGAGCGGGAGTAACTGGTAGTGAAAATCGCGCTCAACAGCCACTTAATCATATTGTCAATAAGCTCAAAGAATATCACGCTGCCCCTGCTATACAAGGTTTTGGCATTTCAGAGCCAGAGCAAGTTATGACTGCTCTCAATAGCGGTGCTGCGGGTGCAATTTCAGGTTCAGCTGTTGTCAAAATTATTGAAGATAACTTGCATCAACCCAAAATGATGCTGGAAAAATTAATAAATTTCGTTCGAACAATGAAAAACGCCACACAATTATAAGCATGCTATCAAAAAATGGGGCAATGACGCCCCATTGGTTCTCTCTTATGTCAAAGTCAAACACACGTAGCTTTAATTAGAAACTATAACCAACACCGAACATAAAGACCCACGGGTCAAGGCGGGTTTTATATTTTTTATCTACATCACCGACTTTGAATTTCACATCAGTTTCAATATTCATCCACCAAAGCGAAGTATTCAGCATCCAGTTTTTGTTCAGTTGATAATCCAGGCCAACCTGCCCAGCGATACCCCAAGAATCTTTTAGATCCAGGCTATTTAAATTAGCGCCCTTTACAGTTTCATTATTAGTAAATTTTTCGCTAAAGAAAGTAGTATAGTTAACACCAATCCCAACATAAGGACGAAATTCATTTTCTGTAGCACCAAAATAATATTGTGCCATTAGAGTTGGTGGTAAATGTTTAACTTCAGCGATTTCACCCGCTCCTGGTAAACTGACTTTATGCTGAAATGGTGTTGCTGCCAATAACTCGACACCAATATTATCAGTAATCATGTAACCAAAAGTTAAACCCAACTGAGTATTATTATTGACACCAAAAGATCCCAATCCTAATACATTATCAGAACCCGCATGCGGCCTTACCGTTGCTGTACCTGTACGAAACAGGAAATCACCTGCTTCATGGGCAAAAGTTAATGACGGGGCTAACGTAGCAGCAGCTAATACAAGCGCAGAAATCTTCTTCATTATCCATCCCATTTATGTGGTTTTAAAGTAGTCCGAAATATATCCGTTTGTTTACTATTGTGATCTAAGACAGATCACATCTTTTAAATATTTTTAGCGAAGTAATGTATTTACTGTTTTATTATTTCATTTATTGAATATTTTAAATTGATCCAAATCAAAATTCTCTGCGTATTAATTTTAATGCCATCCATGATTTATATATTGAAGTCAATTTTTGAATGAATAACAATAAATAATAATATACTAAGAACCCTTATTTAATATTCCAGTCTCTCATGAATTTATTAACACAAAGTTAATGAAATGATCATTTTTATAAAATCCACAATGAAGGGGCTTGGCAAGGAAGAATTCTTACCCTCACCAGCCTCAAGATGCAGGATCAAGCACTGGAGTAAATCTTAGGTATCCAATAATTCTCCCAACAAGGCTCAGTGGGAGCGAAGCTACAATTTGACAACATCTGTTAATGCGCTTCCGTATAAGAACCCCCGAAAGTGCAGTATTGAATAGCCACAACCGCCACTCGTCTATCATTTTTAACGATTATTTCTTTCCTGGGCCTTCAAATAGGTAGGTCGACTCATAGCCCTGTCCATGTAATCCTTTATTTCTGAATTTATAGCTATACCACATAGTTTTGCCCACAACAGAGTGTGTGTCACGAAGATATCAGCTAACGTAAAGTTAGAGCCTGTTATCCATTCGTAACCTTTATTTAGCCTGATTTGGTTAACTGCTCTATTTGCTTCGCTTTTGGCGTAATCTATGAGCCCTGAGTTTCGCTGATTTTCTGGAATGAAAACTTGCTGTTTCAATAAGTTCCACACTGGAGACTCGAGGTCAGTAAGAGCATAGCTCAACCATGAGTTAATAGTGGACCTCAGTTTCGGTTCGGCAGGATAGAATGTTGTAGAAGAATATTTTTCACAAATATAGATACATATTGCCAGTGTCTCTTCAATGGACACATCTCCATCACTCAGAAAAGGGACTTTTCCTCGTGAATGGGGGGATTTTATGCAAGAAGTCGGATTAAACAGATCAACCTTGACCGATTCATAAGGCGCCCCGATCTCTTCCAGAGTCCAGAGAACTCTCAACGATCTACTTTTAGGGTAAGTATATATTTTCATAATGTTGATTCCTGATTTGCGGATTTAATCCTGAGAATTTTTTGGCGTGTGGTGTTAAATTCACGCGCCACGGCATTGATACTGCTTCCTTCTTTCTGGCATTCGAGTACGGCCTGTTGTTCCTCGTTCAACACTCAGCCAGTGCCGAGAAAATACTGAAGATCAGTTTGCCGGTGGCTGCTTTAGTGTCGATGGCGGTACATATCTAGTCAGTACTTTCAGACCAACACCACTCTTAGTTAAGTTGTGTACCGTGTTAATGTGGTTCAAAAAAGCCAAATGTCTATTTTACAGCTTCGCTTCCACTAGGCCAAAAGGTACAATTGTGTCCTATTGTTGTTTTATTTGATAGGAGCCACTTTCATGCCCATCACGGCAAATACCCTGTATCGTGACAGCATCAACTTTTTAAAGAATCAATGGTTGAATATTGTCATCCTCTCTGTCTTAGCCGCGCTGGTGACAACACTGCTGGGGCATTTACTCATGCCTAATGATGAACAGCTCAATTTATTAGCTGAATTGCAAAATATAGTCAAAGAGTCAGGCAATACAGGTATCCAACGTTTCGTGATGCAATTAACGCCAGATGAGCAGTTCATGTTAATGCGCACAATGTTCGGAGTTTTATTTACCCACATATTTGGTAGTACCCTACTAACGGCCAGTATGCTGGTACTCATCAGTGCTATCTCTAGCGGTCAGCAAACTAATGCCATTAGTGCCAGTACATTATCAATAACACAACTACCTAAGATGTTCTTGCTAATGCTTATTTGTACCCTGTTGGTCCAAATCGGCTACGCTTTAATGGTTCTGCCAGGGATACTGTTTTCTATTGCATTCTCACTGGCTCCTATTTTTTTGTTTGAAAAAGGCAAAAATGTTTTTGCAGCCATGCAAAATAGTTGGAAGTTGGCATTTGGTCATATGCGGTTGTTGATCCCAGCGATACTGCTATGGCTTATCGCCAAGCTAATTCTGGCTCTTGTACTGACAAAAATGCCCGATATGTTGCTAACAGCGCTGGATAATCTGTTATCATCCCTGTTGCTGATTTACCTATTCCGCTTGTATATGTTGGTCAAGCCACAAAATAAGACCACAAATGGTATGTAATAATCACTTAACATAATTACCTTTCACCTCACTACATTGCAGTGAGGTGAGGTGAACTGGAAAAAGATAAACTTCATTTACTTTTCCTGTTTTTCCTCAATTTGTTGCTTACTTTGGATTAAACGAATAGCAAAATAGAGATCCGGCACAACTATCAAATCTTCATCGCTGCGACTCAGTTTGTTCTGTTTAATCCAGCGATTCAGCTCTGTTCTGCGCCCTGCCAAAACCAATGTTACACCTTTCTCTTTTAATTCTGTGATTAACTCATCTAACACGGCAAAAACACTGACATCATCGTAGGTAAAACTAACCGTCGCATCGACCACTAACCACACAGGACTATTTGCAGCACTGTTCACATACTGTAAGACGCGTTTTTTGAAAAATCCGACGTTAAAATAAGTGAGAGGAGAATTAAAGCGGTACATCATAATACCATCTACAGGTTTGATATCATTATTCTGACGGATAGAACGAACCATACCTTGGTCATTTACTCCCAATAATTGATCCGAAGGCCGAAAAACTATCCGCAAAAATTGCAATAACCCCAACAAAACGGCAAAACCGATACCATCGATCACTCCCACCAGCAAAACGGCGATTAACGTAAAAATTGACAAAGTAAAAGCCTGACGATTACGTTTCCGATAAGACCAAAGATTCTTTAAACTCAATAAAGACCAAGTGGAAAAGATTAAAACAATACCCAGTGAAGACAGCGGGATATACACCAGAGCTTCTGTCATAAACAGCAATACCAGCAAGATGGCACAAGCTGCTATCACCGACACAATCTGCGTTTTACCACCAATCGCATCATTGACCGCAGTACGACTACCAGCAGCACTAACAGCAAAACCTTGTGATAATGACGAAGCAATATTAGCGATACCCAAAGCCCTAAGTTCTAGATCTGCATCGACTTGATAGCCATTTTTACTGGCAAAACTACGAGCAGTCATCATAAAACTGACGAAACTGATCAGCGCTAAGTTAATGGAAGGAACAACTAAATCACGTATGATACCGGGTTCAAATTCGGGTATAGGAACAATAGGCAAACCGCTCCCCATACTACCCACAATCTGAATACCATATTGGCTGAGTTCAAATTGCCAACTAATATAAGTCGATACAATCATTGCCACCAGTAGCGCAGGCCAACTCGGACGGAGGAAATGTACACTAAGCAGTACCAGCAGCGTCATTACTGACATCCCTACCGTCGGCCAGTGAGATTCTAACAATTTATGGGGAAGTGAAATCAATCTTTCAATTAATTCCATAGGTAACCCAAACAGCCCAAAAACTTTAGCAAGCTGATCAGCCATAATGGTAATCGCAACACCATTAATAAAGCCTTTCAAAATGGGACGAGATATAAAATCAGCGAAAGCGCCTAATCGAAAATGGCTAGCCAAAATACACCAAAATCCCGTCATTAACGTCATAACTATAGCAAGCTGCCAACGAACATGCTCATTCCCCAATGCCAATGGTGTAACAGCAGCGGCAATAACAGCACAAGTTGCAGCATCAGGTCCAACAATCAACTGTCGCGAAGTACCGAACAGTGCATATGCAAACATCGGTAAAATGCAGGCATATAAACCAATAATGGCGCTGATCCCCATTAATTCAGCATAAGCTATCGCAACGGGCAGCGCTACTGCTGCAACAGAGAGGCCAGCTCGCATATCATGGCTAAAATATTCTCTACGATAATGACAAATATTTCCCAAGCCTGGCATCCAGCGATGTAATCTTTCCCACAACATGGCCTTTATGTCCTTTGGTGAAAATGGAACCTAGTTATAATGCGTTAATGCGTTGCTAAATGGAAACTCACAGACTTCCCCTCTCCCACACTTAGCTTGTCGCTCATTGTGATAAAATTACCCAAACAGATGAAAAATGTTTTTTACCTGATAAATAAACCATTTCATTGAGATCTGGTACACTTTGGCACAAATTCAAAAACATGCCATCATTGACTTCACAATGGGTTCAATTTATGAAACAACTTTTAGACTTTTTGCCGCTAGTCGTTTTCTTCGTCGTCTACAAAATGTACGACATTTTCTATGCATCTGGCGCCTTGATTGCAGCAACAGGGTTAGCTGTTGTCATTACTTACTTCATTTATCGTAGAGTTGAGAAATCCTCCTTAATTACATTTGTTATGGTCGCTGTTTTCGGCACTCTGACACTGGCCTTCCACAGTGATCTATTTATTAAATGGAAAGTGACTGTAATTTATGCCATCTTTGCTCTGGTACTACTTATCAGCCAATGGGTGATGAAAAAGCCGTTAATTCAACGGATGTTAGGCAAAGAGTTAGAATTGCCTGATTTTGTCTGGAACAAACTGAATATGGCTTGGGCAATCTTCTTTATTGCCTGTGCATTAGCAAATATTTATGTCGCTTTCTGGCTACCCCAGGATGTTTGGGTAAACTTTAAAGTGTTCGGGTTAACGGCATTGACACTAGTCTTGACTGTATTGAGTGTGGTATATATCTACCGTCATCTGCCTCGCGAACAAAAATAATATAATGACCTTCATATGGATACCTGCCGATGCAGCGGCAGGTATTGTTGTATTCACCAAATAAAGCAAGTTTTCTAATGACACAACAACAATGCTTACCAAACGGAGAATTGGTTCTCCGTACACTCGCTATGCCTGCTGATACTAATGCCAATGGAGATATTTTCGGTGGCTGGCTGATGTCTCAAATGGATATTGGCGGTGCAATTTTGGCAAAAGAGATTGCTCTGGGGCGCGTAGTAACAGTTAGCGTAAATGGCATCAGTTTTCTGAAACCGGTTGCGGTAGGTGACGTCGTATGCTGCTACGCCCGTTGTCTCAAAACGGGAAATTCATCTATCACCATTCATATTGAGGTATGGGTGAAAAAAGTGGCTTCTGAGCCAGTCGGTCAACGTTACCGTGCAACAGAAGCCGTTTTCACGTATGTTGCTGTTGATGAAAATAACACTTCCCGTCCTTTGCCTGAAGACAAAAGGCACTTTAAATTGGAAAGCAGTGATTCAGAGTCATAATTCATTTTGCTGATGAAGTTAGGGGATGCTTTACATCCCCTATTCGGGAAAGAAACGTTTTGGTAAGTTAAGATTGTGAAATACCAGTAGTTTTAAACTCGATAGTCGTTATATGTCCGATAGCAGGAATTTTTTCATAACGCCATTTTCTCATCGCTTTTTTCACTTCACGTTCAAAGACATTTTTCGGATTGGCAGAAATAATTTCAATATTCTTAACTCGACCATTTTCATCAATATCAAATTTTACCTTTACCGTTCCCTCAGTCCCCAACTGTTGTGCTCTGGATGGGTAAACGGGATCTGGCCTATTCAATGCCTTTGGTCCGCTTTGTACGCCAGCTTTTTCACTAATGGTATGGTGATCCGATTTTTGATCATCCAAATTCTTTGCCGTCTGAGTTTCTTGATCAGAAATAGGTTTCAGCGGTTGTTCTGAAGCTTTTTCTGTCTTTTTCTCTCTAGGCTTGATTTCTTTTTTGACAATTTTTTTCTTTTCAGGTTTAGGTAGAGCAATTTCCGCAATAGGTTCAGGCTCCGGCTCAGGTTCTGGCTCAGGAAGTGATTCAGACACGGCAGGTTTAGAAACAGGTGCCTCTTCAGCCGCCAATTGAATCATGGCAACAGACATAGGTATAACTTTTGCCTGTTCTCCTGGTTTAATGGCATGGAAAAGTGCCGCAGCAATAGAAATGTGTAAACAAATGGAAAGTAGTATCGGCCAATGTATCCAACGCATAAGAGAATTCTTGCTTAGCAGCATGATAGTCAGTTTTAGATAGATATTAGTTTAAATGCAAATGACTATCATATTCAATAAAGATTCAAAAACATCTGTCCTTAACTTGTATTTTTCTAAGGTTACTGGTATTAAATCCACTCTACATTCTGAGTGAATAGAATCGATCTACGACGCTTATAAGCATCTGCCTTACGCAGTGCATATATTCGTAAATTACGACGTGACTGCCCTTCCAACCAGCGACGGCGACGACAAATACCTTGGCGGAGCCTTCTCCAACGCCCGATTTCTCTTCTGCTATGTTTCATAAGTATTCCGGATAATCTCTCATTGGATAAATAACATTATTCTTAATTGTCACTATTAG
The DNA here is from genome assembly GCF_001908095.1 of Xenorhabdus thuongxuanensis. GTDB lineage: Bacteria > Pseudomonadota > Gammaproteobacteria > Enterobacterales > Enterobacteriaceae > Xenorhabdus > Xenorhabdus thuongxuanensis. The sequence continues at coordinate 79,991 of NZ_MKGR01000003.1, read as the reverse complement.
CGATGTCAACCCATTGCCAATCTACTTCCTGACTCTGGGAATAATAGTACATTGTTCGAAATCATCAGATTAATAACTATCATCAACCATTCATGATTTATTTATATCAATTTGCATATATTTCATACAGTTTGTGAAGTCAAATCGTAGTTATAAATAGCTAAATATTAATGATATTTATCATAATTAGCGCTTTTTTGCTAAAATTGCATTCTTTTCAATTAATGATATTAAGTTGATAGTTTGCCCGAATTTCTAGAAACTTGCGGCAATGACTACATTAAATATTTAAATAAATAGGATTGATTGCCACATATGACAACTTTCTACTCTGTACTGAGCTGGCTGGCGATTTTTTTCTACTGGCTGATTATTGCCGGTATCACTATTCGAGTTTTAATGAAACGTCGTCCAGTGACATCAGCAATGACGTGGTTACTTATTATCTACATTTTTCCTTTAGTTGGGATCATTGCTTATTTGTCATTCGGAGAATTACATCTTGGCAAACGCAGAGTTGAGCAAGCCAGACAAATGCGTTCATCTGTAGTCAAGTGGTTGGCCGAGTTAAGAAACTCCCCTCAAATTTTTGCCGATGGAAACAGTGAAGTTGCTACTCCGCTGTTTCAACTGTGTGAGCGTCGACAAAAGCTCAAAGGTGTCAGAGGCAACAAAATGCAATTAATGACATCTTATGATAACTCGCTAAAAGCGATTGTTCATGATATTGAAAATGCCAAATACAATATTGAAATGGTGTTCTATATATGGCAATCCGGAGGGCTGGTTGATCAGGTCACTGATGCTCTGATGCACGCTGCCAAACGCGGTGTCAAATGTCGAATCATGGTAGATTCAGCAGGAAGCTGGCAATTTTTCCGTAGCCCTTATCCTGATATTATGCGCAAAGCAGGTATTGAATTTGTCGAAGCGCTAAAAGTGAATATCTTCCGTTTATTCTTACGTCGTATGGATTTACGCCAGCATAGGAAAATTATTCTGATTGATAATCATATTTCATACACCGGTAGCATGAATATGGTTGACCCTCGTTTTTTTAAACAGGATGCAGGGGTCGGTCAATGGGTCGATATCATGGTGAGAATGGAAGGCCCTGTTACGACAACACTGGGGATCATTTACGCTTTTGACTGGGAAATGGAAACGGGACAGCGTCATCTTCCTCCTCCTCCGTCTGACGGTGTCACCATGCCCTTTGAACAAGCCAGTGTCCATATAGCTCAAGTTATTGCTTCCGGACCAGGGTTCCCTGATGAGTTGATCCAGCAATCCCTAATGACCGCTATTTTTGCTGCCCGCAAACAACTTATTCTTACTACCCCGTATTTTGTTCCCAGTGATGATTTAATGCATGCAATTTGCACTGCGGCCATGCGCGGTGTAGATGTCAGTATCATCGTACCAAGCCAAAATAACTCATTTCTTGTTCGCTGGGCCAGTCGGGCATTTTTTTCGGAATTACTGGAAGCCGGCGTGAAAATTTATCAATTTGAAGATGGTTTGTTACACACTAAGAGCGTCTTAGTCGATGGGCAACTCAGTATGGTCGGTTCTGTCAATTTAGATATGCGCAGCTTATGGCTAAATTTTGAAATTACAGTGGTAATTGATGATGAACACTTTGGCAATGATTTAACGCTGGTTCAACAAGGCTATATTATGCGTTCAACATTGCTTGCAAACAATAAATGGGAAAAACGTCCTGTGTGGCATCGTATCCTTGAACGTATCTGTTACTTTTTCAGCCCACTTTTATAATCCATGACAGAAAACAAATTGACCATTCATTTTTTCAACACGAATAAAAGTATTCATTCGATACAGAACATGTTTTAATTTTATCTTGTGATTAATCTCGGATCTTGCATCATGGAAAATCAACCGACACATTCTATGCAATTGGACTTAAATAACCGAATAACTGAAGATGAAGCGCTTGAAAAAGCTTATGATATCTTTTTGGAACAAGCGCTTTCTCATCTCGATCCGGCTGACAGCCTATTGTTTAATTTGCAATTTGAAGAACGGGGCGGTGTTGAATTAATGGAACCTTCAGGAGTCTGGCTTGAACATGTTGATTTTGATTTGGATCCAGACTTTTTTTCAGAAGTCATTATTGGCCTGGCTGAATCAGACGATGCCGAAATTGATGACATCTTTGCCCGTGTTTTAATCTGCCGGGAAAAATCCCACCCCATCTGCCATATCCTATGGAAAAAATAATCAGACAGTGTTCCTCAATATCCCCCGATTAGTAAAAATGCCCTCATTGTGAGGGCATTGAATTTAAATTCGTGACAGTGTCATGTTAACCGAATCTAACTGATTAAAGTGGATCAACCTTAAGGCAAGACACCGCATGTTTAAAACTTCCTTCAAGCAACGGCCGAGTCTTGGCACATTCAGCATCAGCCATTGGACAGCGAGTGCGGAATACACATCCAGACGGGGGATCAATCGGTGAAGGCAGTTCTCCTTCCAACAATTCAATATGCTTGTTACGCTCTTTGTCTGGATCAGGGATCGGCACCGCCGACATAAGCGCTCGGGTATATGGATGCAACGGATTATGATAAACTTCATCGTAAGTGCCTAATTCTACAGCATTCCCCAAATACATCACCAAAACGCGGTCTGATATGTGCTTTACTATCGATAGGTCATGAGCAATAAATATCAAAGAAAGTCCCATTTCCCGCTGTAATTCTTGCAATAAGTTAACGACTTGTGCCTGAATAGAAACATCCAGTGCTGAGACAGGTTCATCACAGATAACTAATTTAGGCTCCAGAATCAAGGCGCGAGCGATGCCAATACGCTGACACTGTCCTCCAGAGAATTCATGGGGGTAACGATTTATTAGATTAGGTAACAATCCTACCCGCATCATCATCTTTTGAACTTTTTCTTTTATTTCCCCATCTTTCATTTTGGGATAATACGTTTTTAATGGCTCCGCAATAATATCACCAATGGTCATACGCGGATTCAACGATGCCAGAGGATCTTGAAAAATCATCTGAATATCATTACGAATATCCCGCCATTGTTTGTCATTCATATCCAACAAGTTCTGGCCAAGCCAGGTGACTCCGCCGCCAGATGCTTTTACTAATCCAATGACTGCTCTGGCAAGTGTTGATTTCCCACAGCCAGATTCTCCCACAACTCCCAGAGTTTCACCTTCATATAGCCTTAAAGTAACGCCATCTACCGCTTTTAAGGTTTTTGTCGGCTGCCAGAACCACTGTTTTCCATCTTTAATATCAAAATAGACTTTGAGGTCATTAACCTCCAATAAGACACGTTTTTCAGCGATTGTGCTCATACTAATTCCTCCTGGCGTTTAAAGCAGGCACGCAAGCGTCCAAGGTCAAATTTCTCCAACTGAGGTTCCTCATGGACACAACGCTCAGTAGCAAATTGACAACGCGGCTGGAATGGACATCCCTTTGGCAAACGCAATAAATTGGGGGGATTACCTTGAATCGTTTCTAATGATTCCTCATCACCATCCAGACGAGGAACAGCATTCAATAACCCGATAGAGTATGGATGTGTGGGCTGATAAAATACATCACGCGCCGTGCCATATTCCATCGTTCTTCCGGCATACATAACTAATACTTTGTCACAAATACCTGCAACCACCCCCAGGTCATGGGTAATCATGATGATGGCAGTGTTAAACTCTTTTTTCAGCTCATTAAGCAACGTCATAATCTGTGCCTGAACGGTCACGTCCAATGCCGTTGTCGGTTCATCAGCAATCAACAACTTAGGCTGACATAATAACGCCATAGCAATCATGACTCGTTGGCGCATACCACCAGAGAATTCATGTGGATACATTTTCATGCGCTTACGTGCCTCTGGCATCTTAACGGCATCCAGCATACGGACAGATTCTTCAAAAGCCGCGCTTTTACTCATACGTTTGTGCAGCATCAATACTTCAATTAATTGATCACCCACCCGCATATAAGGGTTAAGAGAAGTCATGGGATCTTGAAATATCATCGAGATCTCTTCTGCCCGCATTCGGTTCAGCTCTTTTTCTTTCAGGTTGAGAATTTCTCGTCCATTGAAATTAGCGGAACCACTGACAGAGCCATTGCTGGCCAATAAACCCATTAATGCAAATGCCGTCTGCGATTTGCCAGAGCCAGATTCTCCCACGATCCCCAATGTTTCTCCGGCCTGTAAGTCAAAATTCAATTTATTTACGGCAGTCACATTACCGTCAGGAGTGCTGAAGACAACATTTAGGTCTCTTACCGATAAGAGTGATTCAACTTTTTTCGAAGTTTCTACGCTATTCATAGGCTCTCCTTAACGGTCTTTCGGGTCGAGGGCATCTCTCAGGCCGTCACCAATAAAGTTAAAACAAAACAGGGTCATTACCAGAAAGCCTGCCGGAAATAACAGTAACCACGGAGCTACCTCCATTGAGTTGGCGCCATCACTTAACAAAGCTCCCCAACTGCTGAGAGGTTCCTGAGTTCCCAAACCAAGGAAGCTTAAGAAGGATTCAAACAGGATCATGCTAGGTACAAGTAATGAGGCATAAACCACCACAACACCCAATACGTTTGGTACGATATGGCGCAAAACGATATTACGGGTAGAAACCCCACAAACCAACGCTGCTTCGATGAATTCCTTGCGTTTTAAACTCAATGTCTGACCACGGACGATACGTGCCATGTCCAACCACGACACCATGCCAATTGCAACGAAAATCAACAGGATGTTTTGACCAAAGAAAGTAACCAGAAGGATAACGAAGAACATGAATGGGAAAGAGTTGAGAATTTCCAACAAACGCATCATAACCATGTCAGTTTTGCCACCAAGATAGCCTGACATCGCACCATACAAAGTACCAAATAACACGGCAATTAAAGCTGCGGCAATCCCAACCATCAATGAAATACGTCCTCCAATGGCAACACGTACCAGCAGGTCACGCCCTGATGAATCGGTGCCAAGATAGTGTTTGGATTCAAAATCAGGCGGCATTGTCATCATATTCCAATCTGTATCATCGTAAGCAAATTGGGACAACATCGGGGCTAAGATCACAAATAATGTGATCAGAATTAGAATACATAAACTCGTAATCGCCGCCTTGTTATGCATAAAACGGCGACGTGCATCTTGCCACAAACTGCGGCCTTCAATTTCCAGTTGCTCAGAAAAGTTTTCCAGAGCTTCGCTATTTTTTTTATTCAGTAACATTGCGTGCTCCAGTTCTAATAACGAATTTTCGGATCAATGACGGCATACAGCACATCAACGATGGCATTAAACATAATGGTCAAGCTCCCCACCAGAATCGTCAAACTAAGCACCAGTGAGTAATCACGGTTTAATGCGCCATTGACAAACAATTGACCCAAGCCAGGTAAACCGAAAATAGTTTCGATAACCATCGAACCCGTAATGATGCCTACGAACGCAGGCCCCATGTAAGAGATAACGGGTAATAAGGCAGGTTTTAACGCATGACGGAAAATAATCTTTCGCAATGGCAAACCCTTGGCTCGTGCCGTACGAATAAAATTGGAATGCAAAACTTCTATCATGGAACCGCGGGTAATACGGGATATACTGGCAATGTAAGAGAGGGAAAGTGCAACCATTGGCAAAAGCATATATTTAGGTGCCCCGCCATTCCAACCTCCTCCCGGCAACCATTTTAATGTAATGGCGAATATCAACACTAATAAAGGGGCGACCACGAAACTGGGGATCACAACCCCTGTCATGGCAAACCCCATCACCGTATAATCCCATTTGGTATTCTGGTTCAATGCTGCAATAACGCCTGCACTGACCCCAAATATGATTGCCATAATAAAAGCAGCAAAGCCCAATTTAGCAGAAACAGGCAAAGCCTCTGCAACCAGATCATTGACACTATAGTCTTTATATTTGAATGAAGGGCCAAAATCCCCTTTAGAAAGCTGGATCAAGTAATTGAAATATTGTTTATAGATAGGATCATTTAGATGATATTTCGCTTCAATATTTGCCATAACCTCTGGCGGTAGCTTCCTCTCCCCTGTAAATGGGCTACCCGGAGCAAGCCGCATCATAAAAAACGAAATAGTAATAAGTATAAAAAGAGTCGGGATCGCCTCTAAGCAGCGACGTAAAATAAATTTTAACATTGCCCGTTCCTACTGTTTAGCCAAACCGTGGCTTTTAATTATTTAACAAGCAGGTGACCCTACTAGATCACCTGCTAATTCCTAATGTTTTATTATGTACAGATCTTTAGTATGCAGGTTTTCCAATGGATCTTTACCGGTATAACCACCTACATAAGGTTTCACTAAACGGGTACTCGCATAGTAAAAAAGAGGAACTATCGCAGAGTCTTTGTCCAATACAGCATTTGCCTTGGCATAGACCTCCGCACGTTCTTCATCTGTTTTGACTTGCAGCGATTGTTTCATCAAGGCATCAAATTCTTTGCTCTTATAGTGAGCGGTGTTATTGCTGCTGTTAGATAACATAGAGTTCAGGAAAGAGGACGCTTCGTTGTAATCCGCACACCACCCTGCACGGGCAATGTCGTAATTACCCTGATGGCGGGAATCAAGAAAAGTTTTCCATTCTTGGTTTTCGAGGGAAACCTCAACACCAATATTCTTTTTCCAAATGGATGCCGCGGCAATGGCTAATTTTTTATGTAGATCAGAAGTGTTATACAAAAGATTAATTTTCAGAGGATGATCTTTGGTAAAACCAGCTTCTGCCAAGAGTTTTTTCGCTTTTTCATTACGCTGCTGCTGATTCAACTTAGCATACCAGTCTGGTTTCTCATCTTTGAAGTCAGCAATAAAGGGGGGAGTATAACCATAGGCAGGTGAGTCTCCCTGATTCTTGACCTTATAAGTTATGATATCGCGATCCATACCTAATTTCAGTGCAGTGCGCACACGGGGATCATCAAATGGTGGTTTCTGGTTATTTATTTCATAATAATAAGTACATAAATATGGGTTTACACGCAACTGTTCGGGAATTTCTTTTTTTAGTTTTTGAAATAGTTCGACTGGTAAGTTGGTATAAGTCATTTCAATTTCGCCAGCGCGATAGCGATTAACATCCGTAACTTCAGACGAAATAGGCAAGAAAGTCACTTGATTAATGACTGTGTTTTTATCGTCCCAATACGTTGGACTGCGTTCGAAAACAAGGCGTTCATTGATCACCCAGCTTTTCAGTTTATAAGCGCCATTACCAACAAAATTCTGTGGTTGTGTCCATCTTTCACCATATTTTTCAATTGTTGCTCGATGGACGGGAGATGTTGTCGGGTGAACAAATAATCTGACTAGATAAGGAACTGCTTCACTAAGTGTTAATTGCAATGTATGGTCATCTAATGCCTTAACGCCCAGTGCTTCCGGTTTCTGTTTACCTTTGATGACATCGTCGACATTAAGAATATGGGCATATTGAAGAAAACTTGCATAGGGGGACGCGGTATTTGGATCTGATATACGGCGCCAGCTATAGACAAAATCCTGCGCAGTGACAGGGTCACCATTTGACCATTTTGCATCTTTACGCAGATGGAATGTCCAAACTTTGAAATCCTTATTTTCCCAACTTTCTGCAACTCCCGGTATAATTTTACCATCAGGATCATTGATCACCAGAGTTTCAAACAAATCACGGGCGATGTTAGATTCCGGTACGCCTTCGATTTTATGTGGATCCAATGATTGGGGTTCCGAGCCATTGTTGCGAACCAGCACCTGTTTTGCAGCATCTGCAAGTTGCACGCCAGCAGGCACTTGTGCTGCAAAGACCTGCCCTCCGATCATCATACCTAGTGCCACTGTAATACCAGTAGCAAGTTTTTTCTTTGTTGTGTTTATCATCTTATTCTTACTCCTATTGATATCATTTGACCCATTAAAGTTATGTCCACGCATTGGGATGGTTAAGATACGTATCCAAAATGAACTATTCAAAAGGAACTATTTTGTTTACGGTAAGACAATATTTTGTGACGATAATTAGTCATTCATCTTTTTAAGATACAAATTCTTTAGATCAACATAATCCATGGGATCTTTCCCTGTCATTCCCCCAACCGTCGGGCGAATGAGGCGCACACTGACGCGGTAATAAACCGGTATCAGCCCTGAATCTTTATCAAGCTGGGCTTCGGCTTGCTGATAAAATTCCTTACGTGTAGCGTCATCTTTGGCAGTCAGGGCATGGTTAAGATAGTTATCAAAAGTCTCACTTTGATAAAAAACGGTATTGTTACTGCTACTTGACAGCAACATATTCAGGAAAGAAGAAGGTTCGTTATAATCGCCACACCATGTTGCCCTCGCAACATCATAATTCCCTTGATGGCGGTTCTGGAGCGAGGTTTTCCACTCCTGATTTTGCAACGTGACTTTTGCACCAATATTTTTCTGCCACATAGAAGCCGCAGCGATGGCTTGTTGTTTGTTTTGCTCGGATGTGTTGTACAACAAGGTAAACTTAAGAGGATTACTGGCATCAAAACCCGCTTCTTTCAACAATTCCCTTGCCCGTTGATTACGCTGTTCCTGAGTCCAACTTGCCCATGCTGGATTAATGGACAAGCCGCCGCCAATATAAGTCGGAGTAAATCCATAAGCTGGAATTTGTCCCTGTGCCATAATTCTTTCAGTAATGATATCTCGATCAAGGCTCAGTTTTATGGCTTCACGCACCCGTTTATCTCTAAACAGAGGGTTCTGGTTATTAATTTCGTAGTAAAACGTGCACAGATAAGGTGAAACATGCAATTGTTCAGGCATATCCTGTTTCATTTTTTGGTATAAATCAGGAGGGATTGCATTGTCAGTGATATCAACTTCCCCGCTACGATAGCGATTAACATCACTAACTCCAGAGACAATGGGCAGGAAGATGCCTTTTTCAATAATAGTTTCCTTATCATTCCAATACTGAGGATTACGCATTAAAACGATTCGCTCATTGACCACCCAATCTTTCAACGTATAAGCGCCATTACCAATGTAGTTTTCTGGCAGGGTCCATTTATTCCCCCATTTTTCAATTACATCTTGTCTGACGGGTTTCATCGCTGTGTGACTCAACATATCGACCAGATAAGGAACTGGCTGGTTGAGTGTTACCTGGAAACGGTGATCATCTAACGCTTTAACACCTAATTGTTCTGGTGATTTTATTCCCTTCAGAATATCGTCAACGTTCTGAATATAGGCATATTGCAAGTAACTGGTATAAGGCGATCCTGTGCTTGGATCAGCAAGCCGACGCCAACTATAAACAAAATCCTGTGCAATCACAGGCTTACCATCACTCCATTTGGCGTCGTGACGTAAATAGAACGTCCATACCTTATAACCTTCATTCTCCCATCTTTCTGCCACGCCAGACACAATTTCACCATTTGGCCCAGTCGTTACCAATCCTTCCAGCAGATTGCGGATAATGGCAGTTTCTGGAGCACCTTCAACTTTATGAGGATCCAATGAAGTGACTTCGACACCATTGTTAATGGTTATTTCTTGTTTTTCGGCTAGTGTAACTTCTGCCGGAACAATTGCAGCAATGCTCTGTGCTGCGGGAAAAGATAATAAAACGATACTTGAAATCAACTGACCTAACTTTGATGTTTTTTTTCTCATATTTCACTCCAAGTTATAAACAGTAAATGAATCGTTTTTAATCTACTAACCTCCAATAATTTACTTATCTTATTAACAAATGGTAATTAACCTACTAAAAAACTATGTCCACACAATAATTGTTATTTGATTTTTATAAAAAATTTATTAAAACATTAATACTATTGGTTACTCTTGTATACAATACACCCATAAAACTAATGTAACATAGTGATAATATTATATTTTGTTCTATTATCTCCAAGCAATATCCATAGAATATTATCAGAAGAGAAAATAAACATTATTTTAACAAAATGCAATCATCACAGAGTAAAAGTCCATCTTCATCACAAAACAACGATACAAGGCACCGGTTAGATAAGATGATGAGACGTAAAATAGTGTATAAAATTACAGTATTATTTCAAGAAAATCACAGATTAAAAAGGAATAAAATATGAACAATGTTTCAAGAAAATTATGCAGAAATTATGTTATTGGCCGATTACACTTTAATTGATTATTTATTAGTTAATTTTTGATGAATTTACTCCCTATTTGAATATGAAATTTCACATTATTTTATTAATAGTTTAAATAAATATATAAGTTATTCTTGTTATATCACAGTAACTCAGGAAGCAAGACCAAACCCTGATGTTAGGAATATTAATAATAACCCCATAATCCGAGTAATCACATTAATACCAGCCCACCACAAAGTTAATAAATTGTATTTGTATAGTTAAATAATAAACTAATACTCATTTCCCCAGAAACAATAGCTGAATTGAGTCAGCCTAATATTTTCATGATCTAAATCACAATACAAATGCCTGTAAATGGTAAGCTGTATTCAACACAGAATTTCAAGGAAAGTAACTATTCCTATATTAATCATTTTGTTAAGTAATTTTTTAAGGCAATCAGCGGTATTTACGATTAAATCCAAACGATTAATCTCATAATATTATTTAATAAATTAATAATCTCACAGCTAATTTCCCTAAAAAATTTAACATCTGTCAGGAGTAATTTTTATGGCTGTAACTCACGTCGCAGAACTCAATGAATTAGTTGCTCACGTAAAAAAAGCCCAGCATGAATTTGCCAATTTTTCTCAGGAACAAGTTGACCGAATTTTTCGGGCTGCGGCCCTTGCTGCCGCTAATGCCCGTATTCCACTAGCAAAATTAGCCGTATCTGAATCAAGCATGGGAATAGTGGAAGATAAAGTGATCAAAAATCACTTCGCTTCAGAATATATTTATAATGCCTATAAAGATGAGAAAACTTGCGGTATCTTATCTGAAGATAATACTTTCGGTACTATTACTATCGCTGAACCTATTGGCCTAATTTGCGGCATTATTCCAACAACAAACCCAACATCTACTGCCATTTTCAAAGCGCTTATCAGCCTGAAAACCCGTAATGGTATTATTTTTTCCCCTCATCCACGTGCCAAAAAAGCAACTAACAGAGCAGCAGAAATTGTCTTAAAGGCAGCCGTTGATGCAGGTGCACCAAAGAATATCATTGGCTGGATAGATGAACCCTCCGTTGAACTCTCAAATGCCTTAATGCACCATCCTGATATTAACCTGATTTTGGCAACAGGTGGTCCCAGCATGGTAAAAGCGGCCTACAGTTCAGGAAAACCCGCTATTGGTGTCGGTGCTGGTAATACCCCTGTCGTGATTGATGAGTTAGCCGATATTAAACGTGCTGTTGCATCTATTCTGATGTCTAAGACGTTTGATAACGGCGTGATTTGTGCTTCAGAACAGTCTGTTATCGTCGTTGATTCTGTTTACGAGCAAGTCCGTGAACGTTTCTCAACTCACGGTGGCTATCTTCTCCAGGGAAAAGAGTTAAAGGCCGTTCAAGATGTTATCTTGAAAAACGGTAACTTGAATGCGGCGATTGTTGGTCAGCCAGCAACAAAAATTGCTGAAATGGCAGGTATCAATGTGCCTGAAAGTACCAAAATTCTTATTGGTGAAGTTACTCTAGTAGATGAAACAGAACCTTTTGCCCATGAAAAACTATCGCCATTGCTTGCCATGTACCGTGGTAAAGATTTTGAAGATGCGGTCGAAAAAGCTGAGAAATTAGTTGAGATGGGGGGTATTGGACATACATCATGCCTCTATACCGAACAAGATAATCAGGCAGAGCGTATTAAATACTTTGGCGACAAAATGAAAACCGCACGTATTTTGATCAACACACCTGCATCTCAAGGTGGTATCGGAGACTTGTACAACTTTAAGCTCTCTCCTTCTCTGACGCTGGGTTGTGGTTCGTGGGGAGGTAATTCTATTTCTGAAAATGTTGGGCCAAAACACCTGATCAATACAAAAACCGTCGCCAAAAGAGCCGAAAATATGTTATGGCACAAACTTCCAAAATCAATCTATTTCCGCCGCGGTTCTCTGCCCATTGCATTGGAAGAAGTCGCTACCGATGGTACTAAACGTGCTTTTATTGTGACAGACCGTTTCTTATTCAATAACGGTTATGCCGATCAGGTTATAAATGTCTTGAAATCTTATGATATTGAAACTGAAGTGTTCTTTGAAGTCGAAGCAGATCCAACGTTAAGCATCGTCCGCAAAGGCGCTGAACAAATGCACCTGTTTAAACCTGATGCCATTATTGCCCTTGGTGGTGGTTCCCCGATGGATGCAGCTAAAATTATGTGGGTAATGTACGAGCATCCAGAAACACATTTTGAGGAACTGGCTCTGCGCTTTATGGATATCCGTAAACGTATCTATAAGTTCCCGAAAATGGGTGTAAAAGCTAAATTGGTTGCCATTACCACCACTTCAGGCACAGGTTCAGAAGTCACACCTTTCGCGGTTGTTACCGACGACGTAACTGGACAGAAATATCCTTTGGCAGACTATGCGCTTACCCCCGATATGGCGATTGTCGACGCAAACCTAGTCATGGATATGCCGAAATCACTATGTGCTTTTGGTGGCCTGGATGCAGTAACCCACGCATTGGAAGCCTACGTTTCTGTTTTAGCCAATGAATATTCTGATGGGCAAGCACTACAAGCACTAAAACTACTGAAAGATTATTTGCCCATTAGTTACCACGAAGGAGCAAAAAACCCCGTTGCCCGAGAACGTGTCCATAATGCAGCGACTATAGCTGGTATTGCCTTTGCTAATGCATTTTTGGGAGTATGCCATTCTATGGCCCACAAACTTGGTTCTGAGTTTCATATCCCACATGGCTTAGCTAATGCACTGTTAATTTGTAATGTAATCCGTTACAACGCCAACGATAATCCAACCAAACAGACTGCCTTTAGCCAATATGACCGCCCACAAGCGCGACGTCGCTATGCAGAAATTGCAGATCATTTGGGATTAACCACATCAGTTGATCGTACTGCTGCCAAAATTGAAAAATTATTGGCTTGGCTGGAAGAAATGAAATTTCAGCTAGACATTCCGGCATCAATTCGCGAAATAGGTATACAAGAAGCTGACTTTTTGGCAAAAATCGACAAACTTGCAGAAGACGCATTTGATGACCAATGTACCGGCGCAAATCCTCGCTACCCATTAATTTCTGAATTGAAACAATTGTTGCTAGATTCTTTTTATGGCCGTAAATTCACCGAAGAGGGCAAACCACAGGAGATAGTAAAATCAAATAGAAAAAATAATAAGAAATAATAATAAATGATAAGCTGATGGATGTAACTTAAAAGGCGTTAGGGCAATCCCGCGCCTTTTTATTATTTTATTTTCTGGCCTATCTTAATCTATATAGTTTTAGGTTTCTCGATTAAAACTGGCAACGTATTAAACCCTTTTGGCTTTGGCTTCACGAATAACGTCAGTATAATGCCTACGACACACAGAAACGTATTTTTCATTACCACCAATATCAACCTGAGCACCATCATAAACAACGTTGCCATCGCTGCCAAAACGAAGTACACGGCTGGCTTTTTTCCCGCAATGACAAATTGTTTTCAACTCTACCAATTTATCTGACCACGCGAGGAGATATTCACTTCCACCGAATAATTCACCTTGAAAATCTGTCCTTAAACCATAACAAAGAACAGGTATATCATCATAATCTACAATTTCACAAAGTTGTTCGACATGCTCTTTCGTTAAGAATTGGCATTCATCAATCAAAACACAATAGACTTTTTCTGCCTCATTTTCTTTTCTGATAAGCTCAGCAATATTTGCTTTTGGTGAAAATAACAACGCTTCAGCCGATAAGCCAATACGGGAACTAACCTTTTCTTTACCAAATCGAGTATCGATTTCTGCCGTAAAGATCAGCGTTCTCATTCCCCTTTCGTTATAGTTATAGGAAGACTGCAATAAGGAAGTTGATTTCCCTGCATTCATGGCAGAATAATAAAAATAAAGCTGAGCCATTGACCTGTTCATCCTCTTGTCAAATTTAATCAGGCGATATAACAGCACCAGTTTACCACAAACTCTGGTTGAGATTATCCTTGTCATTGTTAAATGCGGGGTAACAGAAACAAATTAGAATAAATAAGAGAAAATTATTTTCATGATAATCATCACATTTGCGCATATAAAATCAGCACCATAAGTACTTTCTGCATGCCAAATGAACAAAATTAACATAAAAAGAAAATAGTTATTTTTACCCTCATCCTTTGAATATTAATAATCATATTGGTTTACTTTTGTTCAATTAACCCACTATGATCATAACTAATGGATTACCCATAAAAAAACTTTCATCTCACACTTACTCTTAGCTTATTTCCAGTAAAACAGTTAATGTTTCTTACGAATTGACTATAAATTAGTTTTTACCCTATGTTTTATCCCTTACTAAACTTTACAGTAATCCCCTTCTTTCTTATTGAAAAATGGTAAACCCAATAGCAGGATTAAAATGCAATATATCGATTACTTCAAAAATTGCATTTTAAAATGACATGTTTTAGCCTGAGAAAGTAAATTCACTATTGCAGAAAATAAAATAGCATTCTATTATTATCTCTACATCAGCTATCATCATTATAATTTGAGACCAGGACAATGAGCGAAAATTTAAAATCCTTAAATAACATCCGTACCTTGCGCGCACAAGCAAGAGAATGTGAACTTACTACTTTAGAAGAAATGCTGGAAAAACTTACGACTGTTGTTGAAGAACGTCGTGATGAAGAAAACCAGGTTCGTGTACAATTAGAAGAGCGTACACGCAAACTTCAAGAATACCGTGAAATGCTGGAAAAAGACGGCATTGAATTAAGCGATTTAGTAGATGCGTTAAGTGGTAAATCTACGGGTAAATCTAAACGTGCTGCCCGTCCAGCAAAATATGCATACGTTGATGACGGTGAAACTAAAACCTGGACTGGCCAGGGTCGTACACCAGCTGTAATCAAAAAAGCAATTGAAGAGGAAGGCAAAACACTGGACGATTTCCTTATCTAATCAGTTGCTTTGTAAACCGATAACAAAAATACCCTCTCAAGGGTATTTTTGTTTTATGCTTAATATAAAACTAACTAGGTTAATTATCAGCTGATGTAGAAACACAGAGAATTATATTAATGGCTAAGTCGCTTTCATATTCTCTATGTGATAAAAAACAACCTAACACTAACTTGGTTTTTTATTAACATAAATTTATAAAAAAGGAGCTAATCACTCCTTTTTCTATTTCTACTGTCATAGTTTTTGATAAAAGTCTAAATACCAATCAGTAAATCGTTTCACTCCTTCCTTTACCGGAGTGTTAGGTGAAAAACCAATCTTATTGTAAAGCGCGCTGGAATCTGCACACGTTGACAATACATCGCCATCTTGAATTTCCATAAAATTTCTCTTCGCCTCAATCCCTAATGAGGTTTCTATGGCTTCAATAAAATCACCCAGTTTTATCGGTTGCCCATTACCAATATTGTAAACTCTATACGGTGCAGAGCTAGCAGATATTTTCCCATCTTCTACTGACCAGTCTTTATTGGAAATAGGAATGACACCCTGCAACCTGATTATAGATTCAACAATGTCATCAATATATGTGAAATCCCTCACCATATTGCCATGATTATAAACATCAATTGGCTTACCTTCTAACATGGCTTTAGTGAATTTAAATAAAGCCATATCAGGGCGCCCCCAAGGTCCATATACGGTAAAGAATCTTAATCCTGTAGTGGGGAGTTGATAAAGATGTGAATAGCTGTGAGACATTAACTCATCAGCTTTTTTCGTTACTGCATATAAAGAAACAGGATGATCAACCGAGTCATCGGTAGAAAAAGGTTGCTTTTTATTTAAGCCATATACTGAACTGGAAGATGCATATAATAGATGCTCTACAGAATGATGGCGGCAACCTTCAAGTATATTGATATGACCGACGATATTGGCATCTATATATGCCATAGGGTTTTGTATTGAATAACGCACACCCGGCTGAGCCCCTAAATGGATCACTCGCTGGAATTGATGTTTTGCAAACAATTCTGGTATTGCAACTCTGTCAGCCAGATCTAATTTTTGAAATTTGAAATTTGAATAAGGGAGTAATAAATTTAATCTCGCCTGTTTCAAATTAACATCATAATAATCGTTGAGGTTATCAATACCAACAACCTCATACCCCATATTCAATAACCGCTGACTAACATGAAAACCTATAAAACCAGCAGAACCTGTAACTAAAAATTTCATAAATTAACTCAAATGACGGGTTTGATTGAAGCACCGCGGCCAATACCATAATAAGTAAAACCACGCGATTGTAGGCGTTCAGGATCATAAAGATTACGTCCATCAAAAATCACAGAAGTTTTTAATGAATCTTTAATCACATCAAAATCAGGTGCTCTAAAGTTTTGCCATTCTGTACAGATAATCAAAGCATCAGCTCCTTTTAATGCCGCTTCTTTTGTTCCCATTAAAGAGAGATCATCACGCTGTCCATAAATACGCTGAGCTTCTTGCATAGCCTCAGGATCATATGCCTGAACTTTAGCACCACATTTCCATAACGTTTCCATCAAGACACGGCTTGATGCCTCACGCATGTCATCTGTATTAGGTTTAAATGACAATCCCCAAATAGCAAATGTCTTGCCCGATAAATCATCACCAAAATGCTGTCTTACAAAAGCAGGCAATTTACTTTTCTGTTTTTCGTTAACTTGCTCCACTGCCTGAAGAATTTTTGGCGTATATCCAATTTGTTCAGAAGTCCGGATCAGTGCCTGAACATCTTTAGGGAAACATGAACCGCCATATCCACATCCAGGGTAAATAAAGTGATATCCAATGCGTGAGTCGGAACCAATTCCTTGGCGCACATTTTCAATGTCAGCTCCCAGCATTTCAGCCAAATTAGCGATTTCATTCATGAAACTGATTTTTGTCGCTAACATGCAGTTAGCTGCATATTTAGTCAATTCGGCACTACGGATATCCATGACTATCATACGATCATGATTACGATTAAACGGTTCATACAGCTCACGCATGACATCAACCACATCATCATTATCACAGCCAATAATAATGCGTTCAGGCCGCATGCAATCAGCAACAGCGGCACCTTCTTTCAAAAATTCAGGATTTGAAACAACATCAAATGGAAGTTCCAGATTACGCTCTGCCAATGTTGCTTGCATCACTGCCCTGACTTTATCAGCTGTACCTACTGGTACAGTTGATTTGTCAACAACAACTTTGTAACCATCCATATTTTCCGCAATAGTTCTGGCTACAGCAGTAACATACTTTAGATCAGCAGAGCCATCTTCATCAGGAGGTGTGCCTACTGCAATAAACTGTAATTTGCCATGAGCAATACCGGCTTTAGCATCCGTTGTAAAATTCAGCCGTCCTTCAGCATGATTTTTCTTTACCAAGGGCGTCAAGCCCTGCTCAAAAATAGGAATTTGACCATTTTTTAGGTTCTCGACTTTTTTCGCATCAACATCGACACAAAGTACATCATGCCCCACTTCAGCAAATACGGTTGCTTGCACTAAGCCTACGTAGCCAATACCAAATACAGTAACTTTCATATCACACCTTAAGGTACTAATAGATTATTTTTCAAGCTGATTTTGCAAGGTCATAATCCAATCCGTGAATGACTTGCCCAATTCTTTATGTTTCATGCCATATTCAACAAATGCCTGCATATAACCCAACTTATTGCCACAATCATGACTACGGCCTTGCAAGTGATAAGCTTCAACGGACTCTTTTTCCATCAGCATGGCAATGGCATCGGTCAGTTGTATTTCATCTCCTGCTCCTGGCGCAGTTTTAGACAATAAAGGCCAAATTTTTTCGGATAATACATAACGACCAACAATAGAAAGATTCGATGGTGCTTCTTCTGGTTTTGGCTTTTCAACAACACGGGCAATAGGTTTGCTATCCCCAGGCTGTAAATTTTCACCCAGGCAATCAACAATGCCATAATCCGAAACACTTTCTACAGGAACAGGTTCAACTAGAATTTGGCTTGCTCCACTGCTGTTGAAGCGTGATAACATTTCGCTCAAATTATATTTTGATAGGTCGGTGCTATACTCATCCAAAATAACATCAGGCAGAACAACAGCAAACGGTTCATCACCAATAAGTGGTTTAGCACATAACACGGCATGTCCCAATCCTTTTGCAATACCCTGACGGGTTTGCATAATCGTCACATGATTTGGACAGATAGACTGTATCTCGTCCAATAATTGGCGCTTAACTCTTTTCTCAAGAATCGCTTCCAACTCAAAGCTAGTATCAAAATGATTTTCTATCGAGTTTTTGGATGAATGTGTAACCAAAATGATTTCATTAATGCCTGCTCTGATACATTCATTGACCACATACTGAATAAGAGGTTTATCCACCAAGGGTAGCATTTCTTTTGGGATAGCTTTAGTGGCTGGCAACATCCGGGTTCCCAAACCAGCAACAGGTATAACAGCTTTTTTGACTTTTTTATTTATTACTGACATTAAATCGTCTCCTACTGCTACGTTTTCACTGCAAACCCCCTTTACAGCTTAAACAATAACATTAACTTTCAGGAAAAATTGTATGTATATAGAAAACCACACTCGTAAAAATAACGCGCACGAGTATACACTAGTTAATTCAACCAAATATACAGTGTGCTAGCATTTGATCACATTTCAATGATTAGATGTTGGATTGTCAAACATTGCGACCTTTATCCATATTCGAGTATCATCAATCGGTAATATTAACAGCAACTACTTTCTTTAAAATAGCTGGAGTTATTTTGGCAAAAATGTGTCCCTGCGGCAGTGGTTCATCTTTCGACCTTTGCTGTAGCCCCTATCTTGAAAACCATACCCCTTCCCCAAATGCTGAATCCCTGATGCGTTCCAGATATAGCGCTTATGTTACCCAAAATGCAGACTATCTTATCGCTACCTGGCACCCAGATTGCCAGGCTGAAAATTGGCGAATAGAAATAGAACAAAGCTTTGCGGGTGTACAATGGCTGGGATTAAACGTCCTCGAAACTAATCAGGGGAAACATAATAACGAAGCTTATGTTGAATTTTCAGCTTGCTTTATTGAACAAGGAAAGCAAGATAGGCAATTGATTCATGAGCGCTCACGTTTTTTGCTCATCGATCAACGTTGGTTTTATATAGATGGTATTCGCCCTGAAATAGGACGAAATAGCCCTTGTCCTTGTGGTTCGGGCAAAAAATATAAAAAATGCTGTGGTTAAATCGGCATCTAAATATCAAACATAACAACTCACACACAGTGAAGAATAATTTGAGGTTCTTGTAATTCATGCAAAACGCAAACATACAAAAAAAAATCTTGCGTACGATTTGTCCTGATTCTAAAGGACTGATCGCAAAAATCACAAACATTTGTTACAAACATCAATTAAACATTGTTCAAAATAATGAATTTGTTGATCATCGTACTGGACGATTTTTTATGCGTACCGAGCTGGAAGGTATTTTTAATGATGAAACTCTTTTGGCCGATTTGGATGGTGCTCTACCTACGGGTTCAAACCGTGAATTAAATACGGCAGGCAGACGTCGTATCGTTATTATGGTGACAAAAGAAGCGCATTGCATTGGCGATATCTTAGTCAAAAGTGCCTATGGTGGATTGGATGTCGAAATTGCTGCTGTTATCGGCAATCATACTACTTTGCAAAAACTGGTTGAGCAGTTTGATATCCCATTCCATTACATCAGTCATGAGGGTCTAACCCGCGAACAACATGACGAAGCGTTGATGAACCAGATTGAACAATATAAGCCGGACTATGTTGTGCTTGCCAAGTATATGCGAGTCTTAACACCAGCATTTGTCCAGCATTACCCAAATCAAATAATCAACATTCACCATTCATTCTTACCCGCATTTATCGGTGCTCGCCCCTACCATCAGG
Source organism: Xenorhabdus thuongxuanensis (assembly GCF_001908095.1). Classification (GTDB taxonomy): domain Bacteria; phylum Pseudomonadota; class Gammaproteobacteria; order Enterobacterales; family Enterobacteriaceae; genus Xenorhabdus; species Xenorhabdus thuongxuanensis. The sequence continues at coordinate 59,859 of NZ_MKGR01000003.1, read as the reverse complement.
CTTATGAGCGTGGTGTAAAAATTATTGGCGCGACGGCACATTATGTAAATGACAATTTGGATGAAGGACCGATTATTACCCAAGATGTAATAAATGTGGATCATACCTATACAGCTGAGGAGATGATGCGTGCAGGGCGGGATGTTGAAAAGAATGTATTGAGCCAAGCATTACACTGGGTATTTTCCCAGCGTGTTTTCGTATATGGTAACCGTACCGTTATTCTTTAGCAAACAATGTTATTTTTTTAATAAACAATAAAGTATTGTACCCATAACTGCTTGGATGAAAAGTATGCGTACGATGCTTTATTTTAATAATCTACTTTACAGCGGCGGTTTATCTGATATTATGCCGCTCGCTGCTAACAAACGACAGCATACAATTCAAAAATCTGGTGGGGTTCCCGAGCGGCCAAAGGGAGCAGACTGTAAATCTGCCGTCACAGACTTCGAAGGTTCGAATCCTTCCCCCACCACCATCAAAGACTCATATTTTATTACAAAAAAATAAAGAAACGAGCGTATTTGTTTTTAACAAACAACAGACTATCACTTACTGAATCGTAAAATTGGAATACCACACAATGACTGTGAGTAGGAGATAGGAGATCTCGTTCAGTGGAATAGTGGGATGTGTAGTTTTACATAATCCAAAGGTGAGGAACGAAATGTCACATCATCCTTCCTCACCACTATCAAAAATCTATTCCAAGCTCTTAATGCATTATAAGATCAACAAATGGTTACTCCATTACTTACACCAATCGTCGAAATTCATCACTAATCTATTTAAAAAATCTGTTTAAAAAAACTTAGTTGAAGTAAAACAAATCAACAGAAACAGAGCATTTCAGATTAACGGACAAACCACTGTCTTTAAAATTAATGCATTTAAGGCAAGCATCCATGGCGGAGCCGGGAAATCAAATAGTTTGCTCCACTCATGCAGCCAATTACTCCATATCACTGACAGAGTCGATGAAACGATTTAACACGCTTGAATGAGATTTTGATTTGTAGACATAACACTGATTAACTGCATCAGGCCGTGATATTGGAATGAAACCTAAGCTTTCTCCCTCTTCCAAAGCACCAGAATGGGAGTCTGTGATAAAAATATAATCGGTTGACTGAATAAAGTTGAGACAGCATTCTATGCTATCCATTTGTCGAATATTAACTTTTTCTCCATTTTTTATCATTTCTTCTTCTAAATTCTTTATCAAATTGCCTTTATAGAGCACTGGATCACATAACCACGTTCTCTTTCTCAACAATTGAGTAAAGTCCCCATCCACTTCATCCAATAACTCTTTACGGCAGCAGATCCCCAAATTTGGTCCATCAATTTTCCGTACCAGACTGAATCGATCACTAAGTACTTTTTCTGAACTTAAAATTATTGTATTACCCTCATAGTCAACTATTTCATCAATGTTATCATAACTGAAGCGTAATATATTAACTTGAGCATTATTTCTGTCCGCTGCTTTATAAAGCGAAATCAGATGCTTTTTCTTACCCCAATCATGGTATATATTTACAACATTACAAATACTCCCACTAATGTGTTTCTTCGTAATTTCTTTCTCTTTCAAATAGAGTTCTTTTAGGTCATTATATAACTCCACTCCGTCTTTGGTCAGAATCATCCCAAACTTCTCCCTTTTGAATAAGCGCTTTCCTAACGTCGCCTCAAAGTCTTTAATTGATTTAGCAACTGGGGGAGTCGTACGGTTCATCACTCTTGCCGCTTTGCTTAAAGAACCCATTTCCACCACCGCCATGAATGCTTCTAATTTACGAGAAAAAAACATAATTCACCGTTCCTATGTAACTTGTGGCTAAAATAATTTCCTTGAAATGGCCTTCTCATCAGGTAACCGCTAAATCAAACTTTATATTATGAATATATAATTTTTTACAATAAAAATAAATATTTTTCAAATGGCATTTATATAAAACGCCAGTCCCTGATGCAATAATGCGGTTTAGATGAACTATATTATTCATCTATATCATGATGAATATTCCACCGTGATTGTAATCCATTAATAAATATAACCATGGTCTACAAGTTCAAATTTCTATCAGAGATTGATTAACTCTTCTACTTTTTCGTTAATTAATTTTTGTAACGCATAACATAAAATAAATTCTAAGAATAAAAACCCTTACATAAAATTATAATATCAAATGTTTAATATAACATATAACAATTGATTAGATATTATATATTCATTAATTTACTATTTATTGACTTGATGTCTTTTTATTATTTAAAAATCGATTCGACACTTTAAATTTAGGACAATAAGAGTATTATATTCAATTTAATATAATTTATAGGAGTAAAATAGCGAATTATCAAGATCGCTAGGTAAAATTTATTATTTAATAAATAGTTACATTATTATCTGCATCTGCTAATATTAAAAATAAGTATATTACACAGGTGATTATAACAATATGAAATTCATATCATTCAATATTAATGGATTAAGAGCGCGTCATCATCAACTCGCTGCCATTGTTGAACAACACCAACCCGATGTTATCGGATTACAAGAAATAAAAGTCCATGATGAAATGTTTCCTCTGGAAGAAGTCAGTAAGCTAGGTTATCACATTTTTTATCATGGCCAAAAATCACACTACGGCGTCGCCCTGCTGACTCGCCAACAACCAGTGGATATCCGTAAAGGCTTTCCGAATGATAGTGATGATGCACAGCGCCGCATTATTATGGCCGATATCGAGACACCTCTTGGTTTATTAACTGTAATCAATGGCTATTTTCCTCAAGGAGAAAGCCGTGATCATCCGATTAAATTTCCTGCAAAAGAAAAATTTTATCAGGATCTACTGTCTTATCTGGAAACTAACCATTCGCCGAAATCACACATTCTGATTATGGGAGACATGAATATCAGTCCAACAGATCTCGATATTGGCATCGGAGAAAATAACCAGAAACGCTGGTTAAGAACAGGAAAATGTTCTTTCTTACCAGAAGAACGAGAATGGATGGCCCGCTTGAAAAATTGGGGATTCATCGATACATACCGAGCAAAACACCCCGAAGTCAACGACCAATTTTCTTGGTTCGACTATCGTTCAAAAGGCTTTGATGATAATCGTGGGCTGCGTATTGATTTGCTGCTTGCCAGCCATCCGTTGGCAGAAAGGTGTATCTCTTCTGGTATTGATTACGCTATTCGTAGCATGGAAAAACCATCCGATCATGCCCCTGTTTGGACAGAGTTTAAAATATAAACGGCACTCATGAAACACAGCACCGCCCATTACGGTGCTGTGTTATCACTGTGAATTATCCCTCTGATTGGCTTAATCTTTCTTTGCTCTGCTCTTACTGGATTTTGCCTGCTTTCCTTTCCCTTTTTTGCTATTAACAGGAACAGGAGGCAAATCCCTAAAAGCCTTCAAATTACGGTGCTGTTTTGCCTGCCAAATCAGTTGCTGCAATGTTTCCTGAAGGGGTAACATAAAATCCTGATAACGGAACTGCTTTTCGCTGATTTGCGTCAGACGAGATTCCCAATGTGCGGTCATATCTGGCAATACTGCCATGTCCGGCAATACATGAATTAAAGCCCTGCCAGCCGGAGTAGCGTGAATATAGCGCCCTTTTTTGTACAGAAAATTCCGTTTGAATAGCAGTTCAATGATCCCCGCTCGGGTCGCTTCCGTACCCAAACCATCGGTTGCACGAAGCACCTTTTTCAAAGCCTTATCCTGTACAAATCGAGCAATACCTGTCATTGCAGACAATAATGTTGCATCAGTGAAAGGGCGTGGAGGTTGTGTCTGCCTTTCTACCACTTCGCTCTTCTCACACAATAACTCATCTCCTTTAGCAACAACAGGTAATGGCGTACCTTCATTCTCTTCATCCCGTTCCTTGCTACCAAGCAGAGTTCTCCAACCCGCTTCTGCCAGAAAACGCGCCTTGGCGATAAATTTTCCACCTGCGATATCAAGTTCAATCGTACATTTTCGAAATACCGCATCAGGAAAAAACTGCATCAGATATTGTCGCGCAATTAAGCTATAAATATGGCTTTCATTTTCTGTTAAATTGATCTGACTACTACGTGCAGTAGGAATAATGGCATGGTGAGCATCAACCTTCTTGTCATCCCAACAGCGGCTTTTTTGCTCTATATTTAAAGCATCTTGCGGAAGCAAATGGGCAGCATGAACCGAAATAGCATTCAGGACCGCATGACGCCCAACAAAATGTTCTTCCGGCAGGTAACGGCAGTCAGAGCGTGGATAAGTGATCAATTTATGGGTTTCATAAAGCCGCTGACAAATGTCAAGTACATTTTGAGCGCTCAAGCCAAAACGCTTGGCTGCTTCAATCTGTAAAGATGAAAGGGAAAAAGGCAATGGTGCCGTTTCTGATTCCCGCTTATCCTGATAGGCAGTGACATAAGCGGGTTGTCCAGTAATACGCTCAACAACATGCTCAGCTAACGGCCGGTGAATAATTCTCCCTTCTTCATCCTGAAAATCAATGCAAGATTCACTCGGTTGCCATAAAGCCGTAAATCGCTCTGCATTGGGTGTACCAACGTGTGCTTTAACTTCAAAGAAGTCTTTCGGCACGAAATTTTCTATCTCTTCATCACGGCGTACAACTAAACCTAAAATAGGAGTTTGGACACGCCCAACCGATAATATTCCCTGATAACCCGCATTTTTGCCTAATAAGGTATAAGCACGGGTCATATTGATACCATAAAGCCAGTCCGCTCTAGCTCTGGCGAGTGCAGAAACACACAAGGGGATAAACTCCCGATTGTTCCTTAACCGTTCAATCGCTTTTGCAACTGCCTGATGATTTAAATCATTGATTAGGCACCGCTGGACATTGTGTTTTTTATCAGTATCCAGATCTAAAAAATCCAGCACTTCATCCACTAGCAACTGACCTTCACGATCAGGATCACCTGCATGGACTATTTCGTTCGCTCTTTCCAACAGGGATTTAATTGTGTTGAGCTGTTTGGCCACGGCTGCCCGTGGCTTTAACTGCCATTTTTCAGGAATGATCGGTAAATCAGCCAAGACCCAACGCGCGTAACGGCTATCGTAGGCATCGGGTTCAGCCTGTTCCAATAGATGACCAACACACCAAGTCACAAACTGGTTATTACCGCATTCAATAAACCCATCCCCTCGTCGATGGGGCTTCGGTAAAACATCCGCGATAGCTCTCGCGAGGCTGGGTTTTTCAGCAATAAAAAGACGCATGGAATTATTCAAAAACTTCAATTAGTGCTCTGTCTGAGCTTGGCTCAGTCAGTTCACCGATAGCAAAAAAATCAATGTGGTGGCTTCGTGCAACGGCTTTCGCCTCTTCCACGGCATCCGGCAAAATCGCCAGCAATAAACCACCCGAAGTTTGTGGGTCACACAGGAGATGGCGTTGATGAGGAGCCATCTTTCCAATTAAGTGCCCATAGCTGTCAAAGTTGCGTCCTGTGCCTCCAGGTACGCAACCTTTTTCGATATAAACATCAACATCTGGCAATCTCGGAATTTGTGAAAATTTGACCTTCGCCTGAACACCAGAACCTTCACAAATTTCACTCAAATGCCCTAACAAGCCGAAGCCTGTTACATCCGTCATCGCTGTAACACCATCAATTCCTGCAAAATCTGTCCCCGCTTTATTTAACTGGCACATAGTTTCTTTCGCAATACCTTGGTGCTCAGGTTGAAGCAAACCTTTCTTTTCAGCCGTAGTCAATACGCCAACGCCCAAAGCTTTAGTCAGGAACAGGAGACTCCCCGCCTTTGCCTGATTATTACGCTTTACACGTTCAATATTGATAATACCCGTCACTGCCAAACCGAATATGGGTTCAGGTGCATCAATAGAATGCCCTCCAGCCAAAGAAATGCCCGCTTCCTTACAAACAGCCCTGCCTCCCTCAATGACATTTTGAGCGATTTCCGGGACCAGCTTATTAATTGGCCACCCCAAAATAGCAATTGCCATAATAGGTTTCCCTCCCATCGCGTAAATATCACTGATGGCATTAGTGGCCGCAATACGGCCAAAATCAAACGGATCATCAACAATCGGCATAAAAAAATCCGTAGTACTAATGATGCCTGTACCATTACCAATATCATACACAGCAGCATCATCACGGGTTTCATTGCCTACCAAAAGATTAGGATCGAAAAACTTTGCCTGTTCACTATGCAAAATAGTTTTCAGCACTTTAGGCGAAATTTTGCAGCCACATCCGGCACCATGGCTGTATTGAGTCAGACGGATTTCAGTTGACATTAGTCGCTCCAGTTAAGAGGTCACTGACAAATTATAAGTAACTGACAAAATTCGTTAAATCTGGTGTTGCAACTTTTGCAGGTGCCCTGAGTTCAGGGGTTCCTAAGTAAAGGAATCCAACAATCTTGTCATTTTCTTCACATCCCAAACCAGCCCTGACAATTGGATCTTCTGTCCATGAACCTGAACGCCATATACCACTAAAACCTTGTGCGACTGCGGCCATTTGCATCGCTTGAACAGCACATCCCGCAGCAACGACTTGTTCCCATGCCGGAACTTTTGCATGTTCAACTACCTTGGCGATAACTGTAATAATCATTGGTGCTCGGTAAGGAGCATTTTTTGCTTTCTCCTCAATTTCCTTTCCCAGTCCACCCTCAATAGCTGCTTTTTCAAGGAGATTACTGAATTTATTCATGCCTTCTCCCTGTATCACAATAAAATGCCAAGGACGCAAAGCCCCATGGTCAGGTGCCCTCATCCCTGCGGCTAAAATATTTTGTAATTCATTTCCTTCTGGGGCGGGGGTTGTTAAACGTGAAACTGAACGACGATTTAACAAAAGTTCCAAAGCATTCATTACTTTCTCCTAAATAAGATAATCTGTCACAAACCAACATTCTCTGTTTATTCGTTAATGAATGAAAGTACATAAACTGTTTTTTCAATCAATAACATGATTTCCAGCTGACATTTCCCAGCGGGCTGATTAGGATAACCCCATTTGATACCATAACCGGAGACAATATGCGCAAATTATGGCACTTCACGGCAGCATTATTTAAATGGAGTTGGAAGCTCTTAAATTTTGTTCGCCAATTTATTTCCAATCTTATTTTTATTCTGTTGATTGTTATTGTCGTTGTTGGAGTTATCGTTTACCAACAACAATCCAAACTTGACGATAACTCTCACGGGGCATTGTATGTCAACCTATCCGGTATTGTTCTTGATCGCGTAACCGATCGCAGTCCATTTGAACAATTCGCAAAAAATCTTTTGGGGCCATCCAATAGCAATTACAAAGAAACCTCCGTGTTTGACGTTGTTGACAGCATTCGCCGCGCAAAAAACGATCCCAAAATTACAGGCATGGTATTAAAGCTAAATGATTTCATCGGCGCAGACCAAACTTCTATGAGGTATATTGGCAAGGCTATCAACGAATTTAAAGCAGCAGGCAAACCTGTTTTTGCGATTGATGACTCTTACAGCCAATCACAATATCTTTTAGCCAGCTATGCCGATAAAATATATTTATCTCCCCTCGGCGCTGTTGATATCCATGGTTTCTCCACTAACCATTTATACTACAAGTCATTGTTGGATACGTTGAAAGTATCTACCCATATTTTCCGTGTGGGAACCTATAAATCAGCAGTTGAACCTATGTTACGTAACGATATGTCAAAAGAGGCTCGTGAAGCTGACAGCCTCTGGCTCAACGAATTGTGGGACAATTACTTAAATACTATCGCAGTTAACCGACATATCCCTGCCGATCAAGTCTTCCCTGGCGCAGCAAACTTTATCGAGAAATTCCGTAAAGCTGGCGGAGACACTTCACTGTATGCGCACCAAAACAAACTGGTGGACTATATTGAGCCACGCAGTGCCGTTGAAAAGAAAATGCAGGAGAAATTCGGCTGGAATAAAGAACAAAAACATTTCAATTACATCAGTATCTATGATTACATCGACCAAAAACCAATACAAAATACAGATAATAAAGGCAACATTGCTGTCATTGTTGCTGAAGGAGCAATCTTAGAAGGCAAACAATCACCCGGTATCGTTGGAAGTGACACCATTGTTGAACAACTACGTGCAGCACACCATAACTCCAACATAAAAGCGATCGTCTTACGAGTAAACAGCCCAGGTGGCAGTATCAGTGCGTCTGAGATTATTCGCAATGAATTGGTAGCTATCCGAGATGATAAAACAGGAAATGCGAAACCCATTGTAGTTTCAATGGGTGGATTGACTGCCTCCGGAGGTTACTGGATATCCACCCCAGCTAACTACATTATTGCTGATCCTAGTACATTAACAGGCTCGATTGGTGTTTTTGGTGTCATTCAAACTTTTGAAAAGAGCCTCAATTACGTTGGCGTGAATACCGACGGTATTTCAACAACCCCATTAGCCGATATTTCTGCAACCAAAGGCATCAACCAGACATACTCAGATGTAATACAATTGGCTATTGAGAGTGGCTACAATAAGTTTATCGGGCTGGTTGCAGTTGCCCGTAATAAGTCTCTGGATGAAATCGATAATATCGCTCAGGGGCGTGTTTGGAGTGGTATTGATGCTAAAAAACATGGTTTAGTCGACCAACTGGGTGATTTTGATGATGCCGTTAAAAAAGCCGCTGAGCTGGCAAAGGTCAAAAATGTATCACTGGACTGGATGCAACCTGAACTTTCATTCTCAGAAAAATTCATGTTGGGATTGACTTCGTCAGCACAAGCACTATTACCAAATACTTTGCAGTCAATGTTGCCGGCTCCACTTGCCGAAGTCGCTCAAGATGTGAAAAAACAAGCTGCATTTTATAACAATATGAAAGATCCGCAGAATATCTATACATTCTGTTTGAATTGTGTCGATATCCGTTAAAATTACTGACTAATTTTCCAACAAACTTAAAGCCTGATTTCACCATCAGGCTTTTTTTATTCTTGATACTCCCTATAATCCCGCTAAATGTTTTTATTGAGGCGTTACCATGCAGAAGAAATCGATCTACGTTGTTTACACTGGCGGTACTATTGGGATGCAACATTCTCCCAATGGATACATTCCCGTTTCCGGTCATTTACAACAACAACTCGCCAAAATGCCAGAGTTTCACCGTCCAGAAATGCCGACATTCACAATCCGTGAACACCAACCCCTGATTGATTCTTCTGATATGAGTCCTGACGATTGGAGCATTATCGCAAATGATATCTATCAGAATTATCATGACTATGATGGTTTTGTGATTTTGCACGGTACGGACACCATGGCTTTCACTGCGTCAGCACTCGCCTTCATGTTCGAAAATCTTAATAAACCCATCATTGTGACGGGGTCACAAATTCCTCTGGAAGCATTGCGTTCCGATGGACAAACTAATCTCCTTAATGCACTGTATCTCGCAGCGAATTACCCTATTAACGAAGTCAGCTTGTTTTTTAACAATAAGTTATTTCGTGGAAATAGAACAATTAAAGCTCATGCAGATGGCTTTGATGCTTTTTCATCCCCTAACTGCCCACCACTGATGGAAGCGGGGATAAATATTCGTACCTTCAAAACAAATCCCATACCTGTTAGTCACGGCGAATTTGGTGTGACCCCAATCACATCACAACCGATTGGTGTTGTGACCATCTATCCAGGATTATCCGGTCAGGTGGTAGAAAATATTCTGATGCAACCAGTCAAAGCATTAATTTTGCGCTCATACGGTGTTGGCAATGCTCCGCAACGTGCTGATTTGTTACAAACGTTAAAGAAAGCAACTGAGCGCGGGATTATTGTGGTCAATTTGACACAATGTATTTCTGGCCGAGTCAATATGGAAGGCTATGCGACTGGTCATTCTCTGGCTGCATCAGGTGTTATCAGTGGTTATGACATGACTTTCGAAGCAACTTTAACGAAATTGCATTATTTATTAAGCCAATCTTATACACCTGAAGAGATCCGCTACCTGATGCAACAAAATCTACGGGGAGAATTGAGTTATTCCGATGAATAATAAATAGGTGAGTCGAGAAATATGATAAAAACAGCATTATTACTTATCGATCTACAAAATGACTTTTGTACTGGGGGAACCCTGGCTGTCAAAGATAGTGATACAGTGATTGAGGTAGCAAATAACGTTATTGCACGATGTCAGGAAAATAATATCACTGTTATCGCCACTCAGGATTGGCACCCAGCCAACCATATGAGCTTTGCAGAAAACTCAGGACAGAAAGTAGGTGAATTAGGAAAACTCAATGGCATTCCTCAAGTATGGTGGCCGAACCATTGTATACAAGGAGAGTTTGGTGCAGAGTTTCATCCTTTGTTAAATCAATCTGCTATTCAAGAAATTTTTCGAAAAGGCGAAAATCCTCAAATAGATAGCTATAGTGCATTCTTTGATAATGATCATAAAAGTAAAACCCGCCTGGATGCATGGCTGACAGAGCAGAATATACAACGCCTGTTTGCCATGGGTATCGCCACTGATTACTGCGTAAAATTTACTGTACTTGATGCCCTGGCATTAGGTTATGAAACCTATGTCATTATTGATGGCTGCCGCGGTGTTAATATCAAAAAAGATGATAGCCAACAAGCATTTGAGGAGATGGACAGAAAAGGTGCTAAATTAGTTCCACAAAGTGAAATGATATCCATTTTATGACCCAATCCAAATCATCAATGCAATAGCTCTCGCCATTTATAAAATTAATTGATGGCTCTAATTAATGTAACTAAAAATAACCTCGTCCTTCAGAAATAGGATGAGGTTATCAATTCATGCTATTTTAATCTTCCGACTGGGGTCTTAATTTTGCGACCATTTCGGACTGAAATATAGCCTTTAACTCTTGTTTACTTTTTATAGCAATTTGGCCGTCAGTGCCAATCGTCATATGTTCAGGATCATGATTATGTTTTGCTTGCCAGAGCATCACTGCCTGTAAACTGTATTCTTTCTGTTCTGGCGTAAGTGGTACACCATCCTGCCATTTTCCCAGTTCAACAGCCTGAACTAATCGCTGATAAATTTCAGGAGTCATAGCGGAGAGTAAATCATCCAACTTCATCGAAATTTCCTTAATGACTATATGCTCTATTTCACTATATATTTTACTTGTACGGCTGTAATCCAGCATGGTTATTATCAATTAATATATTGACCTTAAGAACAGTTAGAATGCCCTGTCAAAAACAAGCTGAATCGTTTCTTTTCAACCTATAAAACCAACATTTCATTTAAAAATTCAGAGTATTCAGGCATAACATTAACCTTCTGTTTCTTCGCCTGTATCTTTATCAACAAAACGCAACGCCGCTGAATTAATACAAAAACGCTCTCCTGTTGGTTTAGGTCCATCGGGAAAGACATGCCCCAAATGTGCCTGACATTGGCTACAACGTACCTCTATTCGATGCATATTATGAGAATAATCATCAAGATATGTGATGGAACTATCATTAATCGGTTGGTAGAAACTCGGCCATCCACATCCCGAATCAAATTTCGTATCAGAAACAAATAGTGGTTGGCGGCAACATAAGCAATAATAAATCCCATTTTTTTTGTTATGCAGTAGTTTTCCTGAAAATGGTAGCTCGGTGCCTGCTTCTTGCGTAACATAGCGCTGTGTTTCACTAAGTTGTTCTATAAAAAAGGAAATATTTTGACTTTTAGTCATAATGACTACCTTTTAAGGTCAATATTTTCAGTAAAAAATCATCGGAAACAGCCAAAAATTAATAACAAAACGTTAAAGCGCATTCTAACCCATTAAACATAGCAATTTACTTTACTAATTGTGATAAGTCTCACATAACTAACCAATGGTAACTTTAAATATCTCCTTATACCCTGATAATAGTGTGCGTAGAGCTTGTCCCAGCTGTATAACAATCGTCTAGATAGTGATTATTAAATTGATATTTTTCAATTGTTGACACGATTCCGCTTGACGGCTGGCAAGATTTTGGTAACTTTAGAAACAACTTTTAATTCACTAAAAAATAGCTGGTGGAAATACTATGACTATCAAAGTAGGTATTAACGGTTTTGGTCGTATCGGCCGTATTGTTTTCCGTGCTGCTCAGGAACGCTCAGACATTGAAATCGTTGCTATCAATGATCTGTTGGATGCAGAATACATGGCATACATGCTGAAATACGATTCAACCCACGGCCGCTTCAATGGCACTGTTGAAGTTAAAGACGGCCAGTTGGTTGTTAACGGCAAAACCATCCGTGTGACATCTGAAAGAGACCCAGCTAACCTGAAATGGAACGAAGTGGGTGTTGATGTTGTTGCAGAAGCAACGGGTATTTTCCTGACCGACGAAACTGCACGTAAGCACATTGCTGCTGGCGCGAAAAAAGTTGTTCTAACTGGTCCATCCAAAGACGATACTCCAATGTTCGTTATGGGTGTCAATCACAATGCCTATGCAGGTCAGGATATCGTTTCCAATGCATCTTGTACCACCAACTGTCTGGCTCCACTGGCTAAAGTTATCAATGACAAATTCGGTATCATTGAAGGTCTGATGACTACCGTTCACGCAACAACTGCTACCCAGAAGACTGTTGATGGCCCTTCAGCCAAAGACTGGCGTGGTGGCCGTGGTGCAGCACAAAACATCATCCCATCTTCCACTGGTGCGGCAAAAGCAGTAGGCAAAGTTATCCCAGAACTGAACGGTAAACTGACTGGCATGTCTTTCCGCGTTCCTACTCCTAACGTATCTGTTGTGGACCTGACTGCACGTCTGGCTAAACCAGCAACTTATGCAGAAATCTGTGATGCAATTAAAGAAGCAGCAGAAGGCGAACTAAAAGGCATTCTGGGCTATACTGAAGATGACGTGGTTTCCACTGATTTCAACGGCGAAAAACTGACTTCTGTATTTGATGCAAAAGCAGGTATTGCGCTGAACGACAACTTTGTAAAACTGGTTTCTTGGTATGACAACGAAACTGGTTATTCCAATAAGGTTCTGGATCTGATTGCTCACATCTCCAAATAATCGAGCTTTTTTATCCATTTCCAAAAGCCATCTGTTTACAGGTGGCTTTTATATTTATATAACTAAAATATTGAGATATTCTTGTCCCTTGGTTCAGCGACTAATTTGAGTTTACATAAGGTCATGACAGATGCTTGATAAAATTTTTTCATTACCCGATTGTAGAACAGCTTTCCCCTTATATCAGCCAGCGAAACATTGATGGTTTTCCGTTAGTTGTTGTTTCCCATCCCAAAGCTCGCGGAGTGATCAGTATTCAAGGCGCACACCTGATTACCTGGCAACCCAATAACGAAAAACCAGTATTATGGGTAAGTGATAACACTCTTTTCAGTGCAGGCACTGCTATTCGTGGTGGTATTCCCATCTGTTGGCCTTGGTTTGGTTCGTTTGCAACTCCCAGCCATGGATTTGCGCGGATATTACCTTGGGAACTCAAAGCCCATGATGAAAATGAAAATGGCGTTATTTTGACATTCACATTACAGGATAACGCATATACCCATAAGTTATGGCCACATGAATTCACACTGATTGCCCGCTTTAAATTAGGGGAAACTTGCGAAATAGAGTTAGAATCCCACGGTGAATATCAAGCCACTTGCGCCCTTCACTCTTACTTCAATGTTAGTGACATCAATCAAATTCGGGTTAGTGGGCTTGGTTCTCATTTTATTGATACCCTCACCGATAGCGAGCAGTCTATTGATGAAGATTTAGTCTTCCACGGGAGAACTGACCGCATTTATACAGAGCCAGACGATTTTAGCTTGCTCAGAGACCCACTATGGAAACGAACAATTGAAATACACCATTATCACCATAGTGATGTAGTATGTTGGAACCCTGGTGCTGCACTTTCCAGTAGTATGAAAGATATGAGTAAAGAGGGTTATAAGAATATGGCTTGTATCGAAACTGCACGTATCAATAACCCATTACAGCCTAAAAATGGCACCCCTGACAGACTTTCTGTCATTATCCGCTGCCGTAAGTTCTCAGATAATAATCAACCAAGTGGAATATAGAACAGGCATTTATTCCAAAACTAAGGATAAAAATGCCTGAATTTTTAAAGATAGGAAGAATTAAACCACAGTGACAGGAACACGCTTCGCTAAAGCACACAAAAGCTCGTAACCAATGGTTCCTGCCGATTTTGCGACTTCATCTACGGGTAGATTTTTTCCCCACAACTCAGCAATACTGCCTATGTTTGCTTGAGGACACGGAGTCAAATCAACCGTCATCATGTCCATTGATATAGCGCCCAATAACTGGGTGCAAACACCATCGATCATAATAGGGGTTCCCGTTGAAGCATGCCGCGGATATCCATCCGCATAACCACAAGCAACTGTACCGACACGCATAGGTTTCTGGGTTGTATAGCGGCTACCATAGCCAATTTTCTCTCCCTTAGGAAGTTCATGTACTGCAATGATTTCACTTTGTAGCGTCATGGCTGCTTTCAATCCAATATCGGCAATGTCATGCCACTTTCCACTCGGAGACGCGCCATAAAGAATAATACCTGGCCGTACCCAATCTTTATGTGTTTTCGGATGCCATAACACAGCACCAGAATTCGCCAGGCAATGAGGAAATGAATTCATTTGTAAACGTTCAACAACCGCGAATTGTTCATCAATACCAATTTCATTATCCGAATTGGCAAAATGGGTCATCAAAGTCACTGACTTAATATTTTTAATCCTTCTTACCATTGAAACTATCTGCGGGTACTCTTTTAAGGTGAATCCCAATCGATTCATACCACTATTAAGTTTCAAATAGATATCAATGGGGGTATCTAATTTGGTTTTTTCTATCTCCTCAAGCTGCCAATAACTATGTACTACGGTTGTCAGATGGTATTTATTGATAATCTGTAAATCCGCAAACTTGAAAAAACCTTCCAATAGCAAGATTGGCCCTTGCCATCCCTGCTCTCTTAAATAAATAGCTTCATTCATGTCAAGCAGTGCAAATCCATCTGTCTGCATGAGTGATTGCCATATTCTGTCTAATCCATGCCCATACGCATCCGCTTTTACTACCGACCAAATTTTACTGTTACCCACTATTTGACGAATAACTGACAGATTATGGCGAAATGCATCGAGATGGATCGTTGCCAAAATAGGACGTGGCATGACGACCCCTTCTTATAGTTTATTAGTTTATGCCGTATGTAAATGAGGCTTTATTGGAAACACTTTTATATTAAAACCATCGATATATCTGAATACAGAGAGATCATTTGCCGCGATATCAGGCTCTTTGCCAGAAATTAAATCAGCTAGTAACTTCCCTGAACCACAGGCCATTGTCCAACCTAATGTTCCATGTCCAGTATTTAAATAAAGATTTGCATATTTGGTTGGCCCAACAATAGGGGTACCATCCGGGGTCATAGGACGCAAACCTGTCCAGAATGAGGCCTCCGCGATATTGCCACCATTGTGGTATAGATCCTGTACAACCATTTTTAATGTTTCACAACGACTCTGGGGAACATTCAAATTAAATCCAACCACTTCAGCCATACCACCAACGCGAATACGATTATCAAAACGCGTAATGGCAATCTTGTAGGTTTCATCCAGCACAGTTGAGACTGGCGCTTTTGATTCGTCCATAATTGGCATCGTCAATGAATAACCTTTCATCGGATAAACCGGAATTTTAACCAGCTCTTTTAAGATTTCAGTAGAATAAGATCCCATCGCTACCACATAGTGATCCGCCGTCATGATACCATCATCACATTGAATACCCGTGACTCTATTTCCATCCACCAAGATCCGTTTAACTTGCTTATTAAATAAAAATTGCACACCAATATCTTCTGCCATTTTAGCCAGAGCTTTAGTAAAAAGCTGACAATCACCCGTTTCATCATTCGGTAATTGCAATCCGCCTGTCAATTTATGAGCAGCATTAGCAAGCGCAGGCTCTACAGCAGCCAATTGCTCGGCAGTCAATAACTGATAAGATACTCCTTCTTGTTCTAACACTTCTATATCATTGACAGCATTATCAAATTGCTTGGTGGTTCTAAACAATTGTAGGGTTCCCCCCTGACGTCCTTCATATTGGATACCAGTATCGGCCCTTAATTGTTTAATACAATCCCGACTATATTCTGCCAAACGTACCATTCTGCTTTTATTCATTGCATAATGGCTTGCATCACAATTACGCAACATTTGCCACATCCAGCGTAACTGAAACAGTGAACCATCAGGGCGAATAGCCAAAGGTGCGTGACGTTGAAACATCCACTTTATTGCTTTTAGTGGGATACCTGGGGCTCCCCAAGGGGTTGCATACCCTGGTGAGATTTGACCGGCATTAGCAGCACTTGTTTCTTCCGCAGCACTATTTTGGCGATCAATTACGGTAACTTCATGGCCTGCTTGCGCAAGATACCATGCGCTGGTTACGCCAATAACACCGCTGCCTAAAATAAGGACCTTCATTTTACCCCCTACTGGCAAGTGATATTTTCAAGCATAATATGCTGAATATAAAAAGCCAATACAGAATAATAGACTATGGAACAATTAATTAACTTTTAGGATTTAAGTCACACTTCCATTACAAAATAGAAAAAACCACTCCTTCAATAAATATGATGCTTTAATACAAATAAAATTAAATCAATAAGTTAAAACAGATAAAAATACTGTTTACTTCTCTAATTTCTACTTATTAAAGGATTTTCATCGCAAAAAAGAAACACTACAGCCACAAAAGCAAAATATCAAAAACACCACGCAAATGTAAATTTACAGAATTTTATCTGGTTTCATTATTGGTTAAGTAGAATAATAATTTAAAAAATTGCACTACACAGTTGGGAGTGTTTCTAAATAGCACACATGTGTTAAGTGATGATTAAAGAAATGCCCCCAGAAACATAGGTAACTCTGCATCATATAATTGCCCATTATATGACCTGAGCATAATATAACTACATAACTGGGGTAAATAAATGTAACCAATAGCGAGGCAAACAAAAAACGAAGAGTTTAACCAACTTAAGACGTGCTTCTGTTAGTGCGTTGATCTTTCCGTCAATTCATTAATCATAATACTCTGCATACTATGCCAGATAACACCACTCTCTTTACCATAATTACGCACACAATCCATGATCTTGTCATAGGCTTTTTCCCGACATAGTGAACTTAATTGCTGGTAGAAATTCAACGCCAAATTACGAGCCTCAGGACTGGAGAAATAATAACGCCCAACACGGGTATATAAGCCTTTCAGCCCATTAATAATCAAACCATAAATTGGGTTTCCTGACGCAAAAGCCAGGCCACGGAAAATATCATAGTCCACAGAACTGAAGGCTTCAGCGGTATCTTCTACGCTTTCTTTTTCCGCCAGAATTTCCAATGATTTTTCAGGATTGTTCCTAAATGCAGTACGGATAAAAATGGCAGCGATATTGGTTCTCACTGCCAATAAGTTATCAATCAACTGAGGAACACGATCATGATCAAGACGTGCCAAAGTTTCCAGAATATTAAGGCCGGATGTTTCCCAAAAATTATTAACCTTGGTTGGTTTTCCATGCTGAATAGTCAACCAACCATCACGGGCAAGGCGCTGCAACACTTCACGCAAGGTCGTACGGGTGACACCGATTAATTCAGATAATTCACGTTCTGCTGGCAGTATGGAGCCGGGTGGAAAGCGATTATTCCAAATACTTTCAATGATATACTCTTCCGCGAAACTCGCAGGACTTTGAGCCTTAATTACCATAATTTTAATTATTCCAAAGCAGTTTTCTTGGCTAATAATAGCGGTTGATCATACCAGAATGTGCTTGAGCGACATAGTTACCTGGTAAATAAACAGTGAAAGAGTGAAAGAGCTCATAAAAAATGTAATCATTCAGGATTAAAATGTTCTTAAATTGCTATCACATTGTGCGTAGTGCGTACTATACCGATTCGATATGTTTCTATAGTGGTGGTTTTGATTTATAGCTACTTAGATTTTTTCCACATATCCACAAAAGAACAAAAGAACAAAAGAACAAAAGAACAAAAGAACAAAAGAACAAAAGAACAAAAGAACAAAAGAGGAATGTTAATAATAATGGAAATCAGTATCCAACGTGCAGTGGTGAAAAACTTTCTCGGCAATTCGCCGGATTGGTACAAACTAACTATCATTGTTTTTCTGATTATCAACCCACTGGTCTATTTCTTTGTCAGTCCTTTTGTTACTGGCTGGATGCTTGTTGTTGAGTTTATTTTCACACTGGCAATGGCATTAAAATGTTATCCTCTGCAACCAGGAGGATTACTCGCTATTGAAGCAGTCATCATTGGGATGACTTCGCCAAAACAAATAGGTCATGAGATTGCCAACAATCTGGAAGTCATTTTATTACTGATTTTCATGGTCGCAGGCATTTACTTCATGAAACAATTGCTGCTGTTTGTTTTCACGAAGCTGCTGTTAAATATTCGCTCCAAGAAAATGCTGGCACTGGCATTCTGTCTGGCGAGTGCTTTCTTATCCGCTTTCCTTGATGCCCTAACCGTAATTGCAGTTGTCATCAGTGTTTCAATCGGGTTCTACGCCATCTATCATCAATTCCTTTCTCATAGTGGCAACTCTGAACTAAATGATGATAAGTGCATTGACAGTGAGGATAAAAGACAAATGTTGGAACAGTTCCGGGCATTTCTGCGCAGTCTGATGATGCATTCGGGAATTGGTACTGCACTTGGCGGCGTAATGACTATGGTCGGTGAACCCCAAAACCTGATTATTGCCAAACATGTCGGCTGGGATTTTGCCACATTCTTTATTCGTATGTCGCCAGTTACCATTCCTGTGTTTATTTGTGGCTTGCTGGTCTGTTTGCTGGTTGAACATTTTAAACTGTTTGGTTACGGTGCTGAATTGCCTGAGCGTGTTCGCTCTGTTCTGGAGGATTACGATCAAAAAGCCAGTGAAAAACGTACCCGCCAAGAAAAAGCCCAGCTTGCTGTTCAAGTATTGATCGGCATCTGGCTGATTGTAGCACTGGCTTTCCATTTGGCTGAAGTGGGTTTGATTGGCCTATCAGTCATTATTTTAGCGACTTCATTCTGTGGTATTACCGAAGAACATGCGTTAGGTAAAGCATTTGAGGAAGCTTTACCGTTTACTGCCCTGTTAACCGTGTTTTTCTCTGTGGTTGCCGTCATTGTTGACCAACAACTGTTTGCGCCATTTATTCAATTTGTCTTGCAGTCTTCACCAGCTTCACAGCTTTCCTTATTCTACTTGTTCAACGGATTGCTCTCCACTGTTTCTGATAACGTTTTCGTCGGTACGGTTTACATTAATGAAGCGCTGAACGCCCTGAAAAGTGGCCTGATTTCACAACAACAATACGAATATTTGGCCGTTGCCATCAACACAGGAACTAACTTACCATCTGTGGCAACCCCTAATGGACAAGCGGCTTTTCTGTTCCTGCTGACTTCGGCCTTATCTCCGTTGATCCGTCTCTCTTATGGTCGTATGATAATGATGGCTCTGCCTTATACCATTGTGATGACACTAGTGGGTTTGTTGTGTGTTGAATTCTGGTTAGTACCTGCCACCGAATATTTCATCAACCTCGGTTTAATCACTCCACTATAATTGGAAACCTAATTTATCGTTGTATCCACCGGATGGTGTGATTTTGCACACTCTCCGGTTTTTTTGTTAATCACTTTCCTGACAAAATGACTCAGTTAATTTTATTTTTTTATGGCTGATAAAACGGCACAATAAACCAATTATTTATATTGAAAAGATGGGAAGAAAAGAAAATGTTTCAATTTTTAAAACTGATTTCCCAAGGGCGAAGCGCATGGTTATTGATGGTGTTGACCGCTCTTACCCTGGAAGCGACAGCACTCTATTTTCAACATGTGATGCAGTTACAGCCTTGCGTAATGTGTATTTATGAGCGTGTTGCGTTGTTTGGTATTCTAGGTGCTGCGCTGCTTGGTGCAATCGCACCTAAAACTCCTTTGCGCTGGTTGGCGATCCTGCTGTGGATTTACAGCGCATGGCAAGGACTACAACTGGCATGGGATCACACTATGATGCAATTATACCCTTCTCCATTTAATACTTGTGAATTTTTTGTCCAATTCCCATCTTGGTTGCCTTTGAATGATTGGCTGCCTTCGGTATTTCAGGCAATTGGAGATTGTTCGATGAAACAGTGGGAATTTTTAACTCTAGATATGCCGCAATGGCTGATTGGTATTTTTGCCTCTTATCTGTTGGTAAGTATATTGGTACTTGTGAGTCAGTTTTTTCGGACTCAGGGTAGATTTTAAGAGTAAGCAATTGCCCCAAGGGGTCCGTTAAAGACTCCTTTGATAGTTTTCTCATATTCAATTCTTTCTCACAAGAGTAAAAAATGCAGACAGAACCATGCCTAATCTCCCACTAACTAATTCAGATGCATAACTGTTACCACAAACAATAGCAATCATTGTGATTTAAATCACATAATTTAATGAGTGAAAATTAAGAATATAGATGAAACGCGATCTGTATTGCAGATGATAAATCAGAAAAAAATGAAAGGATGAATTTTACTGATTTACAGGCTGAAAAAATGGTAGAATTTTTACGTCAGAAAAATATTTTCTAAAACAATTAGATAAAATTAGTGTTCCCCGTGAGTACGGGGATAAACCGCCCATTTACACACCCAGCCGGACGATTTTATGGTGTTCCCCGTGAGTACGGGGATAAACCGTGAACAACCTGGCTATTATGCAGCAAGGGTTAGTGTTCCCCGTGAGTACGGGGATAAACCGAGGGGTTTAAATCCGCAGCAATGGAACGCGGCGTGTTCCCCGTGAGTACGGGGATAAACCAGATATTCCTGTTTAGTATATTTGTTTTAAATAATCATATTATAAACTGATACCTGGTTTGAATTTCGGGAAAGGTATCTATTGACTGACTAATAACCCATTATATATAGCCACTCACTACTTACTATCCCTCCTTATTTTTCTAAATGCCACCTTCGAAATTTCTATTGACTTTTCGCTGTAATATTTTCTTTCAGTAATATGTGATTCACGGCATATTTTGCCTGCCATGCTTTAGGGTTGATTAAGTAATGTTGCCGGAAACGTTTAGAAAAATGACTTGGGCTGGAATAACCCACTGCGGCAGCAACTTCAATGACACTCATCCCTTTCTTCAATAAATCTTCCGCTGTGGTCATACGAACGTTTTCCAGATATTGATGGAAAGTACGGAAAACAACCGCACGGAATCCCTCTTTTAATTTCCGCTCATTCAAACCCACCGCTCTTGATAACGATTTTATTGTCCAAGGGTAATGATAATCGTTATTAATTATTTTTATCGCATTGTAAACAGCACGGCGCTGCAATCCGCTAATCACATTATATTGGCAATCATAAATTTGAGCGGTCACACAAGCGAGTATCTCTAACGCCTTTGCCTTTAAGTAAACCTTTCTGACACTACCATTTAATTGACATTCTTCTATTTGATTCACTATCTGCATAAAAGGTGGATAGATAGGGCAAGCCATCATCAAGGCATCACTATAACTGGCATTTTTTTCAAAACCAGCCGTTAATTTGGTAAAAGATGGCAACTCCTGAGCTTCAATTTCGTTCAGAGAAAAACGGATATCGAGAATACGCCAGGTTCCGCAACCAAAGAAATTCATACCACGTGTCATCCTAGGCGAATAGAAAAATACCATCGTCCCCGGATTAATATCTAAAACCTCGCCATTCTCAATTGCCATTTTTCCCTTCCCACTGAGAACAAAAGCTATTGACACTGTTGGCGGCCCTTCACAATATTCGGTAAAATCTTTACTTAACTCAAGATGGATACGGTTGATGTGAATTCCATCAGATAGCTCTTCTGTTAACAATGCAGGAGTTGTATTATTTTCCTCTACTGATGAATGCATGTTATTGCAATGGCCCGCAGCGAAAATTCCCAATGTCTCGCTATAGATCGTCTTCATGAAATCCCCTGTAAAATTAGCATCAGACACCAACCATTTCAAAAAAACGCTTTCCACAATAAAAACAGCATGTTGTGCGTGTTAAAGATATTATGCTTTTATCTTATATATTTATACACCAATGTGAATATCACGCAATTTATCATTAATGATAATCATTATCAATAGTACGTATCGCGCTACTTTTGTCCCTATCCCGTTAGCTCTTCTTTTCTATTCCAGTTAATTTCACCAAAACCAAATATGTTTTCAGGTTTATCGCGCTTGTTTGGTTTACCACATTTGATCTTTTTAAAACATGATTTGAAAAGGCATAAAGAGTACTTATGAAAAAAAAATATGCTAAAGCGTCTGTCTTATGTTGTCTGATCTCACCGGTTGTGGCTTGGGCGGAGCATTCACCCGAAGCCGCAGAAGATGTTTTGATTGTGACGGCTAACAAACGGGCAGAAGCATTAAATAAAGTTAACGGCAGCATTTTGGTTAAAACTGGCGAGGAACTTGAGCAAGCGGGTATCACTCAGGTACAGGATCTTGAGCGTGCTTTCCCTGGTTTACAAATCCGCTCTCGCGGTAACCGAACCTACTCGGCAACCACAATTCGGGGTATCAGTTCACCCGATTACTATTCACCTTCCATTCGTATTTATGTTGATGGTGTTCCTCAGGATCACCAGTTTCTGACACAAGAGTTAATCAATGTAGAACGTGTAGAATTATTACGTGGTCCCCAAGGCACTTTATATGGCGGGAACGCTCAAGCGGGTGTTATCAATATTATTACTCGTTCGCCAAAAGAAGGCCCTTGGCTTAACCTTTCTGGCAATTACTCTAAGTTGAAACAAGGGGGCTCCTTCAGCGGATCAATACCTCTTATTGAAGACATGCTTTATGGCAGCATGAGCCTACGCTGGGTAAAAGAGCCAGGACAAATTGATGCACCAAATCGTGGTGAAAAAAATATTGACTCCAGCAAGACCTGGCTCGGTAAAGGAAAACTGACGTTTGCGCCAGAAAATTCCCCTTTCAGCGCTGAACTTAGCTTTGCTCATGAAGATCTCAATTCGCATGAAGAGCTGTATTTAACCGACGAACAGTTCCGCCGGAAAGAATATGATGGCCCTATCCCTGATTTAACACGACGCGTCAACAGTTATGCACTCAAAGCGGAATATGATTTTGGCAACAACGTATTAACCAGTGTCACCGCCTATCAGGATCGCGATATTTTCCGTGATTTTATCGGGGGTAAATGGAAAGAAAAACACCACGCCACAACCCAAGAGCTACGTTTAAATTCCAACTACTCAAATGGGATTACCAGTGTTCTCGGTGGCTGGTTCTCAGATGAAACTAACAGACATTACACTAGCTATAATGATGCACATAACAAAATCAAAGGAAAATCGCTAGCCCTGTTCGGTGAGGTTAAATTACCTATTGCGTCTCAATGGGATCTTACCCTTGGCGGTCGTCTATCACATGAAAAATCTCAGATCAATTATTCAGGATCTGACATCATGAAGATTGACGCTTTTGATAACCAGGTTTCCAGCAATGAGTTTATACCTAAGGCAGCTCTGGGCTGGCAACTGACACCTGATACCCGTTTCTATCTCTCTGCCACCAAAGGATACAAACCTGGCGGATTCAATAACATTGTTTCCTCCGCCAATGATAAAAAGCCTTACGATACCGAAACCTCAGACAATTATGAGTTTGGTTGGCATACCGCATTCTTTGATGACGTAATAACATTAAACAGCGCAGTTTATTACATTCGTTCCAAAGATAAACAGATCTATGTCGGACCTATGGGCGGGCAATTTATTCGTAACGCCGGAAAAGCAGAAAGTAAAGGTATCGAGCTGAGCAGCCAGATTAAACCAATACAAGGGCTTAGACTTTCTCTTGGTGGTAGCGTAGGTAAGTCAAATTTCACTGATACAACAAGTGGCGTAAATTATAAAGGCAAACGCCTGCCTTATGCACCAGATGTCATGCTTAGTGCAAGTTTCGACTATCTGATTGATCAAACATTGTTACCCGGTAACCTCTATTTAAATGCCGGTACTCGCTACTATTCAAAAAGCTACTTTGATGAAGCGAATACCCTTGAACAAGGGGGTTACACTCTCTATGACGCATCCCTCAGTTTAGAAATGGATCATGGTGTTAATGTCAAACTTTATGGTGAAAATTTAGGTAATAAACAGTACCGTGTCTCTAGTTTCCAGATGGGAAACAATACGCTTAACATGATAAGTAAAGGCTTGAATGTTGGGCTGGATGTGAGCATTGCACTATGACGCACAACACCTCACATCGCCGTCACATCTCGTTGCTACTTTTGACTTTGGCTGGTGTTTACACCATCCAAAGTACCATTGGTATGTTAACGTTACAAAGCATGCCGGCATTTCTACGCAATCACGGCGTTACCCCAGATAAGATAGGTTTACTCTATCTATTGATGTTACCTTGGGCATTAAAATTTCTCTGGGCTCCCGTTGTAGAACGCTACCGCAAATCAGGTTCGGGGGATACTAACCCCCGCCGCATCATGCTTTGCGGCAATCTGTTAATTGCACTGCTTTTTGGTTTAATGTCCTTAGCAAAACCTGCCGAACATATGCCGCTGATCATAGCGGCTCTGTTTCTGATTACGCTTTGTCTGACCGTGGTAGATACCACCACAGACGGCCATGCTATCGATCGGTTATCACCGCAGCATCGCCCCTGGAGCAATGTCATGCAAGTTGGGGGCAGTTATCTGGGAGCCATTATTGGCAGCGGCCTGTTTTTATATCTTATTTCACTCTATGGCTGGCACATTGGTGCAGGTATGCTAGTTATAGTGATCCTATTAATGTCACTGCCTATCTTATTCATCCGAAAAACTCAGGGACAGGGAGAATCGAATGCATCAAAAACATCGGACACCCCCTCTCCAAGACCCTCCCTAAAGAGTGCCTTACGTCGTACTTCGGTGAAACAGGCACTGATCTTAATACTGCTATGTATGATTGGGACACGCCTGTCACTCGGTATGCTCTCCCCATTTTTAGTCGATCGCGGCGTAGACTTAACCCAATTAGGCATCATTGCTGCCAGTGGTGGTGCATTAGCCGGATTATCCGGTGTCCTGCTTGGCGGCATCGTGGTACGTAAGTTAGGTGCCATCCAGACATTATTGGGGATAATGCTGCTTGAATGTCTGGTATTAGTGAGTATTTTCTGGCTTGCCCAACAACCGGAAACGTCCCTATCCCTGCTTTCATCGGCATACGTCTTTATTACATTAATCACCGCCACCAAATTTGTTGCCTTGTATACCCAAATGATGTCTTTGGCGGCTGGCATACAGTCTGGTGTGGATTTTGCGTTAATGCAATCCGCAGATATGAGCATTGCGATCATCTGTTCAATGCTGGGTGGATTGATTGTGACCAAAGCAAGCTATGCATCCCTTTTCGCTCTTGCATCATTCTTCACCCTCGCAGGCTTGTTCTGGACATTACATAAGCGCCACGATTTCCAAAAGGAAAACACCTATGCTCAGTAATGATCCTTCTGTTCAAAACTCTCCAGAGCAACGTGCTGCTGACGCCGGAGTCCTTAAGACATTGTGGGATATGATGCGCCCATACCGCACGCTGAGTTACGTTGCCATTGCACTTGCTATTGTTTCTGCCGGTTTGCAAATACTGCCGGCAGCGATTGCTGGTCTTATTACCCAATCTATCTATGATGGGCAATATGACACCTTGCTGAATTACGGCATCATGTTATTAGGCTTCACCTTTGCCGCTATGCTGACTTTCAGTGGTTCAACGTTTGTTGCTCATTTGATCGCTGCCGATGTTCAGGCTGATGTTCGTCGTCATATCAGCAATAAGTTGAAGTCTGTTCCCTTAGGCTTTTTTATGCAGACTGACAGCACCGAAATCAAGAAGATGATGTTAGATGATGTCGAACAGCTTGAGGATGGTATTGCCCACATTATTCCAGAGATGTCTGCAACCTTATTCGGCCCATTGATTGCATTGGGTGTGATGTTAGCCATTGACTGGCGATTAGCATTGGCGGCTTTTGCTCCAACTTTGGGTGCCTGCTTATTATTCATCTATATTCAGATGAAAGTTCAAACCACTACTCAGCGTTTTTACGCAGCCCAAAATCGTATTGCTTCAACAATGGGTGAAGTTATCAACGCCATTCCTGTAGTAAAAACCTATTCTGGCGGCAATATTGCACTACAGCGAGCGGAAGAAGCATTTACCGCCCTGACACGTATTATCGATATTTGGGTTGAGAAAGTGCAGGTCAAATCTAGCCGATTTTTTGTGCTATCCAGCGCTAATCTGCTGTTTGTCCTCCCTCTGGCGGTCTGGCTATTTAACCGACAAGAGATCACTTTATTTGAATTCACCTTCTTTATTCTGTCTGCTATGGCATTCGGCAATATTGCTTCATCCATGTTCTCTGTGATGACACGTTTGCAGCAGCAAGAGGCGTTAGTCACACGTTATCGTTGGCTAATGAATCAACCTGAATTAGCACCATGTACCCAAAGTCAAGTTCCTGCCGATCATACTGTGACTTTACATAGTGTCAGCTTTTCCTATCAAGATAAGCAGGACAATGCCTTAGATAACCTCTCGTTTTCCGTCCCTGCCGGCAGTTCACTCGCTCTGGTTGGAGCCAGCGGCTCTGGTAAATCCACGATAGCCAGCCTGATTGCTCGTCTTTGGGATCCTCAACAAGGCAAAATTACGGTTGGAGGTGTTGATATCCGCAACATGGATGAACCCACTCTGCGTAACAACATCTCGTTTGTGTTCCAGCGGGTATTTCTGTTTAACGATACGATAGCCAATAATATCCGCTTGGCCCGTCCTGATGCTTCACAAGCTGAAGTTGAAGCAGCGGCCATCGCAGCACAAGCACACCAATTTATCCAACAGTTACCCCAAGGCTACAACACCGTGATTAACAACGGTATTAGCTTATCTGTAGGAGAAAAACAGCGTATTGCCGTCGCTGCCGCTATCCTGAAAAACGCCCCCATTCTTGTATTGGATGAAGCCACTGCTTATGCCGATCCAGAATGTGAAAAAGAGATGCAACAGGCCCTCAATGCACTATGCCGCACCAAGACAGGCCGTAATAAGACAGGCCGTAATAAGACCGTGATTGTTATCGCCCATCGCCTGCCAACTATCCGTCACCTTGATCAAATACTGGTTCTGGATAAAGGACGCATCATTGAGCAAGGAACCCATGATGAACTGGTCGCACAACAGGGCGCGTATGCCAAACAATGGACAGCTTGGCGGGGAGAAAATACCGGAACAGGAGTAAATTAATCATGGGGTTATTTAATCGTCTCCAACAACATCTGTCTGCAAAACTACAGCGGGTTTGGTTTGGTGGGTTGTTATATAAGCAACTTGATACCATTGCGATTATTGCTCAACTGGCTATCGCCGCCTGGGCCATCACTCATCTGAAGGAAAACCATCTGCAAGAAAGTGGCAACGCTATACTGCCACTTATTACACTGACATTATTAGTTATTTTACTGTTGCTGCGATTCGCTTTTATGTCTCGCGCATTACGTAAACTCACCATTGCAGCTTATGGGCTGGGGATAGAAATCCGTCGCTCTTTGCTACAACGGCTTGTCAGTATGTCTATAGCGACAATTCGTGGATTAAGTGCCGGAAAAATAGCTCTGACGTTATCCGAAGATGTGCAATGGCAGGAAAATCAATCAGCCTATACCACCCCACAAATCACCTGCCAGATTATGATGCTGACGCTTATCTATCTGGCTTTATTCTGGTTCGACTGGGTTGTTGCTGGCTGTGCCCTATTAGTATTGATGGTTGGATTACTGATTCTGGGTGGTATCCGTCAAAAACTCAATGAAATACTGCATCGTCGAGCAGCGAAGATGGCTGATGTATCCGAAGCAATCGTAGAATATGCCCAAGGCATGGCTTTTATTCGTGCAGCGGCTGCTACCACAACGGTAGAACAACGTTTTGATCAGGAAATTGAACAACTACGTGCTGCATTCCGCCGCGGAATATTCAAAAGCATACCGTTGCTGAGTCTGTTTTACATCATTATTGATACCAGCGTGGTTGTTGGCATTCTGGCCGGTGCTTTACGTTTTAATGAAGCTCTCACTCTCCCTGAGATGCTGATCACTATTCTATTGTTGTTCGCCACTATTACCCCTTTACGCGGGATCATCCCCCTGCTCAACGTGACCGCATTGACACAAGTCGGTGAAACACATATTGCAGAGATAGAAGCGATTGCAACGCAAACTTCCGGGCCATTAGCTGCACCAAACAAATATGATGTTGAAGTTAACAACATCTCATTTAGCTACCCAGGTACTCACCAGCCCGCTATCCAGAACGTTTCATTTTATGCGCCACAGGGCAGTATGACCGCCATTGTAGGGCCAAGTGGTAGCGGTAAATCCACGCTGGCTTATTTATTACTCTCTTTCTATCAACTGGATAAAGGTGAAATCCGTCTGGGTGGGAACCCTATTCATCATTACCAGACTCAAGCGCTGTACGACACCGTCACAATGGTATTCCAGGAAACCGCACTATTTCAGGATACTGTCGCCAATAATCTCCGTTTAGGTGATCCGAATGCGACGCAGTCAGAGCTGGAACAGGCAGCACGCCTTGCCAACATTCACGATACGATTATGGCACTACCGCAAGGGTACGATACACCTTTAGGTGTGGATGGCGGTACGTTGTCTGGCGGAGAGCGCCAACGGCTTGCCATTGCTCGCGCGATCCTAAAACAGTCTCCGGTTCTATTCCTGGACGAAGCAACGGCGTCGCTGGATCCCGAAAATGAGCAATTAATACAAGAAGCATTTGATTCTCTCACTCAGGATAAAACCGTTTTTGTTATTGCTCATCGACTAAGTACGATAACCCGTGCTGATCAAATATTGGTAATGGATCATGGAACCCTTTGTGATAGCGGTACACATGATGAATTACTGACGCGTTGCTCGCTTTACCAATCCCTTTGGAAAAATCACCTTGGCTCAGAAGAGCATTGGCACTTACATCCCAATATTTCCTCAAGTATTCATTTAAATAAGGTGTAACCCGCCATTATCTGATTTGTTAGGTAGCTGCCATTTTATAGGATTTATTCATGCACACGGACCTTCTCTCTCCTGATTCACTGCGCCAGTTCATTGCTGGCCTGTTTAATCAAAAAAATATTTTGGTGGGCGATCATGACGATTTAATTCGCAATGGACTGGATTCAATGCAAATCATGGCATTACTAAACCAGTTTAGACGTCAGGGACATCGTGTCACTCTGCGCGAACTTTACCAAAAGCCAACGCTACATGCCTGGAGCCAGCTTCTGCAACGCCATGCCCCTGTCGCCCAAACAGCACTCCAAAATACAGCGCCACAGCCACGGATTTCTGATGCCCGCCCATTCCCATTGACGGCGGTACAACATGCTTATTTTGTTGGGCGTTCACCGGAGCAAACGTTGGGAGGAGTGGGTTGTCATCTGTACCAGGAGTTTGATGGTATTGGGCTGGATCCTGAACGACTGGAAGCGGCTATTCACATGCTGATCCAACGGCATCCGATGTTGCGGGTACGTTTTTTGCCCGATGGTCGTCAGCAAGGCATAACCAACGCTTACTGGAAAAAATTAACAGTTCACGATCTCCGTCATCAGACAATTGATGAACAGTACCAAGCGCTGGACAACATACGCAAACAATTAAGCCATCGCGTATTACGGGTTGAAGAAGGAGAAACGTTTGATATTCAACTTAGCCTGTTTGGCGATAATCAACATCGGCTACATGCCAATATCGATCTGCTTATCATGGATGCCGCCAGCTTTAGTCTGTTCTTTACCGAACTGGCGGCATTAATTGCCAAACGCTGCCTACCCGCTATTGCTTCTGACTATGATTTTTGCAGTTATCTCACACAATATCAGGCTCAATTTAAGCAAGCCCGACAAGAAGCCAAGGTATTCTGGCGTAACCGATTAGATACTTTGCCACTTGCTCCCCAACTTCCTCTAGCCAAGGATCCTTCCCTGATAAAAAATGTTCAGATCCATCGCAGATGTTTTCGCTTATCGCCGGAATATTGGGAACGTTTTAAGCAACTCGCGCAGCAAAATGGCGTTACGCCAACGATGGCATTAGCGACAGCATTTGCCGCTTTATTGTGTCGCTGGAGTAATTCAACACGCTTGTTGTTCAACCTGACGCTATTTGACAGAGCTCCGCTGCACAACGCGGTTGACAACATTCTGGCCGATTTTACCAATATTCTGCTGTTGGACATCTCTGGTGGTAATTTACCGTTCTGCCAACTGGCTCAGGATGCACAGACAACATTCACCGAAGCTTACGAACACCGTCATTGGTCTGGTGTAGAAGTTCTGCGTGAGCTCAAAAAGCGAGGCAACCACCCACATGGCGCGCCAATTGTGTTTACCAGCAATTTAGGCCGGCCTTTATACGGTGAGAATACCCGTGATGTCTTGGGAAAACCAAGTTGGGGAATATCACAAACACCTCAGGTGTGGCTGGATTTCGTTGCCTTTGAACATAAAAACGCCCTAAATATTCAGTGGGATAGCAACGACGAACTTTTCCCTGACGGTTTGATGGATACTCTATTCACTGCCTATCAGAAATTGATTGAGAACCTGACGGAAAACGCGACACAATGGCACGAAAAGTTACCGGATCTGATGCCTGAGTCGCAATACCATCTGCGACATCAAATTAATAACACGGTTGAACCACTACCTAATGCCTTGTTGCATGAGGCAGTATTTACACAAGCAAAACATACCCCAAATGCTGTCGCTTTAATTACTCATCATGAAAAAATAAGTTATGGCGACCTCAGTCTGGCAGCCCGCCGATTAGCCGCCGTACTGCAAAAAACGTCGGTTATACCGGGAGATCGCGTTGCCATCAGTATGGAAAAAGGCATCGGACAAATTGTCGCTGTATTAGCTGTACTTTATTCTGGCGGAGTTTATGTTCCGGTTCCCGTGGATCAACCACTAAACCGACGTCGGGCTATCTGTGAAAGTGCCGGAATCAATATCGTTATCATTGATCCTGAGCAGCAGAATACTTGGTCACAGGATATACATTGCATTTCCTGGCATCAGGATGAGCAATTACTCCCCTTAACTGATATGGCTAAGCGTGCGGTGACTGATCCGGCTTACATCATTTATACCTCTGGTTCAACCGGTATGCCAAAAGGTGTGGTAATTAGCCACCAAAGCGCACTGAATACCTGTCTGGATATCAATCGCCGTCATCAAGTTCAAAGCCATGACCGCTTACTGGCACTCTCTGCCTTGCATTTCGACCTGTCTGTTTATGACATTTTTGGCATTCTCAGTACAGGAGGCGCGCTGGTTCTTGTTGGCGAAGCACAACGCCGCGATCCATCAACCTGGGAAATGCTGATCGAGCGCCACCGCGTTACGTTATGGAACAGTGTGCCGGCACTGTTTGATATGTTGCTAACCTATTGTGAAGGAATGGAGGTTGATGCACCGAAAGCACTTCGCACTGTAATGTTGTCCGGGGATTGGATCGGTTTGTCACTGCCTGAGCGTTACCGTGCGTTCAATCCCGATGGTGTATTAAGTGCAATGGGGGGCGCAACGGAAGCGGCTATCTGGTCAAATGAATATATCGTTAAAGAAATTGACAAGCAGTGGCGCTCTATCCCTTATGGTTATCCTCTCGCTAACCAGCGTTACCGTGTAGTGGGTGAAGATGGCCGTGATTGCCCTGACTGGGTTGTCGGTGAACTTTGGATTGGTGGTGTCGGTGTAGCGCTAGGCTATTTTAATGATGAAGAACGCACGGCTGCCCAGTTTGTCATTGATCAAGGAGAACGCTGGTATCGTACTGGTGATCTGGGTTGTTATCACCCCGAAGGCTGGCTTGAATTTATGGGGCGCCGTGATAGCCAGGTGAAAATTGGTGGTTACCGAATTGAATTGGGAGAAGTTGATGCCGCCCTCAGTCAAGTAACCGGTATCAGTAAAGGTGTTGCCTTAACCCGTGGTGAAAAAGAGAAATCCCTGGTGGCATTTCTGGAGCTGGAAGGCGATACTTTGTGCCAACGCATAAATCGTGCGCCACAATTACCAACGCACTATCGTGATCTGTTCCCTGTAATGCAGGCAATCACCGATGACAATCATAAACAACATAACGAAGTTGCGCTATTTCTGCTCGAACACCTGTCTCGTTACGGCATGACATTTATTTCATCTCAGTCGCTCTCCGATTGTCTGAAACACTATCAACCTCTGCCGGAATACCATCACTGGTTTGCCCGAATGCTGGCGTATCTTTGCCAATGTAATTTATTGGCTGAATCTGCACATCATGTCTATCAGGCTGTATTGCCATCCACCGCATACCATAATGAAGCAAAATGCGTTCCTGCACGCTGGCATTCTACATTGCGTAATATTCTTACCGGACAACAGTCAGCCGTCACATTACTTGATGATCCGCAATTCGCACCGGAACAACAGCTCTTTGTCCAACCAGAAACCCAGCAATGGTTGGCAGGATTGAAACAGGCCATCATTGCCCTTTCCCAACGGTTACAACGCCCCGTTACTTTGATGGAGTTCGATGCGCGCAGTGGTCTCTGTGCTCAATGGCTGGCCGAACATATTACTGACCAACATCTGTCTTATATCGGCTTTGAACGTTCTCAGGCCCTGATTAATCAGATGCAAACAAGGTTAAGTGGCTATACTCATACATCAGTTCATTATTGGTGTGAAAAAAATAGGCCTGAATCGCTACAGCATCAGGCCGATGTCATCCTGCTAAACAATGTATTACACCGCGAGGAAGACCCAAAAAATTGCATCAAAACGTTGCTTCCACTGGCTCAACCGGGTGCGTTGGTATTGGCAATGGAGTTGCAACAAGCATCTTCTATCTCCCTGATTACGGCTGAGTTGCTCTCACCTCAAGGTATTCAGTTACGCTCTGCGTCAGAGTGGTTATCTCTTCTTCCATTGCAAGCGGAAACACCGGTTACCATCGGCAATCTGAGTGTGTTGTTGATGCAAACAAGTGACAATGTCACCATACCTGATCGGGGAAAAATTAAATCCGCTCTGGCGCAACATTTGCCTGGGTATATGATCCCACAACGCTTGCATGTTATCCCTCATCTGCCCCTGACACCTAACGGCAAAATCGACCGTAAAGCGCTATCACAATCTCTTCAGTTCGCCACAACATCCGCCACAACATCCGCCACAAAAACAGACACAGCGACGTCTCAGCCTGAAATGACCTTGTCAAATACGGTGGAACAAACCGTTGCCGATATTTGGCAACGCCTGCTGAATACCGAACAATTGGGCCGTGACAGCGACTTTTTCCAACTTGGTGGTGACAGTCTTTTAGCTACCCGTTTGATTGGTGAACTGGCACAACAAGGCTTCAAAGGTGAACTTGGTCACCTTTTCCGTAACCCGCAATTAGCGGCATTTGCCTCAACACTGAGTTCTTTATCTGAAACGTCATCAGAAGCCTGTGCAATTTCAGAAGAGCAGGATGAATATCAGCCTTTCCCATTAACCGAAGTTCAGCAAGCTTATCTGGTCGGGCGCTATCCTGGTTTTGCTCTAAGCGGCATTGGTGCTCATTTCTTTGTCGAATACCGGATAGAGCAGTTAGATGTTCAGCGCCTGAATCGAGTGTTAAATCGTCTGATCCAACGTCATCCTATGCTGAGGACGGTTGTGATTAATGGGCAACAACAGATATTGCAAGATGTTCCCGTTTTCTCCGTTAAACAGCACCGATTTGCTGATATTACTGAGGCAGATACCTTACGCGAACGTCTGTCACATCAAGTATTAGATGTCAGTCGCTGGCCGGTGTTCGATTTCCAACTTGCACAAGACACCAGCCTTGTCTCCCGACTATTTGTTAGCCTGGATAACCTGCTATTAGACGGGTTAAGTATGCAGATATTGCTGGCTGAATTAGAACAGCTATATCTCAACGAACAGCACGCATTACCACCACTGAACGTGACATTCCGGGATTGTGTGTTACGTCAACAACAAATGCCGGTACACCAGAATTCATTGCAATACTGGCAAGAGCAAGTGAAAACACTACCACTGGCTCCGCAATTACCATTGCGTATTGCACCAGAAAGTGTTCAATCTCCGCATTTTGTGCGCTATAGCGATCGGTTATCTGCACATGAATGGGAGCAGTTAAAACAACAGGCAGCCTCCCAGCAAATAACGCCTTCTGCACTCTTGATTGCCGCTTATGCAGCCGTTCTGTCCGCATTCAGCACCAGACCGGAGTTAACCCTTAACCTTACCCTGTTCGATCGCCCACACTGGCATAAGGACATTAAACATATTCTGGGTGATTTCACTTCACTGTCACTATTGGCCTGGCATCCGGAGAAAAACTGGTTATCAAGTGCACGTCGGCTGCAACAGCAACTATGGCAAGATCTGGATCACCGTCATATTTCAGCGATCAGAGTGATGCGTGAACTAGCGCAACGCCGTGGCCCTGATGCTGCCGTTATGCCCGTCGTTTTCACCAGTGCGCTGGGAACCCATGAAGGGCAGTTCCTTTCTCATTCATCATGGATGAAACCGGTTTGGGGTATCTCACAAACCCCACAAATCTGGCTGGATCATCAGGTTTACGAATCTGATGATGAACTTTGCCTGAACTGGGATGCAGTTGAAGAATTATTTGCTCCACACCAGTTAAAAAACATGTTCAACAACTATATGGCGCTATTGCGTACCCTCGCTGCACAACCAGAAAGCTGGCATTCAGCGTTGGATCAACTAGTGCCACGCCAGCAAAGCGTGAAAGGTGCAAATAATCCTGCTGTGACTATTGCATCATCACCGCACTTAGAAGGATCAGAGCCACAAGTATGCAGTGACACATGCGATGAAATTCAACGCCTGTTTTTATCTGTCACCCATCATCCGATACATGCACACCAAAACTTTTTTGAGGCAGGAGCCAGCTCACTACAGCTAATCCAACTGCATAAAAAATTACAACATGTGGGTTTCCAGCATCTTGCTGTTACTGATTTATTCGCTTATCCAACACCAGAGACGCTCAGTTTGCGTTGCCGAAAAGAGGCCCAAAACGGAAATAGCCAGTCAATTGCCCTTCGTCAACGTCAACAACAAAAGCGTCTGCAACAACGGGAAAAACGCCATAAAGGAGCTGTACAATGACTAACTTAACGCCTCACTACGATAATTGTGATCCCATCGCAGTGATTGGTCTTGCCTGCCGCTTTCCGCAGGCACCCGATAGCGATACTTTTTGGCATAACCTGCAACATGGGGTTGAGTGTACAACGACACTGTCCCGTCAAACATTATTGGATGCTGGTATTCCTCCTGAAGTCATTGATAGTGAAAACTTTGTCAATCAGGCTGCGATACTGGAGAACGCGGAACAATTTGACGCCACGCTGTTTGGCTATTCGCGTCAGGAAGCAGAAATGCTCGATCCTCAACAGCGTCTATTCCTGCAAACAGCCTGGCATGCGCTTGAACATGCCGGTTATGCACCGCGTCATGTTCCCCTGAAAACCGGTGTCTTTGGTAGCAGCCGGATCAGTACCTGGCCTTCATGGTCACAGTTTGCCATGACCGATGTTGGCAAAGTGAAAGGGTTACAGGCGTTAATGAGTAATGATAAAGATTATCTTGCGACTCGTACTGCCTATAAATTAAATCTGAAAGGTCCTGCACTCACCGTCCAAACAGCCTGTTCAAGTTCACTGGTTGCCGTACATATGGCTTGCGAAAACCTGCGTTCCGGTGAGTGTGACATGGCCTTAGCCGGTGGTGTGGCGGTTTCTTTCCCACAAGAAAGCGGTTATTTGTATCAACCAGGGATGATCTTTTCACCTGATGGGCATTGTCGTCCCTTTGATAGTCAGGCAAATGGCACCTATGGCGGCAATGGTGTTGGTGTTGTCGCACTGAAACGTCTGAGTGATGCCTTACGCGATGGCGATCCCATCATGGCCGTGCTACGGGGTAGTGCAATTAATAATGATGGCAACGAAAAAGTTGGCTTTACTGCACCTTCAGTGAATGGTCAACGCCGTGTTATTAACGAAGCATTACAACTGGCAGATGTCAGCATTGATGATATCGGCATGATTGAAGCTCATGGCACAGGGACACCACTTGGTGATCCCATAGAAGTTGACGCGTTACGCACTGTATTTTCTGAGCGTAGTGTGTCAGTACCGCCTTGTTACCTTGGTTCAGTGAAAAGCAACATCGGCCATCTCGATACTGCCGCAGGCATTGCCAGTTTGATCAAAGCGGTTCTGTCCGTTTGGCATGGTTACATTCCTCCAACGATCAATGTACAGCAACCCAATCCGGCATTACGACTGCAAGAAAGCCCATTCAGGCTGGCAACACAAGGACAACATTGGACGCAAGAATTGCGTACCGCCGGTGTTTCTTCATTCGGTATTGGCGGCACCAACTGTCATATTGTGGTGCAATCATTGCCAACAGAATTACATCGTCGCCATGTTAATCATTCACCAACAGCGCCACTGCTGCTCTCTGCTGCTTCTGAACCCTCATTGCGTCAATTGGCACAACGCTACGCGACTGCGCTCAATAATGCCCCAGAACATTATGCCGATCTGGCCTGGACTACATTGCAGGGACGTGATCTTTCCCTGCCCTGGCGCTTGGCGCTGACAATATCACCACAAGATATTGAGAAAAATACTGCCAGCCTATCCGCTTTTGCGGACAATATGCCAGCACCAAACATGTTTAGCGGACAAGCCAAGAGCGAAAACAAGCAACTATGGCAATGCAGTGGTCAGGGTTGTCAATGGTCTGGCATGGGAAAAGCCATGTATGCGAGTTCTCCGGTTTTCTCCGCCATGTTAGATCGTTGCTGTGCGGCCTGTGCTTCCGAATTAACACTGCCACTAAAAGCAGTCATGTTCGGAGAACATGATGCCGCATTAGCGACCACCGAATATGCTCAACCGGCCATTGTGGCACATCAAATTGCGTTGGCAGCGCATTGGCGTGCACTTGGGCTAAAACCCGATTATGTGCTGGGGCACTCCGTCGGTGAATTCGCGGCTGCTGTTATTGCCGGCATCTTCACACCTGAACAGGTAATGCCACTGGTCGCGGTACGAGGCAAACTAATGCAAAGCTGTTCCCAAGGGGGAGCAATGCTGGCGGTCTTTGCCAACGAAGACGATATTCTTCCTTTTACCCATTCACTGGCATTGGATCTGGCGGTTTGCAATGGTCCGCAACACTGGGTTTGGGCCGGTACAGAAACAGAAATTGATATCCTGGCACAACGTCTGGAACAGCAGCAGATTCGTTGCCAGCGCCTGAATGTTGCCTGTGCAGCACATTCAGTCATGCTTGAGCCTGTTCTGGAAGCCTTTTCCCTGTATTGCCGTCGGTTACAACCTGCATCAGGAGAAATTCCACTAATTTCCACCTTAACAGCCAATCTTGCAGATTATGAGCAATTAGGTTCACCAGATTACTGGCGTCACCATATGCGCCACACAGTGCGTTATTATCAAGCCATTGAATTTGCCCGCCAGCAAGGTGTTACATTGTTCATGGAATTTGGTGCTGATGCACAGCTAACAGGGATCGGACAACGTGTCAGTCTGCCGCAGGAAACCTGGGTTGCGAGTGCATACCGTCAAGGTTCCCCAGAGGCAGCTCAGCAAACGGCCCTCATGCAACTTTATTGTGCTGGTGCACATCTTGATTGGCAGCCTCTTTTCCCGTTCACCGGAGTAAAATGCCATGCGCCACTCTATCCATTTGATGAGCAGCATTACAGCTTCTCTGCAACCGGATTACCTATAAATAAAACCGAGCAACCTTTAGCCAATATCCATGCTGAACTTGATGTTAATTCCCTGTTCGATCCTGCCATTGAACAAAATCCCGATGCGCTAATATTGCGGGCATTGTATACCGACGCATTGATATATCAGTGTCATGGACGTGATGCTGAACAAGGTTTCAGTGCCATCGACACGATTCGGGCTGGTCGGCTACAACCCTGCTGGCGTCCTTTGCTGGAACAGTTATTAACTCACTGTGTTGAGCAAGGTTATTACCATGAAGTTTCCGGTCCAACGGTAAGTAAAATATATCGTCCTTACCGTACCTTGCCTTATGCTAAACGCCGGTTATTGGAGGCGAGTTTATTCGCGACTTTTCCGGCACTGATCTATGCTGGCGAGCGCTTATTCGCTCTGTTGAGTGATCGCGCTGATCTGCCTCGTCAATCGGTGGCATCCCAATCTATGACAAAAGCATGGCTTCCTGCACCACAACCATGCCCTGATACTCATTATGTCTTGCATTGGCGCACAATAAACACCGCAGATACACAGAAATCTTCAACAACCTATACTCTTCGCACCTCAACAAAAAATGGTGAGATGATTAATCATTGGCGTCAGGCTGGAATTCATTTACAGCCTGAAAGCGGAAATACGTTATTACTGCTTGAAAGCAATGATATTACTGAATTATGTGATCAAGTTATTAGTGAACTAAGACGCGATGAAACAACATCTTTAACCGTCGTAACCTGCTGCGCCCAACCAGAATCCACCTTATTAAAAGAGGATATCAATCCCGCTCAATACGCTATCTGGGCATTGCTGCGTGTCGCGGTTGAAGAGTACTCCCATCGTCGCATTCAGGCGATTGATATCGCTGATATCAACGATACTGACGCTGTATCATTAGCGCTTGGTTATCTGGATGCACAAGATCATGAACGCCATTCTGGATATAATCGCTGGCTGAGAGTACGCGGAAATCAAATCTCTGTACCTGTTTTACAGCACCAATCATTACCCTTATCACAACAGCCGATACCCATTCCTCATCAGGGTTGGCACATTATTACAGGCGGTATGGGCGGTATCGGTCGCATTTCCATTCGTTGGTTGCTAGCCCAAGGTGCACGTAAGATCGCCGTGTTTGCCCGCCGCAAAAAGGCGGATTGGGATACTTTTGTGCAAACATTGTCACTGAATAGCGAATGTGAAATACGTTGGATTAACCTTGATGTCACTGATACGCCAGCCTTGTTAAATGCAGTGCAAGCTCTGGCACAAGAGGATTGTATCGCTGGCGCGATCCATGCCGCAGGTATTGCTGATCATACCCCACTGGCAAAACTTGAGCGTCAACACCTGTCACAGGTATTATCAGTCAAAGCACACAGCGCATCGGCGTTGCAAGCTATGCTCCAACAGCATAATGCTCAATATCTGCTGCTTCACGCTTCTGCCGCATCAATGTTAGGTGCCCAAGGGCAAGGTGCTTATGCAATCGCCAACGCTTGTTTGGAATCTTTAGCGCTGACAGCACCAAATCAATTGATGGTTAAAACATTAGTTTGGGGCGTTTGGGGTGGCATTGGTATGGCCAGCGACCGACGATTAGTGGAAAAACTGGCGCAAGATGGCATGTTACCCTTCAGCACAAATGAAGGTATCTGGCATCTCAATCAATCTCTGTACACCACATCACCTTGCCATCTGGCAATGCGGTTAGATGAACATCATCCTGATATTTTACGACGTCTACAGGCTGATGTTTCCAATATAGTCGTTCCCAATATAGTCGTTGCAAAATCGACATCTTCACTTTCTGCCGATAACACTCTGTTTCAGGACAGTGAACAACGGCTTAACTGGTTGCGTCAGCGTGTCGCAACATTATTGCGTCTGGAACAGCCTGAACGTTTAGAGCCACAACAAGATTTATTGCAATTTGGTTTGGATTCCCTGCTATTCCTGGAGTTGAACGCGGCAATCCACCAACAATTTGGCTTTAGATTAACCGCTGGATTGGCTTATCAAAATATGACGTTAGAGGGGCTTAATACACTCATTGGGAATGCCCTGCCTGAACAACCTGCCGTCTCTTCCCAACCAGAGGTGATTGTTGACAGTTCCCGGCGCCACGCCCCCTTTCCTCTGACACCCATTCAGCACGCTTACTGGATTGGTCGTACACAGGCCATTGATTTTGGTGGTGTCGCTTGTCACGTCTTATTTGAATGGGATCTGGCTCTGGATAGCTTTGATATCTCGCGTTTTGAGCAGGCATGGAATGCGTTGATTCAACGTCATGGCATGTTGCGCATGATAGTAGATGAAGATGGGCAACAAAGGATTTTGCCGGAAACGCCGTGGTATGTTCTATCTCAGGATGATTTGCGGACACTGAATAATACGGCCTGCGAACAAGCTTTGGCTCAGCGTCGTCATACCCTCTCCTACCAAGTACCACCAGCAGAACAGTGGCCGCTGTTTGAAGTCTCTGTATCACTGCTACCGAATGAACGCTGTCGCTTAC
This sequence comes from Xenorhabdus thuongxuanensis, assembly GCF_001908095.1. Lineage (GTDB taxonomy): Bacteria > Pseudomonadota > Gammaproteobacteria > Enterobacterales > Enterobacteriaceae > Xenorhabdus > Xenorhabdus thuongxuanensis. The sequence continues at coordinate 19,172 of NZ_MKGR01000003.1, read as the reverse complement.
ATATGAACCTGGATCTGTTGCAGTTTGATGTGCAGAGTTTCCGGATCATGATGGATGATCTACAACTTGCTTATCATCAACAACCTCTGGCCCCACAAATATTTACTTTCCGCGATTATGTGATGGCAGAACAAGCGCAACGTGAAAGTAAAGAATGGCGGGCATCATGGGCATACTGGCAGGAACAACTCCTTTCATTACCTCCGGCGCCCAGATTACCGTTGAATCCACAACTGCCACAACGTAACCAGCCACAATTCACAACTTATGAAGGTCGATTGGCACAATCTGACTGGCAACGTCTTAAACAAGGCTGGAAAAAATGGGGAGTAACACCTTCCGCTGGCCTGTTAACGCTGTTTGCCCATACCCTTGAATGGTACAGCCGTCATCCACTGTTTACTCTCAACCTGACATTCTTTAATCGGCAACCTTTCCATCCAGAGGTACAAGAACTGATTGGTGATTTTACCTCGGTGATGTTGATGGATTTTGATTTACGCAAGACAACGTCCCTGCGTGCCAGTATGGAAAAAACTCAGGCTTTGCTCTGGCAACGTTTGAGCCATAGTCATGTTAATGGTGTCGAGGTATTAAGGGAACTTGGCCGCCAACAACATGGCGAAACCCAAAACAGGCAGCCGCTGACGCCGGTCGTTTTCACCAGCATGTTAGGAATGGCACAAGAAGGTGTCGCTATCAAACAATCCATCACTCAATTACTGGGCGATCCGGTCTTTGTTCTGAGCCAGACGCCGCAAGTCTGGTTAGATCATCAGGTTATGGAAGTCGATGGTGATCTGCTGTTCAACTGGTATTGCATGAATGATGTGCTGGAGGCTGGTGTCATTGAGTCACTGTTTGCCGCTTATAACGCGTTGTTAATGCAAATTTGTCACCAGCCTGAACGCATGGAGGATTATGACCTTCATACGCCACCATCTGGTCATACGCGTTATGACTTCTGGCCGCAACACCCTGAATTGCGTCAAGCCGAACAATATCTGCGTTCTAAGCCTGAAATACGACTGGCAGAAATTCAGCCACGTCAGGACGATATTCAAGGTTACAACCTATGGTTGGTTGCCGAAGATCATTTGTCATTATCATTGCCAGAACCACAGGTTATCAACACGGATACCTTACCGCTCCCGACCTTGACAGAACAACAAGTGTTTGAGCGCTCCTGGCAACATATTGAGCAACAGGCATTATTTGGCCTGAGCCAGACTTTACTGCGCCATAACTTATTCACTACTGTACAACAATATCACTCTCGTGAAGAGATTGAACAACGCTTACAACTGGCACCACAGTATCAACGCCTGCTGACCCAATGGCTGACTTTGTTCAATAACCAAGGATTTATTGAACAAACCGCTGACGGATACCATTGTCTGCAACCGCTTAGTCATGTTCCGGTCCCTACAGCCAAACTGGATGATGCCGTGTGGTGTCAAACCATCAGTCGCTATGTCACAACCTGTATCGAACAACATAACACCCTGCTTGCCGGACGTGGCAATGCATTGGAACTGCTGTTCGCCGATAAACAAATCACAGCCAGCCTCTACAGTGAAAACCCCGCATTACGTTGCCTGAATCAGGCTGCTGCTGAAATTGTTCGGCAATTGAGCCAGACATCCGAACATTTCACTGTACTGGAAGTCGGCTCCGGAACTGGGGCAACCTCAGAGAAGGTACTGGCACACAATGCACAAACCATTCAAAGCTACCACTTTACTGATGTTTCACCGCTATTCCTCGATGATGCACGCCAGTTACTCAACCAGCACGGCGAAACCGTCAAATTTGCCCTGTTCGATATTAACCAGCAGATTGATTTTAGCCAGCATCCAGAATCCGGTTATGATCTGATTATGGCGGTTAACGTATTACATGATGCCACCCATCTGAGAAACACCCTGCGACGCTTGTCTCGGTTACTGAAAACCGGTGGATGGTTGCTGATTATTGAATCAACCAAACGCGAAAGTGCCATGCAACTCGCCAGCGTCGGATTTATTGAAGGTATTAACGCCTGGGTTGATGATCGCGGTGGCAGTAATAGTGCCTTGATGGAACTTGCAGACTGGCGGAAGTGCCTGACGCAATCCGGTTATCGGGTTTCATTGGAATGGCCGGGACAAAACGGGCCAGAACTGCATCAACAACTGATCCTGGCACGGGCTGAGCAACAAGCGCGGCTTAATATCAGTGAAATAGCAGTACAATTTTCTACCTTGCCTTACTCATTGCATATTCAACAGCAAGAGCAATTACCGTTGGTTGCGACAGCGAAAGAGAGCATAGCACAACCGTTAATCACGGAACCTGGGCAACCTGAAACAGAAAATGACCAACTTCATGATATTGAACAACAAGTCATTGCTCTCTGGCGTTCACTGCTGCCTCAGTCAATACAGCGTCACAGTGACTTTTTCCAAAGTGGCGGTGACAGCCTGATTGCCACCCGAATGGTGGTGCAACTACGTCGCCAAGGTTACGAACAAGCAAATCTGCAACAGCTCTTCGAACACCCTAAGCTGAGTGAATTTTGCCGTACTCTGCGGGTCGCTGAGACCCGTTCAACGACACTTACGATAGCGCATCAAACTGAACCGGCATCCGAGCAAATTTTGCCACTGACTGCACTGCAATACGCTTATTGGTTGGGAGAAAGCCAACTGTTCCAATTTGGTAACGGTATCGCTCATTTCTATGCTGAACTGGCTATTAATGGGCTTGATCTGCCTCGTTTTACCGCCGCCTGGAACCGTGTAATAAACCATCATATGCAATTACGCGGTTATGTGAAAGATGGGCAATATCGTATTTTGCCGGAGGTTCCCTGCTATACACCAACAATCATTGATTGCCGTAACATAATGCCAAATGAACGCGAGGCGCAACTGAATCATGCCCGCGACACGTTACGTACTCAAGGCGTTCCCAGCGATAACTGGCCGCTGTTTGATTTAACCCTGTACCATACCGATGATCGGACGCATTTATTGCATTTAACCATCGACTTGCTGGTCGCAGATGGTAAAAGTCTGACGTTAATCTTGCGCGATTTACACCATTGGTATCAGGAACCTGACTGGCAACCAGAGCCACCAGCAGCAACCATTGGCGACTATATTCAGGCTCTGGAGAATGAGAAAAACGGAGAAACCTGGCAACAAAGCCGGCAATACTGGCTTGATCGCTTACCTTCATTGCCTGATGCTCCAGTATTACCACTGCAAGATCACCAGTCACTGCAACTCGACCAACAGTGCCTGACCGGATATATCAGTCCACAACAATGGCAGCGTTTACAACAATGTGCAGCAGAATACCGAGTATCGCCTTCACAAGTGATGCTGACACTATTCGCCCATGTTTTGTCAGTGTGGAGCAATAACGAGCATTTTACCATCAATGTCCTGCATGGTAACCGCCTGTTAATGCCACAGTATTGCGATATGTTAGTCGGCAATCTGTCTACCACATCATTGCTGGAAGTGGATCTACGCAATATCACCGGTTTCAGTGATGCTGTCAGCCGGATACAGCGGCAATGGCTGGCCGATCTTCAACATGCGCTGTTTGATGGGCAATTAGTTCTCAGGGAGAAAAACCAACACCGTCACAACCTAAACGCCGGTATGCCGATTGTATTCAACGATACAACCGGTACAGCGGGAAAAGGTCCGTCAGGGTTAGGCACATTGAATCTCTTTGGTGCGCAAACTCCCCATGTTTATCTCGACTGTATGTTAATTTCCGCCGCAGAAGGAGGTGTCACCATACAATGGGCGATCTTGCCACAACTGTTCCAACCCCAGGTTGCAGAAAACATGTTTGCCCATTATCAGGCTTGTGTCATTGCCTTGCTTGAACCGGATTACCAATGGAACTCCCCGCTCCCTGACTGGCTGCCAACAAATGATCTCGCTTTATGTCAGAACAGTAATGCGACAAAAAACGTTTTCCCATCACACACGCTTTGCTCGCTGATTGAACAAGCAGTAAATCGTTATCCCCAACGTACTGCTGTGGTCGATACCTCTCGTCAGATTGACTATCGCACTTTGTGGTCACAAAGCCTGACACTGGCGGCCCATCTGCAAGCGCAGGAAAATCAGGCTTCATCCCTGATTGGTGTGGTAATGGAAAAAGGCTGGGAACAGGTTGTCGCAGTGATGGCGATTTTATTAGCAGGACGGGCTTATCTGCCTATTGATGCCAGTTATCCGCAACAGCGGATCCATCAGCTATTGGCATCAGGGGAAGTGAATACCGTACTGACACAACCTAAGTTTGCTCAACAGATGAGTTGGCCTGAACATGTACACCTCATCTCTCTGGATGAGACATTGCTCAATAACTTAACCGCAACCGAAGAGCCACATTTATCTGTACATCCAGAAGATTTAGCCTATGTTATCTTCACCTCCGGCTCCACCGGAAAACCAAAAGGCGTAATGATAGATCATCAGGGCGTAGTCAACACTATTCTGGATATTAACCAACGCATTGCACTCAATGAGCATGATAGCGTGCTGGCAATATCAGAGTTAACATTCGATCTTTCCGTTTATGACCTCTTCGGCACGTTGAGCTGTGGGGCAAAACTGGTTATTCCTGCCCCTGGTGACACTCGGCAGCCTGACAAACTACTGACATGGTTACAGCAAGAATCGGTTACTGTTTGGAACTCCGTACCAGCATTTGTGCAACTGCTTGAGGAGTATGCTCGCAGTTATCCTCATTCCCTGAATAACCTGCGCTGGGTATTGATGAGTGGTGATTGGATACCAACCCATTTGCCAGCAAAATTGTCTGCCCTTCACCCTGCGCTTAACCTGCTCAGTTTGGGTGGCGCAACTGAAGCATCAATATGGTCTATTGCTTATCCTATCGCCCACGTCGATCCTAGTTGGCGCAGCATTCCCTATGGCAAGCCTTTGGCTAATCAGGCTTTCTATGTGCTTAATTCAGCACTGTCACCTTGTCCGGTCTGGGTAACTGGCGAGCTTTATATTGGCGGACAAGGACTCGCATTGGGTTATTGGGCTGATGCAGAAAAAACGGAACAAGCATTTATCATCCATCCCCAAACAGGTGAGCGGCTTTACCGCACCGGTGATTTAGGTCGCTGGCGCCCAGACGGTAATATCGAATTTTTGGGGCGCAATGATCACCAGATTAAAATTCGTGGCTACCGGATTGAACTGGGCGAAATCGAGCATCGCTTATGTGAACACCCTGATATACAACAAGCGATAGTATTTGCACATACAACGTCAAACGGTGCATTGCAACTCGTCGCAGGCTTACGTTTGACCGATACTGCGCCAGTATCTACCGAACTGTTACCGATATTACCTCACTGGTTGCAGCAAACCTTGCCAGTTTGGATGTGCCCACAGCGATTTATCATTCTCGATACAATACCCGTATCTGACAACGGTAAAATCGACAGAAATACATTGATTACTCTGGTTGAAAAAGCGCAAGAAGGTGATTCAATACCACCGGTGACTCTCAGCGCAACAGGACAGACAGTATTAAATCTTTGGGAATCAGTACTAGAGCAACAAAATATTAACGTGCATGAGAGTTTCTTTACCCTTGGTGGGGATTCTCTGGCAGCGGTGCGATTAATGGTGCAAATCAATCAGACATTTAATCGCCAATACCCACTCAGCCTGTTGCAAACTTACGATACCGTACATTCATTGGCAGAATTTATTGAGCATCAACCAGAAAATGCTTGCCAAGGCGTGATACTGAACAAAGGAAACATTAAACAATCTACCTTGTTTATCGTCCATCCAATTGGTGGGCATCTGTTGGGATATCGTCATTTAGCAGCCAATTTGGGTGTCCAACGCATGATTGGCTTGGCATTTGCGCCAAAGAGCATGAACACCGACAAACCTTCTGTCGGTGCGCTGGCCGCTAATTACATCAGCCAGATCCGTCACTTCCAACCTAAAGGACCTTACGCGCTGGCAGGCTGGTCTTTTGGTGGATTAGTAGCCTATGAAATGGCCCATCAATTACGCGCTGCCGGTGAAAGTGTTTCCCATTGCATCCTGATTGATAGTTTCGCTCCGAATGTGCGCACAGATCTGACGCTGGATAATGCATTCTGTCATCGTCATTTCCTGCTCGATTTACAGGGACAATTCCCTGAGCTGGAACTGGATAACAGTGTTATCGCCGCAAACACGGAAACCTTCCTGCAAGCACTGCACAAAGCCTTACCGCAATCTGCACAGATTGATAGCTCACTGACTGAGCTTTATGCCGTATGGCGGCATAATCTGCGGGCATTGCTTGACTATTGTCCACCACAGACTTCACAACCTTTCTGCCTTATCCGGGCAAAGCAGGCATTGCCTGATTTTATGGATTACCTTGATCCAACAACAATCACCTCAACTGATCTTGGCTGGCAGACCTTCGGGCCTGTCAATGTGACACAACTTGATGGTGATCATTACAGTCTATTCCAACACAAACATGTCGGCTCTCTGGTTGCGTGTCTGAAAAACATCCTGAGTTCAGCCCCAACTGTTAAGCCTGTTAAGGAGAACATATGATAAAGCCACGGCGGGTTCTGATTGTCGGTTCGAAATTTGGCGAACTGTATCTTAATGCGTTTCTACAGCCTCAGTCAGATCTGGAACTGGTCGGGATCTTAGCGCAAGGAAGCCCTCGTTCGCAGCAACTTGCCCGCGATTTCAATGTACCCCTATTCCGCTCACTGGATGAATTGCCGGATGATATCGATATTGCCTGTGTGGTCATACGTGCAGAAGTGATTGGTGGCAAAGGCGATCAATTAACCCAAGCATTATTGGCGCGTGGTATTTCTGTCATTCAGGAACACCCTCTTGATGCAGAAGCGATCAAAAGACACCAATCAATAGCTAACAAGAATAATGTTATGTTTTGGGTAAACAGCTTTTACAGCCAATGCCATGCTGGCAGAAGTTGGTTACATGCAGCTCATCAAATCCATAAATTATCACAGCAACGTCCGGTAAGTGGCTATCTGACAACCAGCCGCCAATTGCTCTTTTCCGCACTTGATCTGTTGTTACAGGCCTGTCATTGCCCGGAACAGATTGAGATAACCTATGTGGGCCAGCGGAGTAGCATATTTCATTGCTTTGAACTCAGCTTTGCGGGAACAACAATAACGTTAGACGTTCAATCCTATCTGGACCCCAGAGATCCCGATATGCATAACCTGGTTATGCATAAAATGACACTGATCTGGCCGACCGGTTATCTTACGCAGGAAGCCAGCTATGGACCGGTTATCTGGACACCGGTTCTTCATGCGCCAGACCATCTAAATAATGAACAAAGCCTTTACCTGAATGCTGGCGCTTATCTGCACCAGCCAACATCACAAGTTCTTTGTCCGGCAACCCAAAACTGGATGACAGCATTTGAATGTGATGGTGCCGAAGGTGTGGCAATGCTACTAAATACCTTAAGTTCGGTATTGAATGGTGCACTTTGCCCCCCAGCTTTTAGCTACGACTACCAATTGCGGCTGGCAGGCTTGTGGCAACAAATTTTACGCATGATGGGAGAGCCCATTACTCAGGATTTACAATCACCGATCTGGATTGATCCAGCTCAACTGATGCTAACCAAGGAAGTATGCTGATGACGTGGGAACTTCCTGTACATCCGATGATTCGTCCATGCTTGACGACTCACAGCAAACCTAAATATACGCTGCTAATCTGCCCCTTTGCCGGGGGCAGTACCAGTGCATTTCGGAATTGGTCCATATTGGAAGATTCAGGTATTGCCGTTTCACTGGTGATTTACCCCGGACGTGACAGCCGTATGAATGAACATGCAGTTACCAGCATTACGCCATTGGCTCAGTCGCTTACTGATGTGATCAGATCATTGACTTCCGAACAGAGAGAAAACCTGATACTGGCCGGCCACAGTATGGGAGCTCAGGTCGCTTTTGAAACCTGCCGACGCCTTGAACAATATAACTGTGCCCCCAAAGCATTGGTACTTTCGGGATGTCATGCCCCCCATCTTCAATCCCGCCGCCAACTGAGTGGATTGCCTGATCATCAATTCATTGAACAACTGATTGATATCGGCGGTTGCAGCCCGATTTTACGAGAAGATCCTGAGCTACTTGCACTGTTTTTACCCATGTTACGGTCTGATTTTTTTGCTACAGAGCACTATTACCACGCTATTCAGCCTGATTCAGTAAAACTACAAACACCCACATTGTTGTTTTATGGCAACGCAGACAAAGAGGCTTCCGCTCTGGAGGTTCAGCAATGGCATCATTGGCTTGCAAGTGACAAGCAAAATCTTGCGTATTGCTGCCAAGAGATTGCCGGCGATCATTTTTACGTTACACAAAAACCACAGAATTTTATTCGTCACGTTACCCAATTTATGCAATATGTTTATTCAAAGGAGTTCGCATAATGGCACCTTTTTCTATCCCAGAGAAAACACTGACTACGACGCCAAACTATCTTTGGAATGGCAAAACTCTGGATCAGCAGCTTGCCGGATGGTCCAGTATCTGGGGAGATAAAACCGCGTTGATTTATCAAGAACAGCGACTAACTTACCATGAACTCCATCAATCTGCAGAAAGGCTAGCAAGCGGATTGTATCATCGTGGAATACGCCGTGGTGATAACATTATGGTACAGCTACCTAACCGTATCTCCTTTGTTGTCACCTGTTTTGCCTTGTTTAGGCTAGGGGCTCATCCAGTATTATTAATGCCTACCCAACGGGCACATGATGTTCATGCGCTTTGCCAGATTGCACGTCCGGTGGCTTATATTATTCCTGATTGTATCCACGGTTTTGATTATCGAGAAATGGCGCGGGAAGTTGCAGCATCTTGTCCCGAACTTAAACATATTATCGTGGACGGAGAGGCAGAAGAATTTACCTCATTCGCTTCCATTGAGGAGGAACCGCTCAATATTCCTGATCCAAGTTATGGCGATATTGCCGTACTTTTGCTTTCCGGAGGAACGACAGGTACACCAAAATTAATTCCGCGTACTCACGATGCCTATACCTATGATTTTGTGCTTTCCGCCCGTCTGTGCTCGGTAAATACTGAAAGCGTTTATTTAGCGGTATTGCCTGTTGCCCATAACTTTACTTTAGGCAGTCCTGGGATTCTGGGCACGCTTTCTCAGGGAGGATGTGTACTCCTCAGTGATACAGCTAGTTGTGACGAAGCCATGCCATTGATCGAACAGCATAAAGTGACACATTTAGCATTAGTTCCAGCTCTTGCACGGCTCTGGGAACAAGCTCGTGACTGGGAACAAAGCGATCTTTCATCCCTGCGCTGCTTACAAGTCGGTGGTGGCAGGCTCACACCGGAACTGGCAGAACAGGTCATAGCACGCCTTGGTCCTTTGCAGCAAGTATTTGGTACAGCGGAAGGATTACTTTGCTATACCCGACTAGACGACCCTTATGACGTTATCATTAATACCCAAGGACGCCCATTGTCAGAAGAAGATGAAATCAAAATTGTTGATATCAATCTGCAACCTGTCGCATCTGGTGAAGTAGGTGAACTGATTACACGAGGCCCTTACACCATTACAGGATATTACCGTGCTGAACAGCACAATACCGTCGCTTTCACCACGGATGGATTCTACCGCACAGGCGATTTGGTCCGCATCAGACCAGATGGCAACCTGATCGTTGAGGGACGGATTAAAGAGCAGATTAACCGCAGCGGTGAAAAAATTTCAACGCTAGAAATTGAAACATTATTACTGCAACATCCAGATATTGATGACGCCGTTGTGATCGCTGTTCCGGATGAACTATTGGGTGAACGCATTTGTGCCTGCCTGCCAAAAAGTGTCAACCACCCCGATCCCGCACAGATGCAAGCATTCTTGCATCAAAAAGGCGTTCAGCGTCATAAAATCCCTGACCAATGGTTATTTGTGGCGTATTGGCCATTAACCGCGGTAGGAAAAATCGACAAACGTCAGTTAGTACAGATGGCACAAACAGAAAATAACCGACCAATGCAGCAATATCATGAACAGATGATTGCGATTACCAGTACTCCGTTAGATCTAGTTACCCACTTGCTTGCCGATAATGATGCACAACCTTGTATGCTCTATGAAATAAAAGGTGAATGGTCATTGGGAATAGGTTGCGCCGCAACCATAAGTGCAGATGCATCGGGACAATTGATTGATTCACAAGGTCATCATCATCCATACGATATCAATACACTAAGCCAAAAACTTGAGCAAGTACTCAACGCTGTTCCGATTAAAGACTGGCGTGCTTATGGCAAAACATTATTCGAGTTTTCCCATATGACGTATGGGATATCATTAGAACAACAAAATGAAGCGTTAATAAAAATTACTATTCCACAGCATGAATTACGCATAACTCAAGGACAGGTTCTGATACGGACACTGGAAGAAGCGCAAATCTCCATATTGAGCGAGAAAGTCAAGCGCGCTGATCAATTAGGCACACCGGCTTTCCCACATACAAAAGCGATGGAAATTATCAACACAGCAGACGCGGCAAAAAATTATCAAGACAACGTTGCAAATGCAGTTAAAGATATTGCCGCAGATCACTACCAAAAAGTGATCCTGTCACGCCGGGTTGATCTTGGTTCAAATATTGATATTACACACAGTTACTGGCTGGGCCGTCAGGCTAACACACCTGCCCGCTCTTTCTTCTTACGTGATGGAGATTTCTCTGCTTATGGTTTCAGTCCAGAAACCGTCGTTGAGGCCGAGGGTTCGGGTTGGGTTAATACCCAACCGTTGGCTGGCACCAGAGCATTAACACATGACAAGGAGCAAGATCAGAAACTGCGAGCCGATTTACTTTCTGATCCGAAAGAAATTTCCGAACACGCTGTTTCAGTGAAACTTGCATTAGAAGAATTAGCACCAATTTGTCAGCCGGAGACGCTTTGTATATCAGAATTTATGGCTATTCGTGAACGTGGTTCGGTACAACATCTGGCATCACGAGTAAAAGGGTTACTACAAACAGACAAAAATCGCTGGGATGCATTCATTGCCTTATTCCCGGCAGTCACCGCTTCAGGGATACCGAAAAAACCTGCTTTACAAGCCATTGCTCATTATGAAGGTGAACCACGCCAGCTTTATAGTGGTTGTGTCATGCTCTTGGATAGTGCAGGTAAACTGGATGCCGCGTTGGTATTACGTTCTCTCTACCAGCATAAAGAACGCTGTTGGCTTCAGGCTGGTGCTGGTTTGGTCAGAGATTCAAGACCAGAAAGAGAATGGCAGGAAACCTGTGAAAAACTTGAGTGCATTATGAAATATGTTCGCCCTTATTCCGACAAAAAAGACTAAAAGCTTATTGGGATAGGTCGCCATAATACTTCCGGGGAAAACCAGAGTGATGTCTGGTTTTCCCTAATTAAAAGGATGTACACCCACCATCCAACAAAGCCTGTTCATTACAACGACGACCATTCGCCAATTGGCAAACAGGAATTTGATGACCATTCAATTGCTTGGTTAATGCCGGAATTCCCCCTGCATCAGAGCAACTTTCACTGGCATCTTTACTCAGATAAATACCCAAATCAGAATATTGATAATGTTTGTATCGGCTTGATGAAGTATCTGCTTGATGCCCGCTGCAACCTGCTAATATAGCACCTACCAGCAACAACTTGACAAGGATAACTCCCCGTTTTAACCGCATATTTTCTCCAGTTTAACTATCGAATTAGGGTATAGATCAATGCCCTGCACTTTTAGAAAGCAAATTGATGACTAAAACACCTGCAATAATAAGAAGAATACCGATAATTGCCGGTAAATCCAATTTTTGCTGGTATAAAAATATACCTGCAATAGAGACTAAAACTATACCAAGGCAAGACCAAACAGCATAAGCAATCCCCAAAGGCATCACTTTTACAACTTGTGATAACGCCCAAAATGATAAGCAATATCCCGTCACCACAATAATAGACGGCACTAAGCGAGTGAAGCCATCGGCAGATTTTAACATTGTTGTCGCTATCACTTCAGACAAAATCGCGATAAACAAATAACCCCATACATTCATATTACTCACCAAGCCAAAGTTATAAGACAGAGCAAATTTCAAAAAAACTGCTTAATCTACCATAAGTTAAAATACAATACCTTAACGAAATGAAGTGTTTTTTCTTTATGAAGAAGAATAATAATGAGGGGAAAAATCAAATATAAATTTGGCAGAGAATCATTCAATAAAATAAAAATAATTACCCCATTAATCCATCCACATATGTCAATATTATTTCCACCCATAAAAATCACCTTAAATAATTTATCATAAAAATGACTTAAAGAAATTATTTACTTCAATATAGAAAATAACAGGGAATTATTTTTGCGATAAAAAACACAATAATAGCAATTCAAATACCAACAGGTAACCATAAAGAAACTAAACCAGATCGCATTATATCCATAAAAAATTAAAAAACATAACCATAACAAATAAAAAATATTATAGACTTCAATGCAAATGACTATCACTATTGAAACTTGAAGAACTACGACCATAAAATCATGATCATGGAATAATGGGTAAAAATAATGACTATTCTCGAAAACAAAAACAAACTGCACAAAACAGGATAAGTGACGAAGATATACACTTAAATAGACAAAAAAAATAAAACTTTAAACCGTGGACAAACAACATTAACTATTTTAAATGAGGGGGAATGCTGAAAGATTGCGAGGTTACAAATAACTTGTAAACGGAATGCATTCGTATAATTTACTATGAGAACACTTGAAGGTTCGTTGAATTCGAACTTATATAACCTTCATCCCGCTCAAGAGGATGTGTTTTATGAGCAAACCTTTCATGAAAACAACCCATTATACAACCTGGGTTGGTATACCTTGATGGAAGGTAAAGTTGATATAATCATCTTGCAACAAGTTTGGCGATTACTATACCAACATGTTGATATGTTGCGGTTACGCATATCCGTTAATTCGGATAATGAAGCAACCCAATATATTCAGGAACAGAGTGATACTGCATTAGTCATATTCCATGATTTTACAACGCAGCCTGATCCTGAAAAAAAAGCAAAACTTTGGATGCAGCAGCAGATAGATACTCCTATTAACTTTCCAAATGAGTCCTTATACCAGGCCGCATTGCTTCGTATTACCAACGAGAAATATTACTTCTTCACTAAATTTCATCATATTATGATTGATGGGGTTGGTTTATTTCGGTTACATGAATATACCCATAAGTTATATGCATGTCTGAAAAATGGAACCTCAACAGCCTGGTTAGCAGAAATTCCACAATATTTAGATACCATAGAAAAAGCAAAAGAATATCTGACTTCTTCTTATTGTGAAAAAGATAAAAACCACTGGTATGACTTTTTAACAAAAAATGATATCCATCAATTAATTCCTTATTATCAGAATAAGGGTTCCCGTAGCGACATGTTGGTATTACCGTTTTCAATTAAAGCAGATTTACTTGCTTTTTGTGAAAAAAATAAAACGAATTTCCTTGCTGTATTTTCGAGTTTAGTCATCATTATGATGTCAGAATTAACAGGACAACAGGAATTAACATTTAATACTATTACTCATGGCAGAAGGACAAAATCAGAGAAATATGTCGTAGGGATGCAGACAAATATCTATCCGGTACATTGCCAGGTTTCTCATACAATCAGTGTCACTGAACAGATTAAAGTAATGGAATTAGCGCTAAAAGAGAGTTATCACCACAGCCAGTTCCCTCGTTCTCACTTGATTCGCATGGCCAGTAACCATGGCGTTGCTTTACCTAATATATTTATATTCTATGAAAGACTTTCAGAATCAGCATCTGAAATCAATCAGGCGCAGCATTATATTGTAGATGGGGGATTTAACACTGATCCTATCGTTTTTCGCTTGCAAGACTTTGGATATGATCAGGAGCTAACAATAGCGATAGATTATTTACGGGAATATTTTAGTGAGCAAGATGTAAAACAAATACTTGTGCGATTACAGAACTTATTGACTGCTTTGCTTAACACGTCTTCTTTATTCGTCAATGAATTACCTATCTTATTAGAACAGGAGCGTCATACCCTATTGCACAGTTGGAACCAGACTGATGCATCCTACCCACAGGATAAAATCTTACAGCAACTGTTCGAGGCACAGGCAGAGAGAACACCGAATAACGTGGCGCTGGTGTTTGAAGAGAAAACCCTGACCTATCGTCAACTCAATGAACAGGCAAACCAGCTCGCCGTTATAATACGTGAACACTGCCAACGGCAACGCAATGCACCGATGCAAGCAGATACACCAATCGCTCTCTACCTCGACCGCAGTCTGGAGATGGTAGTCAGTATCCTGGCGGTACTGAAAGCCGGTGGCGCCTATGTGCCGATCTCCCCTGAATATCCTCAGGAGCGAGTTCAGTTTATTCTGGAAGACACCGGAAGCCCATGTGTACTCACCCAACAGTGGCACCTGACAACACTGGATAAACATACCTACACGTTGCCAATTCAGCCAGCGCTGATAGCCACAGATGACTGCACAGTCACCCAAGACCAATCAGTGGAAAATTTAGTGCCAGTGAACAAAAGTACTGATTTGGCCTACATTATCTACACCTCCGGGACGACCGGACAGCCGAAAGGCGTTGAGTTGACCCACCGAAACGTCATCAATCACCTGTGTTGGATGCAATCCCAATATCCATTAAGTGCATCGGATAAGATCCTGCAACAAATCCCTTATACCTTTGATGCTTCAGTCTGGGAGTTGATTGCAGCTAACTGTTTTGGTGCCAGTATCGTGCTGCCCTCACCTGATATCCATAAACAGCCTGAGGTTTTATATCAACTGATACAGAAAACTGGCGTAACGGTGGTGCAATTTGTCCCGTCCATGTTAGGCGCTTTCTGCCAAACGGTACGGGACTTAGGGCAGCAGTTACCCGATACTATCCGTTATGTTCTGTGTGGCGGAGAAGCGTTGACGATGTCCCATGTCAACGCGTTTAGATCTATAAATAGTCATTCGAGTACTTTAATTAACCTCTATGGTCCCACAGAAACCACAAATGATATTACTCACTTTGATGTAACCAACGAAATGAGTGGCAATATTCCGATTGGCAAGGCACATCACAACACCCGCCTGTATGTCCTTAATCATTACGGCCAACTGTCTCCCATTGGCGCCCCTGGTGAGTTGTATATCGGCGGTGCAGGGCTGGCAAGGGGGTATCGGAATCGTCCAGATCTGACTGTCGAGCGTTTTGTGGAAAATCCGTTTGCCACAGACGAAGATAAAGCCCGTGGTTATACTCGCCTGTACAAAACCGGTGATCGGGTACGCTGGCTGCCGGACGGTAACCTGGAATATATGGGGCGCAATGATTTTCAGGTCAAAATTCGTGGTTACCGCATTGAACTGTGTGAAATCGAAACAGCCTTATCCTCTCACCCACAAGTGAAGCAGGCAGTGGTGATCGACCGAGAGCATGTGAGCCATAAAGCACTGGTGGCTTATCTGGTTACCGACGAAGCCTTGACCAATGACACTCTGATAGAGCATCTGTCAACCCGCCTGCCAGAGTATATGATACCCGCCAGTTTTACCCGCATTGATGCCGTCCCCTTGACTATTAACGGTAAGCTCGACCGCCATACTTTGCCAGCGCCTGTGTGGGAAGATCGGGATCTTTATATAACGCCGCGCACTGAGTTGGAAACCCGATTGTGCGCACTCTGGCAAGACGTTTTAGGATTAGAACGGATCGGTATTGAGGATAATTTCTTCCGTATCGGTGGCGACTCGATTGTCAGTATCCAATTGGTCTCCAAACTACGGCAGCTCGGTTTTTCCCTGCAAGTCAAATCGATTTTTGAAGCACCAACGGTAGCACGGTTAGCACAACTACTGACACAAACGTTATCCACTGTAACGGTGGTTGCAGAACAGGGGTTATTAAACGGGGAATTTGATCTGTTGCCTATCCAGCAGGATTTCTTCAACCAGAATCTACCATGTCCTCACCATTGGAATCAGGCATTTATGATCCGACTGCCAGGCAATATCAGTCACGCTGCTATTGAACAGGCGCTGATCGCACTGGCTGAGCGACATGATATGTTACGCGTCCATTTTGTTGAGACCGAACAAGGTTATCGCCAGTGCTACCCCGCAGAAATGCCACCCTGGTTACCCACATTGCTGCATTGTGATTTCAATGAATTAAATCACCAGCAACTGACACAATGGCAGAGTGGCTTTAATTATTGTACGGGACCTTTATGGCAAGCCGCTCATCTGACCGGATATTCTGATGGCAGCGCCCGCTTATTCTTCGCATTTCACCACCTGATTATTGACGTGGTGTCCTGGCGGATTATTGCGGAAAATATACGCCTGCTGCTACAGGGAACAGTGCTGCCACCGAAAACCAGTAGTTACCGGCAATGGGTTACTGCTGTCCATCGATATGCCATACAACATCAAGATGAAGTGCCCTACTGGCAAGGCGTCATGGCGGGGGGGGAAACTTATCCGGTGATGGGAGAACTCAACACGCATCAACTGAGTTTATCAACTGAACTAACAAACACTCTGCTGCATGAGGCTAATCTAGGTTATCACACTGAAATTAATGACTTACTGCTTAGTGCTCTCACACTGGCATTGCAGACAACATTCTCACGGGCGGTGAACCTCATCACTCTTGAGGGGCATGGACGGGAAGCCATCGACAGTGCTCTGGATGTCTCCGAAACTGTGGGCTGGTTTACAACCACTTATCCTGTTCGTCTGACAATGCAAGCCGATGTCGCGGAAACCATTATTCACACCAAAGAAATGCTGCGAGCCGTACCGAACAAAGGCATCGGTTATGGGGCGTTACATCAGGCCGGATACTTATCAGAGAATTTGCCAGCTATCAGCTTTAACTACCTTGGTCAATTAGGGGGTGATGCCGGACAAATTAACCATCAGGATTGGGCGCTGACCAACGAAGACTGTGGTTCAATGATCGCCAGCGAGAACATTAGCCATTTACTGCTAGATATCAATGGCGCAGTTCAGGCAGGAAAACTGCAATTCAGTGTACTGTCTCGTTTACCATCAACCTCAGCACACATGTTTATCACGGCTTTTGAGCAAGCACTCAATAGTGTTATCGCTGCCAGCCAAAAACAGGCTCAATTGGGTAGTGTGAGAACACCCAGTGATTATAAATTTAAAGCGGTTTCGATTGAACGCTTAAATCGTTTACAACAAAACTATCAGGTGGAAACCCTGTATCCCGCCACCAGTTTGCAGCAAGGATTTATTTATCATCATCTGACTCAACCACAGGATGATGCTTATCGCGTGCAATTGCTGTTGGATTATCACACCCAACTCAATCTTGCCGCTTACCAGCAAGCCTGGTCGCTGGCTTCACTGCGCTTTCCCATCCTCAGAACGGCATTTGATTGGGAAGGGGAAATATTGCAGATTGTAACCACGGGTACCAGTATTAATCCGGCGAACTTCGAGATTAAAGATATCAGCCAATTACCAGAAGAAGAACGAAACAAAGAGATTGAAGCGATCCAACAACATGACCGTACCCTGCCTTTTAATTTACAGCAACCCGGATTAATCCGCTTTACCTTAATTAAACAGAGTGAACAACTGGTAACGGTTCTGATCACCCAACACCACACTATTACTGATGGCTGGAGTGGCCCGATTTTATTACAGACCGTACACGAGTATTACGACATGCTGGTACAAGGACAGAAGCCTCAGATCGTAGTGGAGCAGGCTTATCTGGCAACCCAGCAATATTATCTGGGGTATCTGGCTGAATCTGAAAAGTATTGGGCGGAACGCAAAACACATTTTCAAGGAACCAATGATCTATCAACCCTGTTACATCATCATGTGAACCTGGCGCAGATAAAAACCGTCGAAAAACCGGCTGAACAGGCGCTCACTGTACAGGGAAGCGATTATGCGCAACTTAGGGATATGTGCCGGACGCAAGGTATTACCCTGAATGTGGTACTGCAATTTGCCTGGCATAAATTACTGCACAGTTATACCGGAGATGAACAGACTATTGTTGGCACTACCGTCTCCGGGCGCGATATACCGGTGGACGGTATTGAATCCAGTGTCGGCCTGTATATTAATACCTTGCCATTGAGGGTACAGTGGCATAAAACCCACAGGGTTATGAGCGTCTTACACGCTATACAGCAAGATATCGCCGCCCTCAACAGTCACAGCGCCGTCTCACTTGCCAGTTTGCAATCCGACGGGGAGCGGTTATTCCATAGCCTGTTTGTCTTTGAAAATTACCCCGTCCCCGTGGCGAGCGAAAATCAGGCAGGGATTGAAAACACCCTGATATTCCGCCGATCCATCGAAAAAACCGATTATCCATTATCACTGATGGCCTATGAGCAAGATAACTGTCTTACGGTCAAATTGGGTTATGGGGAAGACTGGCTGACAGACAAACAAGCACAGCGCTTGCTTCATCAACTTGAGCTTATTTTGTATGCCGTAGCCCGTGATCCACACCAGCCACATACCTCTATCCGGTTCCTCAGTGAAGAAGAACGTAAAACCCTGCTGCACACCTGGAACCAGACCGATGCCCCTTACCCGCAAGATAACACCTTGCCGCCATTGTTTGAAGCCCAGGCAGAAAAGACGCCAGATAACGTGGCGCTGGTCTTTGAAGGGGAAACCCTGACCTACCGGCAGTTAAACCAACGGGCAAATCAATTGGCCGGTGTTATTCGGGAACGTTGTGCCCCTCTGCGAGCAGATACCCCTATCGCCCTCTATCTTGACCGCAGTCTGGCAATGGTTATCAGTATCCTGGCGGTACTGAAAGCCGGTGGCGCTTATGTGCCCATTTCCCCGGAATATCCTCCGGAGCGGGTGCAGTTTATTCTGCAAGATACCGGAAGCCCGTGTGTACTCACCCAGCAACGGTATCTGACAACACTGACGGAATACAGCCAGGCACTGGCAGAATCACCAATATTGATAGCGGCAGATGACCAGACAATCACC
>NZ_MKGR01000029.1 GCF_001908095.1 Xenorhabdus thuongxuanensis | reverse complement strand
TTAGCTTGAACGAAGAGAAAGCCGCGTCATTTAGGCGCAGTCGGTAACATGCCCTTATAGGGCTAGAGCAAACCACCCGCTATGCGGGTGGTTCTGATTTATTATTTTTATAAAGATCGTCAAGGACAGACTGAAACTCGCTATGCGTTTGGGTGGGCAACAAAAATTTCGCATAGGTGAAAAAGAAGTGCTTTTACTTCATTGTTCAAACGATTGTACCGATCAGGGGACTGGATAATGGTATCCAGTCTCTTATCCAAAGGTGTCTGTTGTTGTGAGCGATTTGTATACCGCCGAAGGCGTGATGGACAAAAATAGCCTCTGGAAGCGCTATGTACCCCTGGTTCGCCATGAAGCATTGAGGCTACAGGTCAGGTTGCCTGCCAGTGTAGAACTCGATGACTTGCTTCAGGCCGGTGGCATAGGCTTACTGAATGCGGTGGAACGGTTTGATTCCCTACAGGGAACGGCCTTTACCACCTATGCGGTACAGCGCATCAGAGGTGCAATGTTGGATGAGTTGAGGAGCCGTGATTGGGCTCCGCGTAGTGTGCGGCGTAACGCACGTGAAGTCACGCAAACCATCCGTAAACTTGAGCAAGAGTTAGGCCGTCCAGCCAGTGAGCAGGAAGTTGCTAAAGAATTAAAGATTAATCTGATAGAATATCGGCAAATACTGTTAGACACAAATAACAGTCAACTGTTTTCTTATGACGAATGGCATGAAGTTCACGGTGAAAGCTGTGAGCCAGTGATTGAGGAGGAGCATGAAACTAACCCTCTCCAACAATTATTGGAAGGTGATCTTCGTCAGCGGGTAATCAATGTTATTGAATCATTACCTGAGCGGGAAAAGATAGTTCTTACGCTATACTATCAGGAGGAACTGAATCTTAAAGAGATCGGCGCAGTACTTAATGTGGGTGAATCCCGCGTAAGTCAGCTTCACAGCCAGGCGATAAAAAGGCTGAGGGCACGTTTGAATCAAGAACAGTAACTTTTTGCTTGTTTGTTTTTTTTGTTAAGACTATACACAGGGCTTTATCTCTTATGTCTATTACAACACAAAAGAAACGGCCTCTTAGCCGTTATATCAAAGATTATAAACATAGCCAGACTCATTGTCTGCACTGTCATAAAACTCTCGACCGTATTTCGCTTGTTTTTAACGGTCAGGTCATCAATAAGGAAGCTATTTCTGAGATGACTGAATTGGTGGATGACAAAACCTGGAGCGAGTTGCAGGGTAAATTTGTGGCACTGTGCCGCTTTTGTAGTGAAATTTATTGCAATAGTCAGACTGATTATTTTGACATTATGTCATTTAAACAGTATTTGTTTGAGCAAACAGAGATGAGTCACAGTACTGTGCGTGAGTATGTGGTTCGTTTAAGGCGTTTGGATGAATTACTAACTTCAAGTAATTATCCAACAAGTGAGTTTACGCCAGAAAAGATCCAGGAAAAACTCAGTGAGGAATTATCTCAATCTGCTTTTAGTAATTATAATATTGCCCTGCGTAAATATGAGCAATATCTGAGTTGGCAACAGAACGGTCGTCATTGATTAATTATACCGATAGGTAATATTTTTAAATTAAAACGATTTCAGAGGGAAGTGCGATTATCACGCACTCCCCTCTATGTATATTTCGTTGAACCGTTCAATTTAGCCACTTATTTTAATTACTAAATAAATAGCTTTATCAGAAATAATGTGAGCAAAAAAAATGACATTAGCTGTTTCATGTTAACCAATTGTCATCAGGCTAGCATTTCCGCCTGCGGCTGCTGTATTAACACTTAATGAACGTTCATGCAGTAAACGTTCTAGCAGCAAGTTGGTTTCACCACGGGCAAAACCTTGTACGGAAATAATCGGCCCCTTACGTTGCGCAATCACTTCACACACATGGCGTAATTGGTCACAATCACCATGATAAATAACCGCTTCCATCGCTGTTTCTTCATTCTGCCAATCGTTGATCCAATAAATATGCTGACGAACCTCATTGGGTAACTGACTGTGTAGCCCTTGATGTAGCTCATCTTTTTCCCAAATGGCTTGACAACCAACAGAAAGTACCGCGGCTAATTGCACCAATGCGTCTTGTTCGTTGTCTGCAAGGCAAAGGACATGACCACGCGGCAGTAGGGTATAAGTATTACGCTCTCCGGTTGGACCTGGTAATAGGCGTATTGTTCCGCCCTGTGCCAGTAAACTGTATTCCTGAATTACCTGATTCAATACTTCATTATTCTGCTTGGTTGCCCAATCTGCCAGTTTATAGAGAGGCGAGTGCAGGTCAACACGAGCTTTGGCATCCAGCTCATATTCTGCATCCTGCCGTTCCAAGGTTTGGCTGGCGGCATTGAGAGGGCGTTGTGACAGCAAACGATACAGATACAGTGGTCCACCGGCTTTTGGTCCTGTACCTGACAAGCCTTCACCACCAAACGGTTGCACACCGACGACTGCACCGACCATATTGCGGTTGACATATATATTGCCGACTTTCGCTTTGCCTGTGACCTGGGTGATGACCTCATCAATACGGGTATGGACTCCTAATGTTAAGCCATAACCGGTAGCGTTGATTTGCTCCAGCAGATTATCCAACTCATTACGTTTAAAACGGACAACATGCAAGACTGGCCCGAAAATTTCTTTCTTCAATTCATCGAAACTTTCCAGTTCAATCAGCGTTGGTTTAACGAAAGTGCCTTGTGACCACTCTTGGCTATCTGTGATATTTTCATATACCGCCTGATAAATTGTCCGGCCTTTGGTACGCATGGTTTGGATATGTCGCTCGATACCCGCTTTCGCTTCTGCATCAATGACGGGGCCAATATCTGTGGATAAGTGCTCAGTATTCCCCATCCGGCATTCAGCCATCGCACCTTTCAACATAGTGATAGTTCTTTCAGCTACATCTTCCTGAACACACAGGATACGTAGGGCGGAGCAACGCTGACCAGCACTGTCAAAAGCGGAAGCGATGACATCGGTAACAACTTGTTCGGTTAACGCGGAGGAATCTATGATCATGGCATTCAGGCCACCGGTTTCTGCGATCAACGGTGTTGGGCGACCTTGTGCATCAAGCCGACCAGCAATATTGCGCTGTAACAAGCTGGCGACTTCGGTAGAGCCTGTAAACATGACACCGCGTACACGCTCATCACCGACCAGCAGTGCACCTACTGTTTCCCCTTGCCCGGGCAATAATTGCAGTACATCACGAGGAATACCTGCCTGATGCAACATTTTTACAGCAACGGCGGCAATAAGTGGTGTCTGCTCTGCGGGTTTTGCCAGGACACTATTACCTGCCGCCAATGCAGCCGCGATTTGACCGGTGAAAATTGCCAGCGGGAAGTTCCACGGGCTGATACATACCACAGTCCCTAATGGGCGGTGGGTATCATTAGCGAAATCCTGGCGAACCTGGCTTGCATAATAGTGGAGAAAATCCACCGCTTCGCGTACTTCAGCAATTGCATTGTTGAATGTTTTACCTGCTTCACGAACCAGAATGCCGAGCAAGGATTGCAGATTGTTTTCCATCAACTCCGCTGCACGGACTAAAATTGCTGCCCGCTCTGAGGGAGGAGTGGCAAACCAAATTGCGCTGGCATCGGTAGCCACATCCAGTGCATGGCCAACTTCTTGTTCAGTGGCTTCGCGAACATAACCCACTATATCGGAATTTCTGGCTGGATTATTCACAGATTTAGTCGTAGGCAGTTCTCCAGTAGGTTGGAAATCGCCACCTAACAACGGTTCGCTGTGCCATGTTTCCATTGAAGAACTGAGCAGGGCGCTGGAAAGAGAAGCTAAACGATGTTCATTGGCGAGATCCAGCCCTGATGAGTTAACACGGTTTTTGCCATATAAATCACGTGGCAGAGGAATTTTAGGATGGGGCAGGCCGATTTGCCCTTCAGTTTGCGCCAATTCCTGTACAATTTTTACCGGATCAGCAACCAATTCATCAATCGGCAGTGACGTATCGGCAATGCGATTAACAAACGAAGTATTGGCCCCATTTTCCAGCAAACGGCGTACCAGATAGGCCAGTAGTGTTTCGTGTGTTCCTACAGGTGCGTAAATACGGCATGGGCGATTGAGTTTACCTTCTGAGATCTTGCCGACAACTTGTTCATAAAGCGGTTCACCCATGCCATGCAGACATTGGAATTCATATTGCCCCAGATAATAATTTTGCCCCGCCAGATGATAAATGGCGGATAAAGTATGGGCGTTGTGAGTGGCAAATTGCGGGTAGATCAAATTAGGGACAGAGAGCAGTTTGCGGGCACAGGCAAGGTAAGAAACATCGGTATAGACCTTGCGGGTATACACTGGATAGCCTTCCAAGCCATCGATTTGGGCACGTTTAATTTCACTATCCCAGTAAGCACCTTTCACCAGACGGATCATTAACCTGTGACGGCTGCGTTGTGCCAAATCAATAATGCTGTCGATGACGAAAGGACAACGTTTCTGATAAGCTTGAATGACAAAACCAATACCGTTCCAGCCTTCCAATTTTGGTTCGAAACACAATTTTTCCAGCAAGTCGAGGGAAATTTCCAGACGATCGGCTTCTTCTGCATCAATATTGATACCAATATCATATTGACGAGCCTGTAAGGTCAGGGAAAGCAGGCGAGGATAGAGTTCCTCAATAACACGTTCGTACTGAGCACGGCTATAACGTGGATGCAGGGCGGAAAGTTTAATAGAAATTCCTGGCCCTTCATAAATACCACGGCCATTTGATGCCTTACCAATGGCGTGGATCGCTTGCTGATAGGAAACTATATAGGCTTGTGCATCTTCTTCGGTTAATGCGGCTTCGCCGAGCATATCATAAGAATAGCGGAAGCCTTTTTCCTCCAGTTTACGAGCGTTGGCAAGGGCTTGGGCGATGGTTTCTCCCGTCACAAACTGCTCACCCATCAAGCGCATTGCCATATCCACGCCCTTGCGCACCAATGGCTCACCACTTTTGCTGATAATACGATTCAGGGAGTTGGATAACTTGGCTTCATTATGGGTAGACACCAGCTTGCCAGTGAACAACAAGCCCCATGTTGCAGCGTTGACAAACATGGAGGGACTTTGGCCTAAATGAGAATGCCAGTTGCCGTTACTGATCTTATCGCGGATCAGGGCATCACGGGTTGCTTTATCGGGGATGCGTAGCAGGGCTTCGGCGAGACACATCAATGCCACACCTTCCTGTGAAGAAAGTGAAAACTCTTGCAATAATCCCTGAACCAAACCTGAGCGGCCGATGCCCTGTTTTTGTTGACGTAGCTTTTCTGCAATGGAATAAGCGAGCTTATGAGTTGCCTTGGCTTGTTCTTCAGATAGCTGTGCACGTTGCAGCAGCATAGGAACCGCTTGGGTTTCGGGGAGGCGATAGGCTGCAGTAATTGCAGAACGTTTCACCGATTGGGGCAAAATGTGTTCAGCAAAATCCAGAAATGGTTGGTAAGGCGCCTCAATCTGTGATTCTACTTCGGAAATCATTTCTTCTTTGTTATCCTGACTCGCTGATATTTCTGGGAGCTTTTCCTCGTTTTCCAGACGTTCGAGATAGTTAAAAATGGCTTGCTTAATCAGCCAGTGCGGTGTGCGTTCAATTTGTTTTGCGGCGGCTTTAATTCGACTACGCGTTGCTTCATCGAGCTTTACACCCATAGTGGTACTACCCATTTTCACTCCTTAATAGGTAAGACTAGAACAAGTTACATAACAATATCTTTCATGTTGCAACTTTGTGCAACCATGTTAAAAGTAGTCATTCTAAATTTGTGAAATTAATCTTGTTTTCATTATTTCTTCAGAGAATCTTATTATTGTTTTTTGTTTAATTTGTTGATATTTATGTATTTTATTTTAATTCTGCAAATTTTAGGTATAACCAGTTATTTAATTTCAGGTGCAACTTCTGGAGTGATAAATGTGATTTAGTAAGCGTTTTTTATAAAAATACAGTTAATTTGTTGTTAAACATATTTTATATAAACTAGGATGGAATGTAATTTTAGAATAATTACAAACATAAATAGTACATATGGAAACTAATGGCATCTTCAGGTGCAACTGTTAGAGTCTGGTAAAAAAGATGAGGTATCACTCAAGGGTACTTCAAGCACAGATGACATTATTTACGCAAATAACACATTTGCAGACACATAACTTATAAAAACACTATGGAGAAGAATCTGCATGACAGTAAATTCACCGATGCTCATTACCTTCATTATCTACATCGCAGGGATGCTGCTGATAGGTTTTATGGCTTATCGTTCTACCAAAAATTTTGATGATTACATATTGGGTGGCCGGCGATTAGGTAGCGTGGTAACAGCATTATCTGCTGGCGCTTCTGATATGAGTGGCTGGTTATTGATGGGGTTGCCGGGGGCTATTTTTTTCTCCGGAATTTCAGAAAGTTGGATCGCATTAGGACTGTTGCTGGGCGCATACCTGAATTGGCGATGGATTGCAGGTAGATTGCGCGTTCATACTGAAGTGAGTAATAACGCATTGACGCTACCAGATTATTTCACTCATCGCTTTGAAGATAAAAGCAAAATCCTGCGTATTATTTCTGCACTGGTTATCTTGATTTTCTTTACTATTTACTGTGCATCGGGTGTTGTGGCTGGTGGACTGTTGTTTGAAAACACGTTTGGTATCAGCTATGAAAAGGCTATCTGGTTAGGTGCATTGGCAACGATTGCCTATACCTTCCTCGGTGGCTTTTTGGCAGTGAGTTGGACGGATACAGTTCAGGCTACTTTGATGATTTTTGCTTTGATTTTGGTTCCTGTGCTGGTTCTGTTCAAAGTGGGGGGAGTTGGCACCGCCATCAATATTATTGAAGCAAAAAATTCGGCCTATTTAGATATGTTTAAGAATCTGAATATTATTGCCATTATTTCTTTGTTGGGATGGGGATTGGGCTATTTTGGTCAGCCACACATTCTGGCTCGTTTCATGGCGGCAGATTCCCACCAGACTATTCATAAAGCCCGTCGCATCAGTATGACGTGGATGTTCCTGTGTCTTGCAGGTACTGTGGCTGTTGGTTTCTTTGGTATCTCATATTTTGAAATATATCCTGAGCAGGCAGGGTCAGTATTGCAAAACCGTGAACGTATCTTTATAGAATTAGGCGTGCTCTTGTTTAATCCATGGATCACCGGAGTATTACTGTCTGCGGTGCTGGCTGCGGTTATGAGTACATTGAGTTGCCAATTGCTGGTTTGTTCCAGCGCGCTGACAGAAGATCTCTATAAAGCATTTATACGTACCAAAGCTAGCCAGAAAGAATTGGTATGGGTTGGTCGTATGATGGTTTTGCTGGTGGCAATTATTGCTATTGTGCTCGCAACTAACCCAAACAATAAGGTACTGGCTTTAGTCAGTAATGCCTGGGCTGGATTTGGTGCGGCGTTTGGTCCAGTGGTTTTGATTTCGGTATTGTGGAAACGGATGACTCGCAATGGTGCTCTGGCAGGTATGTTGGTAGGAGCTATCACCGTACTGGTTTGGATGGAGTTCCGTTGGTTTTCCTTGTATGAAATCATTCCAGGTTTCATTTTCGCGACGATTGCTATTATCGTGGTGAGTTTGCTAGGAAAAGCGCCAAGCCAAGCGACACAACAGCGTTTTCTTGAAGCCGAAGCGCATTATAAGACTAAGTAATCCAAATAAAATAACAAGCCTCTGAATACTCAGGGGCTTGTTAGGACACTGTTGCAAATAGCCGATGGTAGTAAGCTAGGTTCCCATTTTTCCGAAGGAGCGGCGTATGAATCCTTTTCATGGTCGTCATTTTCAGGGTGAGATTATTCTGTGGGCTGTCCGCTGGTATTGTAAGTACGGCATCAGTTATCGTGAATTGCAGGAAATGCTCGCCGAACATGGCGTGAACGTTGACCACACTACGATGTTGGTCTTTGAGCCCCTTTTTGAAGGGTAAAGCTCAACTTAGGATCCTATTTGCAACAGTGCCGTGCTAGCAGATAAAGGTTATTCGGGAGGAAAACTCCGCGGTTACCTGCGCATGCGCAGAACGCTGTTTCGGTTTTCTCAAAGGAAATCGGCGTATCGCAACCCGTTAAAAAAACAGCCCGGAACTCTCTGTCCATGGTGAAATTAGGCTGTATTCGACTCTTTTACAGGCGATTATATAATTAAGGGACACTGCCTAGTACTCTCTTTTCCATGTTCTTTAACCTCTTCTGTTTTATGACAGTAGCGACAAACCACATCAACTTTAGTCATATCTCACCCATAATAAAAAGAGAGATGTTTATCACAACATCTAATTATTGGGAACATGACTTTCATTTCATCAATTTTAATTATGTATTAAACAACTCCCTTCCCATACAGTAAATACTGATATAATGAATAATATAAATTTAAAAATAAATCCAGATCTATATTTTTGTAAAATACAGATAATCCTAAATAGGAAAAGTGTTGTTGATAAAATAAAAATAGCTATAGATGTTAATTTGTTATAGCATAAAGTTATAATAAGAGGAATAGTTAGGGCGATTATTGTTATTGACAAAACATTTAAAATTACAGATAAAATATTTTTTTCTGATATACCAAAAGACTTGAATAATTTAAGCATAGGCATATGCAAAGAAATCATTGTATATAAAAGCGCTGATGTTTGAAACATGAGAGTTACATGAAAAAACGCAACAAGTAAAATCACAACTGAGAAACTCGTTCCCATGGAATTTAATAGTGAAAGTATTAGAACGGGAATAATTAAAATAATAAATAAATTTACTCTTTGATTTATATATTTAAAACCAAACAAATAATACAATGATATCATTGTAATATTTAATTTAAACCCTTTGTTTGGGTTAACTATTTTTCGGGATTTTGTTTTTTTGAAAAAAACAAACGATGAGTTTTTGATCTTATGTATAAATATATATAATACCATGAATGAAAATATTTTTATGGTGAGTAATGATGTGGTGGATATTAAAAAAGGAATAAATAATGATAATAAAAAAATAATTAAACAAGAATATGATGAGTAGAGGTAAGTTAATTGAAAAAACAAAAAATATATCATTATTAATAAAATTAATATTATTTTTTTTAAAAAAATAATATTATCTACACCTCCGTCATGACCAAATAACATTGCAGCAAAAAATGGTAGTAAAATGGGTGTATCAATAATGAATAGTACAGATAAATTCAATGAGTTTATAATGTTGTTACTAATTGGTAGAGTCTCTAAAAATTTCTGATAATTTCCTCCGCTAATACCTTTTGTCTGGATACTACAAATTATAATGAATAAAATTGATAATGAACACCATATAAATAATGCATGGTAAATATTCTGTTCATCAGTTAATGCTAAAATAGGAGTGGCTAACAGGCGCATCTGTGATAAAAATGGCATTGCCATAGGAGAAATAATTAAGAGAAAAAATAGCGTGACATTCATCCGTTTTTTAAGTATTTCAGATGTAACATTAGAATAGTATCGGAGACGCAAAAATAAAAGTGTAATATAAACTCTCATTTATTTATCCTATATTAGTGTGATTGCTGAGAGAGATTGATGGATTAATTACCGAGCAACTGCCTTAAACGATATTTTTATGAGGCAATTTGATAATACGATTCATCCCATTTCTCATTCTTTTTGATCAATTCAGAAGAATATTAGCGTTTGGGATTGTTATCACCACAACTGTGCTGTAAGCCCCGCCGGTGACACCGTTTATTTTCTGTTGACAGATCATAGGAATAAGGAAGTTGCATTACGTTTCTTTAAAAAGGCAATAATCCAACATGACCAACACAAAATAGTGGTGTCTTTGATAAAAAGGGGGGCGAACAAAGTCGCACTGGATAAATTACATCAGGGAAAATAGGAAGATGATTCTAAACCGGGTCAATTTTTTCTGGCGTTGACGTTTTTCTTAATGCATTTTGTATGAGCCACTGGTAAATAGTAAAAGCATCTTGTGTTAAGAATGACTCGTTATGAAATTGAATTGAGGTCACATTACTTGACGACAAGGCAATAATTTCATTGGAAACAAGCCTTTCAAAACAGATAGTTTTGTCATAAGTTGTACTATACCAGCAAGGTTCATGGTGCATGGCCGAAAAACTATTATAGAAACCGACACAATGATTTTTTCCCTGAATCGATACCTGATATTGACTGCCTTGACGATTTCTGGGTAAGCGTATAATTGGGATGCCAAGCTCAGCGCAAATGAGTTGATGCCCCAGACAGGTGCCAATTAGCGGATGTTGGGAACGCAATTGTTGCGCAATAATTTGTCGGGCAATCCGGACTTTTTCGAGTTTCAGATTGGTAGGATCACCCGGTCCCGGGCCGATGAACACGATGTTGTTACTGGCCTGTGGCAATTTGCACTGACTGTCATACCAGGGAACAATTGTGACAGCGCAGCCCGCTATTCTTAGCTGGTAGGCGATCATTTCGGTGAAGGTATCTCCCATATCAATCAGGAAGATCTCGTTGTGAGGCAGGGTCATACGGTTTTGTTCCATCTTTCCCAACCAGAATGCGGATGCTTTCTCATTGCGTTGTGCCAGAAGTTGGCTTGCTCTGCTATATAACTCTGCGGATATTTCCGCTTTTGGCGAGCCTGCAGATATTGTCGCAACATCAAAGAAAGAGTGCATCAGTCCCTGCAGTTTAGCGCGTGTTTCACAGGCTTCATCATGTGGTACGGAATCCCTGACGATAGTCGAACCTGCCGTCAAGCGGAAATGCCCCTGTGAGCTGATATCAGCTGTGCGGATCATGATAGCGGAATCCAGATAACGTTTTTCGCGGTTGTTACCGATAATAGCAACAACACCGCTATAATAGCCACGGCCTCGCTGTTCATGGCGTGCAATGACTTTACAGGCATTTTCGATTGGACTGCCCGTGACTGCTGGAGAAAACAATGATTGCTGGATAATTTCCTTCAGACCCCGGTCAGACTCACCATTAATATAGTATTCTGTGTGGGCGATATGCGACATCGCCTTGAGTTTTGGACCGGATACTTGGATATTGCGTTGACAAATATTGCCCATCATTTTGAGTTCTTCATCAACCACCATGAATAACTCATCGCATTCTTTTTTATCCTGTAAAAAATCATACAATGCGCGTTCTAAATGCTGAGTATCAGGATATTTTAATGTGCCGCTAATGGGATTCATCGAAACAGACTGCTGGCTTACCTTAATGTGTTGTTCGGGTGTGCTGCCAATAAAATAGCGACGACCTGTATAGCACATCCATGTCCAGTAAGACCCACATTCAGAGTGTACCAATCGTTTAAATAAATTCAGCGCGTATTTGATATTAAAACCATCAATATCGCCTTCTAGACTGCGTGAAATAACGAAATTACTGCCTTCTCCTGCGTTTATTTCCTGACGGATTACAGTGTCGACAATCTCACCGTACGCTTGATCATTGAAATCGAAACGAAGATTCTTCGGCTGAATATCGTAATTGGCGATAACTGCCATAAATTGGTTGACAGGGTAATATGTCAGTTTATCAATGTGCATGACGATCACCTGTTCGTGATCATCAATACAGGCATAGCCCTTTTCCTTTAATTGATTAAAAGGTAGCAGTACCAACTGCGACATCTGATGGGTGTTAGCGTCTGTCGTCGGGGTATCGAGGGTCAAATCAGAAAGGGAAGGAAATTGCTCAATATTGCCCTCAAGGAATAACACCGAATCAGCTATATCGACTTCCGGACGATAAATACAAGCAAAGGGTCGATCGAGATTTGCGATATAAACTGGGAATTCAGCAATGCTGCAAGCGGCAAGTACAGTCTTATTGGTAGATAACATCATTATCTCCTTTGATACAGGACGTTATTCCAAAATATTGATGAGCTGTTGAGTGGATAACACTACGGAACAAGTTTCTGCTGCCAGCTCTAGCGCCAAGCGATGTTTTTCTGCGGAAAAATCAGCAACAGCATCGGCTACGAAAAAAGTTTCAATATCATTGGAGTAGGCTTCCTGTGCTGTGCACAAGCAGCCGATGTGAGCATAAACACCGCATATGATTAGCTGATCTCGTTTAAGGCTGTGCAGTGTAGGCAGCAGTGGGGAATTGAAAAACGCGCTGTAACGCCACTTGGTTAATACCTGTTCACCTTCTTGAGGAGACAGTTGCGGGATAATACATTTGTGTTCGTGGCTGGCCTGCATACCCGGCCCCCATAGACTTTGCAGCAATCCTCTCTGTTGGGGAGTCATGTCTCCCGGCTGAGCAGAATAAAACACGGGGATTTGCAGGTGTCTGGCAACGTTCAGCAAATGGAGCGCATTATTAATAACCTGTACTACAGGTGATGTATTCGCCGTAAAAAAATTGAGAAAATAGTGCTGCATATCGTGGATGAGTAATGCTATACGGGTGCGATCAGCCTGCCAGTTTGCAATGGGTATCGGTAATTGGTGTTCTATCGGTAATGGATAGGGCAATATTTTTTCCATTCGGCTTTCCTTTTCAGAATTAACAACTTCCGAGGGCGGCACCGCCATCGACCAGTAAAGTTGAAAGCGTGGTTTGTCCTGACTCTTCGCAAAGGTAGAAACAGACTGCCGAGGCGATCTCTTTCGTCGTTGCGATCTTGTTGAGTGGAATACCAATACGGAATTGTTGTGGGTTGCCATTGAGAGTATTTTGGCGGTCACGTTCGTTCTGCCACATACCCTGCAGCATAGGTGTGTCGGTAGATCCGGGGGCAACTACATTGCAGCGGATACTATACGGTGCAACCTCCAACCCTAATGCATAGGTAAATGCCTGTGCTGCTGCTTTTGATGCGCAGTACGCCGCCATAGTGGCTCGAGGCACACGCGCTGCGTTAGACGCGATGGTCACAATGCTGCCTTTCCGCTGCTTCATCATCAGGTTTGCCGCATGGCGGCTAATGTTAAATACGCCAGTAGAATTGACCGCAAAAGTTTTTTCCCAATCCTGAAGGGACGTCTCAGCAACAGAAGAGTGACATAATACGCCCGCACCATTGACCAGATAGCCCACCGGATCCAACTGACGACTCAGTGTGGCGAATACTTTTTCAACACATTGAGCATCAGTTACATCAACGGTAAAACCCATAATTGGCTGTGTATGTTCGCCTTTTAGCTCGGCAACCAGAGATTCTAGTGCTTGTGACTTGTTATCCAACAGCGCCAATGAAATGCCTTCTTTCGCTAGCAAACGGGCTACGGCCTCACCAATACCCCCGCAAGCGCCAGTAATGACGGCAGTATAATGTTTATCAAAGGTCATTTTGTTGTAGCTCTTTCCAGTAGTGTAATAAGGTCTGCGTTTGCGACATGTTTAAGTGCGGATCGCATATTCACAGAATAGGTGTTACGGTTGCTTCATATTTTTTGTTAATTAAAAAGGCATTAAAAATAATCTTCCTTATACTTAGATAAGTGATTAATGAATAAAAATTTAATTTATTAATAAAATCTAAGATGCATAATAAATTTTTCTATCTCGATATTACAGCACTCCCAATTGTAACTTCGTTTAAATATGTGATCATCATTCTCTAATGTATATAATTTACGTTTAACACTTGCATCTGTGAAAGATTTTGAATGTTCCCAAGGAGTAACCTCATCTTCTTTTGAATGGATTATCAATATATCGGTGTCTATCTTTGAAAATAATTCACTTATTCTGGTTTTATTTTTTATTAAAGATTTTTTTAAAATATTATAATCATAAACTGGGTTAATAAGAATAGCTGGAATGGATGAATTAGTATTACGCAAAAAATTGAGTATAGATAAACCACCTAAACTACCAGAGCAAAGTACAATTTTATTGAAACCAATTTCATTTAACTCTGTAATCACACCACTAAGATAATTATCTTCATTAATTTCTTTATTGAGTTCAAAATTATTTACAGAGTTAAAAGAACTAGGGAGGTTAATTATTATACCTTGATAGCTTTTTGATTTATCCTTGGTAAGGAGACGACAAATACATTCTTGAAACATATTTGGCTGCATGCCACTCATTGCCAACTTATGGGCTCCTGGGTAATAAACAACAATAATATTTTCTTTTTTGTAATTTAGATTAAAGATATCTTTTTTTACAGATAACCAATTGAGTATAGGGATAGATGGATATTCTGTTTTATTTTGATAGAATATTTTTACATTCCTACTAATACGGCTGTACTTTAATATTGATAGTTTATTTTTTAGTAATCCATAAAAAATACAATCACCGTTTTTTAGAATGGATAATTTGTATCCTACATCCTCAAAAATCATTCTTGTGGTGAATTTATTACCATGATTGGTTACTTCAAAAATTTTTCTGATTGGTTTATTTGAGACATATTCAATTGCAATATAATATATTGAAGAGCAACAATTCGATGAAACAAAGTTAATAACTACATGCTGTGGTAGAGATACAGGAGTTATACGTTCATTTACAGAGTTATAATGGCATAAATAAACATTATTATTTTTCTCGCAGATAAATAAAACATCATTATTTTTCCATCTTGATAAATTAATATTTTTTATACTTAAATGAGATACTGCCTCAACATTTATATTTTTGATTGAATTAAGGTCATGTTTATTTAAAACAATAAGATGGTTGTTGATTTTACTAACTAGATCTTTTGGTTGTATATATATGTATATATATGATTCAGTAGGAACTATATTAAAATGGGTTCTAGAATTACACTTTATTTTCCCTATTTTATATTTGAAAATTTCTTTCCCATCATTCACTATCAAAGTAAAATCATTTTTATCATCCACAGATAGTAAATAGTTATTTTTTTCTTCTAAAATAAAGGACTTAATATTTTTTTGAAAAGCATAATATTTACCAAAAGAATTTGGTAAGGTTTTAAACAACGTTTCTCCAGATAATAACCATAATGTATTTTTGTAATCAAATTTTATTGATTTTATGTTTTTTAAATTAATTAATCCACACATTTTATTATTTTCGAGAGAAAAAACCTTAACGTTATTATTTGTACTTAAGGCATAATTTTCTTTCGAAAAGGAAATTATATTTTGATAAATACTTTCTTCTAGATGCAAAAAAATAATTTCCTCTTCCAAAACTTTATACCAATAATGGTATGCGTTATTACCATCACTAGCAATCCAAGACACAATTACATTTTCTTTATTATCATTCTGCAATGAAGTAATAAATGGTGTTTCAAAAACACTTTGTTTTTCAATAAATGAAAAGTAATTCATTTAATTACCCTTAAATATATTTATGTTAATAATATGGGGGTTTAGATATTTTTTAACCTCAAAATTATGGCATGTCATTATAACTAATCCAGACAGGCTGAATTTTTTTATATTCTCGAGGAAATATGAAAGTGAATCATTATCAAGACCATTAGTTGGTTCATCAAAAATAAGTATTTTTACATCAGCTATGATTGCAGAAATTAACATGAATTTTTTTGCAGTTCCAAGAGACATATCACGAAAATGAATATGCATATAATTATGTAAATTAAAACCATCGATTAAATCAAGTTGTTTTTCTATTTCTATCTTTCTTATAGAACAAATAAGATCTAGAAATTCTTTTCCAGTAATGAATTCATATATACAGGGGCTATCAGGAGCATAAGCTATAAATTTTTGTCTACAACCGTATCCTTCACTTAAAAATACATCTCCATAATCAGGTTTAATGGCGCCAGCTATAATTCCTAACAATGTCGATTTACCTGAACCATTTTCACCTTCTAGGCAATAGATACCATTATTAGGAAAAGTAAAGCAAGCATCCTTAATTATAAATCTTTCTGAATATTCTTTACATATGTTGGATAATTTAATCACTATAACACCTATTTTCACTTTAAGTAAATACATTTAACTATAATATATAATTATAGTTAGTCTCATTATCTGGCTACATAGATTTTGATTGTTTAGTAATGAATGTTTTTTAATTATTAATTGCATCAAAAAACATTAAATTATAGATATAAAGTATAATTATTTGTAATGCAATTGCGCATAAAAAGACACTAAAATTATTTACCTTCCGTTTAGCAAAGCTACCGCCCTTGAATTATTTCCTATAAGAATAACTCATTTATTTTATTATGCTTTCTTATTAATGAATTATTTATAGTTAAAAAACAGAATATTTCATTAATTTTTTAATGCCGAAATCACTTTTTTTATCGCTCTGTAAATATCTAGTGTATCATCATGATTCCCTAATAAAGCTCGGTGATGTATCCAAACTCCTCTATTTGCGATATATTCAGCAACTGGACACGAGTCTATAAATTTTTGCTTATGTCGTGTTGTGCAAGGATATAGCCAATAATTATCAACATGGTAGATTGATTTATAAGCACGGAATGCTGGAATTCCCTCAGCGAATAGGCAAGCTACAAAGTAATTACGATCAATATATGCAATCCTTTGATCGAGTGTAAACATAAACATATAGTGTGGATGAGATGTTACGATTTTAGTATCGTACTCTTGAAGAGTAACTTCTGGTAATGTTTTTAACAATTCCTCTAAACTTGCCGCGTTACGCTCTCTAATCTGAGTTTGTTCTTTTAGTCTTTTTAGTTGAGTACGCAAAATTGCTGCAGAGAATTCACTTAGTCTAGCATTTGTTGCGATTATAGTATGTTGATATTCTTTGTCTTTTGTATGACGTCCACAATTACTATAAAGAAAAACAAGATCACGTAATTCTTTCGTAGGGCACAAAACGACACCGCCTTCCCCTGCTGTCATCAGTTTAAGATTATGGAAACTAAAGCATGCCAGTGTTCCCCAATCACCTATCTTTTTCCCTTCTTCTCCACAGGCTCCATGTGCATGAGCGGCATCTTGAATAATAATAATGTCATGTTTATTAGCTATTTTTATTATATTGTTCATATCACATAAGTGACCAGCAATATGGACCGGTATGATTGCTTTTGTTCGGGGAGTTATATTTTTTTCAATTAGATTAGGATCAATACAATAAGTACTTTTTAAAACATCTATAGCTATTGGTATTGCACCAACTCGTTGAACTGCCATACTAGTCGAAATAAATGTAAAAGCCGGAACTATAACTTCATCTCCAGGTTTTATACCAGAAGCTAATAATGCCAATTCTAATGCTACCGTTCCACTAGTGACAGTGACAGCATAACCGTTATGATATTGACCGAATTCTTGTTCAAAAAAATTATTTTCTTCCCCTTGATTTCTCCACCAATGCCCTTGATGTAAACTCCTCAATAATGCTTGCTCTTCACTTTCATTAAAATAAGGCCATTTAGGAAAGTTCGCGAGACGAATAGCTTTACCGCCATTGATTGCTAATTTCATGTTAATTACCTATTTAATTTCAATAGATTATCACTTTATTTAAAATTCTTAACTTAGTCAAAAAAAGCAAAAATACAGATTGATATAAAAAATATAATTTTGTATATCAAATTAATTTAGATTACATTAACTTTATCCAGTATATGGATTTTTTTAAAAACTATTCTAATTTAGAGTCAAACTTCCGTGGGCAGGTGAGACGACAATATGCAGGAGAAGTAAACAGTATTTCTCTA
This sequence comes from Xenorhabdus thuongxuanensis, assembly GCF_001908095.1. Classification (GTDB taxonomy): domain Bacteria; phylum Pseudomonadota; class Gammaproteobacteria; order Enterobacterales; family Enterobacteriaceae; genus Xenorhabdus; species Xenorhabdus thuongxuanensis. Next base: position 24,865 of record NZ_MKGR01000029.1, on the reverse strand, counting down.
GCACGGTGTAAACTCTCTAAAATATCATCAATATCGAAATTAGCATCTCTTTCTAAAACAATACCATGAGGTGTGATTCTAGAACATAGGTACTCAAGTAATTCCCATACTGGTTTTCCTATTTTATGACCATGACTATCTATTAATAATTCATCATGCGCATATCCTCCAGCTATATGAATTTCTACGATTGAATTTAAATCTATTTTTTCTAGAAAATCATAAGGATCATAACCATGATTTTTAGAATTAATATAAAGGTTATTTACATCAAGCAGTAACCCACATCCACTTTTCTTAATAATATCATATATAAATTCACACTCACTATATTCATTATCAGGAAAGTCAAAGTAGTATGAAATATTCTCTATTAAAAATGGTATATTACTAGATGAACAAATTTCTTTTATTTTTGATATTACTCTTTCCTTATTATATGAATTTCTTCTAATAGGCATCAGTTGACCTATATCAAATGCATTTATTTTTGTATATGCCAAGTGATCGCTGAACCATAATGGGGATAATTTATTGATGATATTGGCTGTTAATTTTAAATAATTTAAATCTATACCTTCATCAGCACCTATAGATAATTTTAATCCATGTAGTACACAATATCTTTTGGTTAAAATTTTTTGCAAAGATAAAGGAATATCTTTAGATAAAAAAAATAGGTCAGTGATAATTTCTATAAAGTCAAAATAGTCAATATTTTTTAACAAGCTGTCACCTATTTCAGGGCGGTAATTAATTCCAACACCATATGGAAGATTGTCTAACATATTAACTCCTTTTTATATTTTTTAATTTACTCTTAGAGAACCATCTAATCACGCCTAATGATTCTAGTTTAATAAATATTGAATCTATTTTCAAAATATTGTTATCAGACAACTCTGATAACAATATTTTATCACAAATTTTTTTATAGGTTGATAGAGAATAGAATTCGTTGATTAACTTCATCAATAGTGTGTTTACCTTTATAGTTCTAACTTTCTGGTCATGCCAAGATATATAAGTTAAAATGTTATTTTTTTCATTTTTTAAAAGCTCTTTATCTGATAATTCTATTTCTACATTGTCATTTTTTCTTAGTTTTTTTATCATTGTGACTATATCAAAATCATAAGTGTTATAAACTGGCTTTACCATTACCACAGGGTAATTATAATCACTTTTAGAATCTGACATTGATAATGAATTATAACTGATTTTCTTTGCGTTATTTAATACCTCAAGGATACTAATTTCATAACTAATAATTTGACATATGAAAAAACCATTCTTATAAGAAAGAAATGAACCTTTATTTATTACATGTTTCATAAAATCTAGTGCACATAGATTAGCATCATTCCACCTAAGATTAGATAAAGTACTGCGAAAATCATCCCATTCTACATGCAATATATTTTCACTAATAGCTGTTGCAGATAAAGAAAAGAACAAAAGTACATGTTTATATAATCTTTTATCTAAAATTTCACTTAATATTCTAATTCTCTTTGTTTGATTTATAATTACGCCGTTAATAATATCTTTAATTTCTTTAGGTATATCTAAATTAGGGTCGTCAAATTCTTGGGTGTGTATATAATGATCTAATGAATACGTATTGGTAACCAAGTAACCAATCAAATATTGAATCATTGATTCGTTTTCTTTTATTTTTATCACATTCTCCTCCCATGTAATTTGGCATTGATTTCCTTGACTCTAATTAAAATATCACCAGAAAGAACAGATTCCAACTGAGATGAATATTTTTCAGCTTTACTTATATCAAGGCGGATCATTTTTTTATATGATTGTAATTTAATTGATGGAGTTCCGAGGGGAAATATTTTTTCCAATATATTAAATTTGAAATTCGGGCTTAATTTATCAGTGAGTAGTAAACATGAAGTCAAATTCCTCAATACTACAATAGAATGATCAATATTGTCACGTGGATCATTTTTCCCTAACCATATAGTATCGCCATTTTTATCTTTTCTCAGTTCTGAATCACAAAAAACGTGTAGAGTGATACTATATTCGGATAAATCGGGATTACCCAATGCATGGATACATGGTGGTATTAAATAACCTGTTTTTCCTTCAATCGCAATTAGTTCATCAATAACAGATAGTTCTTCATTTGTTTTTTTATAAATTTTTATTTTTATTTTGTTGTGCATAACTCCACTTACGCTCCATGTGTTATGCTGATGTGGTTGGTTTTCACTCTTAGGATTCCATAAAAAAATATTCATCCTCCATTTATTATTATGATCAACATAAAGTGGCTTGATTTCGTTAATATTTATGGTGTTTTTAATATTTTCAATGAGTTCATTGATACAATCATTCAAAAAAAGTTCGTCTGTAATTGCTACAGACATAATATTTCTGATATTATTTATCATATCAAACATACTTTGTGCTGATGTAATTTCGTAGTTTATTCTTTTTGCAAAATCAATTATATTCATAATCCCCCCTGAAAATATATTTTTATAACTGAAGGTTATATGACTGAATCTTGTTAATTAAATTTTATAAAATTTATTTATGATTTTATGAGGATAAATTATAAAAAATTACTTTCCTTATTATTCTTACAATACTAATTAATAATTAAATGATTTTTTAACAATCATAAGAAAATTCAGTTAGTGTTTTACTTCCCAAAATATTACGTTGTAATTTCCCTGAGCTGTTCCTCGGTAGAGCATCCATAAACTCAATTTCCTCTAAATGCTTATATGTAAAATTAATCCATCTATTCTTTACTGAATTAAAAATTCTTTCCTCTAAGGAAGGGGATATTACTGTTCCTTCTTTACATACAACGCATGCTTTTAATATAATCACATTATTTTCATTTGTTTCTCCAATGACTGCGCACTCTAAAACTTCATCATTTTTTAATATTTCATTTTCTATTTCATAAGGAGACACCCATTCGCCACAACCTTTTTTAATCATATCATCTGAACGACCGAAATATGTAACATAATCATTAGAAATGCTAAACATGTCATTGCTAATATGCCAACCATCATTAAAAGATTGCTTGCTTCTCTTTACATCATTTAAATACTCACAAGCAACACTTGGACCACGAATACAAAGTCGCCCAACTTTTCCTTCATTAACTTCATTTCCTTTATTATCAATTATTTTAATTTGAAAACCACTTAGGCATTTACCTACTGTCTGTGGTTTTATATTTTCTAGAGTGTTAGATAGAAAAATATGTCCCACTTCTGTAGAGCCAAAACCATCTAAAAGTGGGATTCCTATCTCCTTATTCCATTTTTCTAATAGAATAGATGATAAAACCTCCCCAGCAGAAGTTGATATACGCAAAGATTTTAATTCACTCCCTCTATTATTATTAAGTAATTCAGAGACCATTCTTGGTGTTCCAAGAAATATTGTTGGTTTTAAATCTTTACTTAACTTTATGATTCTATTATAGGTTGTTTTTTCTCTAAAAATGATGCATGATGCACCATATATGAAGCTAAATAATAATGCCCCACCTAATGCATAACCAAAAGTTAGCTTAGGGACGGCTAGCACCTTATCTGCTGAATTCATATGTAAAACATTTTCAGAAAAAGCATAAGCACAATGCAAAATATCCCGATGACGCCTGGGTATTACTTTATTTTTTCCTGTTGTGCCCGAACTGAGTAAAGCATAAGCATAGCTATCAGCACTTGTATGGCTGATCAATAAATCACTTGATTTGTTTTCTATTGCTATTTCTAAATCAGATGGATTTAAATGGAAATCTCCGATAAAAATAGTTTCAATGTTATTGGTTATCCCGGAAAGTAATCCTCTTTTTTTCTCTATTTCATGATCAATAATTAATATATCAGCATTTATTTTTTTTATTATGTAATTTATTTCTGTCGATTCGCTAAGAGGATTACTTAATATAGCCATAGCACCACATGCTATAACTGCAAAGAAACTTATTACGAATGCAGGGGTATCAGGAATGGCTAATATAACTCTGGTTTTATTTTTTACACCTATTGACTTAAAATAGTTTGATGTTTTTGAAATTTTTTCTGATAGTTCTTGGTAAGTGAAATTTTTTCCATCATATGAATAGCTATATTTTTACCTCTACCTTCTCTGATATGACGAAAAATAAGAAAATCAGTTAAGTTTAATGAATTGTTTTTTAATGACTCTTCTAAATCTATACTTTTCATAAAGGTAAATCACTCCATCAATTATTGAATATAATAACGCATGAATTAAATTAATTTGAATGTAAAAACAGAGGGTAACATAATTATTACCCTCTATTAATTATATTAAGAGCAGCTTAAACAGGCCAAACCGGCTTCTTCAATTTGTTCTAGTACTTCAATTAATTCTATAGATTCAATATCTTTAATAGCTTGATTTTGTACATCTTGAATATCAGCTTCTCTGTTCATATATACCTCTTAAAGTCGAATTCTTCTATACTGGCTGATTGATTGAAAATTATATAAATGAAATAATTTTAATATAGAAAATAAAAAACATTTTCCTCGTAATCCAAACTAAGCCTCTAATGAACTGTTGTCAATGTCATCAAATAATCTGTTGTCAATTTGTTTAATTTAGGTTAATTTTTTGTCCGTGATGAATATAATTATATTTAATTTCATTATATTACATTGTAATAGGTCCTCTTGATTAGAGGAATACTCTCCGGTCATGAGATCAATTTATTGAATCGTGTATAGATAGGCATAACCTGAATCTCCGCCAACATTTAGCAAGACTGACTCGCAAAACTTTATCTTTTTCAAAATCCATCGAACTGCATGATAGAGTCATCGGGCATTATCTAAAAATTAAATATTATCAATAAATTGGAGGCATTACCATTGAGTTAATCTCTATGTAATACATGTTTTTTTCAGTAACAATCCTCAATAATAATGTTATTGTATTGTTTCTATTTTAATAAGATTAATTACAATTTGTTGCAAGATTACTTGATAACATTGAGGAAAATAAATGAAAATAATAGGCATGTTAGGTGGAATGAGTTGGGAATCGACAGTTAGCTATTATCAAGCAGTTAACCGAGGAGTTAAGGAGGCACTAAAAGGTCTTCATTCTGCTAAAATATGTTTATTCAGTGTGGATTTTGATGAAGTTGAAAAATTACAAAGTTCTTCTCGTTGGGATGAAGCAGCGAATTTGCTGAGAGATGCGGCGAAATCTGTTGAAGCTGGTGGAGCTGACTTTTTGGTAATATGTACCAATACAATGCATAAGGTTGCTGATGATATAGAAAAATCCATTTCTATTCCTATACTTCATATAGCGGATGCAACAGCAGAAGTATTGATTGATGATGGCATCAAGAAAGTAGGTTTGTTGGGAACTCGTTTCACAATGGAAGAAGACTTCTATAAGTCAAGATTAGTTAATAAATTTGGTATTGAAGTCATTGTGCCAGACGAAAAACAGAGAAATTTAGTTCATCGTGTGATTTATGATGAATTATGTGTTGGTGAAATCTTACCAAATTCACGACAGCGTTATTTGAATATCATCCAGGATCTTTATTCTAAAGGTGCTGAAGCTGTTATTTTGGGATGCACTGAAATTGGTTTGCTTGTGAGTCAATTTGATACAAATATTCCACTGTATGACACAACTGCTATACATGCTGAAAAAGCTGTGAAGTTGGCATTGGAAAACTAAACGTCATTAATATTCTTTAAAAGATCACAGACCCTATTTACAATTTGTGTAATCACATTTCACTTTAAATGTGACCGTTTAGACGATCACCAAATTCAATCATAAAACGGCTCATGATAACCCTTTCACTGAGTGGAAAACGAAAAAACCATCAGTAACTTACTGATGGTTTTAGATTTATGGGTGCTTAAATTTTGTTATCGATTTATCGTAAATCATTCCCACTCAATCGTCGCTGGTGGCTTACCACTGATGTCATAGACTACCCGCGAAATACCATCGACTTCATTAATGATCCTGTTCGATACACGACCCAAAAAATCATATGGCAGATGTGCCCAATGAGCGGTCATAAAGTCGATAGTTTCTACCGCACGCAGGGACACAACCCAGTCATATTTACGGCCATCACCCATAACACCAACAGAACGCACTGGCAGGAACACGGTAAATGCCTGGCTGACTTTATGGTACAAATCTGCTTTGTGCAGTTCTTCAATAAAGATGGCATCGGCACGACGCAGTAAATCACAATATTCTTTCTTCACTTCTCCCAATACGCGAACGCCAAGGCCCGGACCTGGGAATGGGTGGCGGTATAGCATGTCATGTGGCAGACCCAACTCCAGACCGATACGGCGTACTTCGTCTTTGAACAACTCTTTCAGCGGTTCAACCAGACCCAGTTTCATATCTTCTGGTAAGCCACCGACATTGTGGTGAGATTTAATAACATGGGCGTTACCCGTTGCAGATGCTGCTGACTCGATAACATCTGGATAAATCGTGCCCTGTGCTAACCACTTAACCTGAGTTTGTTTCGATGCTTCTTCATCAAACACGTCAATAAATACGTGACCAATGGTCTTGCGTTTAGCTTCTGGCTCATCAATTCCTGCCAGTGCAGACAGGAAGCGGTCTTCCGCTTTAACATGAACGATGTTCAGGTCAAATTTACCTGCAAACATCTCCATCACCTGATCCGCTTCGTTCAAACGCAGCAAGCCATTATCCACGAAAACACAAGTCAGACGTTTACCAATTGCACGGTTCAACAGCAGCGCAGTAACAGAAGAATCTACGCCGCCAGACAGTGCCAGAATAACATGGTCATCACCAATCTGTGTACGCAGACGTTCTACGATATCATCGATGATAGAGGCAGCAGTCCACAGCGCTTCACATTGACAAATATCCAGAACAAAGCGTTTCAGGATATTCATACCTTGGTGAGTATGAGTGACTTCTGGGTGGAACTGCACGCCATAAAAACGTTTTTCCTCGTTGGCCATGATAGCAAACGGGCAAGTATCAGTACTGGCAACGGTTGTGAAACCAGCAGGGATCGCCGTCACTTTATCACCATGACTCATCCATACATCCAGCAGCGGTTTGCCGGTTTCACTCAGAGCATCTTGAATATCGCGGAATAGTTCGCAACTATTCTTGATTTCAACCTGTGCATAACCAAATTCACGTTCATCAGAGTTGGAAACCTGGCCGCCCAATTGCATAGACATGGTTTGCATGCCATAGCAGACACCCAGCACAGGTACGCCCGCATTGAAAACATACTCCGGCGCACGTGGGCTATTGTGCTCAGTCGTGCTCTCTGGTCCACCAGAAAGGATAATACCATTCGGATTAAATTCACGGATTTGTGCTTCAGTGACATTCCATGTCCAAAGTTCACAATAAACACCGATTTCACGGATGCGGCGAGCAATAAGCTGAGTATATTGCGAGCCAAAATCAAGGATAAGAATGCGATGCTGATGGATATTAGTTGTCATTTGAGGTGAGTTCCAAAAACAAGTGGCAATTAAAAAACAAAAAAATCAGTGGCCCTAGTGTGGGCCACTCTAAATAAATTACAGACCTAAGCGGTAGTTAGGCGATTCTTTGGTGATTGTCACGTCATGAACGTGGCTTTCCTGAATACCCGCACCACTGATACGAACGAATTCTGCTTTAGTTCTCAGTTCATCAATAGTTGCACAACCAGTCAGCCCCATACAGGAACGCAAACCGCCCATTTGCTGGTGGACGATATTTTTCAGTAGACCCTTGTAAGCCACACGACCTTCGATGCCTTCAGGAACCAGTTTGTCAGCCGCATTATCAGTCTGGAAGTAACGATCAGAGGAACCTTTGGACATTGCGCCCAAAGAACCCATGCCGCGGTAAGATTTGAACGAACGGCCTTGATAAAGTTCGATTTCACCCGGTGATTCTTCTGTTCCTGCCAGCATGGAACCAACCATCACACATGATGCACCTGCCGCAATCGCTTTGGCGATGTCACCAGAGAAACGGATCCCACCATCTGCAATAACAGGAATACCGCTGCCTGCCAGCGCTTCAACCGCGTCTGCAATGGCAGTGATTTGTGGTACACCAACACCAGTAACGATACGAGTCGTACAAATAGAACCAGGACCGATACCCACTTTAACAGCATTTACACCCGCTTCTACCAGTGCCTTAGCGCCTTCACCCGTTGCTACATTACCGCCGATGATTTGCAGATCAGGATACTTAGCGCGAGTTTCACGAATACGCTGCAACACACCTTCAGAATGGCCGTGGGAAGAGTCAATAAGTAGTACATCGACACCCGCAGCAACCAGTGCATCAACACGCTCTTCGTTGCCAGCACCTGCGCCAACTGCCGCTCCGACACGCAAACGGCCTTGTTCGTCTTTACATGCGTTTGGTTTACGCTCCGCTTTCTGGAAGTCTTTTACTGTAATCATGCCAAGCAGATGGAAGTTATCATCAACAACCAGCGCTTTCTCTACCCGTTTTTCGTGCATTTTATGCAAAACCACTTCACGAGCTTCGCCTTCTTTTACGGTTACCAAACGTTCTTTAGGGGTCATCACTGCCGTCACAGGCTGATTCAGATCAGTCACGAAACGCACATCGCGGCCAGTAATAATGCCCACTAATTCGTTCTCTTCTGTTACTACTGGATAACCTGCAAAACCGTTGCGTTCAGCCAGTTCATGAACTTCGCGCAGAGTTGTCTGTGGTGTTACAGTAACAGGATCAGTCACCACACCGCTTTCATGTTTCTTCACGCGGCTGACTTCTTCAGCCTGGCGTTCAATCGACATATTTTTATGAATGAAGCCAATGCCCCCTTCCTGTGCCAGTGCGATTGCCAGTGAAGATTCCGTCACAGTATCCATAGCTGCGGAAAGCATAGGTACGTTCAGGCGAATGGTGGAAGTTAATTGAGTGGACAGATCTGCTGTGTTAGGCAAGACTGTTGAGTGGGCAGGAACCAACAATACATCGTCAAAAGTTAATGCTTCTTTTTTAATTCGTAACATGGGCAATATCTCACCAGGCTATGGAGCAATAAGAGGGATAAAATATTGCCGCGGCATTATACAGGCCGAAATCGGTTGCCTCCAGCATTTTTTGAAAAAAATTCTTGATTAGTAATATGATGGGATTAATATTGATCAATTAAGTCATTGTTTTAAAATTTGATCTAGCTCACATGTCACTACCAACTAATACCGGAATTTTTTCTGTTAGCCGTTTGAATCAGACTGTTCGTCAGTTACTTGAGCTGGAAATGGGCAGAATTTGGTTGTCCGCTGAAATGTCCAATTTTTCTCAGCCATCATCAGGGCATTGGTACTTCACATTAAAAGATGAACGTGCACAAGTTCGTGCTGCCATGTTTCGAAGTCTCAATCTGAGAGCAACGTTTCGTCCACAAAATGGCCAGCAGGTATTGGTTCGGGCACAAATCACCTTGTATGAGCCCAGGGGTGACTATCAACTGATTGTGGAAAGTATCCAGCCTGCCGGAGATGGTTTGCTACAACAACAGTTTGAAATGTTGAAGCAAAAACTCTCCGTGGAAGGATTATTTGATCAAGCCTATAAGAAACTATTGCCTTCTCCAGCCAAACGACTTGGTGTCATCACTTCCATCAGTGGCGCAGCACTGCATGATATTCTAAATATCCTGAAACGCCGTGATCCTTCTTTGCCAATTGTCATTTATCCTACTGCTGTTCAAGGTGCTGAAGCACCATTACAGATTATTCGGGCAATCGAACTGGCAAATGCGCGACAAGAGTGTGATGTTTTGATTGTCGGGCGTGGGGGAGGATCTTTGGAAGATCTGTGGTGCTTCAATGATGAACAAGTGGCACGGGCAATATTCCAAAGTCATATTCCCATTGTTAGCGCTGTTGGCCATGAAACCGATGTAACCATTGCGGATTTTGTTGCTGATTTACGTGCACCGACACCTTCTGCGGCAGCAGAGTTGGTTAGCCGCAATCAAACAGAATTATTACGGCAAATCCAATCCCTACAACAACGCCTGGAAATGGCGATGGATTATTTCTTCGCGCAAAAACGACAGGAATTTAATGTATTGCAGCATCGCCTTCAGCAGCAATGTCCTGATTTGCAATTGGCGCGTCAGCAGCATTATTTAGCTGAATTACGGCAAAAGTTGATTGATAGTTTTTTACGTTGTCTAAAACAGCACTCAATTTCATATGACAAGTTGAATCAGCGATTGCTGCAAATCCACCCTGAGCGCGAAATCCAGCGTCACTGCCAATCTATCCAGCAGTTTGATTTTCGCTTAAAACAGGCCATTGAACGGCAGTTGGGGCGTTATCGGGAAAAATTTGCCGTTTCCTGTTCACGCCTGGAGGCTGTTAGCCCGCTAGCAACGTTGAGTCGTGGTTACAGTATTAGCGAAGCTCCTGATGGAAAATTGCTGAGGCAAGTCAGGCAAGTAAAAGCAGGTGATGTGCTGAAAACACGGTTGCAGGATGGCTGGGTTGAGAGTCAGGTAACACAAACTGGATTTGGATCCTAAATAAAAAACAGCTCCTGCCTGGGGCTTATTCTGTGTTTATACACCGTGTTAATAGAAATCAATTCCTATCCAATTTCGTTTGGTTATCCATTTTAATCACATTGATTGGATAAATATGACAAATGAAAATGTTTGGTCAAGGATAATGCAGTATAGATGTGAAACTTATTTGAATATTTTTTATATAAAACGATTTAATCTAAACGGAACTTTCAGGACTTTAAAATTAAAAACCTCGCTGTAGTATTTTATATTCATATTCTTGAGCATTAAGCTGCGTTTGTAGCTGCATCATAAATGTATCTTGATGTTTAAATTCATTGCAAACGAATAAATCAAGAGCGGCATATTGATGTTCAGGCCATGTGTGAATAGTAAAATGTGACTCTGCTAATATTAATGCACCACTGACACCCCATGGTTGGAATTGATGGAATTGATGGAAGTGATGAGTAACCACATTCAGTTCACATTGTTGGGCAATATCAAGCATGATTTTTTCAATGGCTGATGCAGATTTCAGTACCTCTGCATCACAATCTTTCATATCTATGATCATGTGAGTGCCAAGTTGTCGTGTATTATCCGATGTACTGACTTTTTCCTGACCACGATATTGAAATTTAGTGCCGTGACACTTATTACAAGTTGCCTCTATGAGCTGTTCTATCGTTAATATGTTCTTTCCGTGTCCAATGGTTATCATGTTATTACATGATTTACATTGATAAAATTTTATACGAGGGTTAATTTCTCCGGTATAGAGTTTATCTGAATAATTATTTTCCCCTGGGATTGTCGGGTACGTTTGAGGTGTAACAGAAAGAACATAGAGATCGCTGACATTACTGATAATACTTCCGCCATGATATTTATTGAATTGCGGATAAATATGTCTGATAAGAAGATTCTGATTGTTAAATAATCTTTGAATTTCTTGTTTTTCCATTGGTTTTTTTTGACCAAAGGAGAGTAAAATCTCACTATTATCATTTTTAGTGAAACTAATAGCACGTGATAAAAATAGTTTTAATCCGCTCAATGTATAAGGAGGATCAGTCAAGACGATATCAAAATCTTTAGTGTATACATTAGAAAGTTTCAGATCTAAGTATTCAGTATTAATGACAAAATCATTTTGCTCTGCGACATCCCGAATAAATGTTAGCAGGTCCTGATCGATATCCTTGACAAAAATATTTTTTGAGCAGTCGTGGCCGAGCTTTTTAAATGCCATCATAAGGGCTAAGGAAGTCAAATCATCATCACCCAAAAATAAAACATTTTGTTTAAATACTCTTGGGTTATTAAGTAATAGCATTACCCGGCGTATTGATGTCTCTAATGTCGCATGTGCTTGATCTAACAAAACATTGACTTTAGGTCTGCTGTTATATATAGGCTCCAATAAAACGGAAAGCTCTTGCTCAAACTCTTCTCGTTTCTCCTCTGATGACAGCAAGTTATATTTATTTATATCAATTGATCGGTATCCCAGTTCATCTTGTACGTATTTTACGCCGATAGAGTTTAACTTAAAAACACCTTTGTTTTCAGCGTAATCATATTTTATTAATTCTTTTTTAAATGCGGAAATGATAGGAATAGGTAAACCGCTTTTTAATGAAATATCTTTATTTGATGTGCGGTCATATAAATATAAGCGTATTAATAATGTCTCTAGCACTTCAACTGGGTGTGACAACTCCATATTGTTTTTTATAACATTCAGCGTGTTCATGGTAATCTCTTTTTACGTGATTTACTAATTTCACAACGTAATTAAAACTCAGAATTATTAACCCAGATGTTTAAATTCCATTTGAATCTACTACTGTTATTATTTCTGAAGTCTGCAATTTATCCTCCTGCCATAAATTCTGGAAATTCACTTATACTGTTTATAAATTTAACCATTATATAAGTGATTATAATTTTCAACTAGTTTCTATTACTTTTGAAACAGTAAACAAGGGTAATGTGTTTATGGTTTTTCTCTTAACTGAATCCATCAGCATTGTGATATTATTCGCAAATTTAATGTAAATATACTCAAATTGGAGTATATTTCTCAGTTTTATTGGATGGGAAATAATCAGATCTTTTTTTAAAACTAACAATAACCCGTATTTTATTTTTTACTAAATTATCTAAATAATAAACATAAATAATTATCACGTATAAAATAATTGCAATGTGACTGTTTTTTATTGCTTGGATTCGACTAATACAAAGAATTTTACCCCGATTTGACCTGACCGATACCTGTATAAATAATCGGTAACTGTTAGATCGAATTTGAGCTAATACATAGCAACAAGGTACGATAAGCTTGAACAAAATCACCCCAGTATGCTGGCACTGGCATTTATTATTGTCTGGCTACCCATGTGGATTGATTAAATAATGAACATGAAACATCAATACGTCCTAATAAAATACGGAAGAATTCACATTGATAGATTTTAGCGGCTACATCGACAAGGTTACTTATTACGCTCGTATATTAGGTAAAGAGACAAACTGTACTGTAGGAAACGTAGAAGGTCTAAGTTATAAGTTGTACCGATCTGTAGAGCAAGTCAGGGGGATCGTTGTCGCCTATCATGGAGGTGGTGTAAACAGTCAGGCTGGTTATGGTATTTTCGCTCAAAAATTGTGCATGATGGCTCCTTTGGCCGTGTGTCTGGTCGATATTCGTGGTCATGGGCAATCCGACGGTGCAAGAGGTACAGTGGATTCTCCAGAGAGAATTTGGAGTGATGTTGACATTATGCTTCAAGAGATGAAGCGCCTTTTCCCTCTGGCGCGTCTCTATTTGTTTGGTCATTCTAGCGGTGCAGGCATGCTGTTAAATTATTTCACTCGTCATTGTCCACAACATAAAGTTGATGGCTTATTTATGCTGGCATGTGAGTTAGGACCGTTTGCTAATTTTAAACGTCTGCATGACGGTTCCCCACCTTTTGCTGAGATAAATCAGTGGCCGTTTATCATAAATGCTTTGAGTAGGGGGTTGTTTTGTGGGCAAACTTTAGCCGTTAAGCTCCACTTTTCTGAAGAAGTGCTTGCATCTATGAATGGTTTTGTTGAGCGTTATAGCGTCAATATGGCGAATGCTTTGACGCCGCGCTATCCAGATAAGCAATTGGCTGTTTTACCTTTACCTGCACACTTTTTAATTGCCGAAAAGGATGAGCTGTTTTCTCCCACGGAGATGGAAGAATTTGCCACTAGATATGGTTCTCCATCCCTCAAAGTGAGTGTTTTACCAGAGTGTTCCCATTTGGATTGTGTTTTTGCTGTTGCTCCTTACTTATATAAAAACTTAACCCAAGATTGGTCTAATTTACGGGAGACAGAATAATACCTGAAACGGAAATTGTGGCTATCTCGACTGAAGACTAATTATTTCCGCTCAATATACTTTTGCATTGCTTTGGTATGATAAGTGATATGATCCTCAATAAAGCTGGCGATAAAATAGTAGCTATGATCATATTCTGGCCGAAGATTGATAATTACTGGATAACCGGTTTCATCGCAAATATCTTGCAATAAATGAGGGCGTAACTGTTCATCCAAAAAGCCATCATTGAGACCTTGGTCAATCAAAATAGGAAGCTGTTCTTTTGCATTTTTGATCAGTTCTACAGTGTCATACTGTTTCCAATCCGATGTATCTTCACCAAGATAGGCTGAAAATGCTTTTATTCCCCACGGAACCTGGCCAGGAGCCACAATAGGTGAGAATGCCGATACACTGCAATAACGTCCTGGATTTTTCAATGCAACGATCATTGCACCATGACCTCCCATTGAATGTCCACTGATTGCTCGTATATTCGTTACCGCAAAGTGTGTTTCAATCAGGTTGGGAAGTTCTGAAACAACATAATCATACATACGATAGTGTGAAGCCCAAGGGTGTTCTGATGCATTGAGATAAAAGCCAGCACCTTTTCCAAGACCATAGGCCGGATCGTCAGCGACATCATCACCTCGTGGGCTGGTATCTGGAACAACAATGACGATACCCTGTTCAGCAGCATAACGTTGAACACCTGATTTTGTTATGAAATTTTGCTCTGTACAGGTCAAGCCAGAGAGCCAGTAAAGGACAGGTAATCTTCTGTCTTTAATCTCAGGAGGCAAGAAAATGGCAAAACGCATCTCGCAATCCAAAACTTTTGATTCATGTTGATAGACATCCTGCCATCCACCAAAACAAGCGTGATGTTCGATTCTTTCCATTACTTCCTCTCTAAAGTCATTTGTTGCAGTGATTATTTTATTACTTGTCAGATACCGTGTTGGAGTGCAACACGGTTTTCTGTCTACGATCCAGATTTAATCAGTAGTAAATGACTGTTCGGATCGATTTACCTTCATGCATCAGATCGAAAGCCGCATTAATGGATTCCAGAGGCATTGTATGGCTAACGAAAGGTGCAAGTTCAATTTCACCTTGCATGGCTTTTTCCACCATTCCCGGCAACTGGCTGCGTCCTTTTACACCACCGAAAGCTGTGCCTTTCCATGTACGCCCGGTAATAAGTTGGAATGGCCGGGTGGAAATTTCTTGTCCAGCGCCTGCTACACCGATTATGACTGATTGCCCCCATCCTCGGTGTGCGCTTTCCAGAGCGGCACGCATTACATTGACATTACCGATACATTCGAAAGTATGATCAACACCCCATTTGGTCATCTCCAGAATGACCTGTTGGATAGGTTTGTCGTAGTCATTGGGATTGATGCAATCAGTGGCACCAAATTGTCTGGCAAGTTCAAATTTAGTTGGATTGGTATCAATGGCAATAATACGTCCCGCCTTTGCTTGGCGAGCGCCCTGAACAACGGCCAAACCAATCCCACCCAGTCCGAAAACGGCAACAGAATCTCCCGACTGCACTTTAGCTGTATTGTGTACGGCACCGATACCAGTAGTAACACCACAGCCCAATAAGCAAACTTGTTCATGGTTTGCAGTTGGATTTATTTTTGCCACTGATACTTCAGCTACGACAGTATATTCACTGAATGTGGAGCATCCCATGTAATGATAGATAGGTTGTCCATTGTAAGAAAATCGAGTTGTGCCATCTGGCATGAGGCCCTTACCTTGGGTCTCACGGACTGCGATACAAAGGTTAGTTTTCCCAGACTGACAGAACTCACATTTTCCACACTCTGCCGCATATAATGGAATGACATGGTCACCTGGTTTTACACTTGTAACACCTTCACCAACTTCGACAACGACACCGGCTCCTTCATGGCCTAGGATAACAGGGAATATTCCTTCAGGATCGCTACCTGAAAGGGTAAAGGCATCCGTATGGCAGACCCCCGTATGGCTGATTCTTATCATTACTTCACCCGCTTTTGGTGGAGCAACGTCAATTTCGATAATTTCGAGTGGTTTGTTTGGCCCAAAGGCAACGGCAGCACGTGATTTCATATAACCCCTCTTTATTGTTAAACAGAATATTTTAATACTTCTATTTGTCTGGATATTATCCGTATAGTTTGATTTTATTTTTGAGCTATGACCAATCTTATTGTATTTAAAAAATATTATTTGGGAACATTAAGTACCTTATTTATTATGTCACTTTATTTTTATAGGGATTTTTATAAAAGATCCCATCACTATCAGTTGACTTTAAATTGAAAAATAATGTCTTTTGTAAATTATTTAAAATAAAATAATAAAGAATGGATTTTATCAAAACCTGTCAATAATATGTCTCATCGATTACTTAGTGTGATATCGATCTATAAAAATCATTGAAGATGATAAACGTTTTTACCAAGTAGCTATATTCTTATTTCAAATAATGGAGGTTTAATGGCTGAATTCAATTCTCAACCCATTAAATTTGCTTATTGGGTACCCAATGTTTCAGGTGGATTAGTTATAAGTAAAATCCAGCAACGTACTGGCTGGGATCATACTTATAATCGCAGGTTGGCTCAAATCGCCGAAAATGTAGGTTTTGACTATGCATTGACCCAAATTAGATTTACTGCTGGATATGGTGCTGAAAATCAGCATGAATCGATGGCTTTTTCGCAAGATCTGCTTTCAGTAACAAACAAATTGAAAATCATTGCAGCCCTTTTACCTGGACCTTGGAAACCGGTGTTGGCCGCTAAACAGGTAGCAACAATCAGTCAGCTTTATGGTTCCCGTATTGCGGTTAATATTGTTAGCGGTTGGTTTCGCGGTGAGTTTAAAGCGATTGGTGAACCATGGTTGGATCATGAAGAACGCTATTTACGTTCTGAAGAATTTATCCGTTGCTTGAAAGGGATTTGGTCGCAACCTGCTTTCAGTTTTTCTGGTGATTTTTATCGTTTTCATGATTATGTTTTAAACCCCAAGCCACTGGCACCATTACCGGAAATTTTTCAAGGAGGAAGTTCCAGAGCAGCCAGAGACATGGCTGCGCGCGTTTCCGATTGGTATTTTACTAATGGTGGCAGTGTGGAATATATTCACAAACAAATCGAAGATATCAGAGCTAAAGCGTTATTGAATAATCATCAAGTAAAAATAGGCGTTAATGGTTTTGCTATTGCCCGTGATGATGAGAGAGACGCTCGTGCAGTACTACAGGATATTTTAGATAACAGTGATTTTGACGCGGTGAAAAGTTTCCATCATGAAGTACAAAATGCGGGAAATGCATCACCGGAAAAAGAAGGGAACTGGGCAAAATCAACTTTCGAAGATCTTGTACAGTATAATGACGGCTTTAAAACCAACCTTATTGGCACACCATTACAAATAGCTCAGCGAATTATCGAATATAAAAAGGCAGGTGTAAATCTGATATTGCTTGGATTTTTGCATATGCAGGAAGAGCTAGAGTATTTTGGTAGAAACGTGATCCCACTGGTTAGAGAATTAGAACAACGAGCCGATTGAATAACTATTTATTTTTTTGAACAATATGTTATTCGCGTTTTGTATTCGAAAAAAAGAACCCAATAGATTTCAAGTTGCAGCATAGCGGCAGTTTGAAATCTATTGGATATATCAGTTAATCAAATTGATACTTGGATATCAGGTTACCCACTCAATTGATTAAATTTCTCGATATTTTGCCATAGGCTGGTTATCCATTGCCTGACATGGGGTGCGGACAACATGGTCATATGATTGCCGGACACAACCATCGTATTGAGTTCAGCTACATGAAGACGCCATTGAGTTTCGCGAGTTCTCCTTTTATCCTTATTGCCTTCTTCTGCGTTAATCAGATGTACAGATCCCTCATAACGGGTACGAGGTATATAGCCCGTGTTCAGATTAGCCTGCATAACGCGAACAATCCCTTGCAACAGTGATATTGGTGTTTTTGCCGGAAAGAGACCGACCTTAACCAGAGCACTGTGCAGATGCTGAATTTGTTCATCTGGGGACAGATCATCAAAATCTTGTCTGGTGAGCGGAAGGGACTGGTTTAATATCATATTATAGATATCGATCAACTCCATGATTGTCTCAGTACGGTTGACTGACTTGAGGGCACTTCCTTGCTGGTCAGGTTCATCGGTATCGATAAGAATAAGTTCGGATACTTGTTCTCCTTCAGCTTGCAATTGCAAGGCTATTTCAAAAGCAATCCAGCCACCAAAAGAGTGGCCTAGCAGGTGATAAGGGCCATGAGGTTGAACTTTCCGGATATTCTGGATATAGGCACGGGCCGCCCCTTCGACACTGCTGTAAGGAAAATGATGCTCAATCGTGAACCCACGAGCCTGTAAAACATATATTGGAAGTTGCTGTGGGAACGATAGAGCCAGTTCGAGCAAACTGGACGGGCTGGCGCCGGCACCAGGCAGGCAAAATAGCGGCGATACAGATGGAGAGCCCTGCTGAATAATAACCAGTGGGTCGAAAGCAGGAACATCCCGCAAGTTTTCAGTGACTGAATCCACGACTTGGTTTAGCAGGGGAGGATGCATGATGGAGAAATGCGTCCCGCCGATAGGGTGGAGCACCGAATCGTGACCAACAATATCATGCCAGCCATGCCAACTATCGCTGTTGACTGACTCTTCCGCAGTATAGAGGTGGACAGGTAAGGCAGATTTTTGCGCGATGTACCCTTGACTAAGCTGTGAAATCATCTCGGAGGTATAGACACGCAGGAGAATATCTTCGCGCGTGATACCCGCCGGCAACCACTGGTGTTCAATAAAGTGATCAAGTACCTGATCCACGTCATTGAGGTTTTGCAGCTCGGCCAAATCCCTTTTATCGTCAATAATCCCTTGGGCATGTAGTACGTTAATGACTAATCCTATTCGTCTTTCTTCCTCGTTTACAGATTGTTCGGCAATTGTTGAGAGGTCACTATTATCTTTATGGGCATGATAATAGGAATCGATCATACCGAGAAACTCGACTGTCTCACCGTCACTTGTTAATTGTTGGGCTATCTCATAGGCAATCAAACCGCCAATCGACCAGCCCATCAGACGATAAGGCCCTCGTGGTTGGATACGGCGAATGGCCTGAATATGGCAGGCAGCCAGTGCTTCAATCGACACCGGCGGATGTTCCAGTGTATGGATGCCGAGCGCCTGTAAGGCATAAACCGGAAGTTCAGGTGGTAACAGGGTAGCCAGGGGAGAATACACCAGTGGATCACCGAAAGTTTCATGCACCAAGAATAATGGTAGCAAAGTGCCGGCCGGACTGAGCGGTACAGGATTTTCATCAAATGGAGATATTGGCATGACGAATTGTTCCTTAACAGCCAAGGCTAGATCACATAATGTTGGATGGGCGAACAAAGTGGTCAGTGAAACTTGCATATTTTGTTCACGCATGTGATTCAACAACTGTACAGCGAGCAGCGAGTGCCCGCCGAGCTCAAAGAAATGGTCATGGCGACTGATCCTTTCCAGCCCCAGTAAATCTTGCCAGATCTGGGCCAGAGCGGTTTCCGCCTTGCCGATGGGAGATTCATAGCTATGCGTCACAAAAGCAGAAAGATCGGGGGCAGGCAGAGCCTGACGGTCGAGTTTGCCGTTAGGGGTTAACGGGAAAGTGGCTAACGTGACGAAGGCACTGGGCAGCATATAATCGGCAAGGTGCTGAGCCAGTTGCTGACGCAGTTCTGCGGGCACCAATGCAACCCCTTCCAACGGTAACAGGTAGGCCACCAGCCGTTTCTGACCCGGTTCATCTTCGCGAGACATCACCACAGCTTCACGTACGCCGTCACACTGGATGAGTTTGGCTTCGATTTCTCCCAGTTCGATGCGGAAGCCACGTAGTTTGACCTGAAAATCATTGCGGCCCAGGTATTCAATATTGCCATCGGGCAGCCAGCGACCCAGGTCACCGGTTTTGTACATTCGTGCATTAGGTGTGGTTGAGAACGGGTTGGGAACAAAGCGTTCCGCTGTCAACTCAGGGCGATTGAGATAGCCACGAGCCACACCGGTGCCACCAATATAAATCTCACCGGCAACGCCAAGAGGCAGCAACTGGCCTTGTGTATCCAGAATATAGATCTGAGTGTTAGCTATTGGCTGACCAATGCTGGGTTGTGACAATGATAAACCAATCGGACAGAGCGTGGCGTCTACCGTACATTCTGTTGGTCCGTAAACGTTGATAAAGCGGGTAGTTTTTATTTCTTGCAGTCTGGACCACATTGAAGGGGGGATAGTGTCACCACCAATCAAAGCTAATTGGGGTTGATAACCAGCTTGTGTTCCCAATCCGACCTCTAACAGCCATTGTAATTGAACTGGCGTGCAGTCGAATATGTCCACAAGGTGGTGTGCAAAATATCGCCAGAGTTGCTGGCTATCGGCACGGATCTCTTCAGGCACGATAATCAATGTATGACCTGAAAGTAATTGAAGCCAGATTTTCACCGAGGCATCGAACACAATACTGGCATTCATGGCTATGCGACACGGCGGGTTAAGGGCGAGCGTTACATTCAATCCTGTCTGCAGATTGATGACATTCCTGTGTGTCACCATCACTCCTTTGGGCTGTCCCGTAGAACCCGAAGTGTAAATCACATAGGCCAGATGGTGTGGCGTTAGTCCCAGCGTTTGAGCATCGGGATTGTTTTCCGCTTCTTCATCAAAGATAGAGGGTAATTGAGTATCGAGTAATAGGCTGGGCAGGGTAGTGTCCAGCATTTCAACGAGTGCAGATTGGGTAAGCAGAGCTACCGGTGCCGCATCGTCTATCATATAAGCCAGTCGTTCAGCCGGATAGACTGGGTCCAGTGGCACATAGGCTCCACCGGCTTTGAGGATAGCCAGCAGGCCCACCATCATTTCCAGGCTACGTTCAACACAGAGAGCCACACGATCATCAGGACGTACCCCCATGGCGATTAGCTGATGAGCCAGACGATTGGCACGGCAGTTCAGTTCACGGTAGCTGAAAGACAGATCTTCGAAGACTAAAGCGGTGGCATCAGGCGTGCGGGCTGCTTGTTGCTCAAACAGTTCATGGATCAGGCTGTTTTGTGGAAAGTTAGTCTCGGTGGTGTTGAATTCGGCCAGTAGCTGTTGGCGTTCAGCGGCAGGCAGGATTGACAGATCCAAAACTGGCCGCTGGGGTTCGTTCATTAGGGCTTCGATCAGTCTGCTGATAGTTGTGACTAAATAATTAGCTATCCGGGCAGGATCAATTGTCGAGATGGCTTTGACTGATATGCTGAAATCTTCCCCAAGGTCATCCACTGAGAGGGTCAAGGGGTAGTTAGTTCGCTCCTCAGAAAACAACAGGCGCATGCCATCCCAGGCGGTCTCATTCGTATTTGGCCGGCTATGGCGATAATTCAGTAAGGTACTGAACAGTGGCATCGGTTGGGTCACGCCACTGCACCGTTGTGCCAATGCTAGCGGGGCTTGCTCATGCTCCAGCAAGGCGGTCAAATTATGGTAGGTATCTTGTACGATGGCGTGTACCGTGCGCCCGCCCAGAGAGACACGCAGGGGCAGGGTATTGATAAACATGCCCAATATGCGGTCGGCTCCCGCACCACCTTGCAATCGACCCAGTAACACGGAGCCAAACACCACATCATCACGGCCGCTAATATGGGCTAATACTTGGGCCCAGGCCACATGGAACAGCACACTAGAACTCATACCCATACGACGAACTTGAGCGCGAAGGGTTTTCGCCAATGTGGGATCAAGCAGAAGATGGTGTTCGTTGATAACATTATTATCGCTGGGTACGCTGAATATCCCAAAGGGGGCGGTGGGTTCATCAATATCCGCCAGTTGGGTACGGAAATAGGCTTCATGCTCTGCCATTGGCACATTGAATGTTTGGGCAATAAAGTTGCGATAGGGCAACATAGGGGGCAGTGTTTTTCCATTGCCTTGGAGTATCTGGGCAATTTCAGCCAAAATCAGCTCCAGTGTCATATGGTCACTGACCAGATGATGGAAACGCAAAGCTAATAGCCATTCATCCTGTACCGGATCATGGGTGATATCGGTGGCAAAGAGGGGTGCTTGGTTCAAATTGATTTGATGCTGGCGCGGATCGGTGTAAGCCTGTAATTGTGTAGGAATATCGTCCGTCGTGGTCGGGGTGAATTCTCGGATAGTCAGCGAAGCTTGACGCCAAACTACTTGCACCGGCTGTTCCAGTCCTTGCCAATAAATGGCCGTGCGCAGGATATCATGACGGTTGATAACCTGTTGCAAGGCATTCAGAAAACTATCGAGGCGATCACGGGTATCGAAAGCGAGCAAGCTTCGCAGCAGATAATTATCTCCCTGTGTCTGTAACAGATGATGGAACAAGATCCCTTCCTGCAAGGGAGCCAGCGGATAGATATCCTGCACATTATTCGCACCACCTGGGATCTGCTCAACCAGGGTATCAATCTCAAATTGGGAAAGCGAAACTAGTGGCAACATATCGGGGGTGATAGCCGTACAATTTTCGGGGATACAATTGGGTGGCACGACAAAGTGGCTGACCTCATGCTGGATAGCACGAGCCATATCGGCGAGGACTGGTGAGGCAAATACACTGCGAACCTCGAGTTGCCAATCCAGATGGCGCAATTCTTCGACTAGACTAACAATCATTAGTGAATGGCCGCCGAGCTCAAAGAAATGGTCATGGCGACTGACCTGCTGTAGGCCCAATAATTTTTGCCAAATCTGCGCCAGGGCGATTTCTGTCTCACCGATAGGGGTTTCATAGCTGCGCGCTACGATGGCCGATAAATCGGGAGCCGGCAGAGCCTGTCGGTCGAGTTTACCATTCGGGGTGAGCGGGAAAGAGGTCAGAATGACAAAGGCACTGGGCAGCATATAGTCAGCCAGATGCTGCGCCAGTTGCTGGCGCAGTTCCGTGGGCACCAATACGCTTCCCTCTTCGGGTTGCACATAGGCGACCAGTCGTTTCTGATCCGGTTCATCTTCACGCGCCATCACCACCGCCTCACGTACGCCGTCACATTGCGTCAGTTTGGCTTCGATTTCTCCCAGTTCGATGCGGAAGCCACGTAGTTTGACCTGAAAATCATTGCGACCCAAGTATTCAATATTGCCATCGGGCAGCCAGCGACCCAGGTCACCGGTTTTGTACATGCGTGCATTAGGTGTGGTTGAGAATGAGTCGGGAACAAAGCGTTCCGCTGTCAACTCAGGGCGATTGAGGTAGCCGCGGGCGACCCCCACCCCGCTGATATAAATTTCCCCCGCCACCCCGCGAGGAACGGGCTGGCCGTGTGCATCCAGGATATAAACCCGGGTATTGGCGATCGGGCGGCCAATCGGGGGTGGATTATCTGCTGAACTGTCATCGGAAAAGGCACAGGGATAGAGTGTGGCACAGACCGTGGTTTCCGTTGGCCCATAGGCATTGAGCATCTGCCGTCCTGGTGACCAGCGTTTGACTAAGGTCGGCGGACACGCTTCCCCCCCCACCAGCAAGGTTTGCAGGGTATCGGGCAGGGCATCCATGGCGGCCAATGCGGTCGGTGACAAGAGAACATGGCTGATGGCCTGGTCTGCTAAGTAGCGGGACAGGATGGCACCCGGCAACAGACTGGCCCGTTGAGCCAGATAGAGACGGGCACCGGCCATTAAGGCCATACAACATTCCCAAATACAGGCATCGAAGCTGTTTGAGGCGAACTGTAAAACGCGACTGTTGGCGGTGAGTGCCAGGGTCGCTTGCTGGGGGGTGATTAAGTTGCACAGGCTCTGATGTTCGATCATGACCCCTTTCGGTTGCCCCGTTGAACCGGAAGTATAAATAACATAGGCCAGATGGCGTGACGCTAAGCCCAAAGCCTGAGGGTCTGGATTGTCAGTTGGTTGGGTTGCCAGGCACGGTTCGGGGTTATCCAGTAGAACCGTGGGCAAGGCATTAAACTGGGCGAGCCACTCTGATTGGGCTAGTTCTGCTTGGGTCAGTAAAGCCACGGGAGCTGCATCTTCCAGCATATAGGCCAGCCGTTCGGCCGGATAAGCGGGATCCAGTGGCACATAAGCCCCGCCGGCTTTCAGGATAGCCAGCAAGCCCACTACCATCTCTGGACGGCGTTCAGCACAGAGGGCGACCCGATCGTCTGGACGTACCCCCAACGCAACCAGATAATGTGCCAACTGATTGGCACGGTGGTTTAATTCCCCATAGCTTAGAATTTGGTCTTCGTAGACGACGGCAGTGGCATCAGGACACTGTTCTGTCTGCGCCTCAAACAGTTGGTGGATCAACGTCTCTTGCGGGAAATCCGTTTGCGTCGCGTTGAAGTTCACCAGCAGTTGTTGCCGCTCGGGTTCTGGCAGCATCGGCAACGTGGCAATCCGTTGGGTGTCATCTGCCGCCATGGCAGTCAGCACCTGGTTGAAATAACCGACTATCCGCTCAACGGTGGCGGTATCGAATAAATCGGTGGCATATTCCAGTTCACCGACCAGACCGGCTTCGGTTTCAGTCAGGGATAAGGTTAAATCAAAGTGCGCGCTGGGGTACATTTGTGTAATGGGCGTGCATTGGATGCCGGGTAACGCCAGTGTCTGGGCCGGGGTATTATTTAAGGCCAGCATCACCTGGAAGATCGGACTGTAGCTTAAATGGCGTTCGGGCTGGAGGGCTTCCACCACCTGCTCAAAGGGGAAATCCTGATGGGCATAGGCCGCCAGCGTCCGTTCCCGAACCTGGGCGAGCAGGTCAGTAACAGTAACGGCCTCATTCAGGGTGACGCGCAAGGCCAGGGTATTGACGAAGAAACCGATTAAGCCCTC
>NZ_MKGR01000028.1 GCF_001908095.1 Xenorhabdus thuongxuanensis | reverse complement strand
CAATTCCGATAATTTGTTCCATGGGACACCTCTTCATATTTTGCTGATGTATTCAGCATGGCTCACTGGAGCCGATTTGGGGAGGTGTCCATTTCATTAACCACGAAAAGCTTTAATTTCAGCCTCGTAAACAACCGAGGCAGGGTGAGGTTGATGGGTTTGGTAAACAGAATTCATTACATGATCAATTAAAGGTAGCGTAGCAATGACAGTATGTTAACCAAAGTTGACACACCTTATAATCAAGACTATGATGATAACATCAATTAAGGAGGATAAAATGATAACAATTGAAAGGACTCAGGAAATTGAAAAATGGTTAAAATCTCTAAAAGATAGGGTAGCAAAAGCTAAGATTTTAACGGGAATTGAAAGGATGGAGGAAGGTAATTTTGGCGACGTTGAGCCTGTAGGTAAAGGGATTTCAGAATTAAGAATACATCATGGAAAAGGATATAGAGTTTACTTTGCCAATAAAAATAACCAAATAATATTATTACTTTGTGGCGGTGACAAAGGTAATCAGCAAGATGATATAAAAAAAGCAAAACTACTAGCGGAAAAGTGGGGATTTTAAAATGAAAACTGAACCAAAAAAATTTGATGTTGTTGAATTTTTAGATAGCGAAGAAGATATTCAGGCGTATTTAAATTCAGCTATCGAAGAAAACGACACTAAATATTTATTTAAAGCGTTAGGTAACATAGCCAGAGCCAGAAATATCAGCCAACTATCTAAGGATGCTGGAATAAGCCGAGAAGGAATTTATAAAGCATTATCAGGAGAAGGAAATCCATCTTTTAACACAGTCTATAAAATATCAAAAGCATTAGGCTTAAAACTTCATTTCACAGGGGCTTGATTAAGTCCTTTCAGAGCCTATGATTTTAAAAATCAATCAGGGTTGATTGACTTCGAACATAGGCTCTCAACGTTTCAATTGTTGCCCTACCCGTGTGCAAGTAAAGTATAATCTTGATCACAGTAGTCCTTTTACTCGGCATCCTCAATTCATAATATTAAATAGTGATGATTGACGAAGTTACCTTAAATTTTCGTAATAAAATACATAGCATATATGATAAGGCAAAAGCCAATAGCGAATACACCATTATATAAACATATATATTTACGTAATGAAATTCTCTTAACAAAAATTCATGGATAAAATCATTATGTATCTCAACAACAAAAATATTGTGAACGAGATATATTCCCAATATATTTTTGCTTATGCATTTTGTTGTATTTGATATTTTACTTACATTTAAATTAATCAAAAATAAAAATAAGCACACGGAAGAGACTTGAAGAAAAACATTATAAAATTTCCCATAAAAGAAGGCCATCCCTGTCCTGACTGATATAAATGACAAAATTATCAATGAGATAATGGATAACACCAACAGAGTTATGTGGTTAAAGGAGAAGGATTTTATTTTAGGGTTCGTAAGCCCTATATACCCTCCAATCAGAAAACTGAGAAGTCCTTGAACCTGGAATGGGAGTAAAATATTAAAGGGCACAATAGAAAAGTTATATTTATAGTCTGTCAATGCATTCAGTAAAGTAAAATTAGAAATAATAAACATTATGATTATTATCTTTATCAACCCCTTGGCATTCAATAAATTAAATGAACTCCGTATTAATGGAGTTAGTATATAAAGAGCAATCATTGCAAATATAAACCATAAATGAGTGGCATCGGATATAATCCGACTAACGTTAACGTAGTTTAAAAAACTGACGGTAGGAATTGTTGTGAATTTACTAATAAAGAAATTATCATAGAAATAATAAAAGACTAACCAAAACGATAATATAAGTAAAATTTTTTTATTTTATTAACTGCATAAACTGTTTGGTTTTCATGATTGTTATTTAGCAAGAAATAACCACTACACATAAAAAATAACGAAACACCCAACTGACCTGCTTGTCTGTATAAATACAAAATCACATCATTATCATGACGTAACAAAAAGAACAATGTGACGTGGGATACGACAACAAAAAATATAGAAATTATTTTCAATAAATCTATAGTTAGAACTCTCATTCAAAATCCCTCTTAAATTGATAACATGAAGTTTGCAATTTTAGGAGCTATTTTCGCCATACCTATTTTTGATGGATGCAATCCATCGGACTCTGTACCTGAGCTATTGCTAGTCATGATATCTATATTTCCTTCATTAAAACCGGAGTTTTTAAATAAATCCAGATATGGAATAGAATATCTTTCACAAACTTCCCTGCAAATATTACAATAATCAGACAAGTAGTATCCTTTCGAATTTTTTTTGTTCATTCCTCTTTCTATTGAGAGAGGTGTTGTTATGATGAACCCTATCCTTGATAATGGATATTGCTTTGTGACTCCTGCCAGCAATAAATGCATAGCGCCAATAAATGTTAATGGCGTTTTTTCTTTACTGCCACCTATTTCTATCCCCCCGTGAGAGCCAAAATCATAGCCAAAATCGTTAACTCCTCCCCATATGGTAATGATGTCTGGGTTGTTTCCCATTTCTTTATATCTTAAACAAATAGCAGAACTATCATCTTTATCTTTTTGAGCTATACATGTTCCTCCAATGCCGTAATTCACAAATTTTCTTAGTCCTAACATTTCAGTCACGATGGGTTGATACCACCCTCTTTCTGTTATGCTGTCTCCGAGTGAGAACCAAACTTGCCCCGCCAAATGAGATTGAATATAAGTCATTTTTTTTCCTTTGCTTTTTCTGGAATGTTAATTGGGTCGTTCTTGGAGGTATTCTTCTCAGGGAAAATACCCCCCACATCACTGATGCTGACTGTTCTTGTCTGCCAACGGGAGCAGATACAAGATTGAAGCCCAACCATACGAAAACGTACGCCAAGAGTGATTTTCTCTTTCTCATTAGCATTCGTCCGAATTAAAGAAATTAACAGTTAAATCCGTAAAATATTGTGTGCAACCCATCACTCTGAAATGATTTATAAAAATTATTGATGAAATACCTATTAATAATTAATCGAAAGATTGAAACGAGAGACAGATGAATAAGAGATGGCGTACATAATCATGTACTGGCTTAAAAAACGCTTATGTGCGGCTCCAGGCGATTTTATCTTTAAAACTACATTGGCAATCTTGTAGCCTTTTGGAAGACTTGCATAGATGAGGCGTCGCCGCCTCATCCTATTAGAACCGTACGTTCGGAACTTGTAGCTAATTTCTATCCCCTATGGGGACACAGCCCTGTTTTTACATTGAACAGATTGAAATAGCCCATGTGCGGCTTCAAACACAATCAAATAAGTCCGTGTACCAAAATCACTCCGATACATAAGGGTCCAACATATCTCCATATAAGCAGCAAACACTGACGTTTTCTCAATGACATATTATCCGGTATGAGTGTATTGACCTTACGTGACCAACCAAATACGAGGCAAATGATAATTCCGAACAATGGCATTAGAACATTGGAAGTAATAAAGTCCAGCATGTCGAAGATGGTTTTTCCACATAATGTGACATGACTTAGAGGACCAAAAGATAGGGAAACAGGTATCCCCATTAACATAATCGATGCCGTGACTATTAAGCTTGTTTTACGACGCGACCATTTAAAACGCTTCTGAACATAAGCAACAATGTGTTCAAGTAATGAAATTGATGAGGTCAGTGCGGCCATTAACAACAATAAAAAGAAAGTGACTGCTAAGATTGAGCCACCAGGCAGACTGGCGAAATAAATTGGCATCGTCATAAATGTTAATCCGGGCCCTGCATTTGGTTTTAAGCCAGCAGCGGCCAAAGCAGGAAAAATCATCAGACCAGCCAATACACAGACCAAACAGGAGAGGATGACAACCCAGATACTCGATTTACCAATACCTTTGTTATTAGGCAAATAGGAGCTGTACGTAATGTGGATACCCAAACCGATAGACAGTGAAAAGAATGCCAACCCTAGTGCATCTAAAACACCTTTTCCGGTCAAGCTATTGAAGTCTGGGTATAAGAATAATTTTAGTCCTTCTGATGAACCAGGTAAACGGATGCCGATAATAATCAACACTATCATGATCAAGAATAACAGTGGCATCATGACTTTAACTGATTTTTCCAAACCTTTTTGCACACCAGATAGTACCACGAAACAGGTCAGCCCTGAAAATGCCAGATGTGCAAGTATCGGCCACCATGGATCACTGATGAAATTGGTGAAAATAGATGTCAGTTGAGAGATGTCTGTAATATTCAACTCTCCTGTACTCGCCATCACCGTGTAACCTATGGTCCAACCACCGACAACACTGTAAAAGCTATAGATACACCATGAACTGAATATACCTGTAAAACCAACCCACCCCCAGTGTTTACCAAGTAATTTTTTAAATGCATCAACGGCCACTTCACCCGTGCTGCTTCCCATTATGTTTTCAGCTAACAGAACCGCTAATCCAATCACAAAGCTAAATAATAAAAATACAATCAGAAATGCACCGCCACCATTTGTTGCTGAAACATACGAGAATTTCCAGATGGCACCAATACCAACGGCAGATCCGGTTGCTGCTAATATGTGCCCCAAACGGGATGTCCACTGTTGACTCATGCTAACCTCCGAATAGATATCATGTCAGCACATGTACCTGGGCTCATAGCCGTAAGCAAAAAACCAACAGTAGTACTCCAAATATGTTCACCCGCTTGCAGGTCAACCATAGGCGAGAAAATGATATTTCCTGCCACGACGAGTAGGACAAAGGCCATAAAGCCCAATGCCCGAATATCTTTAGATAATAAACGGTATGTCATAATAATTGTTAACTTGTTGTTATAAAATGATTGTATATGTAATAGTAATTACAAAAACTACTTGAATTTCCAATGGCGAAACTGGATTCTGATTTAACAATCAGTGATAAACATCATATTCACTGATACTCACAAGATACAGAATGCAAGATACAGAATAATAGTGGTAATAACAGCTAGAATCGCCAAAACTACCCCCAAGTAAAACTTTGAGTGCTAAAAAGCTGCACCAACGCCTTGTAAGGTATCCAAGATGATTACTCCACTACAGCTCCTTCATTTCTCTTAAGCGAGGCTATTACTGCTTACGACGGAGTTCTTCATTTTCATAAAAATCACACATAACAGATATCGAAACCTATCAATAAAATCGCATTGAATGGGCGAAATTATCAATATTTGTGTAATGATTATTTTTTCTACAAAATAGAATCTCTCCCTATTATTTGAAATTGTCTGACTTCTACCTTTTTAACTTTAACGAAGGAACTTTTCCATCATAAAAGTTATTTTTTATAAAATATAATAAATAAAATTTCATAATAGCGCTATACCTCTTTTTTCATTCTCTTTTTGTGATGTGATGAATACACTCCCCAAAATTCATCAACATCATTGAAAAACTTCCACATAAATTAACAGTAATAGTTCCATGTGACTGTCTCATGGAATGATTACCAGAGTCATTCTATTTTATTTAACCAAAGAGAATAGGAAAGTAAAAACAAGAGGTTAAACTTCAGATGTTGTGCCAGACAATCTTTGGCCTACTTACTTTTATAGGTGCAATAGTTATCTAAGATTAATGTGAAGATTTTGTTCTAAGCTCTTCTCTTTAGCTTCCGTGATTTTTGCCACTTTTTCCTCGTATTCAGGATCAGGCTGTTTCACGGTAGGGATCGTTCTGCGCTAGACAATGCCCATATGGCCGCATAGCAGTATAGTGAACTTTGTGAAAGCAATATGTTTATAATTCATTAATTTTATGAGTTATTAATTCAAGCCTTCAGCGTGAGCGAATATAGCCAAAACCTTATTTAATTTATAGTGTTTTTTTGTTTATTCTTATTACATTATCATCGTGATAAAATTAAGATATATATTACACTTACTATTTCATCTAACATCACAACATGAAAACACTGAATTCATAAACCAGATAAAGAACTCTGTAAATAAGGTTATAATGACCGTTGTAGCACCCCCCCTTAATAACAGAGGAATAGTACCACTTTTATATTCATTTAATTATATTAATATCCCGATATGTAATTTATCCAACTTAATTCCCTGTTTTGGCCGTTAAGCAAAATAAAACATTACCGACAACAGCAATATCTTTCTACAGGTAGGATAGGGAGGCAGTCCTGCTGTAGCCTTATTCACCTGAAAACGGGAGCTTTCCTTTCACAGCAGGTGCCAGTTTGTCAAAACTCAGAATTTGCCCGTATGCTTGAATATTCTACAGGAATCCAGCGATATCCCTGTTTATCTTTACGAATATGCCCGATACCCGGGAAAGGAAAGTGGGCACCACCAATTAACCACCTTTCATATGAGGCTTTTTCAAAAATAGATTTGCGTGCCTCAATAGCTTTGTTGTCATCGACATCAAATTCAATAGAAACTTCCGGATATGTAAGTTGTACTGCATGAAAATGTACGATATCTCCCAAAATCAGCATGTTATCGTTACCTGAATGCACTAAAAATGAAGTATGGCCTGGTGTATGACCAAAAGTCGATATTGCTTTGATACCAGAAAAAATATTTTCTCCACTTTTAAAAGTACGGAATGCTCCTTCAGCAATATATGGCGCAACAGCATCCTGAACCATGGTAATGAATGGGCGTATCGTTTCAGGAGCTAAGGTGGCAATCTGAGGGTTCAGCCAGTAATTTTTTTCTTTCTCAGAGACATACACGGTTGCATTCGGGAATATAGCTTTGCCATCTGGAGAAGTGATGCCACAAGCATGATCTGGATGCATATGTGTCAGCAATATTGCTTTTACTGCTTCCGGTTGATAGCCCGCAGCACGGATGTTATTAACAATATTTCCTCCAGAGGGGCCAAAACATTGGCTACTACCTGCATCAATTAATACTAATCCCTCTCTGATATTCACAAGATAGGCATTTATCGCGGTCTGAATACCCTCTTTGTTTTCAATCTGGAACATATCTGTGATCAAGGCCTGGATATTTTTTGCGTCAAGACCTTTTAGTAAAGAAGGAGAAAGATCCGTATGACCGTCATAAACAGCGGTAACCATGAAATCACCAACCGCATTGTGATAGTAGCCAGGAGACTGATTTATAGGGTGTTCCGCAGCAGTGGATATTGCAGAAGTTGTGATGGAGCCTGTGAATGTCAATGCAATAGCTAGATATGATGCCTTAAATATATTTTTCATTAAATACTCCAGAGAAAATATGATGAATAAAAATAAATTTAATTCTCAATGGTTTCTCACTGAGAACAATTTTATTAACTATACCTTTTTTCTCTAAAAAAGGTAATTGCAAAGATAATGTCCTACGACTTAGTTTATTAAGCTTATTAATTAAATCATAAAATCCCACTCCATTATTTTTAGCAATATGATATATTATTGCCCCTCTCCACTTCCCTCCCAACAGATAAATAGCAGCTTCTACAGGACAACCAGAAGAACAATCAAAATGAGTATGTTTTTTCATATATATTAATATAAAAATTAATTATAACATCGCGGAAATATTATAAATATTAAGTAACCATGTTTGTAATCATTAAGATTACATATTTTCTTTTACTCATATTAATTATTAATAATACACATAATATTAATAATTGATATCTTCAAAACATTAGCACTACATATTGTTTTTACATTATTTTCTGTATTTTGTAGTGTTTCATCTATACGAGCACGAACAAACATATTTGCAGCCATGTTGAACCCCGTGCATTGGTTAATAAACACACTGAATCTCAATTGAGACACATGATCAAATCCGTAATTTTATCAAAAATTACAGAGGCAAAATTAAGATTACCAGAGGAGATAATATGAGACTAAAACTGCCCGATTAACTATTCGGGCAGTTCATATCTTAGGTAAGCAAAGAAAAGTTATTGCGCGGAAACTGATTCCATCCCCACTAATCCCACTTTGAGATAACCCGCCTTGCGTAGAGAATCCATGACGCTCATCAGAGTTTCATAATCCACTGTTTTATCGGCTTGGAAGAAAATTGTCGTATCTTTGTTGGATTGTGTGGTTTGATCCAATATCAAAGACAAGTTATCACGATCAACCGCCTGTTCTCCCACATACAACTGCTTATCTGCTTTCACAGTCAAAAATACCGGTTTTTCTGGTCGTGGTTGCGGCTTCGCAGTTGATGCTGGTAAATCAACTTTAATATCTACCGTTGCCAATGGTGCTGCCACCATGAAAATAATCAGCAGCACTAACATCACGTCAATAAACGGCGTAACGTTAATTTCATGCAGTTCACCGTTATCGTCCAAATCTTCATTAAGACGTATTGCCATAATTTATTACCTTGCTTCTGCTTTTTTTGTTTTGCTTTCAGCCAGATCAAGATCACGCCCCAGCAACAGGATTGCCTTAGCTGCCATGTCACCCACCTGACCACGGTATGATGAAATAACACGGGCAAAGATGTTATAAATCACTACCGCAGGGATCGCTGCCACCAGTCCCAATGCTGTCGCTAACAGAGCTTCCGCAATCCCTGGTGCAACAACGGCCAGGTTGGTTGTTTGTGAATGAGCAATGCCAATAAAACTGTTCATGATCCCCCAAACAGTACCAAACAGTCCCACAAATGGAGAAATGGCACCAATAGTTGCCAGATAACCGTTACCACGCCCCATATGGCGGCTAATTGCTGCAACAGCACGTTCCATGCGGAACGAAGTTCGCTCTTTGGTTCCAACCTTGTCAATACTGTCAGCAGACAGGGCGCGCTCCGATTGTGCTTCGCTCAACAACAGGCGGCTAACGCTACGATTGCCAAAATCTGCTGCAATTTTCACTGCTGCATCCAGATTGGCAGCCTCAACCAAAGCCAATTGTTCCTTACGTAAACGGCGGCGAGCCATTAAGAGTTCTGTACCTTTGGAAAAAAACAACGCCCATGTAATGACAGAAGCGATCACCAGCCCCACCATAACGGTTTTTACTACTGCATCTGCGTTTTGGTACATGCCCCAAATAGACAAATCCGTTGCGAAACCACCGGACAGATTGTCAGAAACTTCTTCAATTGGCGCCACAACTGTTTCTTCAGTCGTCACGGTTTCTGTAGCCGTTACATTTTCTGTTATATTAGCCGCTACGGTTTGCGCATCTGGAGTTGATGGTGCATCAGTTTTCTGCTTGTCAGTTGTTGATTCAACCGCTTGCGGAGCTGTGGAAGATGCTGGTGTTGCCGGAGCGGCTACCTGAGCAGCAGCCTGATTTTCTAGCGTGGCTGGTGTTGTATCAGCCCATGCTGAACTTGTTAATCCGAATGCCAATAGAATAGAAGCTGTCAAATTACGCATCAGTTAGCCTTACTCTCTTTCTTATAGATTCTGTTATTTAGCAGTGAATCACGTTTACTCATCTTGCTAATCCTAATATTTCCTGAGTCATGGCTCACTTTTCAACCTTGTATCTCCGCCCTCTTACAGCTTGATAACTGCACTGCAAGGTGAATTCAGGAAGATGCTGGTCTCATTTGACCCCTGATCCAGGCTTTTTACCTCAAGAGAGGAAAAAGTCCGCTACAAATGATATCAGACATTTGACGATTTGATAGTAATTATCATTACTATTTAACAAAAAAGTACTACTTAATGATGTTCCTTCGTTAATCGATCCTGATTTACTATCGCCATCTCACCTTGAATTTTCGTCAAGTTGCGCGAATCTCTTTGGTAAAACCACCCCAAATCTTTTAACTTTCTAATCATTATTTGAGCGATTCTATTTAGATATAAGCAGGAAATAACTTGGGGAATAATGCCATGACAGAAAAAAAACTAGAAACCTTATTAGTTAGTGCTGGAAGACAAAAAAGATATACGCAAGGTGCCGTTAATCCACTGATTCAACGCACCTCATCTGTCATTTTCGATACCGTTGAAGACTTAAAGCAAGCCTTGGAGAATCGTACCAAGGGTGAATTATTTTATGGGCGCCGTGGCACACTGACCCATTTTGCCTTCCAAGAAGCGATGTCTGAGCTGGAAGGTGGCGCTGGCTGTGCACTATATCCTTCCGGTACGGCAGCTATTACCCATTCAATTCTGGCATTTGTAAAAACCGGTGATCATGTTTTAATGACAGGTACAGCCTATGAACCCACACAGGAATTTTGCCATCACGTTCTGAAAAAAATGGAGATTTCCGCCGATTATTTTGACCCCATGATCGGAGAAAACATTGCTTCGCTGATTCAACCCAATACCAAAGTTATCTTTCTTGAATCACCGGGTTCCCTGACGATGGAAGTGCAAGATATTCCTGCCATCGTGCGGGCTATTCGGCAAGTCAATTCTGAGATTGTCATTATCATCGATAATACATGGGCGGCAGGCGTACTGTTTAAAGCCCTGGAGTTTGGCATCGATATTTCCATCCAATCCGCCACCAAATATATTATTGGCCATTCAGACGGAATGCTGGGTACAGCGGTTGCCAATGCACGATGTTGGGATCAGCTTAGGGAAGGATCTTACCTGCTAGGGCAAATTGCCGATCCCGATACGGTGTATATGGCAAACCGAGGGCTGCGCACGTTAGCGGTTCGTTTAAAACAACACGAAGAAAACAGCATCAAAATTGCCAAATGGCTTGCGCAGCGACCGGAAGTTGCCGAAGTTTATCACCCTGCCCTGCCTTCTTGCCCAGGGCATCAGTTCTTTCAGCGCGATTTCACGGGCTCCTGTGGACTATTTTCTTTCCTCCTGAATACCCAGCTTACACCTCAACAACTTGCTGATTATCTCGATAATCTGAGCCATTTTAAGATGGCTTTTTCGTGGGGAGGCTTTGAATCATTGATTTTAGGCATTCAACCAGAAATGCTTCAACGACTGCGTCAATACCCTTCGCCGCAAAAAACTGGCACCTTATTCCGTCTCCATATTGGGCTAGAAAATCTACAAGACTTGATTGATGATCTGGAAGCAGGTTTTGCGCGTTTGGCAATTCGTTAACTTTCACCTTTAAATTATGGCTATCTCTGATTATTGCGTATTTGCAGATAGCCACGGTTTCCCCTGCGGATGAATCAAATCCCCCCTTATCTCATCATTTTGCGGTACACTGAGGCAGATCGGTTTGTTAATTATTTTACTCGCAAAAGTCACAGGATAAACAATGGAAACGTTAAGCGAGATCGTGCATGCACTCTGGCATCACGACTTTAACCAACTTGCCAATCCAGATGTCATCTGGGTTATTTATGGCGTCCTTTTTGTCACACTAGTGTTGGAAAATGGACTATTGCCAGCCGCCTTTTTACCCGGCGATACTCTGCTGGTGCTTTCCGGTGCTTTAATTGCCAAAGGTGTCATGAGTTTCATTCCCACGGTAATCCTGCTAACCATCGCAGCAAGCCTGGGTTGTTGGCTGGGTTATTTACAGGGACGCTGGCTCGGTCATACCCGTATTGTCAAAAACTGGCTGGCTCAACTTCCCTTGCAATATCGCCAACGTGCCGATACGTTATTCTCTAAACACGGTCTGTCTGCCCTACTTATCGGACGCTTCTTAGCGTTTGTTCGTACTCTCCTGCCAACATTTGCCGGTATTTCTGGCCTAAATAATAAACGCTTTCAATTTTTTAACTGGTTAAGTGGCTTCTTATGGGTCATTATTATCGTGGGTTTTGGCTATATCCTAAACCAGATCCCTTTCGTTAAAGCACATCAAGATATGGTGATGAACATTTTGGTGATTTTGCCTGTTATTCTGTTGATTAGTGGCTTGTCCGCTTCTCTGTTGATGTATTGGCGTCATAAGAAAGGAGCAGTAAAGAAAAACAAATAACGTGCTTATCGTTTTAACACGATCACAAAAACCGCTATTTTTTTATTTACTTGATTTTCTACTTAATTAACTATCATCTGACTGGATTATCAACTCAATAATTGAACAACCAGAGTCCATTCCAACGGGTACTGTTACTACCAACTATTTAAGCTGTGTTCAACTTTTACATGCTGAATAACTTCCCCTGAATGGGATGGACAACCTCATTAACTAAAGGAGGTAATAATGGGTCAGCAGACAATTATTAAACTCGCTGATGAGAATCACATGCCACAATTGGGGCTTGGCGTTTGGAAAGCGAGTAATGAACAGGTTGTTAAGTCTATCCATACCGCATTAGAAGTCGGTTATCGCTCCATCGATACAGCGGCAATTTTTCATAACGAAGAAGGTGTGGGGAAAGCCTTACAAGAAACTGATATCCCACGCGAAGAAATTTTCATCACTACCAAACTTTGGAATGATCGCCACCTGGATGCCCGTGCGGCATTACAAGAAAGCCTGAACAAACTACAGTTAGATTATGTTGATCTCTATCTCATTCAATGGCCAGTTCCCGAACAGGATCATTATGTTGATGCATGGAGGCAACTGATTGAACTAAAAGAAACTGGCCTGACTCGCAGTATTGGAGTGTGTAATTTTCATATCGAGCATTTACAAAAAATAATCCAGGAAACAGGTGACGTTCCTGTAATCAACCAAATTGAATTGCATCCTCTGCTGCAACAGCGACAACTTCACTCATGGAATGCTACCCATCATATTACAACCGAATCCTGGAGCCCGTTATCACGGGGTGGAAAAGGCGTTTTTAATTCCCCACTGGTTGAACGTCTGGCACTTAAATACGGCAAGACGCCAGCGCAAATTGTCATTCGTTGGCATCTTGAATGCGGCATGATTGCCATCCCTAAATCTGTTACACCTGCCCGTATTAAAGAAAATTTTGATGTATTTGATTTCAGGCTGGAAAAAGAAGACTTAACAGCCATGGCTGAACTGGATATTGGGAAACGGATAGGCCCAAACCCCGATAATTATAATCAATTTTAGTTAGGAAAATCATCCCATAGATTCATATACCCATTTCATTCAATCCATTTCAACGAACCTGAACTCTGTTCTTCAGCAGGGTTCAGGTCATGTACCTGAATAAAATCCTTCCATAAAACACTATAATTTATCGAACAAATCAAAAATATTAATAATAACTATGTTTACTATTTATGTATGAACTATGTTATAGACTTACTTCACAACGCTAAACAACAGGTATATTAAATAGATAATTGAAACACGCTACGCATTTATGACAGCGTTAAATCTATCTATTTACATCAACATTCCAAATAAAAACTTAAGGAAATGATAATGGTTTACGTAGTTATTTCTTTATTAATGCTTATCCCTTTTTTCTTCACCTTAAAGTGGTTTCTACTGTCACCCCGAACCCACTACAACGCAGTGGGGATCTTACTTGCAATCGCAGCCATGGCTTTTCATATGTACATCTTTCGTTTTAATAATATTCCGATTGTACATATTAATGTTGCCCATCAACCGATTGTGTTTTATGGCGCAGTAATGATTACGCTTCTACACGGCATACTCTATTCCATTTGTTTCAAGCGGTACTATGGAAAGAACATTGATAATGAGGAAAGTCATCTACACAATAACCAACGGTAATGTTTCTCATTACCGTTGGGAATCATCATTTTGATCTTTATTTTCTGCTTCGTCAGAAGGTTTCGTATTGGCAGTCAGCAGATAAGGGGATTGTTGCCAGCGACTAGGGTACAGTTTCAGCAAGTTATGAGCCAGAATAAACCCTATCGCCAAAGATAGCAGGAGCATTATCCTAAGTAAGTTCGTTGTGTTATCGACCTGTTTGGCCTCGGTTGCCAATCGGTGTGTATCCAGAGTCAGGCGGAGAAAACCTTTTGGATGATTTTTTCCTGGTATAGGCACAACAATTTGTTGGTTGAAATAACTACTGGATTTTTTGCCTTCCAACGATAATCGTTCACGAACAGAAATCTGTTCACCACTTCGTGCTATCTGTGTGCCATTCTCCAAATAGACACTAGCATCTAAAATGCGGCTATTGCTAGTCAAGTAATCTAAGTTAGCTACAATCTTTTTATTATTAAGATCTTTGCTACCATTCTCCATATAATCAGACAGGCTGAATGCGACCTGTTTTGCCAATGTTTTCGCCAGATCTTCAAATTGATCCATATGCGCCTGTTGTTGAGAACGGCTGAAATAGGAAACGCCCTGCATCAACAGCACTAGCAGTGCTATACATATTAATATAATCGCCGTCTTGTGCAGTCTAATTTTTAGCTTTGGTTTTATCATAGTTATCTCATCCCATGCTCAGAAAGCACATGTTGCCAGATGCAGTAATGATAGGATAGTTTGAAAAGCGTTTTTTGCCTGCACCAAATTATATGGAATTACAGGAGTCAATGTTCATGTCTAATAATCTGGCCTATCGCTACTTACCGGATGAGCTCCATAAATGGCCCGGATTACCCTTATCCCTCAGTGGTGATGAAGTCATGCCTCTGGATTACCGCGCAGGAGATAGCGGCTGGTTGCTGTATGGGCGTGGTTTGGATAAACAGCGTATCAGTGAGTTCCAGCACCGATTGGGAGCCGCCATTGTGGTGGTTTCTTCATGGCGGATAGATGATTATCAGGTTGTCCGTATTGCCGGTAGCCTTTCGCCTCGCATTAAACGGCAGGCAGATGAGTGCCGTTTGGATGTCGTTCCCTTAGGGCAGATCCCCCGCCTCCGTTCACCTGGCTTATTGGTGATGGATATGGATTCTACCGCTATCCAGATTGAATGCATTGATGAAATTGCCCGCCTGGCCGGAGTTGGTGATAAAGTGGCGGAAATCACAGAGCGGGCGATGCAAGGCGAATTGGATTTTTCAGAAAGTCTGCGCGAGCGAGTTGCCCAGTTGGCAGGTGCCGATGCATCAATCTTGCAGCAAGTGATGGACACACTTCCACTTATGCCAGGGCTAACCAGCCTGGTTCGCAAGTTACAATCATTGGATTGGCATGTTGCGATTGCTTCCGGTGGTTTCACTTTCTTTGCCGATAATCTGCGCCAGCAATTACGCCTTTTTGACGCAGTCGCCAATCAACTGGAAATAAAAGATGGCAAGCTGACTGGTAAGGTCAAAGGGCCGATTGTCGATGCAAAATACAAGGCAACCACCCTGATAAGATTGGCAAAGGCATTGAATATTCCTCTGAGCCAAACCGTCGCTATTGGGGATGGTGCCAATGATCTGAAAATGATCCGCAAGGCAGGGTTAGGGATCGCCTATCACGCTAAGCCAAAAGTTTACACCCAGGCCAAAGTTGCTATCCGACATGCAGATTTGATGGGCGTCCTGTGTGTGTTGAGCGGTGGTTTGAAACACGAAGAACGCTAATGCCCACAGGCAAAAGTCATTACATTAAGGGAGTACAAAGTGGCAAAAGCAGCAAAACGGGCATTTGTCTGTAACGAATGTGGTGCGGATTATCCCCGTTGGCAAGGGCAATGTACCGCATGTCACGCATGGAATACCATTACGGAAGTGCGTTTAGCCTCAGCTTCATCATCCCGTAATGAACGTCTCAGTGGCTATGCCGGGAATGCTGGGATCAGTAAAGTACAGAAACTCTCTGATATCAGTTTGGAAGAGCTGCCCCGATTTTCAACAGGCTTTAAAGAATTTGACCGTGTTCTTGGCGGTGGTGTGGTTCCTGGTAGTGCCATTTTGATTGGCGGTAACCCAGGCGCAGGGAAAAGTACCCTACTTTTACAAACCATGTGCCAACTCTCAACCCAGATGAAAACCCTATATGTAACAGGGGAAGAGTCATTGCAACAAGTAGCGATGCGAGCACATCGGCTGGGTTTGCCGACAGATCAACTGAATATGCTATCGGAAACCAGCATTGAGCAGATTTGCCTGGTCGCAGAGCAAGAACAACCTAAACTCATGGTGATTGATTCAATTCAGGTTATGCACATAGCAGATATTCAATCATCACCAGGCAGTGTTGCACAAGTCAGGGAAACCGCAGCCTATTTGACACGGTTTGCTAAAACCCGTGGTGTTGCCATTATCATGGTTGGGCATGTAACAAAAGATGGCACTTTGGCTGGTCCCAAGGTACTCGAACACTGTATAGACTGCTCCGTCATGTTGGATGGTGAAACTGATTCCCGTTTCCGTACCCTGCGCAGCCACAAAAACCGTTTCGGTGCTGTTAATGAGCTGGGTGTATTTGCAATGACCGAACAGGGACTACGGGAAGTCAGTAATCCTTCCGCCATTTTCCTGAGTCGTGGTGATGAAATTACCTCAGGTAGTTCAGTCATGATTGTATGGGAAGGTACTCGCCCTTTGCTTGTTGAAATTCAGGCATTGGTAGATCACTCCATGATGTCAAACCCACGCCGCGTAGCTGTGGGGCTTGAACAAAATAGGCTGGCTATTTTACTTGCAGTCCTGCATCGGCATGGCGGTTTACAAATGGCTGATCAAGATGTTTTTGTGAACGTCGTGGGTGGGGTAAAAGTAACAGAAACGAGT
This sequence comes from Xenorhabdus thuongxuanensis, assembly GCF_001908095.1. Classification (GTDB taxonomy): domain Bacteria; phylum Pseudomonadota; class Gammaproteobacteria; order Enterobacterales; family Enterobacteriaceae; genus Xenorhabdus; species Xenorhabdus thuongxuanensis. The sequence continues at coordinate 27,924 of NZ_MKGR01000028.1, read as the reverse complement.
GCTGATCTGGCATTATTACTCTCTTTGGTTTCCAGCTTCCGCGATCGACCTCTGCCTCGTGATCTGGTGGTATTTGGAGAAGTAGGATTGGCAGGAGAAATTCGTCCCGTTCCCAGTGGACAAGAACGTATTTCAGAAGCCGCTAAACACGGTTTTAAACGAGCCATTGTTCCCCATGCTAACATGCCAAAAAAATCACTGCCCGGTATGAAAGTATTTGGCGTCAAAAAACTGGCCGATGCGTTATCTGTTCTGGATGAACTTGATTAAGAAATAATCCTTTATTCCTTTTATATCTATACAATCCATAGATTTCAAGTTACCGCTTGAAATCTATTAAACAGCAGCCTAGGTATTTTTCCTAATTTACCAGAGTATTTTCTCGCCTGCCATCACATATCAAACGAGGTGGATAATAGAATTATGGGTAAATATTTTTATTCATCTTACTTAAATAAAAAATCAAATAGTTAAGCACCATATTATTTAAATTTTTTTACTCTCACCATACTCTGTTATTTATTGATTACAAAATCCTGGTGACATTTAAATTACAAACGGTTATATAAATATTTACGTAACGAATAGAGCCAAGAAACTCGTTAAATAAAAATTGAACAAACGCTATTATCATTCATTTTCAATATTTAACTATCAATTTAGCATTGAGTTATTTTATTTAAAATAAATATCCAATTATCCAATTTTAAACGCTAATTATAGTCAAGATAACGGTATTTCATCCCAAATAATCAATAAATAACCAATTTTGTTTTTACCTTTCACAACGAGCATGCTATTTTGTTTAGTATACTAAACAAAAAGGAGGTCTTATGAGGCAATTTGACTATTTGAAAGAGGCGATCAAACAGGCAGGTTACACATTACAACAGGTTGCTGATGCCAGCGGAATGACCAAAGGATATCTAAGCCAACTTATTAATAAAAAAATAAAAAATCCTAGTGCACAGAAACTGGCTTCTCTTCATCAATATTTAGGATTAGCGTATCCCATGGAAAAGAAAACAGTCGGAATTGTGTTTGGTAAATTTTACCCATTACATACTGGACACATTTATTTGATTCAACGAGCATCCAGTCAGGTTGATGAATTACATGTTGTTCTTTGCTATGACGAAGTACGTGATCGTGAGCTATTCATCAACAGTTCAATGTCTCAACAACCTACTGTAAGTGACCGTCTGAGATGGTTGCTGCAAACATTCAAGTATCAGAAAAATATTCATATTCATGCATTTAATGAACAAGGAATGGAGCCTTACCCAAATGGCTGGGAAGCGTGGAGTCAAAGTGTTAAGTCGTTTCTGACAGCAAAAAGCATTAACCCTAATTATATCTATTCCAGCGAAGCACAGGATGCTCCTCGTTATAAAGAATATTTCGGTATTGAAACCGTACTTATCGACCCACAACGATCATTCATGAATATTAGCGGTAGTCAAATCCGTCAGGCTCCTTTCCATTATTGGGAATATATTCCTACAGAAGTAAAACCATTTTTTGTGCGTACAGTGGCTATTCTTGGCGGAGAATCGAGTGGAAAATCGACATTAGTGAATAAACTGGCCAACATGTTTAACACTACTAGTGCATGGGAATATGGACGCGAATACGTATTTTCCCATCTGGGAGGAGATGAAATGGCTTTGCAATACTCAGATTACGATAAAATTGCATTAGGTCATGCTCAATACATTGATTTTGCAGTTAAATATGCTAATAAAGTTACGTTTATCGATACTGATTTTGTGACAACACAAGCATTTTGCAAACGTTACGAAGGAAAAGAACATCCTTTCGTTCAGGCGATGATTGATGAATACCGTTTTGATTTAGTTATTCTTTTAGAAAACAATACACCGTGGATTGCAGATGGTTTAAGAAGTTTAGGCAGCGAACGAGATCGCAAAGAATTTCAACATTTGCTAGAACGTTTGTTGAAAGAAAATAATCTCGATTATGTCTGTGTCAATTCACCGAATTATGATCAGCGTTTTCTACGTTGCGTTGAACTGGTTCAACAGATGTTAATGGAATAACTAACTTTTTTATATAAAATAGATTACACTTATATTATTAACATAACTAATTGATGGTAATTTATTATTTAGTGTAATCTTTATTTTTTTATATTTATCCTATTTTAACAATGAGTTAAATGTTTACTTTGGTTATTTTCACAGATGTAATAAGATAGATTGTGATAATAATATTTTTTGATACTTTAATTTTACTGTTTTGACTTGAATTACAGGGAAATAAGTCATTTAATGAACTGGCCTATTGATTTATATAAAATTTATTAGTTACTAACAAACCCACAAATATTCTAGGTATTTCTATTAATAACGGAGGTAAAGAAAAATAATATTAAAATATTAACAAAGCAAAAAATTCCTTTTTCTCTTATTATAAAAATGGAATAAAAACAAAAGAATTTATGCTATTTTTATCGTTACTTTAAGTATAATTCATTAATATATTTGATTTTTATTCCAAGACTAAGAAACATCTCATTTATTAGGTATTCATTGTAAATAATAATTGACATAAGACGAGTATACCCTTGGTAAAGATGTTTCACATATAGACTATTTTTACTCGTATAATACCATAAGGATATTAGTGTTATTACGAATGAATTTAGACAGCATATGTTTAAGGAAAAAGCTTTAATCTTTTAACCTAATTGTGTTGAGAATATGAACTTGAATCAATTTAAATCGATTGAGGTTATCAATATTTCATATGGTTTAACTGATGCTACAGTTAATCATGAAATGATTTCAGATATCACATTTTCTATTATACCAGGTGAAATTACTTTGATAACAGGGCCGAAGGCATCGACTAACCGCACAGTGTTGTCGATTACATCGGGTATGTTACAACCAGATCAAGGAGATGTATTAATTAATAGTAACAAGTTAAAACTAATGAATGATATAGAATTAGGAAAGTTTCACCACGAAAATAGTGGGTTTATTTTCCAAGACTTCAACTTATTTAGTGAACTCACTCTATTAGATAACTTGTTATTATCGACATCTTATGGATTATCACTTGCTCGCGAGCAAGCAGAAAAAATCGCACAAAAATCGCTGGATATTGTCAAGTTAGGCGATAAAAGCCGTTATTATCCAGAGGAGCTGTCTGAAAACGAAAAACAATTGGCTGCAATGGCAAAAGCCATAGTCAGAAGACCTGAATATTTATTTGCAGATGACCCAACACGCAATTTAGATCATCAGGCATTTCAAACGTTCATTAATATCTTTAAATTTATTGCCCATGAACAGAAAGGTACTGTTGTCATTGCCTCACAAGATAGACGCCTGATTCAACATGCAGATAGCGTTATCACTTTAGCAAGTGGAAAGGCAACTAAGACTTATGAATCCATGCTGCATCAACGAGTTTTAGCGTCTTAATATATTAGTAATAACAAATAGTTAGTTACCATCAACAAAAAAACGGCCTGATATCAGGCCGTTTTTTCTATCAAGTTTTTTTCTGACTGGCTTATTTGGTGATCTTTTTATACTTAATGCGGTGAGGTTCCAATGCTTCCGCCCCCATAGTCCGCTTCTTGTAGTCTTCGTATTCGCTAAAGTTCCCTTCAAAGAAGGAAACTTTACCTTCATCCTGATAATCAATGATGTGTGTTGCGATACGGTCAAGGAACCAACGGTCATGGGAAATAACCATCGCACAACCTGGGAATTCCAGTAGGGCGTTTTCCAATGCACGCAAGGTTTCGACATCTAAATCATTGGTCGGTTCGTCAAGCAATAACATGTTACCGCCAACTTGCAGCAATTTAGCCAAATGCAGACGACCACGCTCACCACCAGACAATTCACCAACACGCTTGCCTTGATCTACGCCTTTGAAGTTAAAGCGCCCAACATAGGCACGGCTTGGAATTTCAAAGTTACCGATGCGCATGATATCTTGGCCACCAGAAACTTCTTCCCAAACAGTTTTACTGTCGTTCATGTTATCGCGGAACTGATCAACAGAAGCCAATTTAACCGTCTCACCCAGTATAATTGAGCCAGAATCTGGCTGCTCTTGACCGGACAACATACGGAACAGGGTTGATTTACCCGCACCGTTCGGGCCGATAATCCCAACAATCGCCCCTTTCGGCAGGGAGAAGCTCAAATTGTCGATTAGAACACGATCACTGTAAGATTTGGTTAGATTGGTGACTTCCAGCACCTTGTCACCCAAACGTGGGCCAGGTGGAATGAACAATTCACTAGTTTCATTACGCTTCTGGTAGTCGACACTATTCAGTTCTTCAAAGCGAGCTAAACGTGCCTTGCCTTTTGCCTGACGTCCTTTCGGATTTTGGCGGATCCACTCAAGCTCTTTCTCAATGGATTTACGGCGTGCCGCTTCTGACGCAGCTTCCTGTGACAGACGGGCATCTTTCTGTTCCAACCATGAAGAGTAGTTGCCTTCCCACGGAATACCTTCACCACGGTCAAGCTCCAAGATCCAACCAGCAACGTTATCAAGGAAGTAACGGTCGTGAGTTATTGCAACCACTGTGCCTTCATAATCGTGCAGAAAGCGTTCCAGCCATGCAACAGACTCAGCATCAAGGTGGTTAGTTGGTTCGTCAAGCAGCAGCATGTCTGGTTTTTCCAATAACAGACGGCAAATTGCCACACGACGACGTTCCCCACCAGACAAGTGTTCAATCTTGGCATCCCATGCAGGCAGACGTAAGGTATCAGCCGCGCGCTCAAGCTGATTATCCAGGTTGTGCCCATCGTGGGATTGGATAACCGCTTCCAGCTCACCTTGCTCTTTTGCCAGCTTATCGAAATCCGCATCTGGATCAGCATAAGCAGCATAAACTTCATCAAGACGAGTCAGGGCATTTTTAACTTCGCTAACAGCTTCTTCCACCGCTTCACGAACAGTATGTTCAGGATTGAGTTTAGGTTCTTGCGGCAGATAACCAATTTTAATGCCCGGTTGTGGACGAGCTTCTCCCTCAATATCTTTATCAATACCCGCCATGATGCGCAGTAAAGTAGATTTACCGGCACCATTGAGGCCGAGAACACCAATTTTTGCTCCAGGGAAAAAACTCAGAGAAATATTTTTCAGAATATGCCTTTTAGGAGGAACAACTTTTCCTACCCGATGCATACTATAAACATATTGAGCCAATGTAGTTTACCTTTTGATTAAAAAATCGTTTACGTTTATCGAGTTTGGATGGCTTATTTTACCTATCCTATTATCAAATAGCACTTTTTCAGCGTTTTCTATTTGGTATGACAATTGTAATAATTAACATCAATAATATGATTATAATTACATAGCATCTTAACAATTCACTTGGACAACGCACCTGAACAGAGCATGTAGATACAGGGCACTTGGACACTGATAGTAGTCTTCCGAAGGGGTATGTGGCAATGAGTAAGTGGCAGCATTTTGTAATGGCTGTGAGTATGGTTTCTGTTGTTGCTGGAGCGGCACATGCTGATTCTCTGGATGCCCAACGTCAGCGATATCAAGAAATAAAGCAGGCATGGGATACCAAAAATATGGCGGAAGTGACGCGTCTGATGCCAACGCTGAAAAATTATCCCTTGTATCCATATCTGGAATATCGTCAATTATCTCAGGATCTAGCAACTACCACTCCTCAACAAGTTCAACACTTTATTAATACTCATCCTACCCTGCCACCAGCACATTCTCTGGCATCTCGATTTATCAGTTTACTGGCAAACAATGGTGATTGGAGCGGAATCCTGGCATTCAGTCCCAATCCTCCAAATACAGTGGCAGAGCGCTGTGATTATTACTTTGCGCAATGGGCTACGGGACACCAACAAGTCGCCTGGCAAGGCGCCCAAAAAATTTGGCTCAACGGCAGTTCATTACCTGATCGTTGCAATAAGCTACTCACTGCCTGGGAGCAAGCTGGATACCTGTCTGCAAATTTAATTTTGCAACGTATCGAATTGGCAATGAAAGCCAATAACGCCACACTTGTCACCTACCTTACCAAACGCTTACCATTGCATTATCAAAGCCTGAGTGCGAATTTACTGAAGCTGCAACATGATCCAACATTAATTGAACAATTTGCCACAACTGCCACACCTACCGAATTCACCCGCTCAGTTATCATAACGAACTTTTCTCGATTTGCCCGCACAAATGCTGAACTTGCCAGAGTAAGCATATCGACACTTGTCCGCTCACAAAAGATGAATGACGTCGAAAGGCAGCAATTAAAAGATATCGTTGCATGGCAATTGATGGGAGATATCACCCCAGAGCAAGTAAAATGGCGGGATGATACCATTCGCAATTCACACTCTATCAAATTGATCGAGAGACGTGCTCGCTTGGCATTGAGGGATGGTGATCATTCTGGACTTGAAGAATGGATTTCGTTGCTACCGCAAAAAACGTTGCAACAAGATGAGTGGCAATACTGGAGTGCTATTATTCTGCTCAATCAAGGGAAAAGTGCAAAAGGCAATGCTATATTGCATAAGCTGACCGAACATCGTGGTTTTTATCCCATGGTAGCAGCCCAGAAATTACATATTTCTTATCCTCTGATCATCAATAAATCAGAGAAGCCCGATCTTTCCATTGCTAATATGCCAGCGATTAAGCGTATTCGAGAGTTGTTGTATTGGAATATGGATCATTTGGCCCGCTCAGAATGGCTCCTTCTGGTTTCTTCGCAAGATCGCGTGATACAAGAACAGTTGGCCCGTTATGCATTTGAGCAGCACTGGCCCGCATTCAGTGTACAAGCTACCATTACGGGAAAAATGTGGGATCACCTTGAAGAGCGTTTCCCGATGGCATGGCAAAACGAATTTGCAAACTTCACGTCAGATAAAAATATTTCACAAAGTTATGCAATGGCAATTGCTCGTCAGGAAAGTGCCTGGGATCCACAGGCTCGTTCTTCCAAAGGGGCTAGTGGGTTAATGCAGATCATGCCCAAAACCGCTGAGCATACTGTGAAGAGTAAGAAAATTCAGGGTTATGCCAACAGCAATCAATTAATGGATCCGATTACGAATATTAAAATTGGCACCGCTTATCTGGATTCTGTCTACCAGCGTTTTGACAATAACCGGATTCTTGCTAGTGCCGCCTATAATGCTGGCCCTGCAAATGTTGATCGTTGGTTGACTAACACTGCTGGAAATATCGATCCAATCGCCTTTATTGAGAGCATTCCTTTTGCGGAAACGCGCTCTTATGTCAAAAATGTTCTTGCCTACGACATGTTTTACCATAATTTTATGGGAAAAATGTCATCAAATGTACTGACAAATACTGAATGGCAAAGACGTTATTAATTTAAGATAAATATGGTATGCTGCCGTACTAGTTAAATAGTATGGCAGTTAATTATGACACAAAATCATTTGATTGATCCGGCACTTTCCCCGGAAGATAGCGATGACTGGCTCACTTTTGTTGAGTTGTTAAAAATAGCATTTGAACAAGATTTGCAACATTCTATTTTGCAGTTATTATTAACTCCCGATGAACGTACCGCGCTATCAACGCGAGTTCGGATTGTTCAGGAATTAATGCGTGGGCAAATGAGCCAGCGCGAACTGAAAAATGAGCTAGGTGTTGGTATTGCAACAATTACCCGTGGTTCCAACGGCTTAAAAAACGCACCAGCCCATGTTAAGAAGTGGCTGGAAGATCAGTTACTAACCGATTGACAATAGCCACGATAAAATAACAAATTAAATAATGCAGTGGGGGTCATCTGATCCTACCCCCATACAACTACGTACGTTAAAATTAATTATTTAACTCTTTGTAAATTTCATGATGGATAGGCACAAGAGCCAATATCAGAGCCTGATGATAAACGCTGGTACGCGTCAGAATACCGTTGGTAAAAAAGCCAATCGCACCACCTTTCTGCTTGATATTATCGACGCCAGCTACATCCGCCATTTCATGGCCAAGTTCGCGTCCTTTACGAATGCCTTCCAAAACTTTTTCTGGCAACATCAGACTGGCCGAACGCGATTCTCCCCGAATTTGTTTATGTTCAACAACCATCCAGGCAAACGTCATGTCATCTTCAATTCCTGCTTCAACTCCAACCCAAAAATCAGCTTCTGGCCGGACTTGGCGAGCAGCCATAACTCGATGACGAGCACCTGTACGAGTTTCAGTATTACCAATGGGTTGCTGAGGTACGCTACTGTCTACATTAACATCTTCTATGCGGTAAGTGCCTGGGCCAAAAACATCATCGAATGCAAGGCTAATCGCTTTTATCTTAGCAGGGTTAGTTGTTGCTGCAATAACGTGGTACATATAAATAAATTATCCTTTGAACTATTTCATGATGCAGTATAACGGAAAATAACTATGTTACAGGTCTATCTTGTTCGTCATGGCGAAACCGAATGGAATGTGGCTCGTCGTATTCAGGGGCAATCGGACAGTCCTTTGACTGAAACGGGTCAGCACCAAGCTCACTTGGTCGCACAAAGAATTAAATCAGAAAACATTACCCATGTTATCACTAGTGACCTTGGTCGGACACGCCAAACAGCAGAAATCATCGCGAAAGCCTGTGGCTGCGAAGTCATATTAGAACCACGCCTGCGAGAGTTACATATGGGCGTTCTGGAAAATCGCGAACTAACTTCCCTCACACCAGAAGAAGAATCTTGGCGTAAAAGTCTTGTTGATGGTACACCAAATGGGCGGGTCCCAGAAGGTGAATCGATGCATGAAGTATCTACCCGTATGCGTGCTGCACTAGAAAATTGCCTTAACCTGCCTGCGGGTAGCCGTCCGCTGTTGGTCAGTCATGGAATAGCACTCGTCAGTTTGATCTGCTCTATCCTAGGTCTTCCCGCTAACTCAGAACGCCGGCTACGGTTGAGAAACTGTTCCATCTCACGGGTGGATTATCAAAATAGCCCATGGCTGGCTCCAGGTTGGATAGTTGAAACAACGGGCGATATCACTCATCTGGATATGCCCGCTTTGGACGAATTACAAGGTTAGCGCTCAATTGGGATGAGATACTCAAATTCCACAATATGATTTTGTGTCTCATCCCCAAAATTTTTCCATTCAAGATTAGTGAGGTAATATCGCTCGACATCGTATCCCTTTCTGCGAGTTATGTTTAATGTTGGCAGACAGACACCATAAACGGTAAAGAGAAACTCTTGTAATTGATCTTTATCACCAAAATAACTGAATGAAATATAATCCCCGCTCGGCAAGACAACTGGACGGCTATCTTTGGTATCAAAGGTAGCATATTCTGGTTCTATAGCTGTGGTATAGAACACTGTCTGTTCATCTTCTCTCTCCATACAGAGGGTCGTATGGTGTAATCCATAAAGTCTTGGTGGTAATACCTCAGCATCCTGTAGATAGTTAATCCAAAACTCATGACGCATATTCTTGCAATCTTCTGACCACTGCTCAAGCGTATAACTACAAGTATGCTCAGTGCCGATAAGTAGCTTCTCTTCCAATGTAACAAATTTGTGCTCTGGCAGAGGTTTGTTATCCAGCAAAATGGGAGGACATATTCCTTTTGCGCACCACTCTTCGCTTCGACGATAGGCTGCTGGCGTTCGGTCAAATTGCTTTTTGAAAGCTCTTGTAAAAGTTTGCTGAGAATCAAAGCGATATTGCAAAGCAATGTCCAAGATGGGACGGCTGGTTAAACGTAATGCAACGGCGGCTTTGGATAATCTTCTCGCACGGATATAAGAACCTATTGCCTGGCCTGTTACCTCCTTGAACATGCGCTGCAAGTGCCATTTGGAGTAACCTGCTTTTGCTGCAACGTTATCAAGAGACAATGGACGATCCAGATTATTATCCACCCAATGCAGCAAGTCTCGAATGATGTTGGTTTGATCCATACATCTCCCTCAGTCATTAAGACAAAAAGAAAATCATATAAATGTAAAACGACTTATGCCAAGATTATTCCATTTAGGCATATTGATTGTTACATTGATGTTATCAACAAACCATCAATGAATTAAACAAGCTTTTTCTTGGAATAAATTATTATTAGAATTGGTAATATGTCAAGCATTGTCTTGGAAAATAAATTAATACTTTGAACTATAATAAAAAATACATTTACTATTGCCGTACTGAATGCCAACCTAATTCCAATGGCGTAACTTTCTAAAGACCATTACTTACTCGTTTTGTGGGCATATTCAGCTATAATGCCGCAATTTTTCACTACAGATACATTCACGGTGGAAATGATTTAATTAAATTTATTGCATTACATTATATGTGAATGATAGATATTTTCACTGTATTTATTTAATTCAAGTGGACTTAAATATGGCAACAATGAAGAAAATAGTGATAGCAGCTACCTTACTCTTTTCTCCTGTGCTCCTGCATGCTGAAGAAATCGGTTCTGTTGACACAGTATTCAAACTTTTTGGCCCTGATAACAAGATAGTGATAGAAGCTTTTGATGACCCTGACGTTAAAAATGTCACCTGTTATCTGAGCAGAGCCAAAACTGGAGGGCTCAAAGGAGGATTGGGATTGGCAGAAGATACATCTGATGCAGCCATATCCTGCCAACAAGTTGGCCCGATCGAATTAGCAGATAAGATAAAAAAATCCGCCAAGAAAGGACAAGTCGTCTTCCAAAAACGCACTTCTTTGGTATTTAAAAAATTGCAGGTTGTACGCTTCTATGACCCAAATCGTAATTCACTAATTTATTTAACTTATTCTGACAAAGTGATCGATGGTTCCCCTAAAAATGCAATCAGTGCTGTACCGATTATGCCGTGGAAAGAGTAACTAACTCATCACTGAGGCAAGCACCGACTGAAAAGCCCTAATGCCATAAGACATACAGGGCTTTTTGACAGATACGCTATGTAGAATATATACCTATAAAAAGGTATCAATCATTCTTCTAAATCACCACAGAAACGGTAACCTTCACCGTGGATAGTCGCAATGATTTCTGAAGTATCTGGTATCGATTCGAAATGTTTACGAATACGGCGAATAGTTACATCAACAGTACGATCGTGAGGTTTCAGTTCGCGGCCCGTCATTTTTTTCAACAATTCTGCACGGGTTTGGATTTTTCCTGGATTCTCACAGAAATGGAGCATCGCACGGAATTCGCTACGCGGCAGTTTGTAATGATCTCCCATCGGGCTAACCAAAGAACGGCTATTGATATCCAGCTCCCATCCATTGAATTTATAACTTTCAACTTGGCGGCGCTCTTCACCTGGATGACTCAGGTTCATTGTCCGCGAAAGCAAATTACGTGCACGGATGGTTAATTCGCGTGGGTTAAATGGCTTAGTTATATAATCATCAGCACCGATTTCGAGACCAAGAATTTTGTCCACTTCATTATCACGGCCTGTTAAGAACATCAACGCAACATTTGCCTGCTCACGTAATTCACGAGCAAGCAGTAACCCATTTTTACCTGGCAGATTGATATCCATAATGACTAAATTGATATCGTTATCTGACAGAATATTGTGCATTTCTGAACCATCATTGGCTTCATAAACAACATACCCTTCCGCTTCAAAAATACTCTTAAGGGTATTACGTGTGACAATTTCGTCTTCAACAATCAAAATGTGCGGGGTTTGCATGGTTGCTACCTAAAATCGCTAAAAAACAGAATCTGTATGACACAAGCTGTTATTATTAAAAGAAAATATGCTGATCTTGTTCTGAGTAACAGAAAACCAGCTTATGCCCGAAATAAATGTTTTGATATGTTTTACGCTAAAAGCTAGCGTCGCTTTCCTAGAGGGTACATACCCGAAAAAACCCGATTTAAACGAGGCTTCTATATTAGTCTATTAACAGCAATATAACAGCTAGTAATGCATTTGCCTTCTAAAAAAACTAACTTTTGTTGATACATATCAAAATCAATTGTAGCACGTTAACATTAATTGTAATTGTTAATTTTAATCTAGGCCATTTGTTATTAAATTGAATAAATTATGTTAATAGGTATTGGAGTATCGTGAACACTTGCAGAAATTCATTCGACACTAAAATATCCAGATGATACGTTTTTATCATAAAGATAAAATAATTACAAAATATGTTTTTTGCAAAATTAAATGCTAATAAATAGCCTGACTAACCAAATAATGATTTGTCATTTGGGCTATATTTTGAATAATTTCGATACGGAAAATGACGTTTTTTTCTTCTTTCTCCATAAAAAATATTTGACATTGACCACAATTTAATTTAACCAATAGGGGGTCAAGCGAATTAAAAAGACAGACAGGAAACTATGCACCACATCAGCCCGAAAAAAATGGTTCTTGCAAACACCACTATAACCATTACTACAACCACGATTACCACCGGAACCATGAGTTGCGGTGCGGGCTGACGCATACACATAAAACGACAATGAGCCCGTATCCCACAAGATACGGGCTTTTTTTTGGACAGAAATCAGGAGAAGAACGTTAATGCGAGTATTGAAATTTGGCGGAACTTCCGTTGCGAATCACCAGCGTGTACTGAGCGTTGCAGATATCGCCGAGAATGAGTTATCCCTTGGGCAAGTTGCCTTAGTGCTCTCTGCACCAGCAAAAATCACAAACCATCTGGTAGCAATGATTGAAAAAACGGTTGCTGGGCAAGATATTGTTTCCAATATGAGCGATGCTACCCAAATCTTTGCTGAACTACTATCAGGATTGAAAGCACAACAACCAGGGTTTGATTATGAACGCCTGAAAGGGCTAGTAGAGCGTGAACTTGCCAACCTTAAACAGACTCTGCACGGCATTTCTTTGTTAAAACAATGCCCAGATAGCATTAATGCATCTCTGATCTGTCGTGGTGAAAAACTGTCGGTTTCCATCATGGAATCCGTGCTACAGGCTCGTGGTCATAAAGTGACTGTCATTGATCCGGTCGAAAACCTTTTGGCGCATGGGCATTGTCTCGAATCCACCGTCGATATCCATGAATCTTCCAAACGCATTGCAGCACTCAACATTCCTGCTGACCACATCATCCTGATGGCTGGTTTCACTGCGGGAAATGAAAATGGCGAATTAGTCGTGTTGGGACGCAACGGCTCTGACTATTCAGCCGCAGTATTGGCAGCATGCCTGCGTGCAGATTGTTGCGAAATCTGGACTGATGTAGACGGTGTCTATACTTGTGACCCAAGGGCGGTGAAAGATGCACGTTTGCTAAAAAGTCTGTCATACCAAGAAGCGATGGAATTGTCTTATTTCGGTGCAAAAGTCCTTCATCCCCGTACTATCGCCCCGATTGCCCAGTTTCAAATCCCTTGCCTGATAAAAAATACGGCCAATCCCGATGTGCCTGGTACTTTTATTGGTGATGCACTCATTGATGGTGGACAAAAAGATCAAGACATGCCGATTAAGGGCATTACCAATCTGAATCATATGGCGATGTTCAACGTTTCCGGTCCTGGAATGAAAGGTATGGTCGGGATGGCGGCACGGATCTTTTCCGTCATGTCACGCAAAGGTATTTCCGTTGTATTAATCACGCAGTCCTCATCAGAATACAGCATCAGCTTCTGTGTACCACAAAAAGAATTGGCAAAAACCCAGAAGGCACTGACAGAAGAATTTTATCTGGAGCTGAAAGATGGTGTGCTTGATCCCATCGACGCTATCGACAATCTTGCCATTATTTCTGTCGTTGGCGATGGTATGCGTACTCAGCCAGGGACTTCTGCCCGCTTTTTTTCCGCATTAACACGCGCCAATATCAACATCATTGCTATTGCGCAAGGCTCTTCCGAACGTTCCATTTCCGCCGTCATTGAAAATGATGCCGCGACTACGGCTGTTCGTCTCTGCCATCAAATGCTGTTTAATACCGCTCAAGTTGTTGAGGTCTTTGTTGTCGGTGTGGGTGGTGTAGGAAGTGCGTTGATCGAGCAAATACGTCGTCAGCAAACCTGGCTCAAACAGAAACATATCGATTTGCGCGTCTGTGGTATTGCCAATTCCCGCGCTTTATTGACTGATGTGCAAGGCATCTGTTTAGATAACTGGCAGCAGGCACTTTCAGAAGCAACTGAGCCTTTTAGCTTGAGTCGTCTGATCCGCCTTGAAAAAGAGTACCATCTCCTGAATCCAGTCATTGTGGACTGTACTTCCAATCAGTCGATTGCGGAACAGTATGCGAGCTTCCTCAGCGATGGCTTTAACGTTGTCACACCAAATAAAAAAGCCAATACTTTATCAATGGCTTATTATCGCCAAATCCGTCAGGCCGCAGAAAAATCGAAACGTAAGTTCCTGTATGACACTAACGTAGGGGCTGGATTGCCGGTTATCGAAAACTTACAAAATCTGCTTAATGCCGGTGATGAATTAGTGCAGTTCAGTGGCATCCTGTCGGGTTCTCTATCCTATATTTTCGGTATGCTGGATGAAGGTATGACGCTGTCACAAGCGACCATGCTAGCCAAAGAGAAAGGCTTTACTGAACCCGATCCACGCGATGATCTCTCTGGCATGGATGTTGCTCGAAAGCTGCTGATTTTAGCGCGCGAGGCGGGTTATGAACTGGAACTAGAAGATATTCATGTCGAACCTGTTTTACCCATATCGTTCGACGCCAGTGGCGAAGTTGACAGTTTCCTGCAACGTTTACCGCAACTGGATCAGGAATTTAGCCAACGTGCGGAACAAGCCACAGAACAAGGGAAAGTCTTGCGTTATGTTGGCTTAATTGAGCAAGGCCGTTGTACAGTGAAAATTGTCTCTGTTGATGGCAATGATCCACTTTATAAAGTCAAGAATGGCGAAAACGCTCTGGCTTTCTACACCCGTTATTATCAACCCATTCCGCTGGTATTGCGTGGTTATGGCGCAGGAAATGATGTAACGGCAGCCGGCGTTTTTGCTGATATATTACGCACTCTGTCATGGAAATTGGGGGTTTAATGGTTATCAGGGTTTATGCGCCTGCCTCTATCGGGAACGTTGGCGTCGGATTTGATGTGCTTGGCGCAGCAGTTTCTCCCATTGATGGCTCGTTACTTGGAGATTGTGTTTCCGTAAGTGAAGCTGAAAGTTTCAGCCTGAATAATAAAGGGCGATTTGTTGGCAAATTACCTGCCGATCCCAAACAAAACATTGTCTACCAATGCTGGCAGCTTTTTTGTCAACGGTTGGGAAAAGAACTGCCCGTTGCCATGACATTAGAGAAAAATATGCCGATCGGTTCAGGATTAGGCTCCAGTGCCTGCTCTGTCGTCGCCGGTTTAGTGGCATTGAATGAATATGCAGACCGACCATTTAACCAACACCAGTTGCTGGACATGATGGGAGAATTAGAAGGGCGTATTTCCGGAGGTGTTCATTATGATAATGTCGCTCCCTGCTATTTGGGTGGATTGCAACTAATATTATCTCAGGAAGAGACCACCTGTCTGCCTGTTCCCACATTTGATGATTGGCTGTGGGTAATGGCTTATCCTGGCATCAAAGTATCGACGGCAGAAGCCCGTGCAATCCTGCCCAATCACTATGCCCGTAAGGACATCATTGAGCATGGACGTCACTTTGCTGGTTTTATCCATGCCTGTCACACTCAGCAATCAGAACTGGCTACCAAATTAATGCAAGATGTTGTGGCAGAACCTTATCGCACACAACTCTTACCAGGATTTGCCAATGCACGTGATGCAGTCAAAACATTAGGAGCGCTGGCGTGCGGCATTTCCGGCTCCGGCCCAACACTTTTTGCAATTTGTAATGAAAAGGCTGTAGCTGAAGAGGTTGCACACTGGCTGCAACAACATTACGTACAGAATGATGAAGGCTTTGTATACATTTGCCGTCTGGATCTCGCAGGCGCACGACAGGTAAAGTAACCATGAAATTATATAACTTAAAAGACAACAGCGAGCAGGTCAGTTTTTCACAGGCGGTAAAACAAGGGTTAGGTAAACAGCAAGGCCTCTTTTTTCCACAGGATTTGCCAGAATTCAGCCGTAATGAAATTAATGAGTTATTGAAATTGGATTTTGTCAGCCGCAGTCAACGCATTCTCTCTGCTTTTATCGGCGATGAAATTCCCGCAGAACAATTGGCAGCCCGCGTGAAAAATGCGTTTGTCTTCCCTGCCCCTGTAGCGATTGTTGAAGATGACATCGCTTCACTGGAGCTTTATCATGGCCCAACACTGGCTTTCAAAGACTTTGGCGGCCGTTTCATGGCACAAATTCTTACCCAGATTGCAGGAGAACAGCCTGTCACTATTTTGACTGCAACATCCGGTGATACCGGTGCCGCAGTTGCCCATGCTTTCTATGGCTTGAATAACGTACAGGTTGTGATCCTTTATCCCGAAGGCAAGATCAGTCCATTGCAGGAAAAACTCTTCTGTACTTTGGGTGGCAATATCCATACGGTTGCTATCAAGGGGGATTTCGATGCTTGTCAGGCATTGGTCAAACAGGCTTTTGATGACGAAGAACTGAAACAGGCTTTACATCTCAACTCAGCTAATTCAATTAATATCAGCCGCCTACTGGCACAAATCTGTTATTACTTTGAAGCCGTGGCGCAGATCCCAGCAGAAAAACGTGAACAATTAGTTATTTCCGTCCCAAGCGGAAATTTTGGTAATTTAACCGCGGGGCTACTGGCAAAATCGCTGGGATTGCCGGTAAAACGTTTTATCGCGGCAACCAATGTTAATGACACCGTTCCTCGTTATTTAGCGGAAGGTAAGTGGCTGCCACATCAGACCATTCCGACACTGTCCAATGCTATGGATGTCAGCCAGCCCAATAACTGGCCGCGCATTGAAGAACTGTTTAAACGCAAAGGCTGGGCACTGAGTGAACTGGCAAACGGCGTTGTGGATGATGCAACCACTCAAAGCACCATGCGCGAACTAGCGGCAAAAGGCTATATTACTGAACCACATGCTGCCGTCGCTTATCGTGTTTTGCGTGATCAATTACAAGAAGGGGAATATGGCTTGTTCCTGGGTACTGCTCATCCAGCCAAATTTAAGGAAAGCGTCGAAGCAACACTCGGCCAACCATTGTCCTTACCACAAGCGTTAGCTGAACGTGCAGATCTGGACGTGTTTTCCCACGTTATGCCCGCGGATTTCTCAACATTGCGTGAATTTTTGATGGAAAAGGCATCGAAATAACGCGTCACTTATCACTCCACCCATTTATAGGTGGAGTGATTCCATACAAGGCCTTATATACTAAAAATTGGTTACAATAAGAAACTAATTCTGTTCAGAACGCTTAAACACCAATTCATCTCCCTTAGAGAGAGATTCATCAAAAGCATACCCTTCCAAATTGAACTCCACCAGTTGTGCTGGATCGGTCAATTGGTTCTGAATAATAAAACGGCTCATCAGGCCACGGGCTTTTTTAGCATAGAAACTAATGACCTTGTATTTGCCATTTTTTTCATCCAGAAAAACAGGTTTGATAATCCTGGCTGCCAGCTTTTTGGTGTTCACCGATTTGAAATATTCATCTGATGCCAGATTGACCAGAACATTATCACCTTGCTGTTCCAATGCTGTATTTAAGTTTTCAGTAATACAATCACCCCAAAACTGATACAGAGCTTTACCGCGTGGATTTTCTAGCTTAATTCCCATTTCCAAACGATAAGGCTGCATCAAGTCGAGAGGACGCAAAACCCCATACAGGCCAGATAGAATTCTTAAATGTGTTTGGGCAAAATCAAAATCGTCAGCAGAAAAAGTTTCAGCTTGCATACCGGTATAAACATCACCTTTAAATGCCAAAATCGCCTGACGGGCATTTTCTGGCGTGAAATTGGGCTGCCATTCTGCAAAACGAGCAGCATTTAGTCCCGCCAACTTATCACTAATGTTCATCAAACTGCCGATTTGCGCGGGTGTTAACGTACGGCAAACCTCGATCAGTTGTTGGGATTCCTCCAGTAATAGCGGCTGACTAAACTTTTCTGTTGCGAGTGGACTTGCATAATCGAGTGTTTTTGCAGGTGAAATAGTAATAAGCATTATTTTTTCCTAATAATCCAGACTTCCCTCACTTTAGCAAAAAAGAATAAAAAGAGGAGAATCTCGGCGATAGAATTTTCCTACCTTACAGCCGCGCTTGACCATGTTATTATCACAAGATGGCGAGGCAACGTTGCCAAAGATTTTACGTATAACGATGAGATATTAAACATGACCGATAAACTGACTTCCCTGCGTAAACTGACAACAGTAGTAGCAGATACCGGGGATATCGAGGCGATGAAACTGTATCAGCCGCAAGATGCGACCACTAACCCTTCCCTGATTTTGAATGCAGCTCAAATTCCAGAATATCGCCAACTGATCGATGAAGCTGTTGAATGGGCGCGTGGTCAAAGCGATTCCCGTGAACAACAAGTTATTGATGCCGGCGATAAATTGGCCGTCAACATTGGTCTGGAAATTCTGAAACTGATCCCTGGCCGTATCTCCACTGAAGTTGATGCACGCCTGTCTTATGACACCGAAGCAAGCGTAGCGAAAGCAAAACGTCTGATCAAACTGTACAACGAAACGGGCATCAGCAACGATCGCATCCTGATCAAACTGGCTTCCACCTGGCAAGGTATCCGTGCTGCGGAACAACTGGAAAAAGAAGGCATCAACTGTAACCTGACTCTGCTGTTCTCCTTTGCCCAAGCACGTGCTTGTGCAGAAGCCGGTGTCTACCTGATTTCTCCATTTGTTGGCCGTATCCTTGACTGGTACAAAGCAAACAGTGGCAAGCAAGAATTCGCACCGCATGAAGATCCAGGTGTGATTTCTGTTTCTGAAATTTATCAGTACTACAAAGAGCACGGTTACAACACGGTTGTTATGGGTGCAAGTTTCCGTAACTCAGGTGAAATTCTGGAACTGGCAGGCTGTGACCGCCTGACAATCTCTCCAGCACTGCTGAAAGAACTGTCTGAGACAGAAGGTGAAGTTGAGCGCAAACTGGGTTACGAAGGCAAAACCAAAGAACGTCCAGCGCCAATGACTGAAGCTGAGTTCTACTGGAACCACCACCAAGATGCAATGGCAACTGAAAAACTGGCAGAAGGTATCCGTAAGTTTGCAGTAGACCAAGGCAAACTTGAGAGCATGATTGCTGATCTGCTGTAATCTCAAGCGATACGCTATTTTTTCTTGTACAAAGGCGACTCATGGGGCGCCTTGAAGCACTGACAAACTCCATTCAAAATTAATGGGGTTTGTTTTTTTGCCTTGCCATCAAACCGATTTGATCTTACCCCTATTTGACATTTTGCCCCTCTGCTCGTTCCACACTCCCTAAAGATAAGTTGTTCAAAGAACATCATTAGTGCATAATGATAATAGTTATTATTATCAACAAATGTAGTAATCTTATGAATAACCCACACTTTTTTATAACTCTTTTTGCAGTCAGCCCGCTTTACTCTTTCGCTGCGAATGAATCAACTACTGAGCATTCAAGCGATACTATATATGTTTATTCTTCATTAGACTTAAAGAAGAATAATGAAGTATTACTAGATAGTCAGGAATTAAATAAACAAATAATCATTAATCCTGCTGATATATTTAAAAGTACATCGGGAGTTCTATCTGGTGAGTCTAGATCATCAGGAGCAATAGATGTCAATATTCGAGGTTTACAAGGTCAAGGAAGAATTTCTACTAGTGTGGATGATACTATAAATCAAACAGCCTTATATCGAGGCTATCAAGGTGTATCTAACCGTACTTATATTGATCCAGACTTCATCGGTGAAGTAGATATAAAAAAAGGATTTTATGGCGGTTCTGGTATTACAGGGATAGGTGGTACTGTAAATATGAAAACAATATCTCCTGCTGATATATTAATTCCAGGTAATAACTTTGGTATACGCCTAAAAGGTAGTATTTTAAGTAACCACTCAAACTATAATAATTACACATGGAATGATGAACCGTCTCCAAAAAAAGAAAACATATTTAATGGAAAAAATAACACTGGAAGTGTGGTGGTTGCTTATGCAGATGAAAATTTCGAGCTTTTAGCTGGGGTATCAAAACGTATCAGAGGGAATTATCATTCAGGGAAAAAAGGATTTGGTACCAATAATTATACACGACCAGGGTATTTATGTCCGGATGAGTATTATGATGATAACGACGATATAGCTCCTTGCCCCGTAACAGCCGAAACTGTCCAAGATGCTGGTTATACCATTTATCCTAAAGGTGCAGCAGTACCTAATACATCAGAGAATACACGTTCTTATTTATTAAAAACCAGTGCATGGATTAATGATGAGCACAGAGTTAGTGCTGTTTACAGCCTATATGATAGTACTTTTGGTGAAACATATGTTGCAGATACAACAACTATAGATAAAGGAACTACAGTCTCAGTATCACAAGGACCAAATGCTTACGTTCGTTTAGCAAGATATAAACTTGGTTATGATTGGAAATCAAATAACCCGTTAATTGATATTAACTTTTCTCTATGGCATTTAGATTTAAAAGACAGACCTAAAACATCCCAAAATACATTAGGTGATGAAAAGAAATCTGATACATGGGGGGTTAATCTTTCCAATAACTTAGAATTTGACATGTATAATAAACCAACAAATGTACTTCTGGGAGGGAGTTATCTTACCGAAAAAACGGGACCAGCCAAAGGTTTTTGGTCTCAGCATCCTCACCAGCGGGAAGGAACAAGACAAGAATACCGTATTTTTGTTAATGGGAAGTATGAATTAACCAGTAAAATCAATTTATTATCTTCTCTTGAGCATAAAAGTTATTCATTAAAAGATAAAGGTGATATCCCATCAATACCTAAAGATGGAACGGCTTATGGATATAGTTTTGGAGTTGAATATAGGCCAATAAAACAAATAATGCTCTATAGTCGTTATTCTCAAAGTCCAAGATTTCCTTCATTAGTTGAAGGGACAAATGGCTTTTTTATGAAAGCAGATAATAACCTACAGCATGAAACTATGAAAAATATTGAAATAGGATCTGCGTTTGGCTTTGAAAATTTAATAGCAAATGATGAGTTAAAATTGAGCATCGGTTATTTTAACTCTAATATTGATAATTATATTAGTCGTAGCTGGCAATGGGATAAATTTTCAATGCATATTGATAATATCAATAAAGCAAAATTTGAAGGGGTTGAACTGGAGACAAGCTATAAGATTAAGGATTTTACAGTAAAAGCATCAGCAAATTACTATATAGATATTGAGTTTTGTAAGAAAGAAAAAGGATGTGTTAATGAGAACCTTCCATCTGATTATGCAACAAACCACATTCCACCTAAAAAAAGCTATTCATTAGATATAAATCAAGGGTTCCTTAACAACAAATTGTCTATTGGTGGACGAATATCGTACTTTGATAAAAGAGCAATACCAACCGCTAGGATTGGACGAGGTTCTGCTCCATTGTTAGCACCTGTCGATTATAAACCGGCAACAATTGTTGATTTTAGAAGTTCATTAATGATAAATAAAAACATAATAGCAGATTTTACTGTGGATAATGTTTTTGACAGATATTATATACAACCAATTAATGTGGGTTACATTCCTTCTCCTGGTCGTACATTCAGGTTAGGTGTAACAGCGACTTTTTGATCAAAAAAAGTTGCTTAAATAACCCGAACTCTGCTTAAGAAAGGAAACTCAGTGCCTGAGGAACGATCAAAGTTTTTGTTAAAGAAAACAGAATAGTAGAATTCCTCAGGCTATGATTAAAGCAGTGCAGTGTGATTTTATAGCTTTAAGCTTCATCTGCTTTCCCACACCTTTATCTGTACCAGAAGATGGATGTGGACGATGAAATTTTCCACAATACCAAGGTGAATAGTAGAAATATTATTACGCTGCAACGAAGTTGGGGGCATGTTACCATCTATTTAGCTATAACTTATATTCAATAAATTTCAAGTTGCAGCCAACAAATTTTATTATTTTGCCTATTTTTTATAATTAATTGAGGTTTGTATGAATGTATTGCGCATTGGCCTCGTGTCTGTTTCTGATCGTGCGTCAAATGGCGTTTATCAGGATAAAGGGCTACCCGCACTGGAAGCATGGCTGAAAAAAGCGATTACCACACCTTTTAGCGTAGAAACCCACCTGATCCCTGATGAGAAAATCCTGATTGAACAAACATTGTGTGAATTGGTCGATGAATTGGGATGCCACCTGGTACTAACCACTGGAGGGACAGGCCCCGCACGTCGCGATGTAACGCCGGATGCAACGCTGGCAATTGCTGATCGTGAAATGCCAGGATTTGGGGAACAAATGCGCCAAATCAGCCTTCAGTTTGTACCAACAGCCATTCTGTCCCGACAAGTCGGCGTGATCCGCAATCAAGCGCTAATTCTAAACCTTCCTGGACAACCGAAAGCCATCGCAGAAACACTAGAAGGATTAAAAAACGAAGATGGCAAGGTGTTGGTAGCGGGAATTTTCGCCAGTGTTCCCTACTGCATCCAATTGCTGGATGGCCCTTATGTAGAAACAGATGAAAGCGTTGTAGCCGCATTCAGGCCAAAAAGTGCACGTCGTTAAAAATCCATATGTTGCTTGTTGCTATGAATAATTGAAGGCCATAAAGGTTCTGAACAGACTCAGAACCTTATGAATCAAAAATAGAATCATTCACTCAAACTACTGCCATTGGTTGCAATCACTTGTCTATAAACCAAGGGGATCTATCTGCCAACCCCATTCTGAACTGGGTAAATAACAATAAAACAGCGAGTCACTGGCTGCATACCAGATACGATAAGTACCGCTATCAAGCGTTAGCCAATGAAATGCAATGGCAACTGCAAGCAAGCCTTTTAAAATCCCTGAAGCTGCCATTACTCCTAAAAATGGGGTAAAGATACCCGAAATAATATCGATAAAATGGTTAAATAAATTATCTCGCTTGCCTGTTGGATTTGTCATTAAGGATGTTTCATCAGGAGGTGCCAACACTTGCTGAATAACCTGATATACCTCTTTGACTTGATTACCAATCACAACCTGAAATTACCCTCCACTTTCGACAACCGTAATGATATCAGGATGGGCTTTTAGTTTATTGATATCTCTCTATACCGTGGAGAAAGCCGATGCCAGATTTTTCCTATCTAAGCAGTAACAATCAATTTCTGATTTTATTTACTTTTAATGCTGGCTCAATTTTTAATCAAAAGAAATGTGATTGTGATCGCTAGATATTTAATTTGTATTATTTTTATCGACGGAATATATATTTTTATTTTCATATATTTTTTTCTTATTATTGATTTGTTTCTTCACTGTTATTTTTGACAAATTGCATTTGACATAAAAACAATAAATTGTTTAATTGAATAATATTTTATGTCTTAGTCAACAACTCTGGAGTTCACTATGTCTATCTCAAATGTCACTCAATCAAGTGTCCCTATAGCAGTCTATCTCCTTGGCTTAAGTTTGTTTGCAATGGGAAGCTCTGAATTTTTAATTTCGGGCGTGTTACCTAAGATTGCCGAAGACTTACAGGTTTCTTTACCATCCGCAGGTATGTTGATTTCAGCCTTTGCCATTGGTGTTTTGTTGGGAGCACCACCGTTGGCTGTGGCAACTCTGCGCTGGCCGAAACGTGCAACTTTGTTGATAAGTCAAGCATTATTTGTTGCAGCTACTGCCATTGGGATGCTTGTAACGGACTATTGGTCATTATTGGTTGCACGTATTGTGAGCGGTGTAGCTTACGCTGGATTTTGGGCGGTTGCTGCAACGACAGCCGTTAATTTAGTGACTCAGGATCGTACTGCTAGGGCATTATCCATTGTGGTGAGTGGACTAAGCTTGGCAATGGTTGTCGGAGGGCCATTGGGAACTATGATCAGTGATATCGCTGGTTGGCGTGCAGGTTTTTGGGCCGTTGCAGTAGCAACTTCAATTACAGCATTTGCTTTGTGGTTTATGCTGCCTAACATGCAAAGCAAGGGACAGAAACTTACATTACATACTGAACTAAGAGTCATGGCTAAACCCAAATTGTGGATTGCTTATGGCACTACCATATTGACAACGGCAGCTTACATGGCGACATTTAGCTACTTAGGTGCATTGCTTATTGATACGAGTCAATTAACTGTTGCTTGGTTGCCCGCAGTGCTCTCTCTTTTTGGTATCGGGGCTTTTATTGGATTAACTATTGGTGGGAGAACAGCCGATAAATATCCATTCAAAACTCTGGTTATTGGAACACTTGGCGTAATTGCTATCTCTCTTGCATTGGCTTTTTGGGCAGAAAATTTGATGGCGACAATTTATTTGGTATTTCTACTTGGTATATTTGGCTTTGTTGTTAACCCTGCGGTGATGAATAGGGTTTACACAATCGCAGCAGATGCCCCAACACTAGCCGGAGCAACCAATGTATCTGCTTTCCAACTTGGGATTACATTAGCTCCCTTATTTGGTGGATTAGCTATAAAGGCAGGCTATGGATTACCTTCTGTGGGTTGGGTTGGAGCACTACTAGCAATAATCGCTCTTATTCCAATCCTGATGGATACATATTTTCATAATAAGAAATATTAGGTTTAATTTAACTCATACCCTGATTATCACTTTTACAGCCGATATCTCTTGATTGTTAGCCAAGTATGCTGTTGTGAGTTTGTTACCGTAACCTGAACTTAAATTTTATCCAATTGAGTTCGTACCTAAGAGTAAACTACAACAGCATATTCTTTATCACTTTAGGTAGTTTTCACGCTCAATAAATGTACCTATTACTTTGTCGTGCATCTCTTCCGATTTAGAATAACCTATTGTTTTTCTATTCAGTCTTTTATCCGATTTGTTTTAGTATTGGCTTACGTTTTCTTTTCTGCGGTAAAATCAGACGCTTCCCACTTGCTCGCAATGCCTTCATTTTAAGATGACTTCATTGCAATTCTGACAGTGACTGCTCCCCGCCCTATCGGGCGAGGCTTCCCACTTCACAGGCCGCTGCTTGTGCGTGACAAGTCTGACGCTGGCCTCCATGGGCAGAGACGACGAGACCCGCCGCCTGTAATTCAAATAAACCTTGCTGCTTAATATTTAACGCCGCATTGATATCCCTGTCATGCGCCGTCTGGCAGGCTGGACATATCCAGTCCCGCTGGCTTAACGGCATGTCGGCTTCTTTGTGACCACAACGGTGACAGGTTTTCGAACTTGCATACCACTGGTCCAGCCTGACCAGATGTTTTCCCGCTTCTTTGGCTTTATATTCGAGCTTCGTGACAAAGCTGTGCCAGCCCGCATCCGCTATATGGCGCGCGAGCCTGCGGTTTTTGAGCATATTGCTCGTTTTCAGTGTCTCGACTATCACTGCTTGGTTTTCGTCAATGAGTTGTCGGGACAATTTGTGCTGGAAATCCCCGCGGCCATTCGCCACTTTTTCATGGCTTTTGGCTACCTGTAAACGCGCTTTATTCCGATTTTTACTGCCTTTTCGTTTTCGTGAAAGCGCTTTCTGCTTGCGCCGTAAGTTCTTACTGGCTCGGATTGAATAGCGCGGATTGGCCTGTTTCCTGCCATCAGAACGGATAAGGAAATGGGTTAACCCAAGGTCACATCCGGTGCTTTTATCTGCATCAATCACATCAGGAGGAACGGGGGTTTCTTTGCCATCATCACAAAGCATTGAAGCAAAATATTTTCCCGTTGGCGTTCGCGACAGAGTAATGCTTTTCACTTCACCCTGGATTTCTCGGTGGATACGGGCTTCTATCGGCGCCAGCTTGGGAATTTTTATGGCATTATTCAATACTTTCACGCCCACACAGTGATAACTGGATTGTTTGCCATGCTTGCGTTTAAATGCCGGAAATCTGGCGCGGCGTTTTGGATTAAAAAAGTTATCAAAGGCCGTATTTAAATTGATGACAGCCTGCTGTAACGCAATGGAATCATACGCTTTGAGCCACGCGTATTTTCGTGATTTCTTCGCGGTTGCCAGCAATGGCTTAAGGTCTTTACGGGGGTTTAAACTCACCCCATGATACTTATAAATGTGTTTTTTTATGTGCAGAGCCTTGTTATACGCAAAACGCACCGCACCGAACTGGGCATTAAGATATTCAGCCTGTTCGGGAGTGGGATAAATGCGGACTTTTGTGGCCCTTAACATCATCAGCGCTCATTGATATATTTCAACTATCGTAACACGTGACAGGAATCTTTCAATTGAGTATACACAATGAATCGTTCGCAGGTTTTCGCCGAAAACTCTTCGATAGACGCATGATTGAACAACTACGAGAGACTTTTACTTCAGCAGCAACAAAACTCGAATGCGACATGATTGTGTTGCGGCCATAGCCATTAATCCTGCCAAACCTACAGTTGGACCGAGTTCCATGGCAGTATTCATGACCCCACCAGCCAGACCCGCCTGATGCTGTGGAACATTCATTGTGGAAAGTACCGCAGAGCCTGAAAAAGCCAGTGAAATGCCTATTGCGACGAGAACCAGACTGGGCAGTAATCCCACTATGTAAGTTGTGTTTTTGTCAAGACCAATCAACAATCCAAGCCCAATAGCAGCGATAAATAATCCCAGGCTTGTCACCCGTGTTGCACCTATGCGACCAATTAAAGGTGTTGTCATTTGTCCTGTCACGATGAGAGCAACTGCGAACGGCAGGAATGCGCCGGCTGTCATGAGCGGTGTCCATCCCAGCTCTTGTTGTAAGTAGAGGGATAAAACAAAGTTGACAACCCCTGAGCCTACGGCAGCCAGAAACATGCCAAATAGTCCCGTGATCCGATACCGCTCGAAAATAAACCCAGGGGGAAGGAGTGGATCACGGACGAAACGTTCGAGTACATTAAAGGCAACTAATGAGCCAAGACCGATCAGTAGTGGGAGCAATACCACTGACGATGTCCACGGATGATCGCCAGTTAATATCAAACCATAACTACTTAAGGAAATACCAAGCGTAGCAAATATTGCACCAATCAGATCTAATTTAGACCGACGCTGATGAGACTCATCAATTCCGGCTGGAAGTAGACTGTGAGTGCTGAGCAAGCCTATGACTGAAACAAGGACAGGAACAGCAAACATCCATCGCCAGGAAACCCACGTTGTTACTACACCAGAGATGATAAATCCTAAGACGGCACCCAAAACGGAAACACCTCCCCATGTGGTCATTGCTCTGGCAAAGGCATTGGATTCCGGGAATAAGGCACGCAGCACAGCCATTGCAGCCGGTGCTGTTAAGGCTCCACCTATCCCTTGAGTAAATCGCATGGCAACAAGCATTTCGAAAGTGGGAGAAAAGCCAGCAATCACAGAAGATATACCGAAGATGAATAAACCAATGGCAAACATTCGTCGCCCCTGAAACCTATCGGCCAACCGTCCTCCAAACAAGAGTAAGCCACTGAATGGGAGGCCGTAAGCAGCAAGAACAAGAAGCAGATCAGCAGATGTGAGGTTGAATTCTAACGCGATTTTTGGAAGTGGAACGGTAACAATTGCAATCGTGAAAATGAGAATACATTGTACGATTGCTAGAACCATAAATGCCAGACGCTGATTTGAATGAGATTTTATCTGTGATTTATCGTTACTTATAGAGGATATGTTGTTAGACGACATTATAAAAACTCCTGTTCTATAAAAGCGGCATGAGGCACATGCTTTTTATTAAAGCATTCAATATAATTATTTATTCATAACTGAATACCACCTCCTGCGGAGGTGGTCATCGACAGATTGGCTCTGCCAGTAAGGCTACTCATGGGAAAATCCGAACTGTTATCCCCA
>NZ_MKGR01000027.1 GCF_001908095.1 Xenorhabdus thuongxuanensis | reverse complement strand
TCTGGCAAGCATGAGTAACCCCGTTCCTCGCGTACGGATGTCCCGATGTATGTGGTTCAAAGCAAGTTGTTGTAATGTAATACGTTCTGGTTCAGACAGGGTGATATTCGATTTCATAAGAACAGGCAATAAGTCATCTGATTACCGATTATAACACCAATGCAGATAGTTTATCTGATCAACTTAAGTAATAAGAGCCGACTGCAACCGGCTCTTATTATCAAAAAATTAGCTCTTAATAATATAAAGATCTTTTGTCGGGATATTTCCCATCGAGTCAACGTTAAACCCGCCAACATAAGGCTTAACTAATTTTACACGGACATAATAGTAAACGGGAATGGCGGGTACTTCTTTATTGAGAATATCAATAGCTTGTTGGTAATCGGCTGGATCATTAGTTTCATCCGCCTTTAAAACCCATTGATCAAACTCCTTATTCTGATATTGGGTATGATTATTGGTATTACCTGATGTAAAAATATCTAAGAAACTGGTCGGGTTACTATAATCGGCATTCCATGCGTATCTCGTCACCTCAAAGTTGCCTTGAGCCATACTATCATTTTGTGTTTTTGTTTCCTGATTTTGTAAAATGATTTCCACACCTAGATGCTTTTTCCACGCCGAGCTGGCAGCAATGGCGATTTTTTTATGAGCATCGGAAGTGTTATATAGCAAAGTAAATTTGAGTGGATTATTTTCATTAAAACCAGCCTCATTCAGTAATGTTTTGGCCTTGGCAACGCGCTGTTCCTGTGTCCAGGAGGCATATTCAGGCTGTTTTAAATAAATCCCCCCAGCCCCCGGAGACACGACATCATAAGCGGGCTTTTGACCATTGCCTAATACCTTGTCAGTGATAATGTTTCTATCCAGTGCTAAAGCCAGAGCTTGTCTGACCCGAACATCATTAAATGGTGCCACTTGTGTATTAAAGAGATAATAATAAACACTCATTATGGGTCTGACATGCAATTGCTCGCCAAACTTCTTCTTAACTGTCGGTAAGAACTCCGGTGGCCCTCCATTGGATATATCCATTTCTCCTGTCATATAGCGGTTTAGATCCGCTTTATAATCTGATAATGGTAAGTAGGTGACTTTATTAATTACGGTATTTTTATCATCCCAATAATGGGGATTTCTGACACCAACAACTTTTTCATTCACTACCCATTCAGAGAGTTTAAAAGGCCCATTGCTGACAAAATGTTGAGGCTGAGTCCATTTACTGCCATATTTTTTAATAACCTGTTCACTAACAGGAGACATCGCGGGATGCGCCAGCATTTGCAGAAAACCTGCTTTTGGCCTTTCCAGTACAATTTCTACAGTTGCATCATCCAGCGCCTTTACACCGAGTTCTTCCGGTTTTTTCTTACCAGATAGTACATCACGGGCGTTCACGACAGTAGCCTGAATCAAGTAGCTACCATAAGGAGAAATCGTTTCAGGTGTCACCAGCCGCCGGAAAGAAAAGGCCACATCATGGGCGGTAATCGGTGAACCGTCAGACCATTTAACCCCTTTCCTCAAATGGAAGATCCATGTTTTATTATCTTTGGTTTCCCAGTTTTCCGCTAAGGCGGGAATAATATTTTCTTTTTTATCGGTATCAACTAAACGCTCAAAAAAATCCCGCAAGATATCAAATTCACTACTTCCCTCAGACTTATGCGGATCTAAAGAAGTAGGTTCGGAAAAATTGTTGCGGGTAATTTCCTGCTTATCCGCTAATTGAACATTGGGAGGAACAATCGCAGCATACGAGAAAGTGATATTTCCCAGAATCAAACTGACAGAACAGATAAATATTTTAACTATTTTATTTTTTATTATCCTTACCAGCATCTTATGCATATTAGTGGTCTCCATAATTGTTTTCATTATTAAATAATCAATACATATATCACTGTTACCTTATAACCATTACCGATATGAAGATGAGTATATTGAGTAATTTATTCGAGTAATGAGGACGACTTTTAAACTTGATATTTATTCTAATGCAGAAGTGCAACGCGTAATAATTAGCGTTGCACTTCTAATCTGGATAAAACAACTGTTACAGTATCTTTTATCTATTGCTTTTATCTACGCCGATCTGCGTTATCTTTTATCCCTGTCACACTATTTTGTACCAATATCTATAATCCGATCGTATTTCGGGTATTGAATTGGGGATTTTTCGATAAAATATTTCACCACGGCATCTACATCCGACAAGCTATACACGGGATCAGTTCCCTCTTTAAATACAGAGAAGCTACTTCCACCTGTTGCCAGATATTCATTGGCTGCCACACGGTATTTCTCTTGCATATCAACAGGCTGGTCATTGATTTTCATTGAGCTGATAATCACACGATCACCCACAGGTTTGGTACTATCCCATGAATATTGAAAGCTATATGATACTGCCAAAACCTGTGGCCGTGTACGCTCCCATTGCTGTTCCAGCAACCGTTTGATCTGCTCACCCGTTAATGTTTTGGTTACTAAAATATTGGAGAATGGCTGGACGGTATAAATTGCATTATAGGTCACATCTCCCATAGCGATAGGCGCACGAATACCGCCATTGTTTACAAACGCAATCTGTGCGCCACCATTTTCTTTGTCTGTTGTTGTGTATAAATGGGCATCGGCGATCACTTTACCTAATGCTGATTCCCCACCTGTGTTGGTTTCTTTGGTCAGGTTACTTGCCAATTTACCAATTATGCGGTTTGCCAATGGTGTGGCTATTTTTTCGTAGGATGACAGTAACTCGGTGATTTTCGCATCTTTGGTGTATTTATGGTTATCGACCCAGATATTTTTAGCCTTGAAATCCACCACATCTTTCGTGGTTTTATCCAGTTTCAGATCTAACTGAGTAAGCAATGCGCCATTGGCCTGGGCAGAAGTGACGGATTTACCATTAATCACGCAATTATAAGCTTGGTGCGTATGACCACTAATGACAAAATCCACTTCTTTATCAAGATGGTTGACGATCTCTAATATTTTGCCTGTTACGTCATTACAGGCATTGACGTCAATACGTCCTCCATCACGTTTCTGTGCAGCACCTTCGTGGATCAAAATCCCTATCGCTCTTACCCCTTTTTTCTGCAATTCCGGCACCAATGCGTTGATGGTTTTCACTTCGTTGGAAAAAGTCAGTCCTTCTGTGCCCTTAGGTGTCACAATGGCAGGCGTTCCTTCCAGCGTCAGCCCAATAAAGGCAACCGGTACCCCATCAAATTCTTTGATGACATATTCGGGGAAAAGTGTCTTACCCGTATCATTAACAGTAACGTTAGCAGACAGGTATTTGAAATCTGCACCTTTAAAAGGTTTCGGCCCCTGACAGCCTGTCACTGGATGACAACCACCATTTTGCTTACGCAATAATTCATCCTTACCTTTGTCGAATTCATGGTTGCCGACAGAAGTCGCCTCCAATCCAGCCAGGGACAGCGCTTCGATAGTGGGTTCATCATGGAACATTGAGGAAAGCAATGGGCTAGCACCGATCATATCCCCCGCTGCAACAACGATATTGTTCGGGTTTTCCTGCTTCAATTCCTTAATCAAAGTAGCCATATGTTCAATGCCCCCTGGTTGATTAGAGCCAGGTGCTTTCAGTGCGCCATGAAAATCATTCAACCCCAGAACTCGCACATCTACAATATTTTCTGGATGATAGTCTGGCTTGGTTGCACACCCTGCTAACAATACAGCAACAATCGCAATCGGAAGTAATTTATATTTATAATTCATTTTATTGTCTCTTAACGTTCAGGATTTGCCTGCCCCCTTTGCTATGCAAGAGAGCAGGCATTAATACAATGAAGTTCAATAAGTTTTATTTTTACTCTGTCAGATCAATTTGATAGATTGCAAAATCGGTATCATCATTTTTCAAGTACTTCATCGGGTATTGGGCATGTTCTTTAATGAATTTCGCCGCTTTTTCTGATGGTGAAGTTTCGAAACGTATATCTAATTTTTTATCTGTTTTGATTGGCAAGAATGACCAATTGTTTTCTGCCTGAGTTGATACTACGCCCTTTTCTTTCGTCATTCTGGAAATGTAAGAAGCTAAAATGGTGCGGTTCTCATCCGGTGAAGCAAACGCAATATGATCTTCTCCGGTTCCGGCGAATTTGCCGCCGTAACCCCGATAGTTATTGGTGGCGATCAGGAAAGTGGCTTTTGGATCAATCGGCTTCCCCTGATAGGTAACATCTTTGATGCGGTTCGCCCCTTTATTGATAAGCTGGCAATCGGTGTCGTATTTAGCGGGTTGGGTCAGGTCTATCTTATAGTTAACTCCCGTGATGGTGTCGAAATTATAAGTACGGAAGCCATCCCAATTTAGCAATTCTTGCGGTTTGGTGGAATTTGGATCGATCTGGTTAAACATGCCCGCCGAACATTCCAGCCATTCGACCACATCCGCCCCCGTTGCTTTCACTACCACCAATGTATTGGGATAGAGGTACAAATCAGCCGCATTGCGGAAAGTCAGATCACCTTTTTCCACTTCCACAAAATCAGCCGGCGCATTTTTACGCCCTCCCGCTTTGAAAGGTGCCGCTGCCGCTAAAACAGGAAGTCCATCCAGATTTGGATCGCCCTGAATAAAGCGTTTGGTGTAATCTACCTGCGCATCATTGACAATCTGAACGGTTGGATCGCTCTGGATCAGAGCCAGATAGCTGTACATGTTATCAGAGGCTTTGCCAATGAATTTACTCACAAATTCGCGAGTTCCCAGGTGATCTTTTTCGATGATGGAAGCCAGTTTATTATCGCGTTCAACCAATGCTTTTTTATGGATTTTGTCATAGATAGGGCGGGCTTGTGCTTTAGCAGATTCAACTTTCCATCCACCACTGTCGTTATTGATCACCATATCAACAACACCCAGATGATCCCCCCACTGTCCTGGCATGACGGCAGGAATGCCATTAATCGTTCCATTAGCGACATTCACGCCCTTGATAGCGGTATATTCCTTGCTTGGGAACACGCCGTGAGCATGACCAAACATAATGGCATTAATACCAGGAATTTCATTCAGATAGTAAACCGAGTTTTCTGCCATCGCTTTATAAGGATCTTGGGAAAAACCGGAGTGCGGAATGGCGATAATCAGATCTGCACCCTCTTTTTTCATTTGAGGGACGAATTTTTTCGCGGTTTCAGTGACGTCATTAACAACTACTTTGCCATTGAGATTGGCTTTGTCCCAAATACTGATTTGTGGTGGCACAAAACCGATATAACCGATCTTAATCGTGTGCTCTTTGCCTTCACGATCTTTAACTGGAGTATCAACGATAATATAAGGTGTAAAGTAGTTTTTGCCGGTTTTGGCATCGATGATATTGGCATTGATATAAGGGAACTTAGCACCGGCGATGGCTTGTTTCAGATAATCCAATCCAAAGTTGAATTCATGGTTACCAAAGTTACCGACGGTATAATCCATCGTATTCATTAACTTGTAGGCCGGATGAACCTCCCCTTGTTTCAATCCTTTTGCCACCATGTAATCCGCAAGTGGGCTGCCTTGAATCAAATCACCGTTATCTACCAAGATCGCGTTGGTTGTTTCCGCTTTGGCCGCCTTAATTAAGTTCACAGTACGAACCAAACCAAATTGCTCCGTGGATTTATCTTTAAAATAATCAAAATCCATCAGATTACCGTGAATATCTGAGGTTTCCATCACCCGTAAATCAACGGTTGCCGCGTTCACATTGAATGCCACCAGCATTGCCAAGGTTGACATTTTCAACACGTTCTTCTTTTTCAACATATTCTTCATCATGCTATGCCCCTTTATAGAATGATACGGGAGAGTTCAACTGAACTCCCCCTATGAAATTGACTTAAAAAGACAAACGTGCTCCTGTTCCCAGAATAGTTTGTTTTTTATCTTTGTAAGCCGGATTGTCGCTACGGACATCATCATATGCCGTTTCAACAAACAAGATCAGGTTATTATATTTAGAAACTTCAAAACGCTTATCTAAACCAACTGTGTAAGTCTGTTTTTTATAGTTGAATGTATTGGCATCACCATCACGCAGATAGTATCCCGCATACATGCCGCTGCCCAATTTGTCCCAGTGCCATTTCCCAGCCAGACCATATAGGTTTGCTTTCCAGTCACCTTTGACCGATTTTGCCTGCAAGCCCGTGCTACTACCTTCCTGATACACTAACCCTGAATTTTTGGAGCGCGCCTGACCGTAGTCCAAACCAATGGAGAATTCACGGCCAGGGAAATAATATTCCATACCAATAGCCATCAGGCTATCTTGTGGAGAAGCCAGCCCAGCATCTCCAGTACCTTTGCCTTTACTTCCGTCTGCTTGTGTCGTCTCTATGGTTATCGGTTTTTTCCTCTCTCCCGTTGCCTGAGAATAGCCAGCATTAATTTCCAATCCAAAGTCTGATTTATAAAAACCTACCACTGAATAAGCGTGGCGAATATCACCATGATTGCGTTCGTTATCTGAGCCGGATTTACCACTGTAGGTTGCAGCGAGGCTGAAACCTTGATAACTATTGGTTTGAATGAAAATAGTTTGGGGCAAGCGGGTAAGGAAGTTGTTTTTACCAACGCCTTTGCCATCATAACCGGTTGCTTGGCTCAGTACGTCGTTGAAATAAAATACCCCTGTGTTGCCATAGCCATAGCTGGATTTTTTCACCCAGTCGATAGGAATATAAGTACGGCCAATACGCATTTCACCAATATCACGATGAGAAGCCCCGATATAACCCACACGGTTATACATCTCAAAACCCGTTTTGGCATTGTCGCTATTAGTTCTTTGAGTATCAGAACCCCATTCCATTTTGCCGAAGACTTTAATATCGTTAGGTAGTTCGTGGCTGGCATTAAACCCGAAACGACTGCTATCATCTTTAATTTGAATATCACGATTATCGCTGGTTACTGTCGTTTTCATACGAACCTGACCAGTTAAATCCACCTTGCTTCCCTTGTCGTTATATACTGTAACTGCACTGGCACTGCCAGACATGACCAATAACCCAATTAAAGCAGCCAACGGCTTCATGCTTCTCATAATAAGACATCCATAAAATATTAATTCTAATAATTTGATTTTCTTTCAGGCAAAAACTCACACTATCGCAGAACAATCTGCAATATATTTAGAGCAATAAATACCCGTCACGATTTTTTCACCGAAGAAAATCGCTCAAATAATGATAAAATTTATATGTGATTTAAAATTATCTAATCTCTATTACATCTTCCCGTTGAGAGTTTTATAAACATCAATATGGAGTAATTAATCAAAATGAGATGCAACAATATTTCACTCTATTTTAAGTAAATTTTATATTTGGAAAATGATTCATTTCTCATGCTAATAGTAACCTAAAAAAACAATATTTTTCGTGAAGAAATCCACATTAACACAAAGAGATAGATAAATTATGACAATATTTTGTGATATTAATCACAAAATATTGTCAGTTATCGAACCATTTTAAAATCCATTTACGAGGATAGTAAAAATGCCTTTATTTATTATTTTGTTAAAAACAAATTTATTGGCTATCTCTCTTTTATTCCTAACCTTTATTTACTTAAATAATTTGTCTTTTTTATCACCTAATAATTAATAAATTTAAAGTTATATGCGATATTTTATTCATTAACCAACAAATATATTCTCATTACTATGAAAGTATTCTTCATAAATATAATGAATAGTTTGATTTATTATTCCCATTATTACCTGTAACATGGATAGCGAATTAACTTATTAGATTAAAAGTTTAACTTAAGTCAGTCTTTAATAAATCATTATTGTTGGGGCCATAACCAGGCCGCACCACGTACACCACTAGAATCCCCATGCACGGCTTTTCTGATTGGTGTTGCACACTCTCCACCAAAAACCCACTCTTTGACTAAATCAGGCAACGTTTGGTAAAGGCGATCAACATTACTCATACCACCACCGAGCACAATGACATCCGGATCCAATAAATTAATCACCTGTGCCAATGCTCGCGCCAAACGCCTTTCATAACGGCGCATCGCCAATTCCGCGAACTTATCTCCCTGGGTCAACGCCTCTATGATTCCATTACCTTTTTTCTGCACTCCGCTCAAGCGGAAGTAATCTGTCATAAATCCGGTGCCTGACACAAATGTCTCAGTACATCCTGGTTTGCCACAAAAACAGCGCACTTCATCCTGATATACGCGATCTTCTTCATCCATCCACGGTAATGGATTATGCCCCCATTCCCCTGCCAATCCATTGCCACCAGCATGAACCCGCCCCTCAAATGCGATGCCTGAGCCGCAACCTGTTCCAATGATAACAGCAAATACCATTGGCATACCTTCACCCGCACCATCAGTAGCTTCTGATACCGCCAGACAATTGGCATCGTTAGCGATACGCACTTCACGCCCTAACAAAGCGGCTATATCCTTATCCAATATCTTGCCATTCAACCAAACTGAGTTGGCATTTTTTACTTTTCCGGTAAAAGGCGAAATTGCGCCAGGAATGCCAATCCCTACAGTTCCTTGCTGTCCGGTTGCTTGTTCCGCATCAATAATCAATCCAACAATGGCTGCCAATGTTTTCTGATAATCATTACGGGGAGTATCCACCCGTTTACGAAATAACTCTTCTCCCTGATCGCCTAATGCAATCACTTCAATCTTGGTGCCACCAAGATCAATTCCTATACGCATAACTTACTTTTCCTATTTAACGGGACGACGCTTTTCATTATATGAGAATAAGACAGTGATGATATGAAACGAATGAAGTTCTAGGGCTTCGTCACATGATTCGTTATCATGCAGCTTTATTTTTTTAAGATGACATTTTGTCACGATGCGCAACAATATGGGGTAACTGCATGTTATGGTTTAAAAATTTAATGATTTACCGTTTAAACCGAGAGATCTCCCTTTCGGCGGATGAACTGGAAAAACAATTAAGCCCATTGGCATTCACTCCATGTGGCAGCCAGGATATGATGAAAACTGGCTGGGTTTCTCCAATGGGTTCCCACGGTGAAGCATTAACCCATGCTTCCGGCAATCAAATTCTGATCTGCGCACGCAAAGAAGAAAAAATGTTACCTTCTCCGGTGATTAAACAGGAATTACAGACCAAAATAGCCCGTCTGGAAGGTGAACAACATCGCAAACTGAAAAAAACAGAGAAAGATTCACTGAAAGATGAAGTCATTCATACACTGTTGCCAAGAGCATTCAGCCGTTTCAGCCAAACCTATATTTGGATCGATACCGTCAACCATTTGATCATCGTTGATACCGCCAGCGCAAAACGGGCTGAAGATAATCTGGCACTGCTGAGAAAAACATTGGGATCATTGCCTGTTGTTCCTCTTACTTTCACCAACCCCATTGAATTGACGCTAACCGAATGGGTACGTTCAGGTGATCTTCCTACAGGTTATGCTCTGATGGATGAAGCCGAGCTTAAAGCCATTCTGGAAGAAGGTGGAGTGATCCGCTGTAAGAAACAGGATTTGGTTTCAGACGAAATTGCGACACATATTGAATTCGGCAAATATGTCACTAAGCTGGCCTTAGATTGGGAAGAACGTATTCAATTTATGCTGTCAGACGATGGCACTTTCAAGCGCATTAAATTTAGCGAAACTTTACGTGAACAAAATGATGATATTGATCGTGAAGATGTTGCCCAACGATTCGATGCTGATTTTACCTTAATAACAGGGGAACTCAGTACGCTAATCAAAAATACGATTGATGCACTCGGCGGCGAAGCCGAAAGGTAATCACAAGTGAACTGCCTCAAATCCATTGAGGCAGTTCGATATAATATAATTAGAAGCGATAAACCAAACCAACACCAAAGACGTCGTCAGTGCTGATCTTCGCTTTCTTGGTGAAATCATTGTCTTTCAATAAGTTGAACTGATATTCAGCATACGTGCCCATATTCTTGTTGAAATTATAGAAGGCACCGACTGAAATATATTTCACTAAATCTTCAGATCCCTTGTCTGTCAGTATGCTCTTGCCAACCAGGTCATTACCCAGATCTTTACCTTTGGAATAAACAAACCCGACAGAGGGACGCAAACCAAAATCAAACTGATACTGAGCCGTCAGCTCAATGTTTTGGGTTTTATTGGCAAACATTGTGTAATTATCCACGGAACTGCCAAATCTGGTTAAGTTACGGGCTTCACCATACATAGCCGCTAGATAGACATTATCTTTGTCATACTTAGCAGAAACGATCCATGTTTCGGCTTTATTCCCTTTTGCCAGAACCTTAGCTGCATCAGAACCCACTTTCTGTGCCGAAGTACGGTTAGAGTTACCGTATGACGCCCCAATATTGAAGCCATTACCAAAATCATAGGTGCTGGAAAGGCCAAAACCATCACCATTTTGTCTTGCAACATCGCTACGGCTATTTTTAGTGCCGTCATCATTTTTAGCTTGATACTGCAAGGCAAAATTCAGGCCATTCACCAAACCAAAAAAGTCAGTGTTACGGTATGTTAATAACCCTGTTGACCGCCCCATTAGGAAGTTATCGGTTGCGGCCATGGCATCACCACCAAATATTGGCAATACATCTGTCCATGCGTTGGCATCATAAACTACACCATAATTGCGCCCATAATCCAGCGAACCATATTCGCCAAATTTCAGCCCAGCGAAAGCCAAACGAGTTTTGGTGTTTGCTCCACTCTCCACTTCTGTTCCATTGGCACCCATGTTGTATTCCCAGCGCCCGAAGCCAGTTAGGGTATCAGTAATTTGGGTTGAACCTTTAATACCGATACGACCAACAGAACCATCACCAGAACCAGACTGTTTGTCTTTGGAGAATGTTCTTTGAACATCGGCCTTTCCATATAAATCTATTTTATTACCATCTTTATTATAAATTTCAGCAGCATTTGCAGCTCCTGTAATAAGCAGTACCGGAATTGCCATTGCGAGTGCGTTGTGTTTTATCATCATCATAATCCTCATTGGGCTTGTTATTATTGAGCCACCGCCAAAAGATCCTTATCCCAAGAACGACTTGCTCAGGAATAGTCAATAATCAGGTGAGTGGAATATTTTACTTACTTTAGTTAATTTAATGTTAAATTTGTAGCAAATAATGGTGATATTAAGATCTAGCAAAACCTTTTGCTAACAAAAATTAGCAAAAAATGCCATTTTGTGATAAATATCACATTATAGGAATATTTTCTATAATTCAACAATATTAATTATGAAAATAAATTATTAAAAACAGTACGTTATAAATAATGTATATCCGGATACAGACTACACCCGTTAACTGGAGATAGGGAGGGTCAATGGTCGGTTACTGTGTCAGGGAATTTGCGTGTGACATCCGAGTTTATTGATGGTGACGCATATTTGTTAACTATAGAGGATTATCACTAATGAAGATGTTTAACCCACCCCATCCAGGTGAAGTTATTGCCGATGCTTTAGAAGAGTTGGGATTAGATATTCGTGATCTTGCCAGGGAGTTAGATGTTGTATCTTGATATTTATTACTAAATAATTCTTTTTAAAAAATAAAATATAAAAATCCCAAGATTAAAATCCAATATTCCATTGAATACCAAGCCTAACTTATTATTCTAATTCCCCCCTCATGTAATAACCTGATATTTGAAACAGAAAGTGATAACTTTTTCTTATCAGCTAATAAAAAATTTTCATTAAGCAGATTAGCAATAAGTCACCTAATGTATCTTAAGTGCACAAAAAGATTAATTTTTTATTCTTATCCAGTGTTGGGACATCAAATATTCCATGAGGTACTTATATATGGGCTCATATATTAGTAATAAGTTCATTCGGTTTTTTATATATATAGGTTCTTTGTTTTTGCCATTTATAGCAACGAATGCATCTGCTATAGGTGAAAAAAACACTGAACAGCAAACGCAGGCAGTGGCAACTGAAAATCAGTTAGATAATAGGGGTGATGAAACAGCAGGTTTAATTGCGAAAAATATTCAGACGGTAAGTCGGGTTCTGTCGTCTTCACCTTCCCAACTTACCGAACAAGCTAAATCCTACGCGTTAGGAAAACTCAATGGAACGATATCCAGCGAGACACAAAAATGGTTATCACAGTTTGGGACAGCCAGAATTAATTTTGCCCTTGATAGAAAAGGCAAATTGGATAATGGCTCTCTGGATATGTTGCTTCCGCTTTATGACAATAAAGCCGATTGGTTGGTTTTCTCCCAATTTGGTTATCGCCATAAAGACAGCCGTCATACCGTGAATGTCGGTTTGGGGGGACGCTATTTTACGCCTCATTGGATGTACGGGCTGAATACTTTCTTTGACCATGATGTCACTGGTAAAAACCAGCGCCTCGGTGTAGGGGCAGAAGCCTGGACAGATTATGTCAAACTTTCTGCCAATTCATACTGGCGTCTGACTGAATGGCGTCAGTCATTGAAAAATCATGATTGGGAAGAGCGTCCTGCCAACGGTTTTGATCTTCAAGGTGAATTTTATTTACCCGCTTACCCGAACCTGGGGGGTAAGTTAGGCTTTGAACAATACTTTGGTGATAACGTTGCTTTGTTCAATCGTGATAGCAAACAGAAAAACCCCAGCCTGGGCAGAGTTGGACTGAATTATACACCGATCCCATTGGTGACAATGGGAGTAGATTACAAATATGGGGGCAGCGGACATAGTGAAACTCTGTTTCAGGCCAACCTGAATTATCGCTTTGGTGTACCTTGGGGTGCGCAGTTCTCGCCTGGTAGTGTTGCTTCCATGCGTACACTGGCAGGTAGCCGTTATGACTTAGTGGAAAGAAATAACCATATTGTGCTTGATCATCGGAAGAAGCCAGATGAACTGGAATTGACGATGTCACAAAACACCATCTTTGGTTATAGCCAGCAAACATGGCCAACACCATTACCTATAACGGCTAACATAAAATCAAACGTTAAGAAACTCATATTTCAGGCAGATAATGCATTTACCCAAAATGGCGGAAGTATTTCCACTATTGGTGGCGGTAATGAGCTAGTTACGCTTGTATTGCCTAAATATATTCCTGATGGACAGAATACGCATACGGTAAATATCTTTGCGGAAGGAAATAACGGTAAGGTAAGTAAGCCCGCTATTTTGAATGTGACAGTACAGCCTTTTGTTATCAGACAATTTAAGGCTGAACAATTAACAACCTCTAATGCGGGTGCTCAGGGGGGTTATAATTTACTGGCCACTATCGCTCATGGCACCACCGATAAAGATATTATCCGCGATGGTGTGATTGATAATGTCACCTGGTCGATTGAGCCACAAAGTAAGGATGTCAGCCTGAATTGGGAAAACCCCAGCAGAACCAATTCTCAGGGGCAATTGCAGGCAACGGTAATGACCTCCCAGCCGCTGAAAGATGTGAAAGTCTTCCTGGAAATGCCTGGAATGCCAAAAACCCATGTGGGTGATATTGGCTTTAGTGGCCTGATTTCTGACTTTAAGGTTCAATCCGTGACTCCATTCGTATCTGGGCCACTTCTCGCTGGAGATAATGGCTATACCTTTACGGCCGTTGTAAAAGATAAGAACGGTGTTGCCCTGAAAAATCAGAAGGTGGATGTTAAGTGGTATCCTGAGACATTACCGGCTGGTATGAAGTGGTCGTCAGTACAAAACACTACAAATACCGAAGGGAAATTGTTTGCTACCTTAACCAGTACCAAGCCTGTAAAAGATATTAAAGTCGGTGCGTCAATTGATGGTGGAAAAACGACGACATACGCTGAAAAACCCGTGGCTTTCGTCGGTGACATTAAGATTGGCGATATTGAAGTGACACCGAATAAGGTTCTCAATGGTGACGGAAAAGAGGCTTATCTCTATAAGGCAAAAATTAAGGATGCTCATACTGATTTAGCTATACCAAATCTGACCTTTGATCACAATAAGGTGATTTGGAGCTTGGTTAATGACAAATTTGACCACAATAAACTGGTAGAGGAAGGTAAGCTGGTGTTCGGCAATAAACAGCTCACCACAGATGATCAAGGATACTTGACGACAACGTTGACCAGTTCTGTCGGTGTTGACAATGTCAATGTCAAGCTGGAGCTTGTAAATAAAGAGGGAAAACAAGAATCGATTGCTAACGCGACCGTGAAATTTATACCGGTAGATCAGCCTGTTGGGTTACGTGTTTTCAATAAGAATAATACAAGTATCGAACGTTTCTACAAGAGTGATGAAAATGGACCTCATAACCTCTTCTGGACATTAAACGCAGAGTTACGACGTGATCTAAATACTCCTCTTGTTGATCCTAACATTGAAGAAGGCAAATATACCGTAGTTTCAGGGCAAGCAGCCACCCATATGCCAGGTTCTGATAATGCGTTCAATTTTCCTTTTGATAGTATGAAAATGTCACTGACACCTACAAAGCTCAAGGCGACTGTTACTAACAAACGTACAGGGGCAATAGCTACCTACACTTATACAGTAAAGCCTCTGCGTTTTTTTAGCACATTTGATCTAGGGAAGGCGAAAGTGACTTCACAAGCAGATCATGCATGTGAGACATTTGCTATAGAGAATAATAAAGCATATAGCTATGCATCAGTGACGGTGACGGATTTGTGGCCATTATCTTCATCTTCAGCAGGTGTCCATAATGAGCAATATGGCACAACTCTACTTGAAGAGTTTTCCAATATAATGGATTGGTCTCTTATAGGTCAGACAGCGGAGTCCGAACTTGGAACTGATCTAAATAATCCCGTTATACTGGTGGCTAACAACATAAATCCAGTCAGGGACCAGAATAACTACTTTGTTGGGTTTGATGTTAAGAAACATGAAATAGTTGACAAATCAAGCGTTAATAAATTGCTAACTTGCTTGATAACACACTAACAAACCAATAGGAATAAGTAATAAAAACACAGGCTCAAAATTAGAGCCTGTGTTTATTTTTATTACATTTGCAATATTTTGATATTATCGCTCTTAACAACGATTTTACGGCATCTTTGCTGCCTCCAGCGCTTGCGCGAGGTCGGCAATAATATCATCGCTATGTTCAATACCGATGGATAAGCGAATTAAATCACGTGAAACGCCCGCTTTTACCATTTCTTCATCATTTAG
The DNA here is from genome assembly GCF_001908095.1 of Xenorhabdus thuongxuanensis. Lineage (GTDB taxonomy): Bacteria > Pseudomonadota > Gammaproteobacteria > Enterobacterales > Enterobacteriaceae > Xenorhabdus > Xenorhabdus thuongxuanensis. The sequence continues at coordinate 29,964 of NZ_MKGR01000027.1, read as the reverse complement.
CATATCATACAGAAACGAGATAAAGATCTTGACTATAGGTTTTCACCTATATAGCATTTCATCTATATTGTGTAAGGAATAATCATGTGGATCATCGAGACAACGGACACCTTTGATGAGTGGTTCTATACTCTAGATGACACCGACCGTGCCAACGTTCTGGCTTCAATGATGGTGCTTCGAAAACGAGGTCCGATGTTACCCAGGCCATACGCAGACACCGTTAAGGGTTCATTCTACAGCAACATGAAAGAGCTGCGGGTTCAAAGTAAAGGAGAACCAATCCGAGCATTCTTTGCGTTCGATCCTAAACGCAAAGGAATTCTTCTTTGTGCCGGTAACAAGAACGGAAATGAGAAAAGGTTTTACGAAATTATGATCCCGATTGCTGACCGCGAATTCACGGCGCATCTGGAGAAATTGAAGAAGGAGTAGACAATTATGGCAAGAACTCTTGACCAAATACTGGCGAGTGAAAAGCCCGAAGTTGTTGCCAACGCACAAAAAGCAGCGACTGAGATGTTGCTTAACATCCATCTGGCAGAACTTCGCGAACGCATGAATCTGACTCAAGGCGACATCGCTGTGGCCCTCGGCATTAAGCAACCGACTGTCTCCGATATGGAGAAACCTGGCCGCGATTTGAAGCTATCTTCTCTCAAACGTTACGTGGAAGCATCCGGTGGCAAGTTACGTATCGACGTAGAGTTACCCGACGGTACACACTACGGCTTTGTCGTTTAATCTAAAACACAGGCTCAAAATTAGAGCCTGTGTTTATTTTTATTACATTTGCAATATTTTGATATTACCGCTCTTAACAACGATTTTACGGCGTCTTTGCTGCCTCCAGTGCTTGCGCGAGGTCGGCAATGATATCATCGCTATGTTCGATACCGATGGATAAGCGAATTAAATCACGTGAAACGCCCGCTTTTACCATTTCTTCATCATTTAGCTGACGATGGGTTGTTGAGGCTGGATGACAAGCCAGAGATTTAGCATCACCAATATTAACCAAACGAACAATCAATTGCAGGGCATCGATAAAGCGTACACCTGCTTCTTCTCCACCTTTAATGCCGAAAGACAGAATAGACGCTGGCTTGCCCCCCATATAACGGATAGCCAAATCATGTTCAGGATGTGCAGGCAATCCCGCATAGTTCACCCAGGATACCTGAGGATGTTTTTCCAGATATTGTGCGATTTTCAGGGCGTTTTCAGTATGGCGCTCCATCCGTAACGCCAATGTTTCCAGCCCCTGTAACATCAAAAAGGCATTGAATGGCGACAAGGCTGCGCCTGTGCTACGCAGTGGCCCAACACGACAGCGAGCGATAAAGGCAGCGGCACCAAAATGTTCGGTATAGGTTATGCCGTGATACGAAGGATCTGGTGTGCCTAAAATGGCAAAACGATCCTGATGCGCCATCCAGGGGAATTTGCCTGAATCGACGATCATCCCACCAATTGAGGTGCCATGTCCGCCAATATATTTGGTCAGGGAATGGATGATAATATCGGCACCATGTTCAAATGGGCGGCATAAATAGGGCGTTGCGACTGTGTTATCGACAATAAAAGGAATGCCGTGCCGATGGGCAATATCTGCCAGCGCCTGGATATCAATGATATTCCCACTTGGGTTAGTGATGGATTCGCAATAGACGGCTTTGGTTCTTTTATCGATCAGGGTGTCAATGACAGCGAGATTGTCATGATCAACAAAACGGGTTTCAATCCCCATAGTTGGGAAACTGTGTGCCATCAGGTTATAAGTTCCGCCATATAATTTTGCGACAGAGACAATATTATCCCCGACCGTGGCGATGGTTTGTATAGCGTAAGTGATTGCCGCCATGCCCGAAGCGACCGCAAGTGCACCGATACCACCTTCCAAAGCGGCGACACGTTTTTCCAATACATCATTGGTTGGATTCATGATGCGGGAGTAAATATTACCTTCCACTTTTAAATCAAACAGATCAGCACCATGTTGGGAATCATCAAAAGCGTAGGAAGTTGTCTGGTAAATTGGGACAGCAACGGCTTTGGTTGTTGGATCGGGTGAATAACCTGCGTGGATGGATAAAGTTTCTAATTTCATTGCCATTTCCTTTAGTTAAGTGAAGTGGTACTGATGTTTGAGACTGACAATTAAAAATAGTAACGCGTTTGTTTTGACTTTGTTGATATCAAAAAATGATTCTGAATCAATAATTCAATATTACTCTCATTTTTTGCATTTTATCCGATTGCCTTACAAGAATTATCTATACCTTAAATAGTTAAAACATTTAATAAATATAAAAGGTGATTATTGATGATTGGCTCAGCATACCGCATTGATGGATTTAATATCGGTGTAAGTTAGCGTTTTTAATATATCTGCTGCCGCAATAGGGGGTAATTGCGGTGGTGGATATAAAAGGCTACAGGGGCGCAGCCTTAATTTTAGGGTATTATTTATCTAGCCAGCTAAGGCGGAAATGCTTGGTTCTACCTATGTTACCATCCATCATTTTGTTTAATTCCCAAACATCACTAGCATTTACTTGCCTAGTCTCAGATTCATAAAGTACCATGATTGTATTTCCGTTCACTTTAGGATAGAAAAGTCGTTTGTCAACGTAAAGCTCATAGATTCTATCATCGACTGTTACATAAAGATCTTTGCTAAGTAATTCTACCGTTTTCTGACAGTTATCTTCATTACAGGATACAATAAGTATTAAAATATAAGAGTACGGCTCTATCGATTCTGAGCCATCTAATCCTAATCCAAATTCAAATCCACGACTATTAACAAATCCTGTAATTTCCTTAAATATTGTCTTATTCTGGATGTTAGATAGAGTGCCAACATTATTATTCAAGTCCCAATAAACGTTCATTTTCCCTATTTCCCCTATTTCTTCGGTTGTATAACCACCATAAAAAGCCTCGCCACCATGATTACTATAAGATCCTATTTTAAGATCAAAGGATATCCAATATAGTTCTGGTATCATTATTTTCCAATCATAAGCCATTAAATCTTCTTGTGTGGGTTTCCAGGGAAGCCAATAACCATCTTTATCACTCTTTTCAATATAAGCAGAGCCATCGCCTTCACTATTCGCTACCGACTGATGGGAAAGGCGTATATGTTCTTTAGGAACATGCCAACCAGTACGATATAACAGTTGTTTTCTTACATATACATGGCTCAGTGCCCATGCGAAAGAACCGATTGGCGCAGTTACAGTTACATCACCATTAAAACCGTCAAACTGATACTGATATCGGTCAAGACTGGATAGCCATTTAAGGCTGGCATTCATATTTTCTGGTTTGTTGAGTTTAGACATAAATCCCTCACTTACTTATTCGTTAAAGTTCAAGGTAATTTCATCCTACTGTTAAACCGCTATCTAATATTACTTAGGTTAAGTTTTTATTTCAATAATGTTAGATATAAAAGCAATATATATGGAATAAAATAGGGATTTGTATTATAAAATCTGATTATCTGCTGTGATGAATATCTTTTAGGTGGTAAATTTGAAGTTTGCTGCTAAAAAATTCCTCACTGAAATATAGCTTCTTGTTCAGCCTTTATATTGATTATAAAGGTGCATCCACGAAATAGTGACAAAAGTCATGGTATCAATAGATTTAATATCGATGTGGTTTATTGTTTCTATTATAAAGATATCATGGCAATAAGGAATATTGAGGTATTGGGAGTTATTATAGCGGCAAGATATAAAGACCATGCAGGATGGCGCATAGCCTTAAATTTAGAATAGAGATTTGGGAAATTTATTTATATTACCAGCTAAGATGGAAATTTTGAGTCTTACCTATTTCCGCTATTTGATTGAATTCAGAAATATTAGCACTATATGTAGCAATTATAATAGTTTCGTGCCCTGATACATTATTGAAGGCATAATTATAAGTTTTACCATTGAGCGTTATAGAAAGACTATTTTTTAGTAATTCTGCCGCCTTCTGATATCCATCTTCATAGCAGAATACACCTACAATAACTTCATCAGAATCCCAGATAAAACCTGAAACTTCCCTAATCATCTTTATCTTATTCTGGTAATTACAACAATTTCCAATCACAAGCCATCAAATCTTCTTGAGTTGGTTTCCAGGGAAACCAATAACCATCTTGATCACTCTTCTCTATATAAGCAGGCCCATCACCATTGCCTTCACTATTATTCGCCACAGATTCATAAGCAAGGCGCATATGTTCTTTAGGGGCATTCCAACCATTACGATATAGCTGTTTTCCTAAATACACTTTGCTCAGTGCCCATGCGAAAGAACCTGCTGGTACAATGATATCTGCACCGTAATCCCTATATTGGTCAGGATTGAATGGGCATTTAAGGCTGGCATTCATATTTTCTGGTTTACTGATTTCAGACATAAATCCCTCACTTAATTATTCGTTAAAATTCAAGGTAATTTCATCCTACTGCTAAACCGCCAGATCATATTACTTAGGTTAAGCTTTTATTTCAATAATGTGAGATATAAAAGCAATTAATATGGAATAAAATAATGGTTTTTATTATATAATCCAACTATCTGCTGTGATGGATATCCGTTGGATGGTAAATTTGAAGTTTGCTGCTAAAAAATACCCTACTAAAATATAACTTCTTGCTCAGGCCTTTATGTTGGCTATAAAGGCGCATCCACGAAATAGTGACAAAAGTAATGGCTTTAATAGGTTTAATATCGATGTGGTTTATTGTTTCTATTATAAAAATATCGTGGCAATAAGGAATGTTGAGGTATTGGGAGTTATTATAGCGGCAAGACATAAAGGCCATGCTGAATGGCGCATAGCCTTAAATTTAGAATAGAGATTTGGGAAATTTATTTATATTACCAGCTAAGATGGAAATTTTGAGTCTTACCTATTTCCGCTATTTGATTGAATTCAGAAATATTACCACTATATGTAGCAATTATAATAGATTCGTGCACTGATACATTATTGAAGGCATAATTATAAGTCTTACCATTGAGCGTTATAGAAAGACTATTTTTAAGTAATTCTGCCGCCTTCTGACATCCATCTTCATAGCAAGATACGCCTACAATAACTTCATCAGAATCCCAGATAAAACCTGCAACTTCCCTAATCGTCGTTATATTATTCTGGAAATTAGATAAAGTACCACTACTCCTATTTCTTATTTTTGTCCCCCGAGGACGCATATCGTTGCTGATATATCCATTATAGATAGCGTCATCAAATAGACCCATTCCTACTTCAAGATCAAAAGACATCCAATTTGATTCTGGTAATTGCAGCAATTTCCAATCACAAGCCATCAAATCTTCTTGTATTGGTGTCCAGCGAGACCAATAACCATCTTTGTCACTCTTCTCAATATAGGCAGCTCCATCATCTGCACTGCCTACCTCTGATTTGTAAGCAAGACGCATGTGTTCTATAGGGGCATTCCAACCACTACGATGTACCTGTTTTCCCAAATACACTTTGCTCAGTGCCCATGCGAAAGAACCGGCTGGTACAATGATATCTGCACCGTAATCCCTGTATTGGTCAGGATTGAATGGGCATTTAAGGCTGGCATTCATATTTTCTGGTTTACTGAGTTCAGACATAAATCCCTCACTTAATTATTCGTTAAAATTCAAGGTAATTTCATCCTACTGCTAAACCGCCAGTTAATATTACTTAGGTTGGATTTTTATTTCAATAATATGAGATATTAAAATAATTAATATGAAATAAAATAGGGTATTTTGTTATAAAATCTGCCTATCCGCTATAGCGGAGATTAGTTGGGGTGTAAATTTGAAGTTTACTGCTAAAAAATGCCCTGCAACAGAATAAGTGGGACAGAGCTTCGTTTTGCCATCAGTTCTGTTAAAGTGGCCATCTTATCTCTCCAAATTTTCTAGATGAATTTTAAATTTTTCATCAGCAGTATTAATAATTTCTTCATAGAATAATTTTTGGTTTTGCCCTGCCTTATTACCCGCACAAAGCACAATTGCATTACTATTCGGATCAACTTCCTGAAGTTAGTGACTTTTCTAGATGGTGTAACAAAAATAGCGATATTCGACTCCAAATATCCAAATGTGTTTGAGATTGGAATATATATCTTAATTGATGATAATAGGCGTTCGAGAATGTCGGATGTCCTCTATTCGGTAAAAACGCAACAAGGTGATGGCTATATCTATGTCCTGGTTGAACACCAGTCCACCCCAGATAAAATGATGGCGTGGCGAATGATGCACTATTCGTTTATGGCCATGAATCAGCATCTGCAACAGGGAAACAAGGAACTGCCGCTGGTTGTGCCCGTTTTGTTCTACCACGGTGAGTAGCCCTTATCCTTTCCAGCAGACTTGGACGCAATGCTTTTCGTTGTCAGAATTGGCAGAAGAGCTGTACTTTAATCCGTTTCCGCTAGTCGATGTGACGGTGATTGATGATAACGAACTGGTGAATCATCGCAAAATCGCTGTGATGGAACTGGCAATGAAGCATAAAAATTTGCGGGAGGAGTTTAAGGCCGTGACCGCGTTATTGGCACAGGCTCTTAAACACAATTATAATAGTGATAACGATGTAGTTACTATCCTTAATTACCTGTTTAACACGATGGATTCACCGCATTTTGAACAGGTTATCCAACAACTGATTGAACAGACAGATCGTCATCAGGAGGTGATTGTGAGTATTGCCCAACGATTACAGGAAAAAGGCCGGAAAGAAGGTGTTCAACAAGGTATTTTACAAGGTGTTCAACAAGGTGTTCAACAAGGTGTTCAACAAGGTAGAGAAGAAGGTCAACATGAGGCGCGATTAGAAATAGCGCGTAATCTGTTAAAAAATGGTGTCAGTATTGAATTGATTATGGAAAGTACTGGCCTGAGCCGTGAAGAATTACTCTCCCTGCAATAATCCCTCACTTTATCCCTTTTTCGTATTTTCTTACCCGCATTTTGGCGGCGGGTAAGATATCAAATCTGCACTGAATGGCTATTTTCTGCATATAGCGGCTACTTGCATTTCCCTATTTCACGTAATGATACCCCTCATGATTTCTTGATTAATCACTCTGGTGGGCATATGACAAAAGGGGAACCCTTATGCAGGGCTTAAATAATAAAGTCGCTATTGTCACTGGTGGGGCTACCAAAATTGGGGCAACCGTTGCCAAGGTATTGAGTGAATATGGGGTTAAGGTCGCGATTTTTGATATTGATCAGGCAGGCGGGAAAAAAATAGCCAGCCTGCAACCGGAATCCATCCGTTTCTGGCATGTCGATATTACTGACGACAAACAACTTGCTCAGGCAATACATGAAGTTGTTACTCACTATAACCGTCTGGATTACCTCATCAACCTTGCAGCCACTTATCTGGATAATGGTGCCGATACTGGCCGTGAAACATGGCTGACCGCCTTGAATATTAATGTGATCAGTGCTGTTCGAGCCGCTCAATTTGTCCGGCCTTATCTCATTGCAGCGGGAGGTGGCGCCATTGTTAACTTCACCAGCATTTCTTCCTCAATTGCCCAGACAGGCCGCTGGTTATATCCCGCCTCGAAAGCTGCGTTGCTGCAAATCACCCGCAGTATGGCAATGGATTATGCCGCTGACCACATCCGCGTTAATTCTGTTTCACCAGGGTGGACTTGGTCACGGGTTATGGATGAGCTGACCCAGGGGAAGCGACAGAAAGCCGATAATGTTGCCGCAGATTACCATCTGCTTGGTCGTGTCGGTGATCCCGAAGAAATTGCTCAAGTCGTGGCATTTCTCTTATCAGATTTGGCGAGTTTTGTAACTGGTGCAGATTATGCCGTTGATGGTGGTTATTCAGCAATGGGACCAGAACAGGCGAAACCCGCTATTCCACGGTTGGCGGAATAGGTTCAGTTCCGCCATCCAAAACAAAAGAGGAAAATACTATGCGTCGTATCGCTATCGTCGGAGGTGGCCAAGCTGGACTGCCTCTGGCCCTTGGTCTGCTTGACAAGGGCTATCAAGTCACTGTAGTCACCAACCGCACGCCTGATGATGTTCGCAATGGTCGGGTTCTGTCAAGCCAGTGCATGTTTGATGCTTCTTTACAATTTGAACGTGATTTGGGATTGAATCAGTGGGAAACGCAATGTCCGCCCGTTGAAGGTATCGGTTTCACCGTGCCACATCCCGAAATTCCCAATGACAAGGCAATTGAATGGAGTGCACGGCTTGATAAATATGCGCAAGCTGTTGATCAACGCATTAAGATGCCATTTTGGCTGGAATTATTTGTTTCTCGGGGCGGTAATCTGGAAATTAACGATGTGGGGGTTGCTGAACTGGAACGCCTGTCTGCCAACCATGAACTGGTCATTCTGGCGGGAGGAAAAGGGGAGATTGTAAAATTGCTGGAACGCGATGCTTCACGTTCTCCATATGATACCCCTCGGCGTGCCCTGGCATTGACCTATGTGAATGGTATGTTGCCAACGCCTGAATATTCCCGTGTTTCTTTTAACCTGATCCCTGGTGTAGGGGAATATTTCGTTTTTCCTGCCCTGACACTAAATGGTCCCTGCGACATTATGGTTTTTGAAGGTATTCCAGGGGGAGCAATGGATGGCTGGCAAGAGGCCAGAACACCGCAGGCACATCTGGCCTATAGCAAACAGATCCTCAACACTTTCTTGCCGTGGGAATCTGAACGTTGTGAGCATGTGGAGCTTACTGATGAAAATGGCATTCTGGCGGGCTGTTTTGCGCCAGTGGTGCGTAAGCCAGTGCTGACTTTGCCTTCTGGTCGCCAGGTTTTTGGCCTGGGGGATGCGGTAGTGACGAATGATCCGCTGACTGGGCAAGGTTCAAATAATGCAACAAAAGCCTGCAAAGTCTATTACGAAGCCATTCTTGCCCGTGGTGATCAACCGTTTACGGCTGAATGGATGAACGATACATTTGAACAATTCTGGAAATATGGTCATTACGTTGTGGAATGGACAAACAGCCTTCTTGTCCCACCAAAGCCACATGTTCTGGAATTGTTAGCAGCTGCCCAGCGTCTGCCGACACTCGCCAGCACAATTGCCAATGCTTTCAACCACCCTCCGGTACTGTTCCCGTGGTGGGAAGATGCCCATGCCTGTGAAGAATACATCCATTCACAGCTAATTGAAGAAATTCGGGCATAAACGGGGGGATCACATGAGCATAAATACCCTGAATAACCAAATGCCGCTGTTTGATAGTGGATGGGGCGCGACCGAATTTGAAACGAGAGATTTGCGCACGCTTTTAGGCAAATATCCGACAGGTGTTGCCATTGTTGCGACGCGCACTGCTGAGGGGCGTAATGTAGGGTTGACCATCAACTCATTTGCTTCACTTTCACTGGAACCGCCTTTGGTGCTCTGGAGTTTGGTTAATCATTCACCTAATCTGTCTGTGTTCCGTGACTGTGAATATTTCACCATCAGCATCCTGAGTCATGATCATCAGGAACTGGCTTTGCGTTTTGCGAGTTCGCGGGTAGAAAATAAATTTCAGGATATTCTGGTGCAGGAAACGCCTGAAGGTATCCCTTCGATTGGGGGAGCGATCGCGACACTGGTTTGTGCTAATCACCAGCAAACGCATCTTGGCGATCACTTGCTGATGATTGGTCAGGTCAAACGAATTGCCAGTATCGAAGGTAAGCCATTGGTTTTTCATGGCGGCATGTTTACCGGTCTGCATGATGTTCACGGAAATAAAAAATAATTCTGCTGGCAAACATTCAGGAGAACATGATTAATGAATAGTCCGTTAAGTGCGTTTGTCACTGCGTTAAATCAGGGCAGTGTGAAAATCATAGACCTTACGCAGACATTGACTCCGGATTTTCCGGCCTTGCAGTTGCCTGAACAATTTGGACAAGTTTGGGCATTCAACATGGAGCGCATTTCTCACTATGACGAGCATGGTCCAGGTTGGTACTGGAACAATTTTAGTTGTGGTGAGCATACCGGAACGCATTTTGATGCGCCGATACATTGGGTAAGCGGTAAAGATCACCCAGATAACAGCGTTGATACCATTCCTTTGGATAATTTTGTGGCACCTGCTGTGGTGGTGGATGCCAGCCAGCAGGTGGCACAAGATCCAGACTGGATATTGACGGTTGAGTTTTTACAATCCTGGGAGGAACAGCATGGACATATTCCTGCCGGAGCCTGGTTGTTGTTTCGTACAGACTGGTCAAAACGGGCGGATGATCCGGTACGTTTTCTCAATATGCATGATGATGGTGCTCACACGCCAGGACCCAGTCAGGAAGCGGTGGAATGGCTGATTTATGAGCGGGATATTCGAGGATTCGGGGTAGAAACCATTAATACGGATGCGGGTCAATCTTATTCCTGGCCAGTGGCATATCCCTGTCATACGTTGATGCACGGGGCGAATAAATATGGCTTGCAGTGCCTGAAAAATCTCGATTTATTGCCACCCACGGGTGTGGTCATTATTGCGGCTCCCCTCAAGATTGGTGGTGGTTCGGGAAGCCCGCTGCGTGTTCTGGCATTGGTTGAATCTTTCTCTGGGGCGATACCATGACAGGTTCCAGGCCACAAGTGATTATTGTCGGCAGTGGCATAAACTCGTTGGTATGTGCTGCCTTGTTGGCAACATGGGGTAAATCAGTCCTGGTACTGGAACGCAATGCGGTACTTGGCGGCTGTATTCGCACGGAAGAACTTTTTTCCGGTTATACCCATGATGTGCTCTCTTGCTGGTATCCGCTGTTTTTGGGCAGTCCAGCTTATCAAGAACTCAAACCTGCGTTGGAAAAGGCAGGTTTGGAATTTCTGCAAAGCGATTATTCAACGGGGTTGATCCAACCCAATGGCAAGGGAATTGCCTTAAAGCGAGATATTCTGGCCTCAGCCGTGCGGCTTGATGAAATTGCAATGGGTGACGGAGAGACATTGACTCGCATGGCACAGCAAATCCTCCATGATGATGCCGCCCTGATCTTGGGCTTATTAGGACAAAATCCCTATGGTTTCGGGATACTCAAATTGTTGTTTTCTGAATGGCGCAAACGCGGTATTGATGGATTGAGTGAGTTTGTCGGCAGTTCGCTGGAAACTTTCCGGCGCTGGGCTGAACGTGAGTTACAGTCTGATTTTAGCCGCGCTCTGCTGGCGCCGTGGGTATTGCATACGGGATTGGGACCAGATGATGCCAGCTCTGCTCTGATAGGTAAGCTCACTTTTGCTGCTGTGGTTGCCGGCGGGATGCCAGTGGTAAAAGGTGGCAGTCTGCGCATTGTAGAAGCGCTAACAGGGATCATTGAGCAACACGGCGGTCAGCTTATCACTCATGCTAACGTTGACCGTATCATCACCCAAGGACAGGGGAAACAGCGCCGTGCTTCTGGTGTGATGGTTGCGGGGCAGATTTATCACGCCAGCGAGGCAGTGGTCTGCAATGTAACGCCCCAACAGCTTTATGGTCACTTGCTGGATAAGGTTCCCGATACGCTCCTGCAACGGGCGCGGAACTATCGTTATGGGCGCGGGGGAATGCAGGTTCATTTTGCCTTGAACGCGCCACCACCGTGGTGTGAGCCTGAATTGTGCCATGTCCCACTTGTCCATTTAACGGAGAGTATGGAACAAATCTGTTTGTCCGTGACACAGGCCAACAATGGTTATCTGCCTAGCCATCCGACACTTGCGATAGGGCAGCCAACCGTTCTTGATCCTTCCCGTGCCCCAAAGGACGGTTGGATTTTGTGGATTCAAATGCAGGAGTTGCCGACGCAGCTAAAAGGCGATGCGGCGGGAGAAATTCCTGTTCCCGCAGATGGTAAATGGAATGAGGTTATCCGCGAAGCAGTTGCGGATCGGGTACAGGCTCGTCTGGAAACGGTGATGCCGGGTTTTTCATCCTCAATTGTTGGCCGTAAAGCCTATTCTCCGGCGGATTTACAGGCATTGAACTGTAATTTATCAGGGGGCGATCCCTATTCAGGTATGTGTTCACCTGATCAATTTTTCTGGCTACGTCCGTTTGCTCCTGCGCAAGGTGCAAAGGCGCATCAAACACCTGTCAATAACGTGTTTCACATTGGGGCTTCAACCCATCCGGGTCCCGGATTAAGTGGGACTTCCGGCTATCTTGTCGCCCGCCGACTTGCGCGACGCTGATTAAGGTAGCCAATCATTTCATTTTTTATCAATTCATCTCTTACAGAGAGGAGGATTATATGACGTCAAAATTCAGACGGCTCTTTTATGCAGCGGTTTTATCACTGTCAGGTTTTTGGGCTATGGTAAGTCATTCCGCTATGGCAACAGAAGGTGGTGTTGGCGCTTATCCTGATGGTCTGGATAATTATTTGTCCGGTGCTTTACCGCCAGCAGGTGTTCATGCCCTGTTTTATGGTGGCAATATTCACTATAACAAGCTGAGGGGAAATCACGGCGATTTGATCCCTGTTCCTGGCTTTAAAGTCAATGTGAACGTCCTTGCCCCTCGGTTGGTTTGGGTGACTGAAAAGCAGGTCTTTGGCGGCCAACTAGCTTATCATGCCATCTTGCCGCTATTGGATGTCACCGCTAACGCTGCTGGCAAACATGACAACAGCAAAGGGATAGGGGATATCACTTTTGGCCCCGCCTTGGGTTACCATCCCGCGCCAGATTTGGCTTATGTTATTGGCTTGAATATTAACGCGCCGACAGGCCACTATAACCGCAATGATCTTGCCAACCTGGGAAAAAACTATTGGACAGCCCAGCCTGTTTGGGCGATCAGCTATTTCCCTGTTATCGGCATCAATGCAGATTTAAAAGTGATGTATGATGTCAACTTCCGTAACAAGGATACCAAAACAACTTCCGGCCAGGCACTTCATGCAGATTATGCACTGGGTTGGGGATTTGGCAACGGTTTGGTCGTGGGCGTTGGCGGCTATGCTTTTCAGCAGGCCACTCATGATAGTGGGCCAAATTCCGCAAAGGGTAAAGCAAAGGCGGTTGGTTTTGGTCCTTCCATTCGCTATGCCAATGATAAAGGCTGGCTGGTTACTTTGAAGTGGCAAAAAGATTTTGTCGTCAGTAATCGCCCATCGGGTTCTCAAATTTTCTTAAAAGCGGCCATTCCATTTTAAGGGGGCATCTATTTATAAAGGGATAGCAAATAACGTGGTTACAAATAAAAATAAACGCTGCTCAATAATATGAGTAGCGTTTATTTTTATAAATTAGTTACTCGAATAAATAATTACATTAAAATACAAAAAACTTCGCAGTTATCCCTTCATTTATTATGATGAAAACTTGACCTGACTTTTCTTTGAATATATAAGTTTTGACTTGAAATAATCAACATTCTGAGATTAATAAAGGTCTTACGATGGGGACATAAAAATGTCAACGCTGATTCATTGTAATAAAGTTAACTTTAGTATTAATTCAAAGCCATTATTTAGTCGTCTCTCCATAACTATTAAAGAAAACGACAAAATTGCTTTGGTTGGTTATAACGGCACGGGAAAAACCCATTTACTTAAACTACTGGCAGGCATTGAAAAGCCGGATGATGGGGTCATCGAATATGCTAATGGTTTGAGATTGGAGATGGTATCTCAGTTTATTGACGACGCATTGCTTGAGATGACCTTGTTTGAATCTATCTCTCAGAAAGTAAAAAAAATAGATGAATATGGTGATTATAAAGCAGTATCCATGCTTTATGATTTTGGTTTTCATGGTACTGATTTTACTACAAAAGTTGCTGATCTCAGTGGTGGACAAAAAACAAAATTGATGTTTGCCATGAGTGCGATTGTAGAACCCGATATTATTTTATTTGACGAACCCAGTAACCATTTGGATGCTAATACCCTGGAATTTTTTAAGGATTACTTTAATAAAAGTCTAAAGAGTGCTTTTATTCTTGTTTCCCACGACCGAAATTTTTTGGATAACGTCACCAACCAGACGATTTTCTTGCGTGACCAACAATTGACGGCTTTTTCCCTGCCATTTAGCCAGGCATTTACTGCTTTGCAAGAAAAAGATGAAGCGGATGCTTTGCGTTTGAAAGCGGAAGAAAAGAACATTCAGCGCATACAGGAGAGTGCTAAGCGTTTGGCATTATGGGGAAAAATTCACGATAACGAAAAATTTGCCAGAAAAGCCAAATCGATGGAAAAACGGGCGGAAAAACTCGAAAAGAGTAAAACCAAAATAACCGAAGGGGAAACCTATCGATTATCGTTGGATACCGACTCGATAAAATCGAAAAATATGTTGCAAATTGGGGAAAGATGGATTGGATATCACCAGGATGGACAGTTTAATCCTTTATTTTCAATTAATGGCTTATATATCCGCCCCGGAGATAGAATCGCCTTATTAGGTGATAATGGTGTGGGGAAATCCACCTTGATTCATACGCTGGTTGAGGACTATAACAAGGCCACAAATACCTTCTCCCCGCAGTGTAATCTGGGTTATCTCGATCAGGAATTGGAAAAAATCCCGCTGAACGAATCGATCTTCGATGCAGTCAGAAATAACACGCCGAATATCGATAATATCACCTGTAAACAGCAACTGATTGCGACAGGTTTTAAGTATGCAGATTTTAATCAATTGGTGGGGCGATTAAGTGGTGGTGAACGTTCTCGATTAATGTTTTTGATCTTGAAATTAAATAAACACAATTTCCTCATCCTCGATGAGCCAACAAACCACCTGGATATTTTTGGCAAAATGGAATTGGAGAATGAGTTAATTAATAACGAGATGACGATATTAATCACTTCGCATGATAGGGCGTTTATTGATAACGTCGCTAACCGTTTTTGGCTGATTAACAACGGTAAACTGGAAGAGGTCACATCCAGTGATGGGTATTATCAGCTTCTTAATGAAAAAGTGATCCCTTATCAAAAAGAAGTGGTTAAGGATCAGGAAAGCATTCCTGATCCTGATGGAGAGGAAGTATTGGTGAATGAGGAAGAGATCCTGCAACGCATTGTAATATTGGAGCAAAATCTGGCGCAGGATTTAGCGAGAAAACCAAAACATCAGAAACCCAAAAATCAGGCGGTATGGGAAAAGGAAATTGAGAGACTTTATGCAATGTTAGGATAATATTCAGTGCATCAATCCATAGCCTTACGAGGAGAGAACATAGCGGTAAGAATCATAGTGATAGGGGCCAAACATTAGATAGCCAGATGACTTATACTCATTTTGGCTATCTGTTAGGGATTACAGTAATATAATCACTGACGAAATCTATCAGCTTGCTATCACTCGTGACTAAGGGGAGATGGTTACGTTTCGCCTGAGCAACAATTAACCGGTCAAACGGATCCTTATGTAGATTTTCCGGTAAATCACATACAACGAGCGTATGCTCGCTTTTAATGGGGATTTCAATCAATCCAGCTCCAAATAGTCCATCCCTGAATTGTTTGGGATCTACGGTAAAATCAGGTTTGTTTAGATTGCTTTTAATAACCACCTCCCATATTGACGCTGCACTAAAACAAAGGGTATTGTCAGTATTTTCTAGAAGCTCAACAACATCAGTTTTCAATTTTTCCGGTTCATATGCCATAAACAGCAAGATGTTGGTATCTAACAGTAATTCCATTAAGAGTATTTCCCTTCGAACATATCAACAATTTCGGCGCTGTTCATGTCGTCAAAATTGTTGGGAACACGACCTTTACCTTTGAGGAAACCTAACTTACGCTTAGCCTTCTCTTCTCTGTATGCGATGACTTTAACCAGTGCATGACCATTTTTGGCTATCACCACGGGTTCTCCAGTGCGAGCAACTTCCTGGACAATTTTAGACAGGTTAGTTTTCGCATCGTAGATGTTAATTTTTTCCATAACATCACCTCTTGGTGTATAAATATTAATCATATCTGTTTTTGTTAGTCTGGTCAATTTGGTTAGACTAATATCACTTCACTCACGTTTCAGGCTTTCACTCGGCGTCTCACCATAGCGGGCTTTATATTCTGCGCTAAAACGTCCCATATGGGCGAACCCCCAACGCAGGGCGACGCCTGTGACGCTGGCGGCTTCTCCCGCCAGGAGTTCCGTGCGGACATGTGCCATGCGCAGGTCACGTAAATACTGCATCGGGCTGATATTCAGGAACTCCTTGAAGCCAGAATAGAGGCTGCGCAGGCTAACGCCTGCCACTTGGGCGAGCTGCTCCACTGTTATGGGTTCGTGGGCATGAGCCTGTAAATATTCCTGAACTCGCCGTACATGTCGCGGGCGAATAGAGCATCGGCGGTTAGTGGGTGTTTCACTGTAATTATGTTGATGGGTGGACAGCAGAGTAACGGAAATCAATTGTTCTATTTGGTTGGTAATCAATTTATGTTGCAAGATGTCGGGCACTTGGGTAGTGCATTCCAGAAGATAAGGCATCAAACAGCGCCAGGCCTGACAGCGTTGCCATTCAAATCCCAGCTCAAATACCAGCGGTTGATCCATAGGGTGCCCCAATTGACCAACAAGCGTTCTCTCCAGCAAGGAGCGGGAGATCCTGACCATAAACTGGTCGTTATCGGCATTCCAGCGCATAGAAGTGTCTTGATTTGGGCTGAGAATGGAAGCCAGATTGGGAGTGGAATCAAGACACTGGTCACCACTTTCAATACCAGCACAGCCAGACAGCGGCATCTGGATGAGAAAGAACGAGTCCAACTCACCTGGGGTGATTTCAACACTGGCACCGTAACGCAATCGGCTCATGGAAATATCCCCAAGTGGAATATAGTGCATTCTGGCATCCAGTTTTTGATTGCTGCCCAGTATAGTTAGCTGATGAGGCTGCATTACCCGTCCGACCATAGACTTAACTTCATCAAGATCGTTAGATGAGAAAAGCAAATGTTCTGGTGAATTGAGATGCGCCCCAATTTTTGTTACTGCATATTTTGGATCTGAACAGCTTGAAGCTGAATATCTTGATTCTGCTCTTCTAGAGTCAGCGTGCTTTGATTCAGTATTTTTAGAGCCAATATCTTTAGATCCAAAATAGTAGCGAGACCACGAATTGTTCATAAAAAAATAACCGTATTAACCTTATTCGATTGTCTGCTAACAGTATCCATATATTGTTTAAATGAAATATATATGATTATGAATATATTTATGACGGTTATTGTGCATACGGTTAAATGCATGACTCCCATAGATATGAAAAAAATTTGTCCGTCTGCTGCGCGCTTTATCCAAACACTGCATAAATCACAATTACATGACAAATCATGCATTGACCGTTAATGAAAACCCGAATTACATAAAAGATAACTAAAAAGCGTTAAAGCGTGTGAGGTAAGCATGGCTGAACGATCATTTGTCGAGGAAGTGAAAAAATTACGTCTGGGTCAGGGCGAAGTTTTCAGTGGTGAAGGCATAATTGCCGTGACAAAAGCGCTGCTGGAATCTGGTGTGGCATATGTGGCTGGCTATCAGGGGGCGCCGATTTCCCATCTGATGGATGTGCTATTAGATGCACAAGATATTTTATCTGAATATGGCATTCGCTTTGAAAACAGTGCCAGTGAAGCCACTGCTGCTGCGACACTTGCAGCTTCCGTTAATTATCCACTGCGCGGAGCCATCACGTTTAAATCGACGGCTGGCACTAATGTTGCTTCGGATGCATTGGCAAATCTGGCATCGGGAGGCGTGATAGGGGGATCACTGATTATTGTCGGTGAAGATTATGGTGAGGGTTCTTCCATTATGCAGGAACGTAGCCATGCTTTCGCGATGAAGTCCCAAATCTGGTTACTCGATCCACGCCCCAATCTGCCTTCGATTGTACAGGCGGTGAAGATGGGATTTGAGCTATCGGAAGCCAGTCATACGCCAGTGATGTTACAGATGCGCATTCGTGCCTGTCATGTACATGGTCGGTTTGTGTGTGAGAAAAATCGTTCGTCAATGTTTATGATTCAAGATGCGCTGGAAAATCCGACGCGTGATCTCAGCCGTATCGTTTTGCCGCCCGCCAGTTTTCTGCATGAGAAAGAGAAAATACAAGATCGCTGGCCTGCGGCAGTGCGCTTTATTCAACAGCATAAGCTGAATGAGTTTTTCGCCGAGCAGGCTGATGATGTCGGCCTTGCCCTGCAAGGTGGATGCTATAATACCGTGATCCGTGCCTTGAATTTGCTTGGATTGGCGGATGTTTTTGGCAATAGCCAAATCCCGCTGTATGTCATGAATGTCGCCTACCCGTTGATCGATGAAGAGTTTGAACGTTTTTGTCATGGCAAGCGGGCGATTTTAGTGCTGGAAGAAGGTCAGCCCAATTTTGTGGAGCAGAATGTCGCCAATATTTTGCGCCAGCGTGAGATAGCGGCTCGATTACATGGCAAGGATTTACTGCCAATGGCGGGAGAGTACAACACGGCTACTGTGTTGTCGGGACTCCGTGCTTTCCTGGAACGTTACGGCAAAATTGCAGCGGAAAGTGCAGTGTCTGCCTGTCAGGTACGTATCCCCGCCGTGACCTTACCGATAAAAGATCCTCTGGAAGATGCGGTTCATATCCGTCCACCCGGATTTTGCACCGGTTGCCCAGAGCGCCCAATCTTTACAGCGATGAAATTGATTGAACGGGAATTGGGGCAACATCACATCAGTGCAGATATCGGTTGTCATTTGTTTGCTATTTTGCCGCCATTTAATTTGGGCAATACCACGATGGGGTATGGATTGGGAGCAGCAAGTGCGGCGGCACTGAATACACCGGTTGCGAATAAACGGGCAATTGCAGTTATGGGGGATGGTGGATTTTGGCATAACGGCTTAACGAGTGGCATAGCTAATAGTGTTTTTAACCGCAGTGACAATCTGACCATCATTGTGGACAACAGTTATACCTCCGCGACCGGAGGGCAGGATATTCCCTCTTCAACGGCGTTAAATCCCCATCGCAGTACCGGTCATGACATCGAAAAAGCCGTCAAGGGTGTTGGGGTGAAATGGGTACGCACGATCAAACGTACCTACGATCTTAAAGCCATGATGAATACCTTACGCGAGGCACTGACAACAGGTGAACACGGGCCAAAAGTCCTGGTCGCACAGAGTGAGTGCATGTTGAATAAACAACGGCGCGAGAAGGTAAAGATCAAGGGAGCGATTGCGGAAGGAAAACGGATCGTCCGAGAACAATTTGGGGTTGATCCTGATACATGCACGGGCGATCACTCCTGTATCCGTTTGTCCGGTTGCCCTTCTCTATCGATTAAACCGAATCCTGATCCATTGCGTACCGATCCGGTGACAACAGTATTAAATAGTTGTGTGGGCTGTGGGTTGTGCGGGGAATTATCTCACGCGGCAGTGCTGTGCCCTTCTTTTTTTAAGGCACGGATCATTACCAATCCTAATCGTTGGGATCGGCTGATTCATCGTATTCGCAAAGGGCTTATCGGCTATTTGCAACGTCGTGATGTTAAACGTCGTAATCAATATGATTTTTAAGAAGGGGGTCATACCTATGTCAGCATCCACCCATTCCTCGCTAACGAACTTACCTAAACAGCCGATCAAAATTGCTATCCTGGCGATGGGAGGTGAAGGCGGCGGTGTACTGGCTGATTGGATCGTGACTTTGGGGGAAGTGAATGGCTATTTCGCTCAAACGACTTCCGTACCTGGCGTAGCCCAGCGAACTGGGGCAACTATTTATTATGTCGAGTTGTTCCCTGGTGCTGATGATCCTGAAGTACCGACACCTGTGTTGGCACTGATGCCGACTGCCGGCGATGTGGATATTGTGCTGGCTTCGGAATTGATGGAAGCCGGACGTGCTGTCCAACGTGGTTTGGTGACACCGGATCGCACTACGCTGATCGCATCAAGCCATCGGGTATTTTCGATGGAGGAGCGTTCGGCGATGGGAGATGGGCGTGTGGATAGCGGGGTATTGATCCGGCAATCCCGACAAGCTGCTTTGCGTTTTATCCATTTTGATATGGCGAAGATAGCAGAGAAGAGTGGCAGTGTGATCAGTGCAGTATTGTTTGGGGCGCTCTGTGGTACGGAGATTTTGCCATTTAACCGTAATCAGTTTGAAGCGGCGATCATCAAGAAAAACGTGGGAATAAAGCCCAGTCTGCAAGCCTTTAGTTTGGGATTGAGTCGAGCGCAATCGGCGGCAGAATCAAAGACGGCCGAAAAAACGGCGCCAGAACCCCCTATATTGAACAATAAAGTCAATGCCCTGCTGTTACATATCCAGCAAAAATTCCCTGCCTGTATCCATAACATTGCCATTGAAGGTATCAGACGCCTGATTGATTATCAGGATCTAGCCTACGCTCGTTTGTATCTTGACCGATTACAAAGTCTCATTGAGCAAGCGGTGAAACCTGATGAGCGATTACTGAGTGAGCAACTATTACGTGAAACAGCTCGTCCTTTGGCACTGTGGATGGCTTACGAAGACACCATGCGGGTGGCAGATCTCAAAATTCGCGCCGGTCGATTCCAACGTGTCCGTCAAGAAATGCGGGTGAGTAACGGTCAACTGGTCGAAATAAATGACTTTCTGCATCCCAGAATGGAAGAAATCTGTGACACCTTGCCGGCAAGTATTGGGCGTTGGTTGTCTCGTCCTCATTTCGTTAATCGTATGTTGGCGAAATTACTCAGCCGTGGGCGTGTGATTACCACCAGTTCCATTCGAGGATATCTGTTGCTTTATATACTGGCTAGTTGGCGTCGTATGCGCCGCTATACGCGGCGCTTTCAGCATGAAACCGGACGTATTGAAGAATGGCTACGGCGAATTGAAGTAGCAGCAAAGCGCGATCTCGAACTGGCCGCGGAAATTGCCCAATGTCAGCGCTTAATCAAGGGATATGGTGATACTTACTCCCGCGGATCAAGTCATTTTCAAACTCTGATGGAAATTGTTGATCACCATTTGCATGACTTATCTCCCGTCAGTCTGCGGCAACTACGTGAAGCTGCATTAGCGGATGAGCAGGGTGACCGATTACGCGAGTGCCAACAGCGTCTCTCTTTATATTAAAAAACCTAGGAGCCTGCAATGAGCCTGCTTAGTTTTATACAGCCCCATAAGATCCGCTTTTCTGAATGTGATCCGGCGGGGATCGTCTTTTATCCCCAGTATTTCGTGATGTTCAACAACTTATTGGAAGATTGGTTCGATGAATTAACGTCAATGGGATATGCCAATTACATCGCAAAACACCGTTTTGGGTTACCAACGGTTCATTTGGAGGCGGAATTTAAGGCAATTAGCAGAATGGGTGATCAGGTCTGGCTGGAATTAGGTGTTGAGAAAATAGGCAAAAAATCATTGACGCTGCTTCAACGCTGCGTCAGCAAAGAAGGTGAATTGAGGATGAGAGTCACTCAGACTTATGTCACCACTTCACTGGATACCCATCAAGCTATTCCGATACCCGACGAATTTTACTATGCGTTAACTGAACAGATGCCTTAGCTAAATAGGACATCGCAGTAGATATCGTGCGGCAGGAGAATAAATTATGAATGTAAGAGGTAAGAATGCAGTAATCAGTAACAATACAGTGTCCGTCAGTGGTAAGAATATCGTATGTATTGGTGGTGGGCCGGCTGGATTGTATTTCGGTCTGCTGATGAAGTTACAAAACCCTGATAATCGTGTCGTGGTGATCGAGCGTAATCGTCCGTATGACACCTTTGGTTGGGGAGTGGTGTTTTCGGATGCAACGTTGGAAAACCTGCATCTGGCTGATCCTGTGTCGGCTGAAATTATCAGGGAGGAGTTTAGCCGTTGGGATGATATCGATATCCACTTTAAGGGAACCGTAAATCGTAGTGGTGGTCATGGATTTATTGGCATTGGCCGTAAAAAACTCTTGAATATCCTGCAAGATCGCTGCCACGAAGTCGGAGTTGAGCTGCTGTTTGAAACTCAGGTTGAGGATGAGCAGGAGATTGCCAGCAAATATCATGCCGATTTGCTGATTGCTTCTGATGGGATCAATAGCCAGATCCGCACTCGTTATGCTGAATTTTTCCAGCCTGATATCGATCAGCGCCATTGCCGTTTTGTCTGGTTAGGGACGCATAAAGTTTTTGATGCATTTACGTTTCTGTTTGTTGAAACCGAGTATGGCTGGTTTCAGGTTCACGCCTATCAATTTCAGGAAGGACTGTCGACTTTTATTGTCGAAACGACGGAAGAAACCTGGCTGTCTGCGGGTATCGACAAAATGTCACAGGAAGAGAGCATTGCATATTGTGAAAAAATATTCGCCCCCTGGCTAGATGGACATAAATTAATCTCCAATGCAACCCATTTGCGGGGCGCCGCCATTTGGATACGTTTTCCCAGAATAATTTGCGCCAATTGGGTGCACTGGATCGAACCAGAGGGAGGGAACGGCAAAAATATCCCCATTGTGTTAATGGGAGATGCTGCCCATACCGCCCATTTTTCCATTGGCTCCGGCACAAAATTGGCATTAGAAGATGCGATTGAACTGGCAAACAACTTGAAAGCCCATCAGGGGAATTGGCAAGCGGGTTTATCCGATTACCAACAATCGCGTAGCGTAGAAGTGCTGAAAATCCAGAATGCAGCGCGTAATTCAACGGAGTGGTTCGAAAATGTTACACGCTATGAAAGTTTTTCGCCCGAACAATTTGCTTATTCATTGCTGACACGTTCACAGCGCATTTCTCATGAAAATTTGCGCTTGAGGGATCGGGCATGGCTGGAAAATTATGAGCGCTGGTTTATCCAACAATCTCACCCATTCTCATCACTGACTCCACCATTGCTGACACCTTATCAGGTACGGGGCGTCAGCTTGAAAAATCGGGTTGTTGTCTCTCCTACGCTGTTGTATAGCGCCGTGGAGGGAGTTCCGGGTCCATTCCATCTGGTTCATCTTGGTAGCAGGGCATTGGGTGGTGCGGGTTTGGTGATCGCTGAAATGACAGCAATTTCTCCGCAAGCACGTGTCACTCCTGCTTGTACAGGATTATGGAATGAGCAGCAGGTGCAGGCATGGAAGGCGATCACCGATTTTGTCCACCAGCACTCCGACACTCTGATAGGGATTCAATTGGGACATGCGGGAAGACGGGGCTCAACCCAACTGGGGTGGCAACAACCTGATCACCCTTTACCAGCGGGTAACTGGCCCTTAGTTTCAGCATCGGCCTTGCCTTATTTAGTGGGAATTTCACAAGTGCCGGCGGCGCTGACTAAGACGCAAATAGCAGAAATTATCGAGCAGTTTATTGCAGCAACCCATCGTGCCATCAAAGCAGGTTTTGACTGGCTGGAGATTCAGGCCGCTCACGGTTATCTGCTCTCTAGTTTTATCTCTCCGTTAACTAACCAGCGTGATGACGAATATGGCGGTTCGCTGGAAAACCGACTTCGCTTCCCGTTGGCCGTTTTCAAGGCGGTGCGTGATGTTTGGCCGGCTGATTTGCCAATATCTGTGCGTATTTCTGCCACGGATTGGGTAGAGGGGGGAACGACGGTTGATGAAGCCGTAGAGATTGCCCGTCGTTTCCGTGCAGCCGGAGTGGATATGGTGGATTGTTCCACAGGGGAAGTCTCTGCTGAGCAGCAGCCGGTTTATGGACGCATGTACCAAACGCCGATGGCTGATCGCATTCGTAATGAAGGAAACGTGCCGGTTATTGCAGTTGGTGCGATTACAGATGCTGATCAAATTAACGGCATCATTGCTTCTGGTCGTGCTGATCTCTGTGCCTTATCCCGCCCATTCTTATCTAATGCGGCCTGGCTACTACATGAATGCGCCAGATATGGCTGGACAGGTATCGATTGGCCAAAACCTTATCTTTACGGCAAAGAGCAATTCATTAGAAAACAACTCTAGGAGATATCCATGTCTCAACAAGAAAATATCCAAACTCATGATCAATACAGGGAAGATATTCTCGGCCGTGCCAATGTTGCCGATAGCCCTGAACTGCTGGCGTATTACAGGGAGTTGGTTAAGTACAAGACAGGGGCACTCTGGACAATCGCCAATAAAATAGAACCCTGGCAACCTAAATCAGCTTCAGTACCAGTACTTTGGCGTTACCGTGATCTGCGTGAATACGTTCTAAAATCTGCCGATTTGGTTACACCGGAAAAAGCAGGCCGACGTGTGGTCTATCTGAACAATTCGGGAGAGCCAGGAGCTTCTACCGCTGTTGGCTTGCTCTATTCCGGTCTCCAAACGATGCGGCCAGGTGAAGCGGCATCGGCACATGCCCACTCCTCTTCAGCTTTGCGTTTCATCATGGAAGGGCGTGGTGCTTACACCATTGTTGATGGCCAGAAAATGTCGTTGGGAGCGAATGATTTCGTCTTAACCCCCAATGGCACCTGGCATGAGCACGGTGTTGATCCTGATGGCTCGCAATGTATCTGGCAGGATGGTCTGGATATACCGCTGGTTAACATATTGGAAGCGGGTTTTTATAAGGTGCATCCTGATTTGCGTCAGGCAGTGACTGAACCTGTGGATTCTTCCATTGCACTTTGGGGTGCCCCTGCTTTGCGTCCACAGAATGTTGGCTGGGATAAACCGTATTCCCCGCTGTTCAGATACCAATGGGAGCCAACTTATGAAGCCTTGCAGCGTTACGCTCATGTTTCAGCAGGATCGCCTTTTGATGACATTTTGATGCACTACTCCAATCCGCTAACAGGCGGTCATGTGATGCCAACTCTCGGTGCCAGTATGCAGTTGTTACGCCCTGGTTTCGTTGGCAAAGCACATCGTCATACTGGCAGTTTCATTTATCAAGTAGCGAAAGGAAAAGGTTATTCCGTGATTGATGGTCAACGATTTGACTGGCAGGCACGAGATATTTTCTGCGTTCCTTCGTGGGCATTTCATGAGCATGTGAATGCCTCACAAACGGATGATGCTTGCTTGTTCTGTTTTAACGATTTGCCAGTTATGCAGGCATTGCAATTGTATTACGAAGAAGCCCTGTCTGATAACGATGGGCACCAACCAGTGAGAGGATAAGAGATGCGTTTAATCACTTACCGTTCAGAAGTTACGGCTGCCGCGAGATTAGGCGCGATAGTCAATAATCACGTAGTCGACTTGGCAAAATTGGCCGCCCATACCGGGAATAGATTACCGGATAACATGCTGGAATTTATTGACTTGGGACCCTTGGCAGTGAGCAGCACGACAGCGCTGTTAGATTCATTCAAGGGGTTTTGGCCTACGGGGATTTCACTGCCATTGCAGAATGTGAAAATTCTCGCCCCCATTCCTCGGCCACGGAAAAACATCTTTGGTATTGGCCTGAACTATGTTGAACATGTGGCCGAATCCAACCGCGCTCTGGATACGGCAAAAGATCTGCCAAAAGAGCCAGTTATTTTCTCTAAGCCGCCAACGACAGTGATTGGCCCTGGCGATGCGATTGAGCATAACAGTGAGATCACCCAGCAATTGGATTGGGAAGTGGAACTGGCGGTGATTATCGGCACTCGCGCCAAAGGTGTATCGGAAGCTGAGGCATTGCAATATGTTTTTGGCTATAGCCTGATGATTGACATGAGCGCCCGTGATTGTCGTCGGGCTGGACAGTGGATCTACTCCAAGGGGCAGGATACCTATGCGCCTTTTGGCCCTTGCATTGTCACCGCTGATGAAATTTCCAACCCGCAAGAGTTGGCGCTGAACCTAAAAGTCAATGGTGTGACCAAACAGGATTCCAATACACGCCATATGTTGTTCAAGGTAAATACCCTGATTGCAGACATTAGCAAAGGCATCACGCTGGAGCCAGGAGATATCATTGCCACAGGCACACCGGAAGGTGTTGGGGCGGGGCGTGATCCACAAGAATGGCTGTGGCCAGGGGATGTGATTGAAGCGTACCTTGAAAAGGTCGGTCATTTGCGTCACTCCGTTATTGCGGTGTAAATAAAACAGGAGCCTGATATGCTGAAACTTCCTAAGTTCAAGGCGGCTGCGGTACAGGCTGCTCCTATCTTTCTGGATACAGAGGCGACAGTTGATCTCGTTTGTCGGCTGATCCAAGAAGCGGCAGACAAGGGAGCCAGTTTGGTGGCTTTTCCCGAAGTGTTTGTTTCTGGTTACCCCTATTGGAACTGGGTGATGAACCCGATACAAGGCAGCCCATGGTTTGAAAAACTGTGCAAATCTGCCATTAAAGTACCAGGGCCGGAGATCAACAAAATCGCACTGACTGCGGCACGTCATCACATCAACGTTGTAGTTGGGGTTAATGAACGCAGTCCTAATGGTATAGCAACACTCTATAACACCTTGGTGACTATTTCTGATGAAGGAAACATTTTGGGGCGTCATCGCAAGCTGGTGCCGACATGGGCAGAGAAACTAACATGGGCGAATGGTGATGCGGCTTCGTTAAAAGTACATGATACCCGTATCGGGCCATTGGGCGTGCTGGCCTGCGGCGAAAATACCAATACGTTGGCGCGTTTTTCCTTGTTATCTCAAGGCGAATTGATACATGTTGCCAGTTATATCTCCCTGCCGGTTGCACCACCGGATTATGATATGGCTGAGGCTATCCGTTTACGAGCATCAGCCCACTGTTTTGAGGGCAAAGTGTTTACCATCGTCTCCTGTTCCACGATTTCGCCGGAAATTGTAAAAGCGATGTCGGCCAGTCATCCTGAAGCTGAAGAGTTGCTGGCACGTTCTAATAGTGCATTTACCGGCATTATTGGGCCTGATGGGCGAGTGATTGGTGATCCCCTGATTGATAAAGAAGGGATCGTCTATGCGCAGATTGACTTGAATCGCTGTATTCAGCCTCGTCAAATGCACGATATCACAGGGCATTACAATCGGTTTGATATCTTCGATCTAAAAGTGAACCGTCGTCCGATGAATGCGATCCGGTTTACCGATCTGCCATCTGATCAGGAGGATCTCCCATGAATAACACACAGCATTTTAGAGTGGGGCTGATTGTTCCCTCTTCAAATACGACCATGGAAACAGAAATCCCCGCAATCCTGCGTGCCCGTGAAGCAGTAAGCCCTGAACGTTTCACCTTTCATTCCAGTCGCATGAGAATGAAAACGGTTACAAAAACAGAACTGGCGGCCATGGATGCAGACAGTGATCGCTGTGCGCAGGAGCTGTCGGATGCAGCAGTCGATGTGCTGGGATATGCCTGTTTAGTGGCGATCATGAGCATGGGACAGGGATATCACCGAATCTCTGAAAAGCGCCTCCATCTGCGGACGGTGGAAAATAGACATCCGGCGCCAGTGGTGACCAGCGCAGGGGCATTGGTGGATGGGTTACATGCTTTGGGGGCGAAACGCATCTCCATACTGACACCCTATATGAAGCCATTAACTCAGTTAGTGATTGATTACATCGAAAATGAGGGTATTGAAGTTATCGACAGCATTTCGTTGGAGATCCCCGACAACCTTGCTGTCGGGCGACAAGATCCTCTCACACCAGTGGAGATTACCAAACGGTTGAATAGCAATGTGGATGTTATCGTTGCTTCCGCTTGTGTACAAATGCCTTCTTTGGCGTCAGTACCACTGATCGAAGATCGGGTGGGATTGCCTGTTATTTCTTCATCGGTGGCGACAACCTACATGATATTGAAACAGCTTGGGCTGGATACATACGTTCCGCGATTTGGCTCACTGTTATCAGGAAAATATTGATTGAGATACAAAAGGTTGTTCAACTTATGCCAAATTCAAAAGTGTTTGTTGACAATTACTTGCCTGCCTTGCTTGGGCAGGCATGGATGCTAGTCTCTTCTGAATTCCATGATATCGTTGAAGCGCGAGGGCTGTCAGTGCTGGAGTGGCGGGTGTTATCAGCGTTGGCAGGAAGTGGCCCGATTGGCATCAGCCTTCTGGCACAGAAAACGGTCAGTAAACAGCCGACCATTACCCGTGTTTTGCAGCGCCTGGAACTACAGGGGTATATAGTTCGTTTTTCCAATGGTAGCAGTGATCGCCGTGTTACATTGGTAAGTTTGACTGAAACAGGACAAAAAGTGGTAGAAGGATTGCTGACCGAGGCTGAATCTCACGAAAAAAGTGTATTGGAGCCGCTGGGTGATAGAAAAAGCCAGCTACTGAAAGAGGTTTTGCAGGAGCTAATTAAACGGCATACACCAATACGTGGAGTATTGGGGGAGTTTGGTAAGTAATTTATTTCATGAACGGATAATCATGCTTTGATAGAGTTGACAAGCACCTGCGAGTTGTGTATCAGTCTGTTCTGTTTATTAATGGGATCACGCCAGTGCGGTACAAATATTCACAACTTATAAGGTGCTAAAATGGCAGAAAATCATCCACGTCCACGAGGCCGCCCGACAATTCCAGAGCAAGCAATACGCCAAAAAATTCACGACGTCACCTTTCTACTGCTTATTAATCAAGGCTATAACAAAACAACCATGGATGTGGTTGCCAAAAAAGCCGGTATTGCCAAAAAAACGCTCTATCGGTTTGTCAAAAATCGAGAAGATTTACTTGAACAAATTGTTATGGGTTGGGAAGAAAATTTTATTCCCACCTTTAAAAAAGACGCCAATAATTTTCAGCAATTGATAGAATTATTGAAAATATTTCTAACTGAAATAGCAGAGAAATCCTTATCTATGGAAGCGGTAGGATTATTTAAATTATTACAATCTGATTTTCCTTATCGTGAAATATTATTAGATAAATATCAGCAAAGTGGAATTGAAAGAGTCAGAAATATATTAGCGAATTGGCTTGAACGCCAATATCAGCAAGGATTACTGAAAAAAATGGATTTTCCTATTATCAGTGAACTTGTTATTTCAATGGTAATTGCAGAGCCGCTCAGGCAAATGGCATTGGACATTCTTCCACCATTGCCAGAAACAGATATTACACCCCGTATTACCGCAGCGATGACTGTGCTTGAGTGTGGATAATATTTATTATAATCAAGGCTGAGAAATAATTTCTCAGCCTTTTATTTATCAATAATATTCGATGCCGTCCGTCTAATGCTTACTCGGGTAACACAGGAAAAGGCGTTGCCGTTCGAGCTATTGGTTCCAAACGAAACGACGATTGCAGCCATGCGTGAAGCGCGCATTGGTAACGTGACGAAAGCCGCTGACCTCGAAACACTGTTCCGTGATCTCAATGCGGACGGGACGCGCCTGAATACACGTGCTAGTCCAAGCGCAACTATAAATTACAAATCATAGATGAAATGCCACACGCTTACCGGTTGGAAGTGTCACATCAATACTTAGTTCCCCTCCCAAAGCTGCCACATAGCGCTTGAGCGTTGAGAGGCGCGGATCATGGTCGGAATTTTCTATTCGGGCAATAGCAGGCTGTTGAACACCCATAACAGCCGCAAGTTCTGTCTGTGACATATCCAGTTCATCACGTAGCTGACTAAGAGCCAATTTGATGCTCGCTTGTTCAATTCGTTCTTCAACACGCGCCTGCATTTCCGGGCTTTCTTGCGCTAACAATTCTCTGTAAGTAGCCATAATTATTTCTCCAGTCTTTCCAAGTGAAGGCGGTACTCAAAATCGGCTTGTTGGATCATTTCCTTGTAGAACCGTTTTTCATTTACCCCTATTTTATTGCCGGCACATAAAAGTAAGCAATAAGAAGGAAAATAACTCTCATTAGATCATGTCATTTGCCTTCATACAAGAGACGCTAAAAAAGTATGCTCGCGCTCTGCCTAAAAATCTAACAAGATAATCAATATCTATCCGCTGAATCTAAGGCTATAGCAGAATCAACATAACCTGACATATTCAATATGCTCTGTAAACAACTCATCAACTGAACATCTTTTTTGCCTCCTGATCGCTTTTGCTCCGCCCC
>NZ_MKGR01000026.1:16766-48302 GCF_001908095.1 Xenorhabdus thuongxuanensis | reverse complement strand
CGCGGCATGATGGTGAGGTCTGGTTGTTTTTTGGCGAAAGTAATTATACCAAATCATCATGCTGTCTAATAATCCCTCACAAAACATCAACACGCCCTATTGATCATGTATAATCTGTCTATTTGGAGAACATTCAAATGGCAAAGATTGATGTAACCTGCTTCGCTTATTGTGCTTTTAAAGGGAGCCATCGCAATGGGCGCTCACGTTCTGGTCATCAACGTTATCTTTGCCAATCCTGCCGTCATTCCTGGCAACTTGAGTTCACTTATGCCGCATGTCGTCCCGGAACCCATAAGCAAATCGTCGATATGGCCATGAATGGCATGGGGTGTCGATCGACAGCACAGGTGATGGGGATTGGCCTAAATACCGTGCTTCGCCACTTAAAAAGCCCAGACCCAAATCGGTAACAGAAGCCATTGTGCCCGACCCCGAAGTGATTATCTGCTGTGAAAGGGATGAACAATGGTCGTACGTGAAGTCAAAGAAGCAGCCGCGCTGGCTCTTTTACGCGTTTTAAATAATCATGCAATTTACTCCCTGTGAAAAAATGGCGTTGGAATGGGCTAAGGTGCTGATTCACATTGTAAAGACACACGCAGATGATAATGCTTATAGATATTGTAATCACATATAATTTGTTAATATATTTATAATTTTATTTTATTCTCTTACACATTAACCAATAAATTATTAATCCCCCCAATACTACAAAAGCCATTATTAATGGAGTTTGCTTGGCAAGGCTGGATTCTAGTATCGTACCAAAACAGAGATATCCAACAGGCACAGGAAGGAATCGTGTAGAAGAGAATAACGTCATTATTCTGCCAAACAAATTTTCTGGTACTTGACGTTGAATCAGAGTGATTTCGACGGGAGCAGAAAAACCAATGCAAAAGCCAATAGCGAAAAGTTGGATGAACAAAGCATATTGTCCGTTAAATAGATCCAAAGATATCAGGCATAACACAAATAAACTGTAGCTGGTAATAATAATGCGGTTGCTGGAAAAATATTTGCCGTAAATACCATAGAGTAGTGAAGAGAGAGTTGTTCCTATGCCGAAGCTAGTCATTGAGATACCGAGGTTTAAAACAGAATTAAATTCATGTTTATTCACATATGGTAAATAGACGATTAGGAATGGTGTGATCACAAAATTCACTGTTGCACTAATGAGAAGTACGGCGAAAAGTTCTTTCTCAGATGTAATGTATCTGAGTGCTTCAAGGAAATAATGGTGTGGTAGTGAGAGAATTTCAGTCACTTCATTGATATTAGCGATAAAATGTTTTTTCAGAAGAATCAGTCCTAATGCAACGGCTAAAAAGCTCACCGCATCGAAATACAGGGCATTGATCGCACCGAGCATGGCAATAATCAATGAACCAACAATGGGACCGATCAGATCACAAATATTCTCAACCGTACTATTGATCCCATTGATTAATTCATGTTCGCTTTTATTCTGTTTGATCTCCTTTGCCAGCATGACGTCTTTCGCCAAACGTCCAGGAGAATCCAAAATGGTGGAGAATATCAGTAAGACAGCCAACAGGTAAAAATGCAGGATATCCATGGTATAAAACACAGGGATTAGTAACACACTGAGAAAATTGACTAAATCAGATAATAAGGAAATGCGATATGCCCCATATTTATCCACCAATTGGGCGCTAAAGAAAATGGAAAAGAGCAGAGGGAGGATTTTTGCCGACATTACGGCAGCAACTAATAGTGGGCTGCCTGATATTTCCAAAATCAGCCATGGAATGGCGATTTCAGTAATGGCATTTCCTAGAATAGAAACGCCATTGAATGCCAGTAATCCGCTAATTTGAAAAGGTATGCGTTTGGTCATGATGGCATAGGCTTACAGTTCCCCTGGCCTGCGTGGGGGGTTGCGGCCTGTGAAGTTAGTTGTAGCACTGCGGATCTCTTGCCCAAAAATATCAACACGCGCCTGGAATGGTGGGAATGGTAAGGTGATATCATTTTTGCGGAATTCCTGCAAAATATGTTGATGCACTTCATGACGAGCAGGCATACGATGTCCCATCTCTGCGGCATAGGCACGTAGTTCATAAATCTGAATGCCTTGTTGCAAATCCACTAAATATACTTCCGGCGTCGGATTATCGAGAATAAGTGGCGAACTTTTGGCGGCAGACAGTAATATATCGGTGGCGTTTGCGGAGTCAACATCAGCCGGCACAGGGATTGTCAGGACGATACGAGTGATCGTGTCAGACAGTGACCAGTTGATGAATTGTTCTGTAATAAAGGCTCTATTGGGAACAATAATCTCTTTTCTATCCCAGTCGGACAAAGTTGTTGCCCGCGTATTGATTTTCGAGATGCTGCCTGTCAGGCCACGAATAGTCACGGTATCACCAATGCGGATCGGTTTTTCAAATAAGATAATCAGGCCGGAAATAATATTGGCGAAAATTTCTTGTAAGCCAAAACCAAGCCCAACCCCCATTGCGGCAATCAGCCATTGTAGTTTCGACCACTCAATTCCTACCAAAGAGAAACCCACCAGGCCGCCAATGAGAGTGATGCTGTATTTGGTCAGTGTTGTAATGGCATAACCTGTTCCTGGTGTCAGCTCTAAATGTTGTAACAGGGCGAGTTCCAGTAGAGCTGGCAAATTACGGACTAGTTGAGTAGTAATGACAATAACTAAGATTGCAATTAATACAGAGCCCAGGGTAATTGGCTGAACGCTATCAACACCGTTGATGGTTGTACTAACGTCCCAGAGTCGGATATTTTCAAGGAAAGAGAATGCTGAATGGAGTTCAGACCATAATAGGATAAGTGAAACTAGCGCTATCATTGTCAGGATTGAACGTACTAATCCTAACGATTGGGCACTGATGGCATCTAGATCGATGACTGGCTCTTCAACCTCAATTGAACCTTCTACACTACTATTAATATTGCCAGAATCTTCCTCACTTTTGGCGCGTTGGGCCAATATCTCTGCACGGCGTTGTTTTGCCCGCTCAAAAGCTATCTTGCGACGTTGGATCAGCATCCATCGACGTACAATGTGATAAACGACCAATAGGAAGAACCAGATAGCGACAGAGGTTTCCAGACGACCTAATAGTGCCTGTGAGGTTTGCAGATAACCAAGGATCGAAGCGAGTGCCGCTAAAATTGGGGCCGAGAGCAGTATCCACCATAGAACAGAACTAACAATGTTCTCTCCTGAACCATGTTTGTCCATATAGAGTGGAATGCCGGCACGTTTTAAGCTGCTGGTTACCAAGCTAAGCGAGATACAGAGCATGATGAAGCATAACCTGCCGAGGGTTGCAATAAAATCTTGGTCTTTGTAATGATTAAAAGTGATCAATGCCATCATGAGAGGCACGATCAGGAAAATGGAAAGGCGATAGAAACGCATCGCTCGCTTGATGCGTTCTTCCGGCCAGCGAAAATGGGCGATAAATAAGCCATTTGGATGGGCAAAGGCTGCGCTGAGCATAAAGACCCACAGAACGGGCGTGGTTTCACGTACACCGTTGCCTATTGCGGTAGCCATTGGATACTGCCATGCATTTTGCAATCCATAACCAATAGCTGACCAAAGCATTGGTAACGGTAAGGCTGCGACGACAGACCAAAAAACTGTGCGCACAGTTAGAGAGAAATGATCTTGGGTCACTTTACCGATGCGATTGCTCGAACGCTCAAGAAAAGCATGATATTGGCGGTGTGAGCTAATACTAAAAATGACCAATAATAAAGTACCCAGTAAATAAAGCAGGGTATCTTGCTTGGTCAACATGCTGTGAATGGCGGCAACCAACTGAGAGAATGTATCCAGAGATAACAGACGCGTCAGATTTTGCACCACCTGCAATGGATAATTGAGCGATATAGGATTGACATCCGCTACCCAGAACAGATAGCGGTGGGTAGCATCTTGAACTTCTTTCAGGGCATCATTTAATTTGTTGGTGATTACCTTGAATTGTGTCTGTTCCAGTATCTCATTGTCATATCCTGATAGCAGGGAATTTAATAGCTCTTTCCTGGTGCGGATAAGTGACTCGTAGACCTTTTTTTGCTCTGGAGTCAGAGTGTGATATGAGGGTAATGTCTGCTCAAGAGGCTGTTGTAGAAGTTCGAGCATTTCCTCATATTTCAATCTTTCGACCCGCAATTCCACAATATCCCTGTCAATTTGCTGGGATTTTGACATATCGGGTATATGGGTGACTCTCGCTCTCAAGGTTTCGCCAAGTGCAGTTGAATCGTTTAGCCATTGTGCTTGTTCACGGATAGTATTGAGCGTTTGGAGAACAAAAAGAATTTCGCTATTGGCCTTACGCTGCTTTGAACCGATGGCTTCCATTCTTTGGGCTTGTTGATTGAGCATGTGCGACAACTGGCGATTTTTCTGGAGTTCATCTTGCAAAAACTGTGGCAGTTTTTCTCCACTTTGCTCTGCCAGCATTTCTGTATACTCCAGTGCGGATTCCGTTTTCTGCTGGCGTTGGGTATTTAACTGGCTGCGTAATTGCTGGAGTTTAAAATCCTGTCGTTGATAGCGTTTTTTGTATAATTCTGCGCGTATGCGCGCAATCTCCTGACGATTATTGACAGAAAGTTGAGCCATCTCCAGTTCATCAGCCGTAGCTTTACGGGCATTGACTTCTGCTTGCGCCAGCGCTAATTGCGCTTTGGCCAGAGGCGTGGAAGGTGAGTTCAGAGATTGGAGCCGAGAAGCCGCCTCAGCTAGCAAGCGCTTTGCCTCAGCCTGTTGTTGGGGCAACTGACTCATGGAGTCACTGATTTCTCGGAGCTTATCCTGTTCGTACTGTAATTGGCGTCCTTGTTCCTGCAATTCGTTATTTATCTGGATAATTTGCTGTTCTAAATTGTTGATAGTCTGATTGGCCGGAATGGGAGTAACAGCATTGTTTTCAGCAAGGATTTTCTGGCGTAGTTCTTTGATGATTGTAGGGAATTCATCAATTGCTTGTCGATACTTCTGGATACGCTCGTTGGCGGATTTTACATCATTAATCCAATTTATTGCCCCTTGAAG
This sequence comes from Xenorhabdus thuongxuanensis, assembly GCF_001908095.1. GTDB lineage: Bacteria > Pseudomonadota > Gammaproteobacteria > Enterobacterales > Enterobacteriaceae > Xenorhabdus > Xenorhabdus thuongxuanensis. The sequence goes on along the minus strand of NZ_MKGR01000026.1, from coordinate 43,228 downwards.
CGCGTGTGCGATTTCAGAATCTTGTGAGCTTTTATTGCCTCCAACTTGTTTCAGCTCTTGTTTCAGTTGGGTTTCATCCAACTGGGGCACGGAAGCAAAAGCAGGGTTCGCAATTAAGAGGCTGAGAAGTAAACTGATAATCAGGCGCACAATAAGGGGCTCCTTAGTTATAAATTAGCTGATGATATCTTTAATTCATTGATTCATCGTTATTTACTGCAAATTCTTCTGATGTGACAGCCTGCGCCATCATGGCTCCCATACGGGTTTGCGAACCACTGTATAAGTTGTTGGCAAAATTAATTTGATTGGCAGCAAACAAGTTGATCACTGTTGAACCCAGCTTGAAGCGTCCCATTTCCTCTCCTTTTTTGAGGGAGATGACGCCTTCTTGACCTTCTGTAGGGTAAGTCCAGCGCTTGATGATGCCTTCACGCGGAGGTGTGACACAGCCACTCCAGACAGTTTCAATACTGCCAACAATGGTCGCACCAACCAAAATTTGCACCATGGGGCCGAACGCCGTCTCAAATAAACAGATGACGCGTTCATTACGCGCAAATAAGTTTGGCACATTGGCTGCCGTCAATGGGTTTACTGAGAACAGATCACCAGGGATGTAGATCATCTCTTTGAGCACGCCATCGCATGGCATGTGGACACGATGGTAATCCTTTGGCGATAAGTAAGTCGTGATAAATTGACCATTACGGAACTGTTCGGCCAGTTGATACTGTCCTGCCAGTAAGGCTTCTATAGTGTAATAGTGGCCTTTGGCCTGAATAATCTGATCTTCGCGGATTGCCCCAAGTTGGCTTACGGTGCCGTCTGCTGGCAGAGCCAATTGGTCGGCTTCATTGGCGATAGGGCGAATGTCTTCCTTAAGGGGGCGGACAAAAAATTCATTGAATGTTGAATAAGCAGTGAATGAAGGATCTTTTGCCTCATTCATATCCACTTTATAGGCCTTAGCGAAAGCCTTAATTGCAAGCTGTGTCAGCCAGCCAGCCTTTTTATTGGCAAACCAACCTGCCAGATTCGTAATACATTGTTTTGGCAGTAAATATTGTAGACTGATTTTAAAATTATCCAGCACGTCAACCTCTTGGATCTTTTCTTGGTAAATTGGACAAAAGTCGGCTATTGTACCTGCCATTATTTTTTAATGTCAGGGTATCGTTAATTATTGTCTTATTTTTGAGCGTCTGTGAAATTTCGGCGTGGTTTAACCTGTGCCATGCTTTCCAGAATCCGGTGGTAATTTTCGAAACGTTCTTGTGCAATGGTGCCTTGTTCCGACGCCTCCCGTAAGGCACATCCAGGATCATCCAGATGTTTGCAATCACGGAACTTGCATCCTCCCAGATATTCGCGGAATTCGACAAAACCTTGTGTAACCTGTTCTGGCGTTAGATGCCACAATCCAAACTCACGGACACCTGGAGAGTCGATCACATCTCCCCCCAATGGGAAATGGTAAAGGCGTGCGGTGGTGGTGGTATGTTGACCAAGGCCTGAGTTATCTGAGACATTATTGACCAGAATATCTTCTTTAATGTCAGGCAATAGGGTATTGAGCAAGCTGGATTTCCCGACGCCAGATTGGCCTGCAAAGATACTGATTTTGTTAGCCAGCAGAGCGGTTAGTTCAGGGATACCCTCTCCGGTATAACTGGAAACTTCCAGTACGCGATAGCCGATATGGCGATAGATATCCATGACATCGTTAACCCACTCACGGCTTTCAGCATCTAACAGATCGATTTTATTGAGTACGATCAGAGGCTCGATATTGAGTGTTTCGCATGCGACTAAATAGCGATCGATAATATTCAGCGAGAGTTCAGGCAAGATAGCGGAAACTATCACGATTTGGTTGATATTTGATGCAATGGGTTTGATGCCATCATAGTAGTCAGGACGAGTAAGAACGGAAGTGCGCTCATGAACCGCTTCTACGATACCATTAACTTTGACATCAGACTGAAGTTGCAGTGCGGGGCGCCATACAACGCGATCACCAGTGACCAATGAGTGTATTGTCCTACGGATATTGCAACGCTGTATAGAAGAATCTGCTGCTTCAATATCGGCATGTTGCCCGAATCGGCTGATCACTAGCCCTTCTTGTGGCTCACCAAACTGGCTGTCATCCATTTCTAGTTTTTGGCCATCAGTCTTACTCAGCTTGCGCTGATGATTGGCTTGCACACGGCGTTGTTGCCCTTTGGAGAGTTTATTTTTAGCCACCGAACCTCACTTATTTTTTTGTTTATTTTTCATTTATCTTGCTGGTCATCGCTGTGAGTAATCAAAAACGTTATGATACCTCACGGATACAGACTACCTCTTTTGAAGGAAACTAGGATATATCATGTCAAAAAGTGAGAACAATCTTATCTGGATAGATTTAGAGATGACTGGGTTAGATCCCGAGCGTGATCGCATAATTGAAATTGCGACTATTGTCACCGATTCGGAATTGAATATCCTTGCAGAAGGGCCTGTGATTGCGGTTCACCAGCCGGATGCGCAATTGGCATTGATGGATGATTGGAATGTACGGACGCATACTGCCAGTGGATTGGTAGAACGTGTAAAGAAGAGTCAGTTTGATGATGAGCAAGCTGAAAAAGCAACCATTGCTTTTCTGGAACAATGGGTGCCGGCAGGAAAATCACCCATTTGTGGCAATAGCGTGGGGCAGGATCGTCGTTTCCTGTTTCGTTATATGCCAGAGTTGGAAAAGTATTTTCACTATCGTTATTTGGATGTCAGTACGCTTAAAGAATTGGCTCGTCGTTGGAAGCCTGAGATGTTGTCAGGGTTCAGCAAAAAAAATACCCATCAGGCATTGGATGATATTCGGGAATCTATTGCTGAATTGGTATATTACCGTGAGCACTTTATCCAGAAGTAACACATTATTCCAAAAGAAAGAGCGAGATTTGGTATAAGGTTTGTATGTAAATTAATCTCTGTGTTGATGGTTAAGCGGATTTTTTGCTGGTTTAATCATCAATCGGAGAAAAAATACAATTTTTTGGGTTGTGGGACTTGTCAGAGGAATAATTTCTCGTATAATGCGCTCCCCGTACCGATGAAGAATTTCAACAGTACGACATACCAGAATATATGCGGGAATAGCTCAGTTGGTAGAGCACGACCTTGCCAAGGTCGGGGTCGCGAGTTCGAGTCTCGTTTCCCGCTCCAAATTAAAATTTATTCGGGTATATCAAGTCAGGCTTAATACAAGCCATACAAGATGCGGGAATAGCTCAGTTGGTAGAGCACAACCTTGCCAAGGTTGGGGTCGCGAGTTCGAGTCTCGTTTCCCGCTCCAAATTCAGGACTGTAGATGTGATAGAAGTCTGCAAGTCATAGAAAAAAGAGCCTTATGGCTCTTTTTTCATTATAAAATCATAGATTACCAACTTATCTTTATAACGATTTCAACAACTCTTCCTTGCTTTCCAACATGCGTCTCATCGCCTTTTGCTTCACATGACCAAAACCACGTACCTGATTAGGTAGCTCAGCAATTTGCAAGCAAGTTGCCAAATTATTGCGTTCCATTTTTTCAATTAAAAAATCAATTAATCGCTCATATTCAAGCAGCAAATTTCTTTCCTGTTTACGCTCTTCCTGATAGCCAAAAATATCAAAAACAGTGCCACGCAGTGACTTACATGCGGCAAGAAAACGGAATACAGGAATGATCCATGAACCATATTCCCTTTTTCCGCGTTGACCTGTACGGGGATCTTTGAGATTGAAGAGAGGAAGGCTAAGGTGAAAGCGAATGGTATCTGTATTATCAAATTGTGAGCGGAGCTTATCGAAAAAACCGGTTTTGACGTAGAGTCGGGCAACTTCATATTCATCTTTGTATGCCATTAACTTGAATAAGTTTTCAGCAATGGATTTAGTAATTTCTTCTGCATCGATCTGCTGAGCCACCATTTGAACCTGGGCAATACGGCTGAGATAACGCATCGCATATCTTTCATTTTGATAATCAACCAGAAATTGATACCGATGCATAATGAGATCATCCAGGCTTTTTATATTTTCTTGCGGAGCAATATTGAGATGTTTTTGCAAAATATCGGGTTGTTCTGCCGCGATGCGGCCTATACAGAAAGCGCGTCTGGCATTATCTGCTGAGGCTCCCAGTTCTTGCATCGCATTGTCGATGGCAGATAATGTGATTGGGAGCTTGCCGAGCTGCCAGGCATAACCCATTAATATGATATTTGTTTGGTCTCTGTCACCAACTAGATGAGCAGCCATTATTTCTGCATCAATGGAGAGTAATGTCTGTGTGTGTTGATTTAGAATGTCTAGCATTTTGGAGTGATCCAAATCCAGCACAGGGGAGCGGAGCATAGTGCCGATTTGGGTTTCATGAGTGTTCAATATGCATTTTGTTGATCCTCTAGACATCACTTCCAGTGAGTTTTGCCCTGTTGCAGCCACTAAATCAGCGGCGATAACCAGATTAGCGCGTCCGCGATCAATCCTGACTTGATGCAGTTTATCCTTGTCATGGCATAACCGAACATGGGTTATGGCTTCCCCTCCTTTTTGAGCAAATCCGGTAAAATTGAGCAGACTGACAAAGCAGCTATCTAAGTGTGCGGCATTTGCAAGTAGATGCCCTGCGGTGATGATACCTGTACCGCCGATACCGACTAACAGGATTTCATAAGGTGTTTCGGCAGAAGCCAGTGTTGGCTGCGGTAGTTGATGGATAATTGTATCTAACTCAGCCTGTGAGATGATCTTACTGAGATCTGCGCGTGGGTTGGCATTTTCGACAGTGATAAAGCTGGGGCAGAATCCTTTCAGGCAGGACAGATCTGAGTTACAAACGTGTTGGTCGATCTTGCGTTTAGTGCCTAAAGGCGTTTTGACTGGAATTACAGCAAGGCAATTTGATTGTATTTGACAGTCACCACATCCCTCACAAACCAATTCATTGATAACAGCACGGCGCGTTACTTTTGGCGCCAAGCCACGTTTTCTTTTACGACGTAGTTCTGTGGCACAGGTTTGATCGTAGATGAGTACCGTTACGCCAATGATATCCCTAAGATGTTTTTGTACATTTTCCAGGTAATCTCGCCCATAGAGTTTCACGTTGGCAGGAAGGCTATTTTTATCTTTGTATTTATCCATGTCATCAGTCACGACAACCACTTCTTTCACCCCTTCTGCAAGCATTAAAGAAACAACTTGCGATATAGTGACATTTCCATCCAGCGGCTGCCCGCCTGTCATCGCCACAGCATCATTGAACAGTAACTTGTAAGTAATGTGGCTCCCAGCGGCGACTGATTGGCGAATGGCTAAGTGACCAGAATGGAAATAGGTGCCATCTCCCAGATTTTGAAAGACATGGGAGCGATTTACAAACGGGGCATGCCCTATCCAGTCGATACCTTCTCCACCCATTGGCACGAGGCCGTTTCCGGTATTGCGATCCATCCACGCGGCCATGACATGACATCCAATACCAATTTGGGCTTGGCTGCCATCTGGCAAGCGAGTTGAAGTGCTATGGGGGCATCCGGCGCAGAAATAAGGTGTACGTTTGGGTAACGTTGCATCGTGCTGAATGGTAGTCATTGCCCATTCTGGTGGCACAGGAAGAAATAAGTTGAATTGTTGTAACCATCCAGAAAGTGGGGCAGCAACCCGTGAAGGGCGTAGTTCAACGTCAGCGGGTAACAATTTCTGACCAAGATGGTTATGCTTACCTACCATGTTGGTCATTTTCTGGAATCTAACCAACTGATGAGCCAGCAGCATCTCAACAATGGCTGCTTTTTCTTCAATAACAAAAATATGACCGACTTGGGTAGCAAGCTCGCTGAGAAGCGGTGATAAAGGATAAACCAAACGGACATGAAGAAAAGCGACGCCTTGTTGGGCTAGTTCAGAAGGCGTTAGCCCCCCAACCCGCAGAGCTTCCATAACATCCTTATGGGCTTTGCCAACCGTTACCAATAAAGCATGTGGATGTTCGCAGGGGGCGAGCAGGTAATCAATAGGGTTAAGTTTAGCGAACTCTTCGACGGCTTTCAGTTTATAGGTCAGGCGCTTTTCAATTTGTGGACCAGGGAGATCAGGCCAGCGCCAATGCAGCCCATCGGGGCCAGGATCAACTTGGGGAAATTTATAATCAGGGAATGGTTTGCTTTCTCTAATGGTACCACTTTCCACGACTTCACTGATTGCTTTAAAGCCAAACCATGTACCGCTAACACGTGATGCCGCCCAGCCCCATAAACCAACGTCGAGATAATCGGCAACTGATGCTGGGTGCAAAACAGGCATACTCCATGCCATCATCGTAAGATCAGATTGGTGGGACATGGAAGAAGAGACACAACCGTGATCGTCTCCGACGATAACCAGAACACCACCGTGGGGAGAGGAGCCGTAGGCATTACCATGTTTAAGTGCATCACCGGAACGGTCAACGCCTGGTCCTTTGCCGTACCACATACCAAAAACACCGTTAACCTGTCTGTCCGGATCTGTTTCGACTTTTTGTGTTCCTATCAGTGCATCGGCTGCGAGATCTTCATTGACGGCAGGTTGAAAGCGAATGTTGGCCTGGATAAGTTCTTTGCTGTGTTGCCATAGTATTTGATCTAAGCGGGCTAAAGGAGAGCCACGATACCCTGAAACGAACCCCGCTGTGTTGAGATTGTGGGTTTCATCCAACTCAGCTTGAGCGAGTAGAAGGTCAACCAGCGCCTCTGTGCCCGTGACAAATTTAGATTGATAATATCGAGCCATGTTCCTGACCCTCTCTCAAGAGAATAATTATCTAAGTAATAACGAAAATTGTTGCTAATCTATTTCCACAAAATCGTTAGGACAAGCATAAATCTTATTAGATGTTAGCTAATTGTTTATTTAATGTTAACTCTATGCTGTTTGGTATTCCAGATAACTGTTGGGGTTATGGCATAGATTTTGTGCCAAACTGGAGGAGAGTGTTTTTTGAGCGTTTAACGCGGCAGTAAATGCAAAGGACTTGCCATCTTATCTGGACACGGTCATAATGGCGCCCATTCCTGATATGCATGTTCTAAGAATTACCTATAACTCATGAGGTTAGCAGGTGTTCAAAATCAGTATTCGGGTATCTCAAGCTAATAATTAGCTGTCAGCGACGCGGGAATAGCTCAGTTGGTAGAGCACAACCTTGCCAAGGTTGGGGTCGCGAGTTCGAGTCTCGTTTCCCGCTCCAAATTTCTCCATACTATTATTTTCCTTCCATAAGAATATTTACGTTTGTAATTATACTCTATCTATTTAATATTGATTAATAAATCTTGGTATATCAACCACATAGAATGGTAGACTATTTTTGCTCCCTATAAAAATGACAACAATAATTAATTCAAAGGGAGTAAACTGTCTTCTTTTTGCCAACACGACACCACCCAGTCCATTAATACTGATATTCGATGGAGAACGTAGTGGCTTTTCATTCTTAGCAAATGAACAGGTAATACAGGTAGTTGCCAGTCAGGTAGCAATCTGATTAGTTTTCCACTGTAAATGGCTTCATTGAACAGCCAAGCAGGGCCAGCATGAATTCCTGCTCCATGGCACACAGATTGGTAAATTGCACCGACATTATTCAGATAAAAACTACCGGATAGTTCTACTTGTTCGACCTCATGATTGCGGGAGAGTTGTAGACGAGTAGGGGAGATATGTTGGTGAAGCGAATAAATAATCGACTTATGATAACTCAAATCTTGTGGATGCTCTGGTGTACCATGTTTCAGCAGATATTCAGGGCTAGCGCATAATATCCCAAACATGTTGCCCAATTTTTTGGCGACCAGAGCAGAAGAAGGTAACTCTCCTATACGTATAGCCAGATCAATGCCTTCTTGCCGGAGATCCAAACACTGGTCTGAAAGGATTAAGTTGAATGTTATATCAGGGTGTTGAAGCTGGAAAAGTGTTAGCCATTGCGTGACATAACGCTCTCCGAAATTTACAGGAGCGGTTATATTTATTTTACCTGCCAATGACTTATTGCTGATGTTATTCAATATTCCATCCATTTCATTCAGCAAGGGTTGCATCTGTTCATATGCCAAAGTTCCAGCAGTTGTCAGGCTAAGTTTTCTGGTTGAACGATTAATTAATTGAACCTTGAGTTGATGCTCAAGGGCAGCTAAGCGTCGGCTGGCAACAGAGGGATCTAATTGTAAGTCTTTTGCTGCCTTAACTATGGCGGGAGGAAATGCCTCACTGGCCCAAGAGTTTGAGGGGAGAGCCAGAACAAAAGCTTTCGGACTACTGGGAACAGCTTTTGGTGTTGGATTGGCATTTGGACCTGTAATCTCAGGGGCTTTAGTCGAAACATTAGGCTGGCGTTCTGTTTTTCTATTGGGGGCTTTGTTTGGTGGTATTGCACTGATAATCGGTGGTATTCATATGCGAGACTCGCGTGATCCCGATGCAGCTAAACTCGATATTAAAGGACTACTTAGTTTTACGGCATTTCTCGTGCTACTGACATTTGGCATTATGCAAATTCCGCAAAGTGGTACCAGCAGTCTCCCAGTTATCCTGCTGCTCGGTGCTGCGGTGCTTATGCTAGTTGTTTTCATTGTCTGTGAGCTAACTCATGTTCGCCCAATGTTAGATCTCTCCCTTTTCCGATTCAAAAAGTTTGTTGGAGTTCAATTTTTGCCTCTGGCAACCGCAGTCTGCTTTATTGTTTTACTGATACTGTTTCCGATTCGTCTGATTGGTATTGAAGGTTACAGTGCAATCGAAGCAGGAGAAATGATGGTTGCATTGTCAGCTCCAATGCTCTTTGTTCCTTTTCTGGCTGCATTACTCACCCGTTGGATTTCACCACCAATACTCTCTTGCATGGGCTTGCTATGTGCAGCCGTTGGGTTAATGTGGTTAGCAAATATGCCTGTGGGAACCGAGCCGACAATGTTAATGTTGCCATTATTACTGATTGGGATTGGTACGGGTTTTCCTTGGGGATTAATGGATGATCTTTCGATCCGAGTTGTTCCGATTGAACGGGCAGGAATGGCGACAGGTATTTTCACCACTATGCGGGCTTGTGGTGAGGCAATATGTGTTGCGGGAGCTTTGGCAATGCTAAATTTCCTTTTGCATATGGATTTACGACAAGTTTCACAACAGTCTTCGGGTGTCATTTCGACTGCGGCAAATAATTTGACAACAGGGAATTTTGAGAGTGCTAAAGGATTATTTGTCGGATTATTAGAGCAGGATCTGATGACCATTTATAGCGGTGCTTTCAGTATTCTGATTTATACCTTGATGGTAATAACATTATTGGCTGCTGCTATCTGTTTTTTTACCTTGAGAAATGGTCAAATCGCTGTACGTTCTAATTAATACAAGAGTAATAAAGTGTTTGATAAGAACTTAGCCTGGAGGTGTTATCATGCAGATGAATTTGGTTCCATCAGTAGCTCATTCATATTATGCTCCAAAACTTATTTCTATGAAAAAAGAGACCTTTTGGCTTACTGAAATAAAAACTAAAGGACGGACTGAAGAAGAAATTAAGAAAGATATAATTAATCTTTCTTATCTATTCCATGAGCAAGAACCTCGTACTGGTGAAGCAACTCAATTTAAGACTATTGTTAGCGTATGGGATGATATTTCTTCTGAAGAAGATATTGCTCGTTTGCATTATGAAATGAAACCTACATTTCTACGTGCTGGATTAATGTTGGGAGAGTTTTTTAGTTCTTGCGAAAAAAGAGGATTACGGAATTCAAACTTTTATCCTTTACGTTCACCTATACCATTATTAGTTGTTAGGGAAATGTTAGAATTTGATGTGGTATTTCTTTCTGATTCAATAGAGTATGTCAAAGAATATATTCATAAATATGGTGATCGTGGTTTGAACGCTATAAAACATATGTTGAATCAAAATAAAAAAATCGGTCTTAATGATGAGCAAGTGGCAGTTCTGAAATCATATTTAATGTATCAATAGTAGTATTTTAATAATAATCATTATTTGAAGGAAACAATTATGTCGAGATCTATCCCAGAGCCTTGGCGTATTAAAATGGTTGAACCAATAAGAATGACAACCAAAGCTCAACGTAAAAATGCATTGATAGAAGCGGGGTTGAATCCATTTATCTTAAAATCAGAAGATGTATTTATTGATCTACTTACCGATAGCGGAACAGGTGCTATGAGCGATCGGCAATGGGCCAATATGCTTTTAGGTGATGAATCTTATGCCGGCAGTAAGAGTTATTATCTATTATCAAAGACTGTTGAGGAAATATTTGATTTCCAATATACAATCCCTGTGCATCAAGGCCGAGGAGCGGAACAAATACTATTTCCATTACTTGTGGAATTAGCGAAAGAAAAAGGTGTTTCTGAGCCTATATTTTTATCTAATCACCATTTTGATACAACAAAAGCCCATGTAGAGATGGCAGGGGCCAGAGCTAAGAACCTCATTTGTGCCTCTTCTTTACAAACAGAAATTACAAATGATTGGAAAGGTAATTTTGATTTAAGTAAATTATCCAATGAAATTAAATATAATCGGAAGAATATTGTTGCCATTATTATTACAATTACGTGTAATAGTGTGGGTGGGCAACCAGTTTCTATGGATAATATTCGCTCTGCTGCTAGAATGGCTCGTGATTCTGGTATTCCTGTTATTATTGACGCTGCTCGATTTGCAGAAAATGCCTATTTTATTAAGCAAAGAGATAGTAATTTTTCTCACGAAACCATATCTAAGATAGTTAAAAAAATATTTAGTGAAGCGGATATATTCACTATGTCTGCAAAGAAAGATGGTATGGTGAATATTGGTGGCTTATGTTGCTTCCGTAATAATGAATCTTTATTTAGACAAGTTCAGCTAAGGTGTGTCCCGATGGAGGGATTCGTAACATACGGAGGGTTGGCAGGGCGTGATATGGCAGCAATGGCTATTGGGTTACAGGAAGCATTGGATGAAGATCATTTACGCAGTCGAATAGCTCAAGTTGAATATCTGGGACATAAATTACAACAATCAGGTATTCCTATCCAAACACCTGTTGGAGGGCATGCTGTATTTGTTGATGCGCGTAAAATATTTCCTGATATTAAACCGGAAAATTTCCCTGCTCAAGTTTTATGTAATGCCTTGTATTTAGAAAGCGGGGTCAGAGCTACCGAAATAGGTTCATTAATGATGGGAAGAGATCCCATTACAGGACAGCAGGAACCTTCATTATTTGAACTAATGAGATTAACCATTCCACGCCGAACTTATACTGATAATCATATGAATTATGTCGCTGACTCGCTTATTGATGTTGTTAAAAAAGCTGACATGTTAAAACCTCTTGAATTTGAATATGAACCCAAAATATTAAGACACTTTACCGCTCGTTTCAGGGAAATTGAACGTTGATGAGGAGCTAAGAGTGCAAAGTACAATGTATGTTGCATTGGGTGAAAACAGTGATGTTATACCAACATCAGCTCTCTATTTTCATCAAATGGCTTTAAACATACGGGATTTGCTGAGAGAAAAACAAGATGAACATAATAAATTAGGAACATATTCTCAAGAGCTGCATGAGTTGTTTTTGAAACAGAGATTTTACCGGTTATTGCAACCTAAAAGGTATGGTGGCTTTGAATTTTCTTTTTCTGAATATTATCGAATTATGCTGGCAATATCAGAAGGACATCCTTCCCTTGGTTGGAATTTGACTCTTGCGGCTTCACATGTTTTTTTAATTGCATCACATTATCCTGAGTTTGTTCAGGATGAACTTTTTAATGGTAATGAACAAATTATTGCAGCGCACAAGGCATTCACGATTAGTTGAGAATGTAAAAATTTCCTAGTTTTATCTTTATTTGCGGATAGGAAGAAAGAGTGCTAATGGGAAGGTATTGGCACTTTTTCCAAGAATGATTGTATCTCTACTCATTGAATTTAATAATCATGTCTTAGAAAATAACTTCTGCTAATTAAGTTAATCCATCTATTATTCGTTATCACGATGGCGCTGGAATTTGATATCGCTTTTCTGTCTAATTCACTGGAATATATTTCAGTGGATTGAAAAGTAAAATTTTTTGTTAGCACTGGAAAGGTAATATCCCCCATGATCATCATTGAAATCCTGCGTCTGTAGAATAATTACAGTAGGTATTAGTGACATTCATAGAGATCCTCGCTCCTTGCGATATTTAACATCTGTATTGTCGTTATGTTTGTCCTAAATAGGGGGCAATTATCTTCGTGTATTAATCGCTGGTGCTGATTAAAAGACCTCTTTTCTTGACCTTTAAAAAATCGTAGCTAGCGATAGGAGTATAGAAGAGATGATAAGAACTGGAGAAAGGTATCTTGATGATTTGCGTGATGGTCGAACCATTTTTATTAATGGGGAGAAGATCACAAATCATGTGGATCATCCAGCGTTTAAAAATGCCATTAGGTCGGTTGCGAACTTATATGATTATAAAGTTGAACATGCCGACAATATGACTTTTAAGACAGAAGCAGGTGAGCAGATTGGCTTATATTGGCAATTGCCGTCTACACCGGAAAAATTAATTGCTCGTGGTCATGCTGCATATGAGTGGGCTAAGCAGACGGTTGGCTGGCTCGGAAGAAGTCCTGATTATGTTGCGTCAGCTCTTACAGGAATGATAACGCATATTGAGTTATTTGAATCTTATTCACAAGAACGGGCCAGTGCTTTGCGAAATTATTTTTCCTATGTGAGTGAGAAAGATCTTTATTTGACTTATGCGCTGATTAACCCACAAGGTGACCGTTCAAAAACACCTGGTGAACATGCTAAGAATATTTACCATACTCTTGGTATAGTGGAGAAGAATGCTAAGGGAATTATTGTCAGAGGGACAAAAATGTTGGCAACGGGCGCCGCTCTGGCAGATGAAGTTTTGGTTGGTACGCATTATCCTCTTAAACAGGGAATTGATGAGCGATATGCACTCTCTTTTGCTATGCCACTTAATACCAAAGGCATCAAAATTATTTCAAGAAAATCTTACGAATTAGGGGCAAATTCCAAAGATTATCCACTATCGTCTCGGTTCGATGAAAATGATTCAATGATCTATTTTGATGATGTGCTGGTACCTTGGGAAAGGGTATTTGTCTTCGAAGACATTGAGATGTGTCTCTCTCAGTTAGATTCAACGGCAACAGAAGTTATGATGGATACCCAAAGTCTGGCTCGTTATGCTGTGAAGTTACATTTTTTGGCCGGATTAGCTCAGGCTATGGCTGAAACAAACGGTGTTGAGCAGATTCCCGCAGTGAAGGAGTCACTTGCACAGTTAGCCTGTTATGCAATGAATGTTGAGGGGTTGTTTAATAGCGTACTCCATTGCCCAAAAGTTTATAACGGGTTTTATGTGCCGGATAAAACATTGCTTTATACGTATCGAGTTATTTCACAGTCAATCTATCCCAATGTATTAGAAACGATAAGGAAATTGGCTGGTGGTGGTATTTTGATGTTGCCATCAAGCGAGGCAGATTTCGAAGATAGTGAGATTTTAGGGATCATTGAGAAAACCCAATATTCGTCAATTGCTTCTCCGGTAGAAAGGGTCAGGTTGATGAAGTTGGTGTGGGATGCGGTTGGGTCAGAGTTTGCTTCAAGGCATCTCCAATATGAATTGTTTTATGCAGGCGCCCCTTATCAGACGTTAGGGCGCCTTTACAAGCAGTACGATTGGGAAGCGTCCAGAGCATTGGTGGAGAAGATAAGAATACTTTAATTTGGGGCATGGAGATGTAGTGGTAAGGGATAGTTAGTAAAGAAAAGTGCCAGCGTGAAATGTTGGCACTTATTGCAAGCCCCACCCAAAATAAATTGTCGATAAAGCGCTTGCTATCCTGTTCCAACAGGTCCATAATGCCGCCTCATTTTTGAAGAGGCAGAGGAAAATTTCTCCACTAGCGTCTAGAATGAGTGAGTGGGCTATTACTTCGCTGCTGATTTCTGGTGTTTGCTACTAGAATTCAATTCTTATCTTTTTATCCACAGTTTTTAACATTATCGCCTTATTGAGTCACCTGATGATGCTCTACTTGTTACACAGAGTTATCCACAGGAGGCGTCTTTGTGTTTGGTTTTTTTGAATTACCATTCACAACAACAGTTAAAACTTAACTTATTGATTAATTAAAGTAATTAACCTAATTTAAAAATAACATGATCAATATTTATTTTCTGTTTGTTAGTTGATCAGCAAAGTATTTTCATTTTATTCACAAGGAAATGAACGGCTTTTTTTACCAGAAATTTGACTGTTTAATTATTAGGCATCTCTGGGTAGGCCTTTGGTTATTGCTCTTATCAATCGTTTCTGTTGTGAGGTTTGAACTTCGATGGCATTAGCATTCCGGCGAACTATTTGTTGGGTTATCGCCCAGTGGATATGTTCATCCAAAACTTCACTTAAGCCGAATCGTTTTTCCAACGCTAATACGATGTCATCTTGATAGGGTGCATTGCCCAAGGCGACGGAAATGTTGCGTAACCAGCGCAAATACCCAATACGGCGAATTGGCGAGCCTTCAGTGATACGCAGAAACTTTTCCTCGCTCCAATTAAATAACTCTTGCAGGTCAGGGGTATGCAGTGTGGCACGTGGGCTAAAGTCAGCTTCACCTGTTAATTGAGAAAAACGATTCCAGGGGCAAATAAGTTGGCAATCATCGCAGCCATAAATTCGGTTGCCCATGAGTGGGCGAAATTCTTCTGGAATGACACCTTCCAACTCAATGGTCAGATAAGAGATGCAGCGTCTGGCATCGATGGTGTAAGGCTCAACAATGGCACCCGTTGGACAAGTTGTCATGCAAGCCACGCAGCGTCCGCATTGTTCCTCTTGCGGAGCATCAATGGGCAGGGGAAGGTTAATCAGCAATTCACCAAGGAAAAACCAGGAGCCCGATTCACGATTTAATATAAGTGAGTGTTTACCAACCCAACCAAGTCCTGCTTTTTCTGCCAGTGGGCGTTCCATAATTGGGGCAGAATCGACAAAAGGACGAAAATTCAGAGTTCCCTGATATTCGTGAGCGCTACAATATTCTTGGATCTTGTCGCCCAGTTTTTTGAGACGTTGACGTAGCAGTTTATGATAATCTCGACCCAACGAATAGCGGCTAATATAACCCATTTGCGGGTTGTTAAGCGTACTGGCAAACGCTGCCTTAGCAGGCAGATAATTCATGCGTACACTGATAACTCGCAAAGTTTCTGGTAAAAGTTCATAGGGACGGGCGCGCATCATGCCGTGACGAACCATCCAGTCCATTTCGCCATGATATTGCTTATCAAGCCATTCCTGTAGCCTTGGCTCTTCTGCCGATAAATCGGTGTCACAGATGCCGACTTGCTGGAAGCCAAGGGAAAGGCTCCATTGCTTGATGTTTGTTGCCAGAAGATTCAGATCAAGGGGGGTTGCCATGAAATACAAATTACTGCTGAAAAAGGGCGGTTAGCTTAACACAGAGGGGATTGAATACAAAAAATACGGTTCATGGTCATTACAGTGGCACAGAAGATACTAAATGATAATGTCTGAATTATGTTATGGTTATCGGTTAAGCTATTAACTGATATGTCTACCTGATTAGTTTTTAATTCAATAAATCAAAACAGATATTTTTCGATGAAAGAACTCGTTTTATCACTTCCAAATGAAGATGCCACAGTTGCATTGGGTAATGCAGTGGCGGTAGTTAGCGATCGCGGCTATGTTATTTATCTATATGGCGATCTTGGTGCGGGAAAAACCACATTTAGCCGTGGTTTTCTGCAAGCTCTCGGCCATCAGGGGCATGTGAAAAGCCCGACTTATACGTTAGTTGAGCCTTATGCCTTACAACCACGGCCTGTTTATCATTTCGATCTTTACCGTCTGGCTGATCCTGAAGAGCTGGAATTCATGGGGATCCGTGATTATTTCCATCAGGATTCTATTTGCTTGGTGGAGTGGCCTCAGCAGGGCGCTGGCGTTTTGCCTGATGCAGATATTGAGTTGCACTTGAGTTATGACAGTGAAGGGCGACAGGCACGTTTTGTTGCGTTATCTAAATATGGTGAAAGTCTGTTGGATAATTTGAAGTCCTTATGAAGGAATACCCGACCATGATTAATGCCTTTTTCGTGAATATGTCCTTGAATATGTTCGTGAATGAGATAAAAAAATGGCGTGCCTATTGGGTGATGGCCTGTGCCTTGTTTTTCATGTTGAGCCAGTTGGTTATGACGGCCGCATCGGCGGCTACGCTGTCGAATATTCATGTGAAGAATGGTCCATCTGAGGCCGTTGTAACATTGGAATTCATTGACGGACATTCTGATTATCGATTTTTTCCTTTACATTCTCCTGAACGGCTGGTGGTGGATATCCGTCAATCCAGTAAAATTATTGGGCTACCGATGCATTTATCCGGTCAGAATCTGGTAAAACTTGTACGCTCCAGCCAGTCTCCTGATGCACACCATCAGCGGGTAGTGTTGGAGTTAGCACATAAGGCCACAGCTACATCGGCGGTGAAAACGTCTACGGTGAAAAATGTCGGCAATAAATCGCAAGTGATGATAACACTGAAAACCAAGGGAGTAGCGAACAACTCACCTGTATCGACTAATCATGCCTCACAAAATGAAAGTAAGCGATTACTTACAAATAATGCTCAACTTACGGGAAAAGAAACTAAACCAGTATCGAATCACCGTGAGCAAGGTGTGCAGAAACAGGCTGCCAAATCAGCGCAAGGAAGGATATCCCGCCCAATTGTCGTTGCTATTGATGCGGGGCATGGAGGACAAGATCCTGGGGCGATTGGACAACGGGGGCTGAAAGAAAAGAATGTCACGATTAATGTTGCCCGTAAGTTGGAAGCCCTTTTACGCAACGATCCCATGTTCACGCCTGTGTTGACGCGTAATGGCGATTATTTTATCTCTGTAGCAGGGCGTTCTGAAGTCGCCCGTAAACATAAAGCTAATATATTGGTATCAATTCATGCCGATGCAGCCCCCAATCGCAGTGCCAGAGGTGCTTCTGTCTGGGTGCTCTCCAACCGCCGAGCAAACAGTGAATTGGGGAATTGGTTGGAACAGCATGAAAAACAATCGGAATTATTGGGAGGTGCGGGAGATGCTCTTGCCAATGGTACTGATCCTTATCTGAGTAAGGCCGTATTAGATTTGCAATTTGGGCATTCACAGCGGGTTGGTTATGACGTTGCCATGCAGGTATTGCGGCAGCTATCTGGTATTGGCTCCTTGCATAAGCGTATACCAGAACATGCAAGCCTTGGGGTTTTGCGCTCACCGGATATTCCATCCATTTTAGTGGAGACAGGCTTTATCAGTAACGTGTCTGAAGAAAGGTTATTAGGCTCCAATCAGTATCAGGAAAAACTGGCACAGGCCATTCATTCGGGATTACGTTACTATTTTCTGGCTAATCCATTGCAGTCTGCACCAAAGTAACTAAATATACGCTTATCAGAATAGGTTTGATAGGCTCTGAATTGTAAGTAAGGTCAAATTATGGCTATCAAGATATTACCCCCACAATTGGCAAACCAGATTGCTGCTGGTGAAGTGGTTGAACGCCCTTCTTCTGTAGTAAAAGAGTTGGTGGAAAATAGCCTTGATGCCGGTGCAACCCGTATTGATATTGATATTGAACGGGGTGGCGCAAAGCTGATCCGAATTCGTGATAATGGCTGTGGGATCAGCAAACAGGATTTGACGCTGGCACTAGCGCGCCATGCAACCAGTAAAATTGCGTCATTGGATGATTTGGAAGCGATTGTCAGTATGGGATTCCGTGGGGAAGCCTTGGCGAGTATCAGTTCTGTTTCAAGGCTGACATTAACTTCCCGCCCTGAAAGTCAGGCGGAAGCATGGCAATCTTATGCGGAAGGTCGTGATATGGACGTCACTGTGAAACCTGCTGCTCATCCTGTAGGAACAACGGTTGAAGTGTTGGATCTGTTTTATAACACGCCTGCCCGCCGAAAATTCCTGAGAACAGAAAAAACGGAATTTGGCCATATTGATGAAGTCGTGCGTCGGATAGCTTTAGCGCGGTTGGATGTCGCCATTAACCTGAATCACAATGGGAAATTGGTACGCCAGTACCGCCCTGCTAAAGATGAATCTCAGCATGAACGGCGTCTGGCAGCCATTTGTGGGACCGCTTTTGTGCAACAGGCGCTGGCGTTGTCATGGCGGCATGATTCCTTGTCCATTAAGGGCTGGGTTGCTGATCCGGTGAGTACGGCAGTGAGCGAAATCCAATATTGCTATGTCAATGGACGCATGATGCGGGATCGCCTGATTAATCATGCGATTCGTCAAGCTTATCAGGATTTGATTAAGGGTGAGCAACAACCCGCTTATGTTTTGTATCTCGAAATCGATCCGCGCCAAGTGGATGTTAATGTACATCCAGCCAAACATGAAGTGCGTTTCCATCAGGCTCGCCTGGTGCATGATTTTATTTACCAGGGTGTAGCCGCGGTATTGAAACAACGCGGTACGGGGGATGAATTGGCGCTTGGCTGTCAGGAGAGTGTTTCAAGTTGGGTGCCGGAGAATCGCCCTTCTGCGGGAGAAAACCATTTTACCCGCAAGCGTGTTGAGCAAGCAGATGAGGCAACTTCACGGCGTCATGAGCATCATGATCGTGGTACACAGCAAATGCATCATGGGGAAAGCTACCAGAAAAAAGAGGGGGAGTTGTACCAAAAAATGATGCAATTCTCTCCGCAAGAAAAACGCCCGTTATTTCCAGAGCGAGGCGCACGGGAAGGTGTATCTGTTCCTGCTACTCCTGTGCTATCGGGACAGGAAAGATATACTTTTGGAAAAGTATTGTGTATCTATGCAGGTTGCTATGCCTTGATCGAATCCCCATCGGGAATCGGGCTGCTTGCCCTGCCGATAGCTGAACGCTGTCTGAAACAGGCGCAACTGACTCCTGGAGAACAGGGGCTTAAATCCCAGCCATTATTGATCCCGCTGAAACTTGCTCTTAATCAGGCAGAAATGAGTGCCTTAAAGCAGAATAGTGACTTATTAAAGACTTTTGGCATTGAATCGACAGTCGCACATGGAAAAGTAACGATTCATGCGGTATCGTTGCCTTTGCGTCAACAGAACCTGCCGAAACTCTTGCCGGAACTGTTGGGCTATCTTGGGGAACAGCCAGCCGCTTCTGTTGAGCAGGTTGCTAGTTGGCTTTCTCGTCATGTGGATAGCGAGCATGAAACGTGGAACATCGCGCAAGCTGTCCAGCTTTTGGCTGATGTCGAACGCCTTTGCCCTCAACTGGTGGGATCTCCGCCAGATGGGTTATTACAGTTAATTGATTTACAAGCAGTGGTGGCACTTCTTAATCATGAGTGATTTAAAAACTCAACATCTGCCGACAGCCATTTTTATCATGGGGCCGACGGCTTCAGGGAAAACGGCGTTATCGATCGCCTTGCGCCAGCATCTACCGGTTGAATTAATCAGTGTCGATTCTGCGTTGATTTATCGTGGAATGGATATCGGGACAGCAAAACCTTCCGCAGAAGAGCAGGCCTTGGCACCTCATCGTTTGATCGATATTCTTGATCCTGCGGGAGTCTATTCTGCTGCTGATTTTCGCCGTGATGCATTGAAAGAAATGGCAGAAATCACGGCGACTGGGAGAATTCCGCTCCTGGTTGGTGGAACCATGCTATATTTCAAAGCATTGTTGGAAGGATTATCGCCTTTGCCTTCCGCAGATCCCGAGGTTAGGGCGCAGATTGAACAGCAGGCAGCGGAGCTGGGATGGGACGTGTTACATCGACAATTACAGGAAATTGATCCCGTTTCTGCGGCAAGGATTCATCCTAATGATCCACAACGTCTTACTCGTGCACTGGAAGTTTTTCGAATTTCGGGTAAAACTCTAACTGAGTTGACTGAAACGTCTGGAGAAATATTGCCTTATCGAGTTCATCAATTTGCGATCGCTCCAGCAAGTCGTGAAATTTTGCATCAGCGTATCGCAGCCCGTTTTGAAAAAATGATCAAATCAGGGTTTGAAGATGAGGTGAAAGCGCTTTATGCTCGTAGTGATTTGCATACAGATTTACCCTCCATTCGTTGTGTTGGTTATCGTCAGATGTGGTCTTATCTCGCGGGCGAAATCTCTCATGATGAGATGGTTTATCGCGGTATCTGTGCGACACGCCAATTGGCAAAGCGTCAGATTACGTGGCTCAGGAGTTGGGACAATGTGACCTGGTTGGATAGCGATCAACCTAAACAAAACCTAAACACAGTCATGCAGGTTATTAGTACATAAATTCATTGATTGTGTACAATTGATCAGTATCAGTGATCAATACAAAGTGTCATTTTTGAGTAGTTACTTTTTCGAACCAATCGGTTCTTAGTTAAAAACAACAAATAAGGAAAATATAGAATGGCTAAGGGGCAATCTTTGCAAGATCCATTCCTGAACGCTTTACGGCGTGAAAGGGTCCCGGTTTCTATTTATTTGGTTAACGGCATCAAATTACAAGGTCAGATTGAATCTTTTGACCAATTTGTCATTTTACTGAAGAACACGGTTAGCCAGATGGTTTATAAACATGCTATCTCTACTGTTGTGCCTTCCCGTCCAGTGTCTCATCATGGTAACAACCAGAATGTGCCGACTGGCGTTGGAAATTATCATGCTGGTACTAACCCAGCAGTACAACAGGAAAGTGATGGCGCTGAGTAAATCAGCAGCCGTGCCTGTAAAAATAAAAACATAGGTAGGGAGACTTTACCTATGTTTTTTCCTATTGGATTTTTACTCAGCCTGAGGGGTTGCACCGTTGTTTGATCGTTATGAAGGCGGAGAGTTAGCCGTTCTGGTGCATGTTTTCTTCTCACAGGAAAAAGATACGGAAAATCTCAGTGAATTCGAGTCATTGGTAACTTCCGCAGGTGTTTCTCCTGTGCAGATTGTAACGGGAAGCCGGAAGGCACCTCATCCGAAATATTTTGTCGGAGAGGGTAAGGCAGAGGAAATTGCTGAAGCTGTCAAAAACAGCGGTGCAGATGTGGTGTTGTTTAACCATGCCCTCAGCCCTGCTCAGGAACGTAATCTTGAACGCTTGTGCCAATGCCGTGTCGTTGATCGCACGGGGATGATTCTGGATATTTTTGCCCAGCGGGCAAGGACACACGAAGGTAAGTTACAAGTCGAATTGGCACAATTGCGTCACCTGTCCACCCGTCTGGTTCGGGGCTGGACTCACCTTGAACGCCAAAAAGGGGGGATCGGGTTGCGTGGGCCTGGGGAAACCCAGTTGGAAAGTGACCGCCGTATGCTGCGTGACAAAATCAAACAGATTTTGGGACGCCTTAACAAAGTTGAAAAGCAGCGTGAACAGGGGCGTCAGGCACGTAATAAAGCCGATATCCCAACGGTCTCTTTTGTTGGTTACACCAATGCCGGAAAATCCAGTTTATTCAATAAAATAACTTCTGCTGGAGTTTATGCGGCTGACCAGCTTTTTGCCACTCTGGATCCGACACTGCGCCGAATAGAGGTGGATGATGTTGGTACAGTTGTTTTGGCTGATACAGTTGGTTTTATCCGCCATTTACCCCATGATTTGGTGGCAGCGTTCAAGGCGACTTTGCAGGAAACTCGGCAAGCGAGATTATTGCTGCATGTTGTTGATGCGGCTGACCCTCGCTTTGATGAAAACATTATCGCTGTTAACAGTGTTCTTGAAGAGATTGAATCCAATGAGATCCCTTCTCTGATGGTGATGAATAAAATCGATATGTTGGAAGATTTTATTCCCCGCATTGATCGTGATGAAGAAAATCGGCCAGTCAGAGTTTGGTTATCTGCACAAACTGGCGAAGGAATTCCTCTGTTATTGCAAGCGTTGACTGAGCATCTTTCAGGTGAAATTGCGCACTATAAATTGCACCTTCCACCTGAAGCAGGGCGTCTGCGTAGTCGTTTTTATCAGCTTCAAGCTATTGAATGTGAATGGATGGAAGAAAATGGCCAGGTTGGTGTTGAAGTCAGGATGCCAATGGTCGATTGGCGTCGGTTGTGCAAACAAGAACCAAAATTAACCGACTATGTTGTCTGATTGATTGGCGCAAGACAACAAACAAGGTATCATTTTATCCGTCATTTCAAGGTGCTTATAGTCATGGAGTAGCAGAGATGAAATGGCGGTGATGAAATGACTGTGCCAGAATTGCAGTGACAGGATCAGCACTGTCAAAAGTTATCACCCAATAATATTGGTTGCTTACAAAAACGATGAAGTTCGTCGTTTCTGCCCACGGAGGCCGCTGTCAAACCTGTCAGGGACAGGCAACGGCCTGTGAAGTGGGAAGCCTCACCCATCTGGGTGGAGAGCAGTCACCTCTGAAAAACCAGTAAAAACTAGAAAGTGGAGCTAAAACATGGCGTGGAATCAGCCCGGTAATAACGGACAGGACCGCGACCCGTGGGGAAGCAGCAATAATAATGGCAGCAACTCCGGCGGCAACAATAAAGGTGGTCGTAACCGTGGGGCAACTGATCTCGACGATCTGTTCCGTAAACTGAGTCAAAAACTCGGTGGTCTCGGTGGAAAAAAAGGTGGAAATGGTTCTGAGCAGAACCCTAAATTTGGCGGACGTCTTATTGGTCTTGCCGCTGCTGCTGCAATTGCTGTTTGGGTTGTAAGTGGTTTCTATACGATTAAAGAAACAGAACGTGGCGTAGTAACTCGATTTGGTAAGTTTAATCATGTTGTACAGCCTGGTTTGAATTGGAAAATGACGTTCATCGATCATGTCAGGGCGGTTAATGTTGAATCTATTCGCGATTTGGCAACGACGGGTGCCATGCTGACTTCAGATGAAAACGTGGTATTGGCTGAAATGAACGTTCAATACCGTGTTACTGATCCAGCAGCTTATCTCTTCAGTGTTACCAATCCTGATGATAGCTTGCGCCAGGCTACAGACAGTGCCGTGCGCGGTGTTGTTGGCAAATATTCGATGGAAACAAACCTGACGGAAGGGCGTACTATTGTCCGTAACGATACTCAGAAAGTACTGGAAGAGACTATCCGTCCATATAATATGGGTATTACTGTGGTCGATGTAAACTTCCAGGCTGCTCGTCCACCAGAAGAAGTTAAAGCTGCATTTGACGATGTGATCGCAGCACGTGAGCAGAAGCAGCAAACCATTCGTGAAGCCAGAGCTTATGAGAACGAAGTATTACCTAAAGCGAAAGGTGAAGCACAACGTATTATCGAAGATGCTAAAGCCTATAAAGTTAGCGCAGTATTGAATGCTAAGGGTGAAGTGGCGAGTTTTGCTAAAATCTTGCCTGAATATAAAGCAGCTCCAGAAATTACTCGCGAACGTTTGTATATTGAGACGATGGAACGTGTGTTGAGCAATACACGTAAAATAATTGCAAACGAGAAGAGTAATAACATGCTGTTATTGCCGTTAGATCAAATTGTGAAAGATCAGGCACAAGTTCAGCAAAATACGTCCAGTAATACAGCAGTACAGAAGATTATTCGTCAGAATCAATCTACGCCACAACGGGAATCTAACACTTATGGTGGTAGCGATAACCTGCGCGGTGATACGGTCAGAATGGGGAGACCATAATCATGCGTAATTCATTTATTGTTGCGATTATTGCGGTATTGGTTGTTCTCTATTCATCAATCTTTACTGTCAAAGAAGGTGAACGTGGCATTGTGTTGCGTTTTAGTAAGGTTGTGCGTGACGCAGAGAATAAACCGATCATTTATGAGCCGGGTCTGCATTTCAAAATTCCGTTTGTGGAAACAGTTAAAACCCTTGATGCCCGTATCCAAACTCTGGATATTACGGCTGACCGTTTCTTGACACGTGAAAATAAAGACTTGATCGTTGATTCTTACTTGAAGTGGCGTATTAATGATTTTAGTCGTTACTATCTGGCAACAAGTAACGGTGATATTAACCGAGCTGAAATGATGCTGAGACGTAAATTCAGTGACCGTTTGCGTTCTGAAATTGGTCGCCTTGATGTACGCGGTATTGTGACTGATTCCCGTGGTCGTTTGACTACCGATGTGCGTGATGCCCTGAATCGGGGAACCCACGAAGAAGATGATGCAACAGATGTCGATAGTGCGATTGCATCTGCTGCGGCCTTGGTAGAAAAAGAGACAAAAGGCAAGCAACCCGCCGTTAATCCAAACAGCATGGCTGCCTTAGGTATTGAAGTTGTTGACGTTCGTATCAAACAGATCAACTTGCCACAGGAAATTTCAGAGGCTATTTACCAGCGTATGCGTGCTGACCGTGAAGCAGAGGCGCGTCTCCTGCGTTCAGAAGGTTCGGAAGAAGCAGAAAAGATCCGGGCTGCTGCTGATAAAACAGCAACTGAAATCAGGGCAGAAGCACAGAGCGAAGCATTGGTATTACGTGGTGAAGGTGATGCGGAAGCCACTAAACTATTTGCGGATGCATTCAACCAAGATCCTGAGTTCTATGCATTTATTCGTAGCTTGCGTGCTTACGAGAAGAGCTTCAAGAATAACGGTAATGATGTAATGGTACTCAGTCCAGATACTGACTTCTTCCGTTATATGAAAGCACCTGCGAAGTAAAACCCTTTCAATCTACTGTAAGCCACTGTAAAAAAACGACAGTGGCTTTTTTATATACCACTATCATTACCAATAGTTTACTTATTGGTCCAATTATATAACCAAACGAAATAACAAGAAGTAACAAAAAATACTGAAAGGTGCTAAATGAGATGGTAGAATCCATTTTTAAGCAACCGAGTGAACTTTTGAAATGGGTAAGAACGTTGTCGTATTGGGCACCCAATGGGGTGACGAGGGCAAGGGTAAAATCGTCGACTTGCTGACTGAACGGGCTAAATATGTAGTTCGTTATCAAGGGGGCCATAACGCAGGCCATACACTAGTCATCAACGGTGAAAAAACCGTTCTCCACTTAATCCCGTCCGGGATCTTACGTGAAAATGTCATTAGCATTATCGCAAATGGGGTCGTTTTAGCACCAGATGCTTTGATGAAAGAGATGAAAGAGCTTGAGTCACGTGGGGTTCCTGTACGTGAGCGCCTGCTTATTTCTGAAGCTTGTCCGCTGATCCTGCCTTACCATGTTGCATTGGATAACGCCCGCGAAAAAGCGCGTGGTGCCAAGGCGATTGGTACAACAGGCCGTGGTATTGGTCCTGCGTACGAAGACAAAGTCGCACGTCGTGGCTTGCGTGTTGGTGATTTGTTTGATAAAGAAGCTTTTGCTGTCAAATTGAAAGAAATCATCGACTACCACAACTTCCAGTTAGTTAACTACTACAACGAACCTGCTGTTGATTACCAGAAAACCTTAGATGACATTTTGGCTGTTGCCGATATCCTGACTGGCATGGTAGTTGACGTTTCTGACTTGCTGTACAAAGCAACCCAGAAAGGTGAATTGGTCATGTTCGAAGGGGCGCAGGGTACTCTGCTGGATATCGACCACGGTACCTATCCTTATGTGACTTCTTCCAACACCACTGCGGGTGGCGTTGCAACGGGTTCTGGCCTGGGGCCACGTTATGTTGACTATGTACTGGGTATCATCAAGGCTTACTCTACCCGTGTAGGGGCAGGTCCATTCCCAACTGAGCTGTTTGATGAAACAGGTGAATACCTGCGTCAGAAAGGCCAGGAATTTGGTGCGACTACAGGTCGTAGCCGTCGCACTGGCTGGTTGGATATCGTTGCTATTCGTCGCGCTATCCAAATCAACTCCCTGTCTGGCTTCTGCATGACTAAGCTGGATGTGCTGGATGGCTTGAAAGAAGTGAAAATCTGCGTTGGTTATCGCCTGCCTGATGGCACTGTCATTGATACGACGCCATTGGCTGCAGAAAACTGGGAAGGTCTTGAAGCAGTCTATGAAACCCTACCTGGCTGGGATGAAAGCACTTTTGGTGTGAAAGATCATAGCCAATTGCCACAAGCAGCACTGAACTACATCAAACGTGTAGAAGAGCTGACAGGCGTTCCTGTTGATATTATTTCTACAGGCCCAGATCGTGCAGAAACCATGATCCTGCGTGATCCCTTTGACGCTTAATCGATAGATCGATCTTTTCGGCGCACATAACCGGGCTTATCGCCCGGTTTTTGTTATGGCTTTAGCCAGTTTAAGATGCGTTAGCTTCTTAAACATAAAACCACCCGCTATGCGGGTGGAGTTCAAGGGTTATACCAAGAAAAACACCTTTCCGTTACGATATAGATGTTCAAGCTAATATACGTAACTTAAATAAGGAAA
>NZ_MKGR01000026.1:8034-16666 GCF_001908095.1 Xenorhabdus thuongxuanensis | reverse complement strand
TTAGCTTGAACGAAGAGAAAGCCGCGTCATTTAGGCGCAGTCGGTAACATGCCCTTATAGGGCTAGAGCAAACCACCCGCTATGCGGGTGGTTCTGATTTTCTCCCGTTTTGCTTAATTTGCAAAATACCCACATAATGATGATCAACTAACGAAAACCAATAAACATATATTATTTTTGGTTCCAAATAAGCTCCGTGATATTCAGTTTCCCAGAGGTGAGTGTGCAGTTAACCAGCTTTACTGATTATGGATTACGTGCCTTGATTTATATGGCCTCTTTACCAGCAGGCCAAATGACGAGTATTACAGAAGTCACTGAAGTTTATGGTGTCTCACGTAACCATATGGTAAAGATCATCAACCAACTGAGTCACTTAGGGTTAGTAAATGCTGTCAGGGGAAAAAATGGCGGCATCAGTTTAGGGAAACCTGCCAACGAGATCAGAATTGGTGATGTGGTTCGCTCATTGGAGCCTCTGTCATTGGTTGATTGTAGTGCCTGTCAAATCACGCCTGCATGTCGCTTAAAGTCAATCTTGAATCAAGCGGTAGAAAATTTTTTGGAAGAGTTGGATAAACATACTGTGGCCGATATGGTCAAAGACAATCGTCCCCTTTATCAATTACTTTTAGTTAAGTGAAGCAAGGGGATAAACAGCTTGCTGATGACAATAGAGGAATGACGATGTCAAAAGATCCTTTTCAGGAACGAGAGGCTGCAAAATACGAATCTCCTATCCCAAGCCGTGAATACATCTTGGATATCATTTCTAAACATGCCACTCCGGTAAGCCGTCAGGAACTAGCACAAGAACTTCAGTTAACCACTCCAGATGCACTGGAAGCATTGCGCCGCCGTTTGCGGGCAATGGAACGTGATGGACAGTTGGTTTTTACCCGTCGGCAATGTTATGCGTTGCCAGATCGGCTGGATTTATTGAAAGGTACGGTGATTGGACACCGTGATGGCTATGGTTTTCTACGTGTGGAAGGCCACAAAGAAGATTATTTCCTGCCAGCCGAGCAGATGAAAATGGCGATCCACGGTGATGTGGTACTGGCACAGCCTTTGCGACCAGACAGAAAAGGCCGCATTGAAGTGCGTATCGTGCGGGTTTTGGAGCCAAAGAGTAGCCAGATTGTTGGCCGGTATTTTATGGATGCGGGCATGGGATTTGTCGTCCCTGATGATAGCCGCCTTTGTTTCGATATATTGATCCCAAAAGAAACAACTTGCGGGGCAAGAATGGGTAACGTCGTGGTGGTTGAATTGACAAATCGCCCGACTCGCCGGACTAAAGCCATCGGCAAAATTGTTGAAGTGCTGGGTGAGACCATGGGAACAAACATGGCGGTTGAGATTGCGCTGCGTACCCATGAAATTCCACATAGCTGGCCGCCATTGGTAGAAAAACAGATTGTTGGTTTGGATGAACATGTACCGGAATCGGCCAAACAAGGTCGTGTAGATTTACGCGCGTTGCCATTGGTGACGATTGATGGCGAAGATGCACGAGACTTTGATGATGCAGTGTATTGCGAAAGAAAACGGGGTGGTGGTTGGCGATTGTGGGTAGCGATTGCTGATGTCAGTTACTATGTTCGCCCGCAAACTGCTTTGGATATAGAAGCACGCAGCCGTGGAAACTCGGTTTATTTCCCATCCCAAGTTGTACCTATGCTGCCGGAAGTGCTGTCTAATGGATTGTGCTCCCTCAATCCAGAAGTTGATCGCCTATGTATGGTGTGTGAAATGACTGTGTCCGCCCAGGGCAAACTCTCTTCCTATAAGTTTTATGAAGCGGTGATGAATTCACATGCTCGTTTGACTTATACAAAAGTCTGGAAGATTTTGCAGGGTGATCAAGAATTGCGTGAGCACTACATGCCGTTGGTTCAACATATTGAATATCTGCATGAGCTTTATCAAGCATTGGAACACGCACGTGAACAGCGTGGCGCTATTTCGTTTGAATCGGAAGAAGCCAAGTTTATCTTTAATGCAGAGCGTCGCATTGAGCGTATAGAACCCGTTGTACGCAACGATGCGCATAAACTTATCGAAGAGTGTATGATCTTAGCGAACATTGCCGCAGCTCGCTTCGTTGAAAAACACCATGAACCCGCGTTATATCGCATCCATGATCGACCAAAAGAAGAGAGTATCCTGAACTTGCGGTCAGTCTTCAATGAGTTGGGATTGAGCTTGTTGGGTGGCATGACGCCAGAACCGAAAGATTATGCGCAATTGATGAAACAAGTCGCGAATCGACCAGATCACGAATTACTGCAAACGATGCTGTTGCGCTCTATGAAGCAGGCGATCTATGAGCCGGAGAATCGGGGGCATTTTGGTTTAGCATTACGCTCTTATTCTCACTTCACTTCGCCAATCCGCCGTTACCCTGATCTGGCTCTGCATCGAGCGATCAAATACTTATTGGCACAAGAACAAGAAAAGTGTGCTGTTGAACATCGCGGGATGCCAACAGGAGGTTGGCACAACGATATGGAACAGATGCTGCAATTGGGTGACCACTGTTCCATGACTGAGCGCCGTGCTGATGAAGCGACAAGGGATGTGGCCGACTGGCTGAAATGTGAT
Organism: Xenorhabdus thuongxuanensis; assembly: GCF_001908095.1. Lineage (GTDB taxonomy): Bacteria > Pseudomonadota > Gammaproteobacteria > Enterobacterales > Enterobacteriaceae > Xenorhabdus > Xenorhabdus thuongxuanensis. The sequence goes on along the minus strand of NZ_MKGR01000026.1, from coordinate 14,059 downwards.
TTCATGCAAGATCAGGTGGGTAATATTTTCACCGGACTGATTACCAGCGTGACAGGTTTCGGTTTCTTTGTCCGCTTAAATGATCTGTTTATTGACGGCTTGGTACATGTTTCGACGCTGGATAACGATTATTATCGGTATGATAACGTCGGCCAACGTTTGATTGGTGAGTCTTCTGGAACAACTTATCGCCTCGGTGATGAAGTAGAGATCCGCGTGGAAGCGGTTCATATGGATGAACGTAATATTGATTTCACCTTACTTTCAACAACCCGTAAAGCGCGTCATCAGGGGAAAACAGCACGCGATAAGGCGAAAAAAGGTACGCCAGAGCGTAAAAATGGTAAAAAAGGCCGTGATCATAAAAAATCAGCCAATTTTGAGCCAGATAGCGCCTTTCGTAAAAAGAAAAGTACGGAAAAGCCTAAAGAGGCTAAGTCGTCAGGCAAAAAGAAAAAACCGTCAAACAAGACTAAAAAAATTGCGGCAAAACTGAAAGCGAAGCGTGCGAAAAAAAGTGAAAGCTGATTGTTAGGAAAAACTAGGCAGTAAAAATTAATCCATACAATCATCAAATAGGGCGGATCTTGCCGCCCTCTATTTTAGATATCTTAAAATATCAGTGAATCAGGTATCAGTCAGTCATGAGTGAAATTATCTACGGTATCCATGCCGTTAAAGCTTTGCTGGAGCGCGATCCACAACGTTTCATGGAAGTTTATGTGCTGAAAGGGCGTGAAGATCGCCGTTTAACCCCATTATTGCAGGAGTTAGAAGGTATCGGTATTGCGGTACAAATTGCCAACCGCCAATGGTTGGATGCCCAAGCAGAAGGTGCCGTCCATCAAGGGATCATTGCCCGCGTCAAGCCAGGACGCCAATATCAGGAAAATGATCTGCCGGATTTGTTATCTCGGCTGGAGCGCCCATTCCTGCTGGTATTGGATGGTGTCACTGATCCACATAACCTGGGAGCTTGCTTGCGTACAGCGGATGCGGCGGGGGTTGATGCAATTATTGTTCCTCGTGATCGTTCTGCACAATTGAATGCTACCGCCAAAAAGGTGGCTTGTGGTGCGGCAGAAAGTGTACCGCTGATCCGTGTTACTAACCTTGCCCGGACATTGCGTTTACTGCAAGAACACAATATCTGGATTGTCGGAACGGCGGGTGAAGCCACGCATTCTGTATACGAAAGCAAGTTGATTGGTCCGATGGCTCTGGTGATGGGGGCGGAAGGAGAAGGTATGCGCCGATTGACTCGCGAACATTGTGATGAATTGATCAGTATCCCCATGGCAGGTTCAGTCTCTTCTTTGAACGTATCGGTTGCAACAGGGGTATGCCTGTTTGAAATCGTACGTCAGAGAAGTGCCCGGTAATTCTTTATTGAGTTTTTTGTATTGTACGGGTATAGTGACGCGTCGATTTTTCAGCCGTACTAAACACGTTCCTTGCCTCCATGGGCCACGGCTGACCCTGACAGGAGGCTGAATAATCCGTAAGGAGCAATCAATGCGTCATTACGAAATCGTTTTTATGGTCCATCCTGACCAAAGCGAACAAGTTCCGGGCATGATCGAGCGTTACAGTGCGACTATCGCTAACGCGCAAGGTCAGATTCACCGTCTGGAAGACTGGGGTCGTCGTCAACTGGCTTACCCAATCAACAAACTGCACAAGGCTCACTACGTTCTGATGAACGTTGAAGCGCCACAAGAAGCGATTGATGAACTGGAAACTAACTTCCGCTTCAACGACGCCGTTATCCGCAGCATGGTTATGCGCGTTAAGCACGCAATAACTGAAGCATCACCAATGGTTAAGGCTAAAGACGAACGTCGCAGCCGTGATCTGGTCTTAGAAGAAGACTTGGTTGATGATGCTGATGAAGCTGGGGATTCTGAAGAGTAATTACCGTGACAACTAATCGTTTGGTGCTCTCAGGCACAGTGTGCAAGGCACCGATACGAAGAGTCAGTCCATCTGGTATTCCACATTGTCAGTTTGTGCTTGAACATCGTTCACAGCAGCAGGAAGCCGGATTTAGCAGGCAATCATGGTGCAGAATGCCCGTTATTGCCAGCGGACAGTTGTTACAGGAATATACTCACAGTATAACGGTCGGCAGTCGAATAACGGTTTCAGGATTCATTAATTCCCATTATGGGCGCAATGGTCTTAGTAAACTGGTTCTACATGCCGAGCAGATTGAATTGATAGATTCTGGAGACTAGCCAAATGGCACGTTATTTCCGTCGTCGCAAGTTCTGCCGCTTTACCGCGGAAGGCGTACAAGAGATCGATTATAAAGATATTGCTACGCTGAAAAACTACATTACCGAAAGCGGTAAAATTGTACCAAGCCGTATTACTGGCACTCGTGCAAAATACCAGCGTCAGCTCGCTCGTGCTATCAAGCGTGCGCGCTACCTGTCTCTGTTGCCTTACACTGATCGCCATCAGTAATAGGTTCAGTCCATTAACGACTTTGAGAGGATAAGGTAATGCAAATTATTCTGCTTGATAAAGTAGCGAACCTGGGTAGCCTGGGTGACCAAGTTAACGTTAAAGCGGGTTATGCCCGTAACTTCTTAGTACCACAGGGTAAAGCTGTTCCTGCAACTAAGAAAAACATCGAATTCTTCGAAGCGCGCCGTGCTGAACTGGAAGCTAAACTGGCTGACGTTCTGGCAGCAGCACAAGCTCGTGCAGAGAAAATCAGTGCACTGGGTTCTGTCACTATCGCTTCTAAAGCAGGTGACGAAGGTAAGCTGTTTGGTTCTATCGGTACTCGTGATATCGCTGATGCAGTGACTGCTGCTGGCGTTGAAGTATCTAAGAGCGAAGTTCGCCTGCCTAACGGCGTTCTGCGTACTGTTGGTGAACACGAAGTTCACTTCCAGGTACACAGCGATGTATTCGCACAGTTGAACGTTAACATCGTTCCAGAAGCTTAATCGTTGATTAGCTGAAGAACATGTGACAAAAAACGCTGGCATTGCCGGCGTTTTTTGTTTTGTGTCGTAAAAACATGCCCCCAAACATAAGGCCTGGTAGCAGTTATACTTCAAGAATTGGTGCCTTACATTATTATTACCCACTTTAACGCGTTTACCCATCCAGACAGTGCTGTTATGCTTGAGCCTTCACTCATTTAATAACAGGTATTTTCATGACAAAACCTTCTTTTGAGTCTATTGAAGCGCGGGCGAGTTACGGTATTGGTTTGCAGGTTGGGCAACAATTACAGGAATCTGGTTTACAAGGGTTAGAACCAGAAGCCCTGTTAGCAGGGTTGTGTGATGCGCTGGAAAGCCGTTCTCCTGCTATTCCGGTAGAAGAACTGCATCGTGCGCTACGTGAGATACATGAACGTGCTGATAGTGTTCGTCGTGAACGTCAGCAGGTGATGGCAGAAGAAGGCAAAAAATTTCTGGCAGAAAACATTCAGCGTGAAGGCGTAAGCAGCACTGAGTCTGGTCTGCAATTTTCTGTTCTGACACAAGGTAATGGCGCTATTCCCGCTCGTACTGACCGTGTTCGTGTTCACTACACGGGTCGCCTGATCGATGACACCGTATTTGATAGTTCAGTACAGCGTGGTACACCAGCAGAATTCCCTGTTAGCGGAGTGATCCCTGGTTGGATTGAAGCGTTGACCTTAATGCCAGTCGGTTCCAAATGGGAACTCTATATTCCGCACAATCTGGCGTATGGTGAGCGTGGAGCAGGTGCATCCATTCCTCCCTATAGCACGCTGATCTTCGAAGTGGAATTATTGGAAATTCTGTAACTTATTGAATAGCCGGTTAGCCGGCTATTACCCAAAATCGGTTTCGATTTGCAGCATAGCCAAAAGTTGCAATTTGAGAGCATTAAGGGGATAGCTGAACAATGAATGCAGAGGTGTATGATGCTACAACAGATCTGCCAATTGGCACGGGAAGCAGGCGCGGCGATCATGGAGGTCTACCAGGATGAGCAACCGTTGCAAGTAGAGCATAAAATGGATGATTCACCTGTTACTGCCGCGGATATTGCCGCCCATAAGATCATTAAAGCAGGATTGTTGCGCATTGCACCTGATATCCCGCTGGTATCAGAAGAAGAACCACCGTCATGGGAAGAGCGGAAAAATTGGCAGCGTTATTGGCTGGTTGATCCATTGGATGGTACGAAAGAGTTTATTCGCCGCAATGGCGAGTTTACTGTTAATATCGCATTGATAGAACAAGGTATACCTGTGATGGGAGTTATCTATGTCCCTGTACAGGATGTCTTATATTCAGGACAAGGGCGTCAGGCGTGGAAAGAAGCCAATGGTCAGATGCTTCCGATTAAAGTTATGCCAGCGAAACCGCCAGTCGTGGTAGTCAGTCGTTCTCACAAGGATGATGAGGAGTTGCAGGACTATCTTTCCCAGCTAGGGGTACACGATACACTTTCGGTCGGATCTTCACTCAAATTCTGTATGGTTGCAGAGGGAAAAGCACAACTTTACCCACGCTTTGGGCCGACCAACATCTGGGATACGGGTGCAGGTCATGCCATTGCTATTGCTGCGGGGGCACATGTGATGGATTGGGAAGGGAAAACACTCAATTACACGCCGCGTGAATCTTTCCTGAATCCAGGATTTAGAGTCAGTGTTTTTTGATGCTGAAGTGATATATTAAGGTGATAATGGTTCACAATGGGAGAACCATTATCACTATTCAGCATTGAATAGGCTATTTTTCCAATTCTTCTTTAATTAGGCTGATCACATGTGTAATGTCTTCGTTACTTAACTTGCCATCTTTGACGAATTTCACCTTACCATCTTTATCCAGCACAATGACTGCTGAACTTTTGGGTTCCAGTCCCCAAGCCTTTTTAACCAGGCCGTTACTATCGACAATGAATTGTGACCACGGGAACTGTTTTTTGCTGTCTTCAATACTATTGCGAACAAAAACGCTAGTACCAAAAATAGCATCATCGGTATTCACGATGCTGGTGGTTTGATACTTGTCCTTAGGTAAATCAGCATCCTTCAATGCCTGAATCAAGAGATCATTCATCTCTTTTGCGGAACTACGACCGGCAATATGCTGGATTGTTCTGACTTTTCCCGATAGTTCAGTATTGCTCCAATTTTGGTAGCTGAACTTACCATCGTTTAACAACAGTTCACCTTTATCTGTCACACTGACAGGGGGAACAGGTTGTTCTAAGGTAATGTTATGAGCGAACGCAAATATTGGCGTTATACTCAATATTGCAGATAACACGATTTTTATTAAAGTGTTGTTTTTAAACATATTTTCTCCTTATTTATCATGGTGTGGCATGTTATCAGGGAATGACATATTCAGCATAGCGCTTGTTAACTGGTCTGTCCTCAGTAAAATAAACAATTTGATAACATTTGAAGTGAGATATAAGTAAACAAAAGGGAGATGAAATATAATACTTATTAATATCATAATGTTACATCAAAACAGAGATTGAATCTTAATATTGAGGGGAACAAATTTCTATATACGTAGTCTATACAGTTGGCATAACCACGATGCATCTTCTGATTCATTGGCTAGTTATCCAGCAGCAATAGAATAGTACCGTAAGAAGCATGGGAGGAAAAAACAGAGATGAAAATCTTTCGCCATTATAACCCAGTGAAAATTGCTCTCTACGTAAAAACCCTATTTCGTGGGCGGTTATATATTAAGGACATGGGTGCTTTTGAATTCAATTATGGAAAGATTTTACCCCCGAAAATCAAAGATAAACGCCATTTCCATGTAATGAGTGAAGTCAATCAGCAAGTATTGCGCTTACAGACCGAAATAGGGTGATTGTTTGTAACTTCTCATCGACTAATGGTAATAAAATCAATACATAACATTAGTATAATAAACGGCCTTGTGGCCGTTTTTTGATTATGGCTTTAGCCAGTTTAAGATGCGTTAGCTTCTTAAACATAAAACCATATATGGACACCGACTCAATGCAAGTGGGCAACCTATTTTTCTTTTTT
>NZ_MKGR01000026.1:0-7934 GCF_001908095.1 Xenorhabdus thuongxuanensis | reverse complement strand
TTAGCTTGAACGAAGAGAAAGCCGCGTCATTTAGGCGCAGTCGGTAACATGCCCTTATAGGGCTAGAGCAAACCACCCGCTATGCGGGTGGTTCTGATTGTGAGTTATCAATAACTCAATTTAATATTGATATTGGCACCGCAGGCATTAGCATATCGGGAGAGTCTTGACCAATTCTGATTTAGACAAACCTGCGTTTTCCCGCATTTGGTATAGCAACTCTATAATACCTAGCTCTCTGTCTGCGTCGTTATATGCCTGGATAGCTTCTGGGGTGTTTAACATTTCTGATTTCAGTTGTTCAAAATCAATACCGTTCATTTTTTGAGAAAATTTGTATAAATATAACACAGATCAAGGTTTGCTATTGGTTGGGGGGATAGATGCTGATTGATCGTATTTCAGGTAGCTAGCCCAATAGTCATACCATTGGGCTAACTCAATCAGCTATTTTCTAAGTGTCGGTGGGAAACAGATCCCAGTACCACCTAAGCCACAATACCCTTCAGGGTTTTTGTGGAGATATTGCTGGTGATAATCCTCGGCAAAATAGAATGGTCCCGCTTCGCGAATTTCCGTCGTGATAGTGCGTTGGTCGTTATTTTGTGCCAGCGCTTGCTGATATTGGTCTCGGCTGGCAATTGCCTGTTTATATTGTTGTGGTGAAATCGTGTACAGAGCGGAACGATATTGAGTACCAATATCACCATGTTGACGCATACCTTGGGCGGGATCGTGATTTTCCCAGAACAGGGTAAGTATTTGCGAATAGGTAATTTTGGTTGGATCAAATACGATCTTGACCACTTCTGCATGACCCGTTAATCCAGTACACACTTCTTCATAAGTTGGGTTTGGCGTAGTGCCGCCGCTGTAACCCACGGAGGTAGTGTAAATGCCTTCCTGTTGCCAGAAAAGGCGCTCCACGCCCCAGAAACATCCCATTCCTACATAGGCAATTTCCATATTTTCAGGAATGTTCTCTATCGCATGCTGTGTGATGACGTGGTAGGGTGATACGGTTAATGGAGTGGCTCTACCCGGTATAGCATCTGGTGCAGAAACAGGTTGTTTTTCATTGGCTGAATTTGGCAAGATTCCCTCCTGTATATTCAAAGTTTTATGATTATATGTTGCTTGTATATTGTTAAAACTTTACCAGAATTAATTCATTACGGCATTTTTATATTGTTGAATTTTATTCAACCGAGAGATAAATATTAGGAGTTCGAGTGTCACGATATTCCCTCATAGGTGCGCTTTTTGTCTTTATCGTCACTCCATCAGCTTATAGTGCAAATTTACGATTGAAACTAGAAGGTCTTTCTGGAGAATTAGAAAAAAATGCCAGAGTGCAACTTTCCAATATCAGTACCGATGAAGTTTCTCCTGATGGCCGTTTTCGTTCTCGTGTGGAGAAAGCGATACGACAAGGGCTTCGTCCATTAGGATATTATGATCCCACTGTTGAATTTACCTATCAAGAGAACACACCTCCTGCCCGTCCTGTTTTAACTGCAAAGGTAACGCTTGGTGAACCTGTGCGAGTGGCCAAAGTGAATGTTGATTTGGAAGGAGGCGCTAAAACAGATAAAGACTATGCCATCCTGATTAAAAAAAATAGGCCAAAAGACGGAACCATACTCAATCACGGCGAATATGAAGATTTTAAAAGTTCATTGACGAATCTGGCGGTTAAGAAAGGCTATTTTGATGCCGTAATGAAAAAAAGTGAGTTGGGGGTAGCAAAAGATCTGCACGAATCTATTTGGGATTTTGATTTCGATAGCGGGCAACGCTATCGTTTTGGCTCAGTGACATTCTACGGATCTCAAATTCGTGAAACTTACCTGAATAACCTTATTCCTTTTAAACCAGGCGAATACTATTCCTCTGAACAATTAGCCGAATTTAACCGCCGTTTGGTGGATACCGGATGGTTTAATTCTGCGGTTGTTGTACCCGATTTTAAACTAGGGCGTGAGAGTAAGGATAAGTTATTACCATTAAATGCATCCTTAGTGCCTCGTTCTGCCAACTATGTTGAATTGGGGGGAGGTTATGGAACGGATGTAGGGCCTCGTGTTCAGACAAAATGGAAAAAACCGTGGCTTAATTCTCGTGGACACAGTTTGAGTACCAGCCTTAACCTTTCTAGACGCGATCAAATCATTGACGCATCCTACAAAATGCCGCTTAAAGTTAACCCACTGGAAGAATATTATCAGCTACAAACAGGTTATAGACGTAAAGATATTAACGATACCATTTCGGATACGGCAACCTTGAACCTTTCCCGTAATTGGGATCGTTTTACGGGTTGGCAGTACAGTGTGAATCTGCGTTGGAGCCTTAGCCACTTTACTCAGGCTAACGTAACAAATACCACCATGCTGCTTTATCCAGGATTTAGTCTTAGCCGTATTCGCCAGCGTGGCGGCACAATGCCTTATTGGGGAGATAGCCAGCGTTACTCGATTGATATTTCTGATAGAACCTGGCAGTCCAATGTCGATTTTCTCGTATTACAGGCTCATCATGTTTGGATAAGAACGTATCGGGAGAATCACCGTTTTGTGGTACGGGCAGATTTGGGTTGGATAGAGACTAGTGAATTTGACAAGGTGCCACCGGATCTCCGCTTCTTTGCAGGGGGGGATCGCAGTATTCGTGGCTATAAGTACCAAAAAATCTCACCGAAAGATAGTGCGGGAAAATTAGTTGGGGCATCAAAGCTGGCGGTTGGTTCGTTAGAATATCAATACAATATTTATGGCAATTGGTGGAGTGCGTTGTTTGTCGATTCCGGTGAAGCGGTGGATGACATTAGAAAGAGTAAATTTAAAACTGGCGCGGGAATTGGCGTGCGTTGGGCGTCACCGGTTGGGCCGATAAAATTTGATTTGGCAACGCCAATTGGAGATCCAGATAGTCATAATGTTGAATTTTATATTGGTTTAGGAGCCGAACTATGAAGTGGGCAAAAAGGGTTAGTATTGCTTTCCTGCTGATTGTTGGCTTGTTATTAGTGGCAGTTATCGGACTGGTTGGCACTCAAACTGGTTTGCATTTGGTGATCAACAGTGCGGCACGTTGGGTTCCTGGATTGGATATTGCGAGTGTCAGCGGAGGTTGGCGCGATTTAACGTTAAAAGGCGTCAAATATCAGATGCCAGGCGTTAACGTTAATGCAGATAATTTGCATCTCTCTATCCGGCTCTCCTGTCTGAAACACAGTCAGGTGTGCGTCAATGCATTGACAACTGAAGGGGTCACTGTTGCGGTGAATACCGCTGAACTTCCGCCATCGGCTCCTGTTACTGACTCAGAACCATTGACTGAATTGCAAACACCGTATCCTATCTCATTAGACTTGCTTTCTTTGAAAAATATTCATGTGCAGGTAGATGGTATCGCTATTGCATTGGATGAGTTTAAAACGGCTGCCCAGTGGCAGGAAAAACGACTGATATTAAAACCTACGGAAATTAATAGATTGCTGGTGGCATTGCCAAAAAGCACATCTGAAAAAACCGGTACAGCGCAAAAAATTGAGCAGCAGGCCGAAGTGGAAAAACCTCTGGGTGAAACGTTGAAGGCGTTATTTGCCCAACCTCTGTTAGCGGAGTTACCTGCTGTTCCTATTCCTCTTGATATCACGCTGGAGGGTATCCACGGTAGCCAGCTTCATTTGACGGGTGATACCGATATCAAGATTAACGATTTGCAGCTACAGGCCAGCAATCATGGGCAGGCAGTCGAAATAAAAACGTTAAGCGTACAGGCACCGGAAGGTTCACTGGCGATACGGGGGACAGCAAAGCTAGCTGAAAAATGGCCAGTTAACCTGGTGGTTAAGGGTAAGGTCAATGACTTAAATCATATCAATCTGGATGACTTAAAAGGGCAACAGATTGATTTAACGTTAAAAGGTGCGTTGTTACAGCAGCTTAATCTCTCATTGGAGCTTTCTGGCCCTGTCGCTGCCAGTTTGGATGCTCAGACTGAATTGGCAAAAGCAGGCTTACCTGTTCGTCTGACATTGAAAAGCCATCAACTGCAATGGCCACTTAAAGGCAAACCAGAATATCAGCTTGATGGCGTCAAGTTGCGCTTAAATGGTCAAGCCAGTCACTACGCTCTTTCCCTCCGCTCGGATATTAAGGGCAATGATCTTCCGCCAGCATCGTTGATGCTGGATGCAAAAGGTAATGAAGAATTGCTGAGGTTAACGCGCCTGCGTTTGGTGGCCTTGCAGGGGAAAGCTGATATTGCCGGCGTGGTTGATTGGAGCAAAGCCATTAGTTGGAATGCCAGACTCATTTTGGATGGCATCAATACGGCCAAACAGTGGCCGGAATGGCCTGCCAGGGTAGATGGTCAAATAGCCGTACGTGGCAGCCTGTATGGAGGAAGCTGGCAGCTTCAGATACCTGAAATTACCCTTGATGGTCATGTGAAGCAGAATGTTATCAAAGCGCGTGGCAAAGCATCGGGTAACGCCGCGGGACAGTGGGATATTCCTCAACTCGATCTTACCGTTGGGCATAATACGTTGAATGTACAAGGGCGGCTTACGGATCAGGCGTGGAAACTCGATGGTGACATTAATGCACCGCAATTAACTGGCTTACTGCCGGGTTTGGCTGGCTTTATTACGGGTAAAGTCAAATTGCGAGGCAATATGCAAACCCCGCAAATCGTGGCAGATTTGAATGCACGTGGGTTACGTTGGCAGGATGTGCTAAGAGTGGATAGCGCCGCGATCAAAGGTGATGTACGTTCGGCTGAGCAGATACAGGGCCAGTTATCGGTTGTTGTGCGGCAATTGCAGCAGGCGGATTTAACGATCAAGAGTTTGACGCTCAACGCGAAAGGCACAGAAAGGAAGCATGATGTACAACTGAAAATAGAAGGAACACCGGTATCAGGCCACTTGGCACTTAAGGGCAGCTTTGATCGTCAAAAGGAGCACTGGCAAGGCAGTATCAACGATACTGATTTTAATACGCCTGTCGGTGAGTGGCGTTTAAGCAAGGCGATAGCCATTGATTATTTCAACTTGCAGCAAAAGGCCATAGTGGGAACCCATTGCTGGCTTAATCCCAATGCTCATCTTTGTATCTCAAAACCTATTGAGGCAGGAACCAGCGGTCATGCACAAGTGGCACTTGAACGCTTTGATCTGGCTATGATCCAGCCATTCCTTGATAAAAGCACCCAACTTAAAGGGCTATTCAATGGTAATGCGGAGATCAGATGGACAGCAGGGCAGGAGTTGCCTCAGGCAAAAGTGGCCCTTCAAGGGAATGGGGTACAAGTTCGTCAGGTTGTGGAAGGTAATACATTACCGATTAATTTTGAAACGCTGACCTTACATGCAGGGCTGGCAGATGGCAAGGCTAATTTGGCATGGCTATTTAAATTGACTGGCAATGGGCAGTTAAAAGGCGATGTGCAGGTCGCTGATTTAGACGGTAGCCGAAAATTAGCGGGTAATGTCGATATTCAAGCACTTTCCTTAGGGTTGGTTAAACCCCTTTTGGATAAAGGCGAAAAAGCAGAGGGAGGATTAAATGCGAATTTACGTATTGGTGGCAATGCCAAAGATCCACTGTTGTTTGGTCAACTTAACGTTGATGCCCTGCAAATGAGTAGCCATTGGCTTCCGTTCGATATTACCCAAGGTCAGTTAGCCGTGCATTTTGCCGGTACTAGTTCTGATTTGCATGGCATGGTTAGAACTCCTAAGGGGCAACTCAACCTGAATGGTTATGCTGATTGGCGCAACTTAGATGCATGGTACGCCAGAGTGACAGCCGATGGTGATAAGTTACGTGTCACTGTCCCGCCGATGGTAAAGGTGGATGTCAGCCCAAATTTGGTGCTGGAAGCAAAACCAAACCTGTTGAAACTCGACGGTAATGTGGATATCCCGTGGGCACGTATTACGGTTCAGGAGTTACCGGAATCAGCGGTAGGTGTTTCTGCTGATGAAGTGATGCTAAATAACAATCTCCAGCCCATCGAGAAGAAAAAATCACCTATTTTGATTCAAAGCAACTTAAATGTTCATATTGGTAATGATGTGCATCTGAGTGCATTTGGTTTGAAGGCACAGCTTAAAGGAAATTTGAAAGTCCTTCAGGATAAGCAGGGATTGGGGCTGAATGGCCAGATTGATATCCCGGAAGGGAATTTCCATGCTTATGGGCAAGATTTGCAAGTGCGTAAGGGAACCATTATGTTCTCTGGCCCGCCAGATCAGCCATTGTTGAACATTGAAGCTATCCGTAATCCAGAATCGACAGCGGACAAGATCATCGCGGGGGTGCGTGTCACAGGATTGGCAGATAAACCGAAAGTAGAAGTTTTTTCTGATCCGGTAAAATCACAACAGGAAGCTCTGTCTTACTTGTTACGTGGTGAAGGATTGGAAAAAGGGGATTCTGACAACTCGCAAATGGCGGCTATGCTGATTGGGTTGGGGATTGCCCAGAGTGGCCAATTAGTCGGTAAGATTGGGGAAACTTTTGGCGTCTCTGATTTGGCTTTAGATACTCAGGGTGTGGGTGATAAATCTCAGGTAGTTGTCAGTGGCAGAATTACCAACAACTTACAAGTGAAGTATGGTGTGGGTATTTTTGACTCTCTGGCGACGTTGACGTTACGTTATCGTGTGATGCCAAGATTGTATCTGGAGGCGGTATCTGGTATTGATCAGGCTTTAGATCTGCTCTATGAGTTTGAGTTTTAAAGATGCGAGTTATTGTTTATGGCAGCCTGAGGCGAAAACAAGGCAATCATCACTGGATGACGGATGCCCAATTGTTGGGAGAGCACAGATTAGCAGGTTATGAAATTTATGATCTGGGGCACTATCCGGCGGTTGTCCGTGGCGAAGGAACCATTGAATGTGAAGTTTATCGTATTACGCCATCCATCCTGACAGAATTGGATGAGTTGAAAAAAAATGCTCAGGAGTACGAAAGGGAACTGATTGAAACACCGTATGGCAAAGCCTGGATCTACCTCTACAAATTACCTGTTGAGGGGTTGCACCGGATAACCTGTGGTGACTGGCTGAAACGCCATGAAGAAGAGTAAAAATTAGACAATCGAAAGACAAACAAAAACCTCTGTCCCTGGTCGGGGCAGAGGTTTTTTGGGATTAAAATCCGCAATTACTTGTCAGGATTACTTTTTAGCAGCGCGTTCGAAAGAAGACAGGATCTCAGCTTTAGCGGCTTCAGCATTATCCCAGCCTTCAACTTTAACCCACTTGCCTTTTTCCAGATCTTTGTAGTGCTCGAAGAAGTGAGTGATTTGGGCACGCAGCAGTTCTGGCAGATCGTTCACATCTTTGATGTGATCGTATTCTTTGCTCAGTTTAGTATGAGGAACGGCGACCAGTTTTGCATCTTCACCGGATTCGTCAGTCATTTTCAGGACACCAACTGGACGGCAGCGGATCACAGAACCTGGCTGTAATGGGTAGGGTGTTGGCACCAATACGTCAACTGGGTCACCATCGAGAGACAGGGTATTGTTGATGTAACCGTAGTTACATGGGTAGAACATCGCGGTTGACATGAAACGGTCTACAAACAGGGCACCAGACTCTTTGTCTACTTCATATTTGATGGGATCGGCATTTGCTGGGATCTCAATGATGACATAAATATCTTCAGGCAGCTCTTTGCCAGCCGGTACATTATTCAGGCTCATAAAACGGTTTCCTTCAATGTTAAACCAAAATGGAGTGCGGGCTATTATAGCCAAAACAGGCCAAAATTCCTCGGATTTTTCGGTGGTTGGCGGTGGCTTAAAAGCATAATCAGAACCACCCGCATAGCGGGTGGTTTGCTCTAGCCCTATAAGGGCATGTTACCGACTGCGCCTAAATGACGCGGCTTTCTCTTCGTTCAAGCTAA
>NZ_MKGR01000025.1 GCF_001908095.1 Xenorhabdus thuongxuanensis | reverse complement strand
GTCGGTTATATTGCTGTATCTCAGGTGAGAGTTGTCGAGTATCTTTCTTCATGTCGGTATGATACATGATCTATTTGTGTTTATACACCGTGTTAATATCTATGTTGGAAGCCCCCACCGTTACGGCATAATTTCCACTGGAAAAAATGTATCCTTTTCCTTTTATATGCCCTTTTTTTTGTAGGTTAAGGATATATCCTGCGACGCTTGAACGGCTAACACCAATAATATCAGCGATTTCTTTTTGGGCGAGAAAAGGATTTTTCCTGAGAAGTTGTAATACTCTAAACTCCAGATTATCCATTTTTCTCATATCATGCCCTTTATTGTTTTTAAACATAGCTGTTTTTATTCCATTGATTAATGACAGTAAAGCGTATTTTTATACATTATGCTGGTAGTGAGAAAGCGATCGAAAACTCAATGATATATTATTTATCGTTAAAAATGTGATTTTACTCTTAAATTTTCACCTGAAAAATAACCAATTAACAGAATTTTAAAATACTTAGCGTGGTAACCATATTTTATTCCACTATATTTCCATAAAAAACAATTGGTTGCATAATAAATGCATTGTTTTTAGCATTTGTCTTTTCTTCTGCTTTAATTTTATTTTGCAAATGAAATGAGAATTCTCAATTACATTGAAATGTGATATTAAACACACCCTCACCAATATGAAATATAATCCAAAGATTTTATTGCGGTGTAATATTTTTTATTAAATAAGTTTTTTATTATACCGTTAAATTTGTTTGATTATGTCGTCACCATGGGTGATTTTAATTATTAATATGTTACATATACAAATAAAATATTTCTTTTTGTCATAATAACCAATATTTATATTTAATTAACTTTTTTATTAGTGAGGGCGAATAACCTGCTAAAAACTCCCCATTAATCGATCGATATCTGCCAGCTTACCCTACCTGTATTGCCTGCCGTGATAAGACGAAATTTTGCGCCACGCCAGAATATCGAAGGCACTCTGATGCCAAACGATTTTTGGTTGGCATTACCCCCCTGACTATCAACGGCAACAATATCCTCTGTGATCATAGACGCTGACATCAACACATCGCCAAGCCGGATCTGCACCTGATGCTCATCGGTCAACGCACTACTCAGCTTAACCTGTGTTTGTCCCTGACTTTGTCCACCGTGATAGCAGGTTTCAGCAAACGTTTAAAAGTCACCGAAGGGGAATAGGGGGTTTTCCTGACACATCTGCTTTCGTTGTTGCCATCCCTGCGGTTCGGCTGACTAACCGGGCTGTCGCTTCTCCCTGGCTATTAGTCTGGCTTTACTTATCCAAAATTTGCCCGTTATCCGCTGACCACTGCACTTTGCTGTTAGCAACGGGTCGATCCGCTGCATCGCGCACGTTAACCGTATAAAGGATGCTGTCCTGACCATCGGCAATAGCCGTTTATTAGAAATCTATAAATTGTTTTGTTTTAGAATAATGAATTGGTTGTTCGAATCCTGGCATTGTTATGCCATTCATATCAATCTTAATCTCATCTCCATTCACGTTATGCGGCCCAAACTTATAAATAACGTTCAATTCCCCACGTGATGCTGCCGTATCATAGGCAGTCATCCTTTCTTTGACTTGTTGATTTCGCTGCTGGTAATCGGCAAAAGCCTGCTCGCCATGCCGTTTGCACAACCATTGTGCCGTCAGTTGTGGGGAATAAACCACTCCTGTAGCGTTATTACCACCGAACCCTTTGGAATTAATAAACGCCACTTGCGCTTGCTCTTGAGGTAGCGACAGATCTTGGGTCGGAATCAATAAGCGGGCATCATTCACTTGTGACGAAATCTGGGATACGCTTTTGATTCCCGGCAAAATACCGTATTTAAAGGTGCCAAGACAGCTTATTAACTGATCGCCACTGGCAGACCCCAATGAATGACCCAAATAAGATTTAACGGCAGTGACAGGCCATTCACTGATGGAAAATGCCTCAGCAACGCGGTTAAAAATGTCCGCTTCGGTGACGCAGTTCTTTGGCGTACTTGAACCATGGGCTTGAATAAATGAAGCTTTTTGCACGCTCTCTAAACCCACCATCGTGACCGCGGACGCAACTGCCTTCGCCATTGTGATGTAGTTCCCTGGCCCTGGAGATGCAATTGAACGTTTATATCCATCTGCGTTGATGAACACATCACTCACTGAACCGTGGATCTCAGCCCCCATTTGCACTGCCAGCTCATCGTCCATCAACACAATGTATTGACTGGATTCTGCTATTACAAAGCCACAGCTATTGCCAAATGGTCTGCTGCTGTTGCGCCAATCAGCTACGTCGCTTTCATCAATACGCTTGAGTTTGCTCTCTGTTGCCAATGCCCCCATTGCATCAAAGCCTTCAATGACTTCCGGTAGAATTGGCGCTTCAGCGCTCCCAACAATGGCTACTCGGATCCGGCCAGCCTTGATATCTTCCACAGCGGCATTCAGGTTATAGAGAAACGTGGCGCAGGCTCCCAATGTTGCACTAGTGTGCCCCACGCTTCCCAAAACATAGGCATTTAAGAAGTCAGCACACATGCTGTTTAAACCTAATGGGCACTGTTTTGCACTAACCCGACCACCTTTCAGACGGGATTGAAGCATGCCACCAAATCCCTGATCATCGAGTTGCCCTATAATGTTGCCGGAATAAACGCCCAGTTGATCGGGCGCAACCTGCGTCCGTATTTCATCCCATGGGATCCCAAGGGAATTAATCGCGTCGGAAGCCCCTACGATTGCCATTTGCAGTGCCCGCGGGTGAAACTGTGAACTGTAATGATCTCCAGGACGAAATCCTTGCGGTAACTGCCCCGCGGCCTGCGCTTCCGTACGTAACGTGGCGTCAATTTTACAATCCATTTCACCTTGCACGGTGATACGTATCCGATCGTCCGTTAACGGTGTCACTGACCAACCTTGTGGTAAAGGATTGGGTATTTGCCGCGTGGATATATCAAAACTAAACGCACCTGCATTTGCCACCATCGATAATTTGGCATGGCTGGCTATTGCATCAACATCAAAATAGTCTTGGGTAATCTTTCTGATTAACGAACCTTCTAGCGCTGCCTCTTTTATCTCTGCGGCGGCCTGCGCGGCCGATAGTCTTTCCTCATGGAGATAATAATAACCATTATGATCATATTTAAGTAATCCCATCAACAAGGCTAATGATAATATCGTCTCTTGCTGCTGTTCCTCATGCAGAGAATCTATCACCATGCGACGAAACGCATGGTATGAAGAACTCCGGCCAGCTGGACCATAGCCACCAAATGCAGTTATGACAGGTAACTTAGACATAGTGCTCCCTAGTCTTTCTGTGAAATAAATATTCATCACTTACTTTAGATAATTTAAAGATAATAGTTTACAAATCGTTAGCAAAAGTTAATATGCAAATCCGGCCAAAAAACTAAATTTTTTGGCCAAGACAATTTAGATATTTATAATCTAATTATAAATCAGGCATTGATTGGAAAATGATAAATACAAAGATAGGGTTTATATTGTGTGAACACATGCTGAGTTCCGGCCTCAGCTTACCGATCGAAATGTGGAAATCAGCAGCAAACAGTTACTTAGCAGAGCAAAAAAAAGGTCTGGATCAGCAAGGGAAATATACTTTTAAATTGAGTAAACCTGACGAGCTCCTTACAATCAGAACACTTGGGATTAATAAAAATCCTATAGCCACCCATAGCGGCTTTAGCCTTATTGCCGATAGCACGCTCGAAGATGACGCAGACTATGACATCATTTACCTCCCCGCATTGTGGCGGAATCCACGTCCCATTGTCAGAAAGCACTTGGCTCTCACTGAGTGGCTGGTGGCTCAAGCTGCGAAAGGAAGGCATATCGCCGCTGTTGGTACCGGTTGCTGCTTCCTTGCTGAGGCCCATCTGCTTGATGGAAAACCCGCTACCACCCACTGGCATTATTTCGAACAGTTTGCTCACGACTATCCGAACGTTAATTTAAAAACCAAGTATTTCATTACCCAATCAGACACGATTTTTTGTGCCGCCAGTGTTAAAGCGCTTTCCGATCTTACCGTTCATTTTATTGAAACTGTCTACGGAAAGCGGGTTGCCAATCATACACAACGTACTTTTTTCCATGAAATTCGCAACAACTTTGAGCGTCAGTGCTATCGTGACAAAAATAATCCCCACCCAGACGAAGATATTGTTCAAATACAAGCCTGGATAAAAGAGAATTGCACAACCGATTTGCCTATGCAAAAGCTGGCAGATATGGCTGGAATGAGTTTGCGCAACTTTAACCGTCGCTTTAAAAACGCCACTGACCTTTCCCCGTTGCAATATTTATTAAATGTCAAAATTGAAGCGGCAATCAATATGTTGCAATCGACCAACCTCAGCATCCAGGAAATAGCTGTGCTGGTTGGCTATCAGGATATTGCGCACTTCAATCGTCAGTTCAAACGACTCATCAGCGTTTCTCCTAGCGATTATCGCAAAACCGTACGTGCCAAGATGTTCCATATTGGTAGCAAGTTAAACTGATATTATGAATAACCTCCTTTTTTCAATTGCAAACAGTGCCATCTTTCTCTGATGCACTAAATTCCGGAAAAACTATAGTAATTCGTAAAATTAGAACGTCTCACAGCCTATTAGTGCTCGTAAGTTATTTGGTTTGTTATTTTTCTAATTTTTTATGCTCCTCATAACGTTAAATAAATTAATTTAAAATCATTTAATTTGTGATTAAATTTTATCCATCATTTAATAACTGAAAGAAATTGAGGGATATGTTTTATTAATACCGTATACGAGCGGTTTAATTATTATGGGATATGATATATTTTATATAATGAAAAATCCAACAAGATCCTTTATATATTATATCATAGAGTTTGTTATGAAATTAAACTCAGAGATAAAGGAGCATTTGAACAAGAAATTACAGTTTTATGATTTTAATCCCTAATCTCAGTCTATATGCATCGTAATTCTTTTACAATAATAGAAGTTATGATAATAACCACTCAAAATTCATTCTCGATTACCTTATCACTATGTGAGCTTTGATAATGAAAACATGGCATTGCTAACCCAACAAAATGAAATCGTAAATTTCTGCGCGAATGCTCCCGCTGGTGCATTATTAATTTCATCCAAAATATGATTGTGAGCAAACGTCAATTAAATTCGGATAATCAATTTTAGTGCAATTGACAAAGGATATCTAAGTTTGATTGAACAACAGATGGCAGCAAAATTGTTCAGTCATCTGCATTGAATTAGTAAATTTTAGGAATACAAAAATGAGAGAAAAATCGGGACTTATTTGGTATCTGGTATTGGTTGCGCTACTTGATTTTATCGGTTTGGGAATGGTGGTGGCGATATTCCCACATATGATGATTTCCGATGCTGCTTCACTATTTCCGGATGGCTGGGATCATCAAGAAAAGGTGATTATGTTGGGGATTTTTCTTGCAATCTATCCTCTTGGCCAGTTTTTTGGTGCCTCCATACTGGGCAAAATGTCGGATATTTATGGCCGCAGAAAAATGATGCTAATTACTGTGGCGGGTACTGCAATAGCCTTTTCCGCCAGTGCCTGTGCCGTTGTTGAAGAATCTGCGGGGTTACTGCTGTTTAGCCGTTTGCTGGCTGGGATGATGGCGGGTAACGTGGCGATTGCACAGGCAAGCATGGCTGATATCAGCGCGCCGGGCAATAAAACTAAAAATCTCACCATGATTCAGACTGCACTGGGTTTGGCCTGGGTAATAGGGCCGCCGACCGGAGGCTGGCTAACCAATTTCTCTCTGGGGCAATTGAGCGGATATATGACGCCGTTTGTTATTATGGCTGCCATCTTTACTCTGTTATTTATTTACACTTTGGTTGCGTTCCCCGATACCCTGGAAAAGCATACCCCGGAAAAAATAAATGTCTTTTCCGGTCTGGTGCAAATCGCGAAAGCCTACAGCCATGCTGAGTTGAGAATGGCATTTGCTATTTGGACGGTTTTTGTTGCTGGTTGGTGGCTGTTTGAGTCTTTCCTACCCGCTTATCTGCTGGATATTTACAGTTTCAGTTCGTTTCAGATTGGTTCTTTCCTCGCGTCAATGGGAGCAACCTATGCATTATTCCAGTATCTAGTGGTAAGACACGTTGCCAAAGTCGCTAAACCTGAAAATATGGTGCGATATTCACTTGTGGTGTCATCACTTGCCGTAATGGCAATTTCAATGGTTAACAATGTTATTTACCTGCATATATTAATTACCATTTTCGTAACCTCCATGGGATTTGCATTGACCGGTCTGATAAGCAGCATTTCAAATCTTGCGCCGGAGAATGAGCAGGGCGAAATCATGGGTTCTATCAGTTCCATTCAGGCACTGGCCACGCTGATGGTCATGTTATTGGGTGGCTTCCTTGATACCACTAATGTCCGGGTAACGGTGGTGGGCGGCGGATTATTACTGTTAATTAGCTGGCTACTTTTTGTGGTGCGGCTGGGAGTTATTAATCGTGAAGCGATTCGCTAGGTATAAGGAGCCGCACTGAAAAGCCATTATCAGGTATTAATTGTAGGTGTGGGTCCTGTCGGACTGCTGCTGACGTGCAGTCTGAATAAAAGTGGAATTGATGTGGTGGTGGTCGAAAAAAGATCTTCTCGCTCAACGTACTCGAAAGCATTATCAATGAACGCCGCCTCACCGGCTTTATTACGTTCTCTTGGCGTAGCTGAGCGTTTCGAACGGTCAAGAAGAGAGATAGGTAATATTTCAATTTACTGGAATCAGCAGCGAATTTCACACGTCGACTATCGCCAGTTGAACAGTTGCTATCAGCACATTCTTGCCATTCCATGGCCGGAAACTAAGCGTTGCAGGAAGAGTATCAGTCAGTGCTGTCACGTTACATTCCGCAGCCCGTTGTCATTGAGCGTGTGGTCTGGAAATAGAAATCTCAGTTTTACGTTTGTAACTGAAAAAGGAGGCATCTATCACATCACTATAAAAAACGAAAAGACTATAATTCCATAAAATGGGTAAGCATTAAAAATTTAAGCCCAAAACTGGTTAAAGGAAAAGGATATAACATGAGTCATATTGCAGCATTGAGAAAAGTCAACAATATAAAACAAGAATTTGATTTAATAGAAGAAATATGGTCACCGAAGGTGATAGCTCAAACAAAAGAATATAAGATAATCATATTGCTCGCTGAGGGTGATTTTATATGGCACACACATGAAGATGAAGACAAAGTGTTTATGGTTATTGAAGGTGAACTTCGTATAGATTTTAAAAATGATCACGTAATAATAAAGCAAGGTGAGTTTTTTGTGGTACCTAAAGGAGAAAAAAGTAAGCCTTCGTCCAAGGAATTAACCAAGCTGCTATTAATAGAACCATATATAGTTTCGAATTCAGACCGATAAATTATTAGTAAAAATCCGCCTTCATAGAGGGCGGCATTAATTTCTCCCCAGATGATTATAATTTTATTTTTGACACTGATAGTACGGCATTTATGATATGGAGGGAACAAATTAATTAATTTTCTCCTGTATAACAAAAAATACTTAACAATCTTTTATTTTTTAAGGTGTTAATAACTATATATTTGAGAACATATTTTAATCGAGCGCTAAAAAAATATTATAATTCCATTGCTCAACTGAACATGTATCGAATTAACATAGCACGAGCACAAGGGAAGCAGCTTCAATTAGTGGATGAGTTGACTCGGCCAGAAGCACAAGAAAAACAATCTATCCCTGGATACAACAACAGAAAGTCACTCTGCAACAGCAGAGGATTAATGCATCTGCGATGATGAAGTCGCGTATTGTAGCGCCATTTGATAGTGTCATAGTATCAATCAATATATTGGAAAGTCAGAGAATTACAGCAGGCAAGATGACAAGTTATTAGCCGGAATCCTACAGAAAAATATCACTGAATTCTCAGAATCACCAGATGTGGAACGTATGGCTGAATGTGCCAATTATGCTGCAATTGACGATGAAATTGGCTCATTTCCGCAGGGGTATGATTCAATCAATGATTGGAGTATTAGTCGCACTCTTTCAGGAGGACAACGTCAACGCATTTCTATATCGAAAGAGAATACTACATTTAAGACTTTTCAATGGATTGAATACGTGACCTATATTTTTTTATACTCCGCAGGAGTCGCAGCAACCAATTTCTTGAAGTTCCTATGAAAGTGGCTTTGGTCATAAAAACCTAACTCAGTTGCTACAGACGCTATATTCATTCCCTGCTTCAAAAGTACTTTTGCTTCATTAATGCGCATTGCGATTTGCATAGCATGTGGAGTAATACCATATGCCTTTTGAAAGGCGTGAATAATATGATACTCACTCAATTGAGAGTGAACAGCAATATCCTTTACTGATATATTACTTCGAAAATTTTCACAAATATATTCATACGCCTTAGATACATTACTTTTTGGTACAACTTTCTCTAAAGGTATGGAATTAGACTGTGAAAACAGATTGGAAAAAAAAGATATGCTCTCCTCTTCCGTTTTCATTTTGTCTTTATCAAGAATGATTGTGTTGGCTAACTCTTGAAACTGTACATAAAGTTCTGGAGCATTGGTATGATTAATTGAGAACGGGATAAAATTCGTTATTCTTTTACCTACAACCATCGATTGCACATAGCCTAACCATTTGGGACATACATGCAGCATTTTGTAGCTCCAATTTGTATCTGGTACTGGGTTGCATGAATGAACCTCTAGAGGGTTAACTATGACAAGAGAACCCTTTTGTATTCTAAGTTCAATATTACTATTGAAATAATCACTATGACCGCAATCTACAGCTCCAATGGAAAATTCTTCATGAATGTGTTTCCCGTAACAGGCTTTCGAGTTTTTAGAAGAGCGCAGTTCAATAGGTACTGTGCTCGAACGATAGAATTTTTGCTTGGTCATCTGTGCTCATACCCTTCTAGGGATTGTTGAACCATGTTAACAAATCTCCATTAGAATAAGCTATCCACGTTAATGCAACACACAAGTTGGATTTATCACAAACCTGAACACCGCTTAACCTTTGAAGGCATTCTTTATCGAATTAGAACGAGCATTCCTTAGCGCGATTTACCGCCAGAATTCGGCAAATGGAATAGCATCTTTCAGCGTTTTAATGTCTGGTCAAAGAAAGGTATTTTATCGCTTATTTTCAATTGATTATCTGGATTTTCTGATAGGGAATGGTTGTTTATTGACGGAAGTATCGTTCGAGCTCACCTGCATAGTGCAGGAGCAGCTTCAGATGAAGATGAGGCTCTTGAAAATAGTTGTGGAGGACGTTAACCAAAATCCATTTGGTAGTCGATAGTTATGGCTTGCCTGTTTATTTTGAACTGTCTGGGGGACAAGTACATCACATTGTTCACACTGAAAGTTTAGTCGAACAATCCCCCCTTTCGGATTTTGTGATAGCTAACAAAGGATACGATAGTCGGACTTTCAGAAATCATATTAAACAACAAGGAGCAACGCCAATTATACCCTACCGAAAAAATAGCCGAAAATCGGATAAACAGATTGATAAATGTTTATATCATTATCGTCATTTGGTGAAAAATACATTCGCCAGAGTTAAATATTTTCGTGCAATAGCGACAAGATACGACAAACTTGAACGGATTTATGCCAGTATGTTGGCACTGGCATTTATTATTATCTGGTTACCGATGTAGATTGAGTGAATTATGACCACAAAACATCAACAGACCTTAATTTGACATAAAAAAAGTATATACGACCGTAATTGCTAACAATAGCCCCATAGTGAGATTGAAAAGCTTATAATGTTTAGGTGTGTCCAAAACTGTCCTAATCGTTATTCCCAAAATAGCCCATGCTGAAATTGATGCATAACAGACAATAAAAAAAATCGCACAAAAAAGTAGTAGAGCATTAATCTCTGCATCGTGACTACTAAAAACGGATATGCCTGCTAAAGATACAATCCATGCTTTCGGGTTAAGCCATTGGCACATTATTCCTTGTATAAGGGATGGAGCACTGGTCTCTAGTTCACTATCATCACCGATCATTGGGTTTTGCATAGCAACTTTATATGCCAAGTATAACAAGAAACTGCCTCCTATATAGGTAAGCATTTCGGTTAGATATGGCACCTCATTTATAACTTGAGCTAATCCAAAGCCTAGTAAAAATAGAATAGATACAAAACCAATTGTAGCACCGGTTATATGTGGGATAGTTCGAATATATCCGCAATTGGCTCCGGTAATTGTCGCTATTATGTTTACAGGTCCTGGTGATATAGAAGTTACAAGGGCAAAAACTGCCATTGCAATTAATTGAGTCATAAACTTCTACCTCCTAAAAATTAGTTACTTCTCCAGAACCATTAATAAAGCAATGCCGGTTACTTTGCTTTGGTTGGTTCCAAATAGAATCATGCCAATATAAAGGTTCTGAAATGCCATTATCTCGGATAAACTGAAAACCTTCTTCTGACCAATATGTCTTACTTCTATAGCCCCCCCAGCTCAATGAACACAGCAAACTCAACGTTAGTCACAAGGTGAACATCAATGAAAAAATCACTAAGGGTAACGATGCGCATAAGCTGCTCATCAGGGCTCAACTCTGAACTGCGTAGATAAGGAGATCCTGTCACTAAAACCATATCAATTAAATTGTTCATCCTATTAACTTCATATTTCCAGTTTGCTTAATGATTTTTATGGTTTGTTGCTCATCTATCTTTTTCTCTAACGCGAGGGAAATTTTACAACTAAGATAATAAGCGAGAGACAAATAGAAAAACGACTCAAGTAGAAAGGTATTTTTGTTCATGTAAAAGTTATCTACTCGTTGATATGTATTGACGACTAGAAAAGTACATGATTCATGATTTTCTACATACTCAGAAGCGAGATCGATAGTGTCAAAAAGAAGTATATCTAAGGGTTTCCCAATTAAGTTGGTCAGATATTTCGCTGCAAATTGATTGCTTGTTCCTTCAGGTCTAAGAGTCGAGATTGAAACAAGTTCTGGGTTTCGAATCCAAAAGTTATCAGTGTTAAATATCATCTCATAATTCGCTTAAGTTAAATTTACATTAACGATACCTCTGCCTAAATGTTAAATATTGTACGAAATTGTTGTTTATAGAATTGCGCAAATAAGAGTGCAGAATTTATTTCAATATATACTGAAACAATGTGTCACGTACTCAATCTGTTAAACTACCTTAAATGTAGTATTCTCTTTCGATAAAAGTACTGATAACTTTGTCGTGCATTTCAATGGATTTTGAGTAGCCCAGTGTTTTTCGGTTCAATCGCTTAATTCGATTACGTAGGGTAAGATTTTCACGTTCGATACATTGCTATAATGAAACTTTTCCCGACGAGGTGTCTATTTTCAGGTAATACTTCGACATTATCCAACGGGAGTGTCGTTATGTATCGCGGTTTAAGTTTTTTAAAACATATATGGACACCTCCCAAGATCAAGTTAGTGAATAATTTTTTCTGACAAAAGTAGTCGCAAGCATATATTCGGCGTCAAAGAGTCCTGATGAAAATCCGTATTCACTGCCCTTGTATCTTAAATGTAGGTTAAAATAAGTACGATTAGATTTGTCGCGGTGTATGCAGCCTGCACAACCCTGGAGTTTAAAGCCCGTTGATGAGCAATTAACGCATACACTGAGTCACTCATCTGAAACCCGAACAGTTGTCCGTCATCCATCACGTATTTGCAAGGATGTCCTATACACAATTCCGCATAGATTTATGAAGACAACACTAGACTAAGAGAGATTGATATCAGTATGTACTGCTTGATTTTACTAGGCTTAGTAGACTTTTGTAGACGGTAGGAAGTGTTGACTTGGAGCGAGTGAAGGGAATCGAACCCTCGTATAGAGCTTGGGAAGCTCTCGTTCTACCATTGAACTACACTCGCATCAACGAAGTGATGGCGTTAAATATATACCTCTTACTGAATCTCAGCAAGTAGTATATCGTTAATATTTGTCTATATTTCAGTCAGTTGTTTAAGCTTTTTTGATGTATGTAAAAAACGCTCTGTCCGATTAACCGGACAGAGCGTTTAGCTGGTTTTAATCAAAAAATGATTATTTATGCGTATGCGGACGCATTGCCGGGAACAGGATAACGTCACGGATCGTATGGCTGTCAGTGAACAACATCACCATACGGTCGATACCAATACCTAAGCCTGCTGTTGGCGGCAAGCCGTGCTCCAACGCAGTAATGTAGTCTTCATCGTAGAACATCGCTTCGTCATCACCCTGATCTTTCTGGCGAACCTGCTCTGCAAAGCGTTCTGCCTGATCTTCCGCATCGTTCAGCTCCGAGAAGCCGTTACCAATTTCACGGCCACCGATGAAGAATTCAAAGCGATCAGTAATGAATGGGTTGTCATCGTTACGGCGTGCCAGCGGAGAAACTTCTGCCGGATATTCTGTAATGAATGTCGGCTGAATCAGGTGGCTTTCAGCGGTTTCTTCAAAGATTTCACACTGCACACGGCCTAAGCCCCAGCCCTTTTCAACATCAATACCCAAGGATTTCGCGATAGCAACCGCTTTGTCCATATCATCCAGATCCGCCATGTTGGTTTCTGGACGATATTTGCAGATCGCTTCTTTCATGGTCATCTTGGTAAAAGGCTGACCAAAATCGAATTCCTGTTCGCCGTATTTCACCAATGTTGTACCCAGTACTTCTTGAGTCAAAGTACGGAACAGTTCTTCGGTCAGTACGATTAGATCCTGGTAATCCGCATAAGCCATGTAGAGTTCCATCATAGTGAACTCTGGATTGTGGCGCGGAGAAACACCTTCATTACGGAAGTTGCGGTTGATTTCAAAAACACGCTCAAAACCACCGACTACCAAACGTTTCAGATACAGTTCTGGCGCAATGCGCAAGTACATGTCGATATCCAACGCGTTATGGTGCGTAATGAATGGACGCGCACTTGCACCACCTGGGATCGCCTGCATCATTGGCGTTTCAACTTCCATAAAGCCTTTTTGGATCATGAAGCTGCGTAATGCCGACATAACGTGGGAACGGATCTGGAATGCCTTGCGTGATTCATCATTCGAGATCAGATCCAAATAACGCTGACGATAGCGAGTTTCCTGATCCGCCAAACCATGGAATTTATCCGGCAGTGGACGCAATGCCTTAGTCAGCAAGCGCAACTCAGTACAATGGATAGAAAGTTCACCCGTTTGAGTTTTGAACAGCTTACCGCGTGCACCTAAAATGTCACCCAAATCCCATTTCTTGAACTGAGTGTTGTAAATACCTTCCGGCAGGTCATCACGGGAAACGTAAATCTGAATGCGACCACCCATGTCTTGCAAGGTTGCAAAAGAGGCCTTACCCATGATACGACGTGTCATCATACGACCAGCGACGGTCACTTCGATGTCAAGCTCTTCTAATTCTTCCTTAGTCTTGTCATCGTATTTGGTATGCAGATCTACGGAAATGTTTTCGCGACGAAAATCATTTGGGAAAGCAATGCCGTTGCTGCGTAGAGCAGCCAGTTTTTCACGGCGCGTTTTCAGTTCGTTATTCAAATCAGGAGCCTGTTCAGCTCCCTGTTGTTGTTGTGACATTTTAGTTCCTCATAGGCCAGCTTTTAAGCTTGCTTCAATGAATTTGTCCAGATCCCCATCCAGCACAGATTGTGTATTGCGGGTTTCTACACCAGTACGCAAATCTTTAATCCGGGAATCATCCAAAACGTAAGAGCGAATCTGACTGCCCCAACCGATGTCCGATTTGTTATCTTCCATTGCTTGTTTATCTGCATTCTTCTTCTGCATTTCCAGTTCGTACAGTTTCGCTTTCAACTGTTTCATCGCCTGGTCTTTGTTTTTATGCTGAGAACGATCTGTCTGGCATTGGGTTACAATACCCGTCGGTACGTGGGTGATACGTACTGCAGATTCGGTTTTGTTAACGTGCTGACCACCAGCACCAGAGGCACGGTATACATCAATGCGTAAATCAGCCGGATTGATTTCGATATCAATATCATCATCCACTTCTGGGTAGATAAAGGCAGAGCTGAATGATGTGTGACGACGACCACCTGAATCAAAAGGACTTTTACGTACCAAGCGATGAACGCCCGTTTCTGTACGCAACCAACCGTAAGCATATTCACCTATGATCTTGATAGTGGCAGATTTCAAACCAGCAACGTCACCATCAGACTCTTCAATAATCTCTGTCTTAAAGCCTTTGGATTCTGCCCAACGCAGGTACATACGCATCAACATGCTGGCCCAATCCTGTGCTTCTGTACCACCAGATCCCGCCTGAAGATCCAGATAGCAGTTTGCGCTGTCATATTGGCCAGAAAACATGCGACGAAATTCAAGTTGGCTTAGCTTCTCTTCCAGCTGTTCCAACTCAGCGACTGCTTCATTGAAGGTTTCTTCGTCATCAGCTTCAACGGCCAACTCCAGCAGGCCGTTCACATCTTCCAATCCCTGAGTCAGCTGATCAATGGTTTCTACGATGCTTTCAAGCGATGAACGCTCTTTACCTAACGCCTGTGCCCGTTCCGGTTCATTCCAGACATCAGGCTGTTCGAGTTCAGCATTGACTTCTTCTAAACGTTCTTTCTTGGCATCATAGTCAAAGATACCCCCTCAGAACTGCTGTCCGCTCAGACAGGTCCTGAATATGATTTTTTACCGGATTAATTTCAAACATATTTTGTGTCTTATACGTTGTGTATTATGAATAAACGATGGTCGCATGGATATTTTCGAACCGCGTATTGTAACGGATCTATCAGGGGGTTTATAGCCTTCATCTTTTAAATGCAGATCGAAAATCTAAGTTCATTCAATAGGGCCAAATATGCTGGATCAAAAGCTGAACATCACGATTACCACGAAATTCGTTAATATCCAGTTTATAAGCCAATTCTACCATTTTGATACTATTATCTGGCCAACGACTGACATCAATATTAAATGCGATGCCATCTAACATTGGCCCACCATTTAATGGTTCAAGCATAACTTTCAGGTGCTTTTCACCCACAAGGCGTTGTTGCAGTAGTTTGAATTTGCCGTCAAAGACCGGTTCTGCAAATGCCTGCCCCCACGGGCCACCATCACGCAGAATTTCAGCAACTTCCAGCGATAATTCTTCCAATGCTAATTCACCGTCACTCCAGATCACCCCTTCAAGTTGGGCTATATCCATCCAATCTGCTACCAGCTCGGAAAAATAGCGCTGAAAGAGGTCAAATTTGTCTTGTTCAATCGACAATCCCGCAGCCATCGCATGACCACCAAACTTCAACATCAACCCTGGGTGCAGAGTATCAAGACGTTCAAGTGCATCTCGCATATGTAAACCATTTACGGAACGTCCTGAACCTTTCAAAGTGCCATCGCCTGCCGGAGCAAAAGCAATGACCGGACGGTGAAAACGCTCTTTAATACGTGATGCCAAAATACCCACAACCCCCTGATGCCATTCGGGATGATAAATTGCTAATCCGTAAGGTAGCTGGGTATGGGTTCGCTCGATTTTATTGCAAATCTGCAAGGCCTCTTGCTGCATACCTTGTTCGATTTCCCGACGGGTTTGGTTCAGACCATCCAGCTCGCAAGCAATCTGACGAGCTTGCGCCATGTCATCGGCCAGCAATAATGCGACTCCAACGGACATATCATCCAGACGTCCGGCTGCATTTAATCGTGGCCCCAACGCAAATCCCAAATCACTGGCTGCCAATTTTGTCGATTCCCGTTTGGAAATTTCGAGCAGCGCCCGTATTCCCGCACAGCAACGCCCTGCCCGAATGCGATTGAGTCCTTGATATACCAGAATGCGGTTATTAGTATCGAGGGGAACCACGTCAGCCACTGTACCCAATGCCACTAGATCCAGCAGCTCCGCCAAATTGGGTAATGGGATGCCTTGTTGCTCAAACCATGCCAATTTGCGTAATTCAGCCCTGAGTGCAGACATCAGATAAAATGCAACACCAACCCCTGCCAACGCCTTAGAAGAAAAGGTGCAGTCAGCCAAATTAGGGTTGATAATGGCGTCTGCGGCTGGCAGTGTTTCGCCTGGTAAATGGTGATCAGTGACGATCACCTTGATGCCATGTTGATGTGCCGCGGCTACACCATCATGAGATGAGATCCCATTATCCACGGTGATAATCAGATCTGCGCTTCTTTTAACAACTTCATCAACTACCTGAATGCTTAATCCATAGCCATCTTCAAAACGGTTTGGAACAAGGTAGTCAAGGTTACGATATCCCATTGCACGCAAGGCACGGATGCCCAATGCGGTACTGGTTGCCCCATCAGCATCAAAATCGCCAACAATCACGATGTGCCAATGTTCATGTAATGCAGTGACCAGCAAGGCAACTGCCTGTTCAATGCCATTGAGGGATTGGTAATTGAGAAGTCCCTTTGCACTACGCTCCAATTCATTGGCTTGACGTATGCCACGCATAGCGTATAAACGGCGCAATAATGGATGAATATCGTTGGGAAGATGGTCAAAATCCGCCACCGGTCGGCGGCGGAGTTGTGTTTCTCTACTCACAGTTTTTTATTCACTAACTTGTATTTGCTAAATGGGATAGGTCGATTTTGATTATTCACCATAATGTTCCAACTCAGCTAGCAAATCTTTCGGTGACAAATAACCACCGAGTACACTGCCATCTTTTAGAACAATCGCCGGTGTGCCCTGGACGCCAAACTGCAAGCCTAGCTGATATTGTTTCGCGATATCTGCCTTGCATTCCTGAATTGGAGAGACTTTTTCGCCTTTAAAAACAGCGTTCAGAGATTTGTTCGGTGTCGCACTGCACCAAATAGATTGCATATCTTTAGCTGATTGATGTTGCAAGCCATGACGAGGAAACGCCAGGTAACGGACAGTAATCCCCAACTCGTTGTATTCTTGCATATTTTCATGCAATTTACGGCAATAACCACAGGTAATATCAGTAAAAACAGTAACAACATGTTTTTCTTTTGGTGCTTTGTAAATAATCATTTGCTTTTTCAAAGCTTCCAGTTTTTTAACCAGAACCTGGTTGCCGATATTTTTGGGTATTTTTCCACTAATATCATAAAGTGAGCCTTGTAACAGGTAATTACCATCATCAGATATGTAAATAATGCCATGTTCAGTTAAAATTGAACTCACACCTGGCAGGGGTGATGGGGTGATGCTTTCTGCCTTAATTCCCATTTTAGACAGGATGTTATTGATAGTGCTCTCATCAGCAAAGGCATTGCTGACAACAGCAGTCAACAGTAATGAAAAGCAAAACGCGATCTTCTTCATTATTTGTTCCTTTATTTTCACCGACTCCGCAACTACCCGCGGGGATGATGTTGTTGATGCAGCACTTTAAGACGTTCGGTTGCTACATGAGTGTAAATTTGAGTTGTGGAGAGGTCACTATGACCTAATAACATCTGCACAACACGTAAATCTGCACCATGATTGAGTAGATGTGTTGCAAAAGCATGGCGCAAGACATGGGGTGACAAGCGTTCAACATCAATGCCTGCCAATACGGCATAGTGTTTGATCCGATGCCAGAACGTCTGGCGTGTCATCTGCGTTCCCCGCTTACTGGGGAAAAATACATCAGATACAGAACCATTCAATAACCACGGACGTCCATATTCCAGATATTTTTCCAACCAATAAACAGCCTCTTCTCCCAAAGGAACTAATCTTTCCTTATCTCCCTTACCCACAATTCTGACCACTCCCTGACGTAAGCTCACATCAGATAAGGTCAAGCCAACCAGTTCTGAAACTCGCAATCCGCAAGCATAAAGCACTTCCAGCATGGCCTTATCCCGCAATTCGATTGGTTGGTCAACCAAAGGGGTGTTAAGCAAATTTTCAATTTGTTTTTCACTTAAGTCCTTAGGCAAACGTTTAGGTAATTTAGGCGCAGATAACAATGCTGTTGGATCATCTTGCCGCATTCTTTCACGATATAGATACTGAAACAACCGCCGCATTGCGCTCAGCAATCGTGCTGAGCTACTGGCTTTATAGCCGCCATCCACTCGCTCAGCCAAAAATGATTGTAATTCTATCGACTGCACTGAAAGTAAATCATGACCATAATGTACCAACCAATTGTTCAAAGCTTGTAAATCAAGTCGATAAGAAGTCAAAGTATTTTCAGCCAGATCTTTTTCCAACCAGATGGTATCAAGAAATTGCTCTATCAGAGGATTGACCGATGGATGTGGTTCCGTTGGATGCTGTTTAATTCCATTATCTTCCAATGAATGGTTATCTGATAGGTGGTGTTTTTTTGGCACAACTCCTCCTTTCTGTCTAGCTATCTACGCCTTCCAATCGGCCATTATGCCTGAAAAAGCAATTATTCTGTTACAATACCGATCTTGATATTCGAAATTCCCTGATAATTAATGATGAAAATTGGTCTCTTTTACGGCTCCAGTACCTGCTATACAGAAATGGTAGCAGAAAAAATACGCGATATACTCGGTGAAGATCTGATCGACCTACATGATGTCAAGGATTGTGATCCCCGCTTGATGGAGGAATATTCTGTTCTGATCCTCGGAATCCCTACTTGGGATTTCGGCGAATTACAGGAGGATTGGCTGGCTATTTGGGATCAACTTTCCTCGTTAGATCTGGCAGGAAAAATCATTGCTATGTATGGAATGGGCGATCAGATCGATTATGGCGAGTGGTTTCTAGATGCATTGGGAATGCTGTATCACCATCTGCTACCAACAGGTGTACAGTTTATAGGGTTTTGGCCAACAGACGGTTATGAATTTACCAGCCCAAAACCGCTATCCGAAGATGGTAAACATTTTGTCGGACTGGCACTGGACGATGTGAACCAATTCGAACAAACAGACGAACGTTTAAGCGAATGGTGCATGCAAATATTAGCTGAAATGGAAGCATTGTTTTAGCCGTCGTCACTGTCACTGTCACTGTCCAGGGTATTGGCGCATCAACTGATTCAAATGACGCCAGGCAGCGGGCGACATACTATCTGATGCTACCCATAATCGAATTGGCGGTTGGTAGCATATATTGTCTGCCCGATTAAATGCATGGAGCATAACAACCATTCCATAGCGATGGAGCCACGGTGGCTGAGCAATGCTCCAGGCAGCTTTTTGCCAATGTACTTTGTTGCCTTTGAACAGTACCAACCTGCCCTGACACTGCCGGATATTTTTCTGGCTCCATGCCCAACTGCTTATAATAATGGCAAACAGTGGAAACCAGAAAAATGGAAGCCAAAAACTAGCACTGTTAATCGGCCAGAGTGCCAACAAAGCAGCAATTGCGACTGCACCATGCGCACCCGTGGAAAACAGGCGAGTATGGCGAGATTCCCTTAATTTATTGTTCCACAGGACCACGAGCTTGGTTTCTGTTCTGGATCAATTTCACCATATGAAACAGCTCATCATCTTCAGGTCGTCCATGATTCATGAGCCAATTGAAAAGGTCGGGATCTGGGCACTCCAGCAAACGAACGAAAATTCGTTTGTCATCATCACTCAATGAATCATATTCATATTCAAAAAATGGCATGATAGAAATATCCAGTTCACGCATTCCACGACGACATGCCCAGTGAATACGTGCTTTATTATCAATATCCATGTTTAAAAGGCCTCTTTATCATTTTCATTCGTGCCATTAAGACGGCAATAAGATTATCAACGATTCTGGCCTATTTTTCATCATCCGCATCGGTGAAATTACTAGATATATCGACAAGATGCGAAGCATATCGCAACAGATTGACAACACGTGTCTTATCTATAAATAACAGAATAACTCCTTTGCATTAAACCGCTTCTCTTTTACCATTAGCGTTATTTCTTTGTTAGTTTACTGGCAGGAGCTGTTATGACTTACCAAATTCCGTTTTCTGCACAATATCCATCCCCATCTGCAACACTACCACTGACTTTAATTTCCCTTAATGATTGGGGAATAGTGACAGCCATTGGCGCTGATACGAAAAAGTATCTGCAAGGTCAGATTACAGCCGATCTTACTTCCCTGAATGATAACCAGCATGTGTTAACTGCCCATTGTGATGCCAAGGGTAAGATGTGGAGTAACTTACTACTGTTTCAGCGTGGTGAAGGTTTTGCCTATATTGAACGCCGCTCATTGTTGGAAACACAATTAACCGAATTGAAAAAGTATGCCGTGTTTTCCAAAGTGACGTTTGCCAAAGATGAAGAAAGTATCTTGCTCGGTGTCGCCGGCACAGGAAATCGGGAAGCGTTGTCAGCCCTCTTCCCAACCCTGCCCAATACCGAATCTCCTGTTATCCAACATGAAACCACAACCCTTCTCCATCTGGCGCTTCCCGCTGAACGTTTTCTTATCATCACGGACAAAACAACCGCCGCCAAAATAACTGAAACGCTAGTCGAAGAGTTCCAATCTCAGTTAAATGATAGCCAGCAATGGCTGGCGCTGGAGATTGAAGCAGGAACCCCAGTGATTGACGTAGCCAGCAGCGTACAATTTATTCCACAAGCAACTAACCTTCAGGCCATCGAAAACAGCATCAGCTTTAAAAAAGGCTGTTATACCGGTCAGGAAATGGTAGCCAGAGCCAAATATCGTGGGGCAAACAAGCGAGCCATGTACTGGCTGGCTGGTAATGCCTCTTCCCTGCCTGCCGTTGGCGATGATTTGGAATGGCAGTTGGGCGATAAATGGCGTCGGACAGGTTCAGTATTAGCAGCGGTCAAACTGGCTGATGGTTCAATCTGGGTACAAGTTGTCATGAATAATGATATGGAAGCAGAAAGTGTATTTCGTATCCGTGATGATGAAGGTAGTGTTCTTACCATTCAAACATTGCCTTATTCCCTAAACGAAGAAAAATAATTATTGAGGTTTTTGTATGTCATTAGCTGTACCTCCTGTTGATTTCGGCCCTTTCACCGATGTCATTGCGTT
Source organism: Xenorhabdus thuongxuanensis (assembly GCF_001908095.1). Taxonomy (GTDB): domain Bacteria; phylum Pseudomonadota; class Gammaproteobacteria; order Enterobacterales; family Enterobacteriaceae; genus Xenorhabdus; species Xenorhabdus thuongxuanensis. Next base: position 29,607 of record NZ_MKGR01000025.1, on the reverse strand, counting down.
TATCATGGAACTAGATCAATTAAAATATGTCCATCGCAAAACAAAGTTATTGAATAATACGCGCCATGAAAACTCCGCTGAACATAGCTGGCATTTTGCTATTGCTGTGCTTGGTTTTGCTCCTTATGCCGGAGATGTGGACATTAGCCGCGTCGTACAAATGGCTTTGATCCATGACATTGTTGAGATCGATGCGGGTGATGTTATCGCGTTCGATCTGGCAGCCCGTGAAGCCATTCACGAACATGAAGTGAAAGCGGCTCACCGTATTTTTGGCTTACTACCGGAAACCCAAGGAAAATATTTTCTGGAACTGTGGCACGAATACGAAGACGCCATCACACCGGAAGCGCGTTTTGCTAAAACCCTCGATAGAATTATGCCGGTATTTATGAACCTACATAACGAAGGACAGAGCTGGGTTGAGAATAATATTCGCTTCGAGCAAGTTTACAACCTGCTCCACTTTGTGTCCGAAAGTTATCCTGAACTATGGAAATACCTGCTGCCACAATTGGAAGCAGCAAAAGAAAAAGGCTGGTTGGAATAATCTTCTGTCTTTCTCCCTAAATCAAGCTGTCAGGTACAACTGGCAGCTTCTATCTTTTAATATGCAGATGAAAGCATGTTTTAATAACAAAAATATTCAGAATATCGATGGTCTTTTGCAGGAACAGCATGAATGAAAGCAACTTCTGAAGAATTGATGATTTTTGTATCATTGATTTCTTCAGAAACATATATCAATCTGATTGAGCGCAAAGTGGATATCGCCATTCGTGTCGGTGAATTGGCTGATTCCAGTTTGCGAGCTAGATCGCTTTTTTCGGTCACATATTCAATTTATTGTTTCTCATGTAGACTCCTCACTTTTTCAGGAAATAAGATGGCAACGGTAGAAGTGAAATGTCGATTTTGTCAACAAACTGAATCGGTCAGAAAACATGGTACAGGTCAAGATGAACGTCAGCGTTATCGTTGCCTGTCTTGTCGCCGTACTTTTCAGCTTGAATATGCTTATCGTGCTTGCCGGGCGGGCATAAAAGAACAAGTTGTGGATCTTGCAATGAATAATGCCGGCATCCGTGACACTGCACGGGCACTGCATATCAGTATTAATGCCGTCGTTCGCACTTTAAAAAATTGTCCCCACGATGTGTAACCACATTACCGCTGGAACAGATGGAAATTCAGCTCATCTGTGAAGTTGACATTCTCCAAGGGAAGTCTTGTTACCCATCGCGGTTTGAGTTTTTTAAAACACGTATTACAGCATTAATACTGATATGTAATGCACGGGCAGTGTCACGAATACCTGAGTTGTTCATAGCAAGATCAACGACGTGTTCTTTAATTCCTGCCTGGCATGCGCGATAGGTGTACTCAAGTTGAAAGGTTCGTTTGCAGGATAAACAACGATAGCGTAGCGTTGATGCCCCACATCGCCTTTACCGTGCTTTTTGACGAATTCTGTTCGTTGGCAAAATAGACATTTTACTTCAATCATCGCCATTTAATTTCTCCGAAAAAAGGGGAATTATATACCACCATCAACAGATTGAATACGTGACCATTTTTTCGTATCTATCTTTTTGTTATCTTCTTCAGAGCAGATTTTGCGGGTAACAATAAAACCGATCCTGCTTTTTAGCATCAATAAGGAATGTTAAAAAACTACAGAGATAGCATCCTTGCTTGATTAAGCCTTGCTCCTTTTATTTGTCTATTATTTAATCGCAAGATCCATTCGGTAGTGAAGATCAATTATCACAACGCCCTTCTTTGGCAAGATGAACGTCTGCCTTAGATATTACCCTTTTACCTTCTTCCTCTGTTGACACACTCAAATCAGCGCCACCAACAAAAACTCCCATTTTTATATATTGCCTTATGAAGTAATTTTTTCCAGATTCAGTAAAAATGAGTAGATCATTAGGGGAAAACTCAGATTCAGTGGATATTTTATGTTCTCGGTCACCTAATACTTGTGTGTAGAAAAAAGTTTTATCTGCTGTTTCTCCGATACACTTCCCATCAACATGAATGTCTTTTTTTAGAGCCTTACCAACAAAGCTGTCGCGGTAGATATATAAACCAGATTTACCCTTCTCTGGAGTAGAGAAGCTTTTAGCTTTTGCTGATTCTTGTTCAGTAGCAAGAGGTATGCTAGCACAGCCACCGAGAAATAAAGCGCTTAAAAGAGAAACTGATAAAAGCAATCTTTTAGTATTCGTCATAAAAATAGAACCTTCTGTATATCATTTTCCATTGTATTAAAAGATAACAAACAAACTACAACCAACCTTACACCTTAGTTTCTTCACTACATTCTCATTGTTAAATTAGGCTAATGAAATTAATCAATGAAGTAAAACAATGCAAAAGTCAATAATTAAATAATATTTATGTGATAGGTATCCAATTAAGAGCCCTCTCAGGGGTGATGTAATTTATCCCTGCACATATAAGTAAAAAATTAATCACTGAACGAATTTAAAATTATGTATAGCTTAAGGCACCGCGTGAGGATATTTATGGTTTCCTCAATGTAGTATTTTCCCGTGACCGAGAAAATACTATCATTTCACTCTTTCTTGCTCAGTCCCTATTGAGGTACGACATTCTGATAATTTCTTACCTCGCACAAACAATTTTTATTAGTTTATAAACCATATTCACTTAGCCCATTATGTTCATCAGGGCGACGCCCCAATGGCCAGTAAAAAAACCTTTCCGTTTCCTTGATTGGCATATCATTGATACATGCGAAACGGCGTGTCATTAAACCCTGTCCATTAAACTCCCAGTTTTCATTGCCGAAACTACGGAACCAATTATCTGAGTCATCATGCCATTCATAGACAAAACGTACAGCAATGCGATTTGTATCAAATGCCCATAACTCTTTGATAAGACGGTAATCAATCTCTCTATTCCATTTGCGTGTCAAAAAATCGACAACTGCTTCACGCCCTTCTACAAATTCAGTTCGGTTACGCCACAATGTATCTTTTGTATACACTAATGAGACCTTCTCTGGGTTCCTGGTGTTCCAAGCGTCTTCTGCCAGACGGACTTTCAGTTCAGCAGTTTCAAATGTAAATGGAGGTACAGGTTGTCTGATTTCCATAATGTCTCCTTATTATATATAGACAGATCTGTCTACATAAAGTAAATTAAGTAGACTGAACTGTCTACAAAAATAATCATTGCATAGGGAGAGATTATGATTAAAAAAGCATCCAAGGCTCGTGAGCGCATACTAAAAACAGCCCATATGTTGTTTTATCGTGATGGTATACGAGCTACAGGAATTGACCGCATCATTAAGGAATCTGAGGTAACGAAAGTAACGTTCTACCGTCACTTTCCATCCAAAAATGACCTGATACTGGCCTTTCTTGAATATCGCCATGAACTGTGGATTCAGTGGCTTAAAGAATCCCTCCAAGCCAACATAAACCGTTATAACTCACCAATTGAAGCTCTGACAGAAACGTTAGCTGAATGGTTCAACTCTAATGAATTCAGAGGTTGTGCATTCATCAATACAGTCATCGAAATAGGGAAGGAACAACCACAAATTATTCCCCTTATTCAGGAGCATAAAAAGCAAATGGAACAGGTCATTGCATCTTCTCTACCCTCAGAACTTAACGGAAAACGTCTGGCGCAAAAATTTGCCTTACTCATCGAAGGTGCCATCATTATGATGCAACGCACTGGGCACAGTAATGAAGTTTTGTTACTGTTGCGGGAGTGCCTGTCAGATATTGCTATGTCTGAATGACTACAAATCAGTATTACAACAACAATATTGGTAGTGTAATCATCGAAGGATGTCTACATTATTTTATTAAAAAAATTCACTACCAATAAAGAAATCAGATCGCATCTTCCGATCATAATTACTCAATGAGGAGTAAAAATAATGAAGAAAGGTACTGTAATTCATGATTATGTTAGCGCTTATCCAAATCCGATCAAATTACAAGCTGGAGATATTGTTTCGATCAGCCATAGCGATATTGAGTATCCTTACTGGATTTGGACGACAAACTCTTTAAATATCAGTGGCTGGGTTCCTCAACAAATTCTGGATCTCATTTATCCTGATAAAGCAATATGTAAGGAAAACTACACGGCTTACGAGTTAACAGTAAAAGCGGGAGAATATCTGTATCTGGATCGAGTATTAAATGGTTGGTATTGGGCACATAAAGAATCAGGAGAAGCAGGCTGGCTCCCTCTGGAATATATAAATTCTGATATACCATAATGATACAGTCATCCCATTATTAACCACAAAATTGTGATTATACTGACCTCTTATTATCAAGGTATACAATAAAATCAATAAGATATTTTACTAAGCGAAGGAGGCTAAAGTAATGAAGTTTATTCCCGATTATAATCATATCCATGAAGCTCATTCTCGTATTAAACCCTATATCAATAAAACTCCTGTATTCACATCAACAACTGTCAATGAACTCTTTGACGCTCAAGTTTATTTCAAGTGTGAAAACTATCAAAAAATGGGAGCATTCAAATTCCGCGGAGCCATGAATGCACTATGCCAGTTTAGTGATGAGCAGAAAAAAACAGGGGTTATTGCTTTTTCATCAGGCAACCATGCACAAGCAATTGCGTTGGCAGCTAAATTACTGAATATTTCTGCCACCATTGTCATGCCACACGATGCTCCCCAGGCTAAGATAACAGCAACCAAGGGCTATGGTGGTAAAGTCATTTTTTATGATAGATATACTGAAGATCGCGAAGAAATCGGTCGGCAATTAGCGGAAAAACACGGCATGACACTCATCCCACCTTTTGATCATCCACATATCATTGCTGGTCAAGGCACTGCTGCTAAAGAGCTGCTGGAAGAAATCAGCGAGTTGGATGCTCTGTTTATACCTCTCGGTGGTGGTGGTTTATTGTCTGGCTCTGCACTGGCCGCTGCTCATTTATCCCCTAAATGTCAGGTTTTTGGTGTCGAACCAGCAGCCGGTAATGATGGTCAGCAATCTTTTAAAAAAGGTGAAATAGTCCATATAGATACCCCAAAAACAATTGCAGATGGTGCTCAAACACAGCACTTAGGGCAACATACTTTTGCTATCATTCGCCACCTTGTCAAAGACATTCTTACTGCGTCAGATGATCAATTAATTGATGCTATGTACTTTTTGGCAGAGCGAATGAAAATCATTGTCGAGCCTACCGGTTGTTTAGGATTTGCCGCGGCAAAAGCAATGCGGGAACAATTGAAAGGGCAACGTATCGGAATTATCTTAAGTGGTGGAAATATCGATATAAAACGATATGCACATTTGCTAGCAAGCAAGATCTAATTAGCATGATAAAAACGTGGAAAATGTTTCTACTTAACTTTTTCCTGCTCCTGTTTTAACCTCCTCCATAACGTTGTGCGGCTAATTCCCAGATATTCTGCTGCCGCACGCCGATTACCAGAAAACTGCGCCACAATATCATGCACGGAAATATCATGCACTGAACTATCACGTACTGGAAATGTGTTTTCGATAAAAGAAACTGTCTCAGTCTGGCGCTCAGGTGAAAGTGATAATATCAATGCAGAGGTTAACGCCTGTTCTGGATGAGCACTCAAATAAAGCGCTATCCGTTCCATTAAGTTACGTAGTTCACGCACATTTCCTGGCCAATGATAGGTGTGCAAAACATCATAACACCCAGCGAGCTCCTGTATCCTTAATGCAGAAATGGGTAAATTAAGTACCGCAAAAGCCCGTTGTAAGTACTCTATTGCCAACAAACCAATATCATTTCCCCTCTCCCTTAATGCTGGTACGTTGATCCGCAATACACTTAAACGATAGAACAAATCTGCCCGAAAACGCCCTTCTCTGACCCAAGTATCCAAATCACAATGTGTAGCACAGATGATCCGCACATCGACGGCAATCGGGCGATAACCACCAATCCTGACAACAGATTTTTCTTCCAATACCCTTAATAACCGTGTTTGCAAAGGCAACGGCATTTCACCGATCTCATCCAGAAATAATGTCCCTCTGTGTGCAATTTCAAATAACCCCGCTCGTCCACCTCGTCGTGAACCCGTGAAAGCACCTTCCTCATAGCCAAATAGTTCAGCCTCCAGCAAAGACTCGGTAATCGCTCCACAGTTAACCGCCACAAACGGCCGTGGATGCTTACCCGCTAACGACCCATATCGCAAGGTATATTCATGATGAATAGCCTGTGCCACCAGCTCCTTTCCTGTACCACTTTCTCCCTGAATTAAAACCGTAGCCGTCGAGCGGGAATACAGCATAATGGTATTGCGCACATGTTCTACCGCAGCAGAATTGCCTCTGATATCGTTGATGGTATGCCGTGTGCGTAGTTTGTCTTCTGTCGGATAAGGAGAAATCACGGCTTGATTGAGTTTGCTCATTCGAGCCATCTCCAAAGCATCTCGAAATGCCTGCCGAATAGAATCCGCTGAATAGACAAAAATCCCCACTAACTCAGCTTCATAAGCAAGATCGGTAATCAATCCTGCCCCTACAATCACTTTGATACCCATCGCCTTCAACGCATTGATCTGCGTCCTGGCATCTTCCTCTGTTACATAACTGCGTTGTTCAATGCGCAAATTGAAACGCTGCTGAAATTCTTCTAATACAGGCAAAGTATTCTGGTAGGTAATGACACCTATTCGGGAACTGATTTGTCGGGCGCGAGCCAATGCCTGCATAAAATCAAATCCGCTGGCTTTGGCAATAATCACCGGCACAGATAAACGGCTTTTTAAATAAGCCCCATTAGACCCCGCGCAAATCACAGCATCACAATGTTCGGTTTCTAGCCGGTTGCGAATATGTTGAACCGCACGCTCAAAACCCAACTGAATCGGCGTGATATTAGCCTGATGATCAAATTCCGGCGTAATATCACGAAAAAGATCAAAAAGCCTGGAAACAGAGACTGTCCAGATCACTGGTCTATTGTTGTCACGTTCTCCTGAGTGTACTGATGCCATATCTCCTCCCATATATCTTGTTAATTCCACCTTATGTTTCATCACCAAAATTTGAAACAAAATGAAACACAATTGATTCAATATGAAACAAATATACATTATAGCCAATAGCTAAATAGTAACCACTTATCAATCAAAACTTATCCACCAAATTAATTTTTGCAATAAAAACAATATGTTTGTTATATCTCTACTGGCTCATCTCTCCATTTTCTAAGCATTGGCATAAATCTTGCTACATCTTTTTATAGCAACAATTAAACACAAATTGATTTCATTTTGGTAACAATGAGGTTATGTATGGCATTTTCTTCCGCTGGTTTGGATTTTCGTCAAGCAATAGAGGCTGAATCTCCGTTGCAAGTTGTCGGAACCATCAATGCAAACCATGCATTGCTGGCAAAATGGGCAGGCTATAAGGCTATTTACCTTTCAGGCGGGGGGGTTTCTGCGGGTTCGCTGGGGTTACCAGATTTGGGTATCTCTACGCTGGATGATGTGTTGATTGATGTCCGCCGCATTACTGACGTCTGTGACTTACCGCTGCTTGTCGATGCTGATATTGGATTCGGTTCCTCTGCGTTTAATGTCGCCCGCACAATTCGGTCTATTATAAAAGCAGGAGCCGCGGGTGTTCATATTGAAGATCAGGTCGGTGCCAAACGTTGTGGCCATCGTCCAAATAAAGAAATTGTTTCCAAGCAGGAAATGACAGACCGCATCAAAGCTGCTGTTGACGCCCGTACCGATGAAAATTTTGTCATTATGGCCCGCACGGATGCACTGGCAGTAGAAGGGTTGGATGCAGCACTTGACAGAGCCGCAGCTTATATCGAAGCCGGCGCCGATATGCTATTTCCTGAAGCGATCACAGAGCTGCATATGTATCAGAAATTCGCAGCCAAAACGCAGGTTCCTGTTTTAGCGAATATTACCGAATTCGGTGCGACACCGCTCTTTACAATCGAAGAATTAAAGAGCGTAAACGTCGCCATTGCCCTTTACCCTCTATCGGCATTTCGGGCTATGAATAAAGCTGCCGAGCAAGTCTATACCACTTTGCGTCGAGATGGCACACAGAAAAATGTCATCGATATGATGCAAACCCGTAATGAACTTTATGAAAGCATCAACTACTACGATTTTGAACGAAAACTGGATGGCCTGTTTTCCCAGAAAAATAGCAGAGGTGATACTAATGAGTAAGCAGAATACGGCAACAGGAGTCTCTGAATCTACACCATTTAAACCCAAAAAATCAGTTGCACTGTCCGGTGTTACAGCAGGCAATACGGCGCTCTGTACCGTTGGCAAAAATGGCAATGATTTACATTACCGTGGCTATGATATTCTCGATTTGGCCACCCATTGCGAGTTTGAAGAGGTAGCTTATCTTCTCATCTACGGCAAGCTTCCTTCCCACGCAGAATTAACTTCCTACAAGAACAAATTGAAATCCTTACGTGGCCTGCCTAGCAGCGTCAAAGCCGCATTGGAATCACTGCCTGCGATAGCACATCCTATGGATGTCATGCGTACTGGCGTTTCTGTACTGGGTTGTACTTTGCCAGAAAAAGAAGATCATAATCTGGCTGGTGCCCGCGATATTGCTGATCGCTTACTCGCCTCTCTCGGTTCAATACTGCTTTATTGGTATCACTACAGCCATAATGGCCGCCGCATTGAAGTTGAAACCGATGATGATTCCATTGGCGGGCACTTTCTCCATCTTTTGCATGGCCAAAAACCACGGGGATCATGGGAAAAAGCCATGCAAACTTCTCTGATCCTGTACGCCGAGCATGAATTTAATGCTTCTACCTTTACCAGCCGAGTAATTGCAGGTACGGGATCGGATATTTATTCTGCCATTATTGGGGGGATTGGAGCCCTGCGTGGACCAAAGCATGGTGGGGCCAATGAAGTTTCATTCGAAATCCAGCAACGCTATGACACTCCTGCGCAAGCCGAGGCCGATATTCTGACCCGTTTAGAAAGAAAAGAAGTCATCATTGGTTTTGGCCATCCGGTTTATACCGTCTCCGATCCCCGCCATAAAGTCATTAAAGAAATTGCCCTGCAACTTTCCCAAGAAGCAGGTACAACCCAGATGTATGACATTGCCGATCGAATTGAATTCGTGATGTGGGATAACAAGAAAATGTTCCCGAATCTTGATTGGTTCTCGGCGGTTTCCTATTACATGATGGGGGTTCCTACTGCCATGTTTACCCCGTTGTTTGTGATTGCCCGTACTTCTGGTTGGGCAGCCCATATTATTGAACAACGCATTGATAACAAAATCATCCGTCCATCAGCTAACTATATTGGCCCTGAAAATTTGGCATTTATACCGATTGAACAACGTTAATAATTCGATTTACAAATAACACGATTTAAGGATTGATTATGTCTACCTCTGTTGTTAACAACCGTCCTGATTACGATCAGGTGATTGTAGATATTGTGGATTATGTCATGGACTACACCATAACATCCCCAATTGCTTACGCCACAGCCCACCACTGCCTGATAGATACCTTGGGTTGTGGGTTAGAAGCACTCGAATACCCTGCCTGCACAAAACTTTTAGGGCCAATTGTGTCGGGAACAACAGTGCTTAATGGCGCGCGCGTACCAGGAACCCAATTCCAGCTCGATCCTGTTCAGGCTGCATTCAACATTGGTGCAATGATTCGCTGGCTCGATTTCAATGACACTTGGCTGGCGGCCGAATGGGGACATCCTTCTGATAATCTTGGCGGAATACTTGCCACCGCCGACTGGTTGTCAAGAAATGCGATTGCCCGCGGAGAAAAACCCCTTCTCATGTGGGATGTTCTGACAGCGATGATTAAGGCGCACGAAATTCAGGGCTGTCTGGCATTGGAAAATGCTTTCAATAAAGTTGGTTTGGATCACGTTGTTTTAGTCAAAGTGGCTTCTACGGCGGTTGTTGCCCAAATGTTAGGGCTGAAGCGTGAAGAGATATTAAGTGCGGTTTCATTGGCCTGGGTTGACGGACAATCCTTGAGAACTTATCGCCATGCCCCTAATACTGGCTCTCGCAAATCCTGGGCTGCGGGAGATGCAACTTCCCGTGCTGTACGTCTGGCTCTGATAGCCCAAACAGGCGAAATGGGCTATCCCTCTGTATTGACTGCCAAAACCTGGGGATTTTACGACGTCCTGTTCAATGGCCAGCCATTCAAATTCCAGCGCCCTTATGGTTCTTATGTAATGGAAAATGTGCTATTCAAAATCTCTTTCCCAGCAGAATTCCATTCACAAACGGCCGTAGAAGCAGCAATGATCTTGCACCAGCAATTAAACGAGCACGGCAAGCGTATTGAAGATATTGCTCAAATCACTATCCGTACCCACGAAGCCTGTATCAGAATCATTGATAAACAGGGGCCATTGAATAATCCCGCAGACAGAGATCACTGCATCCAATATATGGTTGCCATTCCACTGATTTTTGGTCGTCTGACAGCTGCGGATTATGAAGATGATATCGCTGCCGATCCACGCATTGACGCCTTGCGGGAAAAGATAGTTTGCGTCGAAGATCCCGATTTCACCCGTGACTATCATGACCCCGAAAAACGCTCCATCGCCAATGCGCTGACTTTGACATTCACCGATGGCACTCAATTGGACGAAGTTAAAATCGAATTCCCGATTGGACACGCTCGTCGCCGTAAAGATGGCATTCCGCTATTAGAGGAGAAATTCAAAATCAATCTGGCGCGTCGCTTCCCGCAAGAGCAACAACAGAAAATTTTAGCGGTATCTCTTGACCTGATGTCATTGAGAAACATCCCCGTAAACGAATACCTCGATTTATATGTCATATAATTTGTATACCCTTGAGAGATGAATGTAGGAGAGATTATGTCATTCCAAGATTTCTATCAGCATTCAATTGATGATCCAGATACTTTTTGGGCAGAACAGGCCAAACGAATACACTGGCAACAGCCTTTTGAACAGACTTTGGATCATAGCAATCCACCTTTTGCCCGTTGGTTCTGTGGGGGAAAAACCAATCTCTGCTACAACGCACTAGACCGCTGGCTGGAAAGCCAGCCCGATGCCAACTCACTGATTGCCATTTCAACGGAAACCAATAGCGAGCGAATTTTCACCTATAAAGAACTACATCGGGAGGTGAATCGAGCCGCCGCTATCATGTTGTCACTCGGCGTAAAAAAAGGCGATCGTGTCGTTGTTTATATGCCAATGGTGGCCGAAGCTCTGTTTATTTTACTGGCTTGTGCCCGTATTGGGGCAATCCATTCCGTCGTATTTGGAGGTTTTGCTTCCCACAGCCTCGCTACCCGATTGGATAACGCCGAACCGGTTTTAGTCGTCTCAGCGGATGCTGGTTCACGTGGAGGAAAAATCATCCCCTACAAGCCTCTGCTTGATGAAGCTATTGAGTTAGCCAAGCACAAGCCATGCCATGTTTTAATGGTAGATCGCGGGCTGTCCGATATTAATTGGGTGAATGGCAGGGACGTCGATTTTGCTACGTTACGGCAGAAGCATCTTGATGCAGAAGTTCCTGTCACATGGCTCGAATCCAATGAAGCCTCCTGTGTACTCTATACATCAGGCACAACCGGAACACCGAAAGGTGTTCAACGTGATGTCGGCGGTTATGCCGTGGCGCTGGCAACATCAATGGACGTTATTTTTGGTGGTAAGGCAAGAGGTGTTTTTTTCTGTACATCGGATATTGGCTGGGTCGTCGGACACTCTTATATTGTCTATGCTCCCTTAATCGCCGGTATGGCAACGATCATGTATGAAGGTCTCCCGATACGCCCAGATGCTGGCATTTGGTGGCAAATTGTCGAAAAATATCGTGTCACCAGAATGTTTTCTGCCCCTACGGCAATCCGCGTCTTGAAAAAATATCCTACGGATTGCATCGCCAAATATGATATCTCATCGCTTGAAACACTCTATTTAGCGGGAGAACCCCTTGATGAACATACTGCCCGTTGGGTTACCGAAGCCATTAATGTGCCTGTAATTGATAATTATTGGCAAACTGAAACTGGCTGGCCCATTATGGCAATTGCACGGAGTTTAGATAACAGACCAAGCCGTTTTGGTAGCACAGGCTTTCCCATGTACGGTTTTAACGTCAAACTGCTCAACGAACTGACTGGCCAGGAATGTGGTGATAATGAAAAGGGCATGCTAGTCATCAAAGGCCCCTTGCCTCCAGGTTGTATCCAGACTATCTATGGCGACAATCACCGCTTCATTAATACTTACTGGAGTCACTTTGACCAGCAAGTATATTCAACATTTGACTGGGGGATCCGTGACCGCGATGGTTATTACTTTATTTTGGGGCGTTCGGATGATGTGATTAATGTTTCCGGCCATCGTTTAGGAACGCGGGAGATTGAAGAATGCATTGCCAGCCACGCAGATGTTGCAGAAGTTGCCGTAATTGGCATTAAAGATGAAGTAAAAGGGCAAGCCGCAGTGGCTTTTGCTGTCCTCAAAGAAGGGCGAGTAATCCAAAGTGCTGACCATTTTGCCACATTGGAAAAGGCATTGATGGAATTGGTAGATAAGAAAATCGGCAGCGTTGGACGTCCGGCACGAGTCTATTTTGTGACGCAATTACCGAAAACCCGCTCAGGAAAAATGTTGCGCCGTACTATGCAAGCCATTTGTGAAGGACGTGAGCCAAGCGATATTGCCTTGATTGAAAACCCCGCTTCATTGGAAGCCATTCGAGATGCAATTTCCCATTAAGCAAAATCATATACTCATCTCTTCTTTGTTTAATCTGCACTTAATGTCGCAGAGTTATTATACTTTTGTACTACATTTTTCTCAGCTACTTTTACCCATTCTCGCTCCGTTCCTACACGGAGCTTTTTTTATCTAAATAAATAGATTTAATTAAATAGCTGTTCATGTGAATTGTAAATATATTATCAGCTATTATGGGTTTACTAAATTGAATAGCATATATATAAATCATTTATATTCTATTGCATCTGACGGGTCAAATAACGATATAAACGAGCAGCTTTTCTCTTTATTCGTATTGGCACTCAGGGAAGATTCCAACAAGGTGATATCTTCCCCATATTTATGCACCATATCAACCATTATAGTCCAGAGAATACCTCCCACCAATCCACTGAAAATCATGCTAAAAACAATGTGTTCCCAATCCATCAGTTACCCTTTCCGTTATAGAAAATGAAAGTAAACATTATGTATAAAAATGGATAAATAAACACTAATTTATTGAAATAATTTTAAAAAAAATTTAAATAATCACCTAAGTTATAAATCTGATAAATATAAAACAAATCGTATCGTTAACTATAAAAATAAATTATTAAATCAGGGCTCACAAAGAACCCTGAATCATAATTTCATTCATAAAATGTGAATTAATGTGCTATTTTAGGTTCTTTTAGTGCAGACTCTACCCATTCCATCATTGCTGGGTGTTCTAACATACGATTAACCCATCTCTGGCTGATTGCAGAAAGCTTCAATCCGTAGGTTTGGGCACGGCAAGCTACTGGAGCATAAAACGCATCGACAGCCGTGAATTTATCTCCCGCCAGCCATTCACCACCAAATCTGGTTAATCCTTCTGCCCAAAGCGTATCAATTCGCTCAATATCGCACTGCAATTCGGAAGTTATTTCATTTAACTCAGTGCGAGCAGAACAATTCATCGTGCAAAGCTGACGTAATGTCGCAAAACCAGAATGCATTTCCGCAGCAGCACTTCTCGCCCACGCTCTAGCTGTTTTATCTGATGGCCAGACTTGCGCATGATCCTCAGCAATATATTCAACAATTGCCAGAGAATCCCAAACAGTAATCTCACCATCAATCAAACAAGGAACCAACCCTGTAGGTGAAAATACCTGGAATTTCTCACGGCTGCTTTTGCCGTCTTCAAAATAGCTCAGCTTCTCATTAAAAGGAATATCCAGCGCCTTGAGCAAAATCCATGGACGCAGTGACCAGGAAGAGTAATTTTTATTGGCTATCCACAATGTATACATCGTCTTTCTCACTATAATGATAAAATAGTGTGATTACATAATCACATTATATTTCCCTATTAAAATAGTAAATCAGTTAATCCTATAGAATAATTCCCTCCTTATAAAACCATGGTTATCCATCTTAGAATTCATTATTAAAACAATACATTATAAAAAAATGGCACACCAAATAAAGAAATTAATTCACTATGCACTTTAAAAACGCTCGTCTATATTGTAGAAACATCTTTATATTAAAAATAAGGATATAATATGTCACTCAAAAACACTTCCACCAGCTTTGGCCATATTTCTATTTTAATTCATTGGCTAGTGGCACTTGCTGTTTATGGAATGTTTGCACTTGGATTATGGATGGTCACGTTAAGTTACTACGATACCTGGTATCATCGTGCTCCTGAACTGCATAAAAGTATAGGTAGCTTATTATTTATTGTCATGATTATTCGGGTGATATGGCGATTTATTTCACCACCACCAAAACCCTTGGCAAGCTACAGTTTTTTTATACGCACCAGTTCACAGTTAATGCAACTCTCTCTCTATATTGCTTTATTTGGTATTTTGTTTAGCGGATATCTCATTTCTACAGCCGATGGGCAACCTATCAGCATTTTTGGCTGGTTTGAAATCCCTGCAACCTTAACAGGTCAAGGCATACAGGCTGATACGGCGGGCGTTATTCATCTTTATCTTGCCTGGACTGTTGTTGTGCTCTCCCTATTACATGGGTTTGCTGCACTGAAACACCACTTTATTGATCGTGATACCACCCTAAAAAGAATGTTTGGTTACAAACCAAATTAAAATGACTTTTGGAGAATCATTATGTTGAAAAAGACGCTAATAGCCCTGATTGTAGGGGGATGGCTCATGAGTACAGGAAGCACGCTTGCTGCTGATTATAAGTTCGATAAAATAGGCCAACATGCCTTTATTGAATTTCGTATTCAGCATTTGGGATTTAGCTGGCTTTATGGTGGTTTTAGGGATTTCGATGGTAACTTTACTTTTGATCCCCAAAATCCAGCAAACGATAAAGTGAATGTCGTTATCAAAACCGATAGTGTAGACACTAAACATGCCGAGCGAGACAAGCACTTACGTGGCTCTAATTTTTTGAATAGTAATAAATATCCTGAAGCCAAATTCACATCAACGAATGTTAAGAAAGAAGGTAAAGATTATCTTATTACCGGAGATCTCACATTAAATGGTGTAACCAAGCCTGTCACACTGGATGCAAAATTGATCAATGCAGGAAACGATCCGTGGGGTGAATACCGTGCTGGTTTCGAAGCTACAGGTAAACTCAAATTAAAAGACTTCAATATCAAAGAAGATCTGGGACCAAAATCTCAGGAAGTTGAACTTATCATTTCCGTTGAAGGCGTGCGGGAAAACGCCTAATCATAAAAGAACGCGGTAAGAAAAACATACCGCGTTCCATTTTATGACCCTATCTGTTTTAACCGATATATCGATTACTTATATCCTGTTTTAGACAGATTAGTATCTATTGGGCAATCAATTCATTAATGTGGCGCGTTATTGATGCCAAAGCATTATGGGCATCATAATCTGCCTTAATGATCTGTGACTGCTGACGCCATATCGGGGAAGATAATATTCTTGTCACTGCCTTATATAATTGCTGCTCATTTGGTGTATCAGTATGCAAGCTGATACCACAACGTGACCAAATAACACGAGCGACAGCTTCCAATTTACCATCTCCTGTTCCAGCGACCACCAAAGGTACACCATGACGAATGGCTGAATTCAGAGAACCATAACCACCATTGGTAATAAAAATTGATGCTCTGGGCAGCCAGTGTTCAAAATTGAGATACTCTACTACTCTGGCATTCTCTGGAAGATCTTCGCCCAAGGCATCGATAGATCGACCACCTGTAATCGCCAATACCCGAACCGGCAAAGTTGCCAGCCCACGCAATGTGGGCAAGATCAATTGGCTAAAATCAACATTAGCCAGTGTTCCCTGAGTCACTAAGATCAACGGCAGTTTTTCATCTGGCCAGCTGATTTGTGCTTTATCATCTTCCACTTTCACCGGCAGCGATCCGATAAAATCCACCGTCTCAGGTAAATCATCACGAGAAAACTCAAATGATTGAGTTGCCAGTTGCAAGAAACGATCAACTCCACTCATCAAAATATCATTATGATCCCCTGTCAGCGGGGAACAATCCACGGCAGCAAGCGACTGATTGAATGCTTCCCTGACCTGTTCAATTAATTGGTACGTTTCCTCATCTACCAATTGCTCGCGTGTTAAATCAGCAGGCAATAATTCAGGTGGGATCCGAGCTCCCCAAAATATAGCATCCTTTGATGACCACGGTAGCGGAGTAACACCAATAGCAATGACAGGGATACGCTTTTCAGCCGGTTTCTGCAATAACGGCAGCGCTGCATAAAAAGTATTATCGATAATCAGAAGATCAGCTTGCCCCTTTTCTAGAATTTGCAGCAATTGCTTCGACAATACGGGAATAGGCGTGGCAAAAAATTTCCTTAATGATAACGCCATCTGAATATTTCCCGGTGGATGTTCTGCCCGTTCAGGAAAATATCTTTCCAGATAGCGGTAATCAACATCCACTTGTTTATCAAAAGGAACAAAAGTAGCTCCCAATGCTTCTGCTTGCTGTTGAAACAAAGAACCACTAAATATTGTGACATCATGTCCCTGCCCTATTAAATGTTCGGCAATAGTGAATATTGGAAAAACATGACCAGGAGTTGCAATAGCAGCTAAAACAATACGAGACATTAATCAAACCTCCCTCAAGGCAACTTCTATTCAATCAGCATTTGAAACAGAAATAGTGCGGAAATTGTGATTCTCACACACAGGCATGCCATGGATATGTACCCGCTGAATATGGCGAGGAGAACGGGAAATAAAAGCCTCACGTCCATGTAATAAAGTAAAGTTGTCACAAATCGCAATGTCACCAGATTGCCATTGATGGGCGTAGAAATAACGCGGATCATACAAGCGGTTATACAGTATCTCCTCAAGGGATTGTTGCTCTTCGTGTGACATGCCATCTATCTTCAAAGCGTGATGATCAGCATACTTCACATCGTCTTTTCCCATCGGCTCATTGTAACGCATAACCCATTTTTTACCGTTGGGATGAAGGCAAATCAACGGTGAAGTCACTTCACCACCATAATGTGTCACTCGGCTTGTACGGTAGGTAATAGTGGTATTTTTCCATGCATTACGCTCATCATCACTGGCATCGATAATTAATTGTTCAGTGTTGACAAACGTAGTACGCCCTCCTTGAGCCGCTTCTGGAGCAGATACACAGTGAAATATCTGAAATTCGGGGATCGTCTCTCTATACATTCCATCCCAATGCAACGGTACATTACCACTGTCCAAAACATGGTCAGACGGTTTAGGGGACTCCATAACATCCAATACAGTACCAAATGGCCACATCATGATTTCACCCCAGTGGCTAGAATATTCCGTCAGTTTCTCTTTATCCATAAAACCGGATTGAAAGCCACGTAACACAACCAGCAGATGAGTACGAGCCAGTTTACGCAAAGCATCAACTGACAGTGTGGCAATATCCTGATTAGGGTAATTGGGAGTAATAAATACGCCAAAAGGTTTCATTACCTCAATATGACAATCAATTTCATATGTATTCATGATTTTTTTCTCCAAAATACGGTATACCACTTGGTTATTCTGCTTATGCTGTCGCCGTCTGAGATTTTATTTGCTGGGTTTCTTTAGATGACGTTTCAATCAAGTAATGGCTTGGAATACCTCTAATTTCGATCAGTTTTCCATTCATCTTTTTCACTTCATCACTTTTCATTAGTACAAACTGACCGTTAATGTTGGCCGCCACACCATGCCACGGCGTCAACCAATCATCCCTAGTCGGCATCATATGAATACCAATTTTGATACTGTCCACGGGCTGCGGGTGAATAGAAAGACGGATCGCCAAGGGGAACTGCTCTGCTAGCAAATTACCCCACGCCCAACTACGTTGGATAACCCCAGCCGAGCGCTGGCGTGCATCTTTTTGCAACGCATTTTTTGAACCTGTATATTCTGGCAATAAGCTATCTTCATAAAGAAAACGAGTAATCGCCCGATATAATTGAACGCCTTCTTCGGTTTTTTTAAGTTCATCTTTGATCTCTTCAATTGAAGAGGCATAACGACTGACCAATAATTCACGTAGTTGATCGTAATCATTGGTATATTGCGTTAGTGATTCAACGTTACCAAGATTAAAAACTGAAAGATGAGTCGCTCCCAGTTCATGTAGAAGCTTTTCAATTTCTAATTGATAGTGGGTAATTGTGTCATCATCGACAAGAATAAGATCACTGAAAACATGCCCATCAGAACAAATAACAATATTTGCTCCAGGTGGATAATAAAGCTGAATACGCTGACAAAGGGAGTTTAGAAAAATCAGTGATAATTTTTCTGCCATATCAGGCATTTTACCTAATACTTTTCTGGGATTTGGGGATTTTGTTGGAAATGCAGGTAAAATACATTCGATAGGTTTCCCCTGCTCCACAAATGCACGGATACGTGGCAGTTGAACCTCAGAAACCTTTTTTTCTTCATCTTGAAGTGTATGTTCAGATTCAGGGAAACGACGTCGATACTGCAATAATTCATGTAGAATTTTGTTAGACACTTCTTCTATGTCAAGACGTTCCATAATTCATTCCTAATTTATTACTTTTACATCACAGCCAATTAATACAGTTAGCAATATGCAGATATTGCTGAGTATAAAAACATTAACTCACATGCTTTTTAATATATAAAAATTCGAAATAAAACTTACAGCAGGCAAGTGACAATATACAACCAAACCTAACTATAAATAAACTGGGTTTTTTATCTTATCTTATTTTATTACACACACCACAAAACTCTAAAAAATCATAGAGATAAATATATATCATTGTAATTTCATAAAGAAATTAAGTTTTTTTAAAAAAATAATTCAATTTTTTTGATGATGTTACAAAACTGAAATAAAGTTCAAGGTCTTTAAGGAATATTTTTTTAAAAGCTATATTATTTATATATCCAACATTATTTATTACAGGAGAAAAAAATAATGCATGACGAACTTACAAATAAAGGTCGTGACTCCAATGGTTAGATTCCCCTATAAAGAATAGTATTCCCGTTCGATGAAAGTCCCTATCACCTTATCGTGCATCTCCTCTGATTTGGAATAACCTATCGTCCTTCGATTCAGTCTTTTTAAACGTGTACGTAATGTCAGATTGGTTCTTTCTATACGTTGGGTATAATGTTTTCCAACAATATGTTTTTCTTCAGGAAGTCGGTTGTAAGGTGCATAATCATCCGTACAGTAAAACCTGACATTAAAAGGTGATAATAACTCAAGGAGTTTGTATAAAGTCGCCGTACTGCGATCACCAAAAACATGGGCCACGACTCGCTTGAGGCGAGGCTCCCAGGCATACCAGAGCCAGCGTTGATTCTTTTTACTTCTCACAAATGACCATTGCTCATCAACTTCACAGATAAGCTGGACTTCATTTCCCTCAAGAGGAAGGTTGGTCACATTTTTCGGGGAGCGTTTTTTAACGTGCGAATGACGGTGTTAATCCCTATCTTCAGTACACGAGCGGTATCACGAACACCGGAGTTATTCACTGCCATATCAATAATTTGCTCTTTCACGCCGGGATAACAGGCTTGATAGGCATAGTTCAGTTGAAAGGTTTTACGGCAGGCATAGCAGTGATAGCGGGGATGACCAGTACGTCCTTTTCCATGCCCTTTAACCTCTTCTGTTTTATGACAGTAACGACAAACCACATCCACTTTAGCCATCTCTCACCCAGAATAAAAAGCAGGGAGTTTATCACAATATCTAATCATTGGGAGCATGACCACGAAATGAATATCAATCTTACTCTTATCCGTTGTAATCCAATATTCACCTCGTTCCCATGCTATAACATGGCTTATCAAAATGAAGGAAATATTAATTAACGGATGAATCATCTTTCTGTAAGAGTGCCCGGTATATCAACCCACCGATAGCACCACCAATTAATGGAATCAACCAAAATACCCAAAGCTGCTCCAAAGCCCACGTTCCCTGGAAAATAGCAACCGCGGTACTTCTTGCAGGGTTAACCGATGTATTTGTTACTGGAATACTAATTAAGTGAATAAGTGTCAATGCTAAACCGATAGCCAATGGTGCAAAACCAGCTGGTGCATTTTTATCTGTCGCTCCAAGAATGACAATCAAGAAAAATCCGGTTAATACTAATTCAACAATAATTGCAGCTCGTAATGAAAAACCACCAGGAGAGTGTTCACCATAGCCATTAGATGCAAAACCACTTGCCGTTGCGTCAAAACCACTTTTACCGCTGGCGATAAGGTAAAGTATCGCTGTTGCCGCAATTCCTCCAATCACTTGTGCAATAATATAAGGAATAACATCTTTAGCAGAAATACGCCCGCCAGCGAACAATCCCAATGTTACTGCTGGATTAAAATGCCCTCCTGAAATATGCCCTACCGCATAGGCCATCGTTACTACAGTTAAACCAAAAGCCAGGGATACACCCACAAAACCAATCCCTAGCTGTGGAAATGCCGCAGCTAAAACAGCACTACCACATCCACCAAACACCAACCAAAAAGTACCCAAAAACTCTGCCGATAATTTTTTAAACATTCTACGATTCCTCAATAATATTTGCATGAATGCAAAAGAATCCAAAAACAGTTTAGTTAATATTTTTAATTATGGGCAAGGAATCGCAGACAGAAAATTAAAGAAAAAACCAACGACACCAATATAAATGGTTTATTACAGATTGATTTTATTGTTAAGTTAACAATAACAAAAAAGAAATGATTTTTTAAACAACCTGAGTTTAATATAAAAACTCAGGTTGCCGGTTTATTTAACCAATAACTTATTTAATAACTGCTTTATTTACCTCATCCGAAGCTTGCCAAATACGATATTTAACTGTCATCGATTTTGGCGTATATACTACGATAGGTAATTTACTGTTATAACGTATAAAAGCTTCTTTACCTAGCTGAACCTGAACAAAACGTACTGTTTTTTCTTGATTTGGACAAGCCATTTTCGTTGAAGCGGGACCAGTAACATTATTTAGGACATAATAGTCATATCCCCAACCTTCCAGCGTTTTAGTCTCTAACTCACCGCCAAGCCAATGATGATTGCAATCCACTTTCATATCCTTGCCAATCACCAATTCAACCATGTAGTCGTTTTCATGTTCTTTCTGAGGCAATTCAATCACGCTACGAGCCATTTTCTCAGAAGGCGCAGGATAAGGCGCAATATCTTCAAGTTTTTTGTCCGCAAAAACCGAAGTCGATACCATCAAGGCAGCTAAAGGAAATAAATACTTTTTCATATATCACCTCTGAATATATTTAAAAAGGAGACTAGATAATAACAATAAAAAAATTGGGGTAAATTATGTTTTTTGGCAATGCACTGATTCTTAAAGGCATTAGATAAGAAAAAATCTATTCACTCATAATCAATGTTAATTTTTATTAATAACCCACCATTGAACAGGTTCTACCAGTTCTTTTTTATGTGATATTTCTCAAATCTGATATTAAAATGACCTGCTACACTCACCGAGTGTGGTAGTGAATTTCGTATAGGAGGTCTTATGTTTCCAGAATATCGTGATTTAGTATCCAACCTGAAAGAATCTCATCCCCGCTTCCAATCCCTGTTTGAAAAACATAACCGACTTGACCACGAGATAACCCAACTTGAAGGCCCAAATGGTGCAGGTTACAACGATAAAGTTATACGCCTGAAAAAAGAAAAACTACACATCAAAGATGAAATGCAAAGGATTTTGCAGGAACAATATCAGAACCAGAAGTAAATCAACTAAATGGTTTTGACGCCTACTTTTTTGTTGACGAGTGGGCGTCACAAGAAGTTCTCGAATAAAGAACCCCTTCAATTCAACATTCCAAAAAAAGCCACCATAACGGTGGCAAAAATTGGAGCAATATTTTTTCGTTATTTATTGTGCGGCAGCCACTTTCTGGCGAGGTTGTCTCTTGGTTTTTGCCCTTGGATGTGGCGTCACATTCTTGACTTCACCTGGCTTAGAAATGAAACGTACAAAGGTTTCATGGCTGACGAACGTTGCTCCACAATTGATATTCTGACATTGGTTATAGCGCTCCTTTGTTTGGCTTGAATGCTCAAAACTGCTGCGAGTATGCGCTGACTGACCACACAGAGGACACTTAATCATATTGTTCACCTTTCTGAAATCGTTATCTTGAAATAACTGTCTTGAAATAACATCATCTCGTCTGGTGAACAATATAACAAAGATCTCATGCTGAGATCAAGTACTCATTTCAAATTCATCGATTTTTATTTCGAGATCTAATGATGTCGTAAAACCACTGTTATTGAGCGTGTGCGTGACTTTGACCAAGGTCCAGTCAGTTTCATCAATTTCTGGTTTAAATCCCTCTAACTGGATGGGAGTTTCAGGATAAATATCAGCACGCCCCAAGGCTAATGTGATAGAGAACTGCGCAGCTCCTCGTTGCATTTTTTTCCACACGGCGATAGCGGCACGCTCTGCACTTTCTTTGTTAGAATAAATATGCGAAAGCGTCAGAATATTCTCCTGAGTTCCCACCAAATAGCTTGCAGATTCTTGCTGTTCCGTAGTTGTTTGATGATGTTCAACCGTTGATTCACGCTGTTCTTCATACGATAAGCTGTCTTCAATATCGAAATTCGCTTCTATCTCGATACTGCCGTTACCTTTGTTTTTATTCCCCTTTTTAATATAAGTCGGCTTTCCACGACCTTTAGTTTTTGGGTTTTTCTTGGCCAAATTAACTTTGCCAGGTGCAGGTGGTTTAGGTTTAAGATCTTTTTCCTTTTTAGAGGATTGTGGTTGCTTTTTCCCGGAAGAAGCATCCTCTTTTTTAGTGGTTTTTTTGTTTGTTTGAGAAGAATTCTTGTCTGATGATTGGCTACTACCACTTTCATATTCAACGACAAGTTCAACTTTTCCTTCCTCTGATGCCATTCGCTTCAATTTAACTGCCTGTTTAGTTGCTGTACGTGTGTCCATCCATTGAGCAACAACACCAGTATAGGCCTCACGATCGGAAAGAGAGAATCTGTGATTATCCCCTGATTTACGCGTAATCAGTACAGGCGAAATATGCTTACCATTCACCGTCTTATTCTGCCCCTGCTGAACAAACAATAATTCGCCATTTTTGACTGAAGCGATTGCGCCTTCTTGTTTTGCCAGTCGAGTCAAAAAGCTGACGTCAGATTCATTTGTTTGATCGATATGCATAGCGATATTTTCTAACTCTGAGCTTATCTTAAACGCCAATTTATTTCTGGCAGCGATGGTACTGACAATACTGCCTAAAGTGCATTTATGGTAAGACGCCTCCCGTTTCACATTCAGATCACCACGAAAATCTGCACTGCGGGCACGAATGGTCAATCGATCTGGCGCACCGACATGTTCAATTTCATCAACAACAAATTTTCCTTTCGGCGTTAAGGAGTAGCCATGCCACCCCAGTTCTAATGTAAGAATATTGCCACGACGGGGCATCACCAGCATGCCATCCGCATCATCCAACTCAATATCGAGCTGGTCTGATTCCAGGCCACGATTATCCGTCAATGTTAATGACATCAGGCGTGATTGGATCTTCCCACTGATATCCTTATTGTTGATTTCCAGACGAAAAGCGGGTTTACTGACTTTTCCAGTGACCAAATCAAATTGGGGAACCCAATCCGTGTCGGGTATCCACTTTTCAAAATCGATCATAAGAATACTCCCCTGACTTTACCGACAACATCGTCTTTGATATCAGAAAGCTGATCCTGTAAGTCTCCCAACATTTCAAACAAATTATTGTCAACACGCCGTAAAGTCAGCGTAAAACTGATTTTTCTGGCCGCACCACCTGACATAAATTCTGTTTTTGTCTCATCAATGCTTTCGATAACGAACATACCGTAAATCGCACCATTTCCATCAATAAAAGACCACGCCTTGCCACTATCTGCCATCACTTTCAATGCAGTCAATGAAAGTGAACCACCGGTCAGTTCAGGATAAAGCTCCCCAGATAGCGTGATCGTATCATTGTCTGAACCGACAAACTGCCAGGCAGGCCGCGCTCCCACGCGGCTGTTGAAGGCATGTCGCCAACTCTGTTTATATTGAAAAGTCTGATAGGGCGTTGTTTTCAGCATAAAAACAAACAAACCAAGTGCAGCCATCATGAGAAATCTTCTCCTCTGTCTGAAAGTGAGCTACGCATACGCGCTTGGTGCATACGTTCTCTTTGTTCCAATTCTTGCCTGACCACACGGGCAATATCCTGCGCGGATTGTCCCTGGGTGCCATAGACATAGATGTTATATTGCGGTGCTGCACCACCATATTGCTGTGGCTGACTCCGCTCCCATTTCGCCTGCACTTCCTCATAAGCGTGAGCAGGTAAACTCTGCGCGTGTAATGGTGCATCCTGCGCCGCAACCGGCAGTGACATTGAGCCAACGGCAAGACCCAAGGCAGCGAGTTTCGCAGTATTTTTCCGGCTGGTAACATTAGCTGGGCCATTGATAATTTCAGGGCCATATTCCCCTACAAGGCCTTGTTTTCCAGCAGGAATAAATCCCCCTGTATCATGTTGAGTAATCTGTTTTGCCTGCTGAGATGTGTCGCTCTTGGTCATTTCCTGTGATGTTTTTACGGCAACTTCCTTTTTATCATCACCAGACCACCACGATTTAAACCAATCAGTAATAGAGGCAAATTTACTTTTCAGGTTCTCCCATTTTTCTTGAATACCAATTAGCAAACTATCGATCATTGCTGAGCCAGCCGCTTTTAATTTTTCGGGAATAGCCTGAACATCAGCAACAATTTCATTCCATTTATCTGAAATTGATTTTTTTACGCTCTCCCAAATTTCTAAAGTATTCTGTTTAACGGATTCCCAGGCACCACTGATTTGAGTTTTGATATTTTCCCAAGTTGTAAAAACGCTTTGCTTAATGGATTCCCATTTCTCGTTTAATACAACTTTAATCGCTTCCCAAACTTCTAAGGTACTTTGTTTAATGGAATCCCAATTTTGATAAATAATGCCGATTAATCCCCCATTCATGAAATAACTTTTAATACCTTCCCATGCACTATTGACAAGGTTTTTAATTCCTTCCCACGCACTGCTAAAGATATTTTTTACGTAATTCCATAATGCAGAGAATTTCTCTCCTAATGTTCCCCAATTCTGCCAAATATAAATAGCAGCCATTGCGATAACACCAATAATGGCAAGAATGGGGTTCGCCATCATGACACGGCCAACAATCATTATTGCACGACCCAGTATACTGAAAGCATTACCTAAAAAGCCTAAACCTTTCGCACCAATACTTCCCAGCATTCTTATACTATTGCCCAAAAAGCCAAATACTTGTTGTCCAATACTTCCTAGTCTTCCTATACTTTTTCTTAATCCTACAAAAATACCGTTTTTGTTACCGCTATTGAATAGTGTATTTAATGAATTCCTGAGAAAACCAAAAACTTTCCCTCCAATACTACCCAATATATTGAGGCTACTTCCCAAGTAATTAAATACTCTTACACCTAATTGGCCAAATATACTTAAGCTAATTCTCAAAGAGCCAAAAACTCGTATCCCCAACTGACCAAAGATATTCAACCCTATGCGCAACGAACCAAAGATTCGGATACCCAACTGACCAAAGATATTCAGGCCAATACGCAATGAACCAAAGATCCGGACGCCTAACTGCCCAAAGATATTCAGGCCAATACGCAATGAGCCAAAGATCCGGACGCCTAATTGCCCAAAGATATTCAGGCCAATACGCAATGAGCCAAAGATTCGGACGCCTAATTGCCCAAAGATATTCAGGCCAATACGCAATGAGCCAAATATTCGGACGCCTAACTGCCCAAAGATATTCAACCCTATGAGCAACGAGCCAAAGATTCGGATACCCAACTGCCCAAAGATATTCAGGCCAATACGCAATGAATCAAAGATTCTAATTCCTATCTTTCCAAAAATACTTAGCCGAACTTTCAATGTTCCAAAAATCTGAATAGACAAAATACCAAAGATACGGAAACTAACTCTCAGAGAATCAAAAACTCTTATACCAACACTGCCAAAAATTTTTATAGAATTAATCAGAATTTGAAACGATGCCTTCACTGAATTAGTGGGAAATTTCAAAACTTTTTTAATTTTTTTCAGCGTACCAAATAAAATTGTTATCTTTGGATTAATATTAATAATCAACTTATCTAGCAATGTAAAATTGTTAGTTATATTTCCAGACACACCAAGGTTAAATTCATTTTTCTTACTGTATGAATTTTCTTGTCTAATATTCTGCGTAGTTTGAATAATATTGGCTGATTGGCTAGCGGCGCTGACTTGTACTACTTCAGTGGAATTTTTCTGCGCAGAGAAAGATTGTTTAATGGTTTGATTATAGGCCTTAAGATCGGCACGCATACGCGCAGTTTCCTGCGCATAACCTACAATGGGTTTTAATCCTTCAACAGTCTTATTAAGTTTTTTAAACTGGTTATAAATTTTATCAACTGAACCTACCAGTTTTTTCTGATGCTGTTGAAAAGATTTAAAGGAACTGGTCAGCTTACCAACAGTACTCAGTACCTTGTTAAGCTGTGACTGTATATTACTCATTTTCTGCACCACTTCTTAAAATGGCCCGATGTCGCCAGTCCAATAGTTCCGATAGTGACATTTCATTTGTAACTGTCGGTGACCAGTGAAAAACGGTGGCGATATCTGCCACCAATTCATCAACGGTTAATCGTTCTGGGAATCGGACTTGACCGACTTCGGCAACAAAAAATTGACCACCTCCACACTGAGATTAATCAGATCACCAGGTGACATCATCATCAGGTCATTTTTGGTCAATGCAGGGGTGGTAACACGCGGCAGGACAAGCAGCATAGAATCCACATCCATTTCCAGCAATGCCTGTAAACGTGCACCGCGCAACGCACCGCTGTTAGGTTTGCGTACCATCACTTCTGTGATTTCGCCGTTGCCTCGCGCCAGTGGTGCTTCCAATTCAATGGTGCGCAGATCGTCATTTTGAGTATTCAGTGTTTCTGTCATGGTTCAACCTTGTTTATCCGATTAGAGACCTGTCTCAACAGGCACGATTAATACACTGATGAGACAGGAAATAAGTTTTAAAAAAGTTAATTGCTAAAAGAAGCGATTAAAAAAGACCGATAGCGCGGCGATGCTGCTCCAGACGATCTTCCCCACCTACTTTTTCAACCATGTTGATGGTGTCGATTTCAATCAGTTCTTCACCATTCCATGTCAGTTTGAAATAAGTATTTTTGGCAGTGATTTTGGTCTGGGTGTTATCCCCCTGTTTATAAGTGCCGTGATCGAACTCCTGGAAGCGACCACGCATCACAACTTCGACTGCAACCACTTCACCGTTATCTTCACTCTCAAAAGAGCCAGCAAAGCGCAGCATGACACCGTCGGCTTTCGCGATGCCCCACTGTTTGTACAGTTGAGCTTCAACGCCGCCCAGAGTGAATTCAGCATCCAGTGCGCCTTCATCCAGACCTAAATCCACCATTGCGCTGCCATTCATGCCAGCACCGCGATAGGCTTCCAGCTTGCGGCTCAACTTAGGAAGAGTCAGTTCTTCCACGATCCCCTGATAGTTGTTGCCATCATTGAACAAGTTCAGGTATTTAAGTTTGCGAGGTAATGCCATCAGTTAGCCCCTTATTTATTGATACTTTTCGCGAAATCCATCAGGTAACTATCTGTAATGCGCTGGCGTAACATCATGTTTTCCAGTGGCGGTACAGGTGTATAGTCATAATCGATGGTCAGTTTGCCGGCTTTCAAGGTGTCTTTATCGTTGATTTTGTCGTCATACCAGCAACGACCGTCAATGATGTAGCCACCGGCTTTCAGCTCGCGGAACTTGGCATTGATACCTTCAATAATGTCGCGTACCAGTGATGGAGTCAGCGGTTTATCGATAGCCCACATGTGTGCTTCAGCCATAGTGTCAGCCAGAACCTGAGCAGTACGGGTGTAGCTTTCGAACTGAAACAGTGACTCATCAGAATTAGGACTAGCACAAGTGCGTGAACCCCAGAAACGAAAACCGTTTTTGCGGATCAGTGTTGTGATGTGATTCTGGTTCAGAAGATCAGCGTCAGTTCCAGTCTCTTGTAGATCCCAGAAGACATCGGCAGACAGACCCGTTACGCCGTTAACGCCCACATTGGACAAGGTTTTGTGCCAACCGGTCTCTTCGTCGATTTTGGCGCGCAAGCCCAGTGCATAAGCCGTCGCAGGTGCAATAACTTCACCTTTATCCCATCTCAGGAAATCAGGCCAAATCAGCATCAGCTCACGCTGACCGAAGTTTTCACGATATTTGATCGCTTCAATGTAGGTCTTGCAGCCATAAGCGCTTACATACGCCATTGCTTTCAGTTGTTTGGCAATAACGGCAAGTTCACTAGCCACATCTTTTGAATCCAGACCCGGAACACCCAGAATGCGAGGTTTAACACCGAGCTGGCTTTGTGCAGCAAGCAGTGCCTTCATACCCGTTTTCTTACCTTCTGGCGTAACGTCACCGATGATATTGTTACTGGTTTTTTCTTCAGTTTCGCCCTCAGCCACACGAACTACGACAGTGACAGGTTGTGCCTGTGCTGCGATTGCTTTCAGTGATGCGGCCAAAGTGCCTTTTTCACCAGCTTTACCAATGGCGCTCATAACGTCAGTCAATAATACCGGTGTGTCTAATGGAAATGTTTTTTCGTCTGCGTCAGGTGCAGTACAAACCATACCTACGATAGCGGTGCTAACGGTAGTGATGGTACGCGTACCTTCTTTGATTTCCTGAACACGGACTCCGTGATGATAATCTTGTGCCATATTAGCATTCTCTCCTGTTAAGGTGTGCTGATATATTGGCGGATTAGACGGGGGAAATCATTCGATTGGCGGTGTGTGGGGGGTGGTACAAATGTGGTTTTATGTTTTCCTTTATAATCAATTTATTGGGTAGATTTTTAATTGATTTTGGTTGGGTTTGGGGAAATTGGTCATGTATTCAAAGCGCTGATCGCCCTCAAACATAATATTCACGTTCAATGAAAGTACCGATGATTTTGTCATGCATTTCAGGTGATTTTGAATAACCGAGTGTTTACGGTTCAGGCCAGGGCGCGAGCATACTTTGATTGATATCTATCCAAAGAACACTTGTGCACGATAATCATCGCTCCAGCCGGCTTTTTTGAGTTTATTTCGTTGGCTGG
>NZ_MKGR01000024.1 GCF_001908095.1 Xenorhabdus thuongxuanensis | reverse complement strand
CACCCCATAATGTCAACGCTTGAATCTTCAATATCCTACTTCAACAATTAAGTGCAGTCGACTTTTGACATTCTGTGCAGTCGCCTTCTGAAAATGACAGCTATCTGTGAAGCTGCTTCACGGCCATCAATGCGTTTTGTTCAGCCCAGAACAGAAGCCCAACAAGCCATGCGCGCCCTGCACCGTGTCCGGGAATCACTAGTCCGGGATAAAGTCAAAACCACCAACCAGATGCAGGCTTTCCTGCTTGAATTTGGTATCAGCATGCCCAAGGGGATTGCCGTGATAAAACGGCTCTCTGCTGTGCTGGCTGAACATGAACTTCCCCCTTATTTGGTGCAGGTATTACTGCGGTTACAGGCACATTATCACTATCTGGTTGAGCAAATCACCGAGATTGAAACTGCTCTATCACAGGAGGTTGCTCAGGATGATATCGGACAACGGCTGATGACGATCCCCGGCATTGGCCCCATCACGGCGAGTGTGCTTTCCTCACAACTGGGCGATGGGAAACAATACGCCCACAGCCGGGATTTTGCAGCCTCGACGGGATTGGTGCCCCGCCAGTACAGTACCGGAGGAAAGACAACCTTATTGGGGATCAGTAAACGGGGTAACAAGACACTCCGACAACTGTTGGTGCTCTGTGCCCGAACGTTCATACTGCATATCGAGCATAGAAAGGGCAAACTGGCTGACTGGGTTAAGCAGCAACTTGAACGAAAACATTCTAATATTGTAGCCTGTGCATTGGCTAATAAACTTGCCCGGATAGCATGGGCTATTACAACACAACACACGGTATTTGAAGCTTAAATCAAGCCTGTTGTGAACAAATTTGAAACGAGACCCCACAGGTTTTGCGAAGACTGATAATTGATGACATGAACGGCCTACCGGCCTGATGAGAAACCTAGCGTAAAAATTGGCTCCTTGAAGCCGGCACACTTTTAAGGTTCATCAGGCGCGGAACTCATCGAGGCGCAGGCTCCTTGCCTATAGTGACGCCGGATAGATTTAAGCAAGCCCAAAATTCATCAAAATGAGTGTTGCAAAAACGAGGGCGACCATAGAATTTTTATGCTCTCGTAAATTGGCTACCTAATTTTTGGCTATTTAAATTGACCGCTTAAAGGTGTTTACTGTTCCGTTACTCCCGAAACCCCAAAAGTAACTTTGAACCCTATCGGGGGATGGGCAAAAATAGCCCAATCCTCGACAGGATTTTTATGCTCTCTGTGAGAGGATAGCGGGAGTGATCCCGTTTTCTACTCGATATAATAAAAACGATATGTTACCCGACCAAGGTTAATGCGACAGAACCACAAAACTTGCTGTGCTTTGCAAGGTGAGTACACCATGAGCTTACAGAGGGATGACCCTATCAACTGAAGCAATAGTTGATTCCCTATGAGCAATGATTACTCGGGTAATATTTAATTGTTTTATCGCTTGATTTACGAAATTCTCACTTTCTTTGTCCAATGCACTGGTTGCTTCATCCATAAACAATATACTGGGTTTACGATAAATCGCCCGTGCAATAAAAATACGCTGCTTTTGTCCACCTGATAATCCTTCACCTAACTCACCTATTAGTGTTTCATAGCCCATCGGTAGCGCTGTAATAGTCTCGTGAATATAACTGGCCTTAGCACATTCTGTCATCCATGTCTCATCTATTTCTTCAGAAAAACCACAAATATTTTCCCGTATTGAACCCGAAAATAATTTATCATCTTGCATCACACACCCGATCATCTTACGGTAGTTGTTAATTCCCAGCTGCTGAATTTCAATTCCGTCAATGAGCACCTTTCCTGAACTCGGTTCAAATAATCCGCACAGTACTTTCATTAATGTAGTTTTTCCCGCGCCTGAAGAACCGATAATTGCTATACTTTCTCCTGGCAATATAGTGATATTTTTTTTGCTGAAAATAGCCTTAGATTGACTGTCATAGCTGAAACTGAGCTCCTGTGTTTCTAATGACACGGGGAACATTGCTGCCTGATAAGGCTTCTCGGGTTTCTGAGATTCCTGTTCACTGAGAGCAATATCTGCAACACGTTCGTTATGCAAGCTCATCATACGTAATTTAAGTAAAAAGTTGGTCAGTGAAAAAACTCGCGCAGAAAATTGGCTGCGGAACGCCCCAAACGCGACAAACATCCCAATAGTCATCTGATTCTCAATAACTAAACTAACTCCTAACCATAAAATCAATATTTGATCAGTGACTGTAATAAATGTATCAACTCCGCCAAAAAAAAGATCCATCTTAATAATTTTTATATTTGTGTTGATCGCATCAATTTTCAGATTAATCCAGTCAGTACTGCGCCGCTTACCCATCGCTTGCGTTTTGACGGTTGCTATACCATATAGTGTTTCCATGAAATAAGAACTGGCACGAGCATCTCTGACCAGTGACTCTTCAGATAGCTGACGATAGTAATTGTAAGTAAATAGACGAATCAAGATATAAGTGGCCGTAAATCCCAATACAACCCATGTTAAATAACCGCCATATAATAACAACATGGTGAATAACCCGATTACCATAATGCTGTCCATAATGGCACCAACGACACTGGTTGTGAATGTCTCACGCAGTGCATTTAAAGATGCAAAGCGGGATTGAATCTCTCCGAGCTTACGTCTTTCAAAATAATCCAGTGATAACCCCAATAGGTGCTTAAATAATCCTGATTGCCACTGTATATTGATAAGTGTTGCCATTACTAGTGATGACCAGGCACGAACCATACTCACTGCGGCATTTAACAGAATAAGCAATGTGAGCCCTGAACATATAAGAGTTAATAGCCCTTTATCACTCGCAGGGATAACATGATCCATAGCCAGCTGCGTTCCTATAGGTAACACAAGGTTAATGGTTTCAATCACAATTGACAGGAAAAAAATTTTTACCAGAGCGCCTTTGATGCCATGGATGCTAGAAATCAAGGTTTTTAATTGAATTAAGCTCTTATTTTTTTCTTTGGTAAATTCACTATCTGGCCAAACTTCAAGCGCAACACCAGTAAATGATTGTGACATTTCCGCCAGACTGACGACTCGACGTCCTTGAACCGGATCATGGATCACAAAAAAATTCTTTTTTACACTAACTAGCACAACAAAATGGTTGAAGTTCCAATGAAGAATACAAGGTGTTCTTAGGGAGCTAATTTCATCCAAATCCAATGATAGGGCGCGACTTGCCATATTTAACTGGTCAGCAATGTCTTTCACTCCTGCCAATGTAGTACCATGTCCTGATAGATTAAATTTTTGTCTCAACGTTATCAGATCTATATTTTTACCATAATGCCCCGCTATCATTGCGAGGCATGCCATCCCACATTCTGATATTTCTGTTTGATGAATAACTGGTATACGATAGCGTAATCCAATATCCAATTTACCTAAGAGGGATTTCAATGTAATGCTACTCACTGACTGGTCCTTGTACGCTGTGTTTCATGTCATAAAATGGTGACAACATCCATTGATAAATTTTTCTTTTTTCGAGAAATAAGGTGGCTTGTGCTTTCATGCCATTTTCCAGTGGCATAGATTTATCTCTATAGTGAATGTGCTGATATTCAGGTTTAACAATAACTTTATAATAAGGTATAGAAAGACCTTGGGTATTCTTAGGGGAACCTTGATAAGTAAGCATTTCTTGATAAGAAGCTGGAATCTTAGATATTAACTCAATAGTAGCTGCAAACTGACCAAATTTTTCAGCGGGAAAAGCCTCGTAACGGACATTAATTCTATCTCCAATTGAAATATAGGGAATGGCCTCATTAGGAACCCAGGTAACCAAATAGTAATTTGTTATTTTTTCAGGAATGATCTGTAACAAACTATCTCCCACATTTACCATTTGACCAATTGTTAGACTCAATGAGTCTATTTTTCCATCTGATAAAGCACGGATAATAATCTCACTACCGGCATCCGTATTTACCCGCTCTTTTTGTAATTCATATTTTTGAATCTCCATCTGATATATGCGGTTATCAAATTCCGCGGCTTGTGTTTGAGTCTGACTTTCTAAACTTGTTATCTCTAATAAATTCTGTTTATTCTGTCCACTTAGATTTAACAGATTGTTCTGTTGTTGGTAGTAATTTGATACCTGATTAGTTAACTGGTCCTTATTAATTAGACCTCTGGCTTGATAATTTCGATAATTATCCATATTGTTTTTGGCTATTTTTATACCTTCTTCAGCTCTTTTAATTATCTCAGATGAGTTTTTAAATGCCTCAGTATATTGTTTTTTTTGTTTTTCTAATGTTTCGAGTGTAATTTTTTTATTTTCTTTAAGCCGTGCAATCATCCCATCAATCTTTGTCAATTGGTTTATAATATCTTTTCTCTGATTGTCACTGACAACCCCACTGAGCGTGCTTTTACCAACATCAACTTGATAAATTGGCTGACCTTTTTTTACTATTTGTCCTTCGCTTATAAATTGTTTTACCACAAACCCCTGTACTCCAGAATAAACACTTACTGCCCTAGGATTGGTGGTAATTTCTCCAGTAACACTTACTCTTCTTGTATATGTACCAAAAATAATAAATATAAGAAAAGCAACAAGAAAAAAAACACTGAATATACTAACTAACCAAGGGGATACGCCTGGTAGCAAAATGGTTTTTCCCCTCCATTTTTTTTTCCGACTCTCAATAGCCTGCTGACGAAACAATGAAACCTCCAAATGACAATTATGATATTAAAATTTCTTGCATTCACATAAATAAGCTACCGTCTTTATTGTCAAGTTTTGATAGCATAGTTTTCATCATATGATTGCTGGGTATTTAGTACTCCATAGCGCAAGTGAACTAATCTACGCATCACATCTCATAAATCCTACAGCACCAGAAAGAATTTTTAACTTACTTTGTAATCATTTTTTCATTATTTTTGTTCCCTAAAAATAGCTATTAATTACTTTGAAAAATACCTTATATGCCAAAGCATGAGGAGGATTTTTAGTAGAAGCATGAACTGATACAACCTACTAATAATTAAGTATAACTCGTGTAATTATCAACCTAATAGTCATATAAGGCCAGATAACCGTTTAGCTCATCAACTGAAGTCAATTTTATTGAAAATGAAACAAATTTATTTAGGCAAAGGCCTTGCTCACCTGGAACACGTTATTATTAACCATGATTGACCAGCATATTCTGGCGCATTTATTGGCGTAAGTGACACACGCTTTATTAAACCCCCGCCGGTTAACCAAAGACTGCATCCAGTCACCCAGTGCATCGTGCCGTAACGTTCTGCGTTGCATGGCTGCTCTGGCATCATGAATTAAAATACAACGCAAGTATCGATTACCATTTTTGGTGATTTTACCTAATTGTGTTTTCCCACCACTACTTGCTTATCGGGGAACCAACCCTAGCCAAGCCGCCAGTTGCCTGCCGTTATTGAATTGCTTTCCATCACCGACATAAGCGATAAATGCAGAGGCGATTAGGGGATCAATGCCGGGAATAGATTGTAATTGCTGCCACTGCGCCGTTTGTGATGATAGCAATTTGAGGGTTTCTTCTATTTCCTCTGTTCGTTGGTGCAATATCAGCCAGTCTTCATAAAGTTGTTTAAAAATCCTACGTGTAACCACCGTTAATCCATTACTAGCATCCTCAAGTGCTTCATACAGCGATTGTCTCAGGGCAGCAGCGTTGCGGAAAAACGATGCCATATTCTGCCGCCAGTCCTCTGATTTGGTTAGAGGTGGCAACGCGTTTCTGAACTAATGACTGTCGCACATTATGGAGAGCACAAAGGTCTTGTTGAGAAAGGTTTTTCACTGGCACAAAATGCATATCAGGCCGATTCGCAGCCTCACAAATTACCAGAGCGTCATTAGCATCATTTTTATGGTTTTTGACGAAAGCTTTAACGTGATGAGGGGGGATAAGGCAAACCTCAAAGCCAAGATGCCCAACCATCCGTCCCCAATAGTGGGCAGTGCTATAAGCCTCCATCGCAACCAAAGTCCCGGGTTCCATTTGTCTGACAGCATCCAGTAACCGATTGCGAGTCATTTTTTTATTAAAGACAAGGTGATTACCGTCGAGCAAACAGAGCTGAAAGACCGATTTTGCTAAATCAATACCAAGAATTTTATTACGCATGATGGACGCTCCCGTAAAATGAGTATGCTATTTCATTTTGGTACAAATGACGCCATGTGGGACGTTCATCTCATCAGATTGTATCATTATTATGAGTATCATCTTTATAAATATTTATTGATCTTGACAGTATCGATTATTTTATATAAGGCAATGCAATTCAGTCAAATAAATTGAAGTATTTTAATATGAAAATACTTATTATTGAGTACATAATGGGATTAAATTTGTATTTAACCAAAGGTAAGTTTCTCACAATCTAAATTAACTATTTAATAGACCCTGCTCATTAGGATTAGATCTCGTACCTTAAACAGGGTTATTTGCGAAAATATCACTCTATTTTCGCATAAAAAATATATATGGCAGATATCGAAACATCTCAATAAAACTGCATTGAGTGTGAGAAATAACCAATATCAGTTCAATGGTTATTTTTCCACAAAGTGGAGTCCTGCTCTGTTCATAGGTTTGTGTAATTTCTTGTTTTTGGGTATGTATTAAATGGTTAAGTCTCCCATTAAATACATGCCACAGAATATGCACAAGATTACACCATTTTCAATAGCAGGAATTGGGTACAGAGTGACAGTTTTAAAATAAAAAAATGAGCATGATATAAATGAGGTTTGATATACCTGTTGTCTTTCAAGTTGTCGTTTTTTTTGGCTGCACTCACACACACCAGTCACATCGTTATCTATGTTCCCGGGGATTCATTCCCTTGCAGCCTCGTTGCATCTTGAAACCCATTGGGTACAGGGCGCGAGCATACTTTGATTAATATTCGTACTTAAAATGTTGATATCGTTCTTTAACTCTTTGGTTGGCTATAAAAGTTTAAAGAACTGTATTTTTGATTAAATATAGCTCGACAAAAACACTGCTAAAGTTGTTTTTTTAAAAATAATAACCTATAAAAGGCAGCTAAAATAGTGTGCTCGCGCCCTGCCATTGGGTATATAATATCTATTATATCTTGACAAGGAGGAATAATGAGTTTTTTTCCTTTTGGTTTCGCTCCGATTTTTCTTTCAATTATGGGATATATAATTTACCTATATAAACGAAAGAATAAAATTAACATTAGGAAGCAAATAGTATTTTTGTCGTTACTATCTTTGTTTGTTTGTTTTTTTTACCCATTAAGCAGTATTTATATTACTCATAATTGCAATCTTTTTGATGGATTTGTATTATTATGCTTTATCTCATCATTAGTCTCTATTGCAATAAATTTACTTATACTCTTTATATATAAAAGGATAAAACATGAAAACATTATCACAAAATGAATTAAACTTTATTTCAGGGGCTGGTGATTCTGTTGATCAAGCTAATGATAAACTTATCAGTGATTTAGGTAAAAATATAGCTTGGGGTACAGGTTTAGGTGCAATCACTGGAGGTCCTGTTGGGGCTGCTGTGGGCGCAGTAGGCGCAGCTGTTCAAACAGTAGTTCAAGAAGCGATTAATCACGGTCCAGTAAACGTCCCTATTCCTTCTATTCCTATGAATCCATCCTGGACTATGGATAGTAATGGTTTATTTAATGGGATGACCTTTTGTCAGATGAAAGATATGCCTGAGGACTGCATGTAAAAACAGAAGCACTCATAAGTAAAATTTTCTCATAATATTAGGGTGTGTTGATGTTTCATGTTCATTATCCAATCAACCCACATTGATAGCCAGACAATAATAAACGCCAGTGCCTGCATACTGGCGTAATTTCGTTCAAGCTTGTCGTACCTTGTTGCTATGGCACGAAAATGTTTTATTCTAGCAAACGCATTTGCTACTAAATGTTGGTAACGGTATAAACATTTATCGTAAGCGCCCAATTAAGCAGTGCGGTTTACATGTGTAGTTTCGTATCGGGTCACATGCGTTGTAAATTTGTTACCTTATTTAATTTCAACAGCTTCTTCAGTTCTACTTTTTAGGTATCCGTTAAGCTATCTTCTGCGATGAAATTTTGGCGATTTCACTCTGAAATTCTTCAAGTAAATTAGAATAAATTTATCTGTTACAAGTTAAATCGGCTTAAGAATTATTTGTCTGAATTGAAGTATTTTTTCATTAACACCTGAATCATTTTTTCCAGTTCTTCCTCAAATTCTTTTGGTACGCGATTAAATTCAAAGCTCACAGATCTATCTTTAACTCGTTTGCGGGCAAAAGAATCCTTATCTTTGAAGTCCCAAAGGGAGCTTACCTGCTGCTTTTCTACTGCGGTTTTTTTTGCTTTGTTGCTGCTAAAATCTTTAAACAGCTTGATGATGATAGACTTCATTTCGTCGGAAGCAACCAGCTTGGTTTTGTTCATATTCTGGATTTCATCACGCACACAGCTAACAACTTCATCAATCGAAAGTTTATTTTTCTTTATGTCAACGGTGACGTCCAAAAGCGCTTTATAATCTGCGTAACTCAATTCTGCCATAATAGGGAACACGGCAACAATATTGCTAGGCACTGAAGCGCACTGGATTGCGCGAGTCACTTTGGCTTGTGACATGTTGTTAGATTCAGCAATTTCTTTTTGGGTCATCCCCCCTTCCCGTAATCGGATCAGACGCAGACCGACTTCACGAATGTTGTGTTCTCTTGCAGTCTGGATATCTGCGGCAAGTTGTCTTGCGTCATCGGTGCTTATGTTTGTGTTCGTGACTAAGATATCTAAACCTACACCACAGAAAATAGCAGCAGCACGTCTGCGAGAACCATCCAGAATCTCTATCTTGCCATCAATACGACGGCCTATTGCCGGGAAGAACTGTTGAAGATTGATAGTACGTATGATGTCGCTGACAGATTCTTTTGTCAGTGCGCTTTGATCCCGGCCGTTGACCCAAAAATTAACGGTCGTTTCAGACTCCAGTTTATTGGCTGGAATGTGCTCTAGTTGAAACATGACTGTTTGTCCGGAAGCAAGTGTGAAACGCTGTTCTGTAGTTTGGTTTACTGCCGGTGTTTCCAAGGATACTGAATTGAACGTTCTTCCGATAGTTGGACGTTTTTTATTTTGCATTGTTGCCTCTGTTAGCTCTGATGAACTCAATACGGTCAAAAACTGC
This sequence comes from Xenorhabdus thuongxuanensis, assembly GCF_001908095.1. Taxonomy (GTDB): domain Bacteria; phylum Pseudomonadota; class Gammaproteobacteria; order Enterobacterales; family Enterobacteriaceae; genus Xenorhabdus; species Xenorhabdus thuongxuanensis. The sequence continues at coordinate 50,882 of NZ_MKGR01000024.1, read as the reverse complement.
TTTGGCAAAGTCTTCTGCTGCTCCTTTCGCATTCTTTAATGCTTCCCCACTGCCGATATACGTGGCAGGGTTTGCGGAAATAACGGTGTCAAAGGACTCACCGCAACGCTCGAACCCATCCAGTCGCGGGATAGAAAAATCAAGCATGTCACCACCAAAAATTTCTTTTGCCAGGCTATGGCACAGCTTGTGATCGGTCTTATTCACTAGTTTGGACATAAAACCGATGTTACCTCTGAGGCGAGTTGATGCGCCTGTCGATTCGATTATGTCTACCAGCTCCGGCAAGCGAGCTAGATATTTCAGTGTACTGTGGAAATCCACTTGTGCAGGTGGAATTGGCGTCATCAGAAAATCTGCGGCTGCGATCGCGTTAGAGAGGAAGGAGTCCAAGTGTGGCCCACTGTCAATAAAGATGAAGTCGTAATCGTGTTTCACTTTATCGATGATATTCTCGCGCAGAACGGTATAGATGTTCTGGTTTGGCAGGTATTCTGCACAAAGTTCTTCCCAACGTGATGCAATGAATGCGTCTTCAATGGATGCTGGGATAATGTCTACGCCAGAAACAACTGAGGATGTGATAAATTCAGACAGTAACTCTTCGCGTGAAACGTTTTGCAGCATGGCTTGGGCTGATGTTGTATCAACAGAGCCGATCGACTGCTTATGATCGAGGAACATAGTTGCCGATGCCTGTGGGTCAAGGTCGATGACCAAGATCCTAAGGTCTTCGAAAATCAGGTGTGGGTGAGTACGTAATGCATGTGCCAGGGAAACTGTACTGACGGTTTTAGATACTCCGCCCTTCAAATTCCCGATAAAGAAAGTCAAAGCTTCGTGATAGCGATCCCGGTATTTGGGTACGCCTCTGTGATGGTATAAATCTATGATGTTCTCAATGGTCATTGCGTACTTGGATGAAGAGCCTGCTTGCTTCTTGCCAAATACATATCCCTGTCCTTCCATTTCGTTAACGGCATAATCCACGCTTGCACGCGTTAACTTTGGTAATTTTGCGAGAGCCGCTTTTGAATACGTTTGGTAATAAGTTGTTTTACTCAGCTCCTGCTTTTGGCTTTGGATTTGATCGCTGAGTGACTGGAGTAGACGAACTGACCTTTGCGCAACCTTGTCTAATTGTTTATAGGGTTCATTCATATCTTTACTCTATATGTAGGTTTTTTGATTTTATTTAAATATCCTACATAAAATAATAAATGTAAAATTTTTTAATTGAAAAACGCTTTATTTTGCTTATTTTTCTCCATAGATATTTCATTTTTATCTTATTGTTTTAAATCATTTTTAATGAAAAATTTCAGGGTGAAATCGCTAGAATTTCGCATCAATTTCAGAGGGGGGATAGAATTTTGTGTTCTGGCTTAACCTGCTTATCAGGAGGGCTATTGAGAGATCATAAAATTCCACATGAAAAAGGTGAGCTGGTAAACATAGAAACGGGGATATGGTTTTAGATAGCACGCAAAGTCAAAGTAAACCAAAAAAGCCGTGGAGTTTAAAAATGGCTAAATCAGGCTGCCATTTAAATCTCACGGCTTCATATCAAAATTTATCATTTTCACAAACTGGCTAAAAAACAAAGGTGGGTTATTTCTGTGGTTTGTTGCGAATTTTACGCTCAATAAGTTGACCACGCTGATCAAAATAACGGCTAGGCCAAATCTCTGAGGGATGGATGCCGAGATAATTTGCGATGATCCATTCACCTTTAGGCCACGGTCTGCTGAATGCATTTGCGAGTGTTGATGAGCTGAGTCCCGTTTCTCGGGAGAGTGCTGCTAAGGTTGTACCGCGTTTACGTAATGCAGCAATAATGTCGGCCTGATGCCAGTCATTTCTAACATTGTTATTCATTCCTGCTACCCCTTTCCATTAATTAATATTGATGGTGGCGATCCAGACAGGGTTTGCAATACCGGGACACTCATCCGGCGAGGTCGAAACCTCCCCTGCCTGAATCCCCATAGAAAAGGCGAACGCAGGCACACTGGTAGAAATATCCTACCAGTGAAGTGTCCACAGGGTTGCAAATCCCTGACCATTGGTATTTGCCAATGGCGGGAATACTTTAACTGATTGTTTTAGCTTACTCAATAACTAAACCGCTAAGTTTAACGGCTATAATTCCTCTCAAAAGCGCACAAACTCAGGGAAGAAAACGGACGGCTAAATCAATCTTTGTTATTTATTCTCGTTCGTGATCACTTCGCTATCCGTATTTCCCCTTTGTTTTCAGACTCATTTTACTTATTTCGAAACATTTTCCCTGCGTGTCGGTTAGGTTCACCGTTCCGTGGTGCGTCAGATAATGTGTAGCAGGGCGAGGGTTATGTTGAGTTTTTGCAGGAGTTCGCTGCGTGCTCAGCACGGCGATGGTTTACTCCCCGTTCAGTGCCTGATTCAATCAGGATGAATGCCTCATTATTCGTGACGTGTGATATCTCCTTTCTTTACTGCATCGGCCTATTACAAGGCGGTGAGTGAAAAACAAACGAAATAAGTGAATTAAGGCAGAAAAATGCCAATGAAAAGTGGTGACACTGAGTAGTACGGGGTTCAAATCGGTCGTAAAGCCAGACCGGACGTGCTCTGGACGTTGATCACCTGGCGGCGTCACTTGGTAATCGCTTCGCTTAAACGCAAGTGACGCCGCGAAGTTTTCGGGACGTTTATTGTGCGTGACTTAAAGCGTAGGTAAAAGTCGTATAAGGTAAAACGGTTATGGTGACCGTAGCAGGATATTGCTCAATGTATGTGATAAGCCTGTCTGGTGTATAAAGTGACAGGATAACTTTCATCGTCAGACGATATCTGCTTCCAAAAGTGTGCAGATGTACCGCTATTTTGCTCTCCCTTTCAGGCTACAGGAGTTTTATTTCGCCACCCGAAGGCGATCCTGATAGGCGATGGATCGTTTTTGTAGAAAAAATATTAACGGTTAGGTAAGAAGACGTCAAACTGTTGCTGTGACTTTTACCTCAATTTACCTGTGCATTGTTCGGGAATAACCCATATTAACTGGTTATGATATATACTGATTTATTCGCCAATAAGTAGATTTTGAATTATATGCATGGGGGTTCTATGCCACAAACAAGTACTGCTACTTCTTCTTCAAAACGCCCATACAGAAAAGGTAACCGATTAACTGGGATTGAAAGACAGCAGGCTTTTATTGCTCGTCGTAAAGCTGCAAATGATAAATCTATTAGAGTATATGTATCTAATGAACTGAAGCTACAGTTACAAAAAATGTGCAAAGTAGAGGGAGTATCTCAAGGTGAGATGATTAGTCGCTTAATCGAACGAGCCAGTGCGGATCACAGTACTAATGATGTTAAGTCATAACTTTCTTGAGAGTTTATTCTTCCGGTGCTAGTATGAATATTGTTTAATTTTTGTTTACTGATTTTATTTTTTTGATAAATTTAGATAGAGTATTGGTGAGAACAAAAGCAATTATAAAGGTTTATTGAATTTTTTGTTTCACAGTGCTAGCTTATCAGGGTTTTTCGTTGGTCAGTCACGCCGAAAGGTGACTAAATGCGGGCAGTTAATAACGTGATTAACTAACCGCTAAAAAGAAGAAACCCCACAATCTGTATCAAACTTGGCGGCTTGCATCAGATATATGGGGCCCACTTGCAGAAATCGAATTAGTGGTTTCTGCATAGGAGTATAGAACGATGAAACTTCTATTGCAACCTTTTAACCCCCGCCATAAGTGCAGGGGATGTGTTTAAAAATCAACACACCCAATCAACATTTGATCTCTCTGTTCGTCGTAGCCGGCGTGGTGAATCCAACGCTTTACGTCGGGGGCAGCCTAAAATCCATCGGCGCAATATCCCGAAACAGGACATCAAAATCCCAACAGGAACGCCTGCTCGGTTGTCTCGTACCCTAAAAAGTCATGACTGGCGGCGGGATAGAGCTCTTATCGCGCTTCGTCAAAAGGGCTATACGCCGTATTCCGAGCGAAAAAATCCGCACTATGTGCCAAAACCCATGCGTATCAGTACACGCTCTGAGAGCCGTGAAGCATTAACTTCGTTGTCGCTGGCGTTCGTGGCGAATGCGGATTTTTTCCCCGGTCATGATTATCTGTTTGAAGTGATGGTGCCCTTTGAATTTATTGCTAAAGCAATGGGAGTATTGCATGAATATGATAACGGCCGTAAATCGTATGATGTGGCACTTCATGCTTTGTCTGTTCTTGAGCAACTGGAGCAAATCGTTGTTCATAGGGATAAAGACAGGGATGCTGGCCAAAATAAGCCCGTGCGGATTTGGTTGAAACCGGAATTTTTTATGTCTAAAGGTATTCCGTGTGACGAAATCCGGCGCAGCTTGATTGACTTCCAAAACTGGGCAATTAAAAGTGGTCAGCTTGAAAATCTGGAAAAAAAATACCAGCGTCATTTATTGAATATGGTGCGATTAGGCATTGATATAGAAAGCAAACACGCGCTGCGTCAGCTACTGAAAAAGATTAAACGCTCAGTGGTTGCTCCGGATTTACAGGAACAGAAAGTTGAAGCACTCAAACAAATTGAAGATAGTATTGAGTTGTTAGATCGTAAAAAATCAAAAAATCTGGACGCCGAACTAGATAGAACGCAACGTTCGGTCGATAGTTTGCGAAAGAAAGATAAATCAGATTCAATTTACTGGCGTATGTTTGTTGAATGGCAAAAAACAACAACACCGGTTGCTGTCTATTATGCAAAAACTAAATTAAAGGCACAGTATCCTCACGTAAACGAATATTCGGAGCAATTTTATCGATTGTTACTTGAACAAGGGGTCAGTTTGGATATCGAAAATTATTGTACGTTAAGTCTGCTTTTTAATCAGGCACCACTTCTTTATAAAGAGCCTGTATACGGCAAACCTGAGAAATGCTGTAACCTGTCGCTTCTGCGGTTTCGCGGATACTCAGTTTTTTAACTTGTCGGTAATACAGCACTTTCTGGTGTCTTTCTTTGTCAGCCTGCTTTCCCCGATACTTGCCCAGTGTATGTGCCCGTTCAATCCCTTGTTTTTGTCGCTGGCGACGACTCAGCCAGTCTTTATGCGACATCGCGGCCATCAGGTCTATCAGCATATTATTGATAGCGGTAATTACAGCGCGAGTAACCGGATCGTTTTGTGAGGGGTCTTGATCCGATAGTGCCTGCCATGACGTAGGAATATCCAGGCTGACAATGCGTAGTTCGTGCTGTTCAATCTGTCTTTTCAGCGTCAACCAATCATGGTTACTCAACCGGGTTAACCGGTCTATTTGTTCGAGCAGTAAAATGTCATTTTGATGACTGTCCATCAGTAAACGTCCCAGCTCCGGTCTATCGAGTTTTGTACCACTGACATTTTCCCGATAGTAACTGGCAATCTTATGTCCCCGTTCCTGAACAAACTGTTCCAGCATTTCTTTTGCCCGATCAGCAAACTGGTCTGCTGTTGATGCTCTTAAATAAGCCCGGATAAACATTTTTTTCACCGCGTTATCGCATTTAGATTATTGCGTTTATTCTATCGCATATAGGTTATTTCATTAACGGGTCGTTCGCCTATTTTTGACTATATTATAAGGGTGTACCCTTATGCGATATCCAGTTTTGTTAAAAATACCGTGCTGAATAATTTACGAGGAAAACTATATGGCAAGGAGGCAGATTCTTTCTCTGTCTGAAAGAGAATCATTACTGGCATTACCGGACGATGAGTTAACGCTGACCCGAATGGCGTATTTTAGTGAACATGATCTGGCGCTTATCAGTGCTCACCGTAAACCCGCCAGCCGTTTTGGTTTTGCCGTCCTTCTTTGCTACCTGAAAAATGTCGGCTTTGCCCCAGATAAAAAAATTCCACCATCTGATGCACTGCTGAAGCATATCGCCAGCAGGCTAAAACTCACCGGGGATCTCTGGCCTGCTTACCTTTCCGGCAGGGATACAACCCGGCGTGAGCATTTAACCGAACTGTACCGCTATCTTGGCGTAAAGGCGTTCACCGGCAAAATACAGCAGGACTGTATTACACACCTGCTGTCGATGGCGACTCGCACCGATAAAGGTATTCTCCTGGCCGAAGAGTTACTGGTCTATCTCCGGCAGAACAACGTGCTAATCCCCGCGATTGATGTCGTGGAGCGTACCTGTGCGGAGGCCATGGCAGGCGGCGATAAAATCGTATTTCAGACCCTGAATACCCCGTTAACTCCGGCTCACAGGGATGCCCTGGATCGTTTACTTGAGTCCTCAGATAATCAATCTTCCAGGCTGACATGGCTTCTGCAACCGCCGGGTAAAATCAATGGTAAGAACGTGCTGCAACACCTTGATCGGCTCAGTAGCATTGAATCCCTGGCATTACCGGAAGGTATAGATCGTACCATTCACCAGAACCGGTTGCTGAAACTGGCGCGGGAAGGCCGAAAGATGAGTAGCCGGGATTTGACCCGATTTTCAGCAGCCCGGCGTCATGCGATCCTGGTGTGCGTGCTGGAAGAAGCCAGAGCCACACTGACAGACGAAGTGATTGAGCTGCATGAGCGAATGCTGAACAGCCTTTTCAGCAAAGCCAAAAGAACACAGGCTGAGCGTCTTCAACAGACCGGAAAGCTGATCCAGTCAAAACTGAGGCAATACATCGATGTCGGTTTGGCACTGTCTGAAGCCCGTGATTCCGGTGGCGATCCATGGCTCGCAATAGAAAATATACTGCCATGGCCTGAATTTGTCGCCAGTCTGGAGGAAACACGCCATCTCGCCAGGAAAAATAATTTTGATCCGCTGCATATTATTACCGAGAAATACAGCACATTACGGAAATATGCCCCGCGCATGTTGTCCGCTTTACAGTTAGTCGCAACCCCAGCAGCGCAACCTCTGGCTGATGCGCTGGCTGTGATCAAAGATATGTACCGGAAGCAGTCACGTAAAGTTCCGGCGACAGCGCCGCTTGAGTTTGTCCCTGAAAGTTGGCGCAAAGTGGTGATTACACCTGCGGGTATTGACCGGCAGTACTATGAGTTTTGTGCGCTCAGCGAGCTTAAGGGTGCGTTGCGCTCCGGGGACATCTGGGTTAAAGGCTCACGCCGCTACAAAAACTTTGATGATTACCTCATTCCCAAAAAGGACTTTGACAAACTCACACCGGCGCTGCCACTGCCCGTATCTGCTGATTATAGTGAGTACATTACCAGCCGTATGACCCTGCTTCAGTCTAAACTTGAAGAGGTCAATGCCATGGCTACCCTTGGTGAGCTGCCCGATGTGGAAATATCTGACAGGGGCGTAAAAGTCTCTCCGTTGGATAACTGCGTCCCGGTGCAGGTTTCACCGCTGGCAGAGCTGGTTTACAGCATGCTACCGCGCCCTAAAATCACGGAAATTCTCGATGAGGTAAACAGCTGGACGACGTTTACCCGACATTTTTCGCATATAAAAAATGACATTACCCGTCCCGATTCCCGCCTGCTTCTCACCACCATCCTTGCGGATGGCATCAATCTTGGTCTGACCAAAATGGCGGAAGCCTGCCCCGGAAGCACCAAATCATCACTGGAAGATATCCAGGCATGGTACATCCGCGACGAAACCTATTCAGCCGCCCTCGCAGAGCTGGTGAACGCGCAGGGGAAAAGGCCGTTGGCGGCATTCTGGGGAGACGGGACAACGTCATCATCAGATGGACAGAATTTCAGAACAGGCAGCTCAGGCCGCTATGCAGGGCAGGTTAACCCGAAATATGGGCAGGAGCCTGGACGTCAGTTTTATACCCATATTTCGGATCAATACAGCCCGTTTTACACCTGCATAATCAGTCGGGTCAGGGATTCAACCCATGTGCTCGATGGCTTGCTGTACCACGAAAGTGACCTGGAAATCAGGGAGCATTACACCGATACCGCGGGTTTCACCGATCATGTCTTTGCCCTGATGCATCTGCTGGGATTTGCGTTCTGTCCGCGAATCAGGGATCTCCACGACAAAAAGCTGTTTATCAAAGGGAAAGCGGACCAATACCCGGCGCTTCAGTCACTGATATCAACAACCAGCCTGAATCTGAAAGAGATCGAAATTCACTGGCGTGAAGTACTGCGTCTGGTCACCTCAATAAAGCAAGGAACAGTGACGGCATCCCTGATGTTGAAAAAGCTTGCCAGCTATCCCAAACAAAACGGGCTGGCCAAAGCACTGAGAGAAATTGGCCGCATTGAGCGAACCCTGTTTATGCTCGACTGGTTCCGCGATCCTGCACTGCGTCGGCGGGTACAGGCGGGGCTGAATAAAGGTGAAGCCCGTAACGCGCTGGCGCGTGCGGTATTTATGCACCGGCTGGGAGAAATCAGGGACCGAAAACCGGAAAATCAGAGCTATCGCGCCAGTGGGCTGACGCTGCTGACGGCGGCGATCTCTCTGTGGAATACCGTGTATATGGAAAGAGCGGTCGATGCCCTGAAGCGTAAGGGGCTGAAGATCAACGAACAACTGTTGTCGCATTTGTCCCCGTTAGGCTGGGAGCACATAAATCTGACAGGCGATTATATCTGGAAAAGCAACCGGCTTCCGGCTTCCGGTAAGTTTCGTCGGCTGAGGCCAGCTAAAGTCGAAAGGGTCAAAAAATAGCCTTAACGTACAATAATTTTCGATATCCAAACTGACCCCTGCTGTATCTTGCGTAGGGCGTCCATCTGCTGACGGGTCAGTAAGATGGCCTTGTTATCGATTTTCATACTTACACCTCAATTGCTGATAATTTATACAGCTATATTATTGCAATATATGCAATAAATCAAATTAATGATGCAAAATAAGAAATAATAAGATTCACTATAAATTAAGGACAGGCAGGAAGCGGCAATATCATGTGATACCGCCGTTTGATGAGGCTTATTATTCATCAGGTAAAGCCTTCATTCTGACACTGGAAACATGAGAACAGGATACTGACAAATCTTTGCTTTTTAATGCCCGTTCTGTAGGTGGTGCGGGTATGTGATATTTACGAAGGGTATTAGTTAGACGTCCGTGTCTAGTTGGTATACAGCTAATACATAGCTACATACCTTGTCATTCCTTCGGTTGTTCCGGCCATACGATATCAGGTGCAGTAGTGCAATCTATCCGATTGAGTAGTATTCGGTAACGTTTCCATTTTGTTAGTTCAGTAATTTCCTGAACTGTTGATATATCAAGCTCTACAGCATCTTCTAAAGGCATAATTACAGCATTCGCTTTACTCAATAATTTTTTCTTATGTTCATATGCATGAGCAATAAGTTCATCTTGAGTATAGCTCCGCAACTTAATGCTACCATTTGAATACTGCCAATTTCCCAGAGTATCAATGTTATCAGGTAATAATTCAACTTCAACAATGCTTCCGTTTTCAGGGCATATTGTTGAAGCATCCTTACTTATCGCAACAATTATACCATTAGAGTCGTACTTTATTTTATACGTGTCATTATTGAATTTCGAAATACATGCATACCAATCTTGATTGTCCTCACTGCGATAAAATATTGCTTTATATCTTTTTTCAATTTCTTCTTCATCTTCATTACTTGGAGGATATCTGGAGAATTTTCTGAAGTGTAACATTATATAAATCCTATATTATACCAAACTCCATTAACTAATTTTTGCAATGGACGCCGATAAACAGAATCAATATATTTATCAGAATTATGATTAATAACACCAGTAATAACATATGGTGGAAAATCAGAAAATCCATATGATTTCCAAACTGACGCGCTTTCCACTGAACCTAAGCGAATATCTTGGATATATTTACCATCAGCATCAAGCTTAGCGAAACGCTCATCCATCAAAGAAGTTACTTCTTCAATTGCTCTTTTAACATCTTCTATTGTTGGAGCCACTACAGAGATATTGCTGTCTTGAGTACTCATATTCATTCCCTCATCTAATCAACAATACAACATTGCTAAATAACATGAAGGCGGTGGGAGACTTCTCCGCCGGTGAACATCAATAAAAGGGTTCATCAATACGAGAAAGTACGGCTTGAATTCAATTTGAGGCATGTTTTGATGGTAGGATGGCATAGAATAGCAGGCGGGTCATTAATAAAATTCTCTTCACTATTGATGGAAATTAACGAAATAAAAAGGCTACATAGATTATTAAATAATCAGATATGGGAATTCCCATAACGAAACAAATTCAAGTGGTTATATCAGGGTTGGGTAGCGCCATATACCATATTTAAATCAGTGTGTTAGGTGTGATTTTGGTTGATATGAGCAGCATCTCGATCCCTACAAATTAAGTCATACCAGCACCAAACTTCAAATATACACCTCACTGAATCACGCATCATCTTTCAAATTATAAGCCTTGCTATAGTCGTAATCCGATTGAGATGAAGATTTGACCTCAGTAAGGTTTCTGGTGCGTTAACAGTAGGATGAAATGACCTTTAACGAATAATAAAGTGAGGTGTTTATGTCTAATGTTAATAAGCTGGATAGTACGCAATGTTAAATTAACCCTGACCAATACAAAATTAAGATTGATACAGTAACTGCACCAGTTGGTTCCTGTCCGTGGGCAATAATTCAAGTATATTTGGGGAATAAGTTGCATCGTAGTGATTGGGACACCCCTAATGAGTACATGCGTCTTACTTCCAAAAAACAGGGTAATGATTCTGTTTATATTGAGAAAAGAGATAAACATGGTACTTGGTTTTCTTGGCAGCCCACACCAGAAGATTTGATGGCTTGCGATTGGATATTGTTGTCTGAAGTAAAACCAGTTGAATGTATGCTGTCTTTTGATCTTGAGATAGGGACTGGCCAATATAGTAGCGGTCAGGGTCAGGGTCAGGATTGGGGATATTTGACCAAGGGTGGACATGTGTGGGCAAGTCAACCTACTTTTGGTACTCTGACTAATCTTCAAAGCACTATAGGTATTAGAAGCATCTTGACATTTTATTATGAAGAAGCCCCAATCGGTACTTTTTATACTATAGAATTGCAAGTTGACACCCAAAACCAACCGAACTTAGGGAGTAAAACTCTTGAAGTGACGGTGAATGGTTCAACTTATAATCTGGGTACCGCTGGTAATTCTACAACTGATTTCAACTATACCTCTGACGGTGCAAAACAACTAGGCGATCTACTGAAACAAAACGTAGGTAATACACTGTCTTTTTGCCTCAACTGGAAATAAATCCACGTACTGAATTCAAGGCTGCTTAATGCCTGTCTCTTATACACAATTTTGTATCCTGCTGTTTTTTATATGAATTATTTTAAACTTATCGAGACAACGTTGGGAAATATTTCCTTTAAAATCAGTTGAGTATATTTATCAAATTACAGTCATTTACTCGTGATTTGAGATGTGACTAAAAGACAGGCTTAATGCGGCCTTTTTCACAAAATCCACCTTTAACTCATTGATATCCCTTATCTCCTGCATGGTGCAGGTTTAGTACCATGTCATGCTTCCGTTTGAAACGTAGGCATGGAAATAAACTCAGAGGCTACCCTCTTTAAGAGGGTTGGTTAAAAGTAGCTCAGTATGTTTGATATACCTACCTGCTGCCGTAGTCCTCACTTTGGCTCAGTTCTAATCAGTCAAATTTTAGTCCTATGAACCCACAGAAAGCTGCGGGTTAAAATCCGACCAATATTGTATAACTCAATCCTGAACCACCTGCGGCAACTGTAATGATTTCCGTTATGGTTGGATAGGACGTGCTGATCTTCCCGATTTGAAATCGGAGAAACATTGCCTCCCAGAGCAAATACTCTTCGCATTCAAAGTTACAAAACCAAAACTCAGGCAAGCCAAATGATAACATTTGATAACGTTAATGCTGAGAAGGCAGAAAGTGATTCTGCACACACCCAAGCCAGCACAATGATAAGTTTTGATAAGGTTGATGCTTTTCTCTGCACCCTACTTCAAAGAAATAGCACAAGCGAAATCCTAAGAAATCTTAAGGTAAAAGCCTCTTTTGGCAGACCAATCAGGCAGATCACTAATCGCTAAATCCTAACAAGTCTTAACATTAAAACCGTTTTACGGAGTATTGCAAACTCGTTCCGTACCTGTAACCTGCTGCGCAATACTGCGCAATACTGCGCAAACTCAGGCCACATCTGCGCAAGCAAAGTGCGCAAAGCAATAAACTGCGCAAAATGATACCCAAGAAAAGCCGGGGTATTCAGCCATTGCGCAGAATGAAACGGCTAAAACTGCGCAGTAAGAAGCGACGGAAAACGCGGGTATTCAGAGACTGTTGCGCAGAACGGGGGCAAAATGCGCAAGAAAACGCAGGTATTTTAAAGTGATACTGGAGTCGCCAATTTATCAGCGGCTCTTTATCCGTTTATAATTATTCTGTTTCTCTAAATATCGTGACTTGGAAAGTTTCTAACGCCTCCGCAATACCCCGAATATTCATCGCTAACTCATCTCGTGCCGCTGTCTTCATGAATGCGGCTATAAGCTCTGGGTGCTGTTTGGCATACCCTTCACCGAACAAAGCATCTATTTCTGTGACTGCTCTTTCCATCCAGTACGCCGCTGAATTAGCTGCCTGTCTTTCAATCGTTGTTGCATCTAACATAACGTACTCCATTTAAGTTAATCATTGTTTAAGCTGAATGAATATCGTTTCGGCAAAAATCATATATAGATAGGCGAATAGGGGTTGTCTCGGTTGTCTCAGTTGTCTCAATGAGATCAACTAATTGATTTTTAATAATTTAATTATTTTCTCTGAGACAACTTAGCTATTTTTGGTTGTCTCAATTTCTCATGACTTCGAGAGTTTATTTTTTATCTTTATGATTAATAACGATTTAACTTGTTTTGCTAGGTTGTCTCAGCCCTCTTTTTTGGTTGTCTCAGTAAAAAAATGGCCTGCCAGTGATAAGATTATTTTTATTTTCTGGGTTGTCTCAAAATCCCCCTAAGTTGTCTCAAAACAGGGTTAAGTTGTCTCAGGGTTGTCTCAGAAATAGATACTGTTTTATATAAATATCATATAGTTAATTATTTAATATATCCTTTGAGACAACCGAGACAACCTATAAATAGACTTTTCGTGATGTGGTATTTACTCCTCTTCATCCGGTATAAACATCATCACATACGCCCGCTGCTGCGTGTTCCCTAAGTGCCTCAGGCGGGGCGTTCTGCCCTGATAACCCTTTCCTTTGGCAGGCTTCTTTAACATTCCAATAGTGGCTAATGCGGCTGCGAATGACTCCGGGTTAAATCCCTTTGCCATTTCCTCCTTAAATGCGGATGGCAGGGTATAGAAAATGACAGGGGCATCATCATGTCCACTTTTTTTCTCCCGATACCCCGCTAAATCACGGATAGGCAAATCCCGATCATCATAGGGTAATGGTGCATAACGGCTCATTCCGTAGGTATTCAGGAATGCCGTTGCACGCTCCACTATCTGCTCAATTTCTTTGTTGCCCGTCCCGAATTCCGCTAACCAGACATTGAAAACCGCCTGTACCGTATCGCGGCAATCCTGCTCACTCCAGCCAGTGACAACATGCCCCATAAGTAATGCGGCTTCGATAGCAGCAAAGCGATCACTTGCTCGGTGCACCTGTTCGCCATAGCTGGACGGGATTAACTTACTCCAGCGCTTTTGTGCGGCTCTGTAGGCTTCCATTGCTTCGGCTTTGTGGTGAGAAAGATATTCAATCCAATAACGCCCGGCTACACCATAGTTAGCCCTGCAATTGATTTTGATTGCGTCAGCGTGCTCTTTCCCTGTTTCGCACTCGTGTAGCTCTGTGGCGCGTTCTATCGGGATATTGAGCAAGCGCACTAACTGCCCGGCATTAACCTTCAACGCTATCGCTGTTTTTCCTGCCAGCGCACCTTCCAACTGGATTACGCCTATCGCGCGTGCCAAGCGGGTATAAAAGAACACGTTGTTGACCTTGCCATGAATAATGCGGGTATCCGTGATACGGCCCGTGCATTACATATCAGTATCAATGCTGTTGTTCGCACTTTAAAAAACTCCAACCACGATGCGTAACAACGCTCCCACTGGATAATGTCAACGTTCAGCTCATTTGTGAAGTTGATGAGGTGTGGTCATTTGTCGGGAATAAAAAGTGCCAACGTTGGTTATGGTATGCTTGGGAACCTCGATTAAAACGTATCATTGCCCATACATTCGGAGCAAGAAGCAAAAAAACACTCAAGAAACTCCTCAAAAAACTGGCTTCGTTTAATGTTGTCTTTTGGTGTACAGATAATTTCAAAGCTTACAGTTTATTACCCAAAAACCAGCATGTTGTCGGAAAAACCTTCACTCAACGTATTGAGCGGGAGAATTTGACGTTGCGCAACCGACTTAAGCGACTCAATCGTAAAACGTTGGGTTATTCTAAGTCACCGGAAATGCATGATAAAGTCATCGGGACTTTCATTGAACGTGAATACTATGTTTAACACAAATCAACGGATTGAATACGCGACCGATTTTGACATTGGAACACTATCTGATGTTCTTCAATATGAAAATATTAATAGTTGGGTTTATCCTATTCCTTAGAAAGCATCCGGAATTTTATAAAAAGCACTACTAATTAAAACTTGGATAACGAAATATATGGATAATTTTGACGATTACGAAAAACTTTCTGCGCGCCATGTCTCTTTAAAACGCATTCTGACCCTATTTAAGCCTTGGCGAGGACGCATTATTTTTATTGGTTTACTCATCGTCATTGGGGCTGGTATCGGCGTTCTCGCGCCCTTTTTATTACGCGAAATTATTGATACTGCACTACCTCGACAAGACATACAACTCCTTGGCTGGTTAACATTAGGTTTGATCGTGATTACCGCTCTAAACGCAGGGATTAACGCAACACAAATGATATTATCTACCAAGATAGGTCAAGCCATTATGCACGATCTACGGGTACGGCTCTATGGGCACCTGCAAACACTTTCTCTTGCCTTTTTCACTCGAACTCGGACAGGCGAAATTCAATCAAGTATCGCCAGTGACATTGGCGGACTTCAATCTGTCGTCAGCAATACGGTGACCGAAATCATTCGCAATGCCACCATTACCGTAACCACCGCCATCGCGATGCTGTTGCTGGACTGGCGACTCGCCCTGTTCTCCTTTGTCGTCTTGCCGCCATCACTCTGGATCAGCCACAGAGTCGGACTCATACGTGAACGCCTGACGCATCAACAACAAGATGGTCATGCAAATATGTCTGCGATCGTACAAGAGACCCTATCAGCGCCAGGCATTATCCTGTCGCGTACTTTGGCACGTGGTCTTTTTCTGATCCAGCGTTTTGAAAACGCATCGTCCAAAACCTTGCATTTAGAAGTGCGTGCACATACTGCCGGTGAATGGTCATGGTCGGTGATTGAACTATTACTCGGTGCGATGCCAGCGCTGACATTACTATTGGGTGGCTTGCTGATTGGACAAGGCGTGCCAGTTACCATCGGTACGCTTGTGGCCTTGATCGCACTACAGGAACAATTGTTGTGGCCCTTAGAAAATTTATTGGAAAATACGGTAAAACTGCGCACTACACGGGCACTATTTACACGTATTTTTAAATATTTAGACACCCCTCCTGATATTGTAGAGCCTGTTCAGGTTCGAGACTTCCGTAATGAAGGTTCGCGTGGCCATGTACGATTTGAAAACGTCAGTTTTAGCTACGATAATACTGACATGTCAGGCTTATGCAATGTGTCAATAGATATCCCAGCAGGGAGTCATGTGGCTATAGTCGGGCCTACAGGTGCAGGTAAAAGTACCTTCGGTTATCTTCTGGCTAGACTCGTTGATCCGAGTCAAGGTCGAATTACCATTGATGGTATTGACCTTCGAGAAATGAGCTTTGAACAACTTGCAAGCGTACTTGGCGTAGTCACGCAAGAGCCATTTCTCATGAATGCCAGCATCGCAGAAAACTTACGCTTTGCCTGCCCAGAGGCCAGTGATAAGGATCTTGTTGCATCTGCACGTACTGCACAAATCCATGATTTAATTGTCTCGCTGCCTGAAGGCTATCAAACCAAGGTTGGTGAACGTGGCTATCGCTTTTCAGGCGGGGAAAAACAACGCCTCGCGCTGGCGCGAACGATCCTTCGTAACCCGCCAATTCTACTGCTGGATGAGGCAACAAGCGCGCTTGACAACACAACAGAGAAGGCAATTTCTCTAGCTTTAGCGCAAATGGCATCCGAACGCACAGTCATCTCTATTGCGCACCGTCTCTCTACTATTCGTCATGCGGATCAAATATTGGTGCTCAAGGATGGTCAGTTAGAAGAATGGGGAACCCATCAACAGTTGGTCGAAAAAGATGGCATCTATGCCGGACTGTTACGTACAGCTGAGCCAACTTAAAGGATGGTGAGCCGCCTAAGCAAGTACAGTGCCAGTAAAAGGGTATCTATCGTATTATGAACAGACTCGGTTTTCTACTACGTTAAAATGGGGTAATCAGAGCATGACAGAGATATCAATGCGGCGTTCAATATCAACCAGCAGGGTTTAGGCGGCGGGTCTCGTCGTCTCTGCTCATGGAGGCCAGCGTCAAACTTGTCACGCATAAGCAGCGACCTGTGAAGTGGGAAGCCTCGCCCGATAGGGCGGGGAGCAGTTACAATTTTCCAGCCTATTTTTAAAAATGAAAGGTTCCTTCAATCATTAATCGTGCAGAGCCGTAAAGCGCGATACGACCATCATCTCTTACGATGCAACGTAGCGTCCCTTTGCGGTTGCCTCCCTGCTGTGCCGTGAGTTCAGATTTCCCGGTACGTCCCGCCCAGAACGGAGCCAAAAAGGTATATGCCGACCCAGTTACCGGATCTTCATTCACGCCAACCCGCGGGCCAAACCACCTGGAAACAAAGTCAAACTGGTCATCATCCGCTGTCACTATGATACCGCGAGTTTTAAATACCGCCAGTTTATTAAAATCCGGACTGAGGTGCTCAATGGCGGATTTATCTTTTACCAGCACGACAATATCATCTGACTGCCAGATACCTTCTACTTCGTCGATGATCCCCAGCGCAGCAAGCAATCCTTCTGGTTCTTCGATTTCCTGAACCGTTTTTGCCGGGAAGTCCATGCAGTATTGATCCCCTTCTCTACTGACGGACAGAGTCCCGCTGCGGGTAAAAAAACGGATAACATTTTCAGGATAATTCTGTTTGTTGAATAGTACCCAAGAGGCTGCCAGCGTAGCATGACCACAAAGATCGACTTCTACAGTGGGTGTAAACCAACGCAGATGAAAACCGTCTTCTGACGGCACAAAAAAAGCGGTTTCAGAAAGATTATTTTCGCGGGCAATAGCCTGCAAAATGGCATCAGTAGGCCAATGTGTTAGCGGACAGACACCTGCGGGATTGCCGTTAAACGATTGTGATGTGAAGGCATCCACCTGATAGAAAGGGATTTTTGTAATATCATTATTTTTCATTGAGTTTATCCAGATAGTTATAAATGGTATAACGTGTCACACCGAGCGCTTTCGCAATATGGTTGACACTACCTTTGATTTTAAAAAGCCCCATAGCATATACTTCAGCCACAACCCGCATTCTGAACTCTTTGTTGCTTTCTGAACCCGTAGCTCTGAATCGTGAAAGCAGCTCATCAATGGACTGTTCGGATAAGCTGTTTATATTATTTTCCTGTTCGATCAACACCACAGGATCAGGAACCAGATAGTCCAATTCGCGCTTTAAGCGCGTTACGATGTCGGTGTCGACATTCACGCAAAACGCGACTAAAGGGCAACCGTTGTAGTCGTAGTAAAGTGTCGAAGAGCTGTGCAACTTTTTGCCCGCAGCAGTGATTGTCGTATAGCCGCTAAACACATGATGAGATAAATGTTGGGGTTTATCTATCAGGCCTAAAAAAGCCTCATCCTCATTTGGCCCAGATAGCAGGGCATCACCTTTTTTACGCCCACTGACATGCCCGTTTACTATATCGATAACAGATGCTTCCGGTCGGGTAAGATCGTGTAGTACAGCTTCTGTATTGGCAGGTAATGTCGTCCTAAGAGCTTCCAGAGAGGCCGAAAGTACGTTTATCAATATGCCGAGTTCATTATTCATATTTTCCTCGTTCATGAGTGACTACTTGCTTGAAGCTCTATTTCCACATCAAGATCGAATGCAACTAGATGATGGTGCCATAGAGAGGTTGTCCGTCTAGACTCATTGATACCTGTCCTGACAGAAAAAGAAAGCCATTCGCTTCTACTACGTCGGAGAAGAGAAAAGGCTTCATTGTTGAGTAACGAGTAAAATTCATAATGAAGATCTGGCGGTAAAAAGTATACGTCACGATAACACTGCCACAACAAAAAAATCAACATAATTTTAATTATCAACAAAGTGTTTATTTTGAATCACAATATCCGTGTTGCAAAAACAGGAGCGACCATAAATTCTGAGATAACCTCAAACAGGAAAGGCAAAAACAACGATGTCGCTTCTCTACTCCGTGCTAGTATCACATACCTGATTTCACCTATAAGCCCTATCCTGTTTGCAACACTGTGTGCCGTCATTACCACCACGTCTTGCAATTCTATGTGCGAGAAAAAACCGTTACAATCGCCAGTGGGTTGGATTAGTTCGACAATGTATAGATATCTACACCTCGACAGGATGGGAAACAGTCACATGATATGCAAGAGATTCACGAAGAAAAAATGAAATTTCCCCGCTATTTATTTTTTATTTATCAATTTGATTTAAAAGTGTTTTTTTAAATATTTTCAGGCTGAAAACCCCAATTTTTCATTCATAAGAAAGAGAAAAAATATTCGCATTTGTGTATAAACAATGGAGTACTTCAGAGTAGCTAAAATCAACCTTTCCTTACAAGATATCTACATCAAAAAAATAGCCTTGTACGGTTAATATCTCTGTTAATTCACCTGCTTTTGGCAATTCACAAAGTTGGACGATACCGGATAAATGCGTAACGAATTTATCAACTCCAACCGAATACATGTATAAATCTAGGAATCATCAAGCATCTATTTATGGTGGCGGACTTTCTATTGTTGGCAATAGGCTAACGTCCAGATTGTTAGTGATAAGAGATATCACGGAGATGCCGAGTGTTTACAGCATCTCTGCGGCTACGCGAAAATCTCATATGTCTTCAGAAAAATTAAGCCTGGTTATCAGCGAACATATTGAAGCTCTATGAAATCTGTATTATCAATCGTCTTCTGCTGATTGCGCTTTTTTTTCGTTGTACGATTTAAAGATGTCCTGTAACGCTTTATCTATACGGGATTGCAACTCTTTATCAATACGGGAAAACTCATAAACAAGGGTTCTATTTTTTGGATTTTCTTTTCGCCTCGCATACGTACGCTTATCTTCGAATTCAATCAATGGAGTTACCACTGCGTGGCTTATGGGACGTGAAGCTCTACGGGTCAATTTTATATTGCGAAAATGATTCATAATCGCATTCTTAATGGCATCTGGTGCCTCTTCTTCTATTTTTTCCTTATCTATTTTCTCTCGGACTTCATCCAATATTTCTGCTAATGAAAGCTGACGCTTTTCTATCTCTTTTACCATATCCAGCAGAAATTTATAATCTGGCAGGGAAAGTTCAGAGACGATTGGAAAAAAGGAAATTATTTCAATCGGAACTGATGCAGCCTGAAATGCGCGTGTGACCTTCGCGTTCGAAATACCCTCAACTTTGGCGATCTCACTCTTCGTCATCCCACTATCCAACATCAATTGAAAACGCAACCCCAACTCACGTAAATTATGCTCTTTGGCTGTCTGTAAGTCGGCTGCCAACTGACGGGCATCTTTTACGTTAATGTCTTCAGAGGCTACTAAAACATCCAATCCAATATTCAAAAAGATACAAGCAGCACGACGACGGGAACCGTCTAGAATTTCAATTTTCCCATTAACAATACGCCCAATGGTTGGGAAAAACTGCTGCAAATGTATCGTCCTAATAATGTCCTGCAAGGACTCTTCAGTCAGCATACTTTGGTCACGGCCATTAATGGTGGGGTCAACAAACGTCTTTTCTTGCAATTCATTTGCTGGTATATGCTGGCTCGTAAAAATTACCTTTTTCCCTGAGGCAAGAGTGAACGTCCGGTTTCCGGCTATCTGAGAAACCATCAGACTACTCAGTGGAGAATTCCCCATTGTGCGACCGAGCCGCTGAATAGGTTTGCTCACGGTTGACTCCTTATGTACTCAATTCTGTCAAATACAGCACGGACAAAAATATCAGCCTGATTTTTGGCGTTTCTTAGTGCATCCGCACTCCCCGGATACGATGCTGGATTGGCGCTAATCACCGTATCAAATGATTCGCCACTGCGTTCAAATCCATCCAATCGAGGAAGTGATGCATCCAGCATAGATGCGGTAAAGACTTCACGAGCATAACTTTGTGAAGTCTGGTGATCGTATTTGGTGCTCATTTTCGACATGAAACCAATATTGCCACGCAACCGTAATTGTATTCCTTCAGCCTCAATTCGCTCTACCATTTCTGGCAGACGAGTCAAATATTTCATTGTTGAGTGAAAATCGACTTGGGCGGGTGGTGTTGGTGTCAATAAAATGTCACTGGCTGCGATAGCATTGAGCATAAATGCGTCGAGATGTGGCCCTGTATCGATAAGAATGAAGTCGTAGTCTTTAGAAAGACGATCAATAACTGTTTTCCGCAACACTTCAGACGGAAACATGCCTGGCAAATATTGCTGTACCAGTTGACTCCACTCGCTAGCTACGAAAGCATCATCAATAGAGGCAGGTATTACATCCACTCCTGACATAACCGTAGGCCGTACAAACTGTTCAATAAGTTGTTCACGACTTACGTTGTTAAGCATCGCCTGAGCAGCTGTTTCCAGAACAGAACCAATACTGTTGTGATGACTTAGGAACATTGTGCTAGATGCCTGTGGGTCCATATCAATCACAAGAATACGTAGATCGTTATGAATTAAAGAAGGATGAGCACGCAAACCATGTGCAAGTGTTACCGTCGATACCGTTTTTGATACCCCACCTTTGAGGTTAACTACGAAGATCGTAAAAGCCTCTCCCCACTTATCTCGATAAGTCGGAATATTGCGGTGTTTATAGATATCGACGACATTTTGAAGTGTTAGTGCATACTGAGAAGTAGAACCAGTCTGACGTTTGCCAAATATGTAACCCTGTGCTTCCATCTCCACTACTGCCTGATCCACAGAACGACGATTCAGCATAGGCATTTTGGCTACAGTATTTTTCGTGAAAGTTTGATAATACCTAGTTTGTTTAAACTCTATACGTTGCTGCTCGATCTGATTACTCAGCCCTTGCAACATTATCTCCGCTCTTTTCGCAGTGTCTAAAATTCCACCATAGTTTTTTTTCATATGTACAACCTTATCCAAAATGTACAGAATAAGTATGATTGTACATAGTTTATATGTTTTTCTAAAAAAAGTTGTACAAATTTAAAAAATAATCATAACTGATTTGCTTCGAAGAAGTAGAATTCCATCTTGGCAAGATCGTAACGTGGTCAAATAGCATGTTTTCAAGAACAGATTGACAATAAAACAGGCAATTGTTCCCCTAAATATGTTCTCGGGACATGTAATAAACAGCATATTTGCAGGAACGGATTAGCAACAAAACAGGCAATTGTTCCTCTAAATATGCTCTTATGGCCAGGTAACAAACAGTATATTTGCAGAAACACCCTCATTACTGCATATTTACAAGAACAAATTGACAAAAAACAGGCAATTGCTCCTCTAAATATGCTCTTATGACCAGGTAACAAACAACATATTTGCAGGAACATCCTCGTTACTGCATATTTACAAGAACAAATTGACAAAAAACAGGCAATTGTTCCTCTAAATATGCTCTTATGGCCAAGTAACAAACAACATATTTGCAGGAACATCCTCGTTACTGCATATTTACAAGAACAAATTGACAAAAAAACAGGCAATTGTTCCTCTAAATATGCTCTTATGGCCAGGTAACAAACAGTATATTTGCAGGAACACCCTCATTACTGCATATTTACAAGAACAAATTGGCAACAAAGCAACCAATTGTTCCTCTAAATATATTCCTCCTATGAACACATAAAAAATACATATTTAGAGGAACGATATTCATGTAATAAATTGTAATATAAGGAATATGTGTTTTTTTAACATAACGAAACATATGTGCTTTCACACTGCATATTTAGAGGAACATTTTTAAAAAAACGTTTAACTACATGTAATTATGTAATCTACATCATTCAAAAAGAACAGCATAAAAACGTAATTCATTAAAAATACCTTCTATTATTAAAGAAATCTATCAATCTTCTGTCTCAGTTAGATCTGGATCACGAGAATTGATCGAGAAATAAACTTGACGCTTTCCTCCTCTAACCTTATAGCCTTCGGTATAAGTTAAGTATTTGACTTCCTCTAACAACTTCATAGCACGGCGCACAATCATCAGTTGTTTTCTAGGTTCAGAACGCATATTCAAGCGCTTCATGAGCCTGTCAAAAGACACAATCTGGACTTGATTGTTCGGTAGACCTTCCAAAAAAGTATAAATCGCCTTAGCTACTTCATCACGTTTAATCGCCGGGAATACCTTCAACTTGAGCACACGTTTTAGGTCAATATCATAAAGGTCTTTTAAGCCAGGATTGTATTCAAGAACGACTTCATTGTTAGCGGTATCAACTTTGGAAAAATTAATAAGATGGGTAGTTGCGCTGATTATTTCTTCTCCCATGTCTTTATACACAGACAACGAAGTAGATGTAATCTTACGCAGTGACTTTGCGATTCTTTCTTTAAGGTTTTTATTCACCTGCCTTGTACTGAACTCACAAAGCCGAGCAAAATCAGTGAAAGACATTGAAATCTGATTTTCCACAAGAGGATATTGAGTAAGTGCAGAAATAATAGCAACCCAGACTCGGAAATCAGTATCCATGTCGAGCTTTGGGCCGCTTATCGTCACTTTGTTATAACCTTCTTTATTAACGATCTCCAAATTACGAAGCTCTTCAGAAGCATCCATCGTTCGGTTAGCAACGTTTTTCTTCTCTCGCATACCAACAGGACAGAAAACACTCAATCTTAAAAGGGAAAGTGGCTGAATAGATCTTGTGCTTGTGGATGAAATGTATTCTATTTCGCCAGTTGACTTATTCAAATACTCAACAGATATACCTATATCATTGATATCTTTAGACATTTCATATTATCCCAGAATGTTCATTTGCCCACAAAGAAAAAGACATTTACATGTTTACA
This sequence comes from Xenorhabdus thuongxuanensis, assembly GCF_001908095.1. GTDB lineage: Bacteria > Pseudomonadota > Gammaproteobacteria > Enterobacterales > Enterobacteriaceae > Xenorhabdus > Xenorhabdus thuongxuanensis. The sequence continues at coordinate 27,475 of NZ_MKGR01000024.1, read as the reverse complement.
GGAACATTTATAGCATATTTAGAGGAACAGATTAGCATATTTAGAGGAACAGATGACATAATTGCAAGAACATATCACATATTTAGAGGAACAAAACAGCATATTTAGAGGAACAAAAAGTTCTATAACATTTTGTTTAATAAATAATTTTCCTACCTTAGATCCTTTAAGATCTTTTTAAAGATCCTTTTTTAGATCAATTAAGATCCTATAATTAGATCCATATTGTTAATAATGTGGATAACTTTAATACATTACTAAGATGACACTAGCTGTTATAGTGCATCAGATAACCCCAGAACCATCTATCAGCCCACTACTCAGCTTCCAAACAACAACTCTGCTACGTTTTGATATTTCTCTCAGAGAATTAAAGACACATTAAAATCAATGTCTTTATCTTTCACCTTATCTATTGACCTCAAGTTAACTTGAGATTTTATACTGCATACTTAATGTTTCTGTTAAAAACTACTCTATATTTTCATAAATTGAAAAAAGACAGTGTCTTCTACTTAAAAGGTAAAGACAAAATTATGCAATGGTCTGTTAAGAATATTCTGGAGAGTTCTTGGTTATGGATTATTACTCGATTACTTCTTTTGTTTATTTTCATTCCGTCAGGGCTTGCCAAGATTACCGATTTTGAAGGCGGTCTTGCAGAAATGAGAGCGGCAGGTTTACACCCTGATTGGTTTTTCAATATTTCATCAGCGATTGTTTTACTTTTCGGCTCAATATTGATTTTATTAGATCGTTTTGTCTGGTTCGGTGCAGGTACATTAGCTGTCTTTCTTTTGTTAACTATTTTTATCGTCCATACTTTTTGGAATCTCTCCGGCGAATATGCCAAAACTTCTTTCTACTTTGCGCTTGAACATACCACTGTAATTGGGGGATTGCTAGCAACTGCGATTGCAAGCCATTTAAGAAAAAAACTTAAGGCATAGACAAATATCTCACATACAGGAACTACTATGGCTGATCAAATACCGAGTTCGAAAATTAACATTTTCCCATGACTATCTACCGTTATACCGTTATTTCATTGGAGAGCAGTCAATTTATCAATTTTGTTTGCAACAAAAATGACTAACCACTCGAGAAAAACTCAATTCAAAATTAAATTCTTTAAGAGGTTGATACAAATGATAGGAAAAAAAATCTCTGTTAGTCTAGGAGTTGCTTTATTGTTAGTAATTAGTATTTTTATTTATAACCTAAATAGTTCTGCTAAGAATGAATCAGGGAGCATAGCTTATCCCCCTATAAAGGTAGCCTTAGCGGAAGTAAAAGAGACACATCTTCCAAAAATATTACATGGTGTTGGAGAACTTGAAGCTGACAAACAAGTTTATTTGGCAGCGGAAACCAGTGGAAGAGTGACAAATATTACATTTAAATCCGGTCAATATGTAGAACAAGGCCAATTATTAGTGCAAATCAACGATAGAGTTGAACAAGCTGAACTTGGCCGTTTACAAGCTCAATGGAGAAATACTGATAAGTTATATCAACGCACTAATAAATTATTTACTAGCAAGGTAGTTTCCACATCAGAATTAGATAAGGCATTAGCAGAGCGCGATATGGCATTAGCGGCCATTCGCCAAACAGAAGCACTGATTGCCCAGAAAACTATTCGAGCTCCTTTTTCAGGCATCATAGGTATCCAGCAAGTACAAGTAGGGCAATACCTGCATGCAGGAGATGCGATTGCCAGTCTGGTAGATGCCAAAAAACTCAAATTGAATTTTTCTCTTGATGAACAGACAAGTCCTAACCTAAGTATTGGGCAGTCAGTCAATGTGTTAATTGATGCATATCCAAATCAGAATTTTCCTGCCCGAATAAATGCTATTGACCCTTTGGTTGGTAAATCCCGCACTGTACAGCTACAGGCAATCTTGGATAACCCCGATGGAAAATTGAAAGCAGGTATGTACGCCAATATTCAGGTCGTACGTCAAGAAAATACGCCCGTTTTGACTATACCAGAGACAGCTGTGACTTATACCGCCTACGGGAATACTGTATTTATAGCACAAGGGACAGTACAAGATCCCAAACAGCCTATGACAGTAAAACGTGTTTCCGTTGATGTGGGACAAAGTTGGAATGGTTTGGTGGAAATTCAAAAAGGATTGGCTAAGGGAGAAATAGTTGTGACATCGGGTCAACTGAAATTACATGATGGTATACCTGTGGTCATGGTTGATGAAGATACACTGAGTACAGCAAAACCCTCCACAACAAGTGCTTTAATGGAGACGGAAAAATGACATTTACTGATATTTTTGTTCGTCGTCCGGTACTTGCTCTGGTAGTTAGTACATTAATCTTGTTATTGGGGTTATTTTCCCTCAGTAAACTTCCTATCCGACAATATCCACAATTAGAAAGCTCAACAATCACTGTTACGACAGAATATCCGGGGGCTTCATCCGATTTAATACAGGGATTCATTACCCAGCCCATTTCACAAGCTATTTCTTCTATTGAAGGTCTCGATTATCTATCATCTTCCTCGGTGCAAGGCAGAAGTACCGTCACAATTCGCATGGAACTTAACCAGGATTCAACCCAGGCTCTGGCACAAGTGATGGCTAAGATAAACCAGGTTAGGTATAGGCTGCCAAAACAGGCTTATGATCCTGTTATTGAACTCTCATCAGGGGAATCAACAGCGGTTGCCTATGTTGCATTCTCTAGTGATATGTTGCCTGTATCGGCGGTGACAGATTACCTTTCAAGAGTGGTTGAACCCATGTTTTCATCTATTGAAGGTATTTCTAAAGTACAAGTTTTTGGAGGACAACAACTTTCTATGCGCTTGTGGTTGGATGCAGATCGCCTAGCCGGGCGTGGATTAACCGCAGCAGATGTGGCCACAGCAGTCAGGCAAAATAACTATCAGGCGGCACCAGGAAAAGTGAAAGGTGAATATGTCGTTTCAAATGTCAATGTTAATACAGATCTCACCAATGTTAATGAATTCCGTGATCTGGTTATCCGTAATGACGGCAATGGATTAATTCGTCTCAAAGATGTAGGCACAGTAGAATTGGGTTCTGCAGCCACTGAAACCAGTGCAATGTTAAATGGTAAGACAGCGGTGCATCTGGGATTATTTTCAACACCAACAGGGAATCCACTTATTATTGTCGAAGGTATCAGACAATTGCTACCGGACATCGAAAAGACACTTCCCCCAGGCGTTAAGGTTGAGTTGGCTTTCGAAACTTCCCGCTTTATTCAGGCTTCCATCGATGAAGTTACTAAGACCTTATTAGAAGCATTGATTATCGTGGTGACAGTGATCTATCTCTGTTTAGGATCGTTGCGTAGTGTATTGATCCCCATTGTTGCTATTCCTTTATCAATGTTGGGCGCAGCAGGGTTGATGTTGCTATTTGGTTTCAGTATCAATTTATTAACATTATTGGCAATGGTATTGTCAATCGGTTTGGTCGTCGATGATGCGATTGTAGTGGTTGAAAACGTACATCGCCATATTGAGGAAGGGAAATCACCAATCGCCGCAGCGCTGATCGGCGCAAGAGAAGTGGCTGGTCCTGTGATTGCCATGACGATTACCCTTGCTGCAGTGTATGCACCAATTGGTTTAATGTCGGGTCTGACCGGTGCACTATTTAAGGAGTTTGCTCTAACATTGGCTGGAGCGGTTATCGTCTCAGGTATTGTGGCACTTACTTTATCCCCAGTAATGAGTTCTTTTCTATTAGATTCTAGGCAGCAAGAAGGAAGAATGGCACAGATGGCTGAAATGTTTTTTGATAAAACAGCTCATTATTATTCTCGCTTGCTAAATATCTCTTTACATTATCGGTGGATAACGGGCGGATTTGCTGTATTGGTTGTCATCAGCTTACCCTTACTTTATCAGCAAGCCAGTCAAGAATTAGCGCCGGTTGAAGATCAAGCAGGGGTTCTGGCCGCAATTAAGACACCACAACATGCTAACCTAGACTATGTGGAACAATTTTCTCACAAACTAGATCGCGTATTTAACGATGTTCCGGAAATGTCCGTTACATGGATTATCAATGGAGTTGATGGGGTTTCTTCGAGTTTTGGCGGCTTAAACTTATCAGAATGGAGTGAACGTAAGCGCTCAGCTTCAGAGATTCAGGCGCAATTACAGATCGCTGTGGGAGAAGTAGAAGGTAGCAATATTTTTATATTCCAGCTTCCGCCACTGCCTGGTTCTACTGGGGGACTGCCAATTCAGATGGTACTACGTAGCTTACAGGACTATCCTGTCCTGTACCAAACGATGGAAGATATTAAGCAGCAAGCACGCTCAAGCGGGTTATTTGTTGTGGTAGATAGTGATCTGGATTACAACAATCCGGTAGTACAAGTGCAGGTTGACCGTACGAAGGCCAATAGTCTGGGGATTAGAATGCAGGATATTGGTGAATCATTAGCGTTGTTGGTAGGAGAGAACTATATCAACAGATTTGGGATGCAAGGCCGTTCATATGATGTTATTCCACAGAGTATACGCAGCCAACGATTAACACCGGAAGCTTTATCCCGTCATTTTGTTCGGACTGAAAACCAAAATATGATCCCACTTTCTACGGTTGTCTCTGTTTCGACAAAAGTTGAGCCAAATAAACTGACCCAATTCAATCAGCAAAATGCGGCTATTTTTCAAGCTATTCCTGCACCAGGTGTGACTATGGGGCAAGCGGTGACTTTCCTTGAGAATGTGTTGGATAATTTGCCTGCAGGATTCAGCTACGATTGGCAATCAGACGCCCGTCAATATAAACAAGAAGGGCATGCCTTGCTTTTCGCATTCTTGGCGGCATTGATCATAATTTATCTGGTATTGGCCGCCCAATATGAAAGCATTGTTGATCCTTTGATTATCCTTATCACCGTTCCACTTTCTATTTGTGGCGCTCTGATCCCGTTAGCTATGGGATATATTACTCTGAATATTTACACTCAAATTGGATTAGTAACACTGATAGGGCTTATCAGTAAGCACGGTATCTTAATGGTGGAATTTGCCAATAAGTTACAGGAAAGCGAAGGGCTGGATAAGCGTTTGGCTATTTTGCAGGCAGCTAAAATCCGTCTTCGTCCGGTATTGATGACGACGGCCGCTATGGTAATTGGCCTGATCCCACTGCTATTTGCTAGTGGTGCAGGTGCAAATAGCCGCTTTGGCATTGGATTGGTGATTGTAACGGGTATGTTGGTAGGAACATTTTTCACCCTATTTGTATTGCCAACTATATATACCCTACTGGCAAAAAATCACTCTGCTTCTGCGATAACACCAAGAAAACAGCAGCTTATGGAAGCTGATAAGATACTAAATAAAACAGTTTAGCGCTCTGTTTAAGAAGGAAACTAAAATGCCTGAGGTACAACAACGCTTTTATCAAAGAAAAACGTTAATCGTACCTCAAGCTATAAATTCAATGGGAACCAAACTCTTTCGCTGCCGCCGTATGAAATTCAGTTGGAATACACTTATCACGTTTATAAACCCGATATGAAAGTAGTTTGTTGATATGGCCATGAATAACTCGTATATTCGTGATACCGCTCGTATCTTGAAAATTGGTATTAATACTGTCCTTCGCCATTTAAATCTATGGTCGCTATATGAACACATCCCGTTAGCAAGACAAAAATCACGTTGACATCGACGGTAAGTTGTGGCTCTGGCGACCATTCAGGTTTAGCAAGTCACGGTCTGACCTGTTTTTGTCATTATTATTATTGCCTCAGCAATCTTTCTGCATTCATCCTTGTCATTAAATATTGAGGTTAATCAGTGCCAAGTTTTAATTAAGGCCTGACACTGACGTAATCTTTTTGGTAATCCCGCTGATGGGCTAAGTGCGATGGTGTTCATAATGGTAGCGTCTATCAGAGATAATTACCCTGTTAATATACCGTCGCTAGGGTGAGAGCGGCCATCTTGTATCTTTAATCTGGTTTATGCTGGTTAAGTGAGATTGGCAACAATCATGCAGTCAGACAACCATCAAGGGATTAAGCCCGTTAATGAGCTTTCGACGCATGATTGTTGCTTTTCTTCGAGAAACCCGAACAGTTGCTTGAAACTAAATTCGCATTGGCAAGAATGGGAGCCGAAGAACCATGACTGAAACGATTTGTGTCGGTATTGATGTTGCCAAAGCTTCACTCGAAATTGCGCTTAGTACACAGGGAATTGTCATGACATTCCCAAATACCCCTGAAGGCCATGATCAACTAGCATCTATTTTGGCTAACTATGAGATTGATTTAGTTGTATTAGAAGCAACCGGGGGTTATGAGATGCCCGTTGCTTGTGTTTTGCAGGCCAGAGGGCTAGCTGTTGCTATCGTCAATCCCCGACAAGCCCGTGATTTTGCTAAGGCAATGGGATATCTAGCCAAAACCGATAAAATAGATGCTCAAATGCTGGCACAGTTAGCCCTGGTTTTATCTCAACAAACAGATCGGGATAAAATAATCAGAGTGTTGCCCTCTGCTCAGCAACAAGTGCTGCAAGCCATGATCACACGTCGGCGCCAATTAGTCACACTTTCCGTCTCGGAGCGCCAAAGATTAGGAAGCTGCCATCCAGAAATTCGAGAAAGCATCACTTTAATGATCAGCTTTATACAAGAACAACTTAAGGTCATTAAATCGGCGTTATCTAACCACATCAAGGCCTATTATCGTCCCAAACTCGATTTATTATCGACAGTAAAAGGCGTTGGTCCTGCCACAATAGCCACTTTGATCGCCGATGTCCCAGAGTTGGGTCAATTAACCCGCCGTGAAATTAGTGCATTGGTTGGCGTTGCACCGTTTAATCGGGATTCTGGGTTCTTCCGGGGAAAACGAACAATCTTTGGAGGAAGAGCAATGGTGCGTCGAATGCTTTATATGGCTACGTTAACAGCCATTAGATTTAACCCCGTTCTCTGCGCTTTCTACAAGAGATTAACCGAAGCAGGCAAGCCAAATAAAGTCGCCATCGTTGCTTGTATGCGTAAGTTACTGGTCATTCTCAATGCAATGATAAAAACAAATAAACCGTGGGATGAATCTTTCCACACGGTTTAAAGCGAAAGACAGTTGCTCATTAAACTCAGATCCAAATCGGTAGGAGTTAAACAAGAGCTTCAGGCGCATATATTATTACTTAACCTGACAAGAATATTGGGAAATTATTTTGACCACAGAAACGATGATGATGTGAGGGATCGTGTCGATAACAAGGAGAGCTTGGGTAAAAAACAGAAATTGAATTCAAAAAATTGTTTATTTTTGTAGTCAAATATCTCCCTTTCCTAGATATAAAACATTAAAAATCAATTTATTATAGATTTACACACTTGTAGCAAGAATGATACAACGGGTGAGATCAGGAAGACACTATCCACGGAGATCGATGAGTCTCAGAACACGACGGAATTCTTTTGATGCTCCGATAAGGATTTAACCGAATGCCATTGTCTGGCTTAGAATCCCTAAATTATTTTTTTTCTTCTCCATTCGCTTGGTGTTATACCAAAGTGTTTTTTAAATGAGCGGGAAAAAGATTGTTGTGAGTCAAATTGATACTCTAATGCTATATTAGCAATTTTATTTTCAGTTAAATAAATCGCAATAGCTGCATTAGATATACGTCTATTTATTATATAACGACCTAGAGTAATACCTGTTGTTTCTTTAAAAATACGCTGCAAGTGCCATTTGCTATAACCAGATCTTTTAGCTACGATATCAATATTTAATTCATTCTTGATGTTTTTCTCAATCCAGTGAACAAGATCTTTGATAATGTTTTTGTTAGTAAAATTATTCATTTATTTTAACCTGTTATAATTAATTATTAAGTTTTCATTTAAGCTAATTAGTTTAATTATTATTTCATATTCAATTTATAAATAAGTATATTCCTTTATTCCCAATAAATTTCAAAATGCGACACAGTAACAAGGAAAATAATCACTTAAATTCACCAATAAATTCAATGTGATATAGATTGATTTCTGTTGTCATTTTATGTTTATTCTTTTTAAAGATATTATCCCTTTGGGAAAAATTCCCAGTAAGTAGTGGATGAATTGGGCGGTTTATTATTCATATTCGGAAAGATGAGTTCTTTGCTTCAATTCTACACGGACAGCGCCCAGTTTTTTGTCGGAAATCGTGTTAGGATTAATTTCCTACAACCTACTTAAGTCGAAGTAACTGGGCTTGATTTATGTTCTTCCGAAAATAGTTGTCATTAAGCAGAATTAAGGCTAATTATTCAGTATTAAATCACACCTAAATATTGATCCAGATAGATGTTAAGATGTCTATAGGATAATGCCATTGTTGGATGAGACACTATCAGTTATCTATATATTTCGGCAGTTCCATTTAAGTGATTTTGACCAACAGCAGAAGTAATCCTGAAATATTTTGCTCCAGCCTCATCAGCCTTTTTGGATAATTTGTCAGTGAGTGTATCCAAAGTTTCTGCCCCTGTTACGGAAATAACGCCAATCTTCTCTCCTACAGCGGATTTGACCTCATTTGCTGCCGATGAACCAAATGAAATAGCGTTTAATACAAATAACAAACTAATATATATTGAAATTTTCATTTTGTAATCCTATGTTAATTTCCAGTTTACGAAAAAAACCATATAATATTTTACAAATTGATATAAACTACTATAAAATCCTAAATTAACTTTAGGCTAAGAGATATAGGGAAAAATATAAACATATTAATTTAAGAGCATAAAAAGTTGAGAATAGAATATAAATTAACAGTGGTTACCGATTATTAAGTTGTAACCATTTCTCCGCGTCAAGCGCAGCCATACACCCTGAACCCGCAGAAGTTATGGCCTGACGATACCTGCTATCAGCAACATCTCCTGCGGCAAATACACCAGAGGTTGATGTCATGGTTTCAAGCGTTTGACTCTTGCCATTGACAACAATATATCCCTCTTTCAGCTTTAACTTATTCTGCAAAAACGCGGTATTTGGAGTATGACCTATTGCCATAAAACACCCCCCAATGGGAAGGTCATATAAAAAACCATCAATTTTATTTATTAAAGTAAGTCCCTTAAATTTTCCTTGATATTCGATATATGCTTTCACCTCAGTATTCCAAAGTATATCGACTTTCCCTTCTTTAACTTTCGCCATCAGCCTATCCTGCAGGATTTTTTCAGCCCTGAGTTCATCCCGCCTATGAATAAGAAAGATCCGTCTGGCGATATTAGAAAGATACAGGGCCTCTCCAACGGCGGTATTGCCGCCCCCGATAACGGCGACATCCTGCCCTTTATAGAAAAAACCATCACAAGTCGCACAGGCCGACAACCTTTTACCCCGTAAGTTATTTTCAGCTGGTAAATTTAGATAACGTGCAGTTGACCCTGTTGCAATGATTATACTCTCTGCCTGATATTTATTTTTCTCACTGGAGACGAGAAAAGGGGTTACATTAAAATCGACTGAAACAATGTAGTCATTGATTATTTCCGGAACAAATTCTTTTGTATGGTTATCCATCCTTAACATCAATTCAGGGCCTATTATCCCTCCCGGTTCTCCCGGCCAGTTTTCAACATCAGAGGTATTCATTAATTGCCCCCCAACCTCCAAACCGGAGACTACAATAGGGGAAAGACCCGATCTGGCGGCATATATTGCCGCAGTATATCCCGCGAGGCCTGTTCCTATAATTAGCACTTTCGTATAAAAAGACATTAAATGCTCCTTGTTTTACCCGTAAATGATAATCTTGGAATCTAAAGCTGGATTAATAAAATAAATCAGCCCCATAATTTCCTGAATTAATTCAGACAGGGCTACAAATTTTGAGAAACCAGACTTTTAAATTGTGATAGAGAGACAACGCCAATCAGAGAATCTACGGGTTTTCCATCCTTATAAACTAATGTTGTGGGTATACTGCGAATGCCATATTTTACGGCAATATTCTGAAAATCATCGATATTAACCTCTCCGAAAGTGGCGTTCTCTTTCATGTCGTTTGATAATTGGCTGAATGTAGGAGCAACGGCACGGCAAGGCCCGCACCACGGTGCCCAGAACCGGACAACACAAACTCCTTTCTTATTAATAACGCTATCAAAATTCGTTTCGGTTAGTTCAATTAATGTACTCATGTTGGATCCTTCGTCATGATTATGCATACGGTTATGGTTAGCTTAGAATACCTGATATCAATTAGTCAATTATTATATTGAATACTATATTGGTTGAGTGTAGATTGAACAAGAAATATCGGTAACTTCGTGATTAAGGGTGGAAAACATGAGTAAGACACAAACCGTGAATGAACAGATACCGACTTTTTCTGATGCCATCAGTACGATGGCGCTCGCGTCAGCGGGTATGGCATCTGCCTTTGAAAATCTGTACACGGCAACTCTCAATATTGGGGAGATAACCTATAAATTCAAAGAGCTAATTGCAATCACTATTGCCATCGCATCAGGTGCCGATGAACTGCTGAGAAACCACATTCACTCAGGGGTAAAAAATGGATTAACACGAGAAGAACTCGTGGAAGGGATTGGGGTGGTCGTATTAATGAAAGGAGAGGGTGCGTTTATTTATGGGGCAAAAGCTTTAGCGATGTACGACCTTACTAAAAGCGGCGAATGTTAAAAAAACAAACCCCATGATTTTCAATAAGGTTTGTCATGGGGTTAGACAACGGATATCACTAATATTTTCCTTTATTTGCATATTAACCAAGCAGAATCGAAATAAGAGAGGTCATTGCCAGTAGTGCGCCCACCTTTCTTAGAAATTGTACTTATTAAGCGAATCCAAAAAAACTATTAATAAATGTAAGGAGCATTTATGGGAATTCGTGAACATTTTAAGCGATTACTCTATGAAACACCGGATGATGCTAATGCAATTGAATATTTTCAATCCTGGTGGACATGGGAAAAAATACGTGCCATTGCAAATAGGCTTGATGAGTTATTACAAAAAACAAGAGTGACAAAATTTGAAAGAGTTGGCGTTATTTTGGAAAATCGTCCTGAACATATTGCGATTCTTTTGAAATTCTTGGAGAGCAAACAAACAATAGTTGTATTAAACCCTTTAAAACCCTTACAGAAATTATTGGAAGATGTCAAGAGATTAAATGTCAGGGTGATTATAGGCGGAACGACATTATTTCAAGATAAAAGTTTACTGAATGAAATAATGATGAATACCGTGATTTTTGAATTAAATCATAGCGGAGAAATTTATTCTATTGGGAGGCAATTACATACAAGTGATATAACTGTTTCTGATATTGCCATTGAAATGTTAACGTCAGGCACAACTGGAATACCAAAACAAATAAAATTAAGCTATCAAAAAATAGAAAATTCTCTTATAGCAAGCGGGCAAATACCCAGTAATAATCAATTATTAATTGATTCAGTCTCATTGGTGTCAATGCCAATTTTTCACATCTCTGGTCTATGGGGAGTATTAAGCGCTCTGTATACCGGAAGAAAAATAGTATTAATGCCAAAATTTGTGTTAGAACCTTGGGTTGAAGCCATCGAACGCCACAAAATACGAGCAACATTTCTTGTACCTGCCGCTTTGCATGATTTACAAGGTGCCAATATTGATCCGGCTAAAATTAATTCATTAAAGATAATTACCTCTGGCTCGACCTATTGTCCCACCAAATTAATTGATCAAATTCTGGCTCTTTATGGAATACGAGTGTTAATGTCTTATGGCGCAACTGAATTTGCAGGTGCTGTTGCAGGCTGGAATTACGAATTACATAGGGAATGGTGGACTTTAAAATCAGGTAGTGCAGGTAAAGCATATCCCGGTATCAAGCTTCGAATTACCAACGAATTTGGTCACGAACTTCCCATTGGACAAGCCGGTTTCTTAGAAGTTTGCTCTGAAGGAAGGATATCAGAGAATAAGTGCCGATGGAGCCGTACCAGTGATTTAGCGAATATTGATGAGGATGGATTTCTCTGGATATTAGGGCGAGCCGATAACATGATTATACGAGGTGGATTTAAAATCCAGCCTGAGAAAATAAAGAATTTATTGGAAACTCACCCTTGGGTTAACGAGGCCGCAGTAGCAGGCGTTCCCGATGTTAGGCTTAATACTATCCCTGTCGCCGTTATCGAAACAAATTCAAATCAATATTCAAAAGTCAATGAATTAGTTAGCCTGTGCCATAAAGAATTATTGCCTTATGAAATACCGAAACATTTTATTACCATAGATAAATTACCTAAAACGGCAGCGGGAAAAATAAATCACACTGAACTTTTAGCTTTTATTAATAATTATTTAAGCCATTAAGTTATAATTAAAAATAGTTAGCAAGGAAATACTAAATAATGAACTCTTCAGAAAAAAAAACAATCTTTATAAATAAACTAAATGATTTTACAGTTAAAAAAGCCACACGTCAGGATTGGGAGTGTGTCGTTCAATGGGGAAATAAAGAAGGTTGGAATATTGGTTACCATGACGCAGATTGTATGTATTCAGTGGATAATGACGGACTTTTCATTGGGTGGATTGGTGATCAGGCTGTTGCAGCTGTTTCTCTCATCAATCACTCAAAACAGTATGCGATATGGGGGAACTATTTAGTTGATAATGATTTTAGGGGAAAAGGATATGGAAAAGCGGTATGTAAAGTCGCGAGATCCCACGCAGGTAATCGGGATATAGGTTCAAATGCAATGCCTTACATGGTCTCTAATTATAAAAAGTCAGGGTTGAATCCTATTTATAATATCATTCACTACACGGGGAAATTAAAAAAGATAGAATCAGAAAATATAAAAGAAATATCTATCATTAAACCCCATAATATTGACAGTATCATAAAATATGATAGTCTGTTTTTTCCGACATTACGGCAAAAATTTCTAAATAGTTGGTTATTTTCCTCTGGGCATATCTCATATTTAAAAATGGTTAATGGAGACATTTTTGGTTATGGTGTGATCCGGCCTTTGCCCGATGGTTTCCGTATTGGTCCATTAGTCGCAAGAACGCCATCTGATGCGGAGGAGTTATTTAACACCTTAACTTCAAGCTTGCCGGAAAACACAAAAATCTCCATTTTCTTACCTGAATATGTACATGAGTCGTTTTTTTCTTTTTTAAGGAAAAGAGGGATATTTGAACAATTTCATGTCGTTTATATGCACAAAGGTAATTTTAAAATGAATATACCCAATAATATGTATTGTATTGCTAATTTAGACTTAGGGTAATTTTGCAAGCTAGCTGTCATCTTTGCAAGTTGCCATCAATAATACGAGGAGGAGACTTATCTCTCTCCGCGAAGCAGGGAGAGATAACACGCTTCGTGAAGTTAAATTGGCATCGGTAAAAAATCTTTTTTTTGCAAATAAGCCAAATAGGTATCAAGTAAATCATAACGTAATTTTGGCAATGTCATATCAATCATTCCCGTCGCTTCTTTTGTTTTTTTATAGTGGAATTTATCTATTTCTTGCCAGAGAATTAATAATTTATCATAGGAATCTTCTGCTCCATAGAGTGGCAAAAAACGGTAAAGAGCATTATTTTCACCGCTGGCGATTAATTTTTGTTGCCATTGATAATATTCCATTAATTCTATATTAAACCCTCGAATATTTAACCAAGAAATAATATCTCTCCAATTTATCAGGCCTTCGTAATTAAATAAATTAAGGACATTTCCGGTTTCAATGGTATATTTAGTTAGCGCTATGATGGATACGGTATAGTCAATAGGGGTAAAATTCATAAGACCCGGAAAAATGGGAGCATAACCTAATTGAATACAGCTCTTCATGAAAAGCATAAATTGATTATCAGCAAAGGGAGCCTCTCCCGTTTTACTGTGCCCTGAAATATAACCTAAACGAAATATATTCGCTTTACCCCCTTTTTTTACGAAATTTTCCAACAGGCGTTCAGCTTCCCATTTAGAAATTAAATATCCCATTTCAGAATTAAGCATAGTGTCTCCGGGAAAATCCTCTACAATATTCCCGTATTCATCCGTTTTAGAGGCGGCTGAAAGCGTAGAGGCATAATTTATCACTTTCTTTTTACCTGTGTTAGCCATATTAATCATGTCATTGACACTATCAACATTAGGTGCTTTCAGTACGTCATAGGGACGTACGTGATTCACTCGTGCGGCTATGTGATAAATAACATCGACTTCATTGCACAATTCTTGAAAATCTGAATGGTTAATTCCACACTGAGGTAAAGAAATATCACCTTCAATAACCTTAATGTTTTTTGCAGATTTTAGGTGATGAACACCTTCTATAGCAAATTTTTCATAGGCTTCTTCTACACGAAATAATTTGTTTTCATCATCAACGGTTCTGCATAATAAATAAATTTTCTCTATTTCTTTTTTCTGCAAAAAAACATCCAAAAGATGTACACCAATAAAACCAGTTGCACCCGTTAATAAAACGTTATATTTCATTTTTATCATATTAATTACCTTTATGAAATATTTATCAATGAAGTTGAGTTGTGACGCTAATTTATTATAAATATTAAGTTATTAATTGAATTCAATTCAATGTCAATGCTTTTTTTTGACAAGAGGTGCATAAAAAGCTGCAAAACAAAGAATAGTAACTTATAGATATAGCTCTAATAGAATAGATTGTTAATTTTATAGTTAATTTATGAAACTATTTTATTTGCTGTTAATGGCAGGGTAAAAGGCCATTGACTTAATCCTATATTCAATATAATAATTTATTGTTAAGGGTTGGGTGATTTGAGGTCGTTATTGCCATGTGTATACCCACCGCTTTTCAAGATTCAGCGTGTAAGACGACGCGAGGCGTTATCACTCCCCGCGAAGCGGGGGAGTAATAACGCGCATCTCGAAGTTGAATTGGTACATGACTAAGAATTGAGAGATATGATGAATAAGGCAATCGTTGTTGGTCTGGGAATGGTTTTATTGGCGCTAATCGGGTTCTTCGTTTATGTCCTGCAGAGTTCTGCCCGGAATAATTCAGGGAATATCGACTACCCTCCGGTAAAAGTGGCTCTGGCAGAAGTAAAAGAAACCATTGTAGAGAAAGCATTATATGGCGTCGGAGAATTTGAAGCCGAGCGGCAAGTCCATCTGGCGGCAGAAACCAGTGGCAGGGTCGTTAAAATTGAATTTGAATCAGGTCAATATGTAGAAAAAGGGCAATTATTGGTGCAAATCAACGATGCGGTTGAACGGGCAGATCTTGCCCGCCTACAGGCACAATGGAGAAATACAGAGCGGTTATATCAACGTACCCAAAAATTATTTGCCAGCAAAATGGTTGCAGCCTCTGAACTGGACAATACACTGGCACAACGCGACATGGCACTGGCTTCTATTCGTCAGAAAGAAGCCGTTATTGCCCAGAAAGTTATCCGGGCACCTTTTTCAGGTGTGATGGGAATAAGACAGATACATGAGGGGCAATACCTGAACGCCGGCGATGCGATTGCCAATCTGGTAGATGCCAAAAACCTGAAACTTAATTTTTCTCTGAATGAACAGACAAGCCCAGAATTGCATGTCGGGCAGTCTGTCAACATACAGGTTGATGCGTATCCGAACCAAAATTTTCCGGCTACCGTTAATGCGATAGATCCGTTGATTGGTAATTCCCGTACGGTACAGGTACAGGCACGCCTGAATAATGCCGATGGAAAACTGAAAGCCGGCATGTATGCCAGCATTCAGGTTATGCGCCAGAATAATCAGCCAGCACTGGTCATCCCGGAAACTGCCGTCACCTATACCGCCTATGGTGACACCGTTTTTGTCACTCAACCGACGGAACAGGGGGAAAATCAGGCAAGCAAGCCGGCCACTCCGCAGGGAATAACCGTAAAACGGGTTTCGGTTGACGTTGGGCAGCGTTGGGATGGCTTGGTTGAAATCAAAAAAGGGTTGTCCCGGGGGCAGCAGGTCGTCACATCAGGACAAATGAAATTAACGGATGGAACAGCAGTTGTTGCCATTGCCGTCGATACGCTGAAGACAGCGGAATCAGCGGCTACGGATTCTTGATGGAGGCGAAAAAATGACTTTTACCGATCTTTTCGTTCGCCGTCCGGTACTCGCATTGGTGGTGAGCACATTGATTCTGTTACTGGGCGTGTTTGCCCTGAGCAAACTTAACATCCGACAGTATCCGCAACTAGAAAGCTCAACCATCACCATTACAACGACCTATCCGGGGGCATCCGCCGATCTAATGCAAGGGTTTGTCACTCAACCGATTGCACAAGTCGTCTCTGGTGTCGAAGGGGTGGATTATCTCTCTTCGTCTTCGGTACAGGGCAGAAGTGTTGTCACTGTTCGTATGGAATTGAACCGCGATTCAACCCAAGCTTTGGCGCAAGTGATGGCCAAGGTCAATCAGGTCAGGTACAAGCTACCGAAAGAGGCTTATGACCCGGTTATTGAACTGTCATCGGGAGAATCCACGGCCGTGGCTTATGTCGGATTTTCCAGTGATACGCTGTCGGCATCGGCGCTGACCGATTACCTCTCCCGCGTGGTTGAACCCATGTATTCATCGATTGAGGGCGTTTCAAAAATCGAAATTTTTGGCGGGCAAAAACTCTCCATGCGCCTGTGGCTGGATGTGAACAAACTGGCAGGGCGTGGATTGACGGCCACCGATGTTGCCGCCGCCGTAAGGCAGAATAACTATCAGGCGGCACCGGGAAAAATCAAAGGGGAGTATGTTGTTTCGAATATCCATGTGAATACCGATCTAACCAGTATTGAGGATTTTCGTGATCTCGTTATTCGCAATGACGGCAATTCATTAGTCCGTCTAAAAGACGTTGCCACTGTGGAGTTAGGTTCTGCCACAACAGACAGCAGCGGTATGTACAATGATAAAATGGCGGTGTATCTGGCGCTATTTTCCACCCCAACTGGAAACCCGCTGGTGATTGTTGATGGCATCAACAAGCTGTTTCCCGATATCCGGAAGACTCTTCCACCTGGTGTGGAAATGGGGCTGGCATTTGATACTGCTCGTTTTATTAATGCTTCAATTAATGAGGTCGCACATACCTTGTTGGAAGCGATAATCATCGTTATTGCCGTGGTTTTCTTCTGTTTAGGCTCATTGCGTAGCGTACTGATCCCGATTGTCGCCATTCCTTTATCGATGTTGGGCGCGGCAGGACTCATGCTGGCCTTTGGTTTTAGCATTAATTTATTGACGCTATTGGCAATGGTGTTAACTGTCGGGCTAGTGGTGGATGATGCCATTGTCGTTGTTGAAAACATTCATCGCCATATTGAAGAAGGGAAATCGCCGGTTATTGCCTCGTTAATCGGTGCAAGAGAAGTGGCAGCGCCGGTTATTGCGATGACGATTACACTAGCTGCTGTTTATGCGCCGATTGGCTTAATGTCAGGGTTGACGGGGGCGCTGTTTAAAGAGTTTGCGCTGACATTAGCCGGTGCCGTTATCGTATCCGGCGTAGTGGCGTTGACGTTATCCCCTGTGATGAGCTCTTTTTTACTCCAGTCCCAACAGAATGAAGGGCGAATTGCCCGTTCAGCTGAGTTTTTTTTCGAAAAGTTGACGCATTATTATTCTCTCGTACTCAATGTTTCATTGCGCTACCGTTGGGTCATGGGCGGGTTTGTCTTACTGGTTATGATCAGTTTGCCTTTGCTGTATCAACACGCCCGGCAGGAGTTGGCTCCCTCGGAAGACCAAGCCGTGGTGCTGGCCGCCATCAAATCGCCGCAATATGCCAATTTAGATTATGCAGAACGTTTTGCTCATAAACTGGATGGCATCTTCCGCGAAATCCCTGAGGCGGTCGGAACATGGGTTGTCAATGGTACTGATGGGCCTTCGGCCAGTTTTGGTGGGGTGAATTTATCGGCATGGAATGAACGTAAGCGCTCAGCGGCAGACATTCAGGCGCAATTGCAAAGGGAGGTCAATGATGTTGAGGGAAGCAGTATCTTTATCATCCAGCTCCCCCCATTACCAGGTTCTACGGGAGGCTTGCCGATTCAGATGGTACTCCGCAGTGTCGAAGACTACCCTGGGCTATACCGGACGATGGAAGAGATTAAACAACGTGCGCGTGAAAGTGGGCTGTTTATTGTTGTGGATAGCGATCTGGATTACAACAATCCTGTGGTACAAGTGCAGATTGATCGTGCCAAAGCCAATAGTCTGGGGGTAAGAATGCAGGATATTGGTGAATCTCTCGCGGTGCTGGTTGGGGAAAACTACATCAACCGGTTTAGTATGCAAGGTCGCTCTTATGATGTTATTCCGCAAAGCATCAGTCGTCAGCGATTAACGCCGGAAGCGTTGTCTCACCATTATGTCAGGACGGAAGATCAAAAAATGATCCCGCTTTCCACCATTGTTTCCGTCTCGACAAGAGTCGAACCCAACAAACTGACCCAATTTAACCAACAGAATGCGGCTACTTTTCAGGCCATTCCCGCCCCTGGGATTACATTAGGGCAAGCGGTGGATTTTCTTGAGGGTGTTGCGGATAATCTGCCGGCAGGTTATAGCCATGACTGGCAATCAGACGCCCGCCAATATAAGCAGGAAGGGCACGCATTGGCTCTGACGTTTCTGGCCGCATTGGTGATTATTTATCTGGTGTTGGCGGCGCAATATGAAAGTCTGGTTGATCCGTTGATTATCCTTATCACCGTACCGCTTTCAATTTGTGGTGCCCTGATACCGCTGGCGATGGGTTATATCACCCTGAATATTTATACCCAGATAGGGCTGGTGACATTAATTGGGCTTATCAGTAAACACGGTATCCTGATGGTGGAATTTGCTAATAAATTGCAGGAAAGTGAGGGTTTGGATAAACGTTCTGCCATCATACAGGCGGCACGAATTCGCCTTCGTCCAGTATTGATGACAACGGCAGCTATGGTGATTGGTTTGATCCCATTACTGTTTGCAAGTGGTGCCGGTGCTAACAGTCGTTTTGGTATTGGGCTTGTGATCGTCACCGGAATGTTGGTGGGGACGTTTTTCACCTTGTTTGTGTTGCCGACGGTATACGTATTTTTGGCCAGAAATCACACGGCAGCGGCGGTAACACCGAGAAAACAGCAACTGAATAAAGCAGATGACATAATGGATTCAACACATTAACCTGCTTCCAATATAATATGTTGCACCTGAGAGATGAATATCTCCCCGCAGAGCGGGGAGATATTCATGTACCTTGAACTTATTTATAATCTGGGCTGTTTCTTCATTTCAATAATACACTCCCTACTACCTGTTAGGGAAAGTTCCAAGTCTTGTATATTGATGATCGTCAGGCCAGCTTGTTCTGCGATCGATTGAAATTCTGACTGATATCGTGCTTTACCTGACAGCATAATATCCATATATAAATCAAATGATGCAGCATCTGAAATATTAGGTTCTTTAACCATCTCAATAACATATAAAACAGAGTTTTCACTCATTGCCTCATGGCAATTTTTCAGAATATTAATCGCCCGATTATCTGGCCAATTATGCAAGACGTTTTTTAAACAATAGGCGTCATATCCGGATGGAATAGTGGAAAAGAAATCTCCATTGATAAATGTAATTCCTTCTGACTCATTTCGGGTGAAATCATATTGATCCATGACATGGCATTGAATATCAGGGTTGTGCATTTTTATACTTTTTGCCAAAGAGCCTAACCCTCCGCCTATGTCAATGATTGAAGAAATCCCATTTAAAGAGATGAAGTTAATAATATGCTTACTCAATACCTCAGACATTTTTGCCATCAAATTATCAAAGTCCGTTTTGTGGGAATGATTTTCCTCGTGACTGAAATAATCATAAAGGGGTTCATTATGATAAAGTTCAAAGGCAGATTTATTGTTCGTTTCAGTTAAGGATGCGCTGTATTGTGACCAGGCGTTCCAGATTGCTGGGTTTAGCTCGAATTTTATATGCGTTGTTTTAAAGCTGTTTGGATTACTGAGTGATAAACATGGCTCAGTAAGGTAAAACTTATCCTCTTTTTTTTCTAACACCTTAAGGGATTGCATATAGTTACATAACCGTTCGATTTTATCTCGTGGAATATTGCATAATTGAGAAAGTTCTTTCACCGTTCTCCCTGCTTGGTTATTTAAGTATAAAGGTGCTTTGCTCTCTACAAAGGCAAATAGTGCTGCCGATTTGCGATAAGCTACCGTCAGTTCAAATAACATTATTTATTTTCCTTATTCAAATTTTATAAATAGAGTTGAAAAATATTTTTTACCAATAATTTTATTTTGCGAATTCATTAGCATGAAAAAATTCAATTGCGATATATTGTTAACTATCTGGTTACGCTATCTTTTTAGCCTGCATCATTCAATACAGTGCGGGATTCTGCTTTGAGCAAAAATCAATCATTTGTCAGATGTTGATAATTTTTTACATTCAATACGCTTTTATTGATAGATTTCTATATCTTGACTATATGTTTATTGAACGCAAAGAGTACTATTTTCGCTCATAATAATCATATTAAAGATATGAGATCTTGCCCTGTCATTCTATATGAACCGTTACCACTGCATGGCATCAAATAATAGTATGAAATTGATAAATCATCATAGACAGGATCTAATAACCTATTCAGGTTTAAAAAGATTCTGAATAGGTTATTAGAAGAACTTTACTGCTGCGTCAATGACTTTTGCCAAAAATTTATTCCTCTCTGACATCAACAGCTCATGGAGAACGGGTTACGCAAACGTGTAGTGGTATAAGGATCTCGGACATCTCAAAAGCCTGCTAATGTTATTAACATGACAAATGAGGTGTGACGATGAAATTGAAAACCCACCAAACGCTAATATTTCGCTGAATTTAAGCTGAAAGCGGTTCAACAGGTCGTTCTCCATCAACAACGGGTTGTAGATTTTCCCTCCAGGTGGTGGGAGTGGCCATTATTTTTTCGCCTGATGCTGAGCTGGTCTACCGGGTATTAAATAATGTACTGGAAACGCGTCGTATTGAAGAACGACTGGTTTTTCATTCAGATCAAGGAAGCCAATACAGGGGTAAAAGGTTTTTCTGCTTACTCAGGCAAAATAAAATTATCCAAAGCATGAGTTGCAGAGGTGACAGCTATGGTAATTCCTCGATGGAACGGGTTTCCGGAGTTTGAAAAATGAATGGATCCCGCCAGAAGGCTATTTGGACATCCATGAGGCAATGAGGGATATCACCCATTATTTGGGCGGGTATTGTATTACAACGACATCCGTCCCCATCACTTTAATGGAGAAATTTTTTCCGCTAAATACAAAAGACAGTGGGAAGAGGTTAGAAATGTGTCCGAAAGTTCTTGACCGCTACAATTCCCAGAAGGGCTACTTTAACGACATAGGCTTTTATGATGAGATTCCGGATAGGTATGCTTAGCTGCCCATTCTATCGCCGACTGAACAAAGTGTCCCACAGGATGTATTCAATATCTCCCCGCTTTGCGGGGAGATATTAATGACCTTGAAAGATAGTAGGTTAAGAGTCGACTTCAATATTCATTCCGGCCTCTTTCCAGCCTGAAAAACCTCGTTTAAAACGGCGGGCATTGATACCTTTGGCGCGCATTAATTCAAGGGCATTGGCAGAAAGCACACAGTAGGATCCCCGACAATAAGCGATAAGATTTGAGATGGAAGAGAGTTCATCTAACCGACTTTCCAGTTCATCAACCGGAATATTGATGGCATTTGGCAAATGCCCCTGATCGAACTCCTCTTTTGGCCTTACGTCTAGTAAGGTTGTACTCTTTTCCTTGATCCTGTCTAACAACTCATCCCATGAGATCGCTTCCTGATTGTTCATATCATCAATTAATCTTCGCATTTCAGCCCGATTAAATTCCGCATATTTCTGGATTGCGGTAATGATATCCATGACAGGACCATTTCCTAAGCGATAAAAAACATGCTTACCGACCTTACGAGATTGCAGGATGCCTGAGCGTTTTAAATGCTGTAGGTGTTGGGAGGTATTTGCGATGGACAGACCCGAAAGCTCAGACAGGCACTCTACGGATTGTTCCGAACCGGACAAACACTCAAGCAATGTCAGACGGTGGGTATTTCCCAGTACTTTGGCAATTTCTGCGATTTCCGCAAGAATTTGTTTATCAAACATTGACATCTGTTTTCCAATACCATTACATTCAATAGATTTATTTAGTATAATAATACCAAAATTTTTAAGGCAGTTCGAGAAAATATACTTCTCGCCTTCAAGATACCGCCTGTAAGGCGAGGGAGAGATAACGCGCATCTTGAGGTTGGGTTGATATATACCCTATGGATTTCAGGCTGCTGCACAGCCAACAAAACGGCAACCTGAAAGACGACGTACAAAGTTAAACTTAGAGGATATCAACAAATGGATGAAGGATTGGAGTTTATTGTTCGTTCAGTATTGATTGGAGCGGGTGCGACAGTCGTTATGGATATTTGGGCGCTTTTCCTTAAACGCTGTTTTGGCATCCCATCGCTGAATTACGCGATGGTCGGCCGCTGGCTGGGGCATATTCCGCAAGGGCAGTTTTGTCATCAAAGTATTATGCAAGCCCCTCCCGTGAAAGGTGAAACCGCGTTTGGTTGGTTTGCTCACTACCTGATTGGTATTCTCTTTGCCGGGCTTTTTCTCTTCATCTCAGACCCAGATTGGGTCAATAATCCGACATTTCTTCCCGCCTTGTTAATGGGAATTGTAACTGTTGTTGCCCCTTTTTTCATTATGCAACCGGGCATGGGGTTCGGCGTGGCGGCATCGAAAACTCCGGCACCGAATACGGCGAGGGTGAGAAGTTTAATGACACATACCATTTTTGGTGTCGGACTTTATTTATCCGCTCTGCTTTTACATTTATTTTATTGATTTAAAATATATTTATTATGGTTTTATCGCATTAACAAAGCGTTCGCATGAGGAGGCGGCGGTAATTTTTTCGGGGTAGCGCGGTGCCATTCCAGGCAGGCTGCTATGGCAATTAATTCGGCATAAAGCGAACTGAGGTATATTTAGGTTTTACCGAAACCTCCCCAAAAGTGACGATTCTGAGATCATAATCTCTAAACTGGGTGATGGTCGGGTAGCTGCGATAACCGTCAATCTTTGAGTAGGTGAACAAAAACAGTTTATCCCAGTTAACTTTTCGAGATAATGGGTATCAAAACCTCTGGTGGCTCTGTTTATGGGAAACGGTCAGGGTGTTTCCCCCTGGTTGCTCAAAGCATTGATGCAATGCCTTAACGTAGATTGTGATATCGACGAATTGGACATTACCTCTTTGGAAGTGTCATTTTCAGAAAGCAATTACACTAATTAGCGAAGCATAATAAGGAGGCTTTCATGAAACATGAAGACTATATTCAGCATGATGGTTTGAGTCTTGGAGAGCTTGTACGAGAGAGCAAAATAACACCGGAAGAACTATTGGATGCAGCCATTACCCAGATGGAGCGGGTTCAACCTACGATCAATGCCGTGTGTTGGCCTGAACTTGATTTGGCGCGCGATCAAGCAAGGCAAATGCACCAAACCCTGCAATCGAACAAGGAAACATTCAAAGGTCAGTTCCTTGGCGTTCCAATGTTGCTGAAAGACATGGGTATGACAGCTGAAGGATTTACCCTCACCAATGGATCACGCCTTTTTAAAGGCTATAAAAGCAATCAGGATAATGAATTGGCCTTGCGTCTTCGCAAGGCGGGGTTTAATTTTTTCGGGCGATCTACGACACCTGAATTTGGTGCGAACTGCACGACTGAAGCACTTGTTTATGGTGCACCAACGCGCAACCCTTGGAATACCGAACTTTCTTCAGGCGGCTCTTCAGGCGGGGCAGCAGCAGCGGTCGCTGCCGGTATTTTGCCAGTCGCCCATGCTTCCGATGGTGGCGGCTCTATCCGAATTCCTGCCTCATGCTGTGGTCTCTTCGGTCTTAAGCCAACCCGTATGCGCAATCCAACAGGACCGATTGTAGGCGAAGGCTGGGGCGGTCTTGGCGTGGAACACGTCATTTCGAGGTCAGTACGTGACAGTGCGGCTGTTCTGGATGCGACACATGGTAGGGACATCGGGGCCCCCTATTGTGCACCTATTTTTACCGGTCGCTATCAGGATTTAAATGAGACAGAACTTCAGCCATTACGCATAGGTCTGGTTACGAAATCCCCTTCAGGATTACCCGTTCACACCGATTGCCTTGCAGCCGTTGAAGATGCTGCAAAACTGTGTGAAACACTGGGTCATCATATCATACCGACAGAGCTGCCTGATATTAATTATGCGGACTTTGGCCATGCCATGCGCCTGATTGTTGCGGCCGGCATCGCACAGGTCGTACGGACAGGATGCGCCATGCATAATACAGCACCCAATCTTGACCTTCTTGAAATATCCATTTTCACCGCAATGGATTTTGCACAAAAACATTCAGCCGTAGATTATGCGGATGCTGTTGCACTGATACATCAAATTGGCCGCAAGCTTGGATTTTTCATTCAAAATTATGATGTGCTTCTAACCCCTACACTTACCTCCCCTCCCGTTGAAATCGGGCGCTATGCAGCAAATCGGGACTATGTGACTCATCGTTCCGATACGCTGCAATTTACGACCTTTCTGCCGTATTTTAACGCCAGCGGGCAACCCGCCATGTCAGTCCCCTTATACTGGAACAAAGATAACTTACCTATTGGCGTACAATTTGCAGCCGATGCAGGACGTGAAGATTTGCTGTTCCAGCTTGCCTTTCAATTGGAGCAAGCAAGATCATGGTTTGACAGATTAAGTCCTTTGGCTTTTTAACAAAGATGGAGAGTATAAAAAAGTGTGATGCACTTGAGTGACTTGTCTGTAAAATGGGCAATTCAACCGGACTATTACCTGTTAATGACCCATGAATATTTATACCGTTAAGTGGCTCTCCGCCATCAATCCTCTGATTTATCGGGGCTTCAGGTTGGAGAGCATAAAAAATCTGGGGCACTTATGCGGCAAGTGTCTCTGTCCAATAATGTTCCGTTTCTTCACCTAATTTTATTCCCTGATACCAATGCTCAAATTCGGTTTTCAAATCATCATTAAGTACTGCTGTGCGTGTCTGGAGTAAGTAATGTGCACTAAGTAATGTGCACCTTGTTAGCTCCATTGCATTTGCTGCTTTTTCACCATACGTTTAGCGATAACTTCATTGATCGTCGATTCAACAAATGAAGAGGAAATGGGTTCACCATATCGGTACATTTCACCGTAATTCGGGATCATCATGCTGTTATTTTCAATATAGGTATACATTTCATCTAGATGTTTTAACAATGATTTATTGGATCGTGTCACCGGTTCTGACCTGTTTGAGCAAATCCTGAAGTTGTGGCCGGTTGATGTTTTTCGTACTGGCCTGTTCGACATACACTTTATCAATTTTAATACCGGATGAAGACAGAGCCTCTTTCTGGCGCTCAACATGTTGGTCAACCCATGCAACACAATCGGCTTGTCTATCATAAAAAAACGCATCACCTCATTCTGGAAGGTATCCTTTTTCGAATGAGAACCGGGATCCCCTGGCGGGAACTGCCTGCTGAATATGGGAAATGGAATACGGTCTTTAAGCGTTTTAATGCCTGGTCAAACAAAGGTATTTTTAATTCATTATTCAATGAATTAGCTAAAGATTCTGATACTGAATGGTTGTTCATTGATGGCAGTATTGTCCAGGCTCATCAGCACAGTTCAGGCGCGGCTTCAAAGGGAAATGAAGCGATAGGGAAAAGCTGGGGAGGACGCTCGACTAAAATCCATTTGGCCGTAGACAGTTATGGTTTGCCTGTTCATTTTGAATTATCCGAGGGGCAAACTCACGATATTGTGCATGGGGAAAGTTTGGTGGAGCAATCCCCCCTCAGACTTTGTCATCGCTGACAAGGGGTATGATAGTCAGGCATTCAGAAATTATATCGAAGAACAAGGGGCAACGGCGGTTATTCCCTACCGAAAAAATAACCGCAACTCGGGTAAAAAGCTTGATAAGGGTTTATATCGTTATCGTCATTTAGTCGAAAATGCGTTTGCCAGAATCAAACATTTTCGTGCAATCGCAACAAGGTACGATAAATTGGCACGAAATTACGCCAGCACATTGGCACTGGCATTTGTCATTATCTGGCTACCCATGTGGGTCGAGTAAATGATGAATACAAAACGTCAACACACCCTAATGAAAGTTGATAGTAAGTGATTCCGCGGAGATGCCTAGTGTTTACAGCATCTCTGCGACTACGTGAAAATCTCACACATCTTTAGAAAAATTGAGCCTGGTTATCAACTAACATATTGAGATCCTATGAAATCTGTCTCATCAATCGTCTTCTGCTGATTATACTTTTTTCATTGTCGATTTAAAGATGTCCTGTAACGCTTTATCTATACGGATGAGTGGTAGTGCTGGCAGGGCAATCCGTCAGACAGTGCGAAGCTGGGATTTGAGCCACAAGACACCTCTGTCACTGGAAGCAGTAGTATTGTGTAGCCAAACATATCAATCTGCATCTTGCTAAATGGGTTATCCGCAAATACAAGCGTGTACACGGTAGTTTTGCTCAGGCGTATGAATGCTTAGACAGGATACGGAGCGCTAAGCCCTGTCTGTTTGCACACTGGGAAATTCATTATATTTCCTAGAAATGGCTTTAGTTCATTGAAAAGGTTCATTTTACAGCTCGTCTTTCATTATTTTTTAAACCACGAGCCAACGTGAATATCAAAAAAAAGGCGAATAAAGCGACAATCAACATACTGATCATCAACACATATCCATCAAAATTATCCATGACATAACCACCAACCAAGCTACCAATGGTAATTAATATCAAAAACATAAAGGTAATAAGCGCTAAACCTTTTTCTGTGAGTTCTGGAGTATGAATATGCATCCACATATTAATAGTTGCAGGCACCATGCCGGCAGCAGTACCCCATAAAAAAACAAATATAGCGCTAGTTGTCCAATTAAAATCCCAAATCGACAAAGCTAAAAATGCCATAGCTAATAAAAGTGCGCTGATTGCAAAGCTATAACGCACATTGTATTTACCAACATATCCCGTTAACACATTACCCACAACACTGGCGATACCAAAAAACAACAATAAAGCAGAAATCTGCCCTTCCAAAAAACCCGCCGTTTGTTTAAAGAAAACGGTAAAATAATTGTATGCAGAAAAATGAGCCAAAAATATTAATGTAAATATGATTAATCCTTTGCGTGCAATAGGGTGCGATGGCATCAATAATAATTCTTTCCATTGCATTGTGGACGACGGTTTTAATGAAGGTAAAGAAAAATATTGCATAATTAAG
>NZ_MKGR01000023.1:10800-60840 GCF_001908095.1 Xenorhabdus thuongxuanensis | reverse complement strand
AGCCATGATCAAACTCTTCAATTAAAGTTTGATGCTCAAAGAATTCTACTGTTAGTTCGTAATGAATTAACTGTCAGTCACTCTTCAAGACTTTAAATCTGCTTGCCTTTCGGCTTGGATAAGTGTCTTGCGAGTGCCCACACAGATTGTCTGATTAATTTGTTAAAGAGCATTGGCAACCGGAAGTGGCTTCCGGGTTGCGAGGCTGCGTATCTTACGCTGTTTGCCTCCGGAGTCAAGCGATTATTTTCGTTTTTCTCCGCTGCCGTCGCGGCGTGTCTCAGCACATCGTCGGTCAGTGGTGGCGCATTATAGGGAGTTTTACGGATGTGACAATAGTTTTTTTTGAAAATAATTATCGTTTGATTAATTACACAGCAAAACACCATTTTATACCAACATATAAACAGATTTATCCACAAAGAGATATTTTGATAAAATTTATCGAGCATCGCGCAAACGTTTTCGTTACAATTTGCGCAGGAAAAATCACCAAGTGTTTTTTTCAAGTTGTTTTGAAATGTTATTGCAGAAACCATTTTTTCTATCAATCAGTGGATTTTTCCCAATAACACATTCTTGTTTTATGAAATTCAAGGGATCACACCAATGCAACAGCTTCGTCCAATCCGTCGTGCCCTGCTGAGTGTTTCTGCCAAAGCGGGGATTGTTGAATTTGCTAAGGCCTTGTCCAATCGCGGTGTCGAACTGCTTTCAACGGGAGGCACTGCTCGTCTGCTGGCCGAAGCAGGATTGAATGTCACCGAGGTTTCTGACTATACAGGCTTTCCCGAAATGATGGATGGGCGTGTCAAAACACTTCATCCTAAAATTCATGGCGGCATCTTGGGTCGACGTGGACAGGATGATGAAGTCATGGCACAACACCAGATTTCACAGATTGATATGGTAATCGTTAACCTTTATCCCTTTGCTCAAACCGTAGCTGAACCAGATTGCTCCCTAGAAGATGCTATAGAGAATATTGATATTGGCGGCCCAACAATGGTTCGCTCCGCTGCCAAAAACCACAAAGATGTGGCGATTGTTGTCAATAGCCAAGATTACGACAAAATTATCGAGGAGATGGATAACAACCAAAATTCACTGGCATACTCCACTCGTTTTAATTTAGCCATCAAAGCGTTTGAACATACCGCCGCTTATGACAGCATGATTGCCAATTACTTTGGCAAATTGGTTCCGCCATACTATGGCGAAACTGATCAGCCATCAGGACGTTTCTCCCGCACGCTGAATCTGAATTTCATTAAAAAGCAGGATATGCGTTATGGTGAAAACAGCCACCAAGATGCAGCTTTCTATATAGAAGAGCAAATCGCAGAAGCTTCAATTGCTACGGCAACTCAGTTACAAGGTAAGGCACTCTCTTATAATAATATCGCGGATACCGATGCCGCACTGGAATGTGTAAAAAGCTTTTCCGAACCAGCCTGTGTCATTGTCAAACACGCTAATCCTTGTGGTGTTGCGATTGGTTCTGACATCCATACCGCCTATGACCGCGCCTTTAAAACCGATCCGACTTCCGCATTCGGTGGCATTATTGCCTTTAACCGCGAACTCGATGCCAACACCGCTCAGGCCATTATTGAACGCCAATTTGTTGAAGTCATTATTGCGCCTTCTGTTAATGAAACGGCTCTGCCAATTCTGGCAACAAAACAAAATGTCCGCGTTTTGGCGTGCGGCGAATGGCATTCACCTGTTGCCAGCTTGGATTTCAAACGCGTCAACGGTGGTTTGCTGGTACAAGATCGCGATTTAGGTATGGTAACAGAAGATGATCTGGTCGTTGTATCCAAACGTCAGCCAACGGAGCAAGAGATGCAAGATGCCCTGTTCTGCTGGAAAGTCGCTAAGTTCGTCAAATCCAACGCGATTGTTTATGCCAGAGATAATATGACAATTGGTATTGGAGCCGGACAGATGAGCCGTGTTTACTCTGCCAAAATCGCCGGTATTAAGGCGGCAGATGAAGGATTGGAAGTTCAGGGCTGCGCTATGGCTTCCGATGCATTTTTCCCATTCCGTGATGGCATTGATGCCGCTGCTGCTGTGGGAGTGAGTTGTATCATCCAACCTGGTGGCTCCATTCGTGATGATGAAGTCATTGCCGCTGCCGATGAACATGGTATCGCTATGATTTTCACTGGCATGCGCCATTTTCGCCATTAATAACTTATGTCTTATTAAATAGGAGACTCAGATGAACATATTGGTTATTGGCAATGGCGGAAGGGAACACGCATTAGCCTGGAAAGCAGTACAATCACCTCTGGCAAGCAAGGTTTATGTCGCACCAGGTAATGCGGGCACTGCGTTGGAAGCTAATTTAGAAAATGTGAATATCGCCGCGACAGATATTGAAGGGTTACTGGCATTTGCCCAAGATCATGATATTTGCCTGACCATTGTTGGGCCTGAAGCACCATTGGTTATCGGTGTGGTTGATGCTTTCCAGCAGGCGGGATTGACCATTTTCGGCCCGACAAAAGCGGCTGCTCAATTGGAGGGTTCCAAAGCTTTCACCAAAGATTTCCTCGCACGTCATCACATACCTACAGCGGCCTACCAAAATTTCACAGAAATTGAACCTGCACTGGCTTACTTAGAAAAAGTAGGCGCCCCAATCGTTATCAAAGCCGATGGTTTGGCTGCCGGTAAGGGTGTGGTAGTTGCCACAACCATGAAAGAAGCACAAAACGCCATCAAAGACATGCTGGCGGGTAATGCTTTTGGCGATGCAGGCCACCGTATTGTCATTGAAGAATTTCTGGCCGGAGAAGAAGCCAGTTTTATTGTCATGGTGGATGGCAAAAACGTGGTTCCTATGGCAACCAGTCAAGATCATAAGCGCGTAGGCGACGGTGATACCGGGCCGAATACCGGAGGTATGGGGGCTTATTCACCCGCACCGGTAGTCACGGATGAAATCCATCAACGAGTGATGGAAAAAATCATTTACCCTACCGTGGCAGGAATGGCGGCTGAAGGCCATACCTATGTTGGTTTTCTTTATGCGGGATTGATGATTGATAAACAGGGTGAACCGAAAGTGATCGAATTTAACTGCCGATTTGGTGATCCCGAAACCCAACCTATCATGATGCGTCTACGTTCTGATTTGGTCGAACTGTGTCTTGCCGGAGCCAAAGGCCAGTTAGGTGAAAAAACCTCTGAATGGGACGATCGTCCTGCCTTAGGCGTCGTGCTGGCGGCTGGGGGTTATCCGGCGAATTATGCCAAGGGTGACGTTATTAACGGGTTAGAGAAGAAATCAGATGCCGATGAATCTGACATCGATGAAAAAGTCTTCCATGCTGGGACAGCCCTTAAGGATGGGAATATTATCACCGCAGGAGGACGTGTCTTATGTGTTACTGCTTTAGGTCACGATATTGCAGATGCCCAGAAAAAAGCTTATCTGGGAGCAGAGCAAATTAACTGGGAAGGGTGCTTTTATCGTAAAGATATTGGCTACCGCGCCATTGCCCGTTTGAAATAGACCAGAACCTAAATCGACGGAAGTGACAGAATTACAGCTTCTCTTTCGTCGGTTCCCAACGACAAAAATCATCATTAGCAACCAGCAATAACTTTTTCCCTTCAGACGATTCCAACCATGCAATAGTCAGTAAACCGGAGCTATTGCTTTGCCTTTCTTCAAGCCATCTCTGCGCGTTAGGCTCAAATTCAATGAATAATTGCTTTCCTGAACACGTGGTAACTCGTCCATTCTGCCAATGCCCTTGTAGCAACTTCACCTTATCTGCAATTAAAGTGTCACTGATTTTTTCTATCTGCTTAGCATCAAATTTCAGACGAGCTACATCGTCATCGGACAACGGTTCATTACGTTTTTGTAATTGCCGCAATTTAAAAATGACTGAGTTATCCTGGGAAATGCGTAATGTCTCTACGATGGGTGGATTATCAAACACATTGCGACGGATTTGCCACAAGCTGCCATGCCGATATTCGTAGAAAGTAATAATAGTATCTTTATTATGGGAGGCTTTATCGTGGTAGGGACTGTAAACACTCATGATAACCTGAGGTTTACTGTTTTGATCGTTCAAACGCCATAAACGAATAACGCCGCTGTCAGTGACAAAACCGCTGGCGCTGAAAAAAGGTGTTGTTGGCTGAATCGAACAGGCGCTGAGCAAAGAGATGAACCCTAATGCTAACAGCCCCTGTAGAATCAACAAAAGGGGTTTATTTCCCCCTCTTATTTTTTTTCGCAATTCGATTACTTAACTGCGTCTTTCAGTGCCTTACCAGCGGAGAAAGCAGGCACATTTGCTGCTGCGATTTTAATTTCTTTACCAGTCTGTGGGTTACGACCAGTACGTTCTGCACGGTGATTAACTTTAAAAGTACCAAAGCCTACCAACTGCACTGCATCGCCATTTTTCAGAGATTCAGTGATTGCATTCAAAGTTGACTCCAGAGCAGCTTTAGCCTGAGTCTTGGTCAGGTCTGCGCCTGCTGCAATTGCATCAACTAATTCAGTCTTATTCATAGATTATCCTTACAGTGTGTTTATCGTTTGCAAAGCATCGAGTGCGACGGATATGCCGATTTGACAGCACCCCTGCATACACGCACCGATAGCCACTTCTTTTCGCCCCCAATGTAGAACAGAGTGAGGGCAAATGTGAAGCCTTTAAATACGGTAAATCAAGCACTAAGTCACGTTTTATGCGTTATTGCGCCAGATTTATACCGATATTGCTAACCCCCATCTCGCGGAGATCAGCCTTTAATCCTTTAATTAATTCGATGTCCCGTTCTTCGCAATTTGCCAACAAACGGTAAATCTCCCATTGAATGTCCCATTCTTCCTCAATGGCAGGTAATATTTTTAATTCATCCTCGGTCATTTCCCTACCGGCCTGCGTCATTTCCAGCATAGCAACAGTACGGATAGATATTTCACTGACGGCTATTGCATGTTCTAACGTCGAGCCACTCAGACGAGAATGAATCACTTCACTCAATGCAATGCACGCATCAATCGCTGGATACACACCATAAATATCATAATCTTCTGATGATGGGATAATGGTTTCCAATTTTTCCAGCTGATTATCAAAATTCACTTTTGCATCTTTAACGACCAAGATTTCCCACACTAGATCCATAATGCGGCGATATTGTACAGGGTCTGCAAACCCGCTTTGGCAACAAAATGCCTGATAATTTGGATACATCCGCTCACATAGACTAGCCATAAAAGTCAAATGTTGCCAACTTTCGAGTTTCTCCAACCGCAGGTGGATCGGGTTTCTTAACATTGGTCGTTACTCATAATGCCTAATTTGCGTCGAAGTTTACCTGAAAATCAAGAATATCCACACTTTTCCGCCACAATTATAGATTTTTCTGCATTGTTTGCTTAAAAAACAATCTATTTGAGGCAATCCCATCCGCCCAACGGGTGGGTTCAGGCAGTTTATATCCCCCCATACACTGCTCAACCCAAAAGACCGCACTATCAATACTGATCTTATGGCCAAGGGAAATATAGAGCGGATTACATCTTTTTTTGCTTCTCAATACGACTCCAATCTGTTCACCGTGATCTATCAATGGCTGACGGTCTCCCTGAACCTCTTCTATCTGGGCATGTTCACCACACAAACGGCTTTTTGCCACCCCAATGGTGGGAACATCCGCTAATACCCCAAAATGACTGGCGATACCAAAACGTCGAGGATGGGCAATGCCCTGACCATCCACCATCACCAAATCAGGCCGTAAACTTAATTTTTGCCATGCAGCTATCAGTGCAGGATATTCACGAAATGAGAGTAAACCGGGGATATAGGGAAGTACCGTATCAATTCTGGCAATTTGGTATTCGACCAATTCTAGTGAGGGATATTGCAATACCGCAATGGCGGCACGCGTCACCGTACCGCTTTTTTCAAACCCAACATCAGCACCCGCAATAAACCTTGGCGTAAAAGATGCAGAAAAAACATCATGGCGGATAACCAGCCGTGATTTCTCTATCTGTTCCTGACGTAATGCCTTTGTATCAATCATAAAATCATTGATGGTATTTTACTGAAAGTCTGTGTACTGCTTCAACAAATGCGCCTGCGTGCTCTGGCGGAATATCCTGATGAATGCCATGCCCCAAATTGAAAACATGCCCACTACCCACACCAAAATCTTGTAAAATTGTCGAAACTTCTTCTTCAATTCGTGCTGGCTGGGCATATAGCATGGACGGGTCCATATTACCCTGCAAAGCGACCTTATCTCCAACGCGCCGACGCGCATCCGCAATATTCGTTGTCCAATCCAATCCAAGTGCATCACATCCTGTCGCCGCCATCGCCTCAAGCCACTGCCCTCCCCCTTTGGTGAACAGGGTAACAGGTATACGACGTCCTTCATGTTCGCGGATCAAACCATCAACAATTTTATGCATATATTGCAGGGAAAACGCCAGATAATCGTGATGAGACAAAACCCCACCCCAAGTATCGAAAATCATGACAGATTGAGCGCCTGCTTTTATTTGCGCATTCAAATATAGAATAACGCTGTTTGCCAATTTATCCAGTAACATATGCATTGTGGCAGGCGACGTATACATCATGGCCTTAATTTTGGTGAAAGCCTTGCTGCTTCCTCCCTCAACCATATAAGTTGCCAATGTCCACGGGCTACCAGAAAAACCGATCAAAGGAACTTGCCCTGCCAATGCCTTACGGATAGCACGCACTGCATCCATAACATAGCCTAACTCCAGTTCTGGATCAGGCACAGGTAATTTTTCTACATCGGCATGATTCTGAATCGGAGAATGAAAACGTGGCCCTTCCCCTGTTTCAAAATACAGTCCCAATCCCATCGCATCAGGAATAGTCAAAATATCGGAAAACAAGATAGCTGCATCCAGAGGAAAGCGGCGCAAGGGTTGGAGAGTGACTTCACAAGCCAATTCAGTATTTTTACATAACGAGATGAAATCTCCCGCCGCCTGACGCGTAGCTTTATATTCAGGTAAATATCGACCGGCCTGACGCATCATCCATACCGGTGTGATATCGACGGGCTGACGCAATAAGGCACGCAGATAGCGGTCGTTTTTCAACTCATTCATGATAAGCTCCCTTGATTAATTTATGCACGACAAACGCACGAGAAAACTGGCGCAGTTTAACATGCCTGAAATTGAACTTCTGGCAGAACCTCCAATAACGTGATGATTACTGATGACGACATAACGCAACCGTATCTTCAATTAAACGGCGAGCGATCGTATCTGGTGGAGGAATCAAGGGAAGGTTATCATAACGATACCAATCTGCACTGATAAGTTCGACGGGATCAACTTTGATTTCACCGCTTTCATAATCAGCCAGAAAGCCCACCATCAATGAATTCGGGAAAGGCCACGGCTGGGAAGCGACATAACGCAAGTTACGGATCTTAATCCCGCTCTCCTCCATCACTTCACGATGCACAGCCTCTTCCAGAGTTTCCCCGACTTCAACAAAACCGGCCAGCACGGTATGAACCCCATTGCGATGACGCTGATGTTGTGCCAGCAAAATATGGTCATCGCGGCGAATACCGACAATAATGCTGGGCGCTATTTGTGGATAGTAATGTTCATGGCAGTGGTTGCACAAACAAGCCCATTCACGCTGACTATGCTGCATCTCATGGCCACAATAACCACAATAGTGATGTGACCGATAAAACTCAGCCAATTGCACACCACGCCCGACCAACTGAAATAACTTATCATCCCGATCAGCAAGTAAACGGGGAGAGGACATATCTGAAACCATTTTCTGACGAACCAACCAGACCGTTTCCCCCAACCACTCACCGATGGGTTGCGCCATATGGCCTTGCAATGCCCACTGATTGGCCGTACCTAAAGGTAATTCCCCTTGTGGTAACCAAACCCGATTTTCAAGACTGACAATCCACCAGCCTTGTTCTCTACCTGTCAGTTTTTGTTGCATAATATCTGTTCCATCATTGGTTATGTAATTATTCCCATGATACTTTGCCCAAAATCAATACAAACAAAGCATACGCCTTTTTATCTTATTTCGTCTTCAATCTTGTTATATTAACTCTGTTTCTGAATACCCTTCTTCAATTAGGAATCACAGTAATGTCAAAGAAAATCGCTGTATTTGATCTGGATGAGACACTGATTTGTGGGGATTCCGGTCGCCTCTGGACGGAATATCTATGGGAAAAAAGAATTATTACCGATCCTCGCTTTATCGAAGCAGATCAAAAAATGATATCTGATTACTGTGCGGGTAAGCTGGATATGCAGAAATATCTGGCTTTCAGTTTACAGGCACTCCAACAAATTCCTGCTGAACAAATAGATATCTGGTTGGCCGATTTTGTGGAAACCAAAATCAAACCCATTTTTTATCCCGCCGCCAAAAAACAATTGGCTATTTACCAACAGCAGAACATCCCACTCATGATTATTTCCGCTACCGTTTCTTTCGTAGTTAAAAAAATCGCGGCTGCATTTGGCATCCAGACAGCAATGGGTATTGATATGGTAATGAAAGAGGGATGCTATACTGGCGATATTCAAGGAATTTTGACCTTCCGTGAAGGCAAAGTTACCCGCCTGCAACAATGGCTTGAACAACAGAACTTGTCACCACAACATATCTCATTTTATACCGATTCCATAAATGATTTGCCAATGTGCTTATTTGCTGACGAAGTCTTTACTATTAACGCAGATAATAAATTGCAATCAGAAGCTGAAATACGCGGTTGGAAACAATTGAAGTGGGCTTTATAAAATAACTTAGTGTGCTGTTCCCCAAAACGGGGGGTTGTAGTTTTCACAATCCCCTTTATACTTTGGGGTGTTTTTTTCTTGTCGGAGTGCCTAGCGTTCAACGTATATCACGATGGACACAGGCTGAGACCGTTAATTCGGGATCCGCAGAACCTGATCGGGCTAATACCCGCGAAGGGAACAAGAGTAATCACCCCGCTGCCAGTCATCGTACATCTATGCAAATACATGTATAGATACCAAACAGCACCAACCATTACTCCCTGCGAGCTCCAGACAAGCAATTTTCTCAACTTAAGCCTGATCAACAATGAGACAGGCGATAACACAGTCAGGAATTTGCTATGTCTAAGTCCAACAATACCGTTATTTCGGACACTACGATTCCGAATACTACGATTTCCAATTCCATCGTTCTAACGGCTGATATCTCGCCAACAGCCCCAACGAGGCCACGTAAGGTTCAGCGAGATGCGGCAAAAGCGTTTATCAATTCCGTTCAAGGAGTAGCTTTTCCCAATTCAAAGCGCATTTACCTTGAAGGCTCACGTCAAGATATTCAAGTACCTATGCGTGAGATTCAACTTTCTCCCACGCTCATTGGTGGCACAAAAGAAAATCCCCAATTTGAGGAAAACGAACCCGTTCCCGTTTATGATACTTCCGGTTCTTATGGCGATCCTACTGCCATATTGGATGTAAAGCAGGGTTTACCTAAGCGCCGCCAGCCGTGGATTAATGAACGCGATGATACCGAGCCTGTTTCAGTCCTCAGTTCCGATTTCACCCAGCAACGCCTTACTGACGCCGGATTGGATCACCTGCGCTTTCACCATCGTCCGCATCCACTAAAAGCCAAGCCGGACAAACGGGTTACCCAATTGCACTATGCCCGCCAAGGGATCATCACACCAGAAATGGAATTTATCGCACTACGCGAAAATATGGGGCGCGAACGCATTCGCAGTGAAATCTTGCGCCAGCAACATGCAGGGCAAAGTTTCGGTGCCAACTTACCGGAAAACATCACACCCGAATTCGTCCGCCAGGAAGTTGCTGCTGGCCGCGCGATTATTCCCGCCAATATTAATCATCCTGAATCTGAGCCGATGATTATTGGTCGTAATTTCTTAGTGAAAGTGAATGCCAATATCGGTAACTCCTCCGTCACATCATCCATTGAAGAAGAGGTGGAAAAACTGATTTGGTCTACCCGCTGGGGGGCTGATACCGTGATGGATCTCTCCACCGGACGCTACATCCACGAAACCCGCGAATGGATACTGCGCAATAGTCCGGTTCCCATTGGTACTGTCCCGATTTATCAGGCACTGGAAAAGGTTAACGGCATCGCAGAAAACCTGACATGGGAAATGTTCCGCGATACCTTACTGGAACAGGCCGAGCAAGGCGTGG
This sequence comes from Xenorhabdus thuongxuanensis, assembly GCF_001908095.1. Lineage (GTDB taxonomy): Bacteria > Pseudomonadota > Gammaproteobacteria > Enterobacterales > Enterobacteriaceae > Xenorhabdus > Xenorhabdus thuongxuanensis. The sequence continues at coordinate 50,585 of NZ_MKGR01000023.1, read as the reverse complement.
ATTATTTTACTATTCATGCTGGTGTACTGCTGCGTTATGTACCGATGACCGCTAAGCGCCTGACAGGTATTGTTTCCCGTGGCGGCTCAATTATGGCGAAATGGTGCCTTTCCCATCATAAAGAAAATTTCCTCTACACCCACTTCCGCGAAATCTGTGAAATTTGCGCGGCCTATGACGTCTCCCTCTCTTTGGGGGATGGATTGCGTCCTGGCTCAATTCAGGATGCCAATGATAAAGCCCAATTTGCAGAACTGCATACCCTCGGTGAGCTGACTAAAATCGCATGGGAGTACGATGTTCAAGTTATGATTGAAGGGCCAGGGCATATTCCAATGCAACTTATCCGCCGTAATATGACGGAAGAGCTGGAACATTGCCACGAAGCTCCATTTTATACCTTAGGGCCATTGACGACCGATATCGCCCCAGGTTATGACCATTTCACCTCTGGCATCGGAGCCGCCATGATTGGCTGGTTTGGCTGTGCCATGCTGTGTTATGTCACTCCCAAAGAGCACCTCGGTCTGCCCAATAAAGAAGATGTCAAACAAGGCCTGATTACTTACAAAATCGCGGCACATGCGGCTGATCTCGCCAAAGGACATCCGGGTGCACAAATCCGTGACAATGCCATGTCGAAAGCGCGCTTTGAATTCCGTTGGGAAGATCAATTCAATCTGGCGCTTGATCCTGACACCGCTCGCGCTTATCACGATGAAAGCTTACCGCAGGAATCCGGCAAAGTTGCCCACTTCTGTTCCATGTGTGGACCAAAGTTCTGCTCAATGAAAATCACACAAGACGTGCGAGATTATGCAGCGAAACTAGAACAGAAAGCGGGTATGGAACAGATGTCAGAAGAATTCCGTTCCCGTGGAAGCGAACTCTATCACAGTGCGGAGGAGGTGGTGCATGACAAATCAGCCTGATACTCCAACACTCCCACAAGCCCCTTTTGCCCCAACAGTGCATCGGTTGGGGCTCTATCCGGTTGTGGATTCCCTAATGTGGATTGAGCGATTACTGGAAGCCGGTGTCAGAACTCTGCAATTGCGCATCAAAGACCTGCCAGAAGAGCAGGCAGAGAAGGATATTCAATCCGCCATCGCGCTTGGTCGCCAATATAACGCCCGTTTGTTCATTAATGATTATTGGCGTCTGGCAATCAAGCATCAGGCCTATGGTGTTCATTTGGGGCAGGAAGACCTCGATATCGCCGATCTCAATGCCATCCAGCAAGCCGGATTGCGTCTGGGCATTTCTACTCACGATCAACAAGAACTGGCGCGGGCAAAATCCCTGTGCCCCTCTTATATCGCGTTAGGGCATATTTTCCCCACTACCACCAAAGAGATGCCCTCATCACCACAGGGTCTTGAAGCATTAAAACATCAGGTGGAGATCACACCGGAATATCCTACTATCGCCATTGGTGGCATTTCTCTGGAACGAATACCAGACGTGGTGGCAACAGGAGTCGGTGGCGTGGCACTGGTCAGTGCCATTACAAAAGCGAAAGATTGGCGACAGGCAACAGCCAGACTACTTCATCTGGTTGAAGGGCAAAATCGGGGGCTTTTATGTTAAACGATCAAGAATTTATGCGTTACAGCCGCCAATTACTGCTGGAAGACATTGGTCCCGAAGGGCAAGAGAAATTAAAAGCCAGCAAGGTACTGATTGTCGGTCTGGGTGGATTAGGATCGCCGGCTGCGCTCTATCTCGCGGCGGCAGGGGTAGGACACCTTTATCTGGCAGATGATGACACATTACATATCTCAAACCTGCAACGCCAGATTATCTATCGCACAGCAGATATTCCTGCCAACAAAGCCCAATTAGCAGCAAAGCAACTGGCTGAGCTAAACCCGCAAATCAATATCATGGCACTAACTGTACGGCAAAATCGTGAATCTTTGGTTAATGCTGTCAATCAAATCGACTTGGTTTTGGATTGCTGTGACAACATGGCAACTCGCCATGCCATCAATGCCGCCTGTATTGCAAAAAATAAACCACTCATTAGCGGCAGTGCCGTTGGCTTTAGTGGGCAATTAATGGTATTGACTCCCCCTTACCAGCACGGTTGCTATGCCTGCCTCTATCCTAATCAAGAAGAACCTCACCGAAATTGCCGAACAGCCGGTATCTTAGGCCCTATCGTTGGAGTCATCGGCACTTTGCAATCCTTGGAAGCGATAAAAATGCTGGCTGGCCTTTCTTCTTCCTTAGACGGAAAACTCCGGCTGTTTGATGGCAAACAGCAAAGCTGGAGCACATTACAGCTTACTCGCTCATCACAGTGCCCAATTTGTGGCGCTACCAGACAGACCGATAAAAAACGGTTAGGAAAAGAAGTCGCATGAACATTATTGTCAACGATCAACCAATGACCCTGAATGCATCCATGACAGTGCAACAGTTTCTGGAACATCAATTGCTGGAACATATAGAACACACGCAATCAGGGAGCGCTTTGGCTATCAATCAAACCATTATTCCGCGTTCAGAGTGGCAAACCCATCAGATTAATGACGGGGATACTATCTTACTGTTTCAGGCCATTGCTGGTGGCTGATCTTGCCGGAGGTTATTTTATGTTAAAAATTGCAGATACACCCTTCCAATCCCGCCTATTTACCGGAACAGGCAAGTTTGCCAATGCAGGACTAATGATCGACGCAATCCGCGCCTCTGGCAGCCAACTGGTAACAATGGCAATGAAACGCATCGATCTTCACGGCAATAATGACGATGGCATTCTTGCACCACTGCAACAATTGGGTGTCAAACTGCTACCCAATACCTCTGGAGCCAAAACCGCGGAAGAAGCCATCTTCGCCGCTCGCCTCGCACGGGAAGCATTGGGAACTCACTGGATTAAATTGGAGATCCACCCCGATGTAAAATACCTATTGCCCGATCCCGTTGAGACATTAAAGGGAGCAGAACAGCTAGTCAAAGAGGGATTTATCGTTTTGCCCTATTGTGGCGCTGATCCTGTCCTGTGCCGCCGATTGGAAGAAGTCGGCTGTGCTGCCGTTATGCCATTAGGTGCCCCTATCGGCTCAAATAAGGGGTTACTGACCCGCGATTTTCTACAGATTATCATCGAACAGGCCAACGTACCCGTTGTTGTGGATGCAGGGATCGGAGCACCGAGCCATGCACTGGCCGCCATCGAAATGGGTGCGGATGCTGTGCTGGTTAATACCGCCATCGCTGTTGCCCGAAATCCAGTTAAGATGGCTCAGGCATTCAAAACCGCCATTGAAGCCGGTGAACTTTCACATCAAGCAGGCGTAGCAAGCCAGAAATCCCATGCTGAGGCTTCTAGCCCGCTGACCGATTTTCTGGGGGTACTATGACAAACCGAACATTTAGCCAGCACTGGCAACAACTGGATTGGGATGACATCATCCTACGCATCAACAGTAAGACATCACAGGACATTGAACATGCACTAAACAGTGCTCGCTTGACGTTGGATGACTTTATGTCTTTGCTATCTCCTGCTGCACTACCTTATCTTGAGCCACTTGCCCAACGTGCACAACAACTCACTCGCCAGCGTTTTGGTAATACCGTGGGATTTTTTATCCCACTCTATCTTTCCAATCTGTGTGCCAACGACTGCACTTATTGTGGTTTCTCCATGAGCAATCACATTAAGCGCAAGACACTCAATGAACAGGAGATTGAAGCAGAATGCCTCGCACTAAAAAAATTGGGATTTGAGCATATTCTGCTGGTGACAGGGGAACACCAAAACAAAGTTGGCATGGATTATTTTCGTCGCTATCTTCCCTTGATCCGCCGTCACTTCAGCTCTGTCTCAATGGAGGTTCAGCCATTGGCGCAAGAGGAATATACTGAACTGAAAACATTAGGATTGGATGGCGTGATGGTCTATCAGGAAACTTACCACCAACCCAGTTATCAACGACATCATTTGAAAGGCAAAAAACAGGATTTCCACTGGCGATTAGAAACACCGGAACGCCTTGGGCGAGCGGGAATAGACAAGATTGGGCTGGGAGCCTTGATTGGGTTATCCCACAATTGGCGAACAGATTGCTATATGGTGGCTGAGCACCTCTTCTTCCTGCAAAAACAGTTTTGGCAAAGCCGTTATTCCATCTCTTTTCCACGCCTACGCCCCTGTGCAGGCGGCATAGAACCCGCTTCTTTAATGAATGAGGCCGAGCTGGTGCAATTGATTTGCGCTTTCCGCCTGCTGGCACCCGATGTAGAGCTTTCCCTTTCCACCCGTGAATCACCCTTTTTCCGTGATCACGTTGTCCCTCTCGCGATCAACAATATCAGTGCAGGTTCAAAAACCCAACCAGGCGGTTATGCTGATGAACACCACGAGCTGGAGCAATTCGCCCCCCACGACAATCGTTCTGTTTTTCAGGTCGCCGAAGCCTTGGTCAAATCAGGTTTACAACCCGTCTGGAAAGATTGGGATAATTACTTAGGACGATGATTTGCTAGAAAACCATTAATGTGCAGTAAAATGCACATTATGGTCATTAATGAAACGGATGCTCAGAAATACTTTCCCTTGTTACCACACTGCAACTCGCTCTCTCTTAATAGAGATCTAACTTAAATCATGCAGGTGCTTTTTCAACGATGACGTTAGGCTAAAGTCGGAAAACCTCACCTGCAATCCTTCCCGTTCCGGTGAGCAGCACATCGCCCCGACAAAGATACGCTGATTGCCAACGGTAAAAGGAGACAATCTCAATAACGGCCATGTCACACCATCGGTGGAATACTGCAACCTGATAGCTCCATCATGGTAAGTCAGCCGTAGCCAAAACTTCTCTGGATTACCAGGGAAAATGCCCATAGCCCAGTCAGAACAGCCATTGGTTAATACACTACCGATGGTTGCTTGCCCATCAGAATGTTCAACACCCGCTTTTAACCAATGTTGCTCATCCACCAATAACATCACACCCGCCTGATCGTATAATTGCTCAAACTGGCCTTCGATACAAAACTGGAAGGTAAAACCTTCTTCAAGTTTAAAATCATTAATATAGCCGCCAAATACATGACCACTATGACGCTGAAAACCATACCATGTATCACGCCAGAAATCGGTTTTATTGTCCGTCATGACATGAAGTTCATTATCCTGACACCGCCATGATGCAGGCTCGTTCAACCAATGACATTGCTGCAAATTCATCAATATTTACCCTGTTATTCTTTGGTAGGATTAATCAAACCATATCCCGCTAACAATGAAAGGGAAAGCAAAGCAATACAGGCAAAAGCACCATGTAATGTTACCTGATGAGCCAAACCGCCAATAATTGCCGGCCCAAGCAGAATCCCTGAATACCCCATCGTAGAAACGGCAGATACTGCCAACGCATCAGGCATAACTTTCTGTTGGCCAGAAGCAGTGAAAAACATCGGCGCCAAATTGGATAGCCCCGCTCCAATCATCAGGAAAGAAATTCCCAACTGAATTGTGCTGGTTGCCAGATAAATCAGGACAAAACCTGACGTTGCCAAAATCGCACTGCCTAAAAATACGCGCCGATATCCACATGTCGCAATAATTTTATCACCCAAAAATCGCCCCGCAGTCATGGTAATGGCAAATAGCGTATAGCCAAATCCCGCCTGATGACTACTCATGTTATGCACACTACTTAATAAGATACCGCTCCAATCCAGCATGGAGCCTTCCATCAAGTAAACCACAAAACAGAGAGAACCAATCAGGATAACAATGCCACGCGGCAAAGCAAAAAATGGCGTTTCTTCCGTTTCGGTGTTATCCAGCATTCCATTCCATGTTGGCAACAATAACAGGATAACAAATATCCCTACGGCAATGGTGACCTGAAATGGTGAGATCCCCAAAAACAACAATAGGCTGACAGTACCAGCTCCTGCGATTCCCCCTAAGCTGAATAATGCATGAAAGCCCGACATAATCGGTTGATGTACTCTTTTCTCAATATTGACCGCATGGATATTGATCACTACATCTGTTGCCCCAATTCCCATACCGAACACAAACAAAGCACAGATCAATGTTAGCGGGGTTGAGAACACACTTAGCCCCGGTAATATCAAGACAGCTAACAAAGCAAAAAAGGCAAAAACCTTCCGGCAGCCAAAGCGAGTTGCCAACATTCCCGCTATTGGCATCATAATGAAAGAACCAATACCAAACACCAGTATCAGTAACCCCATTGAACCATCATCCAGACCCAGTCTTTCCTTCACCAATGGGATCAGCGGCGCCCAACTCGCAATACTGAATCCCGCAATAAAAAACGAAATTCGCGTTGCTATGATAGGCTGCTTTATTGAAGAGATTGCATATTCTTCAGACAACTTGACTCCTCCAGACTATACTCTTTAAAACCATACCCTTCAAAACCATACCTTTTAAACAACGCTTTCCACCCGTTCTGGCGGAAAGCGTCAAATATGGTTCTTCAATAAAAAATCACTTTCTATTTATCTCTGAAAATTGGGGAATATCCGTTAGTTTCTCAATGACACGGGAAGCCTGTTCATACTGTTCTGCTACCGACAACGCATGGGGCCAGGCATATATCCACGGAATACCCGCCTGCTTTGCCGCCGCAATCCCCAAATCGGTATCTTCAATCACTAACGTTTGCTGAACATCCATCTTCTTCAATTTCAGCATAGCCAAATAAGGATCAGGGAAGGGTTTCGTTCTTTCCACATCATCGCCAGAAATCAAAGCAGGTGGTTCATGTAGATCCAACAAACTAAGATTGGCCAAACACACATTACGCGGCGCAGTCGAAACAAATCCAAAGTTAGTGCCATTTTGTTGCAAAGCGGCAATCAAATCAGTAACTCCCGGACGCAAATAATGTACAGCTAATTTCTCTTGATAATGCGAAATAATTTTTTCAGTAATACCTTGCTGCATTGATGGAGGAAAACCAACCCTATCTAATGTTTCCACCAAACTTAACCCAATTAATTGCTGAGGTTGAATATCACTTATTTGGGCAAATGCCTGTTTGCTTAATTCATTACTTAATACATCAAGCAATACATCAAAATGCAGTTGTTCACTATCGACAATAACTCCGTCGATATCAAAAATAACATTGCATCTATTCATCGAAATCGTCCTTAAAAATCATCCATTATTTTAGGTCAGAAATACGAATCAATACTTTACAGTTTGGTGTACTGAGAGGAACCTGAGTCTTCGATGCAATATCACAGCCGACAGTAAGAAAAGCCTGCTGGTAATCCTTGAAATCAAAAATCTGGCTGATAAAACGCTTAACGGGTATCACACCATCACGGATCATGGCATAAGCACGTTCAAAACTGTTATTCAGGGAATCAATGGAACCTATTACTGAAAGACTTTTATCTGCAATTTTCATAATGTCCAAATTGGCATGTTTGTCTTTCAGGGCAACATTTAATAATTTTCCTCCCGGTGCCAGATGATCAAAAATATATTCAGTCAACTGCCCCGTCGTATCCACACATAAATCAATCAGAGCTGACGTATCACCATATTCCTGCATTAAGGCTTCATTAAAGTCAGAATACAACTGGCATTCTGGCGGCAAATTATTTCTTGCAAACTGAATTCGGTTCTCATTTTTTTCGACCATAAAGGCCGTTACACCCCGCTCATGCAACGCCCAAATGTACAGTATTCCCATAGGGCCAGCACCTGCCACTGCCGCACGAATATTAGTGTGAGTGATCCCCAGCTTATCCACGCCGGTTATTGTGCAGCTTAGTGGTTCAGTCAGTGAGGCTTCCTCCATGCTGACATGATCATCCAGCTTGATAAGCAAATTTTCTTTTGCCAAATATTGCTCTGCGAACGCGCCATCATAGGAAACCCCGGCTTCTGTTCCTAGTTTTCTCTCACAATGGTTGGGACTGCCTGTCTGACACATCCGGCAATGACCACAAAAGTAGGTCGGGTTGACGACAACACGATCACCCACCTGAAATTGAGTAACACCGCTACCAATTTGGGATACTACTCCCGTGGTTTCATGCCCCAAAGTGGTTCCCGAAATTGCGACAGGATAAGCACCAGTAATAATTCCCACATCTGTGCCACAAATACCACACACTGCAATGTCAACAACAACATCATCGGGTTCAATACAAGACAAAGGTTCAACTTGCTGGACTTCAACATCCCAAGTTTGATGATATTTCAGTGCTAACATGATACAGCCTCCTTATGTACCTGTGTGATAGTCGTTAATTCTGAGAAAGTCAGTTCCATTTTATGGAGAATTTCTGCCAAATGTTCCTGTGTACAAATCAATGGTGGACGAACTTTGATTGCCTTTCCTTTGCCATAACGGGAGCCACGCAAGATCAAATGATGGCGGTTAGCAGTAGCAATCACCTGCGCTGCAAAATCTGGGGTTGGTGTGTCAAAGCCATACATATACCCCACCCCCCTCACTCCCGTGATCTCTGGATATCGCTCCTGTAATTTCAACAAACCATCACGTAGATAATCTTCATTTTGTTGCACATTTTCCAAAATATGATCATCTTCAATAATATCGATGATTTCGTTGAGGGCGACCAAAGAGAGCGGGTTAGCGCCAGAAGTACTGGAATGTTCGAATGATTCCAAGATATCCAGTGAATGACGCATCAATACACCCCCCGTTGGAATACCAATACCCCCTGCTCCTTTGGCGAAAACGATGATATCTGGCTCCAGTTCTTTGGCATAACCCGTCGATGCGAAAAACGTACCTGTGCGGCCAAAACCTGTTTGTACTTCATCCGCGATAATGATGATGCCATGCTGGCGACAGATTTCTCTGAGCTTACGGTAGAAAGCCACAGGGAAAACCATGTTGCCACCATTCCCCTGAATCGGTTCAATAATCAGACATGCAATATTGTCATTAGAGCCTAATTGAATAAACTGTTCTAAATCGACAAATTGTTCTTCACTCGGCTGTGATTGCCCTGCCAGGACACTGGCTGGCGTAGGAATTTTTATTGAACCATCAATACTTATATGGAAATCTTTAATTCTGAATGCATTGCCAGAAATTTGAGCTGTCGCAAGAGATTGCCCATGATGAGCAAGGAAGAGTGAAATAACGCCTGAGCGTCCCGTTGATTTTTGCGCTATGCGAATAGCACATTCAACTGCCCCTGATCCAGAAACATCTCTCAGCCAGATACGATCGACTCCTTCAGGTGTATATTTAATTAATTTACTCAAAATATATTGTGACATTTCACGTGTATAAGCTGAGCTCAAATGTGTACATCTATCAATCTGTTGTTTGAGTTTTTCTGCAATCCGATTATTTGTATAGCCGAGCGGCAAATTAAAAGTTCCCGATGCCGCGTCAATATACTTTTCACCATCAATGCTCAAATAAGGGCCATGACCAATAAAACGAGAAAGCATGCTTTCAAGATGGTTTTTATTTTCCATAATGACTCACCACTATTAGTTACATTAAACGACTAGTTATATAAAACAACGAAAAGCCATACCTACTGTGATGAGACTAGATTAAGCACATTCAAATTTTATTTCGATTACGAAAATACCATAAAAAATATTAAGTAAATTTAAAATTTAATTTAAATTCGAAAAATCATATAATTACTCACTAATATCTATTAGTCATATTAAATGCAGAATAAATCACATTTAGAAATTAATAACTAAACTCCCAATCCCATCATTTGCATTAATTTCTGGGCTTGTTGAATAGCCTCTTGTCGATGAGTAATTCCCATTTTTTGGTATAAATTACGTATATGGGTTTTTATCGTGGTCGCTGCCACATCCAGCTCTGTAGCAATTTGCTCATTGCTGTAACCAGAATAAATTAACCCCAGCACCTGCCATTCACGCTGAGTTAGTGGACTATTGCGGATAAGCTCAGGCACGTCAGGATGAGTGAGCAATTGTTCTACAAACGTTTCGTCAAAATGGGCAAATTTATGCCGATGCTGTAGATTGATTTCTCGTAAAATACGTTGAGCTCTATGCTGTGCCATTTCAGGCAAGATATTCAGTTGAATAAGCTGGCGCAGTTGCAAAGCCATCAACTCACCTTCAATAACAAAATGGCTGATGAATCCTGTGCAGTTAGCCAAATCCAAGGCTTCTATTAAGACATCCTGAGCCTCAGCCTTACGTCCAAGCTGCCAATAAAGCAAATTACACAACAGAAGATTACGATTCAAATCGCTGACCAATGCCAATTTTCTGGCATATTCATTCAATTTCACCAAGATAGATTCAGCTTCCTCATTCTGATCTAATAAGATTTTTGCCCGTGCAATATTGCGCCATTGGTTTTGATTGAAATGGTTACAAAAACTCTCTGGTCGTTCTGCTTGTACTAACCACTGAGTCAAGGAATTGCTATCTTCCAAAGTCTGCCAAATAATGACACGCAATTCGTCAGTATTCGTTCGCCAATCTCGGTGATACTGCCCATTACTCAGTAAGTTTTCGCAGCGGGTCAAGTAACGACGAGCATTATCAATATCACCTCGCACCAAAGAGCATTTCGCCAGTTGGGTAACACATTGTAATTGCTGCTGTGGTTGGTAATTAGCTAACACTTCCAATCCTTGGCGCGCTGCCTCTTCTGAATCATCAATACGAGCCCAACACCACAAAAGTTGTGAACGGATCCTCAATAAAAACTCATGCATCGGCAACTGTTCCAGATGCTGTTCACGGATTAAATCAAAAGCATGGGACTGGGTATCATAAGCCGCCTGCAAATAACCTTGTGCCAGTAAAATTTCACTTTGTTGCAATAACGCCCATAAAGCATAGTGATAAACATGACAAAGGCGGGCAAGTTGCTCCGTTTGCTTCATTAATGCCAATGCACCGACCAACTGACCATTGCAATGTAATACTTCTCCTTTTACTGACATCGCTACAATACGGCCATATTGATTATTTGGAAGTAAGTTCGCCAACGCCTTTTCAGCCAAAGCATCAGCATCAGCGGGTCTTCCATCATTCATTGCCACTTGCGCTCTCAGAGCATCAAACTCTGCCAACAATTCCGGCTCGATAGTGATTTGCTTCTGCTTTAGTGATTGTTCTGCCTGATTCAATAATGCATTTACCTCATAGTAGCGATGCTGGCTTTGTGCCAACCACGCTTGCAACAGAACAAGACGAGGACTTTCCAGCAACTGTTCATATGGCAGTGCATTCATACACTCTTCCAATAGGGAGAGCTTGCTATGGTTAAACAACTCCCAAGCATGTTGCAACAAAATATCCCGTAATAAGATGGTATCTCCCGCTGCTAAGGCGTGATGAATAGCTTCCCCTGGATACCCCTGCATCAACCATCCTTTTACGGCGGCTCTATGTAATTCGGACAATTTTGCTGCCATTTCCCATTGGCAACGTTGGCGCAGAAATGAAGCAAACAAAGGATGAAAACAGAACCACTCACCAGAATCATCCATTCGCTGAATAAACAACCCCTGGCGTTCAATATCCTCCAGACGTTGCTGACCATTTTCTTCTCCCGTCAGGCAAGTAATCAGTCCATCGTTCATGGAGCGCAGAATTGAACTATGCAACAAGAAATTCCGCGTCTTCTGATCCACTCGGTTTAAAACTTCATCCACAAGGTAATCAGCAAGATGGTTGGCACTAATCCCCGAAAGGCGCTTTGCTGAAATTTCAGTCGCATTACCAGATTGGCGGGCAGAAAGGGCTATCAATTGTAAGGCTGTTGCCCACCCAGCAACGTCATTACATAACTGCTCGCAGTGTTCAGGCTCCAATGGATTGGCTAACCGCTTGGCAAAAAATTGTTGTGTTTCTTGATAATCAAAAGCCAATTGCTGGCTATCAACCTCCAATAACTGTTCACGCACGCGTAAGTTGGCAATTCCCAACGATGGCAAATGGCGTGATAGAACCACCAATGTTAAATTTTCTGGTTGGTGGCGGAGAAAAAAGCGCATTGCTTCATGAATAATCCCATTCACTATCAGATGGTAATCATCGATCACCAGAAAAATCGGTTGCTGCCACTCGCTAAGTTCAATAAATAATTGCGCAAACAATGCAGGCAAACTGGCATATTGATGTTTCTGAGCCAGTACCTCACTTTTCGCACAGTGTCCCTGCGTTGCCTGCTGAATAGCTGCAATCAGATAGCTAGCGAAACGTTCTGGCTGATTGTCACTATCATCAAGAGAATACCACCCTAGATGTTCTTGTTCGGCAGCCCATTGTGACATCAAAGTAGTTTTGCCATACCCTGCCGGACTGGTTATCAATACCAGTCGATAATCCTGAATTTCATTGAACTTTTCTAACAGACGCTCCCGCATAACCATGTTATTGAGTCGAAGGGGGCGACTGAGTTTCGATGGGATAAGCATTAAATTTCTCCCCTCACATGCAATGAATAAAAACAACGAATAAAACTGATACCTGAATTTTTTTTGACACTATTAAATCACTTACACATTAGCATTCTTTTACGACCAACAAATGTAGAGAAACGCCCATCTTTTGCAAACAAGTTGATTAATTTCATCGTGTTAAATTGCACCTTGTCACATTCTTTGGTTGCAACCTTGCTATTTCTCTATGAAATTGCGAAAAAGCTCGAAAGAAATAGCTACGCCCTTACGCTCCTCCCCGCGAATATTTTCACGGGATGATGTTTCCCAAACCACTAACCTTCAGCATATCCCTGTAAATAATTCTCCAAACTTTCCTCTGTTAGTGACAGGATGCAACGCCATGCAACTATCCACATTAAAATCATCCACATTAGATAAAAACCCAGAACTCGATAAAGCCTTATTTCAAGCCGCACTCACACGCCAATGGCAATCTTTCGGTCTCAGTTCAGCCCAGGAAATGACACCACATCAGTGGTGGCAAGCCATTAGTGCAGCGGTATCTGAATTACTCCCCCTAGCCACTCAGCAAAACCGAGCCAATCCATCCTCTGACAATCAACGCCACGTGAACTATATCTCGATGGAATTTCTGATAGGCCGACTGACAGCCAACAATTTGTTGAATCTTGGTTGGTATGACGATATTCAGTCTTATCTGGCAGAAGATGGCATCATGTTGAGTGACGTGCTGGAAGAAGAAACCGATCCCGCATTGGGCAATGGTGGGTTAGGGAGGTTAGCAGCCTGTTTTCTTGACTCAATGGCGACGATCAATCAACCTGCTACGGGGTATGGTCTCAATTATCAATATGGTCTTTTCCGTCAATCCTTTAAAGAGGGGCAACAAATTGAATCACCTGATAATTGGGAACGCGAGTCCTATCCGTGGTTTCACCATAACACACAATTAAAAGTTAACGTCAGTTTTGGTGGCGAAATCGTGACAACTGCCGATGGCCATGAAAATTGGGTTCCCGCGTTTACTCTGATTGGTGAGGCATGGGATTTACCCGTGCTTGGGTATAACAATGGTGTAACCCAACCACTTCGCCTATGGCAAGCAACATACGATAACCCCTTTGATCTGTCACTTTTCAATGATGGGGAATTCCTGCACGCCGAACAACAAGGCATTGAAGCCGCCAGCCTGACTAAGGTTCTCTACCCGAATGATAATCATCAAGCAGGTAAACGACTGCGCCTGATGCAGCAATATTTTCAATGTGCTTGTGCCGTGGCAGATATTCTGCGCCGCCACCAACAAGCAGAGCGCAAAATAGAAGAGCTAGCACAATACGAAGTTATCCAGCTTAACGATACTCACCCAACTATCGCAATCCCTGAAATGATGCGTCTTCTGCTTGATGAATACCAGTTAAGTTGGGAGAGCGCGTGGGAAATCACAGGAAAAACTTTCGCCTATACCAACCATACCTTGCTGCCAGAAGGCCTAGAACGTTGGGATGAACAATTGATGAGTGAGCTTCTGCCACGCCATCACCGCATCATCCAGGAAATCAACCGACGTTTTAAAAAAACTGTGGAACAAATTTGGCCTGATAACCAACAAATCTGGGAAAAATTGGCAGTTATCCATGACAATCAGGTCAGAATGGCCAACCTTTGTGTTGTCGCGTGCTTTGCCGTAAACGGAGTCGCAGCCTTACATTCATCCTTGATCGTGACAGATCTGTTCCCTGAATATCACCAACTGTGGCCAACTAAATTCCACAACGTGACTAATGGTGTAACTCCGCGTCGTTGGTTAAAACAGTGTAACCCTGCACTCTCTTCATTAATTGACCAAACATTAGGTCATGAGTGGGTGAATGATCTCGCTGCTTTGAGACAACTCGAACCTTATGCCGACGATTCTACCTTCCGTGACACCTATCGAGCCGTTAAGCAAGACAATAAGATTCGCCTGTCCAACTACGTAAATAAGGTAATGGGGCTGAAAATTGATCCCCAGGCTATTTTCGATATACAGATAAAACGTTTACATGAATACAAACGTCAACATCTGAACCTGCTCCATATCTTGTCACTTTATCGGCAGATTCAGGAAAATCCGGCCTTAGATATCCATCCCCGTGTTTTCCTGTTCGGTGCCAAAGCAGCTCCCGGCTACTATCTGGCGAAAAATATCATCTCTGCCATCAATCATGCCGCTGAAAAGATCAATCATGATCCGATCGTCCGCGATCGCATTAAAATTGCCTTTATCCCCGATTATAATGTTTCCGCTGCGGAACTGATGATCCCGGCAGCCGATGTGTCAGAACAAATATCTACAGCGGGCAAAGAAGCCTCCGGCACAGGCAATATGAAATTGGCCTTAAACGGTGCATTAACCATCGGAACACTGGACGGTGCAAATGTCGAAATTGCTGAACAAGTCGGAAACGACCATATCTTTATCTTCGGCAAGACCGTAGAAGAAGCTAAGGCTTTACTAAACAGCGGCTATAACCCACAAGCTATACTTCAACAGGATCATCATCTAAAAGATATTCTTGGCTCCCTCGCCAAGGGTGAATTCAGCCACGGCGATACGCACTCATTTGATCTTATGCTACATAGCCTGACTGACGGTGGCGATCCTTATTTAGTGCTGGCTGATTTTGCCTCTTATTGCCATGCCCACAAACAAATTGACACTCGATATCGCGATGCCCAAGGCTGGACACGCAGCACTGTACTAAATACTGCTCGAATGGGTAACTTTAGTTCTGACCGCGCTATTCAGGATTATCAACAACGAATCTGGCAAACCAAATAAGGGTTGAGTATGGAAAACAACTGCCTCAATGACTTGGCAACTGAGGCCGGCATTACCAGCGAATATATTAATGCCTATGGAAAACCACAGGCAATCCCTGCTGAAATCAGGCATCGCATATTGGAAGCCATGAGTACAGATATACCGGTCGGAAGGCCGGTTTCTCATCTACACGCTTCCCCATTACCTAATGTTAAAGTGGTTATCCCGGGACAAATGGTAACCCTTCCTCTGGAAGATACAAATAATTACCAGTGGCAAATACACACTGAACAAGGGGAGATACTTCATGGCCACTGCCAGCATCAATTCACTTTACCAACCGACCTCTCCTTGGGATATCACACACTGAGCCTGATAACGGAGGAGAAACCAGAAACTGTCTCTCGGCAATACTCCATACAACTTATTGTTGCCCCTGAACGTTGTTACGAACCGGATGCTATAACACGCGGAGAAAAACTTTGGGGTGCTTGCGTTCAGCTTTATACCCTGCGATCAGAAAGTAACTGGGGAATTGGTGATTTTGGCGATCTGAAATATATGCTGCAAGAACTGGCACAGTGTGGCGGCGCCTTTATTGGCCTGAATCCTCTTCATGCTATATATCCTGCAATGCCTGAAAATGCCAGCCCTTACAGTCCATCTTCCCGCCACTGGCTCAATATCATCTATATTGCCGTACACCAAATAGAAGATTTTAATTATAGTATCGAAGCACAAGAGTGGTGGCATTCAGCGGAAACACAATCCAAACTCCAGCAAGCCCGCCAAACAGAATGGGTTGATTACACCACAGTCATGACACTAAAAATGGCTGCATTGCGTCTGGTTTATCCGCAATTTAAACGTCGTTCTGGCGATGATCCCCAACAAATCATTTTCCAAAATTTTGTAACCAAAGGAGGAAAAAACCTTTATTATCAAGCTGCTTATGATGCCCTACACCATAAGCTATATGGGGAAAATAATGTTTATTGGGGCTGGCCTGTGTGGCCGGAAGAATACCGTGAACCGGAAAATGACGCGGTTAAAACATTCTGCCATTCACATCCACAGGAAATAGAATTTTTCCTTTGGCTACAATGGATAGCTGACACCCAGCTTGCCGAATGCTTCACTATCAGCCAAGCCAATCAGATGCCGATTGGTATTTACCGCGATCTTGCTGTTGGAGTAGCGCAAGGCGGTTCAGAAACCTGGTGTAATCGAAACATCTATTGTACTAAGGCATCTGTAGGAGCGCCCCCCGATATTCTGGGACCACGGGGGCAAAATTGGGGGCTTCCGCCAATGAATCCCCATGTATTAAAAGCCCAAGCCTATCAACCTTTCATTGAATTACTGCGTAGCAATATGCGCCATTGCGGTGCATTGCGTATCGATCATGTGATGTCATTGCTCAGACTCTGGTGGATACCACAAGGAGAAACTGCCGATAAAGGCGTTTATGTCCATTATCCGGTTGATGATCTGCTGGCAATATTAGCATTGGAAAGCCAGCGCAACCATTGCTTGGTGATAGGCGAAGATTTGGGAATTGTACCGGAAGAAATTGTCGATAAGTTACGGGACAGTGGTGTTTATTCCTATAAGGTATTCTATTTTGAACGCAATGAGCAGGGTGAATACCGTGCTCCCGATGAATATCCCGTGCAAGCAATGGCGACCATTAATACCCATGACCTACCTACCTTGCGTGGATTCTGGCAAAATGAAGATCTAATCTTAGGAGAATCCATCGGCTTATACCCTGACAAAGCCCTTCTTGCCGATTTATATTCAGAACGTAAACGCTGCAAGCAAGCGCTATTAACAAGTTTAAATCGTCATGGCTATTTACCAGAAGAATTGTCCAAGACAGATACCCCCTCCTCATTTCAGAGATCAGTATCACTGACACAAACTGAGCATCCGATGTCACATGCTATAAATCAAGGTATACACCGCTATATAGCCCGTAGCACCTGTGCTTTATTAGGATTACAACCTGAAGATTGGCTGGATATGGAACGCCCTGTTAATATTCCTGGCACAACAGAGGAATATCCCAACTGGCGACGGAAACTTACTTCTACGTTGGAAGCTATATTTTCAGATTCCCATATCAACCATCTGTTACAAACAATCGAAGAGTGCCGAAAACAGGGCTAATAACTGACTGAACTAACAACTATTGCCCCAAATTGAAGCCCAGTGGCAAGAAAACAAATCCCCAATCATATAGCTAAATATGATTGGGGAGAGGATCAACCTTTCACGCCTCCAGATGTTAATCCACCTACTAACCAACGTTGGGCAAGTAAGAAAATTGCCGTGATAGGAATAGCGGAAAGCACAGCCGCAGCGGCAAAATCGCCCCAGAGATAGTTCTGTGGGTGAAGATATTGCTGCATTCCCACTGCCAGTGTGTAATTATCCACATCACGTAATAGCAGAGATGCAACTGGTACTTCGGTAATCACGCCAATAAATGACAAAATAAATACTACAGCCAATATAGGCACAGAAAGTGGCAACAGTATCAAACGGAAAACTTGCCACGATGTCGCGCCATCCAACATAGCTGCTTCTTCCAGAGAACGATCTATTGTTTCGAAATAACCTTTTATCGTCCATACATGCAAAGCAATTCCGCCCATATAGGCAAAAATCACACCACCGTGGGTATTAAGACCAAGGAAAGGAATATATTCTCCTAATCGATCAAACAAAGCATATAGTGCCACTAAAGAAAGTACCGCCGGAAACATTTGAAAAATTAACATTGCCTTGAGTAAGGTGCTTTTTCCACGAAAGCGCATTCGAGCAAATGCATACGCGCACGTCGTTGATAATGCCACAATGCCAGTAGCAGTAATGAAGGCAACCTTTACAGAGTTCCAAAGCCATTGCATGACCGGAAATGGGGGAAGCGTGACGTGTCCATCAGCAGATTCCACGCTATAGCCAAAAGCCAATTTCCAGTGTTCCCATGAAATAGTATCTGGAATCAGGTTACCCGTAGCAAAATTACCCGGACGCAAAGAAATAGCAATTACCATCAGCAGAGGGAACAAAATCATGGCAATAAAAGCCAGCATTAATATATGTGTTCCCCATACCCGCCATCGCTGCGATTTGGGTTGTACCATCGCCATCTTCTTTCCTCCTTAATCAAATTTCATGCGGGCAGTTTTCAAATTGATGATGGCTAATGCGCCTACCAATAAGAAGATCAATGTTGCAATTGCTGCTGCCAGACCAAAATCCTGTCCACCACCACCTTCAAATGCGATACGGTAGGTGTAATTCACCAAAAGATCGGTATGACCCGCAGGTGTCGATGTACCAATATGATCAGGTTTACCATTGGTTAGCAGTTGAATCAGGACAAAGTTATTAAAATTAAAAGCAAAGCTGGCAATCATCAACGGAGTCAGTGACTTAATCAATAATGGAAAGGTAATTTTGGTGAAATTCTGCCATGGCCCTGCACCATCAAGCGCTGATGCCTCATAAAGATCATCAGGGATAGATTTCAGTAACCCCATGCAAAGAATCATCATATAGGGATAGCCCAACCATGTATTTACAATAATCAACATGGTTCGAGCTAGTGTCGGATCTGTAAACCAATCTGGCTTAAGACCAAACAACCCGTTTAGCACCAGATTGATTTCACCAAAACTCTGGTTAAACAATCCCTTAAAAATCAGAATGGAAATAAACGAAGGCACAGCATAAGGCAAAATAAGCAGTACACGGTAAATGGCTCGTCCTTTAAGAGCTTCCCACTGTACAATACAAGCGAGAACCATACCCAGAGCAACTGTCAGTACTACTGTTAGTAAAGAGAAAACGACTGTCCAGATAAAGATAGACAGAAAAGGTTTTTGGATACCTTCATCCTGTATCACCCGTAGGAAATTTTTCCAACCAATAGAAACGGTAAATCCAGGACTTAACGTTTCATTAGTCCATTCTCCTTCAGTATTAATGGATTGGTAGAACCCTGTATCCATATTTGGCCGGTATCGTATGCCAGTTTGTTTATCAGTCAGTGTAATTCCACCTTCATCAAGGGAATAAAGAGGGTTTATAGCAGAAAACTGGCGCAAAGAACTCATTCTCAGTTTACTGCCATCAGGAAGAACAACTACCAATTGGTTCAACGCCTGCCGATACTGAGTAATAGTACGCAATGTCGCAGCATTGTCTTCAAACTTTTTTTCCTGTTCATGGAGAGGCAGGAGAATCTCTTCCGTTCCCATAAGAGAAAAAGGCTCAGATATCAATAAATTATTACTATCAGGAACGGTCAAAGCCAAGATCCACTGTTCAGATACCGGATAGAGTTTGAAATTAAATGGTTCCCCTGTCTGATAATGGCGACTCATTAATACAGTTTGAGCACGTTCAAATGTCAATTGGTTAGTACTGCTATAATTTGTAAAAGCAATAGCAATCGTGCAGATAAGCGGAAACAGTATAAATATCCCTATTCCAGCAATTCCAGGGTAGGTATAGCGCCAAACATAAACCTTTCGGTTGGAAAAAACATAAATACCACTTCCCAGTAATACCAGTGTTACCATAGCAAACAGGTATTCTCCCTGTGCATACATCAGCACAATCAGATAACCTGTAAAAAGTAGGCAAAAACCTACAGTAAACCATTTCAGGGCTGGATGCTGCCACCATACTGTTTTTTCTAATGTCGCTGACATCTTGCACTTCCTGTTACCAAAAATTGTGATGATCCAACACCTATCACAATAAGGGCTAAGGCTCCTTAAATTCAGGAGCCTGTCATTCGTTTATTTTGTCATTCTTGTTTCAGCATCATTAAGCGCAGCATCTATCGTCTGACGCCCACTGATAGTGTTAAGAACAGCGCTACGCATTGCGTACCAGAAGCTACTCATTTGGGAGATATTCGGCATAATTTCGCCGTTTTGGGCATTTGCCATCGTGGCAGCAATACGTGGATCTTTCGCCAGAATCTCCTGATAGGATTTCAAAGCCACCGCTCCTAACGGTTTATCTTTGTCTATCATTGCCAACCCTTCATTGGTAAGCAGGTAATTTTCCAAAAACTCTTTCGCTAATTCTTTATTAGGACTGGCCGCATTAATTCCCGCAGTTAAAATGCCAACAAAGGGTTTAGAGGGTTTTCCTTTAAAAGTGGGTAATAGGGTAACACCATAATTAATCTTACTTTTATCTACGTTCGCCCACGCCCAAGGACCATTAATCGTCATTGCTGTTTTGCCTTTATTAAAGGCAGCTTCGGCAATGGAGTAATCGATATCTGCATTGAGATGTTTGTTTTTGACTAAATCAACCAGAAATGTCATCCCCGCTTTAGAGCCTGCATTATTCACTCCGCTATCTTTAACATTATAAGTACCATTCTCTGCCTTAAAGGCATATCCGCCATCGGCAGCAATTAGTGGCCAAGTGAAATACGGTTCCTGCAAATTGAACATGATTGCGCTTTTATTTTGCTTTTTCAGCTCATTATCCAAGGCAGGGATTTCTTCCCATGTTTTAGGAGGAGATTTAATCAAGTCTTTATTGTAGATAAGAGAAAGGGCTTCAACTGCGACAGGATATCCTACCAATTTTCCGTCATAACGAACGGCATCCCACGTAAAGGGAAATAACTTATCAATAAACGACTTATCAGGAGTAATTTCAGCAACTAATCCTGATTGTGCATAACCACCAAAGCGATCATGTGCCCAGAAAATAATATCTGGCCCATCTCCACTGGCTGCAATTTGGGTATATTTTTCTTCCAGTTTGTCAGGATGCTCAACAGTGACAGGAATCCCCGTTTCTTTTGTAAATTTTTCACCAACCTGTGCTAGTCCGTTATAACCTTTATCACCATTGATCCAAATGACCAACTTTCCTTCTTCCGGCTTTGCAAAAGCCGAAGCAGACAATACACATGTTGTTAGAACGGAAAGCATCAGGGTACGAGTCCCTACTTTTGAAATTTTCTTGGTCATCATTCCGCCTTTTTCATTTGTTAGTTATTTATTAGTTCAAGATAATGCTCTTTGTTACATCGCGATAAAATGACACCAGTGTGCAATCAATGTAAGAAAGACTCATCCTCCCCAGTTCTACGCCTTATGCTGTATGAGTGTGAACTGGCTTACAAAAACAATTAGAATCAGAACGTTAATGCCAATATAGCGTCCTTTTTTGCGATTTAAATCACATCTTACCTGACAATTTTCTTCTTTCTTTCTCAATCACATTAAGCTCGTCCTCCTGACTCCTCCACCATCAAAAATTCTGGGATGGAGGATTTTCGCGCCTGTTATTTTATACACAATCCAGCCATCAGTTTTTCACTAAGTTTCCCGCTACGACAAATTAAAAAACGAAGACGAGTAGGAAACGAAAATGAACAAAAACTGAGGTGGCAAATCCGAGGGAGGGAACAAATGTCTAGCATCACATTCCGCAATGTATCTAAATCATATGGTGAAACTGTCATCTCCAAAGATCTTAATCTTGATATTCAGGAAGGGGAATTCGTCGTATTCGTCGGCCCATCAGGGTGTGGGAAATCGACACTGCTAAGGATGATCGCGGGATTGGAAGATATCACGTCCGGTGATTTACTGATAAACGGAAAGCGCGTGAATGATGTTCCACCAGCCAAACGCAGTGTCGGCATGGTTTTTCAATCTTACGCACTATATCCCCATCTCTCTGTTGCAGACAATATGTCATTCGGCATGAAGCTGGCAGGTGTCAAAAAAAGCGATATTCAAACGCGAGTGCAACAAGTTGCAGAAACCCTCCAGCTTGCACATCTTCTCGATCGACGTCCCAAGGCACTGTCCGGTGGTCAACGCCAGCGAGTCGCCATTGGCCGAACTCTCGTTGCTGAACCCAATATCTTTCTGCTGGATGAACCTCTTTCCAATCTGGATGCTGCCTTACGTGTTCAGATGAGAATTGAAATTTCACGTTTACACAAGCGACTACAACGTACAATGGTCTATGTCACTCATGACCAAACCGAAGCCATGACTCTGGCAGATAAGATTGTCGTTCTGGATGGGGGCAATATTGCTCAGGTTGGTAAGCCACTTGAAATTTATCACTATCCTGCCAATCGCTTTGTCGCAGGTTTCATTGGTTCACCAAAAATGAATTTCCTGCCAGTAAAAGTTTCAGCGATTGCTGTTGATCAAGTACAGATCATCCTGCCTAACGGCCAGCCTGTTTGGTTACCTGTTGAAAGCAAAGGACTAACTGTCGGTAGTAATGTATCTTTGGGAATTCGCCCCGAACATCTTTTGCCTAATGATGTAGCCGATGTTACGTTAGAGGGGACAGTACAGATCGTGGAACAACTGGGGAACGAAACCCAGATTCACATCCGCATACCTGCCATTCATCAAAATTTGGTTTACCGCCAACCTGATATTGTTCTCGTTAAAGAAGGTGCAGATTTCTCTATCGGACTAGCTCCTCACCGATGTCATCTTTTCCGTGAAGATGGAACTGCATGTCAGCGTTTACATAAAGAACCCGGAATCTAGATCCGCGGCCATAAAAAAATAACAGGAGAATTATTATGCGTATATTGTCTCTCTCATTGGCTATGCTAACTACTGGTTTATTATCCACGCAAGCTATCGCTGTTGATTTCCACGGCTATGCCCGTTCAGGCATTGGCTGGACAAGTAATGGTGGTGAGCAGAAATGTGCCAAAGTCACCGGAGCACCAAGTAAATACCGTCTTGGCAACGAATGTGAAACCTATGCTGAACTTAAGTTAGGGCAGGAGTTATGGAAAGAAGGTAATAAACGTTTCTATTTTGATACCAATTTAGCCTACTCCGTAAGTCAGCAAAAAGATTGGGAAGATACCAAACCTGGTTTTCGTGAAGTCAATGTGCAAGCAACTAATATCATTGATTGGTTGCCTGGTTCAACACTATGGGCCGGTAAACGTTTCTACCAGCGCCACGATGTACATATGATCGACTTCTATTATTGGGATATTTCCGGTCCAGGTGCAGGATTGGAAAATATTGACCTTGGTTTTGGTAAGCTCTCCTTCGCTGTAACCCGTAATACAGAAGAAGGTGGTTCATATGGATGGATTGATGATAAACGCAAGGACGCCCCAAATACTTCAAATGACATTTTTGATATACGGTTAGCCAACTTACCAGTTAATGCTGGCGGTACGCTGGAGTTTGGTATTGATTATGGGCGTGCCAATACACGTAAAGGATATCAGCTTAATAAACAAGCATCTAAAGACGGTGTGATGCTGACTGCCGAACATACCCAAAGCCTGTTAGGTGGTTTCAACAAATTTGTCTTACAGTACGCAACCGACGCTATGACTTCCAGCGGTAATGGGCGTGCCGAAGGTGCTAATGTGAATAATGACGGACATATGCTGCGCGTTCTGAATCATGGTGCCATTAGTATCACCAAGAAATGGGATCTCATGTATGCCGCCATGTATCAAGACATTGATCTCGACAATAACAATGGCAACACATGGTACACCGTGGGTATCCGCCCAATGTATAAGTGGACACCAATCATGAGTACCTTAATGGAAGTAGGTTATGATCATGTGAAGTCACAACGCACCAAAGCAAACAATGATCAGTTCAAAATCACTCTGGCTCAACAGTGGCAAGCAGGTGACAGCATATGGTCACGCCCTGCTATCCGTTTATTCACCACTTACTCCAAATGGAATGAAAAATGGGGCTATGGCGATGGCATTGCCTACCACGACACACCAGTACATCAATTCAGTCGTGGGAACAGCGATGAGTTTACATTTGGTGCCCAATTTGAGGCTTGGTGGTAATGAAAAAGCAATTACTCTCACTTTGCCTCAGTGCCCTACTCTGCAACATGATTCCGGCAGTGAGTTATGCCGCGTCAGATATCGCGCTGTCTGATACAGCAGCGTCCAGTATCGCAATAACTAATAGGGCAAAATCTGGCATAGAAACAACCAATGCTGCGCCAACTTTGCCTTTGTCAACCTTGCAGAAATTACAGTGGCAACCCATCAATACTCATGACACACAGACTATTATTCTTGAGAGCACATCACAGCAGCTTAATGATGGTCATATCCAAGGTGCGGTAGCCACATTTGCTTTACCAGCCAATCAAGGTTCATTGGAAATCACCCTGAACAGTCTGATAAAAGATAAGCAGGTATACTCACCGAATGTTTTAGTCTTTGATGAACAACTCCATCCTGCGGCCTTTTATCCAAGCCACTATTTCCGCTATCAACAACCAAGTATTATGTCCACCGATCGGCTTGAAGGAGTGTTAAAGCTAACACCAGCATTGGGGCAACAGCGAATCTATTTACTGATTTATACCACTCGTTCTGATTTACAAGCTTCGACACAAATGGTCGATCCTGCTAAGGCTTATGCTAAAGGTGTCGGTAATTCCGTGCCGGATATTCCAGATCCGATCGCTCGCCATACAGAAACAGGTACATTAACGTTAAAAGTGCAATCAGAAAACAATGCAGGCAATATCCTGATAGGCCAAGTATTTTCTTCACCTGCACCTAAACCAGTCACAGTTGGTTCTACACAAACAGTATCTACATCGCCGATAAGAACAACCCCGACTGATGCACCGCAATCTGCTGTCCTAGTAGTTAAACCTGTACTGAACGATACCGAACGGTATTTCAATGACGCTATCAAAAAAGCTATTAACAATGGTGATGTTGATAAGGCATTGAAACTGTTGGATGAAGCAGAACGACTAGGTTCCCCAACTGCACGAGAAACTTTTATCAAGGTGATAAAAAACAAAAAATAAATTGATTCATCAAATAATTATAGAGATATATTTAACTTAAGAGCCTAAGGGAATAGGCTCTTAACATGATAAAAATTCATCATTCTTCTCAGATAAGTTTTCATTACATATCCATACCATTGCTACCATTATATTTACCTAAAATAATCCATAATCCCTTTCTTATTCAGATAGCTTCTTATTTTCCTTCGACATTTAATAAACCCAGAAAATAAACATTAGTAACAATAAAACACTTATGGAAAGTAATGTAATAATAGCTTCCTTTATTATCCACGCAAAAAACTTGATAGTAAATTTTATGAGAATATAAAAAAACTCAAATATTACTCCCAAGAAATCCATCACTTTTATCCTCAGTAAAAAATCATCACATTAGGAATATTCTATTATTATTTATCAACTAAATGATGTTATATCCTATATTCAATTATTAAGCGATCCTAAAGACGTTAAATAGGATTTATTAGCAATCATTTTTGCCATTTTTTCAATCGGATCTGTACGCAATATATATAATCGTTTCAAAGAAAAGGGATTATCCCCCAACTTAACTTTTCCCTTTACCGTAGTGACAGCCAAATGAAACCCAGCTTGTTTAGCTGCTTTCATTGCTTTTAAATTATATCTACCAAAAGGATAAGAGAGATAAAGTACATGGGGATTTAATTGTGATAATGCCCGTCTGGAACGTCTGAAATCATACAGGATATTGTGATATGACCGACTTAATAGTATAGGCTGTTGATTCTTGCTAAAACGATGCAAGAAATGGGTATGAGACTGAAAATCAAATACATCTTGCATGGCATATAATTCTGGGAGGCTCAAGAATTGCAGGGTATCAGGATCCCATTTTTGCGGGTGGCGTTTAACTCTGGATGAAATAATAAAAAGTGTAGCTTTCTGATCATTCTCTTTCAAAATGGGATAGGCATAACGATAAACGGATTTCAACCCATCATCAAAGGTTAAGCCAACCACTTTTGCTGGCAAGTTAATGGAACCATTTAAATAGCCTTCTAATTCATAGAATGAAATTGTGGTATAACCTGCTCGCTTTAAATAAGCCATCTGCTCACGAAATGCAGCCAGGGATGTTGTTGTTGAGGTATGTAGAAAACGTTTAGTATCTTTAAGAACATGGTGATAAGTTAACAAAGGAATGCCATTGTCCAATTCAGCATCCCGATCACTAATGTAACCTAATCGATCACCCAAATTAATTTCGTACCAAGTATGGTGGAAAGGATCTTGTAATTTGTCTAAAACCGGATAGCGGAGATTTTCCATCAAAATTGCAATTGGTTGGCTATCCGTATCAGGTGCGCTATGGACTTGTACCATCTTAATTATTATCAAATTTTGGGAGGCTTTTTTATGCAGAGGATTGGTACTAAAGGGATTATTGGGGAACGCAGATTTCTTAATTTCCTTTAAATTTCCTTTAGCTATATAACCTATTCCATTTCCGAAATGAAACGCATAGTAACTACTCTTTTCACCTTCTTCTTCAGCAACTTTAAGTAATTGCCCTTTCCTGAATAACCCAACATTAATGATATGCTCACCTACCCAAGAATAGATTTTACTCTCTCTAGTCACCTCCATGTAATGATAACGCGGAAAATCGTGGGATTGCGATAAAACCGGATTAGAAAAACATATCAAAAATAATAAGAAACTCATTGTAATAACATAAATAATTCGTCTCATTTTAATTTTCCATCCAATAAAAAATGCCCTCTACCAGGAGAGGGCATTTCACGATTAGCTATACGATATAGGGTATGCTACACATCACGATTACTCGTTATCGCTGCTGCTACCAAAACCTGCATTCAACAATTCAGCAAGGTTTGCAGTGGCTTCGTCAACGCTAAATTGTGGTGCTTCAACCACTTCGTTTTCTTGACGACGACGGATGCGATCCTGATGGTAAGCATAACCTGTACCCGCCGGGATCAGGCGACCAACGATGACGTTCTCTTTCAAGCCACGCAGTTCATCACGTTTACCTGCAACAGCTGCCTCAGTCAGAACGCGAGTTGTTTCCTGGAACGATGCCGCAGAGATGAAGGATTCTGTTGCCAATGATGCCTTGGTGATACCCAACAGGTCACGCTGGAAGATAGCTGGTACTTTGCCATCCTGCTCCAGTTTACGGTTCGAAACCTTAACGCGTGCGTATTCAACCTGCTCACCTTCAAGGAATTCGGAACTACCCGCATTCGCAATAGTTGCTTTACGCAGCATCTGACGAACGATAACTTCAATGTGTTTATCGTTAATCTTAACGCCTTGCAGACGGTAAACTTCCTGTACTTCGTTAGTGATGTAACGAGCAACCGCGTGAACACCACGCAGGCGCAGAATGTCATGTGGAGATTCTGGACCATCGGAGATCACGTCACCACGTTCAACAACTTCACCTTCGAACACGTTGAGCTGACGCCATTTAGGGATCATCTCTTCGTAAGGTTCACCACCATCCAGTGGAGTAATTACCAGACGGCGCTTGCCCTTGGTTTCTTTACCGAAGGAAACGATACCGCTGATTTCTGCCAGAATAGCAGGCTCTTTCGGACGACGAGCTTCGAACAGATCCGCAACGCGTGGCAGACCACCGGTGATATCTTTAGTACCACCAGATTCCTGAGGAATACGCGCCAATGTATCACCCGCAGAGATGGACATACCATCTTCCAACTGAACAATCGCTTTACCCGGCAGGAAGTACTGAGCAGGCATATCTGTACCTGGGATCAGAACGTCGTTACCCTGAGCGTCTACGATTCTCAATGCTGGGCGCAAGTCTTTACCGCTACCGGTACGCTCTGCACTATCCAGAACCACCAGTGAAGACAGGCCAGTCAGTTCATCCGTCTGACGGGTAATGGTTTGACCATCAACCATGTCGTAGAACTGGATAATACCGGATACTTCACTCACGATTGGCATGGTGTGTGGATCCCAGTTCGCAACGGTTTCACCACCAGTCACTGTCTCACCATCACCTTTCGTCAATACCGAGCCGTAAGGTACTTTATAGCTCTCTTTGGTACGACCAAAATCGTCGATCAGACGCAATTCGGTATTACGAGAGGTAATAACCAGTTTGCTTGCTGAGTTCGTAACGAATTTCGCGTTGATTAGTTTCAGATGACCTTTGTTACGTACCTGAATGCTGGATTCTGCTGCCGCACGAGATGCCGCACCACCGATGTGGAACGTACGCATCGTCAACTGTGTACCTGGTTCACCGATTGATTGTGCTGCGATAACACCGATCGCTTCACCTTTGTTGATCAGGTGACCACGAGCAAGGTCACGGCCGTAACAGTTCGCACAAACACCGAAGTCAGTTTCACAACTTACTACGGAACGTACTTTCACGCTGTCAACGGAGTTCTCTTCTAACAGATCACACCATTTTTCGTTCAGCAATGTGTTACGTGGAACCAGAATGTCCGCTGTACCTGGTTTCAGGATGTCTTCTGCCGCTACACGTCCTAATACACGTTCACGCAGTGGCTCTTTAACATCACCACCTTCGATAACCGGAGTCATCAGGATGCCATCGAGAGTACCACAGTCATCTTCAGTTACTACCAAGTCTTGAGCAACATCAACCAGACGACGAGTCAGGTAACCGGAGTTCGCCGTTTTCAATGCGGTATCCGCAAGACCTTTACGAGCACCGTGGGTTGAGATGAAGTACTGGAGTACGTTCAAACCTTCACGGAAGTTCGCAGTAATTGGGGTTTCGATGATAGAGCCATCTGGCGTTGCCATCAGACCACGCATACCCGCCAACTGACGGATCTGAGCCGCAGAACCACGCGCACCAGAGTCAGCCATCATAAAGATATTGTTGAAAGAAACCTGCTGTTCTTCTTCACCGTCACGGTTAATAACCGTTTCAGTAGACAGGTTTTCCATCATCGCTTTGGCAACACGTTCATTTGCCGCAGCCCAGATATCGATAACCTTGTTATAGCGTTCGCCGGCAGTTACCAGACCTGACTGGAACTGTTCCTGAATTTCGGCCACTTCTGCTTCTGCTTCCGCGATGATGCCTTCTTTCTTCTCAGGAATGACCATGTCATCGATACCTACGGATACCCCGGAACGAGCAGCGTAAGCAAAACCGGTATACATAGTCTGGTCAGCTAAGATAACAGTTGGTTTCAAGCCCAATATGCGGTAACAAGTGTTCAGCATTCTGGAGATGGCTTTTTTACCCAACGGCTGGTTAATCAGTGAATATGGCAGGCCACGTGGCACAATCATCCACAGGATGGCACGACCGATAGTGGTATCAACCAAACCTGTGTTGATAGTCACGTTGCCTTCGCCATCTTTCACTTCTTCTGTGATACGAACTTTGACACGGGCATGCAGAGAAGCCAGACCTGCGCGGTATACGCGCTCTGCTTCTTTAGGACCGGTCAGAACCATGCCTTCGCCTTTCGCATTAACACAGTCACGGGTCATGTAGTACAGACCCAATACAACGTCCTGAGATGGAACGATGATTGGTTCACCGCTCGCTGGAGACAGGATGTTGTTGGTAGACATCATCAACGCACGCGCTTCCAACTGGGCTTCCAGAGTCAACGGTACGTGAACAGCCATCTGGTCACCGTCGAAGTCGGCGTTATATGCCGCACACACGAGTGGGTGCAACTGAATAGCTTTACCTTCGATCAGAACGGGTTCAAATGCCTGAATACCCAAACGGTGAAGGGTTGGTGCACGGTTCAGCAGAACTGGATGCTCACGGATGACTTCATCCAGGATATCCCATACAACAGCTTCTTCACGCTCAACCATTTTCTTGGCGGCTTTGATAGTCGTCGCCAGGCCACGCAGTTCCAGTTTGCCGTAAATAAATGGCTTGAACAGTTCCAGTGCCATCTTCTTAGGAAGACCACACTGATGCAGACGCAGGTATGGACCTACGGTAATTACAGAACGGCCTGAGTAATCAACACGTTTACCCAGCAAGTTCTGACGGAAACGACCCTGTTTACCCTTGATCATATCTGCCAGGGATTTCAGAGGACGCTTGTTAGAACCGGTAATCGCACGACCGCGACGACCGTTATCCAGCAGAGCATCAACCGCTTCCTGCAACATACGTTTTTCGTTACGTACGATGATATCTGGCGCAGCCAGATCCAACAGGCGCTTCAAACGGTTATTACGGTTAATAACGCGACGATACAGATCGTTCAGATCTGAAGTTGCGAAACGGCCGCCATCCAGTGGAACCAGTGGACGCAAATCCGGTGGCAGAACTGGCAGAACGGTCAGAACCATCCACTCTGGTTTGTTGCCAGACTGAATGAAGGCTTCCAGCAGTTTAATACGCTTGGTCAACTTTTTACGCTTGGTTTCAGAGTTGGTTTCATTCAGCTCTTCACGCAAGACTTCACATTCGTTTTCCAAGTCGATGTTTTTCAGCAAAGCCTGGATTGCTTCTGCACCCATTTTTGCATCAAATTCATCACCGAACTCCTCCAGGGCATCCAGATACTGCTCTTCAGTCAGGATTTGACTACGCTCAAGGCTGGTCATGCCGCCTTCAACAACCACATAGGATTCGAAGTACAGGACGCGTTCAATGTCACGCAGAGGCATATCCAGCAATAAACCGATGCGGGATGGCAGAGATTTCAGGAACCAGATGTGAGCAGTTGGAGATGCCAGCTCAATGTGACCCATACGATCACGACGAACTTTAGTCTGGGTGACTTCAACGCCACATTTCTCACAAATCACACCACGGTGTTTCAATCGCTTGTATTTACCACACAAGCATTCGTAATCTTTTACTGGCCCGAAAATACGCGCACAGAAAAGACCGTCACGCTCAGGCTTGAACGTACGGTAGTTAATAGTTTCCGGCTTTTTTACTTCTCCGAATGACCACGAACGGATCATATCTGGAGAGGCCAGAGCAATTTTGATCGCATCAAACTCTTCGGTCTTAGTTTGCGCTTTCAGAAACTTCAATAAGTCTTTCACGAAATGGCTCCTGTCGGAGTTAGACCTGTTAGGTGAGTGGCCCATGCCACTCCCCTCTATAACCAGTATAACCACTGGGACCAGTACAACCACTGGCTGGTAAACCGCCCGACATTCTTATGTTTCAACATACAGCCGGGCAGTACCAGTGGGAAAACGATTTATTCGTCTTCCAGCTCGATGTTGATACCCAACGAACGGATTTCTTTCAACAATACGTTGAAAGATTCCGGCATGCCTGGTTCCATCTGGTGGTTACCATCCACGATGTTTTTATACATCTTGGTTCGACCGTTAACATCGTCAGATTTAACGGTGAGCATTTCTTGCAGGGTGTACGCCGCACCGTATGCTTCCAATGCCCACACTTCCATCTCACCGAAGCGCTGTCCACCGAACTGTGCCTTACCACCCAACGGCTGCTGAGTAACCAGACTATAAGAACCGGTAGAACGGGCGTGCATCTTGTCATCAACCAAGTGGTTCAATTTCAGCATGTACATGTAACCAACGGTTACCTGACGCTCGAATTGTTCACCTGTACGGCCGTCGAACAGAGTGATTTGACCGGAAGTCGGCAAGCCGCCCAGTTTCAACAACTCTTTGATTTCGGTCTCTTTTGCACCATCAAAGACAGGTGTTGCGATAGGCATACCTTTTCTCAGGTTTTCTGCCAGACGCATCACTTCTTCATCGGTGAAGGTGCTCAAGTCAACTTTCTGACGGGTATCATCACCCAGATCATAAGCTTTCTGGATGAATTCACGCAGTTTGGCAACTTCTTGCTGCTGTTTCAGCATCGCATTGATCTTGTCACCAATACCTTTCGCCGCCATGCCCAAGTGAGTTTCCAGAATCTGACCGATGTTCATACGTGATGGTACGCCCAGCGGGTTCAGTACGATGTCCACTGGTGTGCCGTTTTCATCGTAAGGCATGTCTTCGATTGGGTTGATCTTGGAGATAACACCTTTGTTACCGTGACGACCTGCCATCTTGTCACCAGGCTGGATCTGGCGTTTCACAGCCAGATACACTTTGACAATTTTCAGCACGCCTGGTGCCAGATCGTCGCCCTGAGTGATCTTACGGCGTTTAGCATCCAGTTTTTTCTCGAACTCTACTTTCAGTTCGTCATACTGTTCTGCCAACTGCTCCAACTGATTTTGTTTTTCTTCATCAGCCAGGCCCAGCTCCAACCAACGCTCACGAGGAAGTTTGCTGAGTTTTTCCGCTTCAACGCCACCGGCAACCAGTACAGAGTGAATACGAGCAAACAGGCCAGCTTCGAAAATTTGCAGTTCTTCTGTCAGGTCTTTTTTAGCCTCACGCAACTGCATCTCTTCGATTTCCAACGCACGCTTGTCTTTTTCTACGCCATCACGGGTAAAGACTTGTACGTCGATAACAGTACCAGAAACACCGTTTGGTACGCGCAGTGAGGAGTCTTTCACATCAGACGCTTTCTCACCGAAAATCGCACGCAACAGTTTTTCTTCTGGAGTCAACTGAGTTTCACCTTTCGGTGTCACCTTACCAACCAGAATGTCGCCACCTTTCACTTCCGCACCGATATAAACGATACCGGATTCGTCCAGTTTAGACAGGGCAGCTTCACCCACGTTAGGGATGTCAGCAGTAATCTCTTCAGGCCCCAGTTTAGTGTCGCGAGACACACAAGCCAGTTCTTGAATGTGAATGGTGGTGAAACGGTCTTCCTGAACAACACGCTCAGATACGAGGATGGAGTCCTCGAAGTTATAACCATTCCAAGGCATGAACGCCACGCGCATGTTCTGACCCAGTGCCAGTTCACCCAAGTCAGTGGATGGACCATCAGCCAGCACGTCACCGCGTTCTACCAGTTCGCCCAAAAAAACACATGGTGTCTGGTTGATGCAGGTGTTTTGGTTTGAGCGGGTATATTTGGTCAGGTTATAGATATCAATGCCCGCTTCACCCGCGTACATTTCATCTTCGTTAACCTTGATAACGATACGAGATGCGTCAACGTACTGAACTACACCGCCACGTTTAGCAACAGAGGTTACACCGGAGTCAACCGCTACCGCACGCTCCATACCTGTTCCGACCAGCGGTTTATCAGCGCGCAAAGTTGGAACCGCCTGACGTTGCATGTTAGCACCCATCAATGCACGGTTGGCGTCATCGTGTTCAAGGAATGGGATCAGAGAAGCACCGACGGACACGATCTGTTGTGTCGAAACGTCCATGTACTGAACCTGATCACGGTTGAACAAGCTGGATTCATCGTAATGACGGCAAGTTACCAATTCTTCAACGAAATGGCCTTCTTCATCCAATACGGTGTTCGCCTGAGCAATGACGTAGTTACCTTCTTCGATTGCTGACAGGTAGTGGATCTCATCAGTCACTACACCATCACGAACCAAGCGGTAAGGTGTTTCAAGGAAGCCATACTCATTGGTACGCGCATAGACGGACAATGAGTTAATCAAACCGATGTTTGGACCTTCAGGTGTTTCGATTGGACATACACGGCCATAGTGAGTTGGGTGTACGTCTCGAACTTCAAAGCCTGCACGCTCACGGGTCAGACCGCCTGGACCCAACGCAGAAATACGGCGTTTATGGGTGATTTCAGACAGTGGGTTGTTCTGGTCCATGAACTGGGACAACTGGCTCGAACCAAAGAACTCTTTTACCGCCGCAGAAATTGGTTTGGCGTTGATCATGTCCTGTGGCATCAGGGTATCTAGATCGCCCAGAGACAAACGCTCTTTCACTGCACGTTCTACACGAACCAGACCGACGCGGAACTGGTTTTCAGCCATTTCACCAACGGAACGGATACGACGGTTGCCCAAATGGTCGATATCGTCGACTTCACCTTTACCGTTACGGATATCGATGAGCTTTTTCATCACATCAATGATGTCTTCTTTGCTCAGGATACCGGAACCTTCAACCTCGTCACGATCCAGTGAACGGTTGAACTTCATACGACCAACCGCAGACAGATCATAACGATCTTCAGAGAAGAACAGGTTCTCAAACAGGTTTTCTGCGGCTTCGCGTGTTGGTGGTTCACCCGGACGCATCATGCGATAGATTTCAACCAGTGCGCTCAGGCGATCATTGGTTGGGTCAACACGCAGGGTTTCGGAAATATAAGCGCCGTGGTCCAGATCATTGGTAAACAGGGTCTCGATAGATTTGTAACCAGCCTGACTTAAACGGGCCAACAGATCCAAAGAGAGTTCCATGTTAGCAGCACAGATGATTTCACCTGTGTTCTGGTCGATGTAATCTTTTGCTACAACTTTACCCGCGATATATTCAACAGGCACCTCAATACGGTCTACCTGTTCTTTTTCTAACTGGCGGATATGACGAGCTGTGATACGACGGCCTTTTTCAACATAAACTTTGCCGTTTGCTTCGATATCAAATGAAGCAGTCTCGCCACGCAGACGTTCTGGAACCAGCATCATCTGCAATTTATTGTCGCGAATTTCGAAAACGGTTTTTTTGAAGAACAGATTCAGAATGTCTTCAGAGGAATAATCCATCGCGCGCAGAATAATCGAAGCCGGCAACTTACGGCGGCGGTCGATACGCACAAACAGGTTATCTTTTGGATCAAATTCGAAATCTAACCACGAACCACGGTAAGGGATGATACGTGCATTATACAGTACCTTACCGGATGAATGGGTTTTACCCTTATCGCTATCAAAGAAAACGCCTGGGCTACGATGCAACTGAGATACGATAACGCGCTCAGTACCGTTGATAACGAAAGTCCCGTTATCAGTCATGAGTGGAATTTCACCCATGTAGACTTCTTGTTCTTTGATGTCCTTAACTGTGCCTTCTGGCGCTTCGCGCTCATAGATCACCAGACGCAACTTAACGCGCAGAGGTGCGGAGAACGTCACGCCACGGATCTGACACTCTTTAACATCAAAGACTGGTTCGCCAAGACGGTAGCTTACATATTGCAGCTCTGAATTGCCGCTGTAGCTCTGAATTGGAAACACTGAACGGAAGGCCGCTTCCAGACCATTTTGGCCTTCAGGATCTTGCTCGATAAACTTCTGGAACGAGTCAAGTTGGATAGAAAGAAGGTATGGAACATCCAAAACTTGTGGACGTTTACCAAAATCCTTACGAATACGTTTTTTCTCGGTATAGGAGTAAACCATAGGGTTCCTCAGCTCGCTGATAAGTGACCCACTCTGTCCGCCCTTAAGGACAGCACTCTGCAACACTATTTTTTTCGAACAGAAAACAGAATATTTTCCGTAATACTCATTACTATTACTCTTAAATCATTTCATTGCGTTACCTTACTACCGAGCTACCCGAGTGGATCGTAGCTGAGAACGCAGTATATTAAGTCGTCAATAGGAAGAAGTATTTTGGGTTTATTAGCAGCCAAACAGTGTGAAATGCTACTAACTCCCTATTAATGCCTTTCAGGCAAATCTGATTTTCAGACAATGCCCTTACAGCGCAAAAAGGCTGGCGATTAAAAAATCGCCAGCCGCCAGCCTTGAAAAATCAGGCTGCGAACTTCAAACAGATCTTACTTGATCTCAACAGAAGCACCTGCTTCTTCCAGAGATTTTTTCAGAGCTTCAGCGTCGTCTTTGCTGATGCCTTCTTTCAGAGCTGCTGGTGCGCTTTCAACCAGGTCTTTCGCTTCTTTCAGACCCAAGCCAGTTGCGCCACGTACTGCTTTGATTACAGCAACTTTGTTAGCACCAGCGCCAGTCAGGATTACGTCGAATTCAGTTTTTTCTTCAACGGCTTCAGCAGCACCACCAACTACAGCTACAGCTGCAGCAGCAGAAACGCCGAATTTTTCTTCCATCATGCTGATCAGTTCAACAACGTCCATTACAGACATTTCTGCAACTGCGTCCAGAATTTGTTCTTTAGTGATAGACATAACAAGTGTTCCTAAAATTCAGAAAAAATTTATACGTTAAAAAGCAACGAAGGAAATAAGCAATTAAGCAGCTTCTTTCTGATCGCGTAGCGCAGCCAGAGTGCGAACCAGTTTGCCTGCAGCGGCTTCTTTCATGGTTGACATCAGGCGTGCGATTGCTTCTTCGTAAGTTGGGAGTGTTGCCAGACGATCGATGTTGCTCGCTGGAATAAACTCACCTTCAAAGGCTGCTGCTTTAATCTCGAATGCTGGGTTCGCTTTCGCGAAATCTTTGAACAGACGAGCAGCTGCGCCCGGATGTTCATTAGAAAAAGCAATCAAGGTTGGACCAACAAACGCTTCTTTCAGGCACTCAAATTCAGTACCTTCAACAGCACGGCGCATCAGAGTGTTACGAACAACACGCATATAAACGCCAGCTTCGCGACCTGCTTTACGCAGTTCAGTCATTTTATCTACGGTAACGCCGCGAGAATCCGCAACAACCGCAGACAGCGCGCCTTTGGCTACTTCGCTGACTTCAGCAACAATCGCTTGTTTGTCTTGAAGATTTAGTGCCATTAGCTTCTTGCTCCTGGATTAACCGGGCAAACCCGGGACTCACTTCACTCAGAACACCAAATGTGCCTGAGCGCTGAAACACGGTGAGCAGAATCCAGAAAATAAATTTCATTTGGCTCTGTCACCGTCTACGCAGGATATTAAGTAAGTAATCACTTATCTTACGCCTGCGGTCTTGGACGGGGCTTGGATTAGGCCAAGCTCCAACCGAAAACTTGTTATTTGCCGATACTACCTTATTTTTCGAAGGCTGTGTGTTATAAAACACACTGATCAGGCAAATTTGAAGCGTCAGATTTTAGACAAATCTGACGCTAAGGTAAAGCGTTATTCTCAGCTTAAATCATTAAACTGATGCGTTCAGACTAGACTGGTCGATCGCAACACCTGCACCCATGGTAGTAGACAAGCTAACTTTCTTAACGAAAACGCCTTTAGCAGAAGATGGTTTAGCTTTTTTCAGCGCAACCAGCAGAGCTTCCAGGTTTTCTTTCAGTTTATCAGCTTCGAAGTCAACTTTACCGATAGTGGTGTGGATGATACCGTTCTTGTCGTTACGGTAACGAACCTGACCCGCTTTAGCGTTCTGTACAGCTTCAGCAACGTTAGGAGTTACAGTACCTACTTTCGGGTTTGGCATCAGACCACGTGGGCCCAGGATTTGACCCAGTTGGCCAACAACGCGCATTGCATCTGGAGATGCGATAACAACGTCGAAGTCCATCTCGCCTTTCTTAACCAATTCAGCCAGATCTTCCATACCTACCAGTTCAGCGCCAGCAGCTTTAGCCGCTTCAGCGTTTGCACCCTGAGTAAATACAGCAACACGTACTGAACGGCCAGTACCGTGTGGCAGTACAGTTGCACCACGAACGTTCTGGTCAGATTTACGAGCATCAATGCCAAGATTAACAGCTACGTCAACGCTTTCTACGAATTTAGCAGTAGCCAGTTCTTTCAGCAGAGTAACAGCTTCGTTGATGTCATATTGTTTAGTTGCATCAACTTTTTCACGGATAGTGCGCATGCGCTTGGTCAGTTTAGCCATTGATTAATCCTCCACTACCAGGCCCATGGAACGAGCAGTACCTTCGATTGAACGCATCATCGCGTCAACGTCAGCACCAGTCATATCCGCAGCTTTAGTTTCAGCAATTTCACGAATCTGAGCGCTGGTTACTTTACCAACTTTATCTTTGTTCGGTTTGCCAGAACCAGATTTGATGCCTGCTGCTTTTTTCAGCAGAACAGCCGCTGGTGGGGTTTTGGTAACGAAAGTGAAAGAACGGTC
This sequence comes from Xenorhabdus thuongxuanensis, assembly GCF_001908095.1. Classification (GTDB taxonomy): domain Bacteria; phylum Pseudomonadota; class Gammaproteobacteria; order Enterobacterales; family Enterobacteriaceae; genus Xenorhabdus; species Xenorhabdus thuongxuanensis. Next base: position 12,680 of record NZ_MKGR01000023.1, on the reverse strand, counting down.
TGCGTAAACAGTAATAACAACTGGAATTGGCAAGCCTTTCTCAATGCTTTCAGTTTTAGCATTGAACGCTTTACAGAATTCCATGATGTTAACACCCTGCTGACCCAGAGCTGGACCAACTGGTGGGCTTGGGTTAGCCATACCAGCTGCAACTTGCAGCTTAACGTAGGCTTGTACTTTCTTAGCCATTTATCTTTTCCTCTATGTGGGTTTTATCGCCTCAAAATGAGGCTCCCCTGACGATTTGAACCCCGTCTAAAAGACCAGGTTACTTAAAACTATTACCTAACCTAATATTTATCTAAGTATCATCTAAAAATGATGCCTGGATAAAAAATAAAAGGCGCGAAATTGTATGCTAATTTCACACCCTTTGCAAGCAGAGACGCTTACTTCATCACCAGGTTAAACTTTCTCTACCTGGCTGAAATCCAGCTCAACAGGGGTAGCACGACCAAAGATAGAAACCGATACTTTCAAGCGGCTCTTCTCATAATCGACTTCTTCCACCACACCATTGAAGTCTGCAAACGGACCATCGCTGACTCGAACCATTTCGCCTGGTTCGAACAGAGTTTTTGGCCGTGGTTTATCACCAACCTGTTGAAGACGATTCATGATCGCATCAACTTCTTTATCGCTGATTGGTGCTGGGCGGTCAGAAGTACCACCGATAAAACCCATTACGCGAGGTACACTGCGAACCAAATGCCAAGTCGCATCGTTCATTACCATCTGTACCAAGACATAGCCAGGGAAGAATTTACGCTCGCTTTTACGGCGCTGGCCACTACGGATCTCAACAACCTCTTCTGTCGGCACCATCACTTCGCCAAAAGAATCTTCCATCTCTTGTAATTTGATATGTTCACGCAGAGATTGAGCGACGCGACCTTCAAACCCAGAAAATGCCTGGATGACATACCAACGCTTTTTTGGGGATTCAGACATTTTTAAAACCTCAGGCCTGTAATAAATGAAACTAAACGCACCAAAATACCATCAAGCCCCCATAAGATAAGAGACATGACAGCCGTCACAGCTGCAACAATTAAAGTCGTATGCAGTGCTTCCTGGCGAGTTGGCCAAATGACTTTACGCATTTCAATGCGGGCTTCACGGGCAAAGGCTAATGCAGCCTTACCTTTTACAGTCCACAATGCAACTGCTCCTGCAAGGGCAACAATAGCAACCACGGCTATCGCGCGCAGAGGCAGGTTATACTCTCGGTAATAGTAATTACCCACAATAGCAACCACCAGTAGCACTGCCACCAATAGCCATTTTGCTATATCAAGACCACGCCCGCTTTCTTGAGCATCGCTATTCGCACTCATAAACCAACCTGTAACTATATGTAAGTAACTATGATGTAAATAGATAGCCAGCTTGCCTCGCAAGAGCAAAACAAATCAGACCGAACCCAAAGATAATTGTAATTGTATCTGACTCGGCACCATAATTCAGCAGGACTTTTGTATATCAATGATATCTAAGCCCATCCGTTGTATCAGAGCCTATCTCACCAATAATTAAGAATAGCAATCAAATAGCAATTTATCTGCCATTAATTGACCAATAATGAACAACTATTGATGAGATAGGTTCTTCTTAAGACAACGTGTAAAAAGGGCATCTATCGATGCCCTTCCAAAATGAACACATTAAAAAAATTATGCGATCACTTTAGCAACAACACCGGCGCCTACAGTACGGCCACCTTCACGGATTGCGAAACGCAGACCTTCGTCCATAGCGATTGGTGCAATCAGATTAACTACCATGTTGATGTTGTCACCTGGCATTACCATCTCTACGCCTTCTGGCAGTTCGATAGTACCGGTTACGTCAGTGGTACGGAAGTAGAACTGTGGACGGTA
>NZ_MKGR01000023.1:0-10700 GCF_001908095.1 Xenorhabdus thuongxuanensis | reverse complement strand
TAGTGATTGCAGCAGTCAGGGTAGTTTTACCGTGGTCAACGTGGCCGATAGTACCAACGTTAACGTGCGGTTTTGAACGTTCAAACTTTTCTTTAGACACGACTCTATTCCTTAATACTGCTCCCCCGTCACAGAGATGAGGGAGCTAAAAAGATAGTAAACTCGAAAACTTATCTAGATTTACGAGCTTCGATAATAGCCTGAGCGACGTTGCTAGGCGCTTCGTTGTACTTCAAGAACTCCATGGAGTAAGAAGCACGACCTTGGGTCTGAGAACGCAGGTCAGTAGCATAACCAAACATTTCAGACAATGGTACTTGAGCACGAACAATTTTGCCCGTAGCTATATCATCCATACCATCGATCATACCACGGCGACGGTTCAGGTCACCGATGACGTCACCCATGTAGTCTTCTGGTGTTTCCACTTCGACTTTCATGATAGGTTCCAGCAGAACTGGTTTCGCTTTCATGAAGCCTTCTTTAAATGCCATGGATGCAGCAATTTTAAAGGCGATTTCTGAGGAGTCAACGTCATGGTAAGAACCATCGAACAGGGCAACTTTAACGTCAACGATTGGATAACCAGCCAGAACACCGCTCTTAAGCTGTTCCTGAACGCCTTTGTCGACGCCTGGGATGTATTCTTTAGGAACAACACCACCAACGATTTCGTTCGCGAATTCGTAACCAGCACCACCTGCTTCCAGAGGCTCGATACGTAGCCAAACATGACCGTACTGACCGCGACCGCCGGACTGTTTAGCGTGTTTACCTTCCTGCTCAACAGAAGCACGGATGGTTTCACGGTAAGCAACCTGAGGTTTACCTACGTTCGCTTCAACGTTGAATTCACGACGCATACGGTCAACCAGAACGTCAAGGTGCAGCTCACCCATACCTGCGATGATAGTCTGACCAGACTCTTCATCACTGCTCACGCGGAAAGATGGATCTTCCTGAGCCAGACGACCTAAAGCGATACCCATTTTTTCTTGGTCAGCTTTCGTTTTTGGCTCGATAGCAACAGAGATAACTGGCTCTGGGAATTCCATGCGCTCCAGAATGATTGGCGCGTTCAGGTCACAGAGAGTATCACCGGTGGTTACATCTTTCAGACCGATAGCAGCAGCGATATCGCCTGCACGGACTTCTTTGATTTCTTCACGTTTGTTAGCGTGCATCTGAACGATACGGCCAAAACGTTCTTTTTTGTCTTTCACCGGGTTCAGTACGGTGTCACCAGAGTTAACAACACCAGAATAAACGCGGAAGAAAGTCAGGTTACCCACGAATGGGTCAGTCGCAATTTTGAACGCCAGTGCTGAGAATGGTTCATCATCGCTGGAGTGACGCTCAGCCGGAGTATCTTTACCGTCTGGCAGCATACCTTTGATGGATTCAACATCAGTTGGGGCTGGCAGATATTCGACAACTGCATCCAGCATTGCCTGAACACCTTTGTTCTTAAATGCAGAACCACAGGTAACCAGGATAATTTCGTTAGCCAAAACACGCTTACGCAGAGCTGCCTTGATTTCTTCTTCAGTCAGCTCTTCACCGCCCAGGTATTTATCCATCAGCTCTTCTGATGCTTCTGCTGCGGATTCAATCAGGTTCTGATGCCATTCCTGAGCCTGCTCAAGCATGTCAGCCGGAATATCTTCGTATTCGAAGGTAATACCCTGATCTTCGTCGTTCCAGTTGATTGCTTTCATTTTCAGCAAATCAATAACACCGGTGAAAGTATCTTCTGCACCGATTGCCAATTGCAGAGGAACAGGGTTAGCAGCCAGACGAGTTTTGATCTGCTCAACAACACGCAGGAAGTTCGCTCCCATACGGTCCATTTTGTTAACGAACGCGATACGTGGAACACTATATTTGTTCGCCTGACGCCATACAGTTTCAGACTGTGGCTGAACACCACCAACTGCACAGTAAACCATTACTGCACCGTCAAGAACACGCATGGAACGTTCTACTTCGATAGTGAAGTCAACGTGGCCTGGGGTGTCGATGATGTTGATACGGTGTGGCTCATACTGTTTAGCCATACCAGACCAGAATGCGGTAGTCGCAGCAGACGTAATGGTAATACCACGTTCTTGCTCCTGCTCCATCCAGTCCATAGTAGCAGCGCCATCATGAACTTCACCGATCTTATGGCTTACACCAGTGTAGAACAGAATACGTTCGGTGGTAGTGGTTTTACCCGCGTCAATGTGCGCACTGATACCGATATTACGGTAACGAGTTATAGGGGTTTTACGAGCCATTTTTTCCTCTCTCGTGGGCGTTCAATTTAGAGAACGGGTAGCCGGACAGCTACCCAGAACATATTCACTGCCGATGGAATACCCAATAAGGGATTACCAACGGTAGTGTGCGAACGCCTTGTTAGCTTCTGCCATACGGTGAACGTCTTCACGTTTCTTCACAGCAGCGCCTTTATTTTCAGCCGCATCAGATAATTCATTTGCCAGGCGCAGAGCCATGGACTTATCACCGCGTTTACGAGCAGCTTCAACGATCCAACGCATTGCCAGAGCATTACGACGAACCGGACGAACTTCAACTGGAACCTGATAAGTAGAACCACCAACACGGCGGGACTTAACTTCTACAGTCGGGCGCACGTTATCCAGTGCCAGCTCGAATGCTTCCAGATGATCTTTACCAGCACGCTGAGCCAGGGTCTCAAGCGCACCATATACAATTGCTTCTGCGACAGACTTCTTACCGTCTACCATCAGGATATTTACAAATTTGGCCAGCAGTTCAGATCCGAACTTTGGATCTGGCAGAATTTTACGTTGACCAATTACACGACGACGTGGCATGGAAATACTCCGTTTCGAATTTCAGGGTTGTCCAAAACTCTACGAGTTTATTTTGACATTAATGTGAAAAATGTTTGGCCTTACTTAACGGAGAACCATTAAGCCTTTGGCTTCTTCACACCGTACTTAGAACGACCTTGTTTACGGTCTTTAACACCGGCACAGTCCAGAGCGCCGCGAACGGTGTGGTAACGCACACCTGGCAAGTCTTTAACACGACCGCCACGGATCAGGATAACGGAGTGTTCCTGCAGGTTGTGGCCTTCACCACCGATGTAGGAAGAAACTTCGTAACCGTTAGTCAAACGTACACGGCATACTTTACGCAGTGCGGAGTTTGGTTTTTTAGGAGTGGTGGTATATACACGAGTACATACGCCACGTTTTTGCGGGCAAGCTTCCAGAGCAGGAACGTTGCTTTTCACAACTTTCGAGCTACGAGATTTGCGAACCAGCTGATTAATAGTTGCCATTATTAAAAAAGCTCCTGGTTTTTTGCTTCGTAAACACGGATTTTACCCTCTCTCTGTCATTATGACAAAACATGAGGACGCGGAATTTTATTGCTGACTTAACGAGGTGTCAAGAAATATACAGCTTTTCTATATCGGCAAAATATTATCGGTAAGGTACTGCCAATAAAGCGTTGGGCTGGTAAATTTACTGAAAAGTGCAATTCAGATCTACCAATCACATCTACCAAGCAAAATTTTGCTGATGTTTTACCGTTAAGCTAACAAAGCCATTGTAATCAATCACCCTTACACGGTCTGAAATTTGTTCAATCAGCCCTCGTGCATTGAGATCTTCCTTCAAAACATAAATGTCTGCCCCTGTACGGAGCAACTCAGCCAAATAACGGTTATCATTAATCCCCAATAACACACCATTCTGCATTAATAGAACATCATCTGTATCAGATACAAGGCCAAGCATTGCATTGAAGTCATCATGGTAAGGTGAGCGACTGACAGTATATAACATGTTACCTGCCTGAAATAGATTAAAATTTCAACACAAAATCATAACCCGCCAACAATTCTCGGATTGCGGCGGCAGAAAGAAATTCAGCTTCCAGCACAAAATTGTTTGCTGGGCTGACTCCCCGAATCACCAAATCATCCAGACAAACGTAACATTTATCAATGTCATAAAGCGGCAAGATCTTAAAGGTTGAGATGTAGTCACGGGCCAGAATTTTATCCGGCTGCTGATTGGCCAATAATTGAAATACGCCATCAGAAATAAAAAATACACCGATCTGCTCAGTCAATGCCGACGTCGCAAGCAGTGCATCCAGCCCTTCCCTGCCGGCAGAAGAGCCGTGAGGAGCTTCAGTAAAAACAAAGGCAATTTTTTTCATCGATACCCACGAAGATTCCCAAACCTAACCAGCGCTAAAATTGTATAACACGATCACATAACATCATGGCTTCTGCCAATGATCCCAACCCACTAAGCTCAAACCCTTCGGCTAAATTAGCGGCAGGCAGATTCAATTCACGAGCTTGCTGTTCATCTACGACACCACGCCGCAATGCCGCTGCAACGCAAATAAACAGATCGAATTGATGTTGGACTGCCAATACCTGCCAGGCTCTGACCAAATCAAACTCATCATTGGCAGGGGCAACCAATTGATTGCCGTTTTGGACACCTTCACGATAAAAAAACACGCTATGCAGTTTATGGCCTGAGGCGATCAACGCCTGAGCAAATTGGTAAGCGCTGCTGGCTTGTTGAGTACCGTAAGCTGGTCCAGTGACCAGCAAACAATAAGACAGTGACGACATTACTTCTCCGAACCAGTAAATTCACCATTTTTAAACTGGCGAATATAAAGATATACCGTATGTTTGGAGATATTCAAACGATCAGCGACCTGATTAATGGCATCTTTAATATCAAAAATACCTTTTTCATAAAGGTTCAGCACTACCTGTCTGTTTTTCGCATTATTGGAAACATTGCGATCAGCATTCACTTCTTCAATAGTGAATTCCAGAGTTTGTGCCACCAGATCATCCACAGAAGAGGCAAAATTGACGTTTGAAGCAACTTCATGCGTTTTTTCTGGGATAAAGGTCTGAATAATTTCAGAGAAAGGCACATCGAGGTTCATATTGATGCACAAAAGCCCGATGACTCGACGCTGGCGATTGCGGATAGCAATCGTAATAGATTTCATCAACGAGCCACTTTTTGCCCGCGTGAAATACGCCTTCGAAACACTACTGTCTTCATCCGTAATATCATGCAGCATTCGCAACGCCAGATCGGTAATCGGAGAGCCAATTTTACGCCCTGTATGCTCGCCATTAGCTATTCTGACGGCTGAACATTTAAGATCTTCCAGTGAATGAAGAACTATTTCACAATGCCCACCAATCAACATAGCCAGGCCATCAACAGCAGCTTCGTAAGATTTTAAAATTTCGCGATCAGTTTCACTAAACGATTGATTTTCCAGCAAATCAGTATCACTGTTATCACTAGAGATATTATCACCAATTAATAGCGGGGTAGACATGTAATACACCATCCTTCAAATTCTAACTTTGCCTCACCAAAAACATCAGGCAAGATTTATTATAAAATCACATTACTGCAACTCAGCATCTACTTCGGTAAACACCTGTTGTTACAAGAAAATTAAATAGCCTTATGTAATAATTTCTAAAAACAAACAGTTAAAAATGTTTGTTCTATATTCTATTCGGACTATTCAGAATAGTGACGTTAAAACCACATTGAACTGTCGTCAAGCTCTTGCTGAGTATAGCGCGGGGTTCTATCACAGCTTTATGCTGAATCCACCTGAAATACGAAAAGCAATATCTCATTTAATATCGCAGGAAATAATAAGCAAATAAATTTATTATTCTTTATCCATGCTTATTACTAATCAAATAGAGGTAAATATCAGCAGAAAATCGAAAGGTGGAAGAAATATATGATAAAGCAGGAGCCTTAAGCCCCTGCTAATGTCCTTTAATTACAGGAATTATTTTGCCTTGGCAGCAGGCTTAATATCCAATAATTCAACATTGAAAACTAAAGTGGAGTTAGCTGAAATTTTAGGTAAATTTGCCTGATCATAAGCCAGTTTAGGAGGAATAACTAATGTGATTTTTCCGCCTTTCTTCACATGCTGTATACCTTCTCTCCAGCCTGGAATAACGCTGTCTAAACGAATTGTCAGCGGTTCTTTACGGTCATAAGAACTATCAAAAACCTGACCATCAATCAAAGAACCTTTGTAGTTAACAACCACAGTATCGGTTTCTTTAGGTGTGTTACCAGTACCTTCTTTTTCAATTTTGTAAAGAAGTCCTGTTTTAGTTTCCACTACGCCCGCTTGCTTAGCAAACTCTTTACGATATTGAGCACCTTTTTCGCCATTTTCACTGGCTTCTTTTTCTGCCTTGGCTAAAGCTGCACTTTTCACTTTAGATTCAAAAGCCATCAGAGTTTCCTTAATCTCTTTATCAGTCAGTTTGGCTTTATTATTTAACGCATCTTCAACACCAGCCAGCAATTGTTCTTTTTCTATATTGATACCGAGCGCTTTCTGCTCTTGCAATGAGTTGGCCATGTAGCCTCCCAGAGAAGCACCCAGAGCATAAGAATTTTGCTGTTCTGCTGTTTTAAAAGCACTATTTAGTTTTACTTCGTCTTTAGTTTCAGTGTTAGCAGCCAAAACCTGAGGTACGCTAAATGCCACCGCCAGAGTTGTTGCCAGCAGAGTTGTTTTAAACAATGATTTCATCCTATTCTCCAATAAATTTGGGTGGGGTTACCATCAGCATAGGTCGGGGTTACCATCAGCATAGGTCATAGTATTTACTATAACCGCCTAAGGAAACCAATGACAATACTTGCTATATCTCGCAATAAAAATCGTTGAGACAACATTAAAGCAAAGAGGTTTCGTAATATCCTATTTCACTGGATATATGTGCATTATAGTGTCATCTTGACCAAGTAATCGTTCCGTCATTTACATTAATTGATTCAGAGGCAGGAGGAAAGATAATGGAATTATCTAAATTTGAGCAAAGATTTGAGCAACTAGAAACCAAGCTGGCTTATCAAGAAGCCACCATTGAAGAATTGAATCAGGAAGTGATAAAGCAACAGATCGAAACTGACAAATTGAAAGAACAACTAAAATTAATTGCTGAACGTCTGCAAACTCACCAGACATCCATCATTGCACCACTTTCTGAAGAAACACCTCCCCCCCATTACTGATATTCATCTGGAAAAATCTAAGCCAAGGAAGGCTTAGACAAAAAAGAGAAGCTCTAATGTGCTTCCCTTTTCTGTTTACTGATGTTTCAGGTAACTAACGATTTTCAGTCAATCCTGATTCAGTTTTAGTGGCAGCTGCCGCCGCAGCATCCATGATCGCCGTGATCGTGATCGTGATCACCACAGCCACCCTGACCGTGTACATGGCCATGAGCTAATTCTTCTTCGGTCGCTTCACGGATCGCTACAATTTCAACATTGAATTTCAGATTCTGGCCAGCCAGCATGTGGTTAGCATCAACAACCACTTCATCACCTTCTATCGCAGTGATTTCTACTGGAATAGGTCCCTGATCCGTGTCAGCCAGAAAGCGCATACCAACCTCAAGATCATCAACCCCAACAAACACATCTTTTGGTGCACGCTGAACCAGGTTGTCATCATACTGACCGTATGCATCTGCTGCTTCTACGCTAACATCAAAACGTTCACCCGCCTCACGGCCTTCCAGTGCTTTCTCTAATCCGCTGATTAAAGAACCACGGCCATGCAGATAGTCTAACGGTGCGCTCACCGAGGACTCATCAACTAAAACACCATCTTCTGTTCTTACTTGATAAGCCAGGCTGACCACCAAGTCTTTTGCTACTTTCATGACAACTCCTACATACCCGAGGGAAAAACCCGTGAGGGAAATTTTTTACTGCTCAAAAAAATGCTGCCAATTGTAACGGAATTCTACGTTGCTGTACCTAGGCAATGGCAAAATTTATCCACAATTCATTGTACGTGTATTGAATTACTGTGGTGTAAATATCCCAATGACCTGTTCCTGCTCTCTGATATGAGATGTGACAGCTTCATCTGTCTGCCTCTGTATATGGCCACAATGGACACACTCAACAACATCAACCTTATTTTCCTGCCACATTGCCAACGTATCCTGTGATTGGCATTTTGGGCAAACCGCTCCTGCAATAAAACGCTTACGACTGATTGACATAATTCCCCCCTAAGACGTGTCAGAACACCTATTTTCCGCTACCATGCACACCAAGCACTTAAAATTGAACACATATACCCAATAGATTTCAAATTGCGGCACACCGATCACTATACGCATCAACGATCACTATGCATATCAATATACGATTGGTATGGGGAACGCAGTCAACAAAGCAGCAACTTGAAAGATGAAGGATATATAAATCTAACTATTAATTAACTTAACACATTATATATAGACGACATCTATGATTGTTTTCTCTTCACTGCAAATCCGTCGTGGCATTCGCGTCCTGCTGGATAACGCCAACGCAACCATCAATCCTGGACAAAAAGTCGGATTAGTTGGCAAAAATGGCTGTGGTAAATCTACCCTGCTTGCATTACTGAAAGATGAACTTCAAGCTGAAAGTGGCTCTGTCACCTTTCCCAACAACTGGGCACTGGCCTGGGTTAATCAGGAAACCCCAGCCCTGGAAACATCAGCGCTGGAATATGTCATCGATGGTGACCGTGAATTCCGACAACTGGAGCAAAAACTCAAAATAGCCAACGAACAAAATGACGGTCACGCCATCGCCCATCTTCATGGCTTGCTTGATACTATTCAGGCGTGGACGATCCGCGCCAGAGCCGCCAGTCTACTGCATGGATTGGGTTTTTCTCAGACTCAGCTCGAGCAACCTGTACGTTCGTTCTCTGGTGGTTGGCGTATGCGCCTCAACCTGGCACAAGCGTTGATCTGCCGCTCTGATCTGCTATTGCTTGACGAACCGACCAACCACCTTGATCTGGATGCGGTTATCTGGCTCGAAAAATGGTTGAAGGGTTATACCGGCACCTTGATCCTCATTTCCCACGATCGCGATTTTCTCGATCCAATCATCGATAAAATTCTGCATATTGAGCAGCAAGATCTATACGAATATACCGGCAACTACTCTTCCTTCGAACGGCAACGTGTGGCCAAACTTGCCCAGCAACAGGCGTTATACCAAAGCCAACAGGAAAAAGTGGCACATTTGCAGAGCTATATTGACCGCTTCCGCGCCAAAGCCTCTAAAGCGAAACAGGCACAAAGCCGCATCAAAATGTTGGAACGCATGGAGCTTATCGCTCCTGCTCATGTCGATAACCCTTTCCATTTCAGTTTCCGCCAGCCAGACAATTTGCCAAATCCACTCTTAAACATGGACAAAGTCAGTGCTGGCTATGGTGAAAAAACGGTATTGAACTCAATCAAATTAAATCTGGTGCCGGGTTCACGGATCGGCCTGCTAGGCCGCAATGGTGCGGGTAAATCCACGTTGATCAAATTGCTGGCAGGAGAGCTTGCACCTCAGCAAGGAGAAATTGCCTTATCGAAAGGCATTAAACTGGGTTACTTCGCACAGCACCAGTTGGAATACCTACGGGCAGATGAATCTCCATTACAACATTTAGCCCGAATCGCTCCCCAAGAAACGGAACAACAGCTTCGGGATTATCTGGGAGGATTTGGCTTCAAAGGCGATCAAGTGACCGATCCAAGCGGACGTTTTTCCGGTGGTGAAAAAGCCCGTTTGGTACTGGCGCTGATTGTCTGGCAGCGCCCTAACCTCCTTCTGCTTGACGAACCGACCAACCACCTTGATCTAGACATGAGACAAGCATTGACTGAAGCACTTATTGATTTCGAAGGAGCTTTGGTCGTCGTTTCGCATGACAGGCACTTACTGCGCTCTACAACAGACGAACTTTATCTGGTGCATGATGGCAAAGTAGAACTTTTTAAAGGTGATTTAGAAGATTACCAGCAATGGCTAACTGAACTACAACGCCAACAAATGCGGGATGACCAGGAAAAAGAAAAATCAGAGACCGAATCTTCAGCGAATAGCACTCAAAATTACAGTGCTCAAGAGCGTAAAGATCAAAAACGGCGTGAAGCTGAATTCCGTAACCAAACGCAGCCATTGCGCAAACAGCTTGCATCCCTTGAAAAACAGATGGAAAAATTGGGTACAGCGTTGCTGGAATTGGAAGAAAAGCTGTCAGACAACACACTTTATGACAATACTCGTAAAACTGAACTAACTGAATGCCTGCATCAGCAAACACAAACAAAATCTAAACTGGAAGATACCGAAATGGAATGGTTAGATATTCAGGAACAGCTCGAACAAATAACAGCAGTATTTAATGCAAGTCAAGGAATCAGTTAACTTTTCAAATGTAAGCTTGTGGGTATAATCGGGTATTGTTATTCAACACCCGATTATTTCCTGTTCTCTATTTACAATAGCAAAAATATAAAATTACCTGCAAATAGCCAGAATACTCACTGTAAAAAATAATAATTCATCTATTATGCAGAATATTATTTATAATTTGAAAATGATTAAGATGCTCATTCTCATTTTTCACTCCTTATTGAGAAAACTTTTACAAGTTCCCCTTCAAATTTGATGATCATAAGAAACCAAATGAAAATATTCTGTATAAAACACATAATAATCACGCGATGCTCGACTTTAACATCCTATAACGTTGGCTTGTTGAAGCCAGTCGCGTTGATTTTTACCTTGTTTAAAATTGGCAAAAATACCCAACGTGTG
>NZ_MKGR01000022.1 GCF_001908095.1 Xenorhabdus thuongxuanensis | reverse complement strand
CCTGACCCCATGCCGAACTCAGCAGTGAAACGCCGTAGCGCCGATGGTAGTGTGGGGTCTCCCCATGTGAGAGTAGGGAACTGCCAGACATTCAATCAGCCAGAGAAGCCATCCTTTACGGATGGCTTTTTTGCGTTTGACGATATCACCTTAATTTTTTCTTCCTTATTCTGATTATCATTTTCTATATAATAAAATGAAATAATTTCAATTTGAGTACAATAACTCGACATTTACCTTCCGTTTGGGTTAGATTTGGCTATCTAGAAGTCTAAATTTATAAATTATAATAGTCGAGGTTTCAAGCAATGCCAATTCGTGTACCAGATGAATTACCTGCGGTGAATACTCTTCGCAATGAAAACATTTTTGTCATGACGTCTACACGGGCCAGTATTCAGGATATTCGTCCATTGAAGGTATTGCTACTTAACCTAATGCCAAAGAAGATAGAAACAGAAAACCAGTTTATTCGGTTATTATCTAACACACCACTTCAAATCGATATTCAATTGCTACGTATTGATAGCCGCCAATGTAAAAATACACCTGCTGAACATTTAGATACCTTTTATTGTGATTTTGATTCAATAAAAGATCAAAATTTCGATGGATTGCTTGTCACAGGCGCCCCTTTAGGGCTCGTTGAATTTGAAGATGTATTTTATTGGAGTGAAGTTGAAAAAGTAGTGAACTGGGCAAAAGAACATGTTACATCGACACTTTTTGTCTGTTGGGCGGTTCAAGCTGCGTTAAAAGTGCTTTATCACCTTCCTAAATATACACGGAAAACTAAACTATCTGGTGTTTATCTCCATTCAACTTTAGATCCTTTAGCATTATTAACCCGTGGATTTGACGAGACATTTTTTGCCCCTCACTCACGTTTTGCTGATTTTCCTGAATCTCTAATTCGTGAACATACGGATTTAGGTATTTTAGCTAGTTCAAAAGAAGCTGGGGCCTATTTATTTGCCAGCAAAGATAAAAGGCTAGTATTTGTGACAGGACATCCTGAGTATGATGCAGGTACATTAGCCGCGGAATACTGGCGTGATCGTGCTGCTGATCTGGAACCAGAATTGCCTGTTAATTATTTTCCAAATAACGATCCTGCAAATAAACCTGTTGCGTCTTGGCGTAGTCATGGTCATCTACTATTTTCAAATTGGCTGAATTATTATGTTTACCAGATTACGCCATATGATCTTGCGTTTATGAACCCCACCTTAGATTAAATCCAATTTAAGTTTTAGATAAAAATGAGAAATTGATGAAGCGATCCACTTCTCATTTTTTTAATTTTCTTTCTATTGTTTTCGTTCAATAGTCATCCGTTATTTTTCATGTATAACAAAAACTTAACATTACTGAGTTCAATTTTTTGGAATCTACTTCCCTGATTATTTCATCTTTAATATTCATTAAATTATTGATTTATTTATATTAATTTTAATTATTAAAAATAATGGAAACTGTTTTTGATTTATTTTTTTAATTGATTAATCTTAAGTAGATGAGTGTTTAAAAGTGAAGAAGTGGGGAGATTATGCAGCAGGCATTAGCAACAAAATTAACCTTTATTAAACCTTTTGGAGAGGCAGAGAAACAGGTGTTATCACCTGAATCTATTCGCTTTTTAGAGGATTTAATTATCGAATTTTCTGACAGACGTACAAAATTATTGGATGAACGTATACATTGGCAGGAAAAAATAGATAACGGTTCATTACCTGATTTTATTTCGGAAACAGCTTCCATTAGAAATGGAGATTGGAAAATTCAGGGAATACCGGATGATCTCAAAGATCGTCGGGTTGAAATAACGGGACCTGTAGAACGTAAGATGGTCATCAATGCCTTAAATGCAAATGTAAAAGTATTTATGGCAGATTTTGAGGATTCATTAGCGCCTGAATGGGATAAGGTTATCAATGGACAAATTAACTTACGGGATGCCGTCAATGGGACGATCTCATATACCAATGAGCAGGGTAAGCGTTATGAGTTGAAAGCAGACCCCGCAGTATTGATTGCCCGGGTTAGAGGGTTGCACTTGTCAGAAAAACATATCCTCTACAAGAACGAACCGATTTCTGGCGGACTGTTTGATTTTGCTCTCTATTTCTACTTGAATCATAAGAAATTACTGCAAAAAGGCAGTGGTCCTTATTTTTATCTACCCAAAATACAAAGCTACCATGAAGCACAATGGTGGAGTGATGTTTTCAGTTTTGCCGAATCACGTTTCAATTTGCCAACAGGTACAATTAAGGCAACGGTTTTGATTGAAACCTTACCCGCCGTATTCCAGATGGATGAAATTCTGTATCAATTACGTCATCACATCGTTGGCCTGAATTGTGGACGCTGGGATTATATTTTCAGTTATATCAAGACACTGAAAAATCATGCTGACCGCGTTTTGCCGGATCGTCAATCCGTTACGATGACACAGCCTTTCTTGAGTGCCTACTCTCGCTTGCTGATTAAAACCTGTCATAAACGTGGCGCATTTGCAATGGGAGGAATGTCGGCATTTATTCCGAGTAAAGATCCTGTGCAAAATCAGCAAGTTTTGGACAAAGTCAGAGCAGATAAAGCGCTGGAAGCCAATAATGGCCATGATGGTACATGGGTTGCGCATCCAGGGCTTGCGGATATTGTCATGGAAATCTTTGACGCAAAACTGGGAGAGCGTCAAAACCAATTAACAGTTTTGCGCGAAGAAGATGATGCGACTACGGCTGAACAATTGCTTGCGCCTTGTGTGGGAGAAAGAACAGAAGAGGGAATGCGCGCAAATATTCGTGTTGCAGTTCAGTACATAGAGGCTTGGATTTCGGGGAATGGATGTGTGCCGATTTACGGTTTGATGGAAGATGCTGCTACGGCAGAGATTTCCCGAACTTCTATTTGGCAATGGATTCGCCATGAAAAATCATTCTCTAATGGTAAACAAGTGACAAAAGAACTGTTCAGAGAAATGTTGAAAGAAGAATTAGCTGTTATTAGACAGGAAGTTGGGGAGCAGCGCTTTAATCAAGGCCGATTTATGGAAGCTTCTGATTTGATGGAAAGAATTACCACTCAGGGCAACTTAATTGATTTCCTAACATTACCTGGTTATCAGTTATTAGACTAGCTTAAAGACAATAATGGCAAAAATATCCGATTAATTAAGAATAGGAAGTAGAACATCATGACTATGTCCCGGAAACAACAAATCGCTCAACTAGAACAAGAGTGGCAACAACCGCGTTGGAAAGGTATTACTCGTCCGTATGGTGCTGAAGATGTCGTTAAATTGCGTGGTTCGATTAATCCTGAACATACTTTAGCGCAAATGGGGGCGAAAAAGTTATGGAACTTGCTGAATGGCAACTCGAAAAAAGGCTATGTGAACGCGCTTGGGGCGCTAACTGGCGGCCAGGCACTTCAGCAAGCTAAAGCAGGTATTGAAG
The DNA here is from genome assembly GCF_001908095.1 of Xenorhabdus thuongxuanensis. Classification (GTDB taxonomy): domain Bacteria; phylum Pseudomonadota; class Gammaproteobacteria; order Enterobacterales; family Enterobacteriaceae; genus Xenorhabdus; species Xenorhabdus thuongxuanensis. Next base: position 67,599 of record NZ_MKGR01000022.1, on the reverse strand, counting down.
CGGTTTATCTTTCCGGCTGGCAAGTGGCGGCAGATGCAAATACCGCAGCCAGTATGTATCCTGATCAATCATTGTATCCCGTTGATTCTGTTCCTAATGTAATCAAGCGTATCAATAATAGCTTCCGTCGTGCAGATCAGATCCAATGGTCAAATGGTATTGAGCCAGATAGTCAAGAATATATTGACTATTTCTTGCCGATTGTCGCAGATGCTGAAGCAGGGTTTGGAGGGGTACTTAACGCATTTGAATTGATGAAAGCAATGATCGAGGCTGGTGCTGCCGCAGTGCATTTTGAAGATCAACTGGCAGCGGTGAAAAAATGTGGACACATGGGTGGCAAAGTCTTGGTTCCGACGCAAGAGGCTATTCAGAAGCTGATAGCTGCACGGTTGGCGGCTGATGTATCCGGTGTACCAACCTTGTTAATTGCGCGTACCGATGCAGATGCAGCAGATTTACTGACTTCAGATTGTGATCCTTATGACAAAGCCTTCATTACTGGCAAGCGAACCTGTGAAGGTTTCTATTGTACACGTGCTGGCATTGAACAAGCTATTAGCCGTGGATTGGCTTATGCTCCTTACGCTGATGTTGTCTGGTGCGAAACCTCTACACCGGATATTGAAGCGGCTCGTTGTTTTGCTGAAGCCATCCATGCTAAATATCCTGGCAAGTTGTTGGCCTATAACTGTTCACCTTCTTTCAACTGGAAAAAGAATCTGGATGATAAAACGATTGCCAGTTTCCAAGATCAGTTATCTGCTATGGGATATAAATTCCAGTTCATTACACTTGCGGGTATACATAGCATGTGGTTCAACATGTTTGATTTGGCCTACGATTATGCACGTGGTGAAGGAATGAAACATTATGTCGAAAAAGTTCAGGAACAAGAATTTGCTGCTCTTGAGCGTGGTTATACATTCTCCTCACATCAGCAGGAAGTGGGAACGGGATATTTTGATAAAGTGGCCACTATTATTCAGGGAGAGAGTTCTTCTATTACTGCATTAGCCGGATCGACAGAAGAACAGCAATTCTAACTTCATTATATTGATGGATATAATAAACGATTGGGGGAATTCCAAAAGGAATACCCCTTTACGTGTCAGTTAAAGGTGGCTAAATATGGAAATAGATCTCGCACATTTAATTGCACAAACCATTTTGCAGGGATTTGATGCGCAATATGGTCGGTTTCTGGAAGTCACTTCTGGGGCACAACAACGTTTTGAACAGGCTGACTGGCAGGCTGTTCAACAGGCCATGAAAAAGAGGATTAACTTGTATGATCATCATGTTGGATTGGTGGTGGAGCAATTGAAGCGCATTCATACTCCATTACAATATGATGAAGATTATATTGCCGAAGTTAAAGCGGTTTATACTTGCTTATTGCCTGACTATCCGCGTTTTGAAATTGCAGAAAGTTTTTTTAATTCAGTTTATTGTCGTTTTTTCAAACATCGTAATTTGAAACCAGAAAATCTCTATATCTTTTCTTCTCAACCCTTTTCTCGTTTTCGCCATATTTCTCGCCCATTATCACGGGATTTTTTTCCTAATGGGAATCTCGCATCCATGTTGCGAACCATTTTAAATGATTTGCCACTGCGTCTTAAATGGGAAAATTTGGACCGGGATATTGGTTATATAACGCAATATTTACAGAATACATTTCCTCAATGCGATTTATTATATTCTACATTCCAAATTGCTAATGAACTGTTTTATCGTAATAAGGCAGCCTGGTTGGTAGGAAAAATCAGGATGGGGACGATGGTTTATCCCTTTTTGTTGCCGATTCATCACAATGAATCGGGAGGAATTTTTGTCGATACCTGTCTGACCAGCTACGATGATGCCAGTATTGTTTTTGGTTTTGCCCGCTCCTATTTTATGGTTTACGCACCTTTACCCGCAGCTTTAGTTGAGTGGTTGCGTGAAATTCTTCCGACGAAATCCACGGCGGAGCTATACATGGCGATAGGCTGTCAAAAGCACGGTAAAACAGAATATTATCGTGAATATCTGACATTTATTAATTCCACTCAGGAACAGTTTACGATTGCGCCCGGTGTGAAGGGCATGGTAATGCTGGTTTTCACTTTCCCTTCATTTGATCGTGTATTTAAAGTGATTAAAGACAAATTTGCGCCACAGAAAGAGGTTTCTCAAGAGCGTGTTCAGGAGTGCTACCGTCTGGTAAAAGAGCATGATCGTGTTGGAAGAATGGCAGATACTCAGGAATTCGAAAACTTTGTGATTGATAAACGCCATATTAGCCCTGAGTTAATGGAAGAATTGCAAAAAGAGATACCAGAAAAGTTAGAAGATTTGGGAGATAAAATCTTAATAAAGCATCTTTATATGGAGCGTAAAATGATGCCATTAAATATTTATATGGAACAGATCAATGAGGCACAATTGAAGGATGTGATTGAGGAATACGGAAATGCCATTAAACAATTGGCTGCTGCAAATATTTTTCCTGGTGATATGTTGTTTAAAAACTTTGGTGTGACACGCCACGGAAGAGTGATTTTCTACGATTATGATGAAATTTGTTACATGACCGAAGTGAACTTTCGGGATATTCCTCCGCCACGTTATCCAGAAGATGAGTTGGCTAGTGAACCTTGGTACAGTGTTGCTGTTAACGATGTTTTTCCCGAAGAATTTCGACATTTTTTATGTACTGACAAATGTATCCAGTATTATTTTGAAGAAAGTCACAGTGATCTATTTAAAGCTGATTATTGGCGAGCATTGCAAGAGCGTATTAAGAACGGACATATAGAGGATGTTTTTGCTTATCGTCGTAGACAACGATTCGGCCAGCGTGCTGAAATGAACCACATAAGAAATATAAGCATTGATGGAGATTGAATTTATTTTAATAGACATTGTGCAATTCCGGCATTCCATTAGCTTGTGGATCTTGATAACGGGCAACGACAACACGGTCACGATTTAGCTTGCTTTTTCTTTATTTTGCAGCCCACTGGTCATAGGCCCAGCGGGAACAAAACAAATCAGCTTTTTAGCCAATATATTAGCAAAAATTACTTAATCCCACCGTATTCTCGGCTAATTGCTTTTGCTGCCCGCATAACAAGAGCACCAAGTTCGGTTACTCGATCATTAGAGATACGTGATACTGGGCCGGAGATGGAAATAGCGGCAAAGGCTTCATGATGCTCATCATAGATACAGGCAGCAATACAGCGTAATCCTAACGCATGTTCTTCATCATCAAATGAAAAACCTTGCTTACGGATCTGTTCGAGATTTTCTGTTAATGCTGCGGCGGTGGTATAGGTATGTTGGGTATAAGCGTGCATCCCTTTTTTATGCAGCAATTGGAGGCGTTTTTGCTCAGATAGAGTAGATAATAGGGCTTTTCCAGCGCCGGAAGCGTGCATAGGTAGATTGCCACCAATGGGAGCGGACATTCTCATCAGCGCATTACACTGCACTTGATCGACAATTACGGCTTCATATTCATCAATATTAAGGATGGCAAGGTTGACGGTTTCACCGGAATCTTCCATTAACTGACGCAATATCGGGTGAACCAGCACCATCAGATTACGGCTCTGTAAGAAACTACTGCCAACGACAAAAGCATGGGAAGCGATCACCCATAACCCTAAATCACCTATTTGGCGAACAAAACCATGTTGCTGCAAGGTGGTCAAAAGACGGTGGGTAGTGGAATTGGGCAGACCGGCTTGTATCGCCAGATCAGTCAGGGTAACACCAATAGGTGAATCGGAAATATATTCCAAAAGTGTTAGCCCTCGGCTTAACGATTGAACCTGACCGCTTGCAGCGGCACTGTTTGTCATCATCTTAGTTTTTTTTGTGCGTTTGCTAACAACGGCTGTGCTCATAAGATTCCCTCTGAATAATCGTCTGCTTGCAGCAACGATAGCTGCGATGGACATAAAATGGAATTTATTTTCGTTTTCTTATTATGGATGATAAAGAGGGGGAAAACACATCCGATGTGTTGTAGTTTACTTAACTATTCTCTTTGCAAGATCAAGAAAACCCGCTTTTTATGCGGGTTTTCTGGCACTATGTTTGACTTTATTTTGTTATTCTTCGAACAAACTCTGATGCAATGTCTGAATGACCTGTTCCGCATCGTTACCAGGAACGAGCAGACAAACATTATGGCTGCTTGCACCACAGCTAATCATCCGAATATTAAATGGTTCCAACACGCCAAAAATCCCTTTTCCCAATCCTTTTGCCCGCGAAAGTTCATTACCGATAATCGCCACCAAAGCCATATCTTCTTCGACTTCCACACGGCACAATTTAGAAAGTTCAGTTAGTAGCGCATTGGTCAGCAGGTTGCCATTAGTGCTGGTGGAACCTTTGGTATCCAGCGTTAGGGCGATACTTACTTCTGATGTGGTAATTAAATCCACCGAAATATTGTGGCGTGACAGTAGGGTAAAAACTTCTGCCAGAAATCCCCTGGCATGTAGCATTTTCAGACTATGTAATGTTAGTAAAGTTTGTTTGCGGCGCAAGGCCAATGCACGAAACAGTGGGGGATTTCCTGTCTTATCACAGACTACTGTACCGCCTGCCTGTGGTTCTTTGCTGGAGCCGACAAATACCGGAATGCCACAGCGAACTGCCGGTAGTAATGTGGCAGGATGGAGGATTTTGGCTCCAAAAGTTGCCATTTCTGCTGCTTCATCAAAAGCAATTTTGTTGATGCGTTTAGCTGTAGGAACAATACGGGGATCAGTAGTGTAAATGCCTGGAACATCTGTCCAGATATCAACACGCTGTAAACCCAGCGCTTCACCCAGTAAGGCTGCGGTATAATCACTGCCACCTCGCCCCAGCGTGGTTGTACGACCTTTTTCTTCTCTGCCAATAAACCCCTGAGTGATGACGATTGTATCTTTCAGGCGAGGATGAAGGTGTTCCATTGCCAAAGTATGGAGCTGGAGTATATCCGGCTCTGCCTGCCCAAAGTTATCATTGGTTCGCATGATCCGACGGATATCAAACCATTCGGCATCCGTATTGCGTTGACGTAGCAACTCTACAAACAATAAGGTGGACATGACTTCACCGTGGCTAACTAATTCATCTATCAATGCTTCTGAAGTAGCGAGCGATGCTGCTTCTGACAGCATCTCAATATTTTCCAGTAAACGATCAATTTCCTCACGGATCACATCCGTTTCACTCAATCGGTCAATAATGGTGTATTGAATGTCACGGATCTGTTTCAGATAGCTCTCCCGTTTATCGCTATCGCAGCCAGTCGCCAATGCAACCAGCAAATTAGTTACGCCAGCAGAAGCTGACAGAACAACCACACGGACATTTGTGTCCGCCAAAATAATGTCGGCGCAATTATTCATGGCATCAAAATCTGCCACACTAGTACCACCAAATTTTGCTACCACATACTGCGAGTTAGGAGATGAAACAGCACACATGGATGATAACCTTTTGTTCGGAGAATAGTTCAGAGAATAGGCTTTTAGAAATATCGGGTTAGGTGCACGGAGTCAATGTTTGACGATGAAACATAAATAATTTTCATGATGGAAATGAAATTATCGTTTTTGCCTATCTCAACAATTAGGGCTGGAAATTATGGGCTATTTTGACCAATATCAGTAATTACAAGGAAAGGGAGATAAATCACAGCATTAAACCGTTACAATCTGTGAATTCCTATTATTTATTGACAGTTGATAGAGAGCATTATTCATGAAAAACATCAACCCTAGCCAGACAGAAGCCTGGAAAGCATTGCAGCAGCATTTTGAACAAATGAAAAATGCGCATTTGCGGGATCTGTTCGAACAGGATAAAGAACGGTTTACAGCATTTTCTGCGACATTTGATCAGCAGATTCTGGTGGATTACTCCAAAAACCGCATTACCGCGGAAACACTAGAGAAATTACAAACATTGGCGCAAGAAACTGATTTAGCCAGTGCAATTCGCAGTATGTTCTCTGGTGAGAAAATTAATCGTACTGAAGATCGTGCGGTGCTGCATATTGCCCTACGTAACCGTAGTAATACCCCGATTATGGTGGATGGGGAAGATGTGATGCCGCAAGTCAATGCGGTGTTGGCGAAAATGAAATCATTCAGTGAACGCATCATCGGTGGTGAGTGGAAAGGCTATACAGGCAAAGCCATTACAGATGTCGTCAATATTGGCATTGGTGGCTCTGATCTTGGCCCTTATATGGTGACTGAGGTACTGAAAGCGTATAAGAATCACCTGAATATGCATTTTGTTTCCAATGTTGATGGAACCCACATTGCTGAAACGCTAAAGCACTTAGATCCAGAAACTACCTTGTTCTTGGTTGCTTCTAAGACGTTTACTACGCAAGAAACGATGACCAATGCGCATTCTGCCCGTCATTGGTTCCTGCAAAGAGCTATTGATGAAGCGCATATCGCGAAACATTTTGCGGCATTATCTACCAATGAACATGAAGTGAAAAAATTCGGTATTGATCCCCAAAACATGTTTGAGTTTTGGGATTGGGTAGGGGGACGTTATTCGCTTTGGTCTGCAATTGGCTTATCTATTGCGCTTTCTATTGGTTATGAAAATTTCGCACAGTTGCTAAGTGGCGCTCATGCAATGGATAAACACTTTGAGCAAACCGCCTTCGAACAGAACATTCCTGTTTTGTTGGCACTGATCGGCATTTGGTACAACAATTTCTTTGGTGCGGAAACTGAAGCGATTCTGCCCTATGATCAATACCTGCACCGTTTTGCTGCCTACTTCCAACAAGGCAACATGGAATCAAATGGTAAGTACGTCGATCGTGATGGCAATCCGGTAAATTACCAGACAGGGCCGATTATCTGGGGTGAACCTGGCACCAATGGTCAACATGCGTTCTACCAGCTTATCCATCAGGGAACTAAATTGATCCCGTGTGATTTTATTGCACCAGCAATGAGCCATAACCCAGTTAGTGATCACCATAGCAAACTGCTCTCCAACTTCTTTGCACAAACGGAAGCATTGGCATTTGGTAAAACACAGGCTCAGGTGGAAGCTGAATTTGTGCAAGCAGGAAAAAATGCTGAAGACGTGGCGAATGTTGTGCCATTCAAAGTGTTTGAAGGTAATCGCCCGACCAACTCTATTTTATTACGTGAAATTACTCCATTCAGTTTGGGAGCATTGATTGCTATGTATGAACATAAAATCTTTGTTCAAGGCGCTATTTTGAATATCTTCTCATTTGATCAATGGGGCGTAGAATTGGGCAAACAATTGGCGAACCGTATTCTGCCTGAACTGCAAGGTGCAGAAGCTGTAACTAGCCATGACAGCTCTACAAATGGCTTGATTAACCAATTCAAAGAGTGGCGTTAATCTGAACCTCCATATTATTTAATCTTTTCTCACCTTAATAACTATTGTTATTAAGGTGAGTTTTTTTGTGATTTACATAATTTGTTATCAACTTTTAATTTTATTGGTCTGCAACATGATATCCTCACTCCCCATTCGTTGTGCTGTCGGGGAAATTGATATTCCCCGCAATGGGAAAATAATAATGGCAGATGACACAATATTAAATCTAACCCCCATCCACTGGTTATCATCAAATGAGACTGACCTTCTGCCTGGATCTGTTTTAGATTGGCTGATGGAAGTAGGCTCAATGACACGTCGCTTTGAACAACATTGTCAGCATGTATCGGTTGCTCCCTTAAGGGAAGACTTTATCGCTCTGAAAGAGTTAAATGATGAAAGTGAGCACTTACCTGTAAATGAAAAATATTGGTTACGTGAAATTGTCTTGTATGGGGATAACATCCCGTGGCTTTTGGGACGCACAGTTATTCCTGAGGAAACACTCACTGGCCCAGATAAAAAATTGGTTGATGTAGGAACTGTTCCACTTGGACGTTATCTTTTTAGTGGTAATAATTTAACGCGAGATTATATTCAAATAGGCCGACAGGGGGGGCGTTGGGCACGTCGTTCTTTATTGAAGCTGTCGGGCAAGCCATTACTACTCACAGAGGTTTTTTTACCGAATTCACCTGTATATAAATAGAATTAAGATCAACAGAACTAAAGGGGAGAAATAGATTGAAGGTCAGTATGACGCGGAATAAATGGCGTGCTTATTGCCGTTTAATGCGTATCGATAAACCCATTGGCACATTATTACTATTATGGCCAACATATTGGGCATTGTGGATCGCCGCAAAAGGTATGCCAGATTTGCACATAGGGTTAGTGTTTACTTTCGGTGTATTTTTCATGCGTGCGGCGGGATGTTGCATTAATGATTTCGCAGACAGAAAATTTGATGGGTATGTAGAACGGACAAAATCTCGTCCTCTTCCCAGTGGTGATATCACCGAAAAAGAAAGCAAAATCTTGTTTGCCACACTGATACTCATTTCTTTTGCGTTGGTTCTGACACTGAATAAAATGACAATTGCATTGTCGTTTGTTGGTCTGGCACTGGCATGGGTTTACCCTTTTGTCAAGCGCATCAGTCACTTACCACAAGTTGTATTAGGTGCTGCTTACGGTTGGTCAATTCCTATGGCGTTTGCCTCAGTAAGTGAATCCTTACCATTAGAATGCTGGCTATTATTTTTTGCCAATATTATTTGGTCTGTAATTTATGATACGCAGTATGCAATGGTTGATCGTGATGATGACCTGAAAATCGGAGTGAAATCGACCGCGGTGCTTTTTGGACGCTTTGATAAACTGATAATTGGCATTCTGCAATTCATCATGCTGGGCATTCTGGTCTTAGTTGGCGCGATGGTGAATCTGGGGGGAATATATTATTGGACAGTATTACTGGCAGCAGTATTATTCGTTTATCAGCAGAAATTGATCACAAATAGGGAAAGATCTGCCTGTTTTCAGGCATTTATGAACAATAACTACGTTGGTTTAGTTTTATTCCTCGGCATCTTTTTTAGCTATATCTAGTATGGCGTAGCTCTAATATAACGGGCGGTTATCCGCCCGTTAGTTTCTTGTTTCCATAACCAGCTTGGCCTTGTTATGGTTGATCTTGCGCTATCTGTACAGGTTCATTCTGTTCTGGTGGCATACTGACACTTTCAATCGTCAAGCGAATTTCAGGTGACATTAGCTCACTCAATACATGATAGAGTTCTTGAGCACTGGTTGTAATCATATCGCCGCTGTCTTGAATATAACCTTCTTCACGCAGCGTATTGACCGAGCAAGCAAAAACCGCCTTGTCGAAGAATTCCGGCGCATTGATACCATGCAAAACTGACAGACGTTGTGCCAGCATCCGACTCTCTTTTTCCAGTACACCACGGCTGATTTCAGGGGTGGCATTTAATAAAGAGAGAGTAATAGCATAACGTTGCAGTGTTTCCCTGATGCCTGCCGCCAGCAATTGCAGTGGGCGAATACGTGCAGGATTCAGCACTAGTATACCTTGCTCTTTATTGCAGATAAGGCCTTGGCGTGCCAGCTCATCAATCAAGGTATTGACGACATCGGAGAGCGTTTCCTTACTGTAACGCATGAAAAGTTCCTGCTTGATCAGCGGATAAATCAGCGCTACCTGTCTAAGCAATTCACTGCGACTAATACGGCGGTGATGCATAACAATGCTGGTAATCAAGGATGGCAGGATCAATAAATGCTGGATATTATTACGATAATAAGTCATCAATACCGCGCTTTCACGTGGCAGGATAATAATATCTCCCAGACCGTCCTTTTCGACCTCAAACTTATTCATCATAAGAGCATGATCTAGCAACTCTTCTGCTGTTTGGTTTGGCACTGTGATATCGTCAGTGTAAGGCACATTACGCAGTAATTGCAGATAGCAATCCAACTGTTCAATAAGCTGTTCACGAGTAAGTGCTCGCTGACGTGATGACAACAATGCCGTAGTGCATAAATTGATAGCATTGGCTGCGGCAGCATTATTGATATTGACCATAATATTGTCAGCCAGTTTACTGACTGTTGGAGTCAGCCATGTTGGACGCTGAAATTCTATTGGGTCAATGGAGTCACGCCACTCTGGTACATGCTGGTTCAGGTATTGTATCAACGGGATCGGTTCACCAAAATTCACGTAACCTTGTCCCAGATTTCGTAATTTGCGCAACCCGCGTACCATCTGGAAAAAGCCTTCTTTTTCCTTGGTTGCACCGCGCAGCTCTTTGGCATAAGTTGCCACTTCCATCACATGTTCATAACCAATATAGATAGGCACAATCGTGATTGGACGAGATTCCCCCCTCAGCATGGCTTGCAAGGTCATGGAGAGAGTACCCGTTTTGGGATCAAGCAAACGACCGGTACGGGAACGTCCTCCTTCGACAAAATATTCAACCGAATAACCACGGGTAAACAATTCACCAAGATATTCACGAAAGAGTGTTGAATAGAGCTTATTGCCTTTAAACGTACGGCGGATAAAGAACGCACCAAGACGACGGAATATCGGGCCGGCAGGCCAGAAATTCAGGTTAATGCCCGCAGCAATGTGTGGTGGAACCAGCCCTTGATGATAGAGCACATAAGAGAGCAGAAGATAGTCCATATGGCTGCGATGGCATGGAACATAAACCAGTTCATGGCCGTCTTGTGCCAACTGGCGAACTCGTTCAGCGTTATGAACATTGATGCCTTGATACAAACGGTTCCAGGTCCAACTTAAAACTCGATCGGTCAAGCGTACGGTTTCATAGGAGAAATCCGCAGCAATCTCTTCCAGCATATTGATGGCGTTTTGCTTGGCCTTTTCGGGAGAGATTTTCTTGCTACGAGCTTCATCAGCAATCGCTTTTTCTATTGCTTTTGATGCCAGTAACTTGTTAAACAGATCCTGTCTGGCAGGCAAACGAGGCCCGACAGCCGCAAGACGCTGGCGGGAATAGTGCATCCGAGCCACACGGGCGAGCTTATTAGCGATGATATTATCTGTACCGTGCTCGTCGGCCATACGGCGTAAAGACACCGGTGTGGAGAAACGAACAAAACTATCCCGTCCAAGCCATAAGGTCGCAAAAAACTTTTGTACGCCATTTAGTAAGCGTAATTGTGGGGTGGTATGCCCTTCTTGCCCTTCGCGTCCTGGGGAACGCCCAAACATGACGGAAACTGGCACCATCTGGATATCCAGAGCGGGATTATTATGATGCAAGTCTAGATAGGAGTGGAAAATTCTCACAGATTCATGTTTTGGTGCATAACAACGGAACACACGTGGACCGTTATCGATAAATACACAACTGGGAAGCTGTGTGTCACCAATTTCCAAAGGATTCAACGGATCAGGCAAATCTTGCGCCAGACATTGTTGACGTAGAGTCAATAAGTCTGTTTTTGAGTGATACGGCAATATATATAAAATAGGCCGAGTTGTATCAAGACGCAGCTCCGCAATAGGATCCGTAGGGATTAGTTTACTTTTTACTAATAATTTTAGTGGTAAATTCAATAACTTATAATATATTTTACGCCAACCTGACATAACTGCTTTAAGCCTCTTGTTAGCAATGCATCGCAAGGATACCAGAAACAGGTTTTGAGATCTGTGTAAATAAGACAATAATAAGAGCTAAAAGTTATATATCCATATAATCATGAAGGTCATTAAAGAAAATTTTTATGGCAAATCAATCAACAGGTTTGAGCCGTATCATTAAAGCGGCTGGATATTCGGCGAAAGGAATCAAAGCCGCATGGCAAAATGAAGCGGCATTTCGGCAGGAAGCAATTGCTGCCATACTTGCGATCATCATTGCATTTTCTTTAGATTTTCGCTTACTTGAGAGACTCCTCTTGATTGGCTCTGTTATGCTGGTGGTCATTGTTGAAATCCTCAATAGTGCCATAGAAGCAGTCGTGGATCGCATCGGTAGTGAATATCATGAATTATCAGGTCGAGCGAAAGATATGGGGTCTGCGGCTGTATTGCTCACCATACTCTTGGCGCTGTTCACTTGGGGAATGATCTTTTGGTCGTATTTTATGCTCTGAGGTAGTGCATTTTTTTCATCAATACGTTATTTAGCTGCTTTTACATGCTGACAGGTTCCCAATTCGGCTTTACCTGTATATACTCACAGTCTGACTGTATAAACAAACAGGGGGCGAAATGAAAGCATTAACTGCCAGGCAGCAGCAAGTCTATGACTTGGTGCGTGACCATATTTCGCAAACGGGTATGCCACCAACACGTGCTGAAATTGCGGCGCGTCTTGGTTTTCGTTCACCTAACGCAGCAGAAGAGCATTTAAAGGCACTTGCGCGTAAAGGGGTGATAGAGATTATCTCTGGTGCATCCAGAGGTATCCGTTTGCTGCTTGAAGAGCAAGATGAAGGGGCAGGATTGCCGCTGATCGGTCGTGTTGCTGCTGGGGAACCACTGCTGGCTCAGGAACACATCGAAAGTCACTATAAGGTTGATCCTGAATTATTCAAACCAAGCGCTGATTTTCTTTTACGTGTCAGTGGGATGTCCATGAAAGACATTGGGATTATGGACGGAGATTTACTGGCTGTGCATAAAACCCAGGATGTTCATAATGGGCAAGTCATTGTGGCACGGATTGAAGATGAAGTCACAGTAAAACGCTTCAAACAAACAGGAAACAAAATTGAACTGATTGCTGAGAATCCGGAATTTAAACCCATTGTTGTTGATTTGAGCGAACAGAATTTCACTATTGAAGGATTGGCCGTCGGCGTTATTCGTAGCGGAGACTGGTTCTGATTGTAAAGGCGGATAATTGCAGCTTGCCATTCTGGGGCGGTCATTTTTCCCAGAACCCGTTAAACTTAAGTTTAGCGGGAACTTGAAAATATATGATTATATCAGTTATGACCGCCTCATTACTCAATTTGGCCTTAAGCGTTTTTTCTTATTTCTTTTTATTTTCTTCAACCGAATGATTGTGCTGGCATGTATTACGCTGTGTGCAGGATTCAATCTCATGGCAGGAAGAACACATACCATGAACTTCTATCACACTATTTCGTAAGTGAAATCCCGTACCCTGAGCTAACTGTTGAATAGCTGATTCAATATCCTTTGCATCTTTTTCGGTTACTGAACCACAAAATTCACAGATAAACATTGCCGAAGTATGACAGGGCTCTTCAAAATGATGACACAGAACATAGCTGTTTGTGGATTCAATTTTGTGAATAAAACCTTGTTCCAGCAAAAACTCCAATCCACGATAAACCGTTGGAGGCTTGGCTTGTGGCTCGACTTCACGCAATAAATCCAGCAAATCATAAGCGCTTATCGCGCTAGGCTGTTCAGTGATTAAACGAAGAATTTCAAGGCGTTGAGGTGTCAAACGAACCCCTCTTGACAGGCAGATTGCTTCAGCCTGTGCCAATAAATTTTTTTGATTGATAGTTTTCATTACACCTCTCACACCTACACGATGCTAACAACTTTAATATTATCATGTTTTTTAACTTGAGAGTGGGATCGATATGATGTTCAGTTCTCTTCTGATATGTAATATACCTGTGAAGAAGAATAGTTATCGTTTCATGATGAAATACTTGAAAATAGAGTTAATCCGTGGATAAGAACAATAAAATGGGCTAAAAAACGGAGAAAATAAAGTTGAAAATATTGGATAATCTCTGCGAGATCAATCTAATTTATCTGAATAATTATGTTAGAGATTGAAATTATATGTTGTTTAAATATGGTTTTATTCATAACTAACGATGGGAATGGTAGTTTACATTGATAATATTAGAGATGGTTTATAATGATTAATAAGTAAAGCTATTTATTTTAGTGGTTATATTTAGTAAGCATGATCTATTTGACGATGAGGTAATGGATGAAGATAGTAGTTATACTGAAATTTGCGTTTTATATTAATCGCGTTTTGTACTAATAGCTGGCAGAGATAGATTATTATTATATAACCTAGTAGCTCTTTAAAAAGAGCTACTATACTATCAATTTCTCTCTATTTTGAATGAAATTCTTTGGTTTCATGTTTATGCATATAAAACCATATTGCCAAATTCATTATGCAAATAATTAAGCCGGAAATAACAATACCAAGCCATCCATGATATTTATAAGTATAGATAGCAATAACAGAGCCTATTGCTGTACCTGAACAACAACTTGTCATATAAGCTGATGTTAGTCGGTTTCGCGCTTCTGGCAGTATTTTATAGATTGTGCTTTGGTTAATAACATTCAAACCTTGAACTGCGAGATCTAATAAAATAATTCCGACAATTAATCCATAGATAGAGTATTGTACAAATACCATAGGTAACCAAGAAAGTAATAAGAAAGCTAAACCGATTTTTGTTACTGATTTTGCCTGACCTTTATCAACATAATGGCCGACGTTGGTTGCTATTAGAGCACCGACAATCCCTGCTAGCCCAAATAAACCAATCACACCTTCGGAATAGTTAAAGGGAGACGCTGATAGCAAAAAAGTGACGGAAGTCCAGAATAATCCGAAATTAGTAAATGTCAGCATACCCAGTAAAGCACGGAGGCGAAGTATTGGTTCAGATTTTATCAATTGAAATACAGACAGGATAGTTTTTAAATAAGATAATTTATTTTCAGGATAAGAGATAGGTAATGCTTTTAGTAGAACAGATGCCAGTATTAGTAATAAGATCCCTGCAAACCAGAAAATAGTACGCCAGCCATTGAATTCTGCCAATAATCCGGCAACAGTTCTTGCAGATAAAATGCCTAACAGCAATCCACCAATCATAATACCAACTGTTTTACCTTTTTGGTGGTGAGGAGCTATGGCAGCCGCAAAAGGGATCAATAATTGGGCCACAATGGAGAATAGCCCTGTTAATAGTGTTCCAATTAATATCTGCCAAAAACTTTGTGAAAAAGCAGTGATAAACAGTCCAAAAGCAGTTAACAAAGTCATGACAATAATAAGGCGGCGGCGTTCAAACATATCTCCTAAGGGAACTAAAAATAATAATCCAATACCGTATCCAATTTGGGCAATAGTTACGATAAAACCTGCACTTGTGTGAGATAGAGAAAAGGAAGTAGCTATAGCTTCTAATAATGGTTGCGAATAATAGTTACTAGCTATAACTATGCCAGTGGCAAGAGCCATCAAGCCGATTAATTTATAATTGATGTTTTGTTGATGAGTCATAGGGAAAATCTTTTTTATAATTAAATCAATGACCGATTGAGATAGGATATGAAAAATATATTATGTCTTTATAGATAGTCATATCAATAGAAAACTGGCTTTTTTATAGTTTATTTTGCAGTTGTTTTTATTATCTATAATCATTGTTAGTAGTGAATATATGTTATTTCATTATCTTAAATATGTTATTACAGCAAGTTGTTTTCTAAACAGTATTGATCGTGTGCCTGAACTGTCTGCTATGGTATACTGCGCAACTCCATATAACTCCTGGTATTCCGAAACATCTTCTATCTGGTGTACTGAAAAAGCAAATACAAACCCAAATGCACGAAAATAAAGAAGTTAAAAATATCTCTGAGAACAGCGGGAAAGCTCATACATTCAAACCTTCCCGCTTTTCCGTTGCGCCCATGCTCGATTGGACCGACCGTCATTGCCGTTACTTTCATCGCTTATTAAGCAAGGAAGCGCTGCTTTACACGGAAATGGTTACAACAGGCGCGATTATTCATGGCAAAGGGGATTATCTGGCCTATAACGAGCAAGAACATCCATTGGCACTGCAATTGGGGGGCAGTGATCCTCAGGCATTGGCGCAATGTGCCAAGAACGCGCAGGAAAGAGGTTACGATGAGATCAACCTGAATGTTGGTTGTCCTTCTGATCGTGTGCAGAATGGCCGTTTTGGTGCTTGTCTGATGGGAGAAGCGGCGCTGGTAGCTGATTGTGTTAAGGCAATGCAGGATATAGTGGATATCCCTGTTACTGTTAAAACCCGCATCGGAATTGATGAACAGGATAGCTACGAGTTTCTGTGTGATTTCATTGATACTGTCGTAAAAAACAGCAATTGCGATAATTTTATTATCCATGCGCGTAAAGCGTGGCTGTCTGGTTTAAGCCCGAAAGAAAACCGCGAAATACCCCCCTTGGATTACCCGCGCGTCTATCAATTGAAACGAGATTTTCCACAACTGACGCTGTCAATTAATGGCGGTATTAAATCGTTGGAAGAAGCAAAACAGCATTTGCAGTATATGGATGGTGTGATGATTGGGCGAGAAGCCTACCAAAATCCGTCCATTCTGGCACATGTGGATCGTGAATTGTTTGATCAAACAATTCCAGTGACCAATACGGTTGATGCGGTTAAGGCGCTTTATCCTTATATTGAACAAGAATTATCAAAAGGCACTTATTTAGGGCATATCACTCGCCATATTTTAGGGATTTTCCAGGGTATTCCTGGGGCACGTCAGTGGCGTCGTCATTTAAGTGAAAACGCCCATAAGCCGGGCGCTGATATTATGATTGTTGAGAAAGCGTTGGAAATGGTAACAGAGCGGATGTAATCCGCTCAGGTGTTTTGTCTGAAATTATGGGATTAATAAGCTGGAACCTTGGGTTGCACGGTTTTCCAGTGTCTGGTGGGCTTTTACCGCTTCGCTCAGTGGAAATTTCTGGTTTTCTGGGACATCCACATTGATTTTGCCGCTGGAGATTAAACCAAACAGTGTCTTGCTGGCTTCTGCCAACTCTTCGCGGGTGGTAATATAGCCATTAAGAGAAGGGCGGGTGAGAAACAGTGAACCTTTTTGATTGAGGATACCCAAATTTACCCCAATTACCGGCCCTGAAGCGTTACCAAAACTGACCATCAAACCTTGTCGTTTCAGACAATCCAGTGAATCCAGCCATGTCTCTTTGCCGACAGAATCGTATACGACACTAACTTTTTCCCCGTCAGTCATAGCCAGAACACGTTCTACAATATTCTCGCGACGATAGTTGATGGTTTGCCATGCTCCTGCTGCTTGGGCGAGCGTTGCTTTTTCGTCTGAACCTACTGTTCCAATCAACTTTGCACCCAGTGCTTTTGCCCACTGGCAAGCAATCAAGCCAACACCACCAGCAGCAGCATGAAACAGAATTGTTTCTCCTGCCTGGAGCTTATGTGTTAAATTGAACAGATAATAAACAGTAAGGCCTTTTAAAAATGACGCAGCAGCTTGTTCGAACGAGATCTCATCCGGCAACAGCGCTAATTTACTTTCAGAAACGTTGTGTATTTCACTGTAAGCACCTAAGGCTGACTGGGCATAAACCACACGATCACCGACTTTAATTGTTGTCACATTGGAGCCAACTTTAGTGACAATGCCTGCGGCTTCTGTTCCCAAGCCACAGGGCAAGCAGGCTGGTGGATATAAGCCACTGCGTATGTAGGTATCGATATAATTAATGCCGATGGCTTTGTTTGCGACTTGTACTTCATCGGGAGCAAGGTCAGCAGGTGTAAATTCACAATATCGGAGTACTTCTGGGCCGCCAATAGCGGATAATTCGATGTGTTTTGCCATGGTAACTCTCTCATTATGTTAGAAATATTGGGAACAGCCTCGCACGTTTGCAATGAAATAGCTGCAAATAGCGTTAATGTATCCGAAATCATTACAGACTATATATAATTACTCAAGGCTGTTTTCATGGCGTATACTGGTGTCCTATTTCGTTTTTTTATTTAGTGGATTGATGCGGTATACATGGCTGGAAAAAAACCAACTAACAACAGTATGGCTGAACCAAAAGATCGCCAAGTGGAAGGGCTGAAACTTCCACCACACTCTTTGGAAGCAGAACAATCCGTGTTAGGCGGTTTGATGCTGGATAATGAACGCTGGGATAGTGTATCCGAACGGGTTACTAGCAATGACTTTTTCAGCCGACCACACCGACGTATTTTTGCTGAAATGCAGCGTTTGCTCGAAACGCGTAAGCCTATCGACCTGATTACGTTATCGGAATCTCTTGAACAGAATGGCGAACTCGATAATGTTGGAGGGTTCGCTTATCTTGCCGAATTATCGAAAAATACCCCAAGTGCTGCGAATATCAATGCGTATGCCGATATTGTCCGTGAACGTGCGGTAGTACGCGATATGATCGCGGTAGCCAATGAAATTGCCGATGCGGGATACGATCCACAAGGGAGAACCAGCGAAGAGCTGTTGGATTTGGCTGAATCACGCGTATTCCAGATTGCAGAAAATCGGGCAAGTAAGGATGAAGGCCCGAAAGGCATTGAACAGATTCTAGAAGAAACCGTTGAACGAATTGAGCAACTTTATCAGCGCCCACATGATGGTGTGACCGGGGTTTCTACCGGCTATCAAGATTTGGATAAGAAGACCGCAGGTTTACAAAAATCAGATTTAGTTATCGTGGCGGCGCGTCCTTCAATGGGTAAAACGACCTTTGCAATGAACCTGTGTGAAAATGCGGCTATGATGCAGGATAAACCGGTTCTGATTTTCAGCCTTGAGATGCCCGGCAATCAGATTATGATGCGTATGCTGGCATCCCTGTCCCGCGTAGACCAAACACGTATTCGTACTGGTCAGCTTGATGATGAGGATTGGGCGCGAATTTCCAGTACGATGGGAATTTTGCTGGAAAAACGCAATATGTATATCGATGACTCATCCGGTTTGACGCCAACAGAAATACGTTCCCGTGCGCGACGAGTTTTCCGTGAACACGGCGGGCTCAGTATGATCATGATCGATTATCTGCAATTGATGCGAGTACCTTCTTTATCTGACAACCGAACACTAGAAATTGCGGAAATATCCCGCTCACTGAAAGCACTGGCAAAAGAGCTTCAGGTGCCGGTTGTTGCACTCTCCCAGCTTAACCGTAGCCTGGAACAGCGAGCCGATAAGCGTCCGGTTAACTCTGATCTGCGTGAATCAGGTTCTATCGAACAGGATGCTGACTTGATCATGTTTATCTATCGTGACGAGGTTTATCACGATAACAGTGAACTGAAAGGCGTGGCAGAAATCATCATTGGTAAACAGCGTAACGGCCCTATCGGCACAGTAAGGCTAACGTTTAATGGTCAATGGTCACGATTCGATAATTATGCTGGACCAAGTTACAGTGACGAATAAATTCAAGTGCCTATTGTCCATGTTCAAATAACTTTAATAATCAACATCGAAGATAGGCGTTATTTATCAAACCTGACTGAAAAATTATAAAAAGGGGATGGAATGAAAGCGGCAACTGCTGTTATCGACCGCCGCGCTCTGCGACACAATTTGCAACAGGTGAGAGTACAAGCTCCTGACAGTAAAATAATTGCAGTTGTGAAAGCAAACGCCTATGGACATGGTTTATTAGAAACTGCACACACAATGGAAGATGCTGATTGCTTCGGTGTAGCTCGCATTGGAGAAGCGCTTGCCCTGCGCAGTGGAGGGATCGTCAAGCCAATCTTGCTATTAGAAGGTTTTTTTGAAGCGGCTGATCTACCCATTTTAGTCGTCAATCATATTGAAACTGTGGTGCATAGCATTGAGCAGCTTGAAGCATTGGAACAGGTAGATTTATCCCATCCGATTAAAGTGTGGATGAAAATCGATACAGGTATGCATCGTCTGGGTGTCAGGATAGATGAAGCAGACGCATTTTATCAACGCCTTAACCGTTGTCGTAACGTTGAGCAACCCGTTAATATCATCAGCCATTTTAGCCGTGCCGATGAGCCTACAGTTGAAACGACTCAACAACAAATTGAGTGCTTTATGGCATTTATTGCGGATAAAGCTGGGGGAAAATCCATCTCTGCATCAGGAGGAATTTTATTATGGCCAAAGGCGCATTTAGACTGGGTTCGTCCCGGTATCATGATGTATGGTGCCTCGCCTATGGCAGATAAAACTGCTGCTGACTTTAACTTACTTCCTGCCATGACACTCAAATCCAGCCTAATCGCCGTACGTAAGCACAAAGCGGGTGAAACTGTGGGATATGGTGGTACGTGGAGCAGCGAACGTGACACATGTCTTGGTGTTGTGGCAATGGGATATGGTGATGGTTATCCCCGTAGTGCACCTGTCGGTACACCAGTATTTATCAATGGTCGGGAAGTATCGCTTGTTGGCCGTGTATCTATGGATATGATTACTGTGGATCTAGGGCCAATATGCCAGGATAAAGTAGGGGATGAAGTGATCCTTTGGGGAAATGCTCTAGCAGTTGAAAAAATTGCGGAATATTCAGGGATCAGTGCTTATGAGCTGATTACGAAACTGACTTCACGTGTTGCAATGGAATATCTAGACGAATAATCAGGGTAAGTTATATTGTCTTTTATATCATTCGTAGCAGGGAGTATAACGTCATGTTTCAAAATGTTGATGCGTACGCGGGCGATCCTATCCTGTCGTTAATGGAAAAATTTAAAAACGATCTCCGCGCAGAAAAAATTAATTTGAGCATCGGGCTGTATTACGATGAACAGGGTGTAACCCCAAAATTGCAGGTTGTTGCAACTGCTGAAGAACAAATGAAGGCCTTGTCACAGTCTGCTTCTCTTTACCTCCCTATGGAGGGATTGCTTGCCTATCGCACAGCAGTTCAGGAATTGCTGTTTGGCAAAGATCACCCACTGTTAAATCAGCAACGTATTGCCACCATTCAAACATTGGGTGGCTCCGGCGCATTAAAAGTAGGGGCTGATTTTTTACACCGTTATTTCCCTGATTCTGAAGTATGGTGCAGTGATCCGACGTGGGAAAATCATGCCGCTATTTTTGCCGGAGCAGGCATCAAGGTGAATTATTACCCTTATTTTGATGATAAAACCAAAGGGGTGAAATTTGACGAAATGCTGGCAACATTCAAGCAATTGCCGCCAAAAAGTATTATCTTAATGCACCCTTGCTGCCATAACCCAACAGGTTCAGATCTCACCAATGAGCAATGGGAGCAGGTGGTTCAGATTGCCAAAGAGCGGGAGTTGCTTCCTTTCCTTGATATCGCTTATCAGGGGTTTGCCGATGGTATGGAAGAAGATGCTTACGCAATCCGTGCAATGGCAAATGCGGGGCTGCCTTGTTTGGTCAGCAACTCATTCTCGAAAATTTTCTCACTGTATGGTGAGCGCGTTGGCGGTTTATCGGTTATCTGTGACGATGCAAAAGTAACTGAACGTGTCTTAGGACAATTGAAGGCGGCGGTGCGCCGTATTTACTCCAGTCCTCCAAATTTTGGGGCGCAGATTGTTGCCAGAGTATTGAGTAACCCTGAATTAAAAAACCAATGGTTGGATGAAGTTGAACGGATGCGCTTGCGTATTCTGGAAATGCGGACAGTATTGGTAAATGCCCTGCAACAAGTACTGCCAGAGAAAAACTTTGATCATTTACTGAAACAGCGTGGAATGTTCAGTTATACCGGATTTAGTCAGACACAAGTTGATAGATTACGTGAAGAATTTGGCGTCTATCTGGTCGGCTCTGGTCGCGTTTGTATGGCTGGCGTGAATCATCACAACGTGCAACGCATTGCAGAAGCGTTTGCTGCGGTGAGTCAGTAATTTTTATTGCCTGCACGCAAAGAAAATTAGAAAAACAATTGATAATTACAATTGTTAACTATTCTAAGCCGTTCAGTGAGCGGCTTTATAGAATAATAGCTGGAGATTTGATATCTTAATAAGGCATATCATAATAAAAGAGTATGATTTTGCATTAGTTGCAATCTATCTATCCAG
Source organism: Xenorhabdus thuongxuanensis (assembly GCF_001908095.1). Taxonomy (GTDB): domain Bacteria; phylum Pseudomonadota; class Gammaproteobacteria; order Enterobacterales; family Enterobacteriaceae; genus Xenorhabdus; species Xenorhabdus thuongxuanensis. The sequence continues at coordinate 45,831 of NZ_MKGR01000022.1, read as the reverse complement.
AAAAAAATTGACCCGAAGATTGCTGAAAATAAATTATCTCAATTGTTTGAATTATCGAATGAAATTTATGGCGATTGAAGTAAATAACTCTGGAATATTGATGAGATTCGCTTATTGAGAGTGGGGTTTGTTAATGAACAATATCTTTTTAGTGATTTGTTAGTGAAAAGAACCTGATTGAAAACATTCCGTTGAAAAAAGTAGAAGGCTGCTGGAATTATGCGGCCTTCTGTCTTAATGGTTCAATATAAATAAAGATTATTTTTTCAATAACTGATAGAATGTTGGGTTGTCATCACATTGCCCGCCACCACACTCCAATATGGTGGAAACCAGATTAGCTGCAATTAAAAATGCGAACAAGCCCATGGCAATTTTGCCCAATGTTGGTGGAGTGTATCTTGCCGAATCAACATTACTTGCTTTCAGGGGCATGATAGCTGCGATGGCAATAATAGTCAGGATAGATAAGACAGCAGCCCAGGTATAAAAATGCAGGCCGAAGAAAGTTGAACCATATCCCATATCTCCCGGCATGATATGGAGAGAAACCTGACGCATGGCAATGAAACCAGTCACAATACAGCCAAGAAGTGAAAGGCTATAATGGGCATTTTTTATGCCGAAATAGATATTAAACAAAAAGCCAAAACCAATTATGATAATACCTGCTCGCTGCAATAAACATAATGGGCAGGGAAGTTCAAAACGCGCTAGTTGATAATAAAACGCGACTATCAAAACCACACTAATACCGAACAATCCTAGAATATTCAGAGTCATTGCGAGGTTAATATTACGTGGTGCTGACATTGTATTATTCATTACGGCCTCCGATTAGAAAGAAAGGTTCAATGCATCAGTTGCATGATATTTAAACCAAAATACCGTGATGATGAATAAAGCAAACCAAAGAGTATACGTCAGCTTTTTCTTTCCGGTAATGACAGTGACGATGATAACTAGCGCAATTAAGAACGGTAAAAACATATACATGTTTAATCTCCATTATAAGTTTAAAGCATATGTTATGCCATTATGGCATTAATGCTTTGGTAATGTGAGCATTAATAATATTAGATCAACAATATAATACTAATTCACGAAAGATTGTGTCACCTGAATTGACTGTGAGAAAAGGCTTTACTGTCCGTAGTAAATTGAAATTAATTAATAATTGATTAGAAAATAAATAAAAAACTCCCCACGGAGTGAGGAGAGTTATAGATAGTTTAGTTTTAAAATTAATGAATTAATCTCGTTCAAGTATTGGTTTCAAAAAACGAGCAGTGTGAGATTTATCACATTGAATGACTTCTTCTGGTGTTCCTGATACCAATATTTCACCGCCACCGCTGCCGCCTTCAGGACCAAGATCAACAATCCAGTCAGCAGTTTTGATCACATCCAGATTATGTTCGATGACGACAATAGTATTTCCTTGATCCCGCAATTGATGCAAAACGGACAGTAGTTGCTGAATATCCGCAAAATGCAGGCCGGTTGTTGGCTCATCAAGGATATACAGTGTCTGGCCTGTACCCCGTTTAGATAATTCCCGTGCCAGTTTTACCCGTTGTGCTTCCCCGCCAGAAAGTGTCGTTGCAGATTGCCCCAGACGAATATAGGAAAGACCGACATCGATCAAAGTTTGCAACTTACGGGAAAGAGCAGGAACGGCATCAAAAAACTCACGAGCCTCTTCGATGGTCATATTCAGCACTTCATTAATATTCTTGCCCTTATATTTGATTTCCAGCGTTTCGCGATTGTAACGCTTGCCCTTACATTGATCGCAAGGCACATAAACATCGGGCAAGAAATGCATCTCAACTTTAATGACCCCATCGCCCTGACAGGCTTCGCAACGTCCGCCCTTGACGTTGAAACTGAAACGCCCTGGTGTATAACCACGGGCACGGGATTCAGGAACGCCTGAGAATAGCTCCCTGACCGGCGTGAACACACCAGTATAAGTGGCAGGGTTTGAGCGCGGGGTTCTGCCGATCGGACTTTGGTCGATATCGATCACTTTGTCAAAATGCTCAAGACCTTGAATATCGATATAAGGGGCGGGATTAATATTTGTTGCTCCGTTCAACTGACGCTGTGCAATAGGGAATAACGTATCATTGATCAACGTTGATTTACCGGAACCAGAAACCCCTGTGATGCAAGTAAGCAGGCCAACAGGTAGATTTAATGTCACCTTTTTCAGATTATTGCCTTTTGCACCAATTAATTTCAGCATATTATCTGGATTAGCAGGCACGCGCTGCTCTGGAATAGCAATTTTACGTTCACCACTGAGGAATTTTCCTGTGAGCGATTTTGGACTTTCCATGATAGCGGTAATCGTTCCTTCGGCAACAATCTCGCCACCATGTACGCCCGCGCCTGGCCCGATATCAATAATATGGTCAGCCGCACGGATTGCATCTTCGTCATGTTCGACAACGATAACCGTGTTGCCCAAATTGCGCAGGTGCAGCAATGTTTCCAGCAAACGCTCATTATCCCTTTGATGCAGGCCAATAGAAGGCTCATCCAGCACATACATCACACCCACAAGACCTGCACCAATCTGGCTCGCCAAACGGATACGCTGGGCTTCCCCACCTGAAAGAGTTTCTGCTGAACGGGAGAGCGTCAGGTAATTTAATCCAACATTAACTAAGAATTTCAGGCGATCACGGATCTCTTTCAGGACTTTTTCGGCAATTTGGGCGCGTTGTCCACTCAGTTTGATATTTTGAAAAAACTCCATCGCATGACCAATGCTGAAATCCGAAATTTGTGGCAGCGTAGTATTTTCGATAAAAACATAACGTGCTTCCTTACGCAGTCGCGTTCCATCGCAGGAAATGCAAGATCGATTGCTGATATATTTTGCCAACTCTTCCCGTACTGCGGTGGATTCCGTCTCTTTATAACGGCGTTCCATATTATGCAGCACACCTTCGAACGGATGGTGACGAACCGTCACATCACCACGATCATTGGTGTATTTAAATTCGATGGATTCTTTACCTGAACCGTATAAAACTACTTTCTGAATGGTTGGGCTTAACTGATTAAACGGTGTTTCGATATCGAATTTGTAGTGCTCTGCCAAAGACCTCAACATCTGGAAGTAATAGAAGTTACGGCGATCCCAACCACGGATAGCACCTCCGGCAAGGGAGATACCTTCATTCTGGATAACTCGTTCAGGGTCAAAAAATTGCTGAACCCCTAATCCATCACAAGTAGGGCAAGCACCAGCGGGATTGTTGAAGGAAAATAAACGAGGTTCCAACTCGCTCATACTATAGCCACAGATTGGACAGGCAAAATTGGCGGAGAAGACCAATTCTTCGGCCTGCGTATCATCCATATTGGCAATAACGGCAGTACCACCGGAAAGCTCCAATGCGGTTTCGAATGATTCCGCCAATCGCTGGGTGAGGTCAGCACGCACTTTAAAGCGGTCAATGACGACTTCGATAGTGTGTTTTTTCTGTAATTCGAGTTTTGGTGGATCGGAAAGGTCACACACTTCACCATCAATACGGGCTCGGATATAGCCTTGTGCAGCGAGATTATCCAGCAGCTTGCTATGTTCGCCTTTACGCTCTTTGACGACAGGAGCCAGTAACATCAGGCGTTGGCCTTCTGGCAATGTCAAGACGTTATCTACCATCTGGCTTATCGTTTGCGCCGCCAGCGTGATATTGTGCTCAGGACAACGTGGTTCACCTACTCGTGCAAATAGCAGACGGAGATAATCGTGAATTTCGGTTATCGTTCCCACCGTAGAGCGTGGGTTATGGGAAGTAGATTTTTGCTCAATGGAAATGGCTGGGGATAGCCCCTCAATATGGTCGACATCTGGTTTTTCCATCAGTGACAAAAACTGGCGAGCATAGGCAGAGAGAGATTCAACATAGCGACGTTGCCCTTCCGCATACAGGGTATCGAAAGCCAAAGATGACTTACCGGAACCAGATAGCCCAGTAATGACTATCAGCTTGTCACGGGGAATTATTAAATTGATATTCTTAAGATTATGGGTGCGGGCGCCCCGAACTTCGATGTTATCCATATACCATTTCCCAGATTATTGATAGTGCAAAACTCATAAACGCGTTATTATTGCACAAACATTGCTGAATGGATATACAGTGTTTAACGGACAATCGTGCTGTAACCATGACAATGTAAAGTACGATGCGCTTCGCAAAGTATAATATAACGGCTCTCTGTTTAAACTTATCCCTCGCATGGTAAACTACTTTGCTTATAATTAGAGAAATCCGTTTTTAGCAAAATTCATTTCATCAGGAGTATTCCCAATGGCCAGCAGAGGCATAAACAAAGTTATTTTAGTGGGTAATTTGGGACAGGACCCAGAAGTTCGCTATATGCCGAATGGCGGTGCAGTTACCAACATTACTCTGGCAACGTCTGAGAGCTGGCGTGATAAGCAAACCGGTGAGATGAGAGAGAAAACCGAATGGCATCGTGTCGTGTTTTTCGGCAAATTGGCAGAAGTCGCTGGTGAATATCTGCGCAAAGGTTCTCAGGTTTATATCGAAGGTTCTTTGCAGACTCGCAAATGGCAGGATCAGAACGGTCAGGATCGTTACACCACGGAAGTTGTGGTCAATCCTATAGGCGGTGTCATGCAGATGCTGGGCAGCCGTAATGGCGCAGCACAGGATGCACCAGCACAAGGTGGTTGGGGGCAACCACAGCAACCACAGGCAGCTCAACAATTCAGTGGCGGTGCTCCATCTCGTCCAGCGCAGTCTCCTATGCCACAGAGCAATGAGCCGCCGATGGATTTCGATGATGATATTCCGTTCTGAGTGGACTGAAAGAGCGGCTTGATATCTGGTCAGAACCAGTCGCAATTTTACAATCTGTAGTCGTTTAAATTTGATCTGGCAATTGTTCCTTTTGTTTTGATGATTGCCAGATCAAGTCTGAGCCAATACACATAGATTTGTTAGCACACAATCGTGCAGTGAGCTTACCGTGAGCTGAAGTTCTTGCTGGCGATTTCGCCAATCTTCTTCACGTCCTCTCAAATAGTCCTCCCGCGCATCGGTTAAAACTGCGGCCTGTATGGCTGGAAGGCGAGCAGCCGCCCAATTGGCAGCAACATCCTTAGAGACAAACTCTCCAGTAACTAAAGTTCGCCACATACGAGCTAGTGTTAGCAGAACATTGCGTTCATCTCCCTGTAGTGTCTCAATTAAAGCCGGCAGGACATCTTTAATAGCACGGTAAATATCTGATCTTGGAATAGCGGGTAGAAGGCTGCTTGCGTTCGGGCCGACCAGAGGAATCGCTTCCTGTCGTGATTGAGCCAATACCAGGGTAAGTTCTGGATCACAAACCGGCTTGGGAATTTCTCCTACCTCATATTTGTGACGCAGCCACTCGCCGTAAATAAATTCGCTTCGGGCAGGATAAAGTGATGTGGAGAGGTCGGCGCACAAGAAAACAATCAGTTCAACGGGGCGACGCCCATCAGGATCAGAAGGATATCGCCCCGATATCATCATTAAATCGGCAGCCAGACATTTCCGAACCTCAGACGTCATCGGCTGGTCAATCACCACGAGCAAATCTACATCGCTGCGGGGGCGAAGACCACCAACCACAGCCGAACCATGAAGGTAAACAGCTACCAGCGATTTCGCTAATCGCTTCTGGACGATCAACAACGCCTTATTTGCTTCAGAAGGAATAGTCATTAAACAGCTCACTTATCTTGGATATAGCCAGGATAATGTTTCTGAGGATATTATCTCTTCATGCTGTTCCGTCAACCAGATTTTCCGAATACCCGAAAAATCTTACTCATAAAATACTCATGCAAAATATTGCTCAAAATTATTACCAGAAAATCAAACAAATAGCATGAGTAAATATAAATATCTCGGTTCTATTTAACTAATCGCTTTACCTAGTGATTGGCGAATATAAGATCCCGCACCCAATAACCCTGGTTTATCATGGGTAATCAGATACACAGGAATATCTTTTAAATAGTCCGTAAATCTGCCTTTGTTTTCAAACCCTTGCCGGAAACCTGATTTTTGGAAGAAATCAAGGAAACGCGGGACGATCCCACCCGCAATATAAACACCGCCAAATGCGCCAAGATTCAGAGCCAAATTCCCACCAAAACGCCCTAATGCGGTACAGAAGAGTTCTAACGCTTGTTTGCAGATAGGGCAATTTTCATTCAGCGCGCGGTCAGAAATATCGCGAGGGGTAATATCTTCGGCGACTTGACCGTTAAGTTTCATCAGAGAACGGTAAATATTCACTAAACCAGGCCCAGAAAGGACACGTTCAGCGGAGACATGACCATATTCTTCACGCAGTACGTTCAACATATGATCTTCTTCCGTACTATCTGGCGCAAAATCCACATGACCACCTTCACCAGGTAAGCTCATCCATTGGGTTCCTGTGTGAATAAGATGTGCGACACCTAACCCAGTTCCTGCACCATAAACCGCAATGGGGCGTTTAGCATAAGGTTGCTTTCCACCAATCTGAATTACATCATCTGCTCTCAGAACTGGAATAGCGAGTGAAACGGCAGTAAAATCGTTAATCACCTCAAAACGTTCCCATCCCAGTGATGTTTTCATTTGGCTAACAGAAAAACGCCAACTGTGGTTGGTCATACTGATCACATCGTCCGTCACCGGACAGGCAATAGCGATACTGCCATATTTGACTTCACAGTTCTGCTGTTTCAAATATTGGCGGATAACAATTTCAAGCGATGCATAATGTGCACAGGGATAGAATTCGACTGCGCTCAGTTGCCCAGTATCTACATCACATAATGCCAGACGTGCATTTGTACCGCCAATATCACCTACCAGGGCATAAGTTGTCATGGTTTATCTCCTTAATTCTTACAAAAATCCTAATGAATCAATCAAAAGTCGAATTGAGGGGATTTTACACAAGGTCAGGCTTAAAGGCCGCATAAAAATGTGTCGATATGGTGCAGTGATTAGATAATATCTTGATTATTATAGGTTATAAGGCCCATTTCATCTGCCAGCAAATCTATGGCTTTGATAACTGAGTTAGAAGACCAGAGTGATTTTGATTCAATAGATACTCTCAGTTGATTTTCTTTAAGCCGATCACCGAATAGCATTATCGCCTTATCACCATGTTGTTTTGATGCCCACGTTATCGCCTGAGCAGATGGATTATCGCGGTAAATTTGGCTTGCGAGTTCTTGGGTATGGGGATAACTTTCGGCTTCGGAAAGCAAAACATCTTTGGGTTCATAGCCCCACTTGCGTAATACTCGCATATTGATATCTACCGTGATGAGATCGATGTTAGGGATCAGCTGACTGTAGACAAGCGGATCTAGTTTACTCAGATCGAAGGGCAGATTATTGCTTCCTGTTGGCACGTCATGATAAATGGTTTCCATTACTGCAACGGAAATGTTCTCACCACCATAAATTGTGGGGATAGGTTCACCTTGCTCATTTTTGCAGGGGCTGAATCTGGTGTTCCCTTTTCCCGGATTAAACTCAGTGCCTTTGTATGCTTGGTGATGAATACGTTCAATTGGGTTTTGGGCTTTCCAGATCCCCATTTTGACAGATTTGCCAAAGGAATTATCCATGCCACGGCCCTTCAGCTTCCTGCCTTGCTGCATTTAATACATCATTTGGGCGGTTTATCAAAACGTCCTTCGGTTTTTCTTTTCCTAACCATGAGTTAGGTGTATTAAACCAAATTGCTATTCCCCAGGAGGTTTTTTTTCCATCAAAAACTTCAATGATATTTTTGAGGATGGGGATAGGTAATCCTCCTTCATCCAGTGCATACTGCGGGTATAAGTCTTTTCCCTTGACTGAAACAGCGAAGATTTTTTTAGCTTTTTTCCAGCGATTGGGCGTTGCACTGGGATTAAGCAACGAAAAACCCGCAGACTGGCTGAGTTCACACGCAAGGAGCCATTTTGATTCTTCAAGTATTGAATTTTTCAACGCTTCAATCCGATCTTTTCGGTTTGATGTTCTCCAGGAGTCTTTTGGGTTTTCTTCACGCAGATCATCTGAATGGACATAAAGTTCTGGATTGCTCATCTTAGGCGCAGATTTACCGGATGAAGAGCTACGTTTTATGGAGGTAGCTGTATTTAGTGCACTTAGCAGGGCAATACGGAGATCTCTGACATCAAGATCTCTGGCTGTTTCTTCAGGTAATTCAACCAATAAGAAACGATCTGCTTCGTTGGGCGGAATTTCAGTGACATGAATATGCTCAATATGTTCTTGTTGATGCGAAAGAACATCAAGAAGGGAAACGTAACCTAAGCTGAGTGTTGTTTCTTTTACTCTGCTTTTTCTTGCTACTTTAGTATTCACTCTGGACCCCTTATCTATATTTGCATAGGACGTATACCCGTTAGCTTTCGAGTTACTGTTTTATTGGTTATGTGCTTTCACCCTGTCAATGATGCGATATGACTGGGATTTGTTTCTTTGACATTGAGCTGTAACTTGGAAGCTTTGGGTATAGATATAGTTGATATGGTTTATATCAATTATATCGCAGGTTCGCACAAAATATAGACGATTGCAATATTTCCTACGGCAAAATATTCTTTTCCTCAATCAGTAGTACCACCAGAAAGTTGTGCAAAAACTGTTTAAGACACTTTATACATATCCTCTTCATTATTGAGTAAATATGCATCAATGTTAACCAGTTACCCTGTAAATATACAGAATACAGCGCAGGAATTTTATCATCTTCGATGTGATTATTGCTTGATTCTTATCCCTGATTCACTGGATAATCGTCCGCCTCAAATTTTCTCACAGTTTCTTTACTCAAAAAGCCAAACGATTGCGCAAGCGAATGGTTGAACTAATGAATGCAGCGCTGATTTTTATTATCTTGTGACGTAATCGTTTTCGTTTGAAGATGTGAAGAAATAGAACGAGCGCTTTTAAAGCGATATATTTAACAGAAGCAGGGGAAAAACATGTCTGGTATGCAGGCACCAACTCAATGCAAACTCGATAGGTATTTTAAGATTACTGAACGTGGATCGACGGTACGTCAGGAAATTCTTGCTGGATTAACGACATTTTTGGCGATGGTCTATTCCGTTATTGTGGTACCAGGGATGCTTGGGCAAGCCGGATTTCCTCATACCGCCGTGTTTATTTCTGTTTGTCTGGTGACCGGTATCGGTTCGTTATTGATGGGGTTGTGGGTTAATTTGCCAATGGCGATTGGTTGTGCGATTTCGTTGACTGCATTTACCGCATTTAGCCTGGTATTAGGGCAACAGGTAAGTATTCCCGTGGTTCTCGGTGCGGTTTTTCTGATGGGATGTTTGTTTACGTTAATTTCAGTAACGGGTGTGCGAGCGTGGATTTTGCGTAATATGCCAATGGGCATTGCACATGGAACAGGTATTGGCATCGGGTTGTTTTTATTGTTGATTGCAGCCAATGGCGTTGGTTTGGTGGTTAAGAACCCAAACGCTGGCTTGCCTGTGTCCTTTGGTTCATTGACGTCATTTCCCGTGGTAATGACATTATTGGGGCTGGCCGGAGTTATCGGTCTGGAACGGAAGAAGGTGCCGGGCGGTATCTTGCTGATGATTATCGCAATTTCTATTATCGGCTTGATTTTTGATCCAGCCGTCAAATATCAAGGATTCTTTAAGTTTCCGACATTGGGGGAAGATGGCCTGTCCTTGATGTTCAGTATGGATATTATGGGAGCTTTACAGCCTATTGTATTACCCAGTGTTTTGGCGCTGGTAATGACAGCGATATTTGATGCGACGGGGACGATCCGGGCTGTGGCGGGGCAAGCAAATTTATTGGATAAGAGAGGCCAGATTATCAATGGCGGCAAGGCACTGACAGCAGATTCTGTCAGTAGTATTTTTGCTGGGGTTATCGGTTCTTCTCCCGCAGCGGTTTATATTGAGTCTGCCGCAGGAACCGCTGCTGGTGGTAAAACGGGTTTAACAGCTTCCGTTGTCGGTATTTTATTCCTGTTGATTTTATTCCTGTCTCCTCTGTCGTATTTAGTTCCTGGCTATGCTACGGCTCCTGCCTTGATGTATGTTGGATTACTGATGCTGAGCAATGTGCGAAAGCTGAACTTTGATGATTTTGTTGATGCAATGTCAGGTTTACTGTGTGCTGTATTTATTGTGCTGACTTGTAATATCGTCACAGGTATTATGCTAGGTTTCAGTGCACTGGTTGTTGGGCGTATTTTTTCGGGTGAATGGCGTAAACTGAATATTGGTACAGTTATACTTGCCATTGTATTAGTGGTATTTTATGCCGGCAATTGGGCCATCTAATTAAAATAGGATGTGCAAACAATTGGAGTTTGCGCATCCCTTCTACATCCTTCTATGCCAATGTTAGTCATACTGTGACTGCTAGGCACATTCTAAAATGTGCTAATTTTTCAACACGCTCAAGCCGATAAGCATAAAATATAAAAATGAATCAATGCTTATTGATTCACAATGTGATTGCTTTTTGATTTTCTTTAGTAACTGTAATATTTATGGTTATTAGCGCTATTATTAACAGTAAAAAACAGTCACAATCTTTCCACTGACGGATTTTTGGCAATTTGTAAGGGTAACATGGAAATATTCTTTACTATCTTGATCTTGATTTTGGTGGTGTCAGTTTCTGGTGTTCTTACTAAAATGATTCCGTTCCGTATTCCCTTGCCGATAGTGCAAATAGCAATGGGAGCGTTGCTGGCCTGGCCTCATTTTGGTTTACACGTTACTTTCGATCCTGAACTCTTCCTCGTATTACTTATCCCTCCTTTGTTATTTGTTGATGGTTGGAAAACACCGACTAGAGAGTTTTTCCAGCATGGGCGTGAAATCGTCATTTTAGTTTTAGTATTGGTATTGGTGACGGTTATTGGCATTGGTTATCTGATTTATTGGTTATTGCCGAGTATCCCACTTATTGCTGCTTTTGCACTGGCGGCAGTATTATCTCCAACAGATGCGGTGGCATTGTCATCAATTGTTGGAAAAGGACGTATTCCTAAAAATATGATGAGCGTACTGGAAGGGGAGGCATTAATGAATGATGCTTCGGGTCTGGTGGCTCTGAAATTTGCTGTGGCAATTGCCATGGGCACGATGGTCTTTACTGTCACTGGCGCAACGATGGAGTTTTTTAAGGTTGCGATTGGTGGTTTGTTGTCGGGTATCGCTATCACATGGTTATACAGTAAATCACTGAGATTGATGAGTCGCTGGAGTGGGGATGATCCTGCAACTCAAATCATGTTTATGATGCTGTTACCGTTTGCTTCTTACATGATTGCTGAACATATCGGTGTATCAGGGATTCTGGCTGCGGTTGCCGCAGGTATGACTATCAGCAAGGCAGGAGTGATCCGCAATGCACCACTGGATATGCGTCTGCGTGCCGATAATGTATGGGGAATGCTGGCCTTTGTCTTTAATGGCCTGGTGTTTATCATGCTAGGGCTGCAATTGCCGGGCATATGGGAAACATCGGTAGCTCAAGCTGAGCTTGACCCAAATGTTGAAACCTGGATGCTGTTCGCTGCCGTTGGCGTCATTTACGTTGCGCTGGTATTACTGCGATTCAGTTGGTTATGGCTGATGAAGAATACCAGCAAAATGCTGATAAAGAAAAAACCGCTTCAGTTTGCCTCTTATACGACCCGTGAGTTGTGGTTGGCTTCATTTGCGGGTGTTCGTGGGGCAATTACGCTGGCAGGTGCTTTGTCTGTGCCATTGTTCTTGCCGGATGGTGACCCGTTCCCGGCACGTTATCAGTTAATTTTCATTGCTGCGGGTGTGATTCTGTGCTCCCTCTTTGTCGGGGTTATCGGTTTACCTTTGCTGCTACGTGGCATGAAAGTCGGAGATAAGTTGGCAGATCTCAATGAAATCAGAATGGCAAAAGCGGCAATGGCTGAAGTTGCTATTGTCAGTATGAATAAGATGGAAGAGCGTCTGTCGGCCAGCACTGAAGAAAAACTGGATGCAGAAGTTATTAGTGAAATTGCTTCTCGCGTTACTGGTTATTTACGGCGTCGTACTGCGGGAACGGATGAAATCGAGCATAACCTGATGGTTGAAGATTTAGAGCGTCGCTTCCGTTTGACGGCATTAAGGGCTGAACGAGGAGAGTTATATCACCTGCGTGCAACCCGTAAGATTAGTAATGAAACACTACAAACGTTGCTGCATGATCTTGATTTGCTAGAAGCGCTTTTAGTGGAAAAAGATCAATAAAAGGTAAAAGACCTATAAATTATGTGGCTGTTAACGATCACAACATTTTTGTGGGCCGCTTCATTTAGCCTGATTGGCGCTTATCTCGCTGGTCAGGTTGATAGCTGGTTTTCAGTTCTTGTCAGGGTAATGTTGGCAGCAATGGTTTTTTTACCATTTTTGCGCTGGCGTGGGTTATCTCTGAAAGTTATTTCACTGTATATGGCCGTCGGTGCTTGTCAGCTTGGTGTGATGTATTTGTTTGTATTTCATGCCTATCATTACCTGACTGTGGCAGAATTTTTGCTGTTTACCATTATGACGCCGCTCTATGTCACATTAGTTTATGATCTGATGGGGCGCCAGCGATTGCGCTGGGGTTATGCCTTGAGTTCTTTATTGGCAGTGGCTGGTGCAGCGATTATTCGTTATGACCGATTGAGTGAATCTTTCTGGATTGGCTTGCTGTTAGTGCAATTGGCAAATATTTTCTTTGCGATTGGTCAGGTTGGTTATAAGCGCTTGATGGAGATTTATCCGATCCCACAACGAGTGGCATTTTCATGGTTCTACTTGGGCGCTTGTGTTGTTGCAATCATTGGCTGGCTAATGTTTGGTGATCCGCAAAAATTACCAACAACTCAGCTACAGTGGGGTGTTTTGATTTGGCTGGGTGTTGGTGCGTCGGGTATTGGCTATTTTATGTGGAACTATGGTGCCACCCAAGTAGATGCCGGAACACTGGCAATTATGAATAATATGTTGGTTCCGGCGGGGTTATTGGTCAATTTCGCAATTTGGCAGCAGCACCCTAACTGGCTGAGTTTTACCATTGGAGGCAGCCTGATTGTTGCGTCACTTTGGGTACATCACCGTTGGATACTGAAACCCGTTTCACAAACGGCAAATTGTCCACCGCGTGCTGGCGCGCAGAACGAATAAAGGTATCAATAGCGGGTTGGCGCTGCTCCCCTTCTCGGTTGGCAGCGTACAATCTGCTCCATAATCCCTCTCCCAATGTTTGGGTTACAATTAACCCTTGTCTTTCGAATGTTTCCACCGCCCAGTGTGGTAATGCGGCAATACCCAATCGGGCGGCAACCATCTGAATCAGCAATAGCGTATTGTCGACAGTTTTTAATGTTGGAGTAATATCCGCAGGTTGGAGAAAACGTCGCCAGATATCCATCCGTTGGCGTTGGACCGGATAAATCAGCAAAGTTTCAGCGGCGAGATCTTGTGGACGAATATCGCGTTTATTTGCCAGTGGATGATCTGGTGCGATCACCAACTTCACTTCATAATCAAATAGTGGCGTATAGTGCAGGTTACTGTCTGCAATAATATCAGATGTCAGAACGATATCCAGCTCGCGTTTTTGCAGTGCAGGTTGAGGATCAAATGTCACACCAGATTTAAAGTCCACGTTAACCTGTGGCCAACTTTCACGAAAACGCTTAAGTGCTGGTGTCAGCCATTGAATGCAGCTATGACACTCAATGGCAATGCGTAAGTTTGTCTCTTCCGGCTCATGGCATTGACGTAAGGAAGCTGTCACCAAGGGTAAGACTTGCTCTGCCAACTTTAATAACACTTCTCCTTGAGCCGTTAGCTTCAAGGGTTGGCTTTTACGAATAAATAACTTAAATCCCAGCCGGTGTTCTAATTCACTGAACTGGTGAGAAAGAGCAGATTGCGTTTGATGCAAATAATTTGCCGCTGCTGCGAGTGAGCCACAATGGTTCAGTGCATGTAGTGTTTTTAAGTGTTTTAATTCGATCATGAAAAACCTTCAAGATGATAATGAATAATTTGCGCTTGTGGTTTATACATTACCTGTTGATTATAGAAGTGTAAACATCTAGACGGCTAAAATTTTACGGGTGACGACATGACAGTTTTGAATCATACATTAGGTTTTCCACGTATTGGATTGAAAAGAGAACTAAAAAAGGCGCAAGAAAACTATTGGGCGGGCAAAATTTCTCAACAGGAATTGCTGGAGACAGGCCGTGAATTGCGTGCACATCACTGGCAACAACAAAAAGAAGCGGGCGTTGATTTAGTCCCCGTTGGTGATTTTGCCTGGTATGACCAAGTATTGACCACAAGCCTGTTATTGGGCAATGTTCCACCGCGTCATCAAAATGAAGATGGCAAGATTGATCTGGATACACTGTTCCGTATCGCTCGTGGCCGAGCACCAACAGGTACACCTGCGGCGGCTGCGGAAATGACGAAATGGTTCAACACAAATTATCACTATATCGTGCCTGAATTTCAGGAAGGGCAGGAATTTAAGCTGGGTTGGACTCAATTATTGGACGAAGTTGATGAAGCTTTGGCACAGGGGCACAACGTAAAACCTGTTCTTTTGGGACCTGTGACCTATTTATGGCTCGGTAAGGTGAAAGGCAAAGTTTTTGATCGCTTGTCTTTATTAAAAGATATCCTGCCGGTCTACCAGCAAGTGCTGGCGGAACTGGCAAAACGTGGCATTGAATGGGTACAGATTGATGAACCGGCTCTGGTACTGGAATTACCAGAAGAGTGGCTGGCGGCATTCTCAACGGCTTATCAAACACTTGAGGGACAAGTGAAATTGTTGCTAACGACCTATTTCGATAGCATCGGCCACAATCTGGAGACAATAAAATCGCTGCCAGTGCAAGGATTGCATGTTGATTTGGTTGCAGGAAGGGATTCCCTTGAGGATTTGGATAAATCTCTGCCGGAAGATTGGTTGCTTTCATTGGGGGTAATTAACGGCCGCAATGTTTGGCGAGCCGATTTGAGTGAAAAATATCAGCTTGTTGCACCATTGGTTGGTAAGAGAAATGTGTGGATTGGCACTTCCTGTTCATTGCTTCATAGCCCCATTGACCTGAATGATGAAACTGGGTTGGATGAAGAAGTGAAAAGCTGGTTTGCCTTTGCATTGCAAAAATGTGCGGAACTTTCTTTGTTATCACAAGCATTGAATGCGCCAGAAGGCAATAAACAGGCTGAGCTGGATGCTTATAGTGCCCCAATTCGCGCCCGTCGCAGTTCCACAAGGGTGAATAATCCAGCGGTCGCTGGACGTATTGCAGCAATTAAGCCAGAGGATAGTGAACGTAATCAGGTATATCCTGAACGTGCTAAACTTCAGCGTCAACGTTATAACTTACCACTGTGGCCAACAACAACTATAGGTTCATTCCCGCAAACAACAGAAATTCGTAGCCTGCGTCTCGATTTCAAAAAGGGTCGGGTGGATAGTACGAACTACCGAGCCAATATCAGTGAGCATATCAAACAAGCGATCCAAGAGCAGGAGCGTTTGGGATTGGATGTGTTGGTACATGGTGAAGCTGAACGTAACGACATGGTGGAATATTTCGGTGAACACTTTGACGGTTATGTCTTTACCCAAAATGGTTGGGTGCAGAGTTACGGCTCCCGTTGCGTGAAACCACCGGTAATCATTGGCGATATTAGCCGTCCAGAGGCGATAACAGTAAATTGGGCGACATATGCACAATCCTTGACTGATAAGCCAGTCAAAGGCATGTTGACAGGGCCTGTGACCATTCTCTGTTGGTCATTCCCAAGGGAAGATATCAGCCGTGAAACCATCGCTAAACAGATCGCACTGGCTTTGCGTGATGAAGTTGATGATTTGCAGAAGGCAGGCATTGGCATTATCCAGATTGATGAACCTGCATTGCGTGAAGGCTTGCCATTGCGCAGAGAAGAGTGGCAGGAATATCTGGAATGGGCGGTGGATGCTTTCAAACTGAGCGCAGCAATTGCGAAAGATGATACCCAAATCCACACTCATATGTGTTATTGCGAGTTCAATGACATCATGCCGTCCATTGCAGCGCTGGATGCGGATGTGATCACCATTGAAACCTCGCGCTCGGATATGGAATTGCTGGATTCGTTCGAAGATTTCTCTTATCCGAATGAGATAGGGCCTGGTGTATATGACATTCACTCACCAAACGTCCCCAGCGTTGAATGGATTGAGGCATTGCTACGCAAAGCGGCTGATCGTATTCCGGTCGAGCGTTTGTGGGTGAACCCTGACTGTGGCTTGAAAACTCGTGGTTGGACAGAAACCAGACAAGCGTTGGCAAACATGGTTGAAGCGGCAAAACGCTTGCGCTCTTCATTAAACAGTTAAAAACAGTTAACTTAGAGTTTATTTTTTCAATTTAAACTTAATAAACTATGGAAGTACCCGCCACAGTCAATATCCTGTGGCGGATGAAAAAGTTCATATTTTTCTAGCAGTTTAAATATGCTGGAACTGCTGATTTTTTCCCACCACTCAGTAAATTGATTATTTGATCAAAAAATCCCATCGTAACTCCCTTTCATCTGTTGATGGTTTTATCTGTTTGACCAGATAAAACACTTAGATGATGGGGTGATTTTAGATTTGAGAAGTTTTTCTTATATTAATAACAATGATATGTGAAAATTATTTTTCTGGTGTTTAGTGATAAATCAATTAAATTCAAATCGTTATATTAAATTTCTTAGGTGAGAGATAAACCTTGAATGTGATATTCATCGTTTTTTTGTGAAATCAACTATGTGAAGATTAGAAAGGTAACAAATTGCCATACAACACCAGGGAATTACATAATAAGTTAATAAAACATAGATCATAGGGACTGGAAGCGATGGTAATAGAAATTGCGCAGTCCTTCTTATATCAGTAGGTATTCTAACGCAATCCTATTTGGTATAGCATCACTCTTGAATTGTTAAAACAGCTAAAGCTGGTTTTTGGTATGACATAAAGAGCCTGAAATCCTCAAAGATACTATTCTACATTCACCGAATGTCATGTATAGCATCATGACTTATAGGATAAAAAATTTATGGATATTTTCAAGAAAACGAAAAAAGTGAAATTTACTTCATAAAGGAGTATTAGATATTTTTAACGACTAGCAATCCAAGAGCAAGGTATTGGATGATTACGATGTTCAAAATAGCAAATTTACCAAAGAGGCAGCTATGACTATCAAACTTGGCGTGATTGCTGATGATTTTACTGGAGCAACTGATATAGCTAGTTTTATAGTACAAAGTGGTTGGCAGGTTACTCAGTTATTAGGGGTACCAGATGAGAATACACCTGTTCCATATGATGTAGATGCTATTGTTATTAGCCTGAAAAGTCGTTCTTGCTCTGTTAATGAGGCTGTTGAACAATCTTTGAAATCTTGTCAATGGTTACGGTTTAAGGCAGGTTGCCGACAGATATTTTTCAAGTATTGTTCTACTTTTGATTCAACTTCAGAAGGAAATATCGGACCAGTTATGGATGCCTTGATGGCTGACCTTCAAACTGATATTAGCCTGATTTGTCCAGCACTTCCTGTTAATGGACGGACAGTATTGAACGGAAATTTATTTGTTTACGGACAATTATTGAACGAAAGTGGAATGCAGTATCATCCTGTCACTCCGATGAAAGACTCTAATTTACTGCGATTGATAGAACAGCAAGCAGAAGGGATAGCGGGACTAATCGATCTTAATTGTGTGCGTCAGGGAAAAGAGGCTATCTATTATCAATTGAAATTATTACGAAAACAAGGTATTCGTTATGCGGTGGTAGATGCTGTGACTATGGAGGATTTATTGCCTATAGCCCAAGCAGTATCGGAAATGATTCTGGTGACAGGTGGCTCAGGTTTAGGGGCTGCGCTTACTTGTTACCATACAGGGCAAATATGGTCAGCATCAGCAATTGGGAATATTCCACCTACCAGAGGCAGAAAAACAATAATTCTTTCTGGAAGCTGCTCAGTTATGACGAATAAGCAAGTTATTGAATATAAAAAAATTGCGCCTGCTATATCATTGAATATAGGTGAATGTATCAATAACCCAGAATATGCCAACAAATTGATAGAGTGGATCATTCAGCAACCAGTGAATGGTCTTGCACCGATCTTATATGCGACACAACCCCCTGAGTTATTGGAAATGATTCAACAACAGTATGGTGTTATAGAGGCAAGTAATGCCGTTGAACGTTTCTTTGCTGAAATTGTGAGAAAACTGAGATATCAGGGAGTTAATACTTTCATTGTTGCAGGTGGCGAAACATCAGCTCAAGTTGTCCAGAGTTTAGGAATTAACCAATTCAGTATTGGTGCATCTATTACTCCCGGTGTTCCCTGGGTATATGATTCACATACTGATTGCTGGTTTGCACTGAAATCAGGTAATTTTGGTGAGATTGATTTCTTTCAGTATGCACAGAAGATGTACCATATATGAAAGGGTGCTATCTGGATTAGGTAGCATAGGTTTGTTCAATGTTTGGTTTATGATATCAGAGGAGAATATATGGGTAATATGGTTTATTTGCTGTTACACCAACGCATGACATCAAATTAATAGAATAAAAATTTCACATGTAAGTATTGTATATCTAGTGACAGACCTATAAAAGAAACTTCTATACATTTAACAAAATACCAAGTAAACGGGATGTTATTGTATGTTTATATTCCCGCATTTGACAATCACCTTATATATTTCTTCTGAAGATTATCTTCTTCCTATCACACTATGTTACTCCATGAGAGTGGAATATGTCTTTTCTAAGGATAGAGTCATTCTTACTTTAGAATAATAGGGTTGTTTAATAAATTGAGAGGGAGGCCACAAAATACAACTCTATTTTGTTTGAAAATCATGATCTAATTGTCAGAAGTAAAAGATTACAGCACGCTTTTTCCAACATAAATGATTGGAAGGTTTAACTAGACCTCATCTGCATTACAGAATAGTTTTACTATTCTGTAAGTAAAGAGCATACGGAGGAATTGGAGGTGTGTTATTCCAGATAATAAGGATAGTCCATGGCTAAATTTGCAGCAAATTTGAGTGTGATGTTTAACGAAGTTCCGTTTACTGAACGTTTTGAGCGGGCAGCAAAAGCTGGCTTTAAAGGTGTTGAATATCTGTTTCCTTATGAAGAATCACAGGAAGAGCTTTCCAGTTTGTTGAAAAAAAACCAATTGATACAGGTATTGTTCAATATGCCTGCTGGAGATTGGGATTCTGGTGATAGAGGAATTGCGTGTTTTCCTGGACAAGAGAAAGCTTTTGCTGATGGAGTGCATAAAGCTTTGGAATATGCACTAGCATTGGGTTGTAAACAGGTTCATGTAATGGCTGGAAAATGGGATAAACAATTTACGCAGGAACAACAACGCGAATGTTATATCACAAATCTTCAGTACGCTGCGGATGTGATGTATGAACATGGCATCAATGTATTAATTGAACCGATTAATACTCGTGATATGCCAGGCTATTTTTTGACAACACAAAATCAAGCAGAGGAGTTGTTGAAATGTATCGAGCGTCAAAATGTTTTTATCCAGCTAGATCTTTATCATTGTCAAATTATGGAAGGAGATTTGTTGAAAACAATAGAACGGTTATGGGGAAAGTTTAGTCATATTCAGATTGCCTCAGTGCCCGGACGTAATGAACCAGATAGAGGTGAAGTCAATTATTTCTGGTTGCTTAGAAAATTAGATGAGATGGGATATCAAGGTTGGTTTGGGTGTGAGTATTATCCAGAAGGTAGTACGGAAGAAGGACTTGGATGGCTAGCAAGAATCCAATCATGATTGCACGGTAATGTATCAGGAGAGATCATGACCCCCCCAGAGCGGAGAGATTTTATTTATCGTCATTTGCATGAGCATCGAACAATTTTTATTAATACATTAGTTAAATTGATGAATGTTTCGCATATGACAGTGAGGCGAGACATTCGTATTTTGGAAGAAGAGGGGAAAGCTATTAGTATCACCGGAGGTGTCCAGCTAAATGATGCTTTACGGCAAGAATTACCATGGAATGAAAAAGCACTTATTCATCATCGCCATAAACGGGCTATAGGTAAATATGCAGCCTCATTGGTGGAAGACGGACAGGTGGTCTATTTGGATGCAGGAACTACGACATTTGAAATGGCTCAGATATTGGCAGAGCGTTTTAATTTGACAATTATCACAAATGATTTTTCGATTATTCAGTATTTGATGAATAAGCCACAGCTGAATCTGTTTCATACAGGGGGGCAGGTGGATAAACGTAATTATTCTTGTGTTGGAAAGAGTGCGGCTATGGTATTGCGTACTTTGAATGTGGATATTGCATTTATTAGTACCAGTTCATGGGATCTTGAGCATGGAATTTCCACACCCCATGAAGAAAAAGTGTTAGTGAAACAGGCATTGTTAGAAATAGCCCGTAGAAAAATATTGATTTCTGATAGCAGTAAATATGGAAAATACGGCATGTTTCGTATTTGTCCTCTTTCATATTTGAGTGACATTGTGTGTGATGGACAATTACCTATATCAATACAACAACAATTACAGGAGTTAGATATGAAGCTACACGTTGTCAATATATAAGGGTAATAAAAAATATAATCTCACCTATAAAAATAGTCTTAAGAGACTATAAAGGAGTATTCTATATGAAAATAATTATTACTGGTGGTGCAGGTTTTTTGGGCCAGCAGTTAGCTTTTGCGTTGCTTAAAAATAAGTTGGACTTTAATTTTGAACAATTGGTTCTAACTGATATTCAGTGTCCTGTTTCCCCTATCAATGATTCAAGAGTGCAGTGTTTAGCGTTGGATTTGACACAAGCAAATTCGGTTGAAAAACTGATTGATGCAGAGTGTGATATTTTATTTCATTTAGCTGCTATTGTCAGTAGCCATGCAGAACAAGATTTTGATTTAGGTATGAGAGTTAATTTTGATGCAACACGAAATTTATTGGAATCTATTCGCACCAATAATCCATCACTGAAATTTATATTCACTAGTTCATTGGCTGTATTTGGAGGTGTTTTGCCAGAAACAGTAACAGATCACTATGCTGTTAATCCTCAATCCTCATACGGTACACAAAAGGCGATGTGTGAATTGATGATAAATGACTATTCTCGCAGAGGATATGTTGATGGCCGTGTTCTTAGGCTACCAACTATTAGTATCCGTCCGGGTAGACCTAATAAGGCTGCTTCTTCATTTGCCAGTGGAATTATTCGTGAGCCATTGCACGGGGAGAGTTGCATTTGCCCTGTTTCTCGTGAGCTTATATTGTGGCTTTCCAGCCCTGAAACAGTAATTCGTAATCTTATTCATGCAGCCAATATTCCAGCAGAAGAATTTTATTTTTCACGCATTGTAAATTTACCAGGAATTAGTATTACAGTGCAAGGAATGCTTGATGCACTGAAAGACTTAGCTGGACAGAAGGCCATAGAGCTTGTCCATTTTGAGCTAGATGAAAACATCAACCGAATTGTAAAAAGTTGGCCTGGAAATTTTGATATTAGTCGAAGCCTTGCCTTGGGATTTAGCACTGACAATTCATTCAGCGATGCCATTCGTACATTTATCACTAATGATACATATTGAGATGGAGCTTGATTATGACACTTTATATCCCACTAATTGGATTGGTTGTAGCTGTTTTTACTTTGATTTTTCTAGTTTTACGTACCCGAGTTCATGCAACGCTTGCTATGCTGATTTCAGCCATAATCGCTGGAATCACAGGTGGTTTGACAATTACTAACACTGTTGAAGTGATTACTAAAGGATTTGGATCAACATTAGGCAGTATCGGTATTGTGATTGGTTTGGGGATCATGATGGGGCGGATACTGGAATTTTCTGGTGCTGCTGAAAAAATTGCTTACAGTTTAATTAAGTGGTTAGGTAATAAGCGTGAGGAATGGGCGCTAGCAATTACTGGTTATATTGTCAGTGTTCCTATCTTTGTTGATACGGCTTTTGTGCTACTTTACCCTTTGGTTAAAGCATTGGTGAAGAAAGGAAAACGAAATATATTGACATTGGGGGTTGCATTGGCAGGGGGACTGGTAGTAACTCACCATGTTGTTCCACCAACTCCTGGACCACTTGGTGTAGCAGGGATCTTTGGCGTGGATATCGGCGCAATGATGTTGGTAGGTATTATACTGGCTATTCCATGTGTTATTTGTATCACTTTTTATGCAAAATGGCTGGCATTTAAATATCCAGAATATCAGTGTGTTGAGGAAAATCCTGAAGATCTGAAACAGATTCATCAACGTTACATGGAAGAAAAAATTAATAAACCGCTACCGAATTTGTTTCTTTCTCTCTTACCTATTGTTGTTCCGATTGTCCTGATCTTGATTAAAGCGATTAATAATGTGTTATTGCAACTTGACATATTTATTGAGAAAGAAAAACACTTGTATTTTCAATTTTTTGATTTTCTTGGTTCACCGATTATTGCTTTAGCAATAAGCGTATTACTGGCAACTTATACTCTAATGCCAAAAGTTAGCAAACATGAAGTTATTGAGCAACTAGAAACTGGATTACAAACAGTCGGGATTATTCTGTTGGTTACTGGTGCTGGTGGAGCATTAGGGGCAGTATTGCGCGAAAGTGGGGTAGGAACTTTTATAGCACAACAGATTGCTAGCCTACCAATAACCCCGATTTTAATCCCATTCATAATTGCTACATTAGTGAGATTGATTCAAGGTTCTGGTACAGTAGCAATGATAACAGCAGCTTCTATTTCAGCACCCGTAATCAGCCAAATACCCGGTATCAATATGCTACTAGCTGCCCAAGCTGCAACTATAGGGGCATTTTTTTTCAGTTATTTCAATGATAGTTTGTTTTGGGTTGTCAACCGGATGATGGGCGTTAAAAACGCAAAACAACAAATGATCGTCTGGTCAATACCGACAACAATTGCGTGGGGGATTGGATTATGTGGGGTGCTAGTTCTTAACTTTGTCATGTAAGTTATCATAATTCAGCCTTGTTCTGACAATTACCCATTTTACTCAGGTAATTGTCAGGCGATTTTCACTTTTCATCTCAACTATCCTCTCATTGTTACCGCCCTGATTCATAACAAATACACACTTTTCTTCTGACGCCATGCATTTTTGTGGATTGTTTTATAAAACAGATGCTATCTAAAATTTTCCTTGGAAAAATATCGAGTTCTGGTAGCGAAAAGCATAACAAATATGGCATGTTCCAATTTATCCATTTTTAATGAGGTTTTGTGATGGAGTTTTATATTCCAATTATTGGGTTGGGAGTGGCGGTATTTACGCTGGTTTTTCTGGTCTTGCGGACTCGCGTTCATGTCCTTATTGCTATGCTAATTGCGGCAATAATCGCTGGAATATCAGGCGGTTTGTCTATGAATAATATCGTTGAAGTGATCGCTAAAGGATTTGGTTCGACATTAGGCAACATCGGTATCGTGATTGGATTGGGATGCATGATGGGGAGGATATTAGAAATCTCGGGAGCAACAGAACAGATCGCTTATAGCTTGATTAAATGGTTGGGTAAAAGGCGCGAAGAGTGGGCTTTGGCGATTACCGGTTATATTGTCAGTATCCCCATATTTGTGAATTCGGCTTTTGTGATCCTCTATCCGCTGGTGAAAGCATTGGCGAAGAAGGGTAAACGCAATGTATTGTCCCTTGGGGTTGCTTTGGCGGGAGGGTTAGTGGTAACTCACCATATCGTTCCCCCAACACCAGGGCCGCTTGGTGTCGCCGGAATATTCGGGGTGAGTATCGGCCAAATGATGCTGGCTGGTATGATACTGGCGGTGCCCTGTGTCATTGGGATTACCTGCTATGCAAAGTGGTTGGAGATTAAATATCCTGAATATCAGCTTGATGATACAGAAGAAAATGCAGAAAATTTGCAACAAGCACATCAGCGTTATATGGATGAAAAAGAGCAAAAATCACTTCCAAGCCTATTTCTTTCTCTTTTACCTATCGTTGTGCCAATTGTCCTGATTTTTATTGGTGTAATTAATGGAATGATACTGAGAACTGATGAGTTTGCTGGTAAGGAGAACGCTTTCTATTTTCAGATTTTTGATTTTCTAGGATCACCCATTATTGCGTTAGCAATCAGTGTATTACTGGCGGTTTATACCTTAATGCCAAACGTCAGTAAGCATGAAGTGATTGAACATCTGGAAACAGGGTTAAAAACGGTAGGCATTATTTTGTTGGTGTCAGGAACGGGAGGAGCATTAGGCGCAGTGTTGAACGAAGGCTCAACAGGGACGATATTAGCGCATTATATTGCCAGCCTGCCTATAACACCTGTTCTGATTCCATTTATCATTGCAACGCTTATACGCATAATTCAAGGCTCTGGTACAGTGGCAATGATAACTGCGGCTTCTATTTCTGCGCCGGTTATAAAACAGATACCGGATGTTAATATGTTGGTAGCGGCTCAAGCTGCGATGATGGGTACACTGTTTTTCAGTTACTTCAATGATTGTTTTTTCTGGGTGGTTAACCGGATGATGGGCATTAAAAGTGCGAGGCAGCAGGTTATCGTCTGGTCGATTCCCACCACAATTGCATGGGGGATCGGATTGTGTGGTGTACTGCTTCTTAATCTTGTCATGTCACTTTTTATGTGATGGCTTATGTGAATAGTGATAGCGCTCTGTAGAGGGCGCCACCTTTTAAATGTGATAATTATCACAAATATATGTATGTGTTTCTTATTTAGATCAATTAAAGATGATTTAAATCACGAAAAAATGTCAGAGTAGTGACTAAATTTAGGTATTCATATTTTGAATCATGTCCGCTGAGGAGTCTGATATGTCTGATGTGTTTCACTTAGGTATCACCAAAAGCGACCTGCAAGGCGCAACTCTGGCGATTGTACCCGGCGATCCTAACCGTGTTGAGAAAATTGCGCGCCTGATGGATAACCCAGTACATTTGGCTTCCCACCGTGAATTTACAACCTGGCGTGCAGAAATCGACGGAAAGTCCGTGGTTGTCTGCTCTACAGGCATTGGCGGTCCTTCAACGTCGATTGCTGTAGAGGAATTGGCACAGTTGGGAGTACGTACTTTCCTGCGCATTGGAACAACTGGGGCAATTCAGGCACATATCAATGTAGGGGATGTATTAGTTACGACTGCCGCGGTTCGTCTGGATGGTGCCAGCTTGCACTTTGCCCCAATGGAGTTCCCTGCGGTTGCTGATTTTGAGTGCACAAATGCCTTGTATGAAGCAGCAAAAGCATCGGGTTCTGTTACCCATGTTGGCATTACTGCATCTTCCGATACCTTCTATCCAGGACAGGAACGTTACGATACTTATTCTGGCCGTGTCGTTCGTCGTTTCCAGGGTTCGATGAAAGAGTGGCAAGAAATGGGCGTAATGAACTTTGAAATGGAATCAGCAACATTGCTGACCATGTGTGCAAGTCAGGGGCTGCGTGCTGGTATGGTAGCGGGTGTGATTGTTAACCGTACCCAACAGGAAATCCCAGATGCTGAATTACTGAAGAAAACGGAAAGCAATGCGCTGGGGATAGTTGTGGAGGCTGCCCGTCGCCTGCTGTAATGCCTTTCATCGAGGGTCAGAACATTCTGACCCTATCGTTTGTGCGATCTTTTCTTCCCTTCATTTTAAAATTTGCTAATGTCATAGCATTTTGTACTAATAGATAGTTTGTTCTATTAACTATTTTTTAATCGCAACAAGAGTGACTATGACCACAACATTTCTATCTCATCCTTCACTACTTCCTTTGCATGGTGGCATTAATTTTCGTGATTTGGGTAATAAAACACTGAACAACGGCACCAGGATTAAACCTGGATTGTTATTTCGTTCTGGTTCACTGGACAGACTGACAGAAAACGATCAGGCTTTTTTAGTGGATCAAAACCTTTTGCAGATCATTGATTATCGTGATAACAGCGAAATTATGGATAAACCCGATCGAATATGGCATGGGGCGCATTATTACCATGCTCCTGCCAATCCTCTTTCCAAAGAAGTCGATGCTAATCTGGATAAGCTAGACAAGGAAATACTGGAGCAATTCGACGCGAAAACATTTATGTCTCGCTTATATGAATTGTTACCCATTAACAATCCAGCGTATAAGACGTTAGCGACATTATTGCTGCAACCAAAGAAAGGCGGCATTGTGCAACATTGCGCGGTTGGTAAAGACAGGACAGGAGTGGGCTCTGCACTGGTTTTATTCGCATTGGGTGCGGATCTGGATACGGTAATGGAAGATTATTTGTTGACCAATGTCACGTTAGCCCCATACCGAGACTATTTATTGGGTGAACACGCAAAAATGATGAATGAAAGTATGGTCGAAAAATTTGCCTATGTTTATTCAGTGAGGGAAGAGTTTTTACTGACCACACTCGATAGCATTAACCAGCATTATGGCAGTGTAGATATTTGGCTGGAAAAAGATATCGGACTCAATATCGCTGCGCGCGAAAAACTACAAGCTTATTTTCTTGAATAAAAATATCAGGTTAGCATTGGGTGGATTGTTCAGGGCTAACCTATAATATCCCATTGATAACACAGGAAAGATTAATGTGAGCCTGCATGAAATTATCGAACTGGTCATAAACTTCGTAAAAACCCATGAAATTTGGGCTATTCCCATCATTTTCTTATTGGCATTTGGTGAATCGTTGGCATTTATTTCCCTATTGTTACCAGCAACGATTATTTTGTTGGGATTAGGCGCATTGATTGGTGAAAGTGGGTTAACCTTCTGGCCAATATGGATAGCCGCAGCCGCCGGCGCTTTCTTTGGTGATTGGGTTTCTTACTGGTTTGGTTTCCATTACAAAGAAGATGTCGGCAAGATGTGGCCGCTTTCTCGCCATCCTCAAACTTTGGTTCGCGGACATCGTTTCTTTGACCGATGGGGAGTATGGGGCATTTTCATTGGGCGTTTTTTTGGTCCGTTGAGAGCTGTTGTACCTCTGGTGGCCGGAATTTGTGCCATGCCAAAACGTCATTTTCAGCTCGCTAACTTAGCTTCTGCATTGATTTGGGCATTCGGTATCTTAGCACCAGGAGCATTTGGCCTGCGTTGGTTGGCTGAATGGATGGGGTAAAGAGTGGATGGGGTAATTGCGAGCTGCTTTGCAAACTGAAAGAAAGCAATTAAATACTCTGGACATCTATACAGCATCTATTTAACTTACATTGAGGCGAGTGACTCAGAAAAGTTAACTGAAATTTATCGGTAATAGAGCCAATGAAGAATAGGGTTAACAAAGAATAGCGTTAGCAAAAAATAGTGTTAGCGAGGGTGTATAGGTGGATATCCAGTGGTTATACATGCTGATCGGTGGTTTAGGTGGATTGCTGGGCGGAGGGGTCTTCGTCTGGCTTTCTGTTCAGCAGAGAATCCAGCAAAAAGGGCAGGAACTGCGTGAATTATATAGCCAATTGGCTGTCAGCCATGAAAAGTTGGAACAATCCCACTATTGGCGTATTGAATGCGATCAACTAAACCAAAAGTTACTGGCTCAACGAGAAATTAATAGCGTGCAGGAAGCCGAGTTGCGAGAATTGAGCACGCGTCTTGAAGAAACCAGACTAGCTGCGGAGGAAAAGCAGCGTTTATTGATCAACAGTGAGCAGCGATTAAGTATCCAATTTGAAAATCTTGCCAATCGTATCTTTGAGCAGAATCAACGCCGTACCGATGAATATCATCGCCAAAATCTCAATAATCTTCTGATACCATTTCGTGAACAACTTGAGGGATTCCGCCGTCAGGTACAAGACAGTTTTGGGCAAGAAGCTCGTGAGCGCCATACCTTGGCTCATGAAATTCGTAATCTTCAGCAACTTAATGCACAAATGGCAAAAGAAGCCATCAATCTCACAAAGGCCCTGAAAGGAGACAATAAAATACAGGGAAATTGGGGAGAGATGGTATTGGCTCGGGTTTTGGAAGCTTCTGGCTTGCGTGAGGGATATGAATTCGATACACAAGTCAATATTAAGACTGAAAACAGCGAGCGTTTTCAACCTGATGTGATCGTACATCTGCCGCAGGGAAAAGATGTCATTATTGATGCAAAAATGTCTCTGGTTGCTTATGAACGTTATTTCAACAGTGATAGTGAAGAACAGCAGGTGCAAGCATTACAGGAACATATCAATTCCATCAGAGGACATATTCGCGGCTTGAGCAGAAAAGATTATCAACAATTACCCGGATTGCGATCACTGGATTATGTTTTGATGTTTATTCCTGTAGAACCTGCTTATTTGGTGGCACTCAATCAGGCACCAGAATTACTTGATGAAGCGTTGAAACATAATATTATGCTGGTTAGCCCATCAACTTTGCTGGTTGCTGTTCGTACTATCAATAACTTGTGGCGTTATGAATATCAAAGCCAAAATGCACGTCTGATTGCTGATAAAGCCGCCAGAATGTATGACAAAATGCGGTTGTTTGTGGATGATATGCAAGGATTGGGGCAAAGCCTTAATAAAGCACAGGCGAGTTACCATTTCGCAATGAAAAAGCTTGTTGAGGGCAGAGGCAACTTAATTAGTCAGGCCGAAGGATTTCGCGATTTAGGCGTGGATGTGAAGCGTCCTATTGATTCACAGTTGATTGATAAATCTTTCCAATCGTTGCAGGTGAATGAGTGAAGTCTGAATAGGGTTTTGTTGGAAAGGCTGGTACACTGGCTATAAATTTTTTTGAATAAAAAGCGGACAAATAACATGGCAGATCAATCAAAAGAAACCACTGATTTTGGTTTCCGCACCGTAGCCAAAGAACAAAAAAAAGAGATGGTGGCAGAGGTATTTCACTCTGTGGCCTCGAAATATGACTTAATGAATGATTTAATGTCATTTGGCATTCACCGTATCTGGAAACGTTTCACTATTGAGTCAAGTGGTGTTCGCCGTGGTCATAAGGTGCTTGATCTCGCTGGTGGGACAGGCGATCTAACCGCAAAATTCTCCCGAATGGTGGGGGAAAAAGGTCAGGTTGTTTTGGCGGATATCAATGACTCAATGTTGAAAGTTGGACGCGAAAAATTACGCGATATCGGTATCGTAGGCAATGTCAATTATGTTCAAGCCAATGCTGAAGAACTGCCTTTCCCAGATAACCATTTTGACTGTATTACCATTTCCTTTGGCTTGCGTAATGTTACGGATAAAGAAAAAGCGCTACGCTCCATGTATCGGGTACTTAAGCCAGGTGGACGTTTGTTGGTGCTGGAGTTTTCCAAACCTGTACTGGCACCATTAAGTAAGGTTTATGATGTTTATTCATTCCATATTCTGCCCCGAATTGGTCAGATGGTTGTGAAAGATGCGGACAGTTACCGTTATCTGACAGAATCCATCCGTATGCATCCTGATCAGGAAACCTTAAAAGGTATGATGGAAGATGCAGGCTTTGACCAGGTTTATTATACCAACATGACTGGTGGGATCGTTGCATTGCACAAAGGGTTCAAATTCTGAGATGGAAACATCCTTATCAAGCCATAGTATGAGTTCTGCGGTATCAAAGGATAAGGTGTTATTTCCGGTATTGACGGCCTTTCTGGAAACAACCCTGAATCACCTGTTATATCGTGAAGCTGTATTAAAACCTGTCCGCTTGAGACTGGCAGGTAAAATACTGTCCATTAAACTGAAAGAAATCGAAACACCCTTGATACTGATATTCAGTGAGAAACGAGTGGATGTTTTGAGCCAATGGTCAGAACCTGTGGATTGCTCGATGAAAGCAACGTTCCCTGCATTACTTAAGCTACAGGATCGTCAGTGCCTTTCAAGCTTGATTAACAGCGGTGAAATTATCATTGAAGGGGATATGCAGGTGATTCAACAATGGTCAGCTTTGCTGGATATGTCAGAGTGGGACCCTGCACATTACCTTTCCCCTTATGTTGGTGATATTGTCGCGGAAGGTATTACCCGGATGATGAAGAAAAGTTTTGAATTTGCCAGCAATACCATTGCAAGGAAGAAAACATATTTCACCGAATCATTGACGGAAGAATGGGAAATGGTTCCCAGTGCGTTGGAAGTGGCTTATTTCAGTGAAGAAGTTAATGCCGTTGCCAATCAGATGAACCAACTCGAAAAACGGTTGGCGGCACTGGAGGAAAAACATGACACCCAGTGAAATTAGACGACTTTACTTTATCATCCGAGTTTTTCTTTCTTACGGGTTGGATGAGCTTATCCCCAATATTCGCTTGACATGGCCGTTGCGTTTTGGGCGTTATTTCCTGTTTTGGATACCTAACAAGCATAAGGATAAACCTCTCGGCGAACGTTTGCGTTTAGCATTACAAGAACTCGGCCCCGTGTGGATCAAATTTGGCCAGATGCTCTCCACGCGTCGTGACCTATTCCCGCCTGCGATTGCAGATCAACTTTCGATGTTACAAGATCGGGTGGTTTCCTTTGATGGCACAGTGGCACGAAAATCGATTGAAACGGCTTTAGAGGGCTCGCTGGAAACATGGTTTGAGGATTTTGATCCACAACCACTGGCTTCCGCTTCTATCGCTCAGGTACATACTGCTCGGTTGAAAGAGAATGGTAGAGAAGTTGTCCTGAAGGTGATCCGCCCAGATATTCTGCCGGTAATTAAAGCTGACGTACGGTT
This sequence comes from Xenorhabdus thuongxuanensis, assembly GCF_001908095.1. Classification (GTDB taxonomy): domain Bacteria; phylum Pseudomonadota; class Gammaproteobacteria; order Enterobacterales; family Enterobacteriaceae; genus Xenorhabdus; species Xenorhabdus thuongxuanensis. The sequence continues at coordinate 14,959 of NZ_MKGR01000022.1, read as the reverse complement.
AATGTATCGTTTGGCAAATTTGGTTCCCCTTTTACCAGAGGGTCGTCGTCTTCGTCCCCGTGAAGTTGTAAGAGAATATGAGAAAACCCTGCTTGATGAACTAAATTTATTGCGTGAAACTGCAAACGCAATTCAATTGCGGCGTAATTTTGAAGATAGTCCAATGCTCTATGTGCCGGAAGTCTATCCCGACTATTGCCGGGAAAATGTTTTGGTGATGGAGCGAATTTATGGCATTCCCGTGTCAGATGTTGCTGCTTTAAAGGCGCAGAACACCAATATGGAAGTATTGGCTGAACGTGGAGTTCAGGTATTCTTCACCCAAGTATTTCGCGACAGCTTTTTCCATGCGGATATGCATCCCGGTAATATTTTCGTCAGTTATGACAAACCGGAAGATCCTACTTATATCGGTATCGATTACGGTATTGTTGGCTCTTTGAATAAAGATGATAAACGCTATCTGGCTGAGAATTTCATTGCTTTCTTCAATCGTGATTATCGTCGGGTCGCTGAACTGCATGTTGATTCTGGCTGGGTGCCGGCAGATACCAATGTGGAAGATTTCGAATTTGCCATCCGTACCGTTTGTGAACCGATTTTTGAAAAACCACTGGCTGAAATCTCATTTGGGCATGTTCTGCTAAATCTTTTCAATACCGCTCGTCGTTTTAACATGACAGTGCAACCCCAGTTGGTTCTGCTGCAAAAAACGCTGTTGTATGTTGAAGGTTTGGGGCGCCAACTTTATCCTCAGCTTGATCTGTGGAAAACAGCAAAACCTTTTCTGGAAGATTGGCTACATGATCAGGTTGGGCTTCCCGCTATTGTGCGTGCCTTTAAAGAAAAGGCACCTTATTGGGCGGAAAAGTTACCAGAGCTTCCAGAGCTGGTATATGGCACTCTCCAGCAGCATCGACGTTTGCAGAGCAGCATTGATCAGATATCGCAACAATTCAGGGATCAACAACTCAGGCAGCGCAAATCTCTTTATTTATTGGGGATAGGTGCAACTCTCTTTATCTGTGGTAGTTTGTTTCTCATCATAGATCAGAAACATCTGGCGTGGGGGATGATAGGTATCGGAATTGCATCATGGGGATTAGGCTGGCGTCATTTAAGCAAGCATCAATAATTCAGTAATGATGGAGATTAAATCAAGGTAATTTTACCACGATCCTTGTATGATTGCGTTATTTTTGAACATCGGGTTCGTCGTTTATAATTAAATCACTAGTAATATTCTGATGAATAGAGGTAGGTCAGTATGGGTGGTATAAGTATTTGGCAATTGCTCATCATAGCTGTCATTGTTGTACTGATATTTGGTACTAATAAGCTTCGTACATTGGGTTCAGACTTGGGTGAATCAATAAAGGGCTTTAAAAAGGCAATGAATGATGATGAAAAACCACAGCAGCCGGAAAAAATGAGCCAGGATGCTGAGTTCGAAACAAGAAATCTCACTGAAAAGTCCATGGCTGCACAATCTGAACATTCAGAGAATAAAAGTAAAGACAAAGAGCAGGTATAAACCGTGTTTGACATTGGTTTTAGTGAACTACTGTTAGTGATGATCATTGGCTTGGTTGTTCTGGGGCCGGAACGTCTGCCTGTTGCAGTAAAAACAGTGGCTGGCTGGATTCGGACATTGCGCTCTCTGGCGGCTAATGTCCAGAATGAGCTTGCCCAGGAACTGAAATTGCAAGAGCTTCAGGATACTCTGAAGAAAATGGAAGAAAAAGCCGATCTGCAATCACTTTCGCCAGAATTGAAAGCATCAATGGAGGAGCTAAAGCAAGCGGCTGAATCATTGAAAAATACCTATCAGTTGAAACCGGATGAAATGAGAGAGTTAGAGGAAGACGAAACGCATTTTCATTCTTCTGAGTCCCAATCGGTTGCAAGGCACTCGAATTCAGAACAGGTCAGTGCAGAACCAGTCATTGCAGAGCAACCGAGCACAAGACCAGAGCAGCAGAAAAAAAAATCTCTTGAACAAGCAAATGGCGAACACTGAAACATGTCTGTGGATAATACCCAACCTCTTATCAGTCACTTGATTGAACTACGTAAGCGGATTTTAAATAGCCTAATTACTGTGCTGATAGTGTTTCTGGCATTAGTTTATTTTTCCAATGATATTTATCGGCTTATTGCAGCGCCCTTAATGGAACAATTACCTAAAGGCGCTAATATGATTGCAACAGATGTTGCGTCACCTTTTTTTACACCAATTAAACTGACCATTATGGTGTCTATCTTTGTTTCGGCACCGATGATCCTTTATCAAGTATGGGCATTTATTGCACCGGCACTGTATAAGCACGAACGCCGTTTGATTATGCCCCTGCTGTTTTCCAGTAGCATATTGTTTTATCTGGGAATGGCATTCGCATATTTTGTTGTTTTTCCCATTGCGTTTGGTTTCTTTATCAATACCGTGCCCACAGGGGTTGTTATCTCGACGGATATCAGTAACTACCTAAGCTTTGTCATGGCGCTGTTTATGGCTTTTGGCGTTTCATTTGAAATACCTATTGCCATTATTTTGTTGTGTTGGAGTGGAGTAGTGACGCCAGAATCACTAAAAAGAAAACGTCCTTATATTTTAGTTGGGGCGTTTGTGGTTGGTATGTTGTTAACACCACCTGATGTTTTCTCACAGACTCTGTTAGCGGTTCCCATGTATTTATTATTTGAACTGGGAATTTTGCTTTCGCAGTTCTATGTTGGCAAATGGGGACGCCGTAATTTAATCAATCCAGAAGATAAATCAGACAGTGATATTGGCGACAATTTTAAAAAATAATCTGACGCCGAGCATTCATAATTATCGCGAACTAATTGATGGTGTTAACATCATTATTATGAAGTGATGACTATTAACCCAGCGCTTTGTCGCTGGGTTTTACATTAGGAGAACAATATGAGCTATGTATTTCCGGGGGCATTTCCCGGTCGTCGTATGCGCCGTATGCGCCGTCATGATTTTTCCCGCCGCTTATTTGCTGAAAATCAACTTACTGTTAATGATCTGATTTATCCTGTATTTGTTATGGAAGGAACGAATCAGCGTCAGGAAGTGTCTTCAATGCCAGGAGTGTATCGTCTGACAATCGATCTTTTGCTGAAAGAAGCAGAAGAGATTGCCCGACTGGGTATTCCTGTTTTGTCTCTGTTTCCAGCCATTGAAGCAGACAAGAAATCGTTGGATGCGAAAGAAGCCTATAATCCAAACGGCTTGATTCAGCGTTCTGTTCGCGCCCTGAAAGATGCTGTGCCTGAACTGGGCCTTTTGACGGATGTGGCACTCGATCCATTTACTACTCACGGGCAGGATGGTGTTATTGATCAGGATGGTTATGTTATCAATGACATTACCAGAGATATTTTGGTTAAGCAGGCATTGTCCCATGCAGAGGCTGGTGCTGAGATTGTCGCGCCAAGCGATATGATGGATGGCCGTATTGGTGCTATTCGCAAGCAGCTTGAAATGGATAATTATATCAATACCCAAATTATGGCTTATTCTGCCAAATATGCCTCTTGTTACTATGGGCCATTTAGGGATGCGATTGGTTCCAGCGGTAACTTGAAAGGTGGTAATAAGATGACTTATCAAATGGATCCGGCAAACAGTGATGAAGCGTTGCAGGAAATTGCACAGGACTTGCAAGAAGGTGCTGATAGCGTCATGGTTAAACCGGGTATGCCGTATTTGGACGTGATCCGCCGGGTGAAAGATACTTTCGGTGTGCCGACATTTGCTTATCAAGTTTCTGGTGAATATGCTATGCATGTGGCGGCTATTCAAAATGGTTGGTTAAAAGAGCAGCCAGCAATTATGGAATCACTATTGTGCTTCAAAAGGGCGGGAGCAGATGGTGTTTTGACCTATTTTGCCAAGCGTGTAGCGCAGTGGCTGCATGAACAAAAATCCTGATTACTGTAATCGCTTGAATATATAAAGACGGGCAACTTTGCCCGTTTTCTGATTAAACTTTGATGAAATGTTTATTATCTAAAACTTTAGAAACTTCTTTATTGAGAATATTCAGCAAGAGAATGGAACGGGTTTCCCCATTTGGCTCGTTATAAATTGCTTGAATGCCTTCGAAAATTCCCTCAGTGATCAAGACAGTATCACCAGTAATTGGGGTTTCAGGTGCAATATATTCTTGCTCGGTAACAGACATTAATTCATCAATTAACGTCTGTGGAACAATGGTAGGATAAGTGCTGAACCGAACGAAATGATTTACACCACGTGTTGAGTTAATAGTAGTGGTATGAATAAGTTCAGGATCAAAGTGAACAAACAGGTAATTGGGAAACAGTGGTTCAGTAACCGTGGTTCGTTTACCTCGAATGATTTTTTCAATTTTGGCTGTAGGTGTTAAGCAAATTACGTCCTGTCGCTCTAAGTTCTCTATTGCCCGAGATATTTGCCCACGTTTACAGTAAAGAAGATACCAATTTCCCATAATATTTCGACTCCATTGCGTAGAATGTCTAGCATAACAAAACCAGTGCTAAAGGGTCATCAGTAAAAATAGACGTTATTTAAAGTGTAAGTCGTATTTTTTTATATTCTACCGTACTTATTTTCAGTAAAAGTCCATATATTAGTTATTGCACTAAATCCATTGTTTTTTAGCAGGTTATGAGTTTTCCTTGTAACCCTCATGGGAGGGATTATAATGGCTTTCCCTCCTTGAAAATCGGCACGAATGAACAATATGAAATATCGCGATCTAAGAGACTTTCTTTCCTTGTTGGAACAATCGGGTGAATTAAAACGAATTCGTATGGAAGTTGACCCATACCTGGAAATGACTGAAATCGCAGATCGTACTCTTCGTGCCGGTGGCCCTGCTCTATTATTTGAAAATCCTAAGGGATATTCGATGCCTGTGTTGTGCAATTTGTTTGGGACACCTAAGCGCGTTGCCATGGGAATGGGGCAGCATGATGTTAAGGCACTGCATGATGTTGGGAAGCTATTGGCTTTCCTTAAAGAGCCTGAGCCACCAAAAGGCTTCCGTGATTTGGTCGATAAGTTGCCTAAATTCAAACAAGTTTTGAATATGCCAACCAAACGCCTTAGCTCTGCGCCTTGTCAGGAACAGATTTGGGCAGGAGATGAGGTGGATCTGACCCGTATTCCAGTCATGCATTGTTGGCCGGAAGATGCCGCTCCCCTGATTACCTGGGGATTGACGGTGACTAAGGGGCCTAATAAAGAGCGCCAAAACTTAGGTATCTACCGTCAACAGGTATTGGGAAAAAACAAACTGATTATGCGTTGGTTATCACATCGTGGTGGTGCGCTTGATTTTCAGGAATGGTGTCAGTCTCATCCGGGGGAACGTTTCCCTGTATCCGTTGCGTTGGGTGCCGATCCTGCCACGATATTGGGGGCGGTCACCCCAATTCCTGATACCTTGTCTGAATATGCGTTTGCGGGATTATTGCGTGGGTATAAAACGGAAGTCGTCAAATGTATATCCAATGATCTGGAAGTGCCTGCCAGCGCTGAAATTATCCTTGAAGGCTATATTGATCCTGACGAAATGGCACCAGAAGGGCCATATGGTGATCATACCGGCTATTACAATGAAGTAGATATGTTTCCAGTATTTACGATTACCCATATTACCCAACGTCGTGATGCTATCTATCATTCTACTTACACTGGGCGTCCGCCGGATGAACCTGCGGTGCTAGGGGTTGCGTTGAATGAAGTCTTGGTGCCAATATTACAAAAACAATTTCCTGAAATTGTGGATTTTTACTTGCCGCCAGAGGGCTGCTCTTATCGACTCGCGGTCGTTACAATGAAAAAACAGTATGCAGGCCATGCCAAGCGAGTAATGATGGGAGTTTGGTCATATCTGAGACAATTTATGTACACAAAATTTGTTATCGTTTGTGATGATGATATCAATGCGCGAGATTGGAATGATGTTATCTGGGCGATAACAACGCGAATGGACCCGCAGAGAGATACTGTTTTAATGGAAAATACACCCATTGACTATCTCGATTTTGCATCGCCTGTTTCTGGGTTAGGCTCAAAAATGGGATTAGATGCAACGAATAAATGGCCAGGAGAGACACAAAGGGAATGGGGGCGCCCGATAGTGATGAGCGATGAGATTCGGGCTCGTGTCGATGAAATTTGGGATCAATTAGATATTTTGAAGCGATAAGAGGGAACGCATGACAATATTAAGCTGTAAAGTAACATCGGTTGACTCCATTACAGATACAGTTTATCGGGTTCGTTTATTACCTGATTCGCCTTTTTCTTTCCGTGCAGGACAATATTTAATGGTGATTATGGATGAAAGGGATAAGCGTCCTTTCTCCATGGCATCGCCGCCATCAGAAAAACAGATAATTGAGTTGCATATTGGTGCTTCTGAGCTAAATCTCTATGCGATGGCAGTAATGGATAGGATTCTGGACCAGAAAGTTATTGATATTGATATTCCGTATGGTCAGGCATGGTTTCGTGAAGACAGCGAAAACCCGATGTTATTGATTGCCGGTGGAACGGGATTCTCATATACGCGTTCTATCTTACTGGCTGCATTGGAAAAAAATCCTAATCGTGAAATTTCCATCTATTGGGGAGGACGAGAATTGCAACACCTTTATGATTTGGGGGCGCTGCAATCATTGAGTGAGTACTATCCTAATTTGACTGTTGTTCCTGTGGTTGAACAAGTTGATGAGTACTGGCTCGGAAGAACGGGCACAGTTCTGAGTGCGGTTTTGGAAGATTTCGGCAGTCTGGCAAACCATGATATCTACATTGCTGGTCGCTTTGAGATGGCTAAAATTGCTCGTGAGCGGTTCTGTAGTGAACGTGATGCATCCATAGAGCACATGTATGGGGATGCATTTGAGTTTATTTGAGCCATTTGCCGATAAAAAATAAGACGACAAAAATAAAAAAACCCGCCCCTGACAGGCGGGGAAACTACGGCAACAACGTACTAGAGTGATGCAATAGATAAGACAGACAAGGGAAAACGTTAATTTTTAAAAGCCATAAATTTCAATCATCAGCTATGTTTTATAGCCAAGTTTTCATGGCTATACTCTTTCAATAATCGTGGCTATACCTTGGCCTAACCCGATGCACATGGTTGATAACCCGAACTGAACGTCTTTACGTTCCATCAAGTTAAGCAGGGTAGTCGTAATGCGAGTACCAGAGCATCCCAATGGATGACCGAGAGCAATAGCGCCACCATTCAGATTTATTCTGTCATCCATACTATCCAGCAGATTCAACCCTTTTATGCAAGCCAAGGATTGTGCAGCGAATGCTTCGTTTAGTTCCATGACGCCAATATCCGCAAGACTTAATCCAGCTTTTTTCAAAGCCATTTGTGTTGCAGGCACAGGCCCATAACCCATGATAGAAGGATCACAACCAACAACTGCCGTTGAACGGATACGAGCACGAGGTTTTAATCCTAACTCTTTAGCTTTGCTTTCGCTCATGATCAGCATGGCAGAGGCGCCATCGGAAAGTGCTGATGAGTTACCCGCTGTCACACTGCCAGTGACTGGATCAAAAACAGGACGCAGGGCAGCCAAATCTTTTAGGTTAGTTTCTGGACGGATTACTTCATCAAAATCGACGAGTTTCATACTCCCATTAGCATCATGCCCATATATGGGGACAATTTCACTGGTAAAGGCCTTGGATTCAGTCGCTTCCGCTGCACGTCGATGAGAACGTAGGGCAAACTCATCTTGCATTGAGCGACTAATATTGTGCATTTTAGCCAGCATTTCTGCTGTTAATCCCATAATACCCGCTGCCTTGGCAACGTTACGGCTTAATTTGGAATGAAAATCGACACCGTGTGTCATGGGAACATGCCCCATATGTTCAACACCGCCGACCATAACAATATTGGCATCACCAGTCATAATCATGCGGGCACCATCGTGCAGGGATTGCATTGAAGAACCGCAGAGGCGGTTAACGGTTACCGCGGGGACTGAATGAGGAATACCTGCCAGTAAGGCAGAGTTACGGGCAATATTGAACCCTTGTTCCAGCGTTTGTTGCACGCATCCCCAAGAGATATCATCAATATCTTCAGGCTTAACGGCAGGATTGCGCTTGAGTATTGACTTCATCAGATGTGCGGAGAGATCTTCGGCACGGACCTGACGGAATACACCACCTTTTGAGCGCCCCATTGGGGTACGGATACCATCAATAATAACTACGTTTTCCATGTTTTCAGACCTCACGCTTTTTCACCTGGATTAACAGCAATTTCTGCTGGTGCAGGGTAGTAACTTTCATTGCCTTCGGATTTTACTTTCAGGCCAGCAGGGATGTGATAGAGTGCGCCCAAGTGAGCATAGCTTTCTGCCATTTTCACGTAGGCTGTGGTTCCCATGGTATCCAGGTAACGGAAAACACCACCGTGGAATGGAGGGAAACCCAGGCCATATACCAGTGCCATATCTGCTTCTGCTGGGCTGGCAATGACACCTTCTTCTAAGCAGCGAACAACTTCGTTAATCATTGGGATCATGGTCCTGGCAATGATCTCTTCGCCTGAGAAAGTATGTTTCGGTTTGCTAATGTTTGCCAGTAACTGATCGGTAGTATCATCCAGCTCTTTTTTCGGTTTGCCTTTTTTATCTTGGGTATATTTATAGAAACCAACGCCATTTTTCTGACCATAACGTTGATTTTCAAATAGCACATCAATGGCATCCCGATAATCGCGGCTCATGCGGTCAGGAAAACCCTGAGCCATGACAGCTTGTGCATGGTGAGCGGTGTCAATACCGACAACATCAATGAGATAAGCAGGGCCCATTGGCCAACCAAATTCTTTTTCCATGATTTTGTCGATTTGGCGGAAATCACCACCATCACGCAGCAACATGCCAAAACCCGCCAGATAAGGGAACAATACGCGGTTTACAAAGAAACCAGGGCAGTCGTTAACGACAATCGGTGTTTTACCCATTTTACTGGCATAGGCGACAACGCTTGCAATAGTCTTTTCTGACGTTTTTTCGCCGCGAATGATTTCAACTAACGGCATACGATGTACTGGGTTGAAGAAATGCATACCACAGAAGTTTTCCGGGCGTTTTAACGATTTTGCTAATTCAGTGATTGGGATTGTGGAGGTATTAGAAGCCAGAATGCAGTCATTGCTGATATGTGATTCTGTTTCTGCCAGAACCGCAGCTTTAATCTTGGGATTTTCAACTACAGCTTCAACAACAAGTTGGGTTTGCTCAATACCAGCATAATTCAGGGTTGGATGAATGGATGCCAGAATTTTAGCCATCTTCATGGCATCTAAGCGTCCACGTTCAAATTGTTTATTTAGCAATTTGGCTGCTTCATTGATACCTAAATCCAGCGCTTTTTGATTGATATCTTTCATCAAGACAGGAATACCCTTGCGCGCTGATTGATAGGCAATACCTCCACCCATGATCCCAGCACCCAGTACAGCCGCATGTTCAGGGGTTGTGACAGTTTGCAGGTATTTTTTCGCCAGCCCTTTAACATATTGCTCATTCAGGAAGATGCCGACTAAAGCACGGGCGACAGAGGTGTGTGCTAATGATACAAAACTGGTGGATTCTAGTTTTAAGGCTTCATCACGACCTAGTGTAGCCGCTTTTTCAATGGTTTTTACCGCAGTGATTGGTGCCGGATAATGAGGGCCAGCAACCTTCATTACCATACCTTTTGCTACGGTGAAACTCATGGTACGCTCGATCTCATTGAGAGTCAGAGGCATTAGTTTAGGCTGACGGGCGGCTTGCCAATCCAAGTCTCCTCGAATAGCTTGTTCCAGAACTGAAACGGCAGAATCAACCAGTTTTTCGGCAGAAACTACGGCATCAACCAAGCCATTTTTCAGCGCTTCTTCAGCACCAATATCTTTTCCTGCGGAAATAATTTCGAGAGCATTGTCTGTACCAATCAAGCGTGGCAGGCGAACAGAACCACCAAATCCCGGCATAATGCCCAGTTTAGTTTCTGGTAATCCGATACGAAGATCTGGGGATGCGATACGAAAATCTGTTGAAAGTACCAATTCACATCCACCGCCAAGGGCGTAGCCATTGATAACAGAGATAGTCGGAACAGGGAGATCTTCTATGCGGTTAAAGATATTGTTGGCAAGATCCAGCAATTCGTGCAGTTTTTCTGCTGGCGCACTGAATAACGATAAAAATTCTGTAATGTCTGCGCCAACAATAAAGGCTTGCTTTTCAGAGCGTAGCATCAACCCTTTTAAATTAGTCTCTTGCTCAAGGGTGGAAACGGCTTTATCCAGTGAAGTAACCGTTTTTGTATCTAATTTGTTAATTGCAGCCGGTGCATTGAAAATGAGTTCAGCAATGCCATCTTTCAGCCATTTTACTTGAATAGTTTCACTTAGGTAGAGCATGTCATTCTCCTCAATGAGTGCATACCATCTGGTATGACCAGATGAGGTTGATTGTGATTACTGTGTTAATTTAATGCAAACCGATGATTAATTTTTTGTAGGGCGGATCACAGGTAAGATTTATGGCAGGGAGCAATATATTTAGTTAGTGTTTTGAAAAATATAAATATATTAGCTTAATTTTAGAAAGAGGGTTTTTCACGTGATAGCTCCTCCCATAATGAATTGTGATAATATTTAAGCTCCTGCCAAAAAATCAAAAGGCTAATTAAGATGGAAAAGTTGGCATCTCTGTACCAAGAACATATTAAAACCTTACAAAAACGTGCCCGAGAAATCTTAGAACGAACTCAGCTTGACGCCTTGCTTATTCACTCAGGTGAATCATTACGGGTTTTTCTCGATGACAGCCATTATCCGTTTAAGGTCAATGCACACTTTAAGGCTTGGGTACCTGTGACCAAAGTGCCTAATTGCTGGTTGTGGATTGATGGAGTCAATAAACCTAAGCTCTGGTTTTATTCACCTGTAGATTACTGGCATAGCATAGATCCCTTGCCCAATGGCTATTGGACTGACGAAATAGAAATGATTCATTTGGCAACTGCTGAAGATATCAACACAAAACTGAATGGATTAGCAAAACAGAATGCAGCTTATATTGGTGAACAAACTGAATGTGCTAAATCTTTGGGTATTCTTGATCACAATATCAACCCAAAAGCTGTTTTGGATTATTTGAATTATCATCGTTCATACAAAACAGATTACGAATTGATTTGTATGCGTGAAGCCCAGAAAACCGCCGTCAATGGTCATCTGGCAGCCTATGATGCATTTTTGTCTGGTGTGAGCGAATTTGAAATCAATATGTTCTATTTGATGGCAACCGGACACCGTGATACCGATGTTCCTTATGATAATATTGTTGCCTTGAATGAAAATACGGCTGTTTTGCACTATAACAAATTACAGCAGAGGGTTCCTTCGGAAATACGCAGTTTCTTGATTGATGCTGGAGCGGAATATCATGGTTATGCAGCGGATATTACTAGAACCTATGCAGCAAAACCTAATAACGATTTCGCTTCACTGATAAAGGATCTGAATGAAGAACAGCAGGCGATCATCGGCACAATTAAAACGGGAGTTCGGTATACTGATTACCATGTTAATATGCATAAACGCATAGCCAGGATATTGAAAAAACATGATATTGTTCATGGAATCAGTGAAGAAGGTATGGTTGAGACAGGATTGACGACACCATTTTTCCCACACGGACTCGGTCATCCTCTGGGGTTGCAGGTGCATGATGCTGCTGGGTTTATGCAAGATGATAGAGGGGCTCATCTGGCAGCCCCAGAGATGCATCCTTATTTGCGCTGTACCCGTATTCTGGAGCCAAGAATGGTTTTGACCATTGAACCTGGGATCTATTTCATTGAAACTTTATTAGCGCAGTGGCGTGAAAGCGAATATCGCCAACATTTCGATTGGAAAAAAATCGATATGTTGAAAACTTATGGTGGTATTCGTATTGAAGATAACATCGTTATTCACGATGGAAAAATTGAAAATATGACCAGAGAATTACAATTATCGTAATGAAGCCTTATTTAATTCCAGCGGCTTCAGTCAGCTTTACTGAAGAAATAAAAAAGAGTCGTTTCATTACCCTGCTGGAGCACACCAGCGGGGTGGACGAAGCTAAGTTATTTATCCAAAGCATCAAAGAGCAATATCCAGATGCTCGGCATCATTGCTGGGCTTTTGTGGCAGGTGCGCCGGATGATTCCCAAAAGTTAGGATTTTCTGATGATGGCGAGCCTACTGGAACCGCTGGCAAGCCAATGATTGCTCAGTTAATAGGAAGTGGTCTGGGGGAAATTACCGCTGTATCTGTTCGCTATTTTGGTGGCATAAAACTTGGTACGGGTGGTTTAGTAAAAGCCTATGGCAATGGTGTACAGCAAGCTTTGAAGTTGTTGCAAACCGAATACAAAGTACCGCAGAAGTTATACCAGTTACAGTGTGAGTATGCACATATTTCAATGGTAGAACAGTTGTTACATCAATTCTCTGGGCAAGTGATCGCCAGTGATTATGCTGAAAATATTACGTTACAAGTCTCGTTGCCAACTGCGCTTGTTGGTGAGATAGGTGATAAATTACGGGACTTGAGCCGTGGTGCTTTATTTTTAACGCCAAGTTCTTAACACCAAAATCATAATTATTTCTTCATACCGGATTTCTAAGGAACCAGCCGAATGCATTTTCGTGCCATAACCCGTATTGTTGGACTACTTGTCATTCTTTTCTCTGTCACAATGATTATTCCGGGATTGGTAGCATTGATCTATCGAGATGGCGCAGGCAGGGCATTCAGCCAGACATTCATCTTTGCTCTCGTCATTGGTTTAATGTTATGGATACCTAATCGTGAACAAAAATCTGAACTCAAGCCGAAAGAGGGCTTTTTGATTGTTGTCCTATTTTGGACTGTGTTGGGAAGTGTGGGGGCATTGCCATTTATTTTCTCTGAAAAACCCAATCTTTCAGTCACAGATGCCTTTTTTGAATCATTTTCTGGCTTGACGACAACTGGGGCGACGACGCTTGTTGGCCTTGATTCCCTTCCCAAGGCTATTTTGTTCTATCGACAAATGTTGCAATGGTTAGGCGGCATGGGAATTATCGTTCTGGCTGTGGCGATCTTACCTTTGCTTGGTGTTGGGGGAATGCAGCTTTATCGTGCAGAAATGCCGGGGCCGTTGAAAGACAATAAAATGCGTCCTCGTATTGCAGAAACGGCAAAAACGCTTTGGCTGATTTATGTCTTGTTAACAATTGCCTGTGCGCTGGCATTGTGGGCCGCGGGAATGTCGGTATTCGATGCAATTTCTCATAGCTTTTCTACCATCGCTATTGGTGGGTTTTCTACCCATGATGCTAGTATCGGTTTTTTCAATAGCCCGGCCATTAACACGATTATTGCCATTTTCTTATTGATTTCGGGCTGTAATTTTGGTTTGCATTTTGCAGTTCTTTCTGGACGAAGCTTGAAAGTGTACTGGCGTGATCCAGAATTTCGGATGTTCATTACTATTCAGTTGTCACTATTGGCAATCTGTATGTTGATATTATGGCAACATTCCGTTTATGAATCAGAATGGGAATCTTTGAATCATGCTTTTTTTCAAGTTGTCTCTATGGCGACAACGGCGGGGTTTACAACGGATTCTTTTGCCAATTGGCCCCTGTTTTTGCCTTTTTTGCTGTTATGTTCTGCCTTTATAGGGGGATGTGCGGGTTCGACGGGTGGTGGTCTCAAAGTTATCCGTATTTTGTTGCTATTCCTGCAAGGATCTCGTGAATTAAAGCGGTTAGTACACCCGAATGCGGTATATACCATTAAATTGGGACGACGAGCATTACCGGAACGAATTATTGAAGCAGTATGGGGTTTTTTCTCTGCTTACGCATTGGTTTTTGTCGTTAGTATGTTGTTATTGATCGCAACAGGGGTTGATGAATTTTCTGCTTTTTCTGCCATCGCCGCAACATTGAATAACTTGGGGCCAGGATTGGGAGTCGTTGCTGACAACTTTACAACTATGAACCCTGCGGCTAAATGGATATTGGTTGTCACTATGTTATTTGGACGTTTGGAAGTGTTCACATTATTGGTGCTATTTACCCCTACATTTTGGCGTGAATAGTGTTTATATGTGATCCTCTGTTTAATAAGGACGTATTTATGCGTTATTTGTTGCTCTATTCTACCCAAGATGGGCAGACCAAAAAAATTATTACCCGTATTGCAGAGAACCTCCGTCGTGCTGGTATTAAATGTGAGTTAAGAGATCTTTCTACAGTGAAACAAATCAATTTGACGCCTTACCAAAAAGTAATGGTAGGGGCGTCGATACGTTATGGTCGTTTCAATTCTGTATTGCATGATTTTGTCATCCGCCATCAAAAACAATTGAACCAAATGCCAACGGCTTTCTTTGGTGTCAATTTAACGGCGAGGAACCCAGAAAAAAGAACACCAGAAACGAACGCTTATGTACGTAAGTTTTTAATAAAGAGTCCGTGGCAACCTGATTTATGCGGAGTTTTCGCGGGAGCGCTACTTTATCCACGTTATCGTTGGTTGGATCGCATCATGATTCAGTTCATTATGCGAATAACCGGAGGAGAAACAGATACTACAAAAGAAGTTGAATACACTGATTGGGAACAGGTAGATCATTTTTCTGAAAAATTTTTGCAAATATCGTGTGATAAAACGCTTTAAAAACAGTCTTTCTGCTGGTTATTACCTCGTTTTGAGGAAAAAAAACACGAACAGAAAAAAAATTAAAAAAAACTATTGTCAGAACCATAAAACTCCCTATAATGCGCTTCCGTTGTCACGACAAACACACAAACCTGTCGGGATGACAACGTGAAAGGCCCTGAAAAATAAGGCTTGACACAATAAG
>NZ_MKGR01000021.1 GCF_001908095.1 Xenorhabdus thuongxuanensis | reverse complement strand
CGCGGCATGATGGTGAGGTCTGGTTGTTTTTTGGCGAAAGTAATTATACCAAATCATCATGCTGTCTAATAATCCCTCACAAAACATCAACACGCCCTAGTCTAAATTCAAGGCTATGCTTCCGGCATGGCCTTTTTGTTTTTCTGTTATAGGGTAAGCAAGTTATAAATGAGAAATTAACCGTGATTATTTCTAGTTTAGATATAAAGAACGCATTCATACTGTTGAGGAAAAACCATTAGGTGAACTGATTTATCCTCCAAAAAGCTAATTCAAGCCAATAATTTGTTAAATTAATAATGAAATAAAAATCAATAAGTTATGTTCATTAACATAGTTTATCAATAAAGAATTTTTCCAAATATTAAATAATTTTGATAATGACTAATTTTCAATAAAACCACTATTAATTTGATAAATATCAATTCATTCCCATCTTATCCAATATAAATAGCGAACATCGCAGTTGCGTATTATTATCATTAGCAACTATAATTCAGAGGAATTACCCTACTTTTTCCTTGTGGTTCTCCCGTTATTGAGGATAATAATTCTTATAATCACTTATTTTTTCAGTTAGAGCGGAGATTTATATGGTTCTTATTCCAGAACGTAGGTATAAAATTCTGGGATTTTCTCCAGAAATTACCCCAGCTTACCGACAAAAATTATTGTCACTCGGTATGTTACCTGGCTCAACATTTCAGGTCATTCGCTTCGCTCCATTGGGCGATCCAATACAAATCGAAACACGCAGAGTTAGCCTTACCCTTCGTAAACAAGATTTAGCATTTCTTATGTTGCATGAAGATCTGAATTAACAAAGCTCTAAGACGATTTGGTTCAGAATAACCATTTTCCATACACTTTTTATAACCCGATAGAACCAGAGTACTGAACGTATAGCTAAGGTACGAAATTCGCTTTCCTGATTGGCAGAAAGTATGATGAAACAATTAACTATAGGCCTGATTGGTAATCCCAATGCCGGCAAAACAACGCTTTTTAACCAGCTCACTGGCTCCCATCAACGTGTGGGAAACTGGGCTGGCGTTACCGTAGAACGCAAAACCGGCCACTTTACTACCGATAACCATCAGGTCGAACTTGTTGATCTCCCTGGCACTTATTCACTTACCACCATTTCTGAGCAAACTTCTATTGATGAGCAAATCGCCTGCCACTATATTCTCAGTGGTGAAGCGGATATGCTGATCAATGTTGTTGATGCATCTAATCTGGAGCGTAACCTTTATCTCTCACTGCAATTGATTGAACTGGGTGTTCCCTGCATCATTGCACTGAACATGCTGGATATCGCCCAAAATCAACGCATCAATATTGATATTCCTGCACTGGAGAAACGCCTTGGCTGTCCGGTCATCCCGCTGGTTTCAACCCGTGCCACAGGGATAGATACACTAAAAAAAACCATCGACAATTACCCACAGAAATCTAATCCTGTACAGGTTAATTATCCTGATGCGTTATTGCAGGAAATTTCCCACCTTTCCAGCCAGATCACAGAAAAATTCACGCCACAACAGTGCCGCTGGCTGACTTTGCAAGTCCTAGAAGGGGATATTTACAGCCGTGAGGTATCCAGCCTGACTCCCACTCAATTGGCTGAAAGCAAAAAACGCTTGCAAAAACAACAAATTGAAGAACCCGACCTCATCATTGCCGGTTCACGCTATCAAACCATCAGTGAAATTTGTCTGGCGGTCATTGATACCCGCACAGCCACACCAAACAAACTCACCCAAGTGTTAGATACCGTTATCCTGAACCGCTGGTTGGGTTTGCCTATCTTCCTGTTTATCATGTACCTGATGTTTGTGCTGGCTATCAATATTGGTGGAGCCTTACAGCCTATCTTCGACGGCGCTTCCGCAGCCATTTTCATCGATGGAATGCAATGGCTCGGCCATACTCTCCATTTCCCGCATTGGTTAACGGTGTTCCTTGCTCAGGGAATTGGCGGAGGCATCAACACGGTACTGCCGCTGGTTCCCCAAATTGGCATGATGTACCTGTTCCTCTCCTTTCTGGAAGATTCCGGCTACATGGCACGGGCAGCATTTGTCATGGACAGGCTGATGCAAGCCATAGGGTTGCCGGGTAAATCCTTTGTCCCCCTGATTGTTGGCTTTGGTTGTAATGTGCCTGCCGTGATGGGTTCAAGGACTCTGGATGCCCCTCGCGAACGCTTGATTACCATCATGATGGCACCGTTTATGTCCTGCGGAGCAAGGCTGGCGATCTTTGCCGTCTTTGCGGCGGCGTTCTTCGGCAAAAATGGGGCAAGCATTGTTTTCTCCCTGTATATCCTGGGGATTGTTATCGCCATCCTGACTGGGTTGCTGCTCAAGTTCACGCTAATGCGTGGTGAAGCATCGCCATTTGTCATGGAACTGCCGGTCTATCACGTTCCTCATGCCAAAACCCTGCTGCTCCAGACATGGCAGAGATTGAAAGGTTTTGTCATACGCGCAGGTAAAGTGATTGTCGCAGCGAGCATGTTGATTGGTGCCCTGAACAGTTTCTCCTTCTCCGGTAAGACCGTGGATAATATCAACGAATCGGCGCTGGCCTCCGTCAGTAAAGTGCTCACGCCTATCTTGCAACCTATCGGTGTGCATGCCGATAACTGGCAAGCAACCGTCGGGCTTATCACTGGAGCGATGGCAAAAGAAGTGGTTGTGGGAACCCTAAATACCCTCTATACCGCAGAAAATATTAACCAAGAGCCATTCAACCCAGATGAATTTAATTTACTCGCTCAACTAAAAGATTCTGTCGCAGAAACGTGGGATAGCCTGAAAGAAACCTTCACCTTGAGCGCACTTTCCAACCCGATTGAAGCCAGCAAAGGCGATGGCAACATGGATCGCAGCTCTATGGGAACAATGAGCGCCAAATTTGGCTCTGCCATTTCCGCTTACAGTTACCTGATTTTCGTGCTGCTGTACGTGCCTTGCGTTTCCGTGATGGGAGCCATTGCCCGTGAAACCAGCCGTGGCTGGATGACATTCTCGATTCTATGGGGATTAAACGTCGCTTATTCTCTGTCAGCACTGTTTTATCAAATCACAACGTTTTCAGCCCATCCACAAAGTAGTTTGATCACAATTCTGGCCGTGATCCTGTTTAACATTCTGATAGTTATTGGCTTACGCCGTGCTCGCAGTCGAGTCACTGTGACATTCAACAACACCGCTGACCGCAGTTGCGAATGCTCAAACAATAGCTGTCACTAGCTGGAACCATGAGGAACCATAAATGATTAACCTGCTAAAAATCAGAGATGCTGTTGCCCTCAACGGGCGTACTGATGCCAGATCATTAAGCCATCAGTTTTCAGCACCGCTGCCAATGGTGGAAGCCATGCTCAAGCAGCTTGTCATAATGGGTAAACTGGAGGAAGTGGATGCTTCCTCCTGCCTCAGCGGGGGCTGCAAACAATGTCCTGAAACACAGAAATGTGACACTAAAGCGTATCAGCTTGCGGTAAAAAAATAAGAACTACCTGCCTGATGGAATAGGCAATTTGTAGGAAAATTCCTTATTAAGGAGTCCATAAAATAATAAATAGATTAATTATAGCTATCTCTCTATTATCTGATATGCGGTATCCCTATATTAATAACCTGAGGATAGTAATATGCCTAAAGAGTTATTCACTGCAACAGTTGAGTCGGTTGGCAAGCTCAAAATGAAATGCTCATCGCGAGATTTTACGTTTCATGTAGATGAACCCAAAAGCCTCGGCGGAACCGATGAGGCGATGAATCCAGTGGAAGCGTTACTTTCTGCATTTGGTGCATGTCAGTGTATTGTGGCAAAAAGCTTTGCCCGCAAGCATAAAATCAATTTGATCGATATTCAGGTCAAAATGGAAGGAGAACTGGATACCGATGGCTTCACAGGTAAAAATAAAAACGCCAAAATGGGATTTTCAAAAATCACCTCCAAATTTTATATTAAAGCAGATAATACCGAACAAGAGATCCGTGATTTTATTACTTTTGTCGAAAGTAATTGCCCTGTTCTCGATACTATCGTTAATGCGCCGGAAATTGTAACTGAGGTTTATCCGAATAATAAAGGGTGATAACAAGGTGGTAAACATTTTTATTACCGATTGAATTGCATCAAAAATGGAATAAACATATAAGGTGAGTAGTTTATTCCATTTATTAATCTGATAAGCGACTGACTTCCTTCTTGTTAATATCCGGCCTCTTTTTGATGCCGTACAGCAAGAATTGTTGCTGTTTCACCCTCAATGCGGTACAAGGCGATATAGCCACTACTTCCAAAATCAATAAGCCATTCTCGGAATGCCGGATCCATATCGTCAGCGGGGCGTCCTGCTTCAGGCTGATGTGCCAGTGTTTTCACGCCAATCCGTATTGTTTTAATAGCTCGACGGGCAGTGTCTTTGTCTTTTTTGGCAAGAAAACCATAGAGCCGCTGTATATCAGCGAGAGCTGGCGGAGACCAAATCAAACGTGGCATTCAGGTAACTCCGCATCTTCTCCTGCTTCGAGCTTAGCTAACCAGTCGTCTGCTTCTTCAAGCGTCAGGTGTAGTCCATTCTCTTGATACGCTTCCCAGGCACGCAAAGCATCCTGTTTGAAAGATTCACGTTTTTCTTCACGCTCTACATAGTCACGTATAGCTTCACGCATTATCCAATGCGCTGAACGATGTCGCACTTTTGCCAAATATTGGATCCGGCTTTTCAAATTATCGTCAAGTTTTACTGAGGTTGCCATTTTCTTCCACCTTAATATTAAAAGGTAATACCTTTTAATACTGTATCATAAAATCTCCGCTTTGCTATCAGGTAAAGAAATACACGTTTTCTTTACATTGAAGTTCTTGCTTTTAGTGTTTGTCATTACAATGGTTGTTTTTATAACCAAATTTATCGTTTAAGATCCCTCTCTGCTATTGTTCAAATGACCCATAGCTTATGTGCTAACAACAGGGAGAGAGGAGGTAGTTATCGGTAATTATCATCCAATATCCGAAGCAAAATTCGTTAATACGTCAACAAACTCATCAGGATGGGAAATAAAAGGGGCATGGGCAGCGTTGCGCATAATAACGGAGTGCGTATGTGGCCATGCCTTGTCAAGCTGTGAAGCAATCTTACGCGGTACTAAACCATCAAGATAACCATACAGACGCAGGAACGGTAATTGAAGTTGGGACAATTCCTCCCTTAAATCATCAATGCGCAGGATTTCCAAACCAGCATTAAGCACGTCGACTGTCGGCATCGGCTGATTCAGGATCACTGATTTCAATACACGGGCATCCTGGCGTGCACTGTCTGTCCCCAGGGTCTGCAAAGCCAGAAAACGTTCGACAGTCTTTTGAAAATCAGCACTCAATTGATACTCAAATGCCCTCAAAACCTCTGGCTTAATCCCCGGCCAGTCGCCATCAGCACTAAATTTTGGCGAAGAAGCCACGGTTATCAAACCCGCAACTTGTGCCGGATGATCCAAAGCAATCCGGCTAGCCACCAATCCGCCTAAAGACCAACCTAGCCACAAGGCATTTACTGGCGCTTGCTGCCATACAATATCTGCCATGTCCGCCAATGACATAGCCGAATACGCTTGGCTACGCCCATAACCCGGTAAATCCACCAGATGCAAACGAAAATGCGAAGCCAATCGCGTTTCCACTGAGCGCCAAACCTCAGCGTTTAAACCCCATCCGTGCAGCATCACAAGATCACGTGGTGCATCGCCAATTGTCTGCCAAAACAACTGATTCATTGTTATTCTCACTTTATTTGTCACCAAGGAAGGAAACTATGCTAACAATGGTTGGATACTGTTGGCTATGCCATCAAAATTTGTATTTTGCCCATCATGGGATCTGCTACATCTGCCACTGTCACTTAAGGCGGCTGCAACATGTCTGTCCACGCTGTGCACTGCCTTCTGAATCCGGCAACCTTCCCTGTGGGCGATGTGTAAAGGATCCCCCAGCGTGGCAATATTTGATCGCCATTACGGATTACACCCCACCATTAAGTCAGCTTATTCAACGATACAAATATTACAACACTCCACAACTCGCACCAGTGCTGGCACGTTTGTTCCTGCTGCATTGGTTGCAAGGCTATCGTGAAGGCCGCTGGCATAAACCAGATCGCATACTGGGCATTCCTTTGCACAGCAGGAAACGCTGGCAACGTGGTTTCGATCACATTGAACTCATTACCCGATCCCTATCACGTTGGCTGCAATGCCCATATCAACCCGATTTTTTGCGCCGCTCACGTGCTACACTCACGCAGCGGAGCCTATCTGCCGCCCAAAGGAGAATCAATCTTAAGCAAGCCTTTCAATTACAGGGCGATTTTACTGATCAACATGTCGCGATTTTCGACGATGTGATCACCACGGGTACAACACTGCATGAAGCTTCACAGTTGATGATTCGTGCTGGTGCTCGCTCTGTACAGGCTTGGGCAATATGCCGAACCTTGTAGTTCCTTTATAAATGGGCGTATTATAACCAACTAGAACAGTCAACTATTGAGCAAATGACATGATTAATATTACTGAAGCAGCGCAAGCACATTTTGCCAAGCTACTGGCAAATCAAGAACCGGGCACACAGATCCGCGTCTTTGTTATTAATCCAGGAACGCCAACCGCTGAATGCGGTGTTTCCTATTGCCCACCGGATGCTGTTGAAGCCACTGACACTGAATTGAAGTTCGATCAACTCTCTGCTTATGTTGATGAAATTAGTGCACCTTTTCTGGAAGAAGCTGTCATTGATTTTGTGACCGATCAATTGGGTTCCCAACTGACTCTGAAAGCCCCGAACGCTAAAATGCGTAAAGTGGCGGATGATGCCCCACTGATTGATCGTGTTGAATATGTCCTGCAATCGCAAATCAATCCACAACTGGCAGGGCATGGTGGTCGTGTCAGCCTGATGGAAATCACCGATGAAGGTTATGCCATCCTGCAATTCGGTGGTGGATGTAACGGCTGTTCAATGGTCGATGTCACTCTGAAAGAGGGGATTGAAAAACAGTTATTACAGATGTTCCCTGAATTAAAAGGCGTGAAAGACCTGACTGAGCACCAACGCGGTGAACATTCATATTACTGATTTTTCATTCTTGTTTTGACAATTTTTAACCATTTTTCTGTTTCTAACGTTTTCTATCTCTATATTTCTACGCCTTCCCAATGACTATATTGGGAAGGCGGTCAGGTCATACCAGACGGCTATTAAGAAATGAATATATTGAAAATGAAAATTTAGGAAACTTACGTTGAGTATTTATGGACCATTTTCAAACAATAACGCCTGAACAGGCTTACCAGCATTGGCTCGATAAAACCGCAGTCCTGGTTGACATCCGCGATCCACAAAGTTTCCATGCCGGACACGCAACCGGTGCGTTTCACCTAACAAATGAAACGCTCAATAGCTTTCTACAGGAAGCGGATTTTGACCAACCGGTCATGGTGATGTGCTACCACGGCCATAGTAGTCAAGGAGCAGCACAGTACCTGATCAATATAGGTTTTGAGACCGTTTATAGTGTCAATGGTGGTTTTGAAGTCTGGCAAAGAGACTATTCTCACGCAGTCCACACTCAATAAACCTTTAACGCACTGATTCCAATGTAATTAATCCCTATGCAGTTAACCCCAGTGTAATTAACTTCAACTTAAGGCAGAGATAAGACGAGCAATGATCCATATAACCTCAATATCTAACCCTCGGCTGGCTCAGGCCTTTATTGATTATATGGCGACACAAGGCATTCATTTGACCATGCGCCCCACCAATGAGCCACCATTAGTTGAACTCTGGTTAGAGGATGATAGCCAACTAAGTCGGGTTGAAAAGGAGCTTCGCCACTTTGCTCACGATCCACTCAATGAACGCTATCAAGCTGCCAGTTGGCAAACAGGTAAATCTGTCAGCTTCTTCAAGTATCATAACAACCTAAATTTAAGTACGCTCAAAAGCCAGTCTGGCCCACTGACTATTGCCATAACCCTGCTCTGTATCCTCGTTTACTTCTGGATGGCAATGGCGAACATACCGGATGTTATGAACTGGCTAGCATGGCCGGCCAACAGTAATCAGTATCTGGAGTTATGGCGCTGGATAAGCCCAGTTCTATTGCATTTCTCCCTGACACACCTGCTCTTTAACCTTGTATTATGGTGGTATTTCGGCAGCCAGGTTGAGCAGAAGATTGGCAGCGGCAAACTTTTTGAAATCACGATAGTATCAGCAATTTTCAGTGGTTGGGCCCAATCATTGTTCAGCGGATCTCATTTTGGAGGGCTATCCGGTGTCGTCTACGCACTGATCGGGTATGTTTGGCTAACGGGTGAAATCTCTCCCAAACGTGGGATCAGTGCTCCCAGAGGGTTAATTGCTGTCTCTGTCATTTGGTTATTGGTTGGTTATTTCGATCTATTTTCATTGAACATCGCCAATGCCGCCCACGTTGCAGGATTAATCATCGGGTTATTGATGGGGTTATGGGATAATTTGCGTAAACAAAAAAACCAAAAAATGCCAAATAAGCCCCAATAGATTTCAAGTTTCAGCATCGGCTTGAAATAGAGGGGATAATTTTGACCAACTATAATCCATCTATGCACATATTAGGGGAATTTTGTGAAGCAAACTCAGCGACATGATGCAATAATCGAGCTAGTGCGCCTTCAAGGTTATGTCAGCACTGAAGAGCTGGTTGCACATTTTGATGTTAGCCCGCAAACTATTCGACGTGATTTAAATGATCTCGCAGATAAAAATAAAATCCAGCGTCATCACGGCGGAGCCGCTTTGCCATCCAGCTCCGTCAACACAGCCTACCATGACCGCAAGATCATGTGGTCGGATGAAAAAGCCCGCATTGCACAACAAGTTGCCACCCAAATTCCAAACGGTGCAACCCTGTTCATCGATATTGGAACAACACCAGAGGCTGTAGCACATGCCCTGCTCAACCATCACGATTTACGAATTGTCACCAACAATCTCAACGTCGCAACCCTGTTTATGGGCAAAGAAGATTTCCGCCTGATTTTAGCGGGTGGTGAAGTACGCTCCCGCGATGGCGGCATCATTGGTGAAGCAACGCTAGACTTTATTTCCCAGTTCCGTCTTGATTTCGGCATTCTTGGGATAAGCGGTATTGATAGTGATGGTTCACTGCTGGAATTCGATTACCACGAAGTTCGTACCAAACGTGCCATTATCGAAAACTCCCGCTGTGTCATGCTGGTTGCCGATCATTCAAAATTCGGCCGCAATGCCATGGTTAATCTTGGTAACATGAACCTGATTGATTTTTTGTTCACTGATAAAGCACCTCCTTCCGGCGTCCAGAAAATTATCGAACAACACAACGTTAAGCTGGAGTTATGCTAACCACTTTTTAGGTAAGAATGCCGCAATAATATCCCCACCTGATATTCTGGTGGGGCTCCTTTCCGTCAATATTCCCTCTCAAATTTGTATCCCCCAAAATCCTTATTAATCTTATGTATATAAGAAAGTTTTGTTACCTCTATCACGTGAATATGTTTTTTCTGAGTTAATGGTTGGCGACTGATGAATTTTTGATTACAATTCTTGAGCGAAAACGAACATTAAAGAACTGTTTCGAACATTTCAGAGGGGATGCGATGGAAACCAAAGACTTGATTGTAATCGGCGGCGGAATTAACGGCGCTGGTATTGCGGCAGATGCTGCTGGCCGGGGACTTTCTGTCCTACTGTTGGAAGGTCAAGATTTGGCCAGTGCAACTTCGTCTGCCAGCTCCAAGCTGATCCACGGTGGTTTACGCTATCTGGAACATTATGAATTTCGTTTAGTCAGTGAAGCACTGGCAGAACGTGAAGTGCTTTTAAAACTGGCTCCCCATATTGCATTCCCGATGCGTTTTCGCCTGCCACATCAACCACACCTGCGCCCAGCGTGGATGATCCGCATTGGCTTATTCTTGTACGATAACTTAGGCAAACGCGTCAGCTTACCAGGCAGTAAAGGGCTGAAATTTGGTACAAACTCAGTATTGAAGCCAGCTATCACCCGTGGTTTTGAATACTCCGACTGTTGGGTTGACGATGCGCGTCTGGTGGTTCTGAACGCACAGGAAGTGCAGAAACACGGCGGCGAAGTACGTACCCGCACCCAAGTAACCCGTGCATGGCGTGAAAATGGTTATTGGATGGTTGAAGCCACAGACCTCAAAACTGGCGCAACCAATACATGGCGCGCGAAAGGTTTGGTCAACGCAACGGGCCCGTGGGTGAAAAATTTCTTCGATAACGGCCTGCAACTGAAATCACCTTATGGCATCCGTCTGATCAAAGGCAGCCATATCGTTGTGCCTCGCGTTCACGATGAACCGCAGGCTTATATTCTGCAAAATGAAGATCATCGTATCGTGTTTGTTATTCCATGGAATGACGAATTTTCGATTATCGGTACAACGGACGTTGAATACAAAGGCGATCCAAAAGAAGTCAAAATTGACGATAAAGAGATCGGCTATTTGCTGAAAGTCTATAACGACCACTTTAAGAAACAACTTGGTCGCGATGATGTTGTCTGGACTTACTCTGGTGTTCGTCCCCTGTGTGATGATGAATCCGATTCACCACAAGCGATCACCCGTGATTACACGCTGGATGTTCAGGATGAGCAAGGCCAGACGCCATTACTGTCCGTATTTGGCGGTAAGTTAACAACTTATCGTAAACTGGCTGAACACGCTATGGATAAAATGGCGCAATACTACCCTAACTCGGGCAAGGCATGGACCAAAAATGGCAAGTTACCAGGTAGTGAGCTGGAAGGTTGTGATCGCGATGGTTATGCGCGCCTGTTGCGTCAGCGTTATAACTGGCTGCCAGAAGGCGTAGCACTGCGTTATGCTCGTACTTACGGCAGCAACAGCCAATTCATCCTGCAAGGCGCAGAAGCGCTGGCCGATCTCGGTGAATGTTTCGGCCATAATTTGTATGAAGCTGAACTGCGTTATTTGGTTGAACATGAATGGGTAACACAGTTAGATGATGCTATCTGGCGTCGTACCAAACTGGGCATGTGGCTGACGGATGAACAAAAACAGCGTGTAGCTGACTGGCTGGCACAAAACGCCAAAGCCGCTTAATTGCAAGATTGATGTTGAAAATGGTGATAAAAATTATCGCCATTTTTCATTTCGATTTATTTTTATCATATAAGTTTTTTCCCGCTCATTAATGTCTGAAAACGACCGTAAATTTTCGAAATCAATCATCGCTATTTTCCATCGAAATTCCCTTATTTTGCATTTAATTCAACTGGTTATTTAACGTACATGTTTTTGTCACTGTGATAGTATGTTAGAAATCAAATCAGGAGATATCCATGTTAACGATTCGGAATGCAACAATAAAAGACGCTACACTACTATCCTGGCTACTGGAAACAAGCTATCGTTTTCACTTTTCTTATTTATGGAATGATAAAGATGAACTGGAAGAGTATATTGCGGGAGAAAGCTCCATAGGGAATATATTGACTTCATTACAATCTCCCGACCATAAATGGTTTATTGCTGAATCCCAGAATACTATCGGCTCAAATATCACTACTCTCCAAAATACAAGCTCTTCCAACATTATTGGATTCAGTAAAATCGTCTTAAATCAACCTATTCCTGATAAAAATCTTACTGGCATCTATTTGCATAAGCTCTATCTGATGCCAAAACTAACCGGACAAAAATATGGTGATCAATTATTTGATCATGTGGTGAAATTTGGTCATGAACAAGGGGAAAAGTGGCTTTGGCTGGAAGCATTGGAACAGAACACTTCTGCCATCAAATTTTATGTTAGAAAAGGGATGAAGCGACAAAAAGATATTATTTTTTCCAGCCCAAAACAGCAAAGTACCATGCATATAATGGCGAAAAAACTATCCGATTAAATTCCAATAGCCAAATTTCTTGCCAGATACCTATATCTGATCCAGCAACTAATTTAACTTGGTTATCAATCTTTGGTTACCGTAATGCTCATTTTACGGAAAATTTGCCATTTGAAATAAAAGGGCACGGCTTAAATATGGTAAATAGCATACTTTCAAAAAATATTAGACGCAGTTAGATAAATATTACTTGACCTCTAGTTAGCTTGAGGTTTTATAGTGTTTCCATTAACCGGGGAAAATAAATAATCAGGATGCTTTTGTTTCTTTGGTGAATCATTTGCATCCTTTCTATTTTTAAATAAAAAATAATCATAAGATTTAAAATGAAAACACCCAATGTATTTCAAATTATTTAAAAATTTGAATAAGGAGAATAATAATGTCATTGGAAATGGTTACTGCCTATCGTAAATCGAATGCACTATATGCTTTTGTAGACAGTAAAGCACCATTATACTTAAGTACTCAAGATGGCAAAACAGTGGAGCAAATTGCTCAGTTATGCAACGTTTATCAAGATAGATTCCATAATCTATTGAATTATATGCAAACACTCAATGTGTTAACAAAAAAAGATGATAAATTTTACCTTACTGAACAATGGGCATCACTCAGTGATCCAAATAGCTTTGAAACATTATATATAAAGTTCGAATTAGATCCTGCCTTCTGGAACGCCTGGTCACAATACAGTGCGTCCTTAAGTAAAAGGAATGAAAAATCTGCTTTTGAACTTACCCATCATGAGCCATTTTTTGATTATCTCAATCATGAAAATAATAAAACTATCAAAACTATTTTTGATGATTTATTGGCAAAAATGACCGATGAGATGAATAAACATATTATTGAACATATCCCTCTCAATGGCATTTCTTCATTTATTGATATCGGGGGTGGGGTGGGCTCTTTTGCAAAAAATATAAAAAAACATTACCCAAATACTCAATGTCATGTTATGGATCAATATGATTTTACCAGACAAGAATCAGAAGAAATTACTTTCATTAATGGTAATTTCTTCTCTGCTATTCCATCAGGATATGATGCTTATAGCATAAAAAATGTTTTGGATGATTGGCCAGATAATAAAGCCATTGACATTCTCAAAAATTGTCAAAAAGCAATGCGAGAAGATTCCGTTTTATATGTTATCGATATGATTAAAGAACCAAATGAGGCAGTGTCATTTGATTTATATATAGATACTCTTCTGTTAGGCCGGAAACGGTATCAATCAGAATTTGAATTTATGGCAAAACAGGCTGGATTATCTATTACAAATATCTACGACTTGAATTTTTCAACAGAAAATGGCTGCTACTACATTATCGAAATGAAAAAATAAATTTACACTGAGATGACAGCCTCGGGGCTGGAATTATGGCCCCTACTAGGCCCATACAATTTTCAGACAAAAGACATAGTCTTTCTTCAAATTATAAAAAATCAGTGCAATATTCTGTCAATTGACAGAAACATTAGATATATACTATATAAAACCTAAAGTTAACTTAAGGTCAATAGATATGGAGAAAGATAAGAATATTAATTTTGATAGAGCGTTAACTATCGGAGAGGTATCAAAACGTAGCGGAGTTGCTATATCTACTCTCCATTTTTATGAATCGAAAGGGTTAATCAAAAGTTCACGCAATCAAGGTAACCAACGCCGTTTTCCTTCAATTGTATTGCGTTATATTGCGATCATCAAAGTTGCACAGAACACTGGTTTCTCTCTGAAAGAGATAAAAAAAGCACTAGACCAGTTCCCACCTGATAGTAAATTGACAGCCGAACAATGGCTAACATTTTCTTTACAATTGCAGGGTATTCTGGATCAACGCATTAAAAAACTCATCCGATTACGAGATAATTTAGGTAATTGTATTGGATGTGGATGCCTTTCGTTAACCGAGTGTCCTTTACGTAATCCGAATGATGTTCTTGGACAAGATGGAGCCGGTCCAAGAATTTTAGAAGAGGATTAAACACGCTGTTCAGTCGCATCTTGAGGGAGTCACCCCCATTTTATCGGCCGGCCGATTTCGTACATCCAGCCTGAATTTAAACGTTAATAAACAGCCTGAGGATTACCGCTGCCTTGCCTTTGACAAATCCCCTCAGGCCACTCTGTTTCCTTGACTTAACAACGCTTATCCTAACCGTGATTATACCGACGCCGCAAAATCTCCTTGCTGCCGCTCTACCAACGTCAGGATGCTATAAAGCGCCACCGGCTGTTGCTCCTGATTCAACACCTGCACATCCCACATCACCACGCCATGTGGTTTATCTTCCGGTGTCTTCTGGACTTTCTTAATCTTCTTCTTGCAGGTCAAACGAACTTGAATGGTATCGCCAATCTTGACCGGTTCAATGAAACGCAGGTTTTCCATACCGTAGTTGGCAAGCACCGGCCCTACCGCACCATCAACGAACAAACCCGCAGCAGCCGATACAACAAAATAACCATGTGCCACACGCTCGCCAAACAAGGATTCAGCCGCGCCGATTTTATCCACGTGGGCGTAAAAATGATCACCACTCAGGCAGGCGAAATTCACGATATCCGCTTCCGTCACCGTCCGGCGAGCAGTCAGTAAACTTTCACCAATTTCAATTTGTTCAAAGTACTTGCGGAATGGATGAATCTGTTCTTCCTTCACTTTCGCGCCACGCACCCACTCACGACCAATCGCTGCCAGCATACTTGGGCTGCTTTGAATCGCTGTACGCTGCATATAGTGTTTCACGGCACGCAAGCCCCCCAACTCTTCTCCACCACCAGCACGCCCTGGCCCACCATGTACCAATATGGGTAGCGGAGAGCCATGTCCCGTGGATTCCGCAGAAGCTGTTTCATCCAGCACCAACATACGACCATGAGCACATGCTGTCGCACGGATCACCTGGACTGCAATCTGTTCATCTGCCGTCACCAATGACCCAGCCAAACTACCCTGTCCCATCATCGCCAATGCAATCGCCTGCTCAGTATCCTGATACGCCATTAATGTGGCAACCGGCCCAAAAGCTTCCGTGCTGTGTACTACCTGATTAGTCATTGGAGCAGCGCAGTAAAGCAACGTCGATGGATAGAATGCGCCATTACTGTTGCTATCGCCTGTCAGTACGAGTTTCTCCAGTGAACCGCCACACAAAACCTCGCAACCACTATTGCGCAATTCGTTGACTCTCGCCTGCACCTCATCACGCTGTTCCAGGTTAATCAACGCCCCCATGCGTACTTCTGGCAAAGTAGGATCGCCAACTGCCACACCAGATAACCGCTTGAGAAGCGCTTGTTTGACCGCTTCCATTTGGCTGGCAGGTACAATAACACGCCGGATAGCCGTACATTTCTGACCAGCCTTCACCGTCATTTCACGAGTAACTTCCTTGATAAAAACACCAAATTCCGGCATGTCAGGTGTCACATCCTCGCCTAAAATGCAGCAATTAAGCGAATCTGCTTCCATCGTAAAAGGAATGGATTTTTCTATCAGTCGCGGATGGACACGCAACTTCCGCCCCGTTTGTGCAGAGCCGGTAAACGTCACGGCATCCTGATAATCGAGATGATCAAACAAATCACCAATGCCACCACAGATCAATTGCAATACCCCTTCCGGCACCAGGCCGCTATCGATGATCATTTTCACCATCGCCTGTGTCAGTTGGGCGGATGCCGTAGCAGGCTTGATAATCGCTGGCATGCCTGCCATCCACGTTGGTGCCAATTTTTCCAGCATCCCCCAACAAGGAAAGTTAAACGCATTGATATGCAGTGCAACACCGGGGCGGGAAGTCAGCACATGGCGTGCCACAAACTGGGATTGTTTAGATAGCGGGATCATCTCATCTTCCGGCCACAGGATATCATCCGGCAATTCGCGCCCTGCTAATCCTGCATACGAGAACAGGGTTGCTATGCCCCCCTCAATATCCACCCAACTATCCGCACGGGTTGCACCTGTTTCTGTGGAAATGGCATACAGTGCTTCTTTGTTGGCAAGCAGGTGTTTTGCAACTGCCTTCATCATCTGCGCACGTTGCTGGAACGTCATCGCAGCCAGTGCTCTTCCTCCTTTTTCACGGGCGTAAACTAGACTTTCTGCCAATGGCAAACCTTCTGAAGATACCTGATACAAAGCTTCGCCGCTTACTGCATGATGGATAGTTCTGGGATTGCCTTGCCCATAAACCCAAGCACCACAAATGTAACTCGTTAACTGTTGCATTTTTTTCTCCACCGATTTAACCAATGAAACAATCATTAAGTAATGGAATGCCATTTATGTATCACATATATGATTGACAAAACCACCCACATAATTAACAAAATACAAACATTTACACCTAACCCCTTGTTAATATTTATCCCGTCGCTAAATGAAAATAATTAAGTAATTGTTTTATAAAAAATTAAAATTCATATTGTGATGTGAACAACAAATACCCAATTTTTGTATTTGCTATTTTTGTTATCAGTTTGTAGATTTGTGGTTATAAAAAGTGATTCGTTTTTATGTCTTATATCAGAAAATAAGAATCATAATGGAGTCGCATATGACAACTGATCCACTTCAGGCGAGCTTTGAGGCAAAAATAGTAGCAGATCTCTCTATTGAGGCTAAAGATTGGATGCCCGAAGCCTATCGCCAAACCCTGATACGCCAGATCGGTCAACACGCACACTCGGAAGTCGTCGGCATGTTACCGGAAGCTAATTGGATCACCCGTGCCCCGACACTGCGTCGCAAGGCCATATTGCTGGCGAAAGTACAAGATGAAGCAGGACACGGGCTGTATCTCTACAGCGCCGCTGAGACATTGGACTGTTCCCGTCAGGACATCTACCAAAAACTGTTGGATGGCAAGATGAAATATTCCTCGATCTTTAACTATCCCACCCTCAGTTGGGCAGATGTTGGCGTGATTGGCTGGCTGGTGGATGGCGCAGCGATCGTCAATCAAGTTGCCTTGTGCCGTGCCTCTTACGGTCCTTACGCCCGCGCGATGGTAAAAATCTGCAAGGAAGAAAGCTTCCACCAACGGCAAGGTTATGAAGCAGTAACAGTGCTGGCGAATGGCAGCGAAACCCAGCGTGCCATGTTACAAGATGCCATTAACCGCTTCTGGTGGCCGACATTGATGATGTTTGGTCCCAATGACAGTGATTCTCCCAACAGTGCCCAGAGCATGGCGTGGAAAATCAAGCGATTCAGCAATGATGAACTGCGACAAAAATTCATCGACAACACCGTGCCCCAGTTGGAAGCCCTGGGTATGACAGCTCCCGATCCTGAGCTGGTTTGGGATGAAACAACAGGGCATTACCGTTTTGGTGAAATTAATTGGGATGAATTCTATCAAGTGCTGAAAGGGCAAGGGATATGCAATCACGAACGTCTGGAAGCCAAACGCCGGGCTTGGGAAAACGGAAGTTGGGTACGGGAAGCGGCTTCTACTCATGCCAGAAAAATAGCTGCCAAAAATCACGCCACTTAATGTCTTATGTTACCTGAACAGCATCGAAGGGAGTGACTCTAATGAAAGATACCGATTGGCCACTGTACGAAGTCTTTGTCCGTAGCAAACAGGGATTAGCGCACCGTCACGTCGGCAGCCTCCACGCGGCAGATGATCAAATGGCACTGGAAAACGCACGCGATGCCTACACTCGGCGCAATGAAGGTTGTTCCATCTGGGTAGTGAAATCCATCTATCTGGTGGCTTCACAACCGGAAGAACGGGGCGCTTTCTTCGAGCCATCGGAGGACAAGATCTACCGTCATCCGACTTTCTACACCATACCTGATGGCATCAAGAATATGTAAGGGGTGAGAATATGAATATACACAGTATTTCATCACCCAGCCATGCCCTGTTCAAATATGTACTTCGTCAGGGAGATACCCCGCTGATTCTGGCACAGCGCCTGTGCGAATGGTGTGGACATGCGCCAGAACTGGAAATTGACCTTGCACTGTCCAATATCGGACTCGATCTATTGGGACAAGCACGCCATTTCCTCAGTTATGCAGCTACTCTTTCAAGACAGGATGAAGATCATCTGGCGTTTTGGCGTCATGAGCGCGAATTCTGCAATCTGCTGCTGGTGGAACAACCCAATGGCGGCTTTAACGACACCTTGGTACGCCAATTTTTTATTGATGCCTATCACGTCTTACTGCATCAGGCTCTGGGACAAAGCCGAGATCATCAGTTAGCGGCCATTAGTGCCAAGTCGTTGAAAGAGGTGGAATATCACCTGCGATTTAGCCGAGGCTGGATGATCAGATTGGGGGATGGAACAGAACTGAGTCACGAAAAAATCCAACAGTCCGTTAATCAACTGTGGCGCTTTACCGGCGAACTATTCCATTGCGACGAAATAGAGCAGCAATTGGCAGAAGAAGGCATTGCCGTTGATCTCGGCACCCTGCATGAACCGTGGCTGCAAATCATCAACGAAACGTTCACCGAAGCCACGCTAGAAATGCCACAGGAGGCACCTTATCGACAAGGTGGAAAACAAGGACTGCACACAGAACATTTGGGATACATCTTGGCAGAAATGCAATACCTGCAACGCACCTATCCCAACTGCAACTGGTGACAAAAACGGTCAGAAAACAGAGGGTAATGGGAGAAGATCATGGAACAGCTATGCAATACTCACTCTTATTCAGAGATACAGCCGCCGGAAATTCATCAAATCTGGCAATGCCTGCACCAAATTGCTGATCCAGAACTTCCTGCACTCTCCATTACTGATCTTGGCATGATACGGGCTGTCACGTCCTTGCAAAACGGCTGGCGGGTGACATTTACCCCAACCTATTCCGGCTGTCCTGCGACGGAATACCTGCTCGAAACCATTCAGGAAATTCTGGCACAAGCAGGCTTTTCTCCGGTGCATATTGAAGTAAGCCTGACCCCTGCGTGGACCACCGATTGGATAAATACAGATGCCAAACAACGCTTGCGAGAATCCGGCATTGCCCCTCCCCAAGGATTAGCTTGCGAAAAAACGGCAAACATGGATCCCATTATCTGCCCGCACTGTGGCAGCCACGCAACAGAAAAAATCAGCGAATTCGGTTCCACTGCCTGCAAAGCCCTCTATCGCTGTCGAGATTGTTGGGAACCATTTGATTATTTCAAATGCATTTAACGAGGGTGCACTTAAAGAGGAAAGTAAGATGTCCACTTTGCATCAAACACGCTCACATGGCTTTCACCGCTTAAGTATTGCCGCCATCGAAAGGGAAACGCCGGATGCTGTGGTCGTTACCCTGCATATTCCTGCTGAACTGAAAAAACAGTTCTGCTATCACCCTGGCCAACACCTGACACTCAAGGCGAAAGTAAATAACGAAGAACTACGCCGCTGCTACTCCATCTGTAGCTCACCGTTGGATGATGTATTACAAATTGGTGTCAAGGCCATTCACCAAGGCCGCTTTTCGACCTTCATCAATCAACAATTAAAAGTCGGGGATGAGCTGGAAGTCATGCAGCCACAAGGAAATTTTGGTCATCACCCCAATACAGGCCAACAGGGGCATTATCTGGCTATCGCCGCTGGTTCGGGTATCACTCCCATTTTATCGATCATCAAAAGTACGCTGGCACTAGAACCCAATAGTACTTTTACGCTTATTTATGGCAATCGCACCAGCCGCTCTACCATGTTCAAAGAAACACTGGCCGATCTCAAGAATTGCTACCTCAGCCGTTTTCAGGTGCTGTACCTGTTTAGTCAGGAATCCACTGATAGCCCACTGTTTAACGGACGCATTGATACTGAGCACCTAAACCGCATTGGCAAAACCCTGCTCAATTTTACCCAATTTGACCATGCTTTTCTCTGTGGGCCGGAAACCATGTTGGATGACGCTCATTCTGCGCTGGAACAGGTGGGAATACCTGCTAAACGTATCCATAGTGAACGCTTCAATACCGGACAAGCCACAATAAATTCCCGACAGCCAGCCAATCTCACAGAACGTAGTGAGACTCGCGTTGAGATCCACCTGGATGGTCGCACCCTCAATATTGCCATGAACGCCGAAGATGACAGTATCCTCGATGCCGCATTGCGCCAGGGCGCAGACTTACCCTACGCCTGCAAAGGAGGAGTATGTGCTACCTGTAAATGCCGGCTTAAATCCGGCGAAGTGGACATGAGGGTGAACTACAGCCTGGAACCCGATCAATTGGCTGCCGGTTATATCTTAAGCTGCCAGTCATGGCCGAAAGGCGATGGCGTAGTTGTCGATTTTGATGTCTAGCCACTTTCATATGCTTGTGAGGAACTACCATGAGTCAGGAATGGATT
This sequence comes from Xenorhabdus thuongxuanensis, assembly GCF_001908095.1. Classification (GTDB taxonomy): domain Bacteria; phylum Pseudomonadota; class Gammaproteobacteria; order Enterobacterales; family Enterobacteriaceae; genus Xenorhabdus; species Xenorhabdus thuongxuanensis. Next base: position 55,616 of record NZ_MKGR01000021.1, on the reverse strand, counting down.
TTATGCCACCAGCAGCAAAGAGTACGCACATTAACCCTAAATCGGCCAGAAGTGCGCAATGCCCTCAGTAATGACTGTCTGGAACAACTCGTGCAGCAATTGGAATTCGCGGATACGGATAACGGAACCGGAGTCATTGTTATTACGGGATCAGCGCGCTGTTTCGCGGCAGGTGCCGACCTGAAAGAACTGCAACAACAAAACATTGCTACAGCCATGACTGATCGCCGCCCACAACTTTGGCAACGTTTAAATAATATCAGCAAACCCCTGATCGCTGCTGTCAATGGTTACGCACTTGGCGCGGGCTGCGAACTGGCATTGGCTTGTGATTTGGTGATTTGTGGAGAAAACGCCCGTTTTGGTCTGCCAGAAATCACCCTGGGGTTGATGCCAGGGGCGGGGGGAACACAACGGCTCATCCGCAGCGTCGGCAAGGCATCGGCTTACCAGATGGTATTGACCGGCGAGGCTATCGATGCCCATCGCGCCCTGGAAGCGGGGCTGGTCAGTGAGGTTTGCACTGATGCCCTGACATTAGAGCGTGCAGAGCAACTCGCCCAACGCATCAGTGAATTTTCCCCTCTGGCACTTCGGGCAGCTAAAGCAGCCCTCAAGGCCGCACAAGAAACAAGCCTGTCACAAGGGCTACTCGCCGAACGCCAGCATTTTGTTACGTTGGCAGGCACAACCGATCGTCAGGAAGGCATCTCCGCCTTTCTGGAAAAACGTAAACCAACATTTAAGGGGTTCTGACAGATGGAAAACATGTCAACGGTACTGACTGATATACAAGCAGGTGTCCTTAGCATTACTCTCAACCGTCCAGAATGCCTCAATAGCTTTAACGAGGAACTGCACCGACAATTAAGTCAGGCAATGGATATTGCTGAACAGGATAAGTCCGTACGCTGTGTCCTGCTCACCGGAACCGGACGCGGCTTCTGCGCCGGACAAGATTTAAATGATCGCAATGCCATCATTTCTGATGGCTGTATCCCTGATCTCGGCCAATCTGTTGAACGCTACTACAACCCGCTGATCCGACGTATGACTTCCCTGCCTAAGCCCATTATTTGCGCTGTCAACGGCGTGGCGGCTGGTGCTGGTGTCTCCCTTGCCCTGGCTTGTGACATTGTGATCGCTTCCCGTACCGCCAGCTTTATTCAGGCTTTCTGCCGTATTGGCCTGACACCTGATTCTGGCGGTAGCTGGTTCCTGCCCCATAAGATTGGACAAGCGCGAGCAATGGGGATGGCACTTTTGGGCGACAAAATCAGCGCTGAACAAGCACTGGATTGGGGAATGATCTGGCAAGTCGTTGAGCCAGAAGAGTTGGAAGATAAAACCCAGAAGCTCGCTCTACACCTTGCTGCCCAACCTACTTTGGCTCTTGGCTGCATCAAGCAAGCCACCTATGCAGCCGCAACCAATACACTGGAACAACAGCTTGCTCTCGAACGAGATTTACAACGCCTGTGCGGGCATAGCGAAGATTTTCGTGAAGGTGTCAATGCGTTCATTGAAAAACGCCAGCCAACGTTCAAGGGGAAATGATCATGACCACGCCTCACCTCCACGGCTCCATAGCCGTTATCGGTGCGGGAACAATGGGTATCGGCATTGCCCAAGTTGCAGCTCAGGCAGGACATTCCGTCCTGCTGTTTGACCTCAATGGCGAAGCGGTCAGTCAGGCACTGGACAATTTACATGCTCGCCTGCATCAACGTGTGGCAGCAGGCAAAGCAGAGGCCAGCGCAACAGAAGCTCTGTTACAACGCATCACTCAGGTAAATTCGTTACATACGCTGGCACCGTGTGGTCTGGTGATCGAAGCCATTGTCGAACAACTGGAAGCTAAACAGAATCTCTTCCAACAACTGGAATCCATTTGTTCACACCAAACCCTGTTTGCCAGCAATACTTCATCATTGTCGATTACCGCCATTGCCCGTGTTCTGTCTGCTCCGCAACGCATGGCAGGGCTACATTTTTTCAACCCAGCCCCCCTAATGAAGCTGGTGGAAATCGTACAAGGTTTGGAAACCTCCCCTCAAACCGTGGCAACACTCAAAACCCTCGTGACGGGCTGGAAAAAACAGCCTGTGATTTGCCGTTCTACGCCGGGGTTTATCGTCAATCGCATCGCCCGTCCATTCTATGCTGAAACCCTGCGCGCACTGGAAGAACGGATTGCGACACCCGCCACACTGGATGCAGTCCTCAAAGAATCGGGCGGTTTTGCGATGGGACCATTACAACTGATGGATTTGATTGGCAATGACATTAACTATACTGTAACCGAATCCCTGTTCCATGCCTTCCATTACGATCCCCGCTTTCAGCCTTCACTACTGCAAAAAGAGTTGGTGGATGCCGATCATCTTGGACGCAAACGCGGTCGTGGTTTCTATTCCTATGATATAAAAGGAAACAACAGCATAAGAAAAAACGGTGGAACAAAAGAAACCCAGCCACAGCCTAAAATAGAGCCGAAACACACCAAAGCACAAAAACAGCCGGTGCGGATCAAGGCGACAGGAAATTGGGCAGCATTGCCACACTTTGTTGCCCTGTTACAACAGCCTAAGTTACAGCAATATGGAATCCTCTTCGAAGAAAGCAAAAATGACCGATTCCACTCCCCGACTTTACAGGTTGATGAAACGCTCTTGATTCTGGCCAAAGGGAGAACCAGTGCACAGATTGCTGACGAAGTCAGGGCACCCGTGGTGCAATTTGATCTTTCTGCCAATCACCAATTGGCTTCTATCATGACTCTTAGTGCCGCCTGCCAGAATACGCCCCAACAAACAGCAAAGGTGATCGGTTTTCTGCAATCCCTCGGTAAGCAAGTTATTCTCCTGCCAGATTATCCCGCCCTGCTAACCATGCGTACCGTTGCTATGTTGTGCAACGAGGCATTGGATGCCATTCATAAAGGTATCGCCAGCGCTGAAGATATCGATCTGGCGATGTGCCATGGTGTGAATTATCCCATCGGCCCTCTGGCATGGGGGGAACAGTTGGGTTGGAAACATATTCTCAGTACGTTGGAAAACTTGCAAAAGTTCTATGGTGAATCCCGTTACCGCCCAGCGCCCTTGCTGCGCCAATTAGCGGCGGGACATACCAGACTCCCTCTCCAGCAGGCCCAACAACACAAGAAAGGGGATAACCATGCAAGATAATGGTAACACAGCAAGCCAACTGGCTCGCCATCACGTTGAAGCCATGTATACCCAAGATGCCTGTGCCCAAAATATGGGAATGCACATTGAGCATATCGATATCGGATTCGCCCGACTCAGTATGAAAATAGTACCCAATATGCTCAACGGCCATCAAAGTTGTCATGGTGGCATTCTGTTCAGCCTGGCGGATACAGCTTTCGCCTATGCCTGTAACAGCGAGGGACTGGCAGCCGTCGCTTCCAGAGGCAGCATTGATTTTATCCGTCCGGCATTGGTGGGTGATCAACTAACCGCCACTGCTTCTGTTCGGCATCAAGGCAAAAACACTGGCCTATATGATGTGGAGATCATCAATCAGAATAGCAAAGTTGTCGCTTTTTTCCGCGGTTACTCCTATCGTCTCAGTCACCCTATTTCTGGCAATACTGAGGAAAAAACCCAGCCAAACTGTCAGGGAGAACAATCATGAATCATGCATTTATCTGTGATGGTATCCGCACACCTATCGGCCGTTATGGTGGTGCGCTATCCAGCCTGCGGGCTGATGATCTGGCAGCCCTGCCGCTACGGGCATTGATGACTCGTTATCCAGCATTGGATTGGGAACAAATTGACGATGTGATCTTTGGCTGCGCTAATCAGGCAGGAGAAGATAATCGCAACGTCGCACGCATGGCACTATTGTTAGCAGGAGTGCCAAATTCGGTTTCTGGCACGACAGTCAATCGGTTATGTGGCTCAGGTCTGGATGCACTGGCCTTCGCCGCTCGCAGTATTAAATCCGGCGATGCTCAACTGATATTGGCGGGTGGCGTTGAATCCATGACCCGTGCTCCTTTTGTGATGAGCAAAACAGACCGTGCTTTCAGCCGACAGGCTGAGATCTTTGATACCACCCTTGGCTGGCGCTTTATTAACCCTCTGATGCAACAACAATTCGGCACAGACTCCATGCCAGAAACGGCAGAAAATGTCGCAGCCCAATTTAAAATTAGCCGTGATGACCAAGATGCCTTCGCCCTGCGCAGCCAGCAACGTGCCGCCAGAGCGCAACGACGTGGCGTACTGGCCGAGGAAATCATCCCTGTTACTCTCCCTCCAGCCAACAAAAAAGGTGTAGCAACGGTCATTTCACAGGATGAGCATCCCCGACCAGAAACGACGCTCGAACAATTACAACGGCTCAAAACCCCATTTCGTGCAGACGGCACCATCACCGCGGGTAACGCTTCCGGTGTTAACGATGGTGCTGCGGCGCTGATCATCGCCTCAGAAACGGCTGCCTTACGCCAAGGGCTGACACCACGGGCGCGCATCATCGCAACAGCAACATGTGGTGTTGAACCACGCATCATGGGGATCGGGCCACTGCCTGCGACTCGCAAGGTACTGGAACTCACAGGCTTAACCCTAAATCAAATGGATGTTATTGAACTGAATGAGGCTTTCGCTGCACAGGCGCTGGCTGTCATACGCCAACTGGGATTACCAGATGATGCAGAGCACGTAAACCCGAATGGAGGAGCAATTGCACTAGGACATCCTTTGGGTATGAGCGGAACCCGTCTTGCGCTGACAGCCACCCTTGAACTGGAGCGACGTGCCGGACGTTACGCCTTATGCACCATGTGTATTGGCGTGGGACAAGGCATCGCCATGATTATTGAACGTGTTTCATAGCAGCTATTTTCACAACGATCATTTTTAACAACAATAAACTGATACACAGTTACCTGACTTAACCAACACCTGCATATCACTACGTGCACATAACGATAAAAGCAACCTGTTACAAACAAATCAACAAAAGGACAGGAAATTATGAGCAACAACGTACAAAACCTAAAAAAATCCTCTGCACAACCTCTGGACGCCATTGAATTTGCTTCACGTGATGAGATTCAGGCGTGGCAATTTAACCAGATGAAATGGACCCTCAACCACGCCTACAGCAACGTTCCCATGTACCGCCACAAATTTGATGCAGCAGGTATCCATCCGAGTGATTTCAAGCAACTCAGTGACATCGCCAAATTTCCTTACACCACCAAGCAAGATCTGCGGGAACACTATCCTTTTGATGCCTTCGCCGTCCCGATGGAGCAGGTCGTGCGCATCCACGCATCATCCGGCATGACCGGAAGTCCTACTGTGGTAGGTTATACCCAACGGGATATCGACACGTGGGCAAATATCATTGCCCGTTGTCTGCGCTTTGCCGGAGTCAGTGCCAAAGATAAAGTTCACATTGCTTACGGTTACGGCCTGTTCACGGGAGGTTTGGGAGCACACTATGGTGCTGAACGATTGGGAGCAACAGTCATTCCAATGTCTGGTGGCAACACCATCAAACAGGCAAAACTGATTATGGACTTCAAACCGGACATCATTATGATGACGCCTTCTTACTGCCTGACTTTATTGGATGAACTGGAGCGCCAAATGGGTGGGGATGCCAGCACGTGTTCCTTACGTATTGGCATCTTTGGCGCCGAACCGTGGACAGCCGCTTTGCGTACTGAAATTGAAACACGCCTGGGTATCAAGGCATTGGACATCTACGGCCTGTCCGAAGTGATGGGGCCAGGCGTTGCCATGGAATCACTGGAATACGCCGACGGTTCTACCATTTGGGAAGATCATTTCTACCCTGAAGTCATTGATCCTGACAACCTGAATAATCTGGCAGATGGCGAAACCGGAGAATTAGTTTTCACTACCCTAAGCAAAGAAGCCATGCCCGTGATCCGCTATCGCACCCGCGACCTGACACGCTTATTACCCGGTACGGCACGTAATATGCGTCGCATGGACAGGATCACCGGCCGTTCCGATGACATGCTGATTATCCGTGGCATCAATGTCTTCCCATCACAAATAGAAGAACAGATTATACGCTTTAAGGAGCTTTCCCCTCATTATCAATTGGAAGTCAACCACGAGGGTAACCATGACTGCTTGTTAGTCAAAGTTGAACTGAAAGAGCCAGATCTGCTGAACCACGAACAACGTTGCAACCTCTGTCATCAATTGCGCCATCACATAAAATCGACAGTAGGACTTAGCACCGATGTCAGTATCGTCAATTGTGGTGTCATTCCACGCTCAGAAGGTAAAGCGGTACGGGTAATCGATAACCGACCACGCGAATAACTTTCTGCCACCGCAAGTTAAATGCGATGAAACAGCGGTGGCACCTTTTTCAATGGTATTTTTCCCAACAGTATGTTGCTCCGAAGGGTTTTCTCTAAGCATATCGATTAAGCTTATCGATACAGTTATGCTAACGTTATGACACACTTTTGAGCAAATCATAGAAACTATGGCACATAAACTTGACGATTTTATCCAACACGCACTCAATGCACAGCCTGTCAGCGGAACATCGCTGATCATCTCCTTATATGGGGACGCCCTGAATCACCGTGGCGGTGAAGTTTGGCTTGGCAGTTTGAGCCTCTTGCTGGAACCGATGGGGTTTAGTGACCGTTTCGTGAGAACATCCGTATTCAGGCTGCAAAAAGAGGGGTGGCTTACGGTAGAAAAACTAGGGCGACGCAGTTATTACCGCATCGCCGAGCGGGGAATGCATCAATTTCGTCATGCAGAGGATAAAATCTATCTCAATGAGCAGCCAGAATGGGATGGCAAGTGGGATCTGCTGCTACTGGAAGGCACCACCAAAAACGAACGTAACCGTTTAAGAAAAGAGCTGACCTGGTTCGGTTTCGCGCAATTTAACAGCACCCTGATCGCCGCACCAAGCCATTCCCAAAGAGACATTCCTTCCCTGTTGGGGGAGCTCGACGCCAGCGATTCCGTCATCTATTTCCGTGCTGATTATCCTTACCCACGTTCGGAACAGAGCTTGAAAGAACTCGTCTCTAACAATTGGTCACTGGAGCAGATATCACAGCATTATCACGAATTTATTGTTTCCTTCCGCCCATTGATGACACTGCTGCGGGATTGCCATGAGGACGACCTGACACCAGAACGCTGTTTCCAATTGCGCCTGCTGCTGATCCACTTTTACCGCCGCATAGCCCTGCGCGATCCATTACTGCCTGATGCCCTGTTGCCCGCACAATGGGAAGGGCAAATTGCCCGTAATTTGTGTATAAATATTTATCAATATATTGGTCTTGCTGCAACACGCTACGTCAGTGAACGTTGCGAAACGACCATTGGCCAATTACCTCAACCCACCGCCGCGTATTACCGACGTTTTGGCGGGTTGCACAATGAAATGAATACGCTATGAAAAACTATTTCGACAGTCCCTTTAAGGGCAAAACATTAGCGGAACAGGTTACCAATCCCAAATTCAGGTTGGCCGTTTCAGTTATTATTCCGGTTACTATCACGGTCATTCATTTGACGAATGTGCCCGTTATTTATCACCTGATTTAACCAATGTCGATAAGCTCATCATCGGATATTGAAGCTCTATATCAGTGGTGGAAAGCTCAAAAAGGATAATCATATTTTTGCTCGCCTGCTAAAGTAACTAGTTCGTATATAATCATTATTTATCTGATCAGGCATCGTAACCTTCCTCCTGATTAATAGCCCTATGTGCAAAAATAAGGAAAATCCATGTCAAAACTCATCTATTATGTTGCCGCCACAATGGATGGTTATATTGCTACTAAAAACCATGAATTAGGTTGGTTATATGATTTCCCTCCAGGCAATGACGCCACTCCTTATGATGAATTTTATCAAAATATCGGAGCCACAATTATGGGAGCTGGAACCTATGAGTGGATTATGAAAAATGCCGCGGGTGAATGGCCGTATCAAAATATCCCTTCCTTTATCCTCTCCTCAAGAAACTTAACGATTTCTGCCAACATTAATGCCGTTATCACTCATGATAATCCCCAAAATATTGCCGCCGAGGCAAGAGTCGCTGCTAAAGGGAAAGATGTTTGGGTAATTGGGGGAGGTAAAACTGCCGCAAGCTTTGCCGATGCCGGAGAGTTACAACAACTATTTATTACCACCATTCCGATCTTCTTAGGCTCTGGTATTCCTGTCCTGCCCGTTAGTCAAGCTATCCATGTGACGCCTAATAAGCAAAGATGCTTACGAAGTGGCGCGATTGAAACAATTATGGATATTAAAATGATATGACTGGTTATTTGGCATATTTGCTGACTAATTGTCGGTTATGAGGTATACAGTTTTTGATATTTTACCAACCGATGGTATGAACTCATAACCTACATCTATTAATACCAAAAAAAGCTAAAAACCCGATAATAATAAGCACCATGAATATAAAAAACCCTTTAATTTCAAATCAATGGCCTAAAGTGTGATCTAAAACTCAAACAAAGCAACTTTTCATATTCAAAATATAAAAATCTGTCTAGGATTGACCTGCTATTATTTCAGTCTATTCATTATCTCATCACGAGAATAATCATTCTGTTAATCGCAAAACTCCATCATTTATAACTCCTGCCACACAAAGGAGAAAAGGCATGAAAAAAAAACAAGTAAATCAAAAGGATATTGATAATCTTATTACCTTGATTGGTGGTAAAGAGAATATCGCTTCCGTCAGTCATTGTATCACCCGCCTCAGATTCGTTCTTAATACACCAGAAAATGCCGATGCCAAAGCCATTGAAGAGTTACCAATGGTCAAGGGATGCTTCACTAATGCCGGACAATTTCAGGTCGTGATTGGGACGAATGTGGATGTTTATTACAAAGCACTGCTTGAAACCACAGGGAAACAATCTGTTAATAAAGAAGAAGTTAAGCAAGCTGCTCGCCAAAATATGAAATGGTATGAAAGTGCAATTTCACATTTTGCTGAGATCTTCTTCCCCTTACTGCCAGCCCTGATCAGCGGTGGTTTAATCCTCGGTTTTCGTAACCTGATCGGCGATATCCCGTTTAGTGAAGGCAAATCGCTCACGCAACTCTATCCTGTCTGGCAGAGTGTTTATGATTTTCTCTGGCTAATCGGTGAAGCCGTATTCTTCTACCTCCCTGTAGGTATCTGTTGGTCTGCCGTCAAAAAGATGGGCGGAACACCCATTCTGGGGATTATTCTCGGTATTACCCTGGTTTCCCCGCAATTGATGAATGCTTACCTGCTTGGGCAACAAACGCCTGAAATCTGGAATTTCGGCTGGTTTACCATTTCTAAGGTTGGCTATCAGGCACAGGTTATTCCTTCCCTGTTAGCCGGCCTAACGTTGGGATGGATTGAAACTCGGCTGAAAAAATGGGTACCAGACTATCTCTATCTTGTGATTGTCCCTGTGGTTTCTCTGGTACTGGCTGTCCTCCTTGCCCACTCCCTGATAGGCCCTGCCGGACGTGCTATCGGGGATGGTGTTGCCTGGGTTGTTAAAAGTCTAATGACGGGTAGCTTTGCCCCTATCGGAGCCGCTTTGTTTGGTTTCTTCTATGCCCCACTGGTTATCACGGGTGTACACCAAACAACACTGGCCATCGACCTGCAAATGATCCAAAGCACCGGAGGAACACCGATTTGGCCTATTATTGCGCTATCTAATATCGCACAAGGTTCTGCTGTTCTCGGCATTGTCTGGGCAAGCAAGAAACAAAAAGAACGCGAAATTTCTGTTCCTGCGGCAATTTCCGCCTATTTGGGCGTAACCGAACCCGCCATGTATGGTATCAACCTTAAATACCGTTACCCCATGTTCTGTGCGATGATTGGCGCAGCTCTGGCTGGACTGGTTTGTGGGCTCAACCATGTGATTGCTAATGGTATCGGCGTTGGCGGAATACCAGGAATTCTTTCTATCAGGCCACAGTTCTGGATGATTTATCTGATTGCCATGCTCATCGCGATTGCTGTGCCATTCCTGCTGACCGTTCTGGCTTATCGCAGAAATGAACGCAAAGCGATCTTACCCAATGAACAGGCCAATTAATTTTGTAGGTATCTATTTATGACAGAACAAAAACCATGGTGGATGGATAGTGTTATCTACCAAATTTATCCAAAAAGTTTTCAGGATAGTACCGGTAGCGGCACGGGAGATATCAACGGGATCACCCAACGGCTGGATTATCTACAACAACTCGGCGTTGAGGCCATTTGGATCACGCCGATTTATCCCTCTCCGCAGGTTGATAATGGCTATGATGTCGCTGATTACTGTGCCATCAATCCTGATTATGGCTCCATGGAGGACTTTGATAATTTGGTGCAAAATGCCCATCGCCGTGGCATTCGCATTATTTTGGATATGGTTTTCAATCATACTTCAACTCAACACCCGTGGTTCCAGGCTGCACAAGTCATTAATAGCCCCTACCGCCAGTTTTATATCTGGCGAGATGGTTCTGAAGGTTCCCTGCCCAATAACTGGAAATCCAAATTCGGTGGTAATGCATGGCAATGGCATGCAGACAGTCAACAATATTACCTCCACCTGTTTGCGGTTGAACAAGCCGATTTAAATTGGGAGCATGAACCCGTTCGCGCTGAGCTGAAAAAAATCTGTGAATTCTGGGCTGATCGTGGCGTTGATGGCTTACGTCTGGATGTCATTAACCTTGTCTCAAAACAGCAAGATTATCCTAGTGATGATCGCGGAGATGGCCGCCGATTCTACACCGATGGCCCGCGGATACATGAGTTTCTGCAAGAAATGAGCCGTGATGTTTTCCAGCCTAAAGGATTGATGACTGTTGGTGAAATGTCATCCACCAGCCTTGAGAACTGCCAACGCTATGCTGCTTTGGACGGAACAACGCTGTCCATGACGTTTAATTTCCACCATCTAAAAGTTGATTATCCAAACGGTGAAAAATGGACTCTGGCAAAACCAGATTACGTTGAACTGAAAAAGATTTTCGCAACATGGCAGCAAGGTATGCACCAAAAAGCCTGGAATGCGCTTTTTTGGTGTAACCATGATCAGCCGCGCATTGTTTCTCGGTTCGGGGATGAACAGCAACACCATAAAACATCCGCTAAAATGCTGGCGATGGTGTTGCATGGTATGCAAGGCACGCCTTATATTTATCAGGGCGAAGAGCTGGGTATGACAAATCCTCACTTTACGCGCATTGAAGATTATCGTGATATAGAAAGCCTGAATATGTATCAAGAGCGTATTGAGAAAGGTGTGCAACCAGAGGATATACTGGCGATTTTGGCGCAGAAATCCCGTGATAACAGCCGAACCCCCATGCAATGGAATGATTCGGTAAACGCTGGTTTTACCACCGGAACACCGTGGATTGCGCCTTGCAGTAATTACTCAGAGATCAACGCCGAAACCGTATTACAGGATGAAGATTCCGTCTTCTATTGCTACCACAATTTGATTAAATTGAGAAAGCAACAGCCCATTCTGACATACGGTGATTACCTGGATCTGCTACCAGAGCACCCTTCATTGTGGTGCTATCTGCGTCGTTGGCAGGATCAAACCTTGCTAGTTATTGCAAACCTGAGCGATGAAACTCAACTTTGGTCTCCAGAACCTGCACTTTTAAGCGAAGAATGGCAGGTATTAATGAGCAATTACCCATCACCTGCAATGGTAGATCATGAGGTTAAAATTAAACCTTATGAATCAATATATTTAATATCCAAATGATAATTTTATCTATATATCATCATTTGGCATAATGAATTATTTATAAAATACTTAAAATACCCTACCTCACTAAAAATAAAGCGAGGTAGGGTATATTCTTTTAAAGACTCATGCAATGCCAGCATATTAATGGCGCACCCACTAAATTTATGCCATACTTTTTTAATCTCAAACAAGGAGTATGCTATTATGTTTTACTCAAGATACTTAACTTATTTGGGGATCACCAGCCTATTATTATCTGCCTTTGCACAAGCAAAAGTACCATCTCAACAATTATCTCCAGACCAGAAAAAATACCTACAACAGCAGATTAATGAGCAAGTTACAGATAAATCTGCACTACCAATGGTAGAAAGTTGGTCAGATACCAAAAAAGTGGCAGAGTTTATTTGTCGTCCTTTTGCCTTACCCATCATTAAGAAATATTACAAAAATGCTGATAAAGTTTTCCTCGGTGTGGTTTCAGAAGATAGTATAAGATTCAAACACCCTTCTGAGTTGGTCGGTATCGGTATGTATAGGACAGATGATGGCTGGCACGACATTCGATTTTCCTGCAAATTAGATGCAACTGGTAAAGCCCGATCATTCAATTTCTTTCCCATAAAGGAGAATTAAATGAAATATCTCTGGCTTATGTTACTTATCTTCTCCCCACTCAGTTTTGCTGCCAGTTTTGACTGTGCCAAAGCCAAGGCGCCGGATGAAAAAGCAATTTGTTCAAACCTAAAACTAAATGATTTGGATGTGGAATTAAGTGTGAAATATCACTTTCTGCGAGGATTATTTGCCATGGGCGTATCTGGTGAAATGTATGATAACCAAACTACATGGCTGAAACAGCGCCAAAAGTGCAAGGGTGATACAGCCTGTTTGCTGCAAAGTTACCACCAACGCATTCATCAACTTGATACACTGTATAATTGGATAGAGAAACCGATTTGATAATAAATAATTAGGGCTCCAAGGAAGGACTTTCTTTCATTGGGGTTTTTATAAAAAATCATGTTAATGATGCCGATTGAAGTTTACCTAATTGAATCGATTTACAAACTATATTCACCCAAGGAATGTAATACAATTTCCAATCAATAAGCAGTGTTACTTTTCCTTATAAATATCTGGACGAACTATCTGCCAAACACCGTTTTCATGATTAACGGGAGAGTAGCCAAATTTTTCATATAACCAGGGTGCTGTTGACGTCACAAGCATAATTCTTCGTAATTGCTGCATAACAGGATGAGATTGGCAACACGTCATCAACCAGCGGCCTAGTTGTTGTTTTTGATACTCCTCCAATACATAAACATCACATAGATAGCCAAACGTTGCAAAATCCGTTACGAGTCTGGCAAACCCTATTTGGGTTTCATCTTTATACAATCCAAATGTCAGGCTGTTTTCAATAGCAGACCTTACTGTTTCGAGATCAATACCTTCCGCCCAACGAGAACGTGTAAGAAATTGGTGGATAGCGGTGATATCTAACAGTGATTTGTCTGTTGAAATTTGGTAGTTTTCTTTCTGCCAATGAAAGTGTTGCGCCATACTTTTATTCTCCAACATTTTTATCCTACAAAGCCCCAATTTACATCATGATGTAGTGGATAGTTCTACCGATAATGAGTGAAAAATGTGTATAAAAATTCTATACACAACACTATACATATTTTTCATGGATTCAGGGAGATTTAGCCGGATTGTTACGGATGAATGATTCAGTATTATGTTTGAATATAAAGGATTTTTTAGGCGTTCTCGGATGGTAATGGAGGACGGTTGGCGGAAGATCACAGGAGTCGAACCTGCCGAGGGCCGCTGGCGACCCCATCTGGATTTGAAGCCCAGCCGCCCCACCGGGGACGATGATCTTCCATTAATGAAACTGATGAAGAGCAGGGATTATAGCGCGTCTCCAATAATATCTAAACGTCTCCGTGACTTCACAGATCCCTGATAGAAAAAGAGCCTAATTATTCGTATAAAAGTGCAGCATTAGCATTGAACTCACGATATCTTATCCCCATCTATCGTCAACAACCCATTGGGATGCGGGGCTGGTTTCAGCCTATACCCAAATATACATATAAGGCGCTCATTATGACTAATCCGCTATTGACATCTTCTGCATTGCCTGAGTTCTCTGCAATCGAACCAAAACATGTCGTGCCTGCTGTGGAAGAGACGTTAGCCAATTACCGCCAATTAATTGAGAAGATTTTATCCGAAAATGCCGATTTTACCTGGGATAATCTGTGCCAACCCATTTCAGAAGAGAAAGATCGGCTTTCCCGTATGTGGTCGCCAGTCGAACACCTGAATGCGGTTAAGAATAGTCCAGAGCTTCGCGAAGCCTATGAGCAAAGCCTGCCCTTGCTCTCTGAGTTCGATACTTGGTTGGGGCAACACAAGGGGTTATATCAAGCCTACAAATCCCTGAGAGAGAGCCAAGCCTTCACGACCCTTTCCCAGCCACAGCGCAAGGTTGTTGAAGATACTTTGCGTGATTTTGAATTGACCGGCATTGGCTTGCCAGAAGAGAAACAGAAGCGTTACGGTGAAATTACTGCCCGTTTATCTGAGCTGGGTGCAAAGTTCGGCAATAATTTGCTGGATGCCACTATGGGGTGGACCAAGCTGATTACCGACGAGTGCGATCTGGCCGGTCTGCCTGAAAGTGCCAAAGCCGCAGCCAAGACCGCCGCCGAAGTCAAAGGGCTGGATGGATGGTTGTTGACACTCAATATGCCAAGTTATCTGCCAGTCATGACCTATGGCGATAATCGTGAACTGCGCAAAGAAATGTATTACGCCTATACAACCCGTGCTTCCGATCAAGGACCAGATGCCGGAAAATGGGATAACAGTGAAGTGATGGCGGAACTACTCGCATTACGTCATGAACTGGCTCAATTACTGGGATTCAAGAACTATGCTGAAAGCTCGCTGGCGACCAAAATGGCTAAAACACCTCAGCAAGTACTCGATTTCCTGAACGACCTGGCCAAACGTGCTCACCAACAAGGTAAAGAAGAGCTGGAAGCACTCACTGACTTCGCCAAATCTCACCACGGTGTTGATGGGCTGGAAGCGTGGGATCTGGCATATTACAGCGAGAAGCAAAAGCAGCATAACTTCTCCATTGATGATGAACAACTGCGTCCTTACTTCCCTGAGCAGCGGGCACTGGAAGGGCTGTTTGAAGTGGTTCGCCGCATTTATGGCATCACCGCCAAAGAGCGCCATGATGTAGATACATGGCATCCTGATGTTCGTTTCTTTGATCTGTATGATGATAAGCAGGTATTGCGCGGCAGTTTCTATTTAGATCTTTACGCCCGTGAACATAAACGCGGTGGCGCATGGATGAACAGTTATGTCGGCAGAATGCGTCATGCATCTGGCGAGTTGCAAAACCCAGTCGCTTATCTGACTTGTAACTTCAATAAGCCAGTCGGTGATCAACCCGCCCTGTTTACGCACGATGAAGTTACAACACTATTCCATGAGTTTGGGCATGGCCTGCACCACATGCTGACCGAGATAGAAGCCTTGGATGTTGCCGGCATCAGTGGCGTACCGTGGGATGCGGTAGAGTGCCCAAGCCAGTTTATGGAGAACTGGTGCTGGGAACCGGAAGCATTGGCATTTATCTCCGGTCACTATCAAACTCAGGAACCACTGCCACAAGAGATGCTGGATAATATGCTGGCAGCCAAAAACTATCAGGCCGCAATGAGAATTTTGCGTCAGCTTGAGTTTGGCCTGTTCGATTTCCGTCTGCATGCGGAATATGATCCAGCTAAAGGGGCGCAAATCCTGGAGATGCTGCAATCAGTGAAAAAACAAGTTGCAGTTGTGCCATCACCAGATTGGGGACGCTTCCCACACTCCTTTAGTCATATCTTTAATGGTGGCTATGCAGCGGGTTATTACAGCTATCTGTGGGCGGACGTTCTGGCAGCCGATGCCTATTCTCGCTTCTCGGAAGAGGGAATTTTCAATCACGCAACCGGTCGGTCATTCCTCGACAATATTTTGACCCGTGGCGGCTCAGAAGATCCAATGACTCTGTTTGTCCGCTTCCGTGGTCGTGAACCAGAACTGGATGCAATGCTCGAAAGCTACGGCATCGGCGGATAAAACCAGTGAAGATTTGTTTGATTTGTGAAGAAGGTGCTGATCACAGCGCCTTATCGCGATTGGCTGAACGTTGGGATCTGATCCACGATGAAGAATCAGTCATGGCATTGGTATTGACTCCCGAACGGCTGGAATTGCACAAACGTGATGAACCTAAACTGGGCGGGATTTATGTTGATTTTGTCAACGGGACAATGGCACACCGTCGCCGCTTTGGTGGCGGCCGCGGCGAAGCCGTTGCAAAAGCAGTCGGTATCAAGAAAGATTATTTACCTGATGTTGTGGATGCTACCGCTGGATTGGGACGTGATGCTTTTGTGCTGGCTTCTATTGGCTGTCATGTCAGGATGCTGGAGCGCCATCCAGTGGTAGCCGCATTACTGGATGATGGTCTACAACGGGGCTATCAGGATGAAGAGATTGGTAGCTGGCTGAAAGAGCGCATGACGCTGATCCATGCCTCAAGCATTACGGCATTGACGGATATTACACCGTTGCCTGATGTGGTTTATCTTGACCCTATGTATCCACATAAACAGAAAAGTGCTCTGGTTAAAAAAGAGATGCGGGTTTTCCAATCGCTGGTCGGGGCAGATGAAGATGCTGATAATTTGCTGGAACCTGCCCGAACATTGGCAAAGCGTCGTGTTGTGGTGAAACGGCCAGATTATGCAGAACCACTGGCAGGTATTAAAGCTCCCGCCGCCATTACCACCAAAAATCACCGTTTCGATATTTATCCTTGTTAGAAACATAAACCCCATGTTCGGCATGGGGTTCTGAACTATACATGCCTTATTACACAACGCCTTGTGACAACATCGCATGCGCTACTTTGACAAAGCCAGCGATATTCGCGCCTTGTACGTAGTTAGTTTGTTTCTGTTCTCCACCATATTCTACGCAAGCCTGATGGATATCGAGCATAATATGATGTAAGCGAATATCCACTTTTTCCGCTTTCCAACTCAAACGCGCTGCGTTCTGTGCCATCTCCAGACCCGAAGTTGCCACTCCACCCGCATTAGCCGCCTTACCCGGTGCAAACAAAACGCCTGCTTCAAGGAAAGCCGTGGTAGCCTCAATCGTCGCCGGCATATTGGCTCCTTCCGCAACAGCTTTTACACCATTTTTAATCAATGTCTTCGCTGCTTCTAAATCCAGTTCGTTCTGCGTTGCACAAGGCAAGGCAATATCCACAGGAATAGACCACGGATCTTGGCCTTTAAGGAAAGTCAGTCCACGCTCTTTAGCGTACTCTTTCACACGTCCGTAACGCTGGTTTTTGATCTCTTGAAGATGAGCCAGTTTCTCCGGTGTAAAACCATCTTCATCCAATACCGTACCGCCTGAATCCGATATTGTGACGACTTTCGCCCCCAGTTCCATACATTTCTCAATAGAATATTGGGCGACATTTCCCGCACCAGACACAGATACCCGCATACCTTCAAGTGCCATACCATGCCGTTTGAGCATTTCATGGGTGAAATAAACCAGCCCATATCCGGTAGCTTCAGGGCGGATCAGGCTGCCACCAAAAGACAGATCCTTACCCGTAAAAACACACGCCGTATTGTTGGACAGTTTTTTCATCATACCTGCCATAAAACCAACTTCACGGCTGCCTACGCCAATATCTCCGGCAGGCACATCGGTATCTGGCCCCAGATGGCGGTAAAGTTCTGTCATCAATGCCTGACAGAATCGCATAATTTCACCGTGGCTTTTCCCTTTGGGATCGAAATCAGAACCCCCTTTTCCGCCTCCCATCGGGAGCGTCGTCAGCGCATTCTTCAATGTCTGCTCAAAACCTAAAAATTTCAGGATAGAAAGATTAACAGAAGGATGAAAACGCATCCCACCTTTAAATGGCCCAATAGCAGAGCTGAACTGAACCCGCCATGCGCGGTTAACCTGTACTTTCCCTTGATCATCCACCCAGCAGACGCGGAATTGGATAACTCTTTCCGGCTCCACCAGACGTTCCAATAATCCTTGCTCACAATATTGCGGGTTTTGTTGCAGAAAAGGCCAGAGAGAGGTCAACACTTCTCGTACTGCCTGTAGGTATTCTGGTTGATGCTGATTACGGGATTGAACCGAATCGAGAAATGAAACTAAAGATAATGAAACATTCATTTGGGCTTCCTTTTTGTCATTCAGATGTGATGACCCCCTGCCATTTTCCATATTATTTTTTTGTCGAAAATGTGAGGTAATTACGGTTTGCTTTCTGAATATAGCACTGTTCTATGCTTAAATTTCAACAACTATTTTTTAGATATTTTCTCAAAAATAACTTTGACAATTTCTAAACCAGTTTCATTATCTTTTTTGGGGATAAAAAAATCGCCTGCATAAGCAGGCGATTTTACGGAATAAAATATCAACCGAAGATTATTCTTCATCACGCAAAGGTACAATCAACATATCAACATGAACGGTGTTAATAAGCTGGCGAGCTGAAGACATCAACTTACTCCAAAAGTCTTGATGGTGACCACATACAACCAGATCCATATCGTATTGTTTAATCGCATCCACAAGAACTTGCCCCAAATCACCGCTGCCACTCAACGTTTCCTGAACGGGATAATCTGCACTAGCAGAGAGTTCTTTCAGGGAATTACGGGTTTCATCTGCAATACGCTCCTGCATATCGCCAAGGTTTACGTCAATCAGGCCGGTATAAAGATCAGAATAGTTGACATCAACATGGATCAGGGAAATTTTGGCATTGTACGGTTTCGCCAATGATACAGCTTTTTCCACCAAAATCTGACTTTCTGGAGATAAATCAACCGCAACAAGAATATGTTTGTAAGCCATAAGAACTCCTTCCATAACGTCGATTAAATGGACTGGCAACATTAAACGCCATGATTCGATGTTCATACTATAACCGCTCAATGTGTCTTTTGAGTGTTGTTTTGATCACAACTTATTGTTTTACCTTCTTAACTCACTGAAAACAGTGAGCCTGCCTCAGAAAAAACAATATTTCTAACAAACCTGTCACAAGAGCGGATTATATGCCCTACGATAATACCTGCTGAGCACTGTATTTTTAACTAAGATTTAATATAGTTATTATTCAAATAAAAACGTTTCCTATTGGTTTCTTCTTTGACTAGCAACGTTTGCTACCGCGATCAGGAGGGGGGAAGTATGTTCAATACCACTGCACTATTTTGGGCGGTTTGCCTTATCTGCATTATTAATATGATTCGCTACTTTTCTTCGCTCCGTGCACTTTTGTCAATTTTACGCGAGTCAGACCCTCTGCTGTATCAATCCGTTGATGGGAATGGTTTTTTTAAAGCTAATGGTCAATTCAATAAACAGATTCGGCTCGTGCGTTATATCAATTCACAAAGTTACATCAACCATCACGATCCTGATGTCGTCTTGTTGTGCGAAAGAATGAGGAAACAATTTATTTTGACGGAAGTGCTATGTGGCGTTGTCCTGCTATGCCTGATAGCGATGGTGATCTGAATTAAAAAAATAAAAAAGGTTGGCTTGCAATGACGAGCAGCCAACCTTTTTTCTAAAAGGTCATTAGATCAGTTTAAGGGCGAACCAATACAGTAAGCCTGACAATGCAATGGAAATCGGCAACGTCAAAACCCATGCCAACATGATATTCTTGATGGTCTTGCTTTGCACACCACCACCATCAACCAGCATCGTCCCCGCTACCGCAGAAGAAAGTACTTGTGTTGTGGATACTGGCATACCCGTATAGCTGGCAACACCAATAGAAACCGCAGCAGTCACCTGCGCAGAAACACCTTGGGCATAAGTCATGCCTTTTTTGCCAATCTTCTCACCGATAGTCACAGCAACACGTTTCCAGCCAACCATTGTGCCCAAAGACAGAGCAAGAGCCACTGCAACAATGATCCATAATGGCGCATATTCCACCGTACTTAGCAGATCTTTACGCAGCTTATTCAGGAAACGTGCATCTTCAAGACTGGTTTCTGGCAGTTTAGCCACAGAGTTGGCCGTATCAGCGACGCACATCAACATACGGCGCATACTGTTACGTTGATCCGGCGTTAATTCATTGAAATTATGAATACTCGCCAACATACTTTCAGCCTTGTTCAACACCACCAACGCGCGTGAGCTATCACAATGGAACGTCATATCTAGCTGATCTTCAACAGCAGGAGCGGCTGGACTCAGTTCAATCGCATGAGTTAACGCTGGAGCATGCTGCCCATAATACTGCTGCAAGTGGACAACGGCATCACGAGTGCGAGCTATATCATAACTGGTTGAATTCATATTGACGACAAATCCCGCAGGCGCAACGCCAATCAGAACCAGCATAATCAAACCGATACCTTTCTGACCATCATTCGCTCCGTGGGAGAAACTCACACCAACAGCAGAGAGGATCAGAGCAGTACGTGTCCAGAATGGGGGTTTACGTTTACCATCCTGTTTTTCACGCTCAACAGGCGTCATATGGATACGACGACGTTTTTTTGTACCACTCCAATAGCGACGCAATAAAAACACCATCGCTCCGGCGATGATCAGGCCAACAAGAGGAGACAGAATCAATGACATGAAAATCTGTATCATCTTCGGAATATTCAACGCATCAACCACTGAAGAACTGGTCACTATCGCATTAGTCAGGCCGATGCCGATAATAGAACCAATCAACGTATGGGAACTGGATGCAGGAATGCCGAAATACCACGTACCTAAATTCCAGATGATAGCCGCCAGCAGCATGGAAAAAACCATAGCCAAACCGTGAGCTGAACTGACATTTAGCAGAAGATCCGTCGGTAGTAGATGCACAATCGCATAAGCGACACTTAATCCACCAAGGAGAACACCCAAAAAGTTAAAAACCCCTGCCATCACAACAGCAAGCTGTGAACGCATTGCCCGGGTATAAATAACAGTTGCTACTGCATTTGCGGTATCATGAAACCCATTGATGGCTTCATAGAAAAGCACAAACAACAGAGCAAGCACTAACATAAGGCCGGTATAAAATTCCAGGCCAGTAAACAGATGTAGCATAAACGTTAAGCCAGTTAGTAGGACATGAACGCGCGCATTATCAGTGACAAATGGTAGCGGGAAAAGAGAAATATGACCTTTTTTTGATTTAATCATGGTCAAATGACATAAAAAATCTTGCATTTACTAAATATATCAAATAGTTATTTAATTTTAATGTCTTGATATTTTTTTGATAGAAAATAATTTTTTATAGCAGAAAGTTAAACCCAAATGCCTATTTTTCTCCGTAGTTCGTGAACAGAACCCCCACAATGCAGTGAATTCCTACAAATAAATCGGCCAAAAGAGACAGATGAATGGAAAAATTTGATGTAGTTATTATTGGTGCTGGCGCTGCTGGCTTATTCTGTGCTGCACAAGCAGGACAAGCAGGATTAAACGTTCTGGTACTGGATAATGGCAAAAAAACAGGCCGCAAGATTTTAATGTCCGGTGGAGGGCGCTGCAATTTCACCAACATATATACCGAACCGGCAGCATACCTTTCTGCCAATCCCCATTTTTGTAAGTCAGCACTAGCTCGCTATACCCAGTGGGATTTTATTGATCTTGTACAGCGCTATAGTATTCCTTACCACGAAAAAACATTGGGACAGCTTTTCTGCGACGACTCAGCGCAACAAATCATAGACCTGCTTTTGAAAGAGTGCGAAATAGGACAAGTAACGATTCGATTGCGTAGTGAAGTTACTCATGTCGAGAAGAAAGAGCAGGGATTTATCATTACAGCAGCAGGAATAAAAGTAAGTGCATATTCACTTGTTGTGGCATCCGGTGGTTTGTCCATGCCTGGCTTAGGAGCCTCTCCTTTAGGTTACCGTATCGCGGAACAATTCGGACTCAACATCCTACCTACACGTGCAGCATTAGTTCCCTTTACCCTGCATAAACCGCTACTGGAACAACTTCAAACCCTTTCCGGTGTTTCGGTTCCTTCTGTCGTAACCGCAAAAGATGGCACCGTATTCAAAGAAAATATTTTGTTCACCCATCGCGGCCTTTCTGGCCCAGCTATCTTGCAGATCTCCAGCTATTGGCAGCCTGGTGAGTATGTGAGTATTAACTTACTTCCTGACATAGATTTCGATAATTTTCTGGATCAGGAGCGGGAATCTCATCCCAATCAGAGTTTGAAAAACACACTGGCTAAATTATTGCCCAAACGTCTGGTGGAATGTTTACAGTCTCTTGGACAATTGCCAGAACTGTCCCTGAAACAACTTAATTCCACACAACAAAAAGTGCTGATCACAACCCTGCAATGCTGGCAGGTGCAACCAAATGGTACGGAAGGTTATCGCACGGCGGAAGTGACTCTTGGCGGAGTAGATACTCATGAATTGTCGTCAAAAACGATGGAAGCCCATAAAGTGAAGGGATTGTATTTTATTGGTGAAGTGGTTGATGTAACCGGTTGGCTTGGTGGGTATAACTTCCAGTGGGCATGGAGTTCAGCATGGGCTTGTGCGCAGGCTTTGGTGTTGTGCAGAGACAATAGAGTTTACCTGTAACGAACCCATTTTCTCGACAAGAGTCCCATAAGGCGTTTTACCTTCCAAGCCATCCGTGGTCTGTAATAGTTGTAAAACGCCTCCCGTTCTCTAAATTAGATCTTACGCTGCAATGAATTGTTCATGGCGAAGACCGTGCTCAACAAAGAGATAATGAGGAGAACCATCACTACCCACGCAAAGGATATTGCACCTGCTCGATCAAGCAAAATACCACCGATGATACCACCACCAGCAACCGCGGTATCCCAACCTGTCGCATAATAATAAAATGGCATATCAAATAATGATTGCGCTAAAGAAAAAACATTAGAAAAATAGTTTGATTGTTATCATTTGGTTTGAAATAATGCGCTCCGCAAACACAGGGCTGACATTAACTACAAGACGGTAAAAAACATCTATCACCATCCTTAACATCGCTGTTTTTCAAAAAATTACCGCTGTCAGACCCAATGTAATATCCTCCAACAACGCCAAAATATTAAATTAAAATAGACACACAATTAATTACAATAATTAATATATTTAGGCTATCAAAAATGATTACACCCAACCTAAGAATAAAAAATTAATTAATGAATTTTAATTAATGATTATTTGTAGCTGTTACTGAAGAATGAGTACTGATATGCAAAACTTACCTCACGTCAAGGCACTGTGTGCTATCACACATCCTTACCGTGCTTGTACCGAATATGATGCATTATTTAATAACGCCATGTGTGAACTGACGCTATATCACTGTGAACATACCCCTGGTTACAAGCAGTGGCTGGCAGATCATGGCTTGGATAAACAGGCGCTAATGACACTGGATGATTGGTCAAATCTGCCTTTGTTATTTGCCAATTATTTCAAACGTAACCTAATACTCAGTGACAGTGCACACGATGCGCTGGAACTGACTTCCTCTGGAACCACCGGACAAAAAAGCCGTATGCGCTATGACGCTGTAAGTATTGCGGCTGCCCAGCATATGGTGGACTGTATTTTTGACTATTATGGCTGGAATATCCCTGATCAACCCTGTAACTACCTACTACTTAGCTACGAACCCGCTGGTGCCGTCACTCTGGGTACAGCCTACACCGATCAATTCCTGTGTAAATATGCTCCGGTAAATCGGGCTTATTATGCTTTGCGCCATAACGGACAAGGTAATGAATTCGATCCCTTCGGTACTATTACGGCACTCCAGCAATTTGCCCAAGAAGGATTGCCAGTGCGGATTTTCGGTTTTCCTGCCTTTTTGTGGTTCACCCTGCAAAGAATGGAGCAGATGGGGCTGCCGACACTAAAATTACATCCTGAGTCGCTGGTTTTCCTCGGTGGAGGCTGGAAAACACATGCCGATAAATCCATTCCTAAAAAAGAACTGTATCAACGGATAACCGAGCAATTGGGTATCCCTGATATTCGCTGTCGTGATGGTTATGGTTCCGTTGAACACCCAGTCCCTTATGTTGAATGTTCTCACCATAATTTCCATGTTCCGGTCTATGCCCGTGCTTATGTACGCCACACCCAAAATTTAACCTGCCAACCTTATGGGGAACCAGGATTTCTACATCTTATATCACCTTATATCACTTCCTGCCCAGCCCACAGCATCGTTACAAGCGACCTGGCTGTGCTGCATTGCGGTGAAAGCTGTGGTTGTGAACTTGAAACAGATTGGTTTGAACTGCTTGGCCGCGCTGGCACTAGCAAAAGCCGTAGTTGTGCGATTGCCGCTTCAGAATTGATTAAGAGATCTTGATATGTCCTCCGTAAATACCGTTTCCGTAAAAATCATGAATAATCCGATGTCTTCAGAGCAATTGGCAGGGCAAGAAATCGCGAAATTGCGTGAGCGTTTACCTGATCTGCTGGCACACCCCCATACTGCTGAGCAAGTACTGGATTGCGCGCAACGTTTTGCCGAATATCTTGCCAATCTGGGCGAACATCCATTGTTTGATGCCCAAACCAAGGGATCGCTTATCGCTTTTTGCCAACGTGAAGCCTTGAAGGCCAAACTGGAGCGGGAACTTGGGCAAAACCCTTTTTCACTGCGTCGATTCGATTATAACCAGAACCGATATGAGACCTGGAAGCCATTAGGCGTGGTCGTCCACATTACGCCTTCCAATGCTGAACTTCTGCCTTTTATGGCCGTAATAGAGAGTTTGCTGGTGGGTAATATTAACTGGTTACGTCCAAGCAGCAGCGATAACGGTTTTAGTGCACAACTGCTGGCAGAATTTTTGGCCCATGATATTTCAGGTAATTTAGCTGCTAGGGTGGCAGTCTTACCGTTGCCAGTGACGCAATTGCCAGAGCTGTTCAGTCAGGCTGATGCGGTTTCTGCTTGGGGAAGCGATTCTTCCCTGACATCCATTCGTGCCCAACTACCCGCAGGTTGCCGCTGGATAGATTGGGGGCATCGTATCAGTATTGCTTGGTTAAGTCCTGACGCCGCCGATGATACCCAATTGGATGCATTGGCTGATGATATCTGTCGTTATGACCAACAAGCCTGTTCCAGCCCACAATGTTTGCTGGTCGATAGCGATGATCCTGGAGTTTTACAACATATTGGACAACGCATGGCAGCCGCGCTGCAACGCCGTGCCGGATTACACCCAGCCCTGAAACCGGACATTCAGGAATCCGCTGAAATTACGACTCAAACGGCTTTCCAACAACTCGATTTTGTGTTTACACAGGTACGCGGTGAAATATGGCAAGCCGACGACTGGCGAGTGATATGGCGACACGAAGAGGAATTAGCGGCGTCCCCTTTGTTCCGCACATTGCAAATACGCCCTGCTCCACGTAAGCATCTGTGTTCTATTTTGCTGCCTTGGCGTAACTATCTACAAAGCTGTGCGTTGATTACCCGTCAAGAGCATATCACCGAAATGAGTCATACCCTGTTTGCTGCGGGCGTCAGCCGTATCACGCCTGCGGGACAGATGCATGATGGCTATCATGGTGAACCACACGATGGAGTCTACGCACTATCACGCCTTACCAAACGAGTATCTGTCAGCCTTGCGCCTGATTTAATGGCAGGTTGCGCCCATCTTGATGTGCCTCCATCACGCCCACGCGGATTAGAAAATCTGCCTATCATGAATAAGGCAGATTTTCAGACGTTAGTTCCTAACGATAAGGCTCGCCTGTTTTTCCGCAGTGGCGGTAGTAGTGGTACGCCTAAGCTGGCGGCTTATAGCTACCATGATTACCACAGGCAGATGCTGGCCGCAGCCGATGGCGTATTTGCCTCAGGGCTTGAACCTGCAACCGATCGCGTCATGAACCTGTTGTATGGCGGGAAGTTGTACGGAGGCATGATGAGCTTCTTCACCATCCTGGATAAATTGGGAGTGACACAATATCCAATGGGTGGCCCTACTGATAATGACTTTAGGGAAATCGCTGAGTTTATCGTACATCAACGCATTAATACGCTGGTAGGTATGCCAAGCACGATACATCGGCTATTTCTAAATGAAGAAACTAAACTACGTCAATATGACGGCATTCGTAAGCTATTCCTGGGGGGTGAACACCTCAATATAAACCAACGAAACTTCCTGACCAGCTTTGGTATCACCCTGATACGTTCAACAATTTACGGTTCAGTCGACGCTGGGCCAGTGGGTCATGCGTGTGCAGCCAGCGAGGACGGTGTTTTCCATTTAATGGCTGATACTCAATGGCTGGAAATTCTCAATATAGAGAATGATCAACCTGTGGCAGAGGGTGAAACGGGTCGTCTGGTATTCACTTCCCGCTACCGTGAGGCACAACCTGTCCAACGCTACGATTTAGGGGATCTAGGTTGCTGGATTAATCAACCTTGTTCTTGTGGTCTGACTTCACCACGTTTCCTACTTAAGGAACGCCATGGCTCTCTGTTACGGGTAGGTAGTATTTTTTTCAATCTTGCTGATTTGTCTGAACAACTGGCATTACCAGTGCAATGGATCATCAATCATGACAATGATGGGGTCGATAGCATTCAACTCTTGGTTGATCATGCCGATCCGCTCACTGTGCGCCAAAACTTATTGAAAGATCCCAAAATTATCGAAGTTATTGAAGGAAACCTGCTGAATTTAGACGTTACTTCCACTTCAAGCACTGAATTCCACCACAATAAACATAGTGGAAAAACACCATTATTCATCGACTTGCGTAAATATTAATTGAGTAAAATTAAGATGATGACCCAAACGACATTGACTGATTTGCTCCATCATACACGCGAGCATTCAGCTTATTACCGAGAACTCTATAAATCCATTCCCAATAATTGGGTTTTGGAAGATTTACCACTCGTGGAACCCAATCATTACTGGGCACATTCAACTAACTTACCAACATGGCCGGTGCTGACTGCGCCGCTGGAAGGCGGTCATGTGTTTAAAACAGGTGGCTCAACCAGCGATGGGCGGTTGTCGGTTTTCAGTCAGCAAGAGTGGAAAGCATTTATTAATTCCTTTGGCCAGGGC
This sequence comes from Xenorhabdus thuongxuanensis, assembly GCF_001908095.1. Lineage (GTDB taxonomy): Bacteria > Pseudomonadota > Gammaproteobacteria > Enterobacterales > Enterobacteriaceae > Xenorhabdus > Xenorhabdus thuongxuanensis. The sequence goes on along the minus strand of NZ_MKGR01000021.1, from coordinate 28,593 downwards.
ATTGCTCACCAATTAAAAGCCGGAGATCGGGTAGCTAACCTGTTTTTTGCTGGCGATCTTTATACCAGCTTTATATTTATCCACGGCGCATTATCGAATGCACCAATCCCTATATTGGAATTTCCTTTCACCTGTAAGGTTGAAGATGTATTGCTGATTAACAATATCCGCCTTCACAACATTAATGTGCTGGCAGGTGTACCCGTGCAGTTAATCCGCCTGGCTCACCATTTGAAAGAAATGGGGCAAACATTGCCGATGGTGGAGACCATTCTCTATGGTGGAGAAAGTTTGTTTGATTCACAGGTCACTATCATACGACAAGTTTTTCCTCACGCCCGTTTAGGTTCAATCGGTTGTGCCAGTGTCGATGCTGGTTTGATTGGCTTTGCTGATCCAGACTGCAAACAGGGAGAGCATCGCGTATTTTCTGACGACACGATTATCGAAATCGTCGATGAAATAACTCATCAGCCCATTGCTGTGCCAGGGAAACGTGGCTTATTAGTTGTCACTAACCTGCAACGACAACTTATGCCTGTGATCCGCTATCCTACTGGTGATATGGCTTGTTGGTGCGAACCAGAACAGCCAGACCGTAAATTTGCCCTGCAAGGACGTGCTAATCGAGGCTATCGTATACGATTTGGCACCCTGTCATTATTCCCTGATGACTTAGCTACACAACTATCACAACACACAGAGCTTTTGGCTTGGCAATTGGAGCTAAGTCAGAAGGCAGGGCAAGACCAAATCCGATTGTTGGTAGCAAGCCTGCAAACTGTAGGTATCGACAGAATACGCCATCGGGTTATGGCCGCCTTTCCGGGTCTGGAAGAGGCTTGCATACACCAAAATATGCTGGAGATCGTGCAAACTAATATCGATAGCATGTATACGCACCCACGATCAGGAAAATTGCAGCGAGTTGTGGATCTACGTCGTTATAATTAAGGTTGAAATCGATGACTATCTTCCAGTCCACTATTCAGATCCGCAGCTATCAATCAGGTGATGATAAAAAAATCAGCCAATTATTCCGTGAGGTTTACGGTGATTCGTATGTCTATCCTGACATCTATTTGCCAAGGTTCATCAATGACTACCAGTCCACAGGGCAATGGTACTCTGCCTTGGCATTCCACCAAGGTTTGCTTATTGGTCATGCTTCTCTGGTTAAAGATCTGGTGCAGAAAAGTCAGGCAGAGTTGGCACTAATTGCTGTGTATCCTGATTTTCAAGGTCATGGTGTGGCTAAATCGCTGGGCAGTTATTTATGCGGCTATGCGAAAGAGCAAGGTTATAATTTATTGACGATGAAACAGGTATGTTCACACCCTAAAAGCCAGTACATCGCTCGAAATTTGGGTTTCTATTCTACAGCACTGCTGCTGGATTATGTTGATTCGCCATTTGGTCTACCAAAACCCGAAAGTATTGTTCAAGGCATTTTGCCTCTTAAATCATTGCCATTACCTAAACTGAACTGGCCCCAACCCTGGCAAGACTGGGTTGCCCACATCAGTCAATATGTTGGCGAATCATCTCAAAATACTCCATCAGCGTATCGGCGTTCCATGGTTTCTGAGCCATTTACCATGAAAAAATCTGGTCGACGTTTGGAAATCACACTATACGAAGTTCATGCTGACTTTTTATCGGAGATCATCGATCTTCCTTCTGGACAGTTAATCTATTTGAAACTGCCTGCATGTGAAGAAGCTCTGGGGTTATGCTCATTGCTGAAAAAAGGTGGATTCCGATTCGCCGGGCTTTGCCCGGACACGCATGATGGGTGGTTTTTGCTGTGGCTACGAGGCTACCAATTAACGCCCTATCAATTTCATGATATGGGCACTCAATATCTCTATCAGATGGAATTGGGGGTGAGCTGACAACACAACTAACATAACAAAACGAATCTTAAGCAATGCCTCAAATTTGCTTAAAAAAACACTTTACAAATGATATTGAGAACGATTATCATTCTTAGCACTTTCAGTGCACCACCTTCAGGGTCCATGTGAAAGTACGACATTGCTCACATTGCTTCCAGTGTTTACTTTTATAGGCCAACTTTATGTTGGCTTTTTTTTGCCCTGACATTGTCTTATTTTTCTTCAAAAATTTTGAAAATTTAGATTAAATTTCCCATCTTTTATATTTCATGCCTTCAACTAGACTACAAAAAAATATTGAGGGATGTTGAAATGATCTACTTACGTCAAGCTTCACAACGGGGTCATGCCAATCATGGCTGGCTGGACAGTTGGCATACTTTTTCGTTCGCCAGTTATTATGATGCAAATTTCATGGGATTTTCTGTACTCAGGGTCATTAACGAAGATGTGATTGATGCTGGGCAGGGATTTGGTATGCATCCTCACAAGGATATGGAAATATTGACTTATGTGCTGTCTGGAACAGTGGAGCATCAAGACAGTATGGGGAACAAAGGAAGAGTATCTGCGGGAGAATTCCAGATTATGAGTGCAGGAACAGGCATCCGTCACTCAGAATATAACCCACAACATGATAGCCAACTGCATCTTTACCAGATCTGGATCATACCGGAAAAAACAGGACTCACTCCCCGTTATGAACAACACCGCTTTGATACGACTGAAGGTCGCCAATTAATTCTCTCTCCTGATGCCCGTGCTGGCTCACTAAAAGTTTTTCAGGATATGACATTATGGCGTTGGGCATTAAAAAATGGCGAAAATGGTGAATATGACATGGAAAAAGCACGCAACATCTGGATTCAGGTCGTTCATGGTGAAGTAATGATCAATGGAGTTCGGGCTACCACCAGCGATGGTGTTGCTATTTGGGATGAGTCCCAACTTCGGCTAACTGCAAATCAAGAAAGTGAGATCCTACTGTTTGATTTGCCATCCAACTGATATTGGGTATTAAGAAAGAACTCTATTCGGTTGGATAGAGTTCTTTCATGAGAAGCTTAAATTTACACTACAACTTAGGACCCGCCTTCACCAATGCGGCACCCGCAGCGGTGTCAGTATATTTATCAAAGTTATTGATAAAACGTTGGGCCAGATCTTTCGCCTTCACATCCCATTCGGATTTATCGGCATAGGTATTGCGTGGGTCCAAAATGTTGGTATCTACATCCGGCAATGTCGTTGGTACGGCCAGATCAAAAATCGGCAGTTGAATGGTATCCGCCTCTTCAATGTCACCACTGAGAATCGCATCAATAATCGCACGGGTATCTTTTATGGAGATACGTTTGCCCGTGCCATTCCAACCCGTATTGACCAGATAGGCTTTCGCGCCCGATGACTGCATACGCTTAACCAACACTTCTGCATATTGCGTCGGATGCAGTGATAGGAATGCCGCTCCAAAGCAAGCAGAGAAAGTTGGTGTAGGCTCCGTCACACCACGTTCAGTTCCCGCCAATTTTGCCGTAAAGCCAGACAAGAAGTGGTATTGGGTTTGTTCTGGGGTTAAACGGGAAACCGGAGGCAGTACACCAAAAGCATCTGCGGTCAGGAAAATGACCTTAGTCGCGTGCCCCGCTTTTGAAATCGGCTTAACGATATTTTCAATATGGTAAATCGGATAAGAAACACGAGTATTTTCTGTTTTGGAGCCATCATTGAAATCAACCGTACCATCCGCCAGTACAGTGACATTCTCTAACAGGGCATCACGGCGAATAGCATGATAGATATCCGGCTCCGCTTCTTTGGATAAATTGATGGTTTTTGCGTAACAACCGCCTTCAAAGTTAAACACGCCGTCATCGTCCCAGCCATGTTCATCATCACCGATTAACTTACGTTTCGGATCAGTGGAAAGCGTGGTTTTCCCTGTCCCAGAAAGACCGAAGAAAATAGCGACATCCCCTTCTTCACCCACGTTGGCGGAGCAGTGCATAGAGGCAATACCTTTTAATGGCAACAGGTAGTTCATCATTGAGAACATCCCTTTTTTCATTTCACCACCATACCAAGTACCACCAATCAACTGCATACGCTCTGTCAGGTTAAAAGCAACAAAGTTTTCAGAATTCAGTCCCTGCTCTTTCCATTGTGGGTTCGTGCATTTAGCTCCGTTCATCACAATAAAATCAGGTGTGAAACCAACTAATTCTTCGTCTGATGGGCGGATAAACATATTTTTCACAAAATGTGCCTGCCACGCCACTTCAGTAATAAAACGCACTTTCAAACGCGTATCTGCATTGGCTCCACAAAAAGCATCAACCACAAACAAACGTTTGCCTGAAAGCTGCTGAGTAACTAAACCTTTTAGATGAGACCAGGTTTCCTGACTGAGCGGTTTATTATCGTTCTTTCCTTTGCCTTGATCAGCCCACCATACGGTGTCGCGGGTAACATCATCGCGGACAATATATTTATCTTTCGGAGAGCGTCCCGTGAAAATACCTGTATCTACCGCGACAGCACCAAGGTTAGTCAATGTGCCACGCTCATACCCTTGTAACGTGGGTTGAGTTTCTTCAGAGAATAACAGTTCATAACTTGGGTTATAAATAATTTCACTAACATCATGAATACCATAAACCTCAAGTTCCTGCTCAGTAATGCCTGTAACGCTCATTTGTTGCTCCTGGTCAGTTATACTTTATCTCTGTGGGGGATAATAAATAATTATGACTAATTAACAGCGATTGTTATCAAAAAATTGAAATCACATTACTTTTTTTAAGCTTATATGAGACACAGGGCACGGAATGGCAGAATTATTCGTATAAAAAAGGGCGTGTATAACGCCCTATAAGAATTCATTGCTAATCAGTGCAACCGCTCTTTTTTTGCAGCTTTTATTTCGTTGATATCTTTCTCGTCGAAAACATAGTGCATGCCACAAAATTCACATTGCATGTCGATTTTGCCATCGTTGTGCAAAATTTCCTGAAGATCAGCTTCTGATAACGTCACCAGCGTATCAGCACAACGTTGCTGGGAACAGGTGCAACGAAATGCGACTGGCTGGGGTTCATATAACGTGACATCTTCTTCATGATAAAGGCGATGCAAAATCTCTTTCGCATCCAGCGTAAACAGCTCTTCTCCCTTAATGGTCACAGTCAGTTGCACCAAATGATCAAGCATATCTTCGCTGCCTTCCTTTGCCCCAGGCAAGATCTGCAATAACATGCCACCTGCTGCTATTTTTCCATCCTGCATACCAGTACGGATAAACAGGCGAGTTGGCAACTGCTCTGACTGTTTGAAGTACGCATCCAGACACTCTGCCAATGTATTGCCTTCCAGTGCCACAACGCCTTGATAACGTTCACCTTCTGTTGGTGTCACGGTGATAACCATATAGCCATTACCGATCATATCGCGCAGGCTACTTGCGGCATTCACGTCACCATCAATGCGAGCCGTGCCACGCATCTGTTGCAGGTTGTTACCATTAATTACAGCCAGTTTGACCGGCCCATCTCCCTGAATCTGTACCGTGATATCCCCATCGAATTTTAAGGTAGCTGTCAACAGGCTGGTTGCGACCAACAATTCACCCAATAGCTGCTGTACTGGTTGGGGAAAATGATGATTCTCCAGCATCCGTTGGTAAGTTTCACTAACGGAAACAAGTTCCCCTCTGACAGAATGGCTTTCAAATAAAAAGCGGTGTAATTGGTCATGCTTGGTCATAAATCTCTCTCATTTCACTGAGACGGTTGTACTCTCCGTCTTTCAAGTTGCCTATTTTTATTGGATGCAGCTTAAAATCGATTAAGTATCTCCCGACTCATTTAATTTTGCGTTCTTGAATTTTATCAGTGTACGCCGTTCTTTTTTGTCTGGACGGCGATCGGGATGTGGCATCGTGAGTGCATTCATTTTACGAGCCAATGCCATTTTTTCCCGATTGATAACGCTCTCCGCCGTTTCCTGATAAAGCTGTTGGGCTTCGGTAGCACTCCGTCTGCGACTGCACAATGCCAAGACAATCACCGTTTTTTCATCATTTCCCTGACGCAGTTTAATCTCTGCATTCAATTCAACTAGCTTACTCGGCTTACTCCGTTGCCCATTATAATGGACTTTTCCCCCTTCAATCATTTCACGCGCGATGGAACGGGTTTTATAAAAACGGGCAGCCCACAACCATTTATCAAAGCGAACAGCCTGATCAGTATCTGAATTCCGCATGGATGTTTCTCCCAATGATCTGAATCGGTGCTGGCAAAAAACGGGCTGAGGGTAACACAGCCCGTTGGGTTATCGCCAATCCATCGGCGGCGGAAACGAATTAAAACAGCTATCGTAGTACTGGGTAATATGTTGGAGACGCCGCCGGTTTTTCTGCTTTTTCTTGATAATCAATATGACGTTGATGATCAACGTTACTAGCAAGATCATCAGCAACAAACAACTACCCAGATAACGAATAATCGACGTGGAATCCGGTTCACGGTGCAACATGATATGGCGAGTCCCGTTGGGATCTTCTGACAATTTGGTCACAATCCCCTCCGTTTCAAATGGTGTCTTCATCAACAGCTCTAAAAGCCCCTGTAATTCCCGCCATCGATCTAAAGCTGAGTGTTCGTATATGTATTGTGTCCGCATCGGGTATTCAGCTAATGTTTTCCCCTCATCACTCAGCAATAAAACGCCCCCCGGAGATGGACTATTTATAAGAATGACCATTCTATCGATCTCCCGATAGATAAATGATGCAGTAGTGGAATCAACCAGTTTTTCCAACGCATCGGCACCGATAGAACGCAAAAACACCTTAGTGCCGTCCAGCTTGCCGCTTTCAGCGTCTTTTAACAATTTGTCCCAATTTTTGGCATTTCCCAAATTGACCAATGCATTTTTCAAACGGTCACAATCAGCATCGTTTTGGCACAACTTTTGTGTTTTCAAAATGATTTGTGAAAAGTTGTCGAGCAAGGTCATACCCGATTTGGCAATAGCTGCATTCAAGCTAGGATTAATTTTACGTTCAACTGGATGTAATTGCTCACCAACCGCTGTAATCAGTGCTGAAGCATTTTCGACAACTTCAGATTCCAGCATAGGTAATGGAATTTCACTATTCCAATAGATACCCACACAATCAAATGGTGCGAATATTGTAATATTCACTTTAGGTAGGATACTGGGAGGAACATAGCACATCCCCACACCTTTGACCTTTAATACATCCCCCTCCTCCAACGGTATATTTTGTAGCTCATGGAAACTGGTAATGACCTTAGTATTACTGCCATATAACCAGGCAAAACTAAGCCTCATGGATAAGTTCACCGGCGGGTAAAAGTAAAGCAACAGCATGACAAATACGGAGAAAACCACCAACATTACATTCTTTCTGCTACGCTGATAAGGATAATGCTTCTCTTCTTCATGTAAAGAAAGATAGCGTCCCTGCCGCACAACATGGCAGTTGGTGTAAATGTCGATATCGGTATTCTGATCAAGATCATGGGAAATATAGGGCTCCCAATGTACGGGATAAACCAGATCAATGCCGCCCAGAGAAATATTCTTTCTTTGCTCCGGCTCAAATTCGCTAAATACCCCCCATCGCTTCGGAATACCATTGAAACAATGGATTCTGGCTAATTTCCGACCAGAAGGTATTCGGAAATATGACCAAAAACTGCCTAGAAGAAATAAAAATGCCCCCAGCATTAACCACGGTAATATCGGAATGGGCACAAAAAGAGCCACAAACCATAGCGATAAACCAACACACATCAGGATGATTCCCTGAATGCCTGTTGATTTCCGCAGACGATACTCTTCCAATGTCTCCTTACGGATATGTAGTAATTTAGCGCTCAAATTGCCATTTTTTTGAATGGAAGCATGTTCGGTTTTTGCCGTTAGTCTCGTGATGGACAGATCTTGCTGATAATCTTTCAGAAAGTGACCATTAACCGCGATGACAAGCGGTATTGATGCGGTTTGAACAATCTCAATCGTATTCTGCTGCTTGATAAATGGCTCAAGCAACGCAGGAAAATGTATTTCCGTTTCACCAAGATAATAGCGCCAATGCCGACCTCCATCCGTTGCGGCAGAAAAACGGGTAATAGGATGCGTGATGGTATAAACATTATCATGTTTAACAGGTAGTACCGGATAATCAGCCTCAGGCCTACTATGCGTCTTCATCGGAAGACGGGCATTCCGCAAATAAGATTCTATGGCTTGATATTCATTGGTATTCAGTTTACGGCTGGCTGTTTTAGTCATTGACTGTAGATAACACGCGTTACCAAGCCGCCTCCATCTGAAAATCAGAAAGGAAGCCATTATAATCAGGCTAATGATAAAAATAGCCAATATAATGACCAATGAGCTCATTTTTTCCCCATGCTCACAACAGCAGTACAGAGATCAGCAGAATAACAATCTCATGAAACACCCAAAATCAGGCTATTCCTATTCTTGTCTTCTATTTTTTAATTTTATTTACAAAAGGTTATATAATTTTTCTCATACCTTTCCAAAAAATAAAGTCTTTTTGCAAGGGTAAGTAAGATAGCAACAAAAATACATTCAAGCGATAATCGCTATCATTTACTAACATAATCAGCCATATTAAAGCAAAACTTGGATGCGTACCATTTCATCACAACACTTAAAAAATACAGTAATATTTAAGTTATTTAACGCATTATTGTTTTAAATTATCCGGTATATGACAACCATCAGGGGCAAGCATGATTGATCTAAAAAAACCTAAGATACTGAATATAAATGACGTTGCCCGCTCGCGCTTATTCAATATTCAATCAGTTGATCTTGAATTCAGCAATGGTGTAAAACGAGTTTATGAACGAATGAAACCAGCAAATCGTGAAGCAGTTCTAATTATTCCAATTATTGGGGATGAATTAATTCTTATTCACGAATATGCCGTTGGCATCGAACAATATGAATTAGGTTTTCCAAAAGGTGCCATTGATGCTGGCGAGGGTATTTTTGAAGCCGCCAATCGTGAACTGAAGGAAGAAATTGGCTTCGGCGCAGGAAAATTGGAACTGTTGACGAAATTGACGATGGCACCGTCCTATTTTTCCAGCAAGATGAATATCATGATTGCTCATGAGCTTTACCCAGAATGTCTGGCAGGAGATGAGCCAGAGCCATTAGTGCAGAAACGCTGGCCAATCTCTGACATGATGTCACTATTGGAGCACCCTGATTTCAACGAAGCCAGAAATGTCAGTGCTCTATTTTTTGCCCAACGATATCTACAAGCAAAAAAATAATGGGAAGCATTAATTCATTCTTTAAAAACGGGTATGCAATTGATATCCAAATATCAATTTTATACTCGTTTTAACTGAAATACGGAGATAAAGAGTAAACACCTAAATAGAGTAAGGTTTAATTTGATACATGTAATAATTTCAATGATATTTATGAAAAATAACGCAGCTTATTAAAAATAATAAATAAACAAATTAACTACAGATTACAAATTAATTCACATCATAATTATATCTTCCTCATTAAAATAGCCTCTAATTAATCAATGACCTATTTTTTAAATAATCTATTACTGCAAAGGGAAGTAAGCAGTTTGCCAATACTGTATCAAAAAATAACAAAAGACCTTGCCCGTTCCCCAGCAAGGCCTTTTTATCTTCCATTTCCGTTATCTTAGGGGAAAATTAATCAGAATAATTCACGGCTTTCACCATTCTCAGTGACTGTCGTACCTACATCTGGTACGGCATATTCCGTCGGCTGAGTGCCATCAATGAAATACTCTTTACGGGTATTGCTACCACCGTTAGATAACTTACCTGTAGCTCGATCAATCGTGACAGAAACAATGCCGGCAGGGGGTTCCATGACTTTCTCAGGAACACCTTCTAACGCAGTTTTCATAAAATCATCCCAAATTGGCTGAGCTGTTTTCGCACCACCTTCCCCTTTTAATGCCGGAGTACGCCCCAAGCTTCTGCTATGTTCATCGAAACCAATCCAGGCTGTTGCCACCATATCTGGGCCATAACCGGAGAACCACGCATCTTTTGAGCTGTTGGTCGTCCCAGTTTTACCACCAATATCACGGCGCTTCAAATCACGGGCAGCCCGCCAGCCCGTTCCCATCCAACCCGGCTCACCAAAGATATTGGTATTCAAGGCATCATGGATAAGGAACGCCAACGGTGTACTGATAACGTGAGGAGCATACTGTTGATCATCCACATTAACATTTCCCGATACGCTCTCTAACTCCGGTTGAGGCGGTAAGGCTGGATTTTGCGGAACATCAGAGTGAGCCACGTTCTCAATAGAGTCTTCAGACAATTCAATGGAACGTGCTGTTTCACCATAAATCACCGGAATGTTTTCACATTGTGGACAAGCAATTTTAGGTTTCGCTTCAAACAGTACCTTCCCTTCATCATTTTCAATTTTGCTGATAAAGTAAGGATCAACCAGATAACCACCATTTGCCATCACGGCATAACCGCGTACTAACTGTAGCGGGGTAAATGAAGGGGAACCCAGTGCTAAAGATTCTGTACGTACAACATTTTCACCTGGTAAACCGAAACGCTTCAGGTAATCAGCAGCGTAATCAACCCCCATTGCACGCATGGCACGAACCATCACTACGTTCTTAGATTGCCCTAACCCCTGACGCAAGCGAATTGGCCCATCGTAAGTCGGTGGTGAGTTTTTCGGACGCCAATCCGCCCCAGCTCCAGCATCCCAACGGCTAATTGGCGCATCATTCAGCAATGAAGCCAGCGTTAGCCCTTTATCCATTGCTGCGGTATACAAGAATGGCTTGATATTGGAACCGACCTGACGCAACGATTGTGTCACACGATTAAATTTACTCAGTTCAAAATCAAACCCACCTACCAACGCTTCTATCGCACCATTCATTGGATTGATGGAGACCAGCGCCGCGTTAACGTCGGGAAGTTGAGCCAACCACCAAGTATCATTGACTTTTCTGATCCAAATTTGTTCGCCTGCCCGAATAACTTCACTGACACTACGTGGTGTAGCTCCTTGTAAGCTATCGGTTTTAAATGGACGAGCCCAGCGCACACCGGCCATTGTCAACTCAATGTTGCTGCCATCCACCAACATAACTTGTGCCTGATTAGCGCTGGAGCTCGTCACAATGGCCGGCACCAGAGGACCATATTTGGGTAAGGTTTTCAGCTTATCGATAATCTGCGTTTGGCTCCATGCCGATTGATTGGCTTTCCATAACACTTCTTGGGGGCCGCGGTAACCATGACGGACATCATAGTCAATCACATTGGAACGCACCGCGTTCACAGCCGCTAACTGGGATTTACGCGTGATAGTGGTATAGACCTTATAACCATCTGTATAGGCATTTTCACCATAACGATTGATCATTTCCTGACGAGCCATTTCCGTTAGATAAGGCGCAGAAAAAACAATTTGTGGCGCGTGATAACGAGCAACCAATTTTTCTTCTCTGGCTTCGTCATACTGACGCCGAGTGATATACCCTTCTTCCAACATTCTTCCCAGTACCACATCGCGACGGCTGATTGCTCGCTCATAAGAATAAAGTGGGTTAAACGTTGAAGGCGCCTTCGGCAAACCAGCAATCATGGCCATCTCACCCAATGTCAACTCATTGACGTTCTTGCCAAAATAGACATGAGCCGCCGCGCCAACGCCATAAGCACGATAGCCGAGATAAATCTTGTTGAGATACAACTCCAGGATTTCATCCTTAGTTAATAATTGTTCGATCTTAATCGCCAGAAATGCCTCTTTCGCTTTACGTATCAACGTCTTCTCTCGGCTAAGAAAAAAGTTTCTCGCAAGCTGCTGAGTGATGGTACTCGCCCCTTGAGAAGCATGACCAGAAGTGATGACCACAGAAACAGCACGAATAACCCCGATGGGATCAACACCATGATGTTCATAAAATCGACTATCTTCCGTGGCAATAAAGGCTTTCTCCATGAGGGGGGGTATTTCTGACAAGGTAAGGGGTAAACGACGCTTTTCACCATATTGGGCTATTAATTCGCCATCAGCACTGAACACCTGCATAGGTGTTTGTAATCGGACGTCCTTTAAAGTCGCAACATCAGGAAGCTGTGGCTCGATATATTTGTACAAACCAAAAATCGAGGCGACTCCCAATAAAATGCAAACAACAATAAGGATCAAAAAATACTTTATGAACTTCACCTGAAATTTCTCATGCCATGTTAATTGGGCAGTTTATAAACGATCAGTACGTAGTATAAAAGGCTTAGTATAAAGGGATTAGTATAAGGGCTGTACAACACTACATGTACAATACTATATGTACAATAATAGATATCACCTTTACCAATCCCGCTTTCATGTCTCATTAGGTTTTCATTAAGTTGATGTTTTCGTTGATAGTAGATAAGGAGATCTCTATATGTATCCACCTAAATGGTATATCGGATTGGATATCCAAGATCACTACATTCGCGCTCTTGCCACCATTAAACGCCGTGATGGTTGGCAACTTCGGCACTGCTGGCAATATCACTTATCCAGCGAGATTATTTCAGGAGGACGGCTACAAGATCCTGAAAAATTACTCCGCATTTTAATGCAATGGAGAAAAATATTACCTAAGAATCTTAGCCTAAGATTGGCTCTCCCTGTTCAGCAAACCTTACAGAGACAGATCGCCTTGCCTAACAATACTACCTTGCAAGAACCGGAACTCGGCTGGTTTGTGCACGCCAATGCTGAAAAACAATTTCCTGTCAGTGAGCTAGCGTTGGATTATCGTGTTCATGGTCAGCAGATTTGCATCAGTGCAACTCGCCAAAAAGATCTCAACCTCTGGCTGAATCTGTTTGCAGAGATCAATTTATCTCTTGATGCCATTGATATTGCACCCTGTGCATTGCGTTATGTAGCTAAACTTGCGGGAGTGCCTGACAACAGTTGGTTGGTTCACAAACGTATAACAGACTGGCTCTGGGTAGCTCCTGCCAACCGACCTTTCAGTTCTGGCCTGATAGCTTCACAACCGGATTTACAGCTACTCCAAATCATCAACCAGCTCCCCATGACTCCAGAAACAGAAGATTATGCAATTTATTACAGCGATGAAGAGCAATCGACATCAGTAAAAGCGATATCAGTATCAACAAAATCGGCCAATATTTGGCAACTCTTAATGGCGTTCCGTCATTACCACCCCCCACTGCCAGACAAAACGAATGCATTCATTATTGCCGCAGGTTTAGCTCTCAGGCCGAGTGATCAGTGATGCATCAAGTCAACTTTTTACCCTGGCGGCAGAATAAGCTAAAACGTCAGTGCCAAACATGGGGAGCACTACTTTGCTTACAATTTACATTGTGGGCAACAGTATTGGTGTTTATTTCTACGCTACAAACAAACCAGATTAAACAATATCGCGGACAATTAACGGAAATTACTCACCAATTGGCTCAATTGCAACAAACTATCAGCGCAACAGACCAGGCCGTGCAACAACATCAACAATTGTCACAACTATTACGGAAAAAACACATATTCATGGAACAGAATCAACGCTATTTACAACTCTTTCGCCAACTTCCTCATTTATTACCAGAGAATAGTTGGCTGACTGCATTTAGTGACGACAGTGGACAATTAATTTTTACCGCCCGCAGTCAAAACTATACAGATATCTCCAATTTGTTGGATAACCTGACTGACGATACTTTGCTTAACAATGTACAGCTAAGAAAAATGACCACGACAGAAGATCATTTCAAGGTTTTTACCATTGATGCAAATTGGTTGATGGGAGAATCCAATGAGAAATAATTACCTTGAATGGTTTTATCGCCCTGTTTGGCAACAGCTTGTCTTGCAGCAATTGCTCATCATCTCACTGCTGTTGGGATTCTACTTTTTGGTCTGGCAGAAAAATCGGCAGGAAATTCATACCCTCCAGAGCGATATTAAGCAACAGCAACACAATGAGGTACTATCTCAGCAGAAGCTTGCTGAACTGCCATCCCTGCCTGAAACTCAACAGAAGATCCAGAACATGACCACAAGCCTTGCCCAAAACAGTCATTTCTCATCCTCAAAAAATATTCCGTCCCAAAATACGACCATACTCAAACGACTGCATATACCGCTAACTCACTCTGGCAGTCAGCTAATGGAGTGGAAAATCCACAAAGAAAATGAACACGTTTTGTGGCATATCATGCTGTCGCTAAATTACAGCCAATTTCTCCATTTCTTGAATGAAATTCAAAAGTTGCAGCCACCGTTACTGATTAAGCACATCACAATTACTCCCTCTGACGATAGCCTAATGGTTCGCATAGTTTTTTCAGATAAGGAGAAATCATGAACCGCCATCCTTTAATTCTCCTAATCTTACTCTTATTATCCCAATTCGGTTTTGCTACAGAAAATCCTGCTGCGGAAAACCATACCGGAGAAGAGCCAAATTTTGAAATGCCAATAAGAGATCCGTTCCAGCCTCCCATATCTGTAATAGAGGATAAGACTGACTTTTCTCCAACAGAACAAAATGAGCAAGAACAAGAGATCGAATATCAGGCAATTACTTTGCAATACGCTGATGCAGGGCAAGTAGCAGAACAATTACAGCAAAATCACCCTGCGTTACTGACAAAATGGGGAAAGGTTGAACACGATCCCTTAACCAACAGCCTGATCTTGGAAGATAAATTTGATGCTATTACCCGTATCAAAAACTGGCTGAAAGAAGTCGATACTCCACAACAACAAGTACAGATTACCGCCCATATTGTTACCAGCAGCAGGGAAGCCCTGCATGAATTGGGGCTTCACTGGGGAGTAAACGCCGATCCACATAATCAATCAATAGGTCTAAACCGCTTAAATCTACATCAACCTGCCGGCAATCAACGCCATAGGTTGGTACTGAATACCGCCCGCATTCACGCAAACTTGTTAGAGCTGGAACTCAGCGCACTAGAGCAGGAAAACCAGCTCGATATCATTGCCAGCCCACGGCTAACTGCTTCACACCAACAAGCAGCCAGTATCAAACAAGGTTCTGAAATTCCTTATGTCGTTCAGAACAAGAATAAAACAACCGTTCAATTTAAAGAGGCAGTATTGGGTATGGAAGTTACCCCTCATATTTTAAGGCAGGGAAAAATCCGGCTCGCGCTAAAAATCAGCCAGAATGCCCCTGGTTTTTCCATCAATCAGGGAGGAAATGAAAATCTGGCTATCGATAAACAAGAGATAATAACTCAAGTTACGATTAGAAATGGGGAGACCTTAATTCTTGGGGGGATCTTTCAACAGAAAAAAACCGCAAGTTTACAAAAAGTTCCTTATCTGTCCGATCTTCCCCTATTGGGAGCATTATTTAACCAAAAAGGAGAACAACATAGTCGCCGAGAACTCGTAATTTTTATTACACCTCAACTGACCGATATTTAATCAATTAAAAATATCACTTAAAAATCAAAATATTAATGCCAAAATTGTGTTTTTTATGTCAAATCACCTACCGTTTTTCTTGGTCTGTCCTGTTTATGGATTTGACGCTGAGAGTAATTTAGCATACAAGGATTAACTAATTGAGTGGGCAGATCTAACATCGCAAGCAAGAGCTTATACCCAATAGATTGCAAATTTTAGCAAAACAGCAAGTTGTAAGATGGAAGGTAGATATACTGGGCTCTTAATCGGCCAGCAAAAGCATAAACCAGGTGATTCGGTTCGTGCGAAATTTATATAGTTGCAATACAGGCTGATGTGCTGAGATAATTTTCCTATCTGATCTCACATTCTCACTCATGAGGTTTCAGTTTAGGTCCCGTGGCTAATTTTATTGGCGGGGCGGGTTATCATTAACAAACAGTCTTAGTAATACCAAAAACATGGCAGAGAAACGCAATATCTTTCTGGTTGGGCCTATGGGTGCCGGCAAAAGCACTATTGGTCGTCAGTTAGCTCAGCAACTCAATATGGAGTTTTACGACTCTGATCAAGAAATTGAGCGACGTACCGGAGCTGACGTGGGCTGGGTATTTGATGTGGAAGGCGAAGAAGGCTTCCGCGATCGCGAAGAAAAAATAATTAACGAACTGACTGAAAAACAAGGCATCGTATTGGCTACTGGAGGGGGATCTGTTAAATCAAAAGAAACCCGCAATCGCCTGTCTGCCCGTGGTGTGGTCGTCTACTTAGAAACAACCATCGAAAAACAGTTGGCTCGTACCCAGCGCGATAAAAAACGCCCTTTACTTCAAGTTGATGCACCAGCACGAGAAGTTTTAGAGAATTTGGCTGATGAGCGCAATCCTCTTTATGAGGAAATTGCTGATGTGACTATTCGCACAGATGAGCAAAGCGCCAAAGTCGTCGCTAACCAAATCATTGAACTACTGGAAAAAAACTGATTATAGCGAGTCCGCACAGCGGCAAACGATAAGGCGAAAGCTGATATGGAACAAGTGACTGTTACGTTAGGTGAAAGAAGCTATCCAATTACCATAGCCGAAGGGCTATTTTCTGACAGTGAGGCATTCAAGCCCCTGCAAGCTGGTCAACAGGTCATGATAGTGACCAATAAGACACTTGCTCCCCTGTATCTTGAACAGGTGAAATCCACATTGCAGAGAATGGATCTTCGGGTAAATGAAGTTATCTTGCCTGACGGTGAACAGCACAAATCACTGTTTGTGCTCAATGACATTTTTTCCGCCTTGCTGGAAAATAATCACGGTCGTGACACAACACTTATCGCCCTTGGTGGTGGTGTAATCGGTGATATGACGGGGTTTGCCGCGGCTAGCTATCAACGCGGCGTTCGTTTCATCCAAGTACCCACCACACTGCTCTCTCAGGTTGACTCTTCCGTCGGTGGAAAAACAGGAGTCAACCACCCCCTCGGCAAAAACATGATAGGCGCTTTCTACCAGCCCACTTCGGTTATTGTCGATCTCAATTGCCTGAAAACATTACCTGCTCAAGAGTTATATTCAGGTCTGGCTGAAGTCATTAAATACGGCATCATTCTGGATGGTAAATTCTTTAGCTGGCTTGAAGAAAATATTGAGAAATTATTGGCTCTCGATGGCCTTGCAATGGCTTATTGCATCCGTCGTTGCTGCGAACTCAAGGCGTTGGTTGTCGCAGCTGATGAACAAGAACGCAGTGGAATGCGTGCATTGTTGAACCTCGGTCATACCTTTGGACATGCAATTGAGGCTGAAATGGGTTATGGTGTCTGGCTACATGGTCATGCCGTTGCGGCGGGTATGGTGATGGCTGCCAAAGCTTCTGAACTCGTCGGCACATTCTCAAAGCAGGACATCCAACGGATTATTCGCTTGTTGGAACGCGCAAAATTACCGATCAATGGCCCTGAAGTAATGTCACCTGATACCTATTTACCTCATATGATGCGTGACAAAAAAGTTTCTGCCGGAAAACTGCATCTGGTACTACCGACAGCCATTGGGGAAGCAAAACTTCGTACTGATATTGAGAAAGAAGTTATATTGGATGCCATTCGTCTATCTCAGCCATCCCCCCGCTAGATACACGATACTCTCTAATTAATTCCAACTTATTGCTCTGGCAGTAAATTCTAATGCCCAGCTGAAATTTGGAAGATGAAGGGAATTTCTGGATATGGCAAAATTTGCGCTGATAATATAAAGCTGAATGATGAATTATTCTCTAGCTGTTATGCTATACAATAGCTACATTATCAAATAAAGCATCATCGGTTTTAGTTAGGTCAGACTGCCAAACCTCTTCAATAACAATTGGCAGAACTATCTCTGTTGGGAGGGCATATGGACGAATTAAAATCAGAAAACAAACAAAAAACAGAACATGAATTAAAGCCTGATACTTCTGATCGCAGCCCTCAGCGCTCCAGAAGCCAATCCAATCAACCTAAGCTCGCAATATCACGCCAGCAAATAATGATCGGTGTTGGTATTCTGGTACTTTTGCTTCTGATTATTGCTATCAGCTCTGCATTAAAATCACCCACTGAGCATGAAAAACAGCAATCACAGCAAAATACTGTGGAAAGGAGTGTTAACCTTTCTGGTTCTTCCTCACTTTCTACCAATTCCCCTGGCAGCGAGCAAGAAAATCCGTCAGAGCCAACAACGCATGGCGCACGTGAAATCAGTCCGCCACCAATTAGTAGTATACCAAGTAAAGATCTTCCCCCCGCAACTGGAACTGGTGGCTATAACCAGCGCATAGAGTTACCCGGTGATATTTCTGATGCTTTGAATCAACAACAAAGCAACATTAATAATTCTGTGCAAAACACTCTGGCACAACCGCAAGTTAAACCCACTAAGCCAGCAGTAACACCTCCTACTGAACCAAATAAACCAGAGAAGGTTGTGCCAGCAAAAGTTACACCACCGAAAATAGAAAAACCCAAAACAGAAAATCAGGTTAGAGAAGAGAATTACGCCAAAGCGACTAGTCACCATCAGGTCAATAAAAAGAGCGTAATCGATGCTGGAGGTGATCTGCTGAAAGCATCAGCAAACCAATTCACACTACAATTGAGTAGTGCCGGCCGTTCTGATACCTTAACCGCCTTCGCGAAAAAAAATAACCTTTCTAACTACAAGGTTTATGAAACAAAACGCGATGGCAAGACATGGTTTATCTTGATTCATGGCAATTACAGTTCTGTTTCTGATGCTAAAAGGGCCATTTCTTCACTCCCTGCTGAAGTTCAGGCCAAAAAGCCTTGGGTCAGAAAACTACAACAAGTTCAGCAAGATCTGAAAAAATAAAACTATTTTGATTAGGCGCTGATATGCTGTCCTAAACAGAGTACAATCTGCGGCTCTGAAATTATTGAATAACTAATTTGACGGCATGAAAAAAAAACGCGCTTTCTTAAAATGGGCCGGTGGAAAATACCCCTTGGTAGATGATATTAAACGTCATCTGCCAGAGGGAGATTGCTTGATTGAGCCATTTGTTGGCGCAGGCTCGGTATTCCTCAATACCGATTATGATTCTTACATTTTGTCAGATATCAATAGTGATCTGATCAACCTGTATAATGCCGTAAAATCTCGTGCGGATGAATTTATTAATCATGTCCGTCCATTATTTTCATCGGAGTTCAACACTGCCGAAAACTTCTATCGCCTAAGAGAAGAGTTCAACAAAAGCAAAGATCCTTTTCGCCGTAGTATGCTGTTTCTTTACCTGAACCGCCACTGCTATAACGGGCTTTGTCGCTATAATTCACGAGGTGAGTTTAACGTGCCTTTTGGGCGCTATAAAAAGCCTTATTTTCCTGAAGATGAGCTTTACTGGTTTGCAGAAAAATCCCAGAAAGCAGCTTTCATCTGCCAACATTACGAAATAGCATTAAACAATGCCTCAAATGGCTCGGTGATTTATTGTGATCCCCCGTATGCCCCACTTTCTGCTACGGCTAATTTTACAGCCTACCATACAAATAGTTTTAACCTTCTCGATCAGGAAAATCTGGCACATATTGCCTACCATATCTCGTCTCAAAAAGGTATTCCGGTGCTTATCTCTAATCATGACACGCCGATGACACGGGAGTGGTATCATCATGCTTCCCTTTACATTGTTAAAGCCCGCCGGACAATAAGTAGAAATATTCTTGCCCGCAGTAAAGTTGATGAACTTTTGGCGTTATACTGCCAAAAGTGATTGAGGTTTCCAGCCCCTGAAATAACAGGGGATAAAACAATGAATTGGAGAAGATAACAGTGAAGAAAGACTTTCTGATTGCCCCATCCATTCTATCCGCAGATTTTGCCCGATTAGGTGAAGATACCGCTAAGGTTTTGGCAGCAGGCGCTAATGTTGTGCACTTTGATGTCATGGATAACCATTACGTGCCAAATTTGACGATTGGTCCAATGGTCTGTCAGGCACTGCGCGATTATGGCATTACTGCGCCAATTGATGTTCACCTAATGGTAAAACCTGTTGATCGCATTATTCCTGATTTTGCCAAAGCTGGTGCAACTTATATCACTTTCCATCCTGAAGCCAGTGAGCATGCCGATCGCACACTGCAACTTATCAAGGAACATGGCTGCAAAGCGGGCTTGGTCTTCAATCCAGCAACCCCGCTTAGCTATCTTGATTATGTATTAGATAAGTTGGATGTAATTTTGTTGATGTCTGTTAACCCAGGTTTCGGTGGCCAGTCTTTCATTCCAGAAACACTGAAAAAACTGCGTCAGGTACGTAAAATCATTGATGACAGCGGATACGATATCCGTCTCGAAGTTGATGGTGGTATCAAACCCAATAATATTGCTGAGGCAGCTCAAGCTGGCGCAGATATGTTCGTTGCCGGCTCTGCTATTTTCAGCCAAGCAGATTATAAAGCGGTTATTGATGAGATGCGCCGCGAATTATCGAAGGTAGCATAATGAAAAATGACATCGTAAAAGGAATTCGTGCCATTGCATTTGATTTGGATGGCACACTGGTGGACAGTGCTGGCGGGCTGGCTGATGCTTTAGATCAAGCTCTGATGGCCAAAGGCTTACCCGCGGCGGGCAAAGAACACGTTGCCGTCTGGATAGGCAATGGTGCTGATGTCATGGTTGAACGTGCACTGAAGTGGGCTGGAGCAGAACTATCTGCCGAATTGCATAGTGAAACACGCAAGCTGTTTGATAAATTTTATGAAACTAGCGTAACCACAGGCAGCCAACTGTTTCCCCAGGTAAAAGAGACGTTGGCAGAACTGGTAAAACACAATTTGCCAATGGCGATTGTTACGAATAAACCAACTCCTTTTATTGCTCCATTGCTGGAATCACTAGGTATCAGTGAATACTTTTCATTGGTATTGGGCGGTGACGATGTTAAAGAGAAAAAGCCTCATCCCGCCCCACTTTATCTAACAATGGGTATGTTTGGTTTGCATAAAGAAGAATTGCTTTTTGTTGGCGATTCCCGTAATGATATTTTAGCAGCACAAGCCGCTGGTTGCCCGTGTGTTGGTTTAACCTATGGATATAACTACGGAGAGTCGATAGCGTCAAGCCATCCAAATTATGTATTGGACCATTTTTCGGATTTACTCCCAACTATTGGACTATCCACTTTGAAACCATTATCCAGTCTGAAAATACAGGAAGCTTAATAAAATGAATGAACCCACTGCAATGAAACCAAACTCCCAAAAACCTATTGTATTCAGCGGCGCACAACCCTCCGGTGAATTGACCATCGGTAACTATATGGGGGCGTTACGTCAGTGGGTTAAAATGCAAGATGAATATGATTGCATTTATTGCATCGTTAACCAGCATGCCATTACTGTGCGTCAAGATCCCAATGAACTGAAAAAACGCACGCTGGATACGCTGGCACTTTACCTTGCCTGTGGTATTGATCCAAAGAAAAGCACCATCTTCGTTCAGTCACATGTTCCACAACATTCCCAGTTAAGCTGGGTGCTGAATTGCTACACTTATTTCGGTGAACTTAGCCGCATGACTCAGTTCAAGGATAAATCAGCTCGCCATGCAGAAAATATTAATGCTGGCTTGTTTGATTATCCGGTTCTCATGGCTGCTGATATTTTGCTTTATCAGGCCAATCAAATCCCTGTCGGCATTGACCAGAAGCAACACCTTGAATTAACCCGCGATTTGGCGCTGCGGTTTAACGCTTTATACGGCGATATTTTCACTGTTCCAGAGCCATTCATCCCAACAGGTGGCGCCCGTGTGATGTCATTGCAAGATCCGAGCAAGAAAATGTCGAAGTCGGATGATAACCGCAATAACGTCATTGCTCTGCTGGAAGACCCTAAATCCGTCGTCAAGAAAATTAAACGTGCGGTTACCGATTCTGATGAACCACCTTGCGTACGTTACGATCAGGAAAATAAACCAGGCGTTTCCAACTTACTGGATATTCTCGCTGGTGTAACAGGTAAAACTATTCCTGAATTAGAAGCCGAGTTTGAAGGTAAAATGTACGGCCATTTGAAAGGGGCTGTCGCAGATGCCGTAAGCGAAATGCTGACAGGCTTACAGGAACGTTTCCATCATTTCCGTAACAATGAAGCTTTACTTAACCAAATCATGGCAGAAGGGGCAGCCAAGGCCAAAGCTCGTGCCCAGGCAACCTTGGATAAAGTCTATGAAGCGGTAGGTTTGATCGCTCACCCGTAACCGCCGACCTTATGTGAATGCCAAAGGGTACATTTCCCCCTTTGGCATAGAAATTCCGTTACTTACCGAATAAACGACGATTAAAATCCTCAATTCTTCCATGCAATATGCGTTTTTGCATCGTCAGATTCCAACTGGCAGACAATCCAGCAGCGCCCATTAGGCGACGATACAGCTCTTCATCAAATGGGTTATGAAAAGCAATGGAAATTGCTTCCTTAACAGAAACATCGCTATTACGACTTAACAGTTTTATCGGTTCACCAGCACTAACTAAGCCAGGAGAGATAACACGATATAACCAACCACAACGCCCATTATTTTGCATCATCGCCGCAAACTCACTGATATTTGTAATAAAATTGAGTTTATAACATGGAGAGCGTGGTTGAGTTACTTGAATCAGAGCTTCACCCCATTGGAAAATATCGCCAATATAAACAGTATCTTCTGTCATTCCTTCTGTAGATATATTCTCACCAAACAAGGGAGAGACTAATAATTCCATCAATTCAGGAAATTGCCTTTTCCAAAATAGGTAATGCTCTCTTGGATAATGACAAAGCGCCCGATCAGCTCCACCATGAAAACGAGTTTCCGCTTGTTCATCGCCTTCTAGCCCAAGAGAGGTTAGCTGTAAACTACCATTCACCACCAATTTATTGATCGCACTGAAACCCAATGTTTCTGACGATGATATTTTGCCTCTATATATTTGTGGATAATACATTTTTATTCCCTCTCAATGAGCTAGTGAAGATGAACACGTATTATCCAGGCATAATAACCAAGATTGCAGACAATAAGAATGCTGGTCACAGCCATGACCAGCATTCTTATGAAAAATAATTGAATGGATTATTTGATTTTTTCTTCGTAGCGTTTTGCCGCTTCATCCCAGTTTACTACATGCCAAAATGCTTTGATGTAATCAGGGCGGCGATTCTGATATTTCAGGTAATAAGCATGCTCCCATACATCCAGACCCACAATCGGGTAGCCAGAAGCACCGGCTATCTCTTCACCCATTAGTGGGCTATCCTGATTAGCTGTTGAAACAACAGCAAGTTTGCCATCTTCTTTCAGTACCAACCATGCCCAGCCAGAGCCAAAACGAGTTGCTGCCGCTTGTTCAAATTTTACCTTGAAGCTGTCGATACTGCCAAAATCACGTTCAATTGCGGTTTTCAAGGCACCATCCAATACCGTACCTAATTTTAAGCCTTTCCAAAACAGACTGTGGTTTGAGTGACCACCCGCATTGTTGCGTATAAAATTGCGTTTATCTGCTGGAATTTTATCAAGCTGCTGAACAAGATCATCGATATCAAGTTTGCTTAATTCTGGAAAGGCTTCCAGAGCAGTATTCGTATTAGTGACATACGTCTGATGGTGTTTAGTATGGTGAATTTCCATCGTCTGTTTATCGAAATGAGGCTCCAACGCATCATAGGAATAAGGTAGAGAAGGCAATGAATAACTCATATCATATCTCCAGTAGTTTAGAATTTAGAATATATAAAGCTCACGCCTTGTGAACAGTATGATTATTATAGTGAATTGAAAGATAATGAAAATGATTATCAATTCCATATTGTTACTATGGTTTCCTTTATACATTCACGTTTCATGCTTCTACCTAGATAAAAATATCAATTAAAAACTGAAATAACAGAATATAAGGCCAATAAAAATAATAAACTCATTACTTAGTCTCGCTTAAATCTACAGCATTAAATGATCATTCCATAAAATTCATTCTCTTTATTGCGTGATCTTCCGCGCAAAAAAGAAACAAAAATTCTTCTTACACTTTAGTTAACCTTGTTTTGACATAGTATTAACAATTGCAAGGAGATAAAAATATGACTCAAATAATCAAGCATCTTATTCCTGCTGATATTGCAGATACGGCCCTGATAAGCAAGCAACAGTACCTACAAGACTATCAAAGGTCAGTACAAGACCCAGAAGGCTTCTGGGGTGAAAAAGGTAAAGTAGTTGACTGGATTAGGCCCTACACCAAGGTCAAAAATACCTCTTTTGATCCTGGGCATATCAGCATCCGCTGGTTTGAAGATGGCACCCTGAACTTAAGTGCCAACTGTCTTGATCGCCATTTGCAAGAACGTGGTGATCAAACTGCCATTATATGGGAAGGAGATAATCCCGCAGAATCCCGCCATGTTACGTATCGAGAATTACATCATGACGTCTGCCAATTTGCTAATGTGTTGAAAAAACTGGGGATCAAAAAAGGTGATGTTGTTGCTATCTATATGCCAATGGTGCCAGAAGCCGCCGTCGCAATGTTGGCCTGTGCCCGTATCGGCGCGATCCATTCCGTAATTTTTGGTGGCTTCTCTCCTGACGCTATCGCTGGCCGAGTTATCGATTCCAACGCTAAGCTCGTGGTTACCGCAGATGAAGGCTTGCGAGCTGGCCGCACAATCCCATTGAAAAAAAATGTCGATGAGGCTCTGAACCATTCTGACGTTACTAGTGTGACTAATGTGGTTGTTTTCAGACGTACCGGAAATACCAAAAACTGGAATGACAATCGCGATTTATGGTGGCATGAACTGACCGAGAGTGTTAGTGCTGAGTGTCCCGCTGAAGAGATAGGTGCAGAAGATCCATTATTCATTCTTTATACTTCAGGCTCTACAGGTAAACCTAAAGGCGTCCTGCACACGACTGGCGGTTATTTAGTCTATGCATCTTTAACGTTTAAATACACGTTTGATTATCGCCCTGGAGAAATTTACTGGTGTACAGCCGACATAGGCTGGGTAACAGGACATAGCTACCTGCTATATGGGCCCTTGTCTTGTGGTGCCACGACTTTAATGTTTGAAGGTGTCCCCAACTATCCTGAAGTTAACCGTCTCTGTCAGGTAGTTGATAAGCATAAAGTTAATATTCTTTATACTGCGCCAACCGCCATTAGGGCATTAATGGCCGAAGGTGATAAAGCCATAGAAGGTACTAAGCGTACGTCATTGCGCATTATGGGCTCTGTGGGAGAACCCATCAACCCAGAAGCATGGGAATGGTACTACAAAAAAATAGGCAACAGTAAATGCCCTATTGTAGATACATGGTGGCAAACCGAAACTGGCGGATTCATGATCACACCGCTACCAGGAGCTACCGATCTCAAGGCAGGCTCCGCAACTCTGCCATTTTTTGGTGTTAATCCAGCGTTGGTTGATAATTCTGGAGAAATTTTAGAGGGGGTGAGTGAAGGCAACCTTGTTATCACGGATTCCTGGCCAGCACAGGCACGAACTTTATATGGTGATCATGAGCGTTTTGAACAAACCTATTTTTCCACTTTCAAGGGAATGTATTTCAGTGGTGATGGTGCTCGACGTGACGAAGATGGCTATTACTGGATCACCGGCCGTGTTGATGATGTTCTGAATATTTCAGGCCATCGTTTGGGAACCGCAGAAATTGAATCAGCTCTGGTTGCATACCCTAAAATCGCTGAAGCTGCCGTTGTTGGCATCCCTCATCATATTAAAGGACAAGCTATTTACGCCTACGTCACGCTAGTTCATGGTGAAGAGCCCTCCCCTGGACTGTATACCGAGGTCAGGGATTGGGTTCGTAAAGAAATCGGCCCAATTGCAACACCCGATATCCTTCATTGGACTGATTCTCTGCCCAAAACGCGTTCCGGAAAGATTATGCGGCGTATTTTGCGCAAGATTGCTTCTGGTGATACCAGCAACTTAGGAGATACCTCCACGCTGGCCGATCCGGGAGTTGTTGAAAAACTGCTGGAAGAAAAACAATCCATCAACATGTCGTAAAACATATGCGCCGCCGCAAGGCGGCTTGAATAACGTATCACCAAAAGTACGGAGCCGTACAGGAACTTGGCTAATCATCAGGAATTCCTTGGGTATGGCTATCCAATATCTGGTATCTCATGAGGTGGCTTAAGGTGTAACGTTTAAAATCAGCAAGGAGATACTCCAATGAGTGACGACATTTATCAAGAGATTGAAAATAATCCCCGCTTTAAGGAGTTAGTTAAGAAGCGAGGGCGTTTTGCCTGGCTGTTATCCATCATTATGTTAGTGCTTTATGTTAGTTTTATTTTCCTTATTGCTTTTGCTCCTGAATGGCTTGGAACACAACTTCATGAAGATACCAGTATGACGCGGGGAATTCCTGTAGGAATTGGGATCATCTTCATATCTTTTATACTGACCGGAGTTTATGTAGTCAGGGCGAATGGTGAATTTGATCGTCTGACGTCAACTATTCTCAACGAGGTGAGAAAATGAAAAAAATCGTATTATTATTTTCTTCCCTCTTTCCTATCCTAGCCCAAGCAGATGCCATTTCCGGTAATGTAGAAAAACAACCTTTGAATATTCAGGCAATTATCATGTTTCTGTTATTCGTCGGGTTAACTCTTGGTATTACTTACTGGGCTTCAAAGCGGACTATTTCACGCTCAGATTACTATACCGCTGGCGGACGTATTACTGGATTCCAGAATGGTATGGCGATAGCGGGTGACTATATGTCAGCCGCCTCATTTCTGGGAATTTCAGCGTTAGTTTATACATCTGGCTATGATGGGCTGATCTATTCCATTGGCTTTCTCGTTGGCTGGCCAATTATTCTATTCCTCATTGCCGAAAGATTAAGAAATTTGGGGCGTTATACCTTTGCTGATGTCGCTTCTTATCGGCTGAAGCAGCGACCTATCCGTACCTTATCCGCAATGGGTTCGTTAGTTGTTGTTGCGTTATATCTAATAGCTCAGATGGTCGGAGCTGGAAAACTGATCGAATTGCTATTTGGATTGAATTATTACGTCGCTGTTGTCTTGGTCGGTATTTTGATGGTGCTTTATGTATTATTTGGCGGAATGCTGGCAACAACATGGGTCCAGATTATTAAAGCAGTTTTGTTGCTGGCAGGAGCTACATTCATGGCCCTGATGGTCATGAAAACGGTTAATTTCAATTTTCATACCCTGTTTAAAGAGGCCATTGCGGTACATTCTCTTGGGCCTGCCATCATGAGCCCTGGAGGATTGGTATCTGATCCTATCTCTGCCCTCTCTCTAGGATTGGCATTAATGTTCGGTACTGCGGGATTACCCCATATTGTCATGCGGTTTTTTACCGTCAGTGATGCTAAAGAAGCTCGTAAAAGTGTTTTCTATGCAACTGGCTTTATCGGCTATTTTTATATCCTGACGTTTATTATCGGATTTGGTGCAATTCTACTAGTCAGTGCCAATCCTTCATTCAAAGATGCAACTGGCGCATTAATTGGTGGTACAAATATGGCTGCTGTCCATTTGGCAAATGCCGTTGGCGGTGATTTTTTCCTTGGTTTTATCTCTGCTGTTGCTTTTGCCACTATTTTAGCTGTAGTAGCAGGGTTAACATTGGCAGGCGCTTCCGCAGTATCTCATGACCTCTATGCCAATGTGATTAAACGGGGACAAGCTAATGAACGAGATGAGCTAAAAGTTTCAAAAATTACTGTCGTTATTCTGGGATTAGTTGCTATTGGCTTGGGTATTTTGTTCGAAAAACAAAACATTGCTTTTATGGTTGGTTTAGCTTTTTCCATTGCCGCAAGTTGTAATTTCCCTATCATTTTATTGTCAATGTACTGGAGCAAGCTGACTACACGTGGAGCATTAGTTGGTGGATGGTTGGGATTACTGACAGCAGTTGTATTAATGATCCTAGGCCCTACGATCTGGGTTAGTATTCTTGGTCATGAGAAACCAATTTATCCTTATGAATATCCAGCTTTGTTTTCCATGTTTATAGCATTTATTGGAGCTTGGTTATCTTCAATTACTGATACTTCCGCACAAGGAATGCAGGAAAGGGAAATGTTTCGCAGTCAGTTTATTCGTTCGCAAACAGGTATTGGTATCGAACAAGGGAAAGCACATTAGCTTTTGGTTAATTATTTCGATTTTTTTCAAACGCAAAAAAGCCATCCGGTAACGGATGGCTTCTCTGACTGATTGAATGTCTGGCAGTTCCCTACTCTCACATGGGGAGACCCCACACTACCATCGGCGCTACGGCGTTTCACTGCTGAGTTCGGCATGGGGTCAGGTGGGACCACCGCGCTCTTGCCGCCAGACAAATCCTGTTTTCAATCCCGAACAAGCTGTTTTCTCTCTCTGAAACTTTCTCTTCTCTCATGCCCAAAACACCTTCGGTGTTGTCAGGTTAAGCCGCACGGTTCATTAGTACTGGTTAGCTCAACGTCTCGCAACGCTTACACACCCAGCCTATCTACGTCCTCGTCTCGAACGCTCCTTTAGTACCCTCAAGGAGTAAGGGAAGACTCATCTTAAGGCAAGTTTCCCGCTTAGATGCTTTCAGCGGTTATCTCTTCCGCACTTAGCTACCGGG
>NZ_MKGR01000020.1:54253-76714 GCF_001908095.1 Xenorhabdus thuongxuanensis | reverse complement strand
CGTTCGAGACGAGGACGTAGATAGGCTGGGTGTGTAAGCGTTGCGAGACGTTGAGCTAACCAGTACTAATGAACCGTGCGGCTTAACCTGACAACACCGAAGGTGTTTTGGGTGTGAGAGATAGACAAAGTTTCAGAGAAAGAAAACAGCTTGTTCGGGATTGAAAACAGGATTTGTCTGGCGGCAAGAGCGCGGTGGTCCCACCTGACCCCATGCCGAACTCAGCAGTGAAACGCCGTAGCGCCGATGGTAGTGTGGGGTCTCCCCATGTGAGAGTAGGGAACTGCCAGACATTCAATTAAACACTTGTTGCTGGTATAAAAGGCAGCAAGGTAAAGAAATTCGGTGGTGCGGTAGTTCAGTTGGTTAGAATACCGGCCTGTCACGCCGGGGGTCGCGGGTTCGAGTCCCGTCCGCACCGCCACCGTATTTAGGGGCGTAGTTCAATTGGTAGAGCACCGGTCTCCAAAACCGGGTGTTGGG
The DNA here is from genome assembly GCF_001908095.1 of Xenorhabdus thuongxuanensis. Lineage (GTDB taxonomy): Bacteria > Pseudomonadota > Gammaproteobacteria > Enterobacterales > Enterobacteriaceae > Xenorhabdus > Xenorhabdus thuongxuanensis. The sequence goes on along the minus strand of NZ_MKGR01000020.1, from coordinate 76,231 downwards.
AGTTCGAGCCTCTCCGCCCCTGCCAGTTAACAAATAAGTAATAATTGATATAGCTTTCAGATTAATAGCCCAGCTAACTTTAGCTGGGTTTTTTCTTATTTGTCATTTTTATCCAGTTCTAACGTACTATAGCTCTAACATATTGCAGTCCTGATATATGTTTTTGTTGGCATTTTATTGGCATATAGTTTTAACTTCTAGTTTCGTGTAATTCTAATTTCTTTTTTTCAGGCGCAGCTCCTTTAAGGTTGTTTTTGGGTAGTTACAGGCGCTTTCTCAACAGGAATTTTTAATAAGTGTTGGATGAAAGCTTGTTGGTCACTGTTTTGTAGCCATACAGCGTATAATGGCCGTTCTATTAACTGATCATTAGGTAAAGCAACGAGTTTTGGATACACTTCTTGCCAGTGTACAGGAAGGAAGGTTGCAGCATTAACACTATCCAATAACTCTTTGGCAATATGTGCTGATGTGGTTGTAATGATAGGTGGATGATCATTCTTTAAAATTTGTTGTTCTTGCTGGTGAAAATCAGCTCCCCATTCTAATTTAATATAATTTTCTACTCCCTTATCAAGATTATGCTGGGTTGTTAATAAAATAAGTTGGATATTGCCTATCAACTGACTTTGAAACTCATCCATTTTTGGCGGCTCAGTGGTGATTAAGAGATCCAATTCACGAGAATGCAATTGCTTGACTAGTGACTGGCGTGTCGAAACCAGGGATTCTATTCTTATTTCCTGGTGGTGCTGATAAAATGTATTTATCCAGGATGTTAGATAACTTTCCCATAGGGATGCTGTAGCGCCGATAGAAAGTTTTGTGTGCTGGGCGACATAATTGATTTCTTTCTTCGCCAATTGCCAGGTATTCATTAGTGATTCTGCATATGGTACCAGGCGTTCTCCGGCTGCTGTTAAGCGGATATTATTACGATGTCGTGTGAATAGATTGGTACCCAACTGATTTTCTAGTTGGCGGATACGAAAACTAACAGCGGATTGTGTTAAATAGAGCGATTCAGCTGCCCGACCAAAGTGACGAGTCTTACTGACTTCCAAAAAGGTTTTCAGTAATTCAGTGTCCACATGCATCTCCAATAGTTTTTGTCGTTAAGATTTAAATATTTTGTTTTACAGAATGTCAAGCCTCCCTAATACTCCGCGCCATAATTAGTATGACTTAGAGTTAGGAGTGTGTCAGATGGCTGAAAGCTTCATCACGACTAATCGTTTTTTTGATAATAAAAATTATCCACGTGGATTTTCTCGTCATGGTGATTTCACCATCAAAGAGGCTCAATTGCTAGAACGTTATGGTTATGCGTTCAATGAATTAGACCTTGGTAAACGTGAACCTCAAACAGAAGAAGAAAAACTGTTTGTTGCAGTTTGCCGTGGTGAACGTGCACCTGCAACGACAGAGGAAAAGGTATGGACTAAGTATTTGGCAAAAATTAGCCGTCCAAAACGTTTTCATACTCTTTCCGGTGGAAAACCGCAGCTTGATTCTTCAGAGGACTATACCGATACTGATGATTAATACCATCATTGAATTAATCATCTATGCAAGAGGGGTGGTTGCCCCTCTTCTAATCGATAACTTATCCGGCCTGCTTCTGTAATTGAATAAGTAACCTATCCATACTTCGGTAGCTGAGTGCTTCCATAATATCTGGTTTTTCTATTCTTGTTTGTTCTTTTAAGTCTGCAATTGTGCGAGAAACTCTAAGTATTCTGTGCCAGGCACGTATAGATAGCCCTAATTTCAATAAAGTATTTTCCAGAAAAACGGCATTTTCCATGCTAATTTTGCAAATATCTTCGGTTTGTTTGCTACTGAGATGGGCATTAATGCGCCCACACCGCTCTATTTGTATTTTTCTTGCTCTTGCTACGCGTTTTTTGATTTCTTGACTACTTTCTCCATATTTTGTTGATGATTGACTTAAAATTCCTGGAGGAAGCAGAGGAACTTCAATAGAGAGATCAAAACGATCTAAAAAAGGGCCTGATAGTTTAGAGAGGTAACGTAATACTTGATGTGGACTGCTTCGGTTATGAATCCCCTGATGATAGCCGGTTGGGCTAGGGTTCATGGCTGCAATCAATTGAACTTGGGCAGGAAAACGAACTTTTGCTCTGGCACGGGATATCACTATTTCGCCAGATTCTAATGGTTCCCGCAGGGCATCAAGGACACTACGGTTAAATTCAGGTAATTCATCTAGAAATAACACACCATTATGGGCAAGAGAAATTTCGCCAGGTTTAGGTATTGAGCCTCCTCCAACAAGAGCTGCCATTGAAGAACTGTGATGAGGGGCTCTAAATGGGCGTATATGCCATTTTTGAGGATTGATTGGACATCCGGCTAAGCTATTGATTGCAGCGACGTCTAGAGCTTCCTGATGCGTCAATGGCGGTAATAAACCACACAATCGGCTGGCAAGCATAGTTTTGCCGGTGCCTGGAGGGCCGAGCAATAGAAGATTATGACCACCAGCGGCTGTGATCTCCAGTGCTCGTTTAGCTTGTTCCTGCCCAATAATATCCTGTATATCCAAAATAAATGATTCAGTCTGTAGTTCAACAGGAGAAGGAGCGGCTAAGGTTGAGTTTTCTCCTTGTAAGAAATGGCAGACTTGCAGCAAATGATTTGCCATTAGCGTTTCGTTTTGAGACAAAATTGCCAGTTCAGCTTGGTTCTCTGAGGAGAGAATAAGTTGTCTTTCTGCTCTTTTTGCACTCAATGCTGCGGGAATTGCTCCCGTAACTTGCCGTATTTCACCAGAAAGTGCTAACTCACCTAAAAACTCATAATTATGTAGCTTATCTGTCGTGATCTGCTCCGATGCGGCTAAAATTGCAATAGCAATGGGTAAATCATATCTTCCTCCTTCTTTGGGGAGGTCTGCTGGTGCTAAATTGACAGTAATCCTTTTGGGTGGATAAATAAAACCACTATTGATCAGGGCGCTTCGGACACGATCTCTTGCTTCCTTTACGGTAGTTTCAGGTAAACCAACAAGGGTGAGACCGGGTAAACCATTACTGATATGTGCTTCTATCGTGACGATAGGGGAATCAATACCAATTGTTGCCCGTGTATGAATAACGGCCAGTGCCATGATGCTCTCCTTAGCAAGAAAGCTGTTATCATGGATCGATAAAAAATAATGAAAAGTCGCCTTTCGTTATTTTGTGAAAAGGATCGTAAATATATTCGTCATTATGATTATAGTGATAACCATCCAGTCGTTTGGGTTTTAATAATAACATAATGTTATATATGAATAATCTAACAAACTGGGATTCTGATGTTAAAAAATCGAGCGGGAATGAGTGATACTCATCGGTAATCATAACTCAATAAAATACATAAATTTAATTTAATAAATTTTAAACTTATATACTATTAACTATGTTAATAATTAACTGTAAAAATTAATTTTGATCGCATTTTTGCCATGTTATCGAGAGTTAGACGATTAATTCGTTTTTCTATTATTTTATTTATTAATTATTTTACTAAACAAACAGATGGCAATTTTTTCTGAGATAAAAATGAGTAAATGACAGTGAATTTATCTATTTTTTGGTTATCTAAATGAAAAATATAAATAAAATAATTTTGTTATAAAAAAACAAAAATAATCGTTGTCAACAATCATAGAAAGTGATAACTCTTAAATATACGTCAAACATACGAATTAAAAACGAATAAAATTATGAACGCATTTGTCCTAGTGATTAGCCTAATTATTAGCGTGGTGGTGATTATCCCACCGTGCGGGGCTGCACTTGGACGAAGAACGGCTTAGACAGAAGAAAAGCCAGATTCCAAGACCCCCGCACCGAAAGGCGCGGGGGTTTTTTTTAGGCCTGATACTGGGTTCGACAAGAGTAGACAAAACATCACAACAGCTAACAGCAAGGTAAACGTAACAGGGGAGACGGCAATGAACGGGGCACAATCGGTTGTAGAGGCATTACGAAAACAGGGAATTGAAAAAGTTTTTGGTTATCCAGGTGGAGCAATCATGCCAGTTTATGATGCGCTGTATGATGGTGGTGTTGAGCACATATTGTGTCGCCATGAACAAGGCGCTGTTATGGCAGCCATTGGCTATGCGAGGGCAAGTGGTAAGCCCGGAGTTTGCATCGCAACATCAGGGCCAGGAGCGACAAACTTAATCACGGGATTGGCTGACGCATTATTGGATTCCGTTCCTGTTGTCGCTATTACCGGTCAGGTGAGTTCTGAATTTATCGGGACAGATGCCTTTCAGGAAATCGATATACTGGGAATGTCTCTTTCTTGTACAAAACACAGTTTTCTTGTTGATTCACTGGAAAAATTACCTCAAATCATGGCCGATGCTTTCTCCATTGCCATGAATGGTCGTCCAGGCCCTGTTCTGATTGATTTACCAAAAGATATTCAGTTAGCACAAGGTGATTTTGCCCCCTATTTAATACCGACATCACTACAGTTTTCTCTTCCAAAACAAGAGATTGAATTGGCTCGTCAATTGTTAGCTTCATCTCGGAAACCTATTTTGTATGTGGGTGGCGGGGTTGGTATGTCTGGTGCTGTTCCTGAATTGCGTAATTTTGTATCTGAAACGGGTGTTCCCGTTGTTTCCACATTGAAAGGTTTGGGAGCGGCAGATTTTGAACATGAATGTTATTTGGGAATGTTAGGGATGCATGGTACTAAAGCCGCTAACCTTGCCGTTCAATCCTGTGATTTATTAATTGCCGCTGGGGCGCGTTTTGATGATCGTGTGACAGGAAAGCTGAATACTTTTGCACCTCATGCCAAAGTGATCCATTTGGATGTTGATCCTGTTGAATTTAATAAATTACGTCAGACTCATGTTTCATTATTGGGGGATTTAAAAACCCTATTGCCTCATTTACAGCAACCTTTATCGATCCAAGCCTGGCAACAAAAAATCAAACAATTAAAAAACGAACACGCATGGTGTTATGACTATCAGGGCGAAAGCATTTATGCTCCGTTGTTGTTGAAGCAGGTTTCTGAACGTGCTTCGTCCAGTACGGTTATCACAACCGATGTTGGGCAGCATCAGATGTGGGCTGCTCAGCACATGACTTTTAGTCAGCCAGAAAATTTCATCACATCAAGTGGATTAGGCACGATGGGATTCGGTATTCCAGCGGCGGTTGGTGCCCAAATGGCTCGTCCTGAAGATATGGTTATCTGCATATCTGGTGACGGCTCCTTCATGATGAATGTTCAGGAATTAGGCACTATTAAACGTAAGCAATTGCCGATCAAACTGATCTTATTGGATAACCAGAGATTGGGCATGGTTCGTCAGTGGCAAGAGCTGTTTTTTGGCAAACGTTATAGCGAAACGATCTTAACTGATAACCCTGATTTTCTTACGTTGGCGCAGGCGTTTGGTATTCCGGGACAGAGAATTACTGACAAAGCACAAGTGGATGAAGCATTGGATGCTTTGTTCAACAGCGAGGGTGCGTATTTATTACATGTGTCTATTGATGAATTAGAGAATGTCTGGCCATTGGTTCCACCAGGCGCAAGCAACGAAACCATGTTGGAGAAATCATTATGAGACAGCATCAACTTGCTATTAAGGCGCGGTTTTGTCCTGAAATGTTGGAACGGATTTTGCGAGTTACCCGTCACCGCGGGTTTCAGATATGCGCATTGAATATGGATCATATAACAGATAGTGATAATGTAAATATTGAACTCACCGTGTCTAGCCAGCGTCCAGTTAATTTACTTTTTTCCCAACTGATGAAATTGGTGGATGTGGCTGGTGTTGAGATCAAAGACAAAGAATCACGATTAATAAGCGCATAATGCGCCATTGAAGGAAAACTGAGAATGACAAAGCAAGCTGATTATATTTGGTTCAATGGAGAAATGGTGCCTTGGGCAGATGCCAAAGTTCACGTTATGTCCCATGCCTTACATTATGGTACTTCGGTATTTGAAGGGATTCGTTGCTATGACTCCCACAAAGGGCCTGTTGTTTTTCGTCATCGTGAACATATGCAACGCTTGCGTGACTCAGCCAAGATTTACCGTTTTCCAGTAAGCCAAAGTGTGGACGAATTGATGGAGGCTTGCCGTGAAACGCTGCGTAAAAATAAATTGGTCAGTGCTTACATTCGCCCATTGGTATTTGTGGGTAATGTTGGAATGGGAGTAAACCCACCTGCTGGTTATAAAACAGACGTTATCATTGCTGCTTTCCCGTGGGGCGCTTATCTCGGTGAGGAAGCCTTGGATCAGGGCATTGATGCGATGGTTTCTTCATGGAATCGCATGGCAGCAAATACGATCCCTACAGGCGCAAAAGCGGGAGGTAACTATCTCTCTTCTTTGCTGGTGGGAAGTGAAGCGCGACGTCATGGTTATCAGGAAGGTATTGCTCTGGATGTTCATGGTTATATTTCAGAAGGAGCGGGCGAAAACTTATTTGAAGTGAAGGATGGCGTTCTATTCACACCGCCATTTACGTCATCTGCCCTGCCAGGGATCACCCGTGATGCCATCATCAAGTTGGCACAAGATCTTGGTTTGGAAGTTCGTGAACAGGTACTTTCTCGCGAATCGCTTTATTTAGCGGATGAAGTCTTCATGACAGGAACGGCTGCGGAAATCACACCAGTCCGCAGTGTAGATGGTATTCAGGTGGGTATCGGCAAATGTGGCCCAGTCACTAAAAAGATCCAAAGCGCGTTTTTTGGCTTATTTGATGGTACGACAGAAGATAAATGGGGTTGGTTAGATCCCGTTAATCCTTAATAAAAAATATAAAACTCAACAGGCGGCCGTTCCCCGCCTGTTTTGATTGCCGAAGTTAATTAATAAGACTGACATGGGAGTAAAGACAATGCCTAAATATCGTTCTGCCACGACGACTCATGGCCGCAATATGGCGGGAGCTAGAGCTTTATGGCGAGCCACAGGTATGACAGATGCAGATTTTGGAAAACCTATTATTGCGGTTGTTAACTCATTCACGCAGTTTGTGCCAGGACATGTACATTTGCGTGATCTTGGCAAGCTGGTGGCAGAACAGATTCAGGCATCAGGGGGGGTTGCGAAAGAGTTCAATACTATCGCTGTTGATGATGGTATTGCGATGGGGCATGGTGGAATGCTTTATTCGTTACCTTCGCGTGAGTTGATTGCTGACTCGGTGGAATACATGGTCAATGCCCACTGTGCTGATGCTATGGTGTGTATTTCCAATTGTGACAAAATCACTCCGGGAATGTTGATGGCATCTCTGCGCTTAAATATTCCGGTTATTTTTGTTTCTGGTGGTCCAATGGAAGCGGGTAAGACGCGATTATCCGAGCAATTGATCAAACTGGATTTGGTCGATGCCATGATTCAGGGCGCCAATCCAAATGTCAGTGATGAACAGAGCGATCAAATCGAACGTTCTGCATGTCCGACGTGTGGTTCTTGTTCAGGTATGTTTACGGCGAATTCAATGAATTGTTTAACCGAAGCACTTGGACTTTCGCAGCCAGGTAATGGTTCATTGCTTGCTACCCATGCTGATCGTAAGACCCTGTTTATCAATGCTGGTAAACGCATTGTTGAACTGACTAAACGTTATTATGAGCAAGATGATGATAGTGTTCTCCCGCGTAATATTGCGACCAAAGCGGCATTTGAAAATGCGATGATATTGGATATTGCGATGGGTGGTTCGACCAACACCGTTTTACATTTGTTGGCCGCAGCGCAGGAAGCTGAAGTTGACTTCTCGATGGCGGATATTGATCGTCTGTCTCGTCAGGTGCCGCATTTATGTAAAGTTGCTCCGAGTACTCAGAAATACCATATGGAAGACGTACATCGTGCTGGCGGTGTGATTGGGATACTTGGTGAGCTTGATCGCGCAGGGCTTTTGCATCGCGATGTGAAAAATGTTTTAGGCTTGGATTTGCCAAAGACATTAGCCCAGTACGACATCATGCTGACAAAAGATGAAAGGGTTAAAAGGATGTATGCAGCGGGGCCAGCAGGAATTCGTACCACACAAGCCTTCTCACAGGATTGTCGTTGGCCATCGTTGGATACAGATCGCGAAGCAGGATGTATTCGTGAACATACTCATGCTTACAGTCAGGATGGCGGGTTGGCTGTTTTGTTCGGCAACATTGCAAGAGATGGTTGTATTGTAAAAACAGCAGGCGTTGATAAAGAAATCCTGACTTTCCGTGGCCCAGCCAAAGTTTACGAGAGCCAGGAAGATGCAGTAGAAGCAATTCTCGGTGGAAAAGTAGTGGCGGGCGACGTAGTTGTTATTCGTTATGAAGGGCCGAAAGGTGGCCCAGGTATGCAAGAGATGCTCTATCCCACCACGTATCTGAAATCGATGGGATTGGGAAAAAGTTGTGCATTGATTACGGATGGGCGTTTCTCAGGCGGAACATCGGGCTTATCTATTGGTCATGTCTCTCCAGAAGCGGCAAATGGTGGTTTGATTGGCCTGATTTATGACGGTGATATCATCAATATTGATATTCCAAATCGTAACATTCAGTTGGATGTGGCGGAAACAGCACTGGCAGAGCGTACACAAGCTGAATTATCTCGCGGAGATAAAGCGTGGACACCTAAGTCCCGTGAGCGTCAGGTTTCTTTGGCATTACGAGCTTATGCTTCATTGGCGACCAGTGCTGACAAAGGCGCGGTGCGTGATAAAACCAAACTGGGGAGTTGATTGTGGCGGTTTATCCTCTTAATACTGAACCCAAGGGAGCAGAATATCTCAAGGCGGCATTGAGTGCGCCAGTTTATGATGTTGCTCAAGTCACTCCCTTACAGGAAATGAAAAAAATCTCTGCGCGTTTAGGCAATACTATTTTGGTTAAACGGGAAGATCGCCAGTTGGTACATAGTTTCAAATTGCGCGGTGCGTACGCGATGATCGCCGGTTTGACGGAAGAGCAGAAAAGCAAAGGTGTGATCACGGCTTCCGCAGGCAACCATGCGCAAGGTGTTGCATTATCGGCCAGTAAGGTTGGCATAAAAGCCACCATTATTATGCCGATAGCGACAGCGGATATTAAAGTCGATGCTGTCCGCAGTTTTGGTGGTGAGGTTTTGTTGCATGGTACGAACTTCGATGAAGCAAAGGCAAAAGCCATTGAGATAGCAAAAGAGCACGGTTACACCTTTGTGCCACCCTTTGACCATCCTATCGTGATTGCAGGCCAGGCTACATTGGCAATGGAGTTGCTACAGCAGGATGTTCATCTTGATCGCATCTTTGTTCCGGTTGGCGGCGGCGGGTTGATTGCGGGGGTTGCCGTTCTTATCAAACAGCTTGTACCCGAAATAAAAGTTATTGGTGTGGAAGCCGAAGATTCTGCCTGTCTGAAAGCGGCACTGGAAGCAGGGCATCCAGTCGATTTACCTAGAGTTGGATTATTCGCGGAAGGCGTAGCGGTCAAACGCATTGGCGACGAAACGTTTCGTTTATGCCAGCAATATGTCGATGATGTTATTACGGTAGACAGTGATGCTATCTGTGCTGCGATAAAAGATATCTTTGAAGATGTCAGGGCGGTTGCAGAACCTTCCGGTGCGCTGGCGCTGGCAGGCTTGAAGAAATATGTCCAGCAACATCAGATTCAGGGAGAACGGCTGGCACATATTCTTTCTGGGGCTAATGTGAATTTTCATGGGTTGCGTTACGTTTCAGAACGTTGTGAACTTGGAGAGCAACGCGAAGCCTTGCTGGCGGTGACTATCCCTGAACAAAAGGGGAGCTTCTTACAGTTTTGTCAGATACTGGGTACTCGTGTTGTGACTGAATTTAGTTATCGTTATTCGGATACAACAGATCCAAACCAGGCCTGCATTTTTGTTGGTATCAGATTGAGTCGGGGAAATGCCGAACGTCGTGAAATCATTGAAGAATTAAAAACATCGGGATATCAAGTCGCTGATTTTACGGATGATGAAATGGCGAAGTTGCATGTTCGTTATATGATCGGTGGCAGACCATCCAAGCCATTGCAGGAACGATTGTTTAGTTTTGCTTTTCCTGAATCTCCAGGTGCTTTGCTGAAATTTTTGCAGACACTGGGGACTCATTGGAATATCACGCTGTTTCATTACCGTAGTCATGGCACAGATTATGGGCGTGTATTGGCTGCCTTTGAGCTTTCAGGGCCAGAAGTGTGTTTTGATCGCCATTTGGATGAGTTGGGATATGAATACCATGATGAAACCGATAACCCTTCGTTTAAGTTATTTCTGACTTAGTCATCAATTAAAGAAATAAACAGCAAAATATCTTCCTAAAGGAGGCTGTTTTGCTGATTTTATATATTCAGATCATAACGACTTCCAGACTACAATAGCTCCCAAAATGCCTTAATCAACGGTTCGCCCAAGCGCTTACTCAACGCACAGACACCCAATTCAAATGGCTCGACCAAAGCAATATTTTCCAGCAGTGAAATACGGTTGCGCACAGGTTCAGGACTGTTTTCGACAACAACCGTAGGGATCAGTGCAATCCCACAACCTAGTGCTACCATAGAAACAATCGCTTCATGGCCGGAAACTGTCGCGTAAATGACGGGGTGCAGTATCTTATGTCGGCGGAACCACAGTTCAATACGCTTGCGGGAAGGGCCGTGCTGAGGCAGGATAAAAGGGATGTTATTCCAGTCGGGGTGTTCCTGGGTAGCGAGATTTCTCACGGCACAAGGCAGAGAAGGAGCAATCAGTACCAGTGGTACTTCACCTATTTTGGTAAAGCTGACATTATCAGGCAGTTTCTCTGGCTTACCTGCAATCCCCAAATCCATAGCATCGGATTGAACTTTATCAACGGCATCAGCAGCGTCTCCTGTTGTCAGTTTAATTTCCACTAGGGGATGTTCTGCCCGAAATTTATCCAATACTTGTGGTAGATGGCTATACGCAGCCGTGACTGAACAGAATAGACGTAACTCTCCCGTTAGTGATGGGCTTTGGTGGTTTAATGAATGCTGTAACTGTTTATATTGCAGGAGAGTTTGCAGGGCAAATTGTTTGAATTGTTCACCGGCTAAGGTCAATTTTACTGTCCGGTTATCCCGCAGAAAAAGCGGATGCCCCAATAATTCCTCAAGACGCTGGATCTGGCGTGAAAGTGTGGATGGACTGACGTGCATGGCCTTGGCTGAGCGGCCAAAATGGCAACTTTCCGTAAGGTGTAAAAACAGTTTTAAATCACGTAGATCCATCGTTTTTAGGCCCTTTATTGAGAGGCTGTTTGCCGTGAAAAAGTTTGTTGCATAAACTGCAATGTAGTCTTGTTAATATATCAATTTCAGCAATGGCTTGCATGTCATATATTGTTTCTATGCAAACGACCTCACACCTAATTATTACATCGGAGTCACCATGGCTAATTATTTTGATACGTTGAACTTACGCCAACAATTGGCGCAGTTAGGCAAATGTCGGTTTATGGCGCGGGAAGAATTTGCTGACGAAGCAGGGTATTTGAAAGGCAAGAAAGTGGTGATCATCGGTTGTGGTGCGCAAGGGCTAAACCAAGGTCTCAATATGCGTGATTCTGGTTTAGATATTGCTTATGCCTTGCGTAAAGAAGCGATTGATGAAAAACGACCATCATGGCGTAAGGCAACCGAAAATGGTTTTAAGGTTGGCACTTATGAAGAATTAATTCCACAGGCTGATTTGGTGATCAACCTGACACCAGACAAACAGCATTCAACGGTGGTTCAGGCAGTGCAACCCTTGATGAAAGAAGGTGCAGCGCTGGGCTATTCCCACGGTTTCAACATCGTCGAAGTGGGTGAGCCGATACGCAAAGATATCACCGTTGTGATGGTTGCGCCTAAATGCCCGGGTACTGAAGTGCGTGAAGAGTATAAGCGTGGATTTGGTGTGCCTACTCTGATTGCTGTACATCCAGAAAATGATGCAAAAGGCGAAGGGATGGCAATCGCGAAAGCGTGGGCAGCCGCAACAGGGGGACATCGGGCTGGTGTACTGGAATCTTCTTTCGTAGCAGAAGTTAAGTCTGACTTGATGGGAGAACAAACCATTCTGTGTGGCATGTTACAGGCTGGTTCTTTGTTGTGTTATGACCAACTGGTTGCTGATGGTGTTGATCCAGGTTATGCCGGAAAATTAATTCAATTTGGTTGGGAAACTATCACTGAAGCTCTGAAACAGGGTGGCATTACATTGATGATGGATCGTCTTTCTAATCCAGCAAAATTGCGTGCCTATGCCTTATCTGAACAACTGAAAACTATTTTGACTCCTCTGTTCCAGAAACATATGGATGACATCATTTCTGGTGAATTTTCTTCCACAATGATGGCAGACTGGGCAAATGACGATAAAAACTTGCTGACTTGGCGTGAGGAAACCGGTAAGACGCCGTTCGAAAATTACCCAGACTGCACAGGGCATATCAGTGAGCAGGAATACTTTGATCATGGCGTCCTGATGGTTGCAATGGTCAAGGCGGGAGTAGAACTGGCATTCGAAACGATGGTAGATACTGGCATTATCGAAGAGTCTGCTTATTATGAATCTTTGCATGAACTGCCGTTGATTGCGAATACCATCGCTCGCAAGCGTCTGTATGAAATGAACGTGGTAATTTCTGATACCGCAGAATACGGTAACTATCTGTTCTCATACATCGCTGTTCCGTTGCTGAAAGAGAAATTTATGGCAACCCTGCAATCAGGGGACTTAGGAAAAGAAGTTGCAGATCGTAGCGTTGATAATGCGCAGTTGCGTGATGTGAATGAAGCGATCCGTAACCATCCGATTGAAATTATCGGCCGTACTTTGCGTGGCTATATGACAGATATGAAACGCATTGCAGTCGGTGGCTAATATAATGTTTATCCTGCCCGAAGTGACTTTATCGGGCAGGTAGTTCTTTCATTCTTACAAATCGAATTTCAATTTTAGTTCATCAATGGCTTGTCGCTGAAATGCTTCAAATCGTTCTTTCGGTTGCTGCGACTGGATCATATTCAGCGCAGGATCGTTGACTTTCGTGCGCACACCGCTTAATTCCTCCATGACAGCTAATCCACAGAAAGGTACATAGGCTTCGGAATACCCCCCTTCGTGAACGATGACTAATTTGCCATGGCACAACTCATCGGCTGCTTGCTGTACCCTGCGGGTCATTTCACGGAAGCTGTCACTGTGCAACTGCATTCGTGCCAGAGGATCAAACGCATTGGCATCATAGCCGCAGGCAATGATGATCAACTCGGGTTGATAACGTCCCAAAGCAGGGAGTACAATCTGATCCATAGCATAAAGGTAACTATTGTGCCCAGCTCCTGCCATCAATGGGATATTGATATTAAACCCTTCTCCTTTGCCAGTCCCGATATCTTCTTCGCCACTATAGCCTTCGGGATAGCAGCCATCTTGATGCAGTGAAATAGTCAAAACATCATCACGCTCCCAAAAGATATGCTGTGTTCCATTACCGTGGTGAACATCCCAATCAATGACTGCAACTCGGCCAACTCCAAGCTGTGCTTTTGCGTGCTCAATGGCAAGGGCAATATTAGCAAGAAAACAGAATCCCATTGCTTGATCTGGCAGACAGTGATGCCCAGGGGGGCGGGAAAGACTATAGGCATTATCCAATTCGCCTTGTAACACAGCTTTTACTGCGGCATAAGTTAGCCCAGCGGATAGTTTGGCTATTTCATAGCTGCCTTGCCCTATTGGTGCCTCTGAGCCTAATATTCCTCCGCCATTATCACTCACGGACTTAAAGTGCTGTAAATATTCTTTGGTATGAACTAGCTTCAGTGTTGCATCATCGAGAGGTTCAGCACCACGTAGTTGCAATGAATGACTTAAACCTGAAACATCCATTAAGCTTTTCATTCTGCGTTTTGTTTCCGGTGATTCTGCATGTCCTGCACCGTTGGGAGGTTGTACCCATCTTCCAACCGGAAATGTCATAACATGTGATAAACCAGAATTATGCCAGAAACAGAGTTCATCAAAGAAAAAGCCTGTTTTACGTAACATATTACATCCTCTTTGATTCCATTTATTTTTCAAGCTGCAACTTGAAATCTATTGGGTATATTGATTGTATGCCAGTAAGCGTAATTGATTGTTATAACATCAACGTAGTTAAATAGATCCTATGTATTTCAATTACAATAGAATCAATATTGATATATTTGGCCTGAGTAATTTAAGTTATTAATAAAAAATTATTTTGTAATTTATCATATAGATTAATAATAAAATGAATGAGTTTTAGATACAGCTTCCAAAACAGTATGCGATTAAATCCAAGTCAACAACAAGCGGTTGAATTTGTAACAGGACCTTGTCTGGTTCTGGCGGGTGCGGGTTCCGGCAAAACCCGAGTGATTACCCATAAAATTGCCCACCTGATCCGCACCTGTGGTTATCAGGCTCGCCATATTGCGGCAGTCACTTTTACTAACAAAGCGGCACGTGAGATGAAAGAACGTGTTGCCCAAACTTTGGGGCGTAAGGAGACACGGGGATTAATGATCTCGACTTTCCATACCTTGGGGTTGGAGATCGTTAAGAGTGAATACAAAGCGCTGGGAATGAAAAGTAACTTCTCATTATTTGATGATCAAGATCAGATGGCTTTGCTAAAAGATCTCACTGCGGATTTGCTGCAAGAAGATAAAGATCTGCTACAAAAACTGATTTCTAACATTTCTAACTGGAAGAATGACTTAATGTCGCCAGAACAAGTAATGAGCATGGCACGTTCAGCGCAGGAACACCAGTTTGCAGAATGTTACCGTCGTTATGACTTGCACCTGAATAGTTGTCATGTTCTCGATTTTGATGATCTGATTACCAAACCAACTTTGCTGTTAATGCATGATGAAGAAGTCAGGGAGCGTTGGCAGAATAAAATTCGCTACTTGCTGGTGGATGAATATCAGGATACGAATACCAGTCAATATCAACTGGTGAAATTATTGGTGGGTAATCGCGCACGTTTTACCGTGGTTGGAGATGATGATCAATCCATTTATTCATGGCGTGGTGCTCGTCCACAGAATTTGATTTTATTGAAGGATGATTTTCCACAGTTGAATGTGATTAAGCTGGAACAGAATTACCGTTCATCAGGGCGAATATTGAAAGCGGCAAATATTCTGATAGCCAATAATCCCCATGTTTTTGAGAAAAAACTCTTTTCGGAATTGGGGTATGGTGAGCCACTCAGGGTGATCGAAGCGAACAATGAAGATCACGAAGCTGAACGTGTAGTGGGGGAGTTGATCGCTCATCACTTTATCAATAAAACGGAATATAAAGATTACGCTATCTTATATCGCGGTAACCACCAATCCCGTATCTTCGAAAAAATGTTGATGCAAAATCGCATTCCTTACCGAATTTCCGGTGGAACATCATTCTTTTCTCGACCCGAAATTAAAGACCTGCTCTCTTACTTGCGTGTTTTGACCAATCCTGAGGATGACAGTGCGTTTCTACGTATCGTTAATACACCCCGGCGAGAAATCGGTGCGGTGACGATCCAGAAATTGGGCGAATGGGCGAATCAGCGTAGCAAGAGCTTATATCAAGCCAGTTTTGATCTTGGGTTGGAACAGCATTTAACAGGACGTGGTTTGGCTGCATTACAGCGCTTTATCCACTGGATGGACGAAATAGCTCGTCAAGCGGAGCGGGAACCATTGCTGGCGGTGAGAGACTTACTGCGCGGCATGGATTATGAAAGCTGGTTATATGAAACCTCTCCCAGCCCAAAAGCGGCTGAAATGAGAATGAAGAACGTCAACCAGCTCTTCACTTGGATGAGTGAAATGCTTGAGGGAGATGACTTGAATGAGCCAATGTCCCTTTCCCAAGTTGTGGCGCGTTTTACGTTGCGGGATATGCTGGAGAGAAGCGAGGAAGATGAAGAGTTGGATCAAGTTCAGTTAATGACGCTACATGCTTCCAAAGGGCTGGAGTTTCCCTATGTTTTTTTGGTGGGTATGGAAGAAGGTTTGTTACCTCACCAAAGCAGCATTGATGAAGACAATATTGAGGAAGAGCGTCGTTTAGCTTATGTGGGCATTACGCGCGCGCGGAGAGAACTTTTTTTCACCCTCAGCAAAGAGCGTCGCCAGTTTGGTGAACTTATTCGTCCGGAACCGAGCCGATTCTTGTTTGAGTTGCCACAGGATGATTTGGATTGGCCACAAGGTAAGCGAGTGATGAGCGCAGAGGAAAGGATGAAACAGGGGCAATCGCGCCTTGCCGACATTAAATCCCGTCTAGGGCTTGGGCAGAAAAACGGCAATAAGTAGTCCGATGATAATCCCCCTGCATTTGTGGATAATTGCAGGGGGAATAAAGTAAAAATTTTAGCCGAGATGAGAGTTGATTTGCTCCTCAAGGAACAATGGCCATTGGACATAATTCTGCCATTTCATTTCTTGCTGTAATGCTTCAGTTCCGAGTGGGTGTTTTATTTGCCATTGATGGGGCAAGATGATAATGAGCGTTTCATTTTCTGCCTGTAATCGTAAGGTTGGCAAAGTGTCATCTCGCCGACGTCTGGCGAAAATAATTGCCAGACGCAATAAGCGACATAACCTTTGTGCCTGTAACAATGGCATAGCATTTTGCTGACTGAGTGATGCTAAATCCACTGGCCCGCTTTGATTTTTCAATAGCGTAGCCAACAGTCGTTTTTGGGCAGGAGTATAACCAGGCAGATCCAAGTGGTTTATCAAATAAGCGGAATGTGCGGGCCCCTGGCGAAAATCAACAAACAAGCCTATTTCATGGAGCAAACAGGCACCGACTAATAATTCGCGACAACGTTTGTCCAATTTCCATGATTTGGCAACTTGTTGGCAAAAATTTTCGGCTAACTGTTTGACACGCTGTGCCTGCTCAATATCCAATTGAAAGCGATGCTGAATATTGCACAGGGTTCTTGCCCGAATATCCTGCTCGATCGGCAAATCCAGCATCCCGTAAATCAGGCCTTCACGTAGTGCGCCGCCTGCTAATATCATACTTTCGATATTTAATGCCTGAAAAATGGCGATTAAGATTGCCAATCCACTTGGAAAAACCAACGCCCGTTCCAGTGTCAGCCCATCGATTTCCAACTCTTCCAGCTTGCCGCATTCAATCGCCTGATGTTTAAGTTGCTGGAGTTTGGGTAAGGTGATCAGTTCATCCATACCTTGAGCAATCATAATTTCCTGCAAGGCTTGTACTGTGCCGGAAGCTCCTACGCAAATATTCCAGCCTTGCTCAAGCAGCTTAGGGGTAACAGGGCTGAGAATATCATGTGCAGCAGCTTCTGCGTTGGCAAAGTTTTCTGCTGTCAGACTGCGATCATTGAAATAACGTTCCAGCCAGGTAACACAGCCCATTTCAAGGCTGAAAAGCTGATTGGTTTTGGCTCCGACACCTGTTACCAATTCAGTACTGGCACCACCAATATCTACAACAAGTCGCTTTTCAGATCCGCCAGTCGTGTGAGCAACACCTTGATAAATTAGCTGAGCCTCTTCTTCACCGCTGATCACATGAACAGGTTTGCCTAATATTTCTGAGGCCTTCCTGACAAATTCATCTGAATTTTTTGTCAACCTCAAGGTTGCGGTAGCAACAACGCGGATCTGTGAGACAGGAATATCTTGTAAATATTCGGAAAAGAGGCGCAAGCACTGCCATCCTCGTTCCATTGCCTGTTGTGATAAATGATTATTTTTATCTAAACCGGCAGCCAACCTGACTTTGCGTTTGATACGAGTAACGACTTGAATGCTGCCGGATACTTCACGGACAACCAGCATATGAAAACTGTTTGAGCCTAAATCGATAGCCGCATAAAGCGAAGAAGCACTCAGCATAGTATTTATTCCGGCTTGTGTTGTTTCATATCGTGTTATTTCAACATTACGTTATTTCAATACCGAGCGTACCATTTCAGCATTGCGTCATTTTAGCTTGGGCGCTTATTGTTGCGTGTTACATTACCACGGCGTGGTATGTTGGTACGCCGAGGGTGTCCCCCTGAGCGAGTGCGATTACGGCGCTTAGGTACTGGCAGATCTTTTAGCAATGCATCACTGTTATATTTGCTAACAGGTATCTGGTGCTGAATATATTCTTCAATAGCTGGTAAGTTCAGCGCATACTCTTCACATGCCAGGCTGATAGAATGACCACTTTCTCCAGCACGGCCTGTCCGGCCAATTCGGTGAACATAATCTTCACAGTCATCTGGTAGATCATAGTTAAATACATGTGTCACAGATGGGATATGCAGCCCACGTGCGGCAACATCTGTGGCAACCAAAATGTCCAGATTGCCCAAGCCAAATTCTTCAAGAATACGCAGGCGTTTTTTCTGTGCAACATCACCAGTCAGCAAACCAACCCGATGACCATCAGCGGCCAGATGAGCCCAGATGTCTTCACAACGGTGTTTGGTATTGGCAAAAATGATGCAGCGATCAGGCCACTCTTCTTCCAGTAGAGTCTGTAGCAGGCGCATTTTTTCTTCGTTGGAAGGATAAAATAGCTCTTCCTTAATGCGATGCCCTGTTTTTTGCAGCGGTTCCACTTCCACATACTCAGGATTATTCATCTGCTCAAAAGCCAGTTCACGCACTCGATAAGAGAGAGTTGCGGAAAACAGCAAGTTCATTCTTTCTGTAGCCGCAGGAAGCCGACGGAACAACCAGCGAATATCTTTGATAAAGCCTAGATCATACATGCGATCCGCTTCATCAAGTACCATAACTTGAATGGCACCAAGATGGATATGGCCCTGTTTTGCGTAATCGATCAAACGCCCTGTTGTGCCAATTACGATATCGACGCCAGCTTCCAGAACCTTGAGCTGTTTATCATAGCCATCGCCGCCGTAGGCAAGACCCATTTTTAACCCAGTGATTTGCGACAATTCTTCTGCGTCAGAGTATATTTGAACCGCCAATTCACGGGTAGGCGCCATAATCAGCGCTCTTGGCTGATTAGTTTTACGCTCTTTCCTCGCAGGATGAGTCAATAAATAATTAAAAGTGGACGCCAAAAATGCCAGCGTCTTGCCCGTTCCGGTTTGTGCTTGCCCCGCAACATCTCGGCCTTCGACAGTTAAAGGCAATGTTAGCGCCTGTATCGGCGTGCAGTTGGAGAACCCTTTTTTTTCAAGGGCTTCTAACACTTTGGGGTGCAATGCGAAGTCGGAAAACTTCTTTTCTGTCAAATGTGTTTTGCTCATAGTAAGGTAGAATATCAGTTAACTATTGCTTTAAGAAAGTGTATCCGCTGAAATAAAGACACCCTTATGTTGGTTAATGTACACTGACACTGTAAAAGATTTTATTTTTGGAGCAAAAAATGAGTGCGAATATTATTTCTCTGACTGATGCTGGCTTTGGAAACGATGTTTTGAAAGCACAATGTCCTGTTCTCGTTGAATTCTGGGCTGAGTGGTGCGGTCCTTGCAAAATGATTGCCCCTATTCTGGATGAAATTGCCACAGAATACGAAGGAAAATTGACAGTTGGCAAGCTGAACATTGATGATAACCCAGCAACAGCACCAGAATACGGTATTCGTGGTATTCCAACTCTGATTCTGTTTAAAGGCGGTGAAAAGGTTGCAGTAAAAGTGGGCGCTTTGTCAAAAACTCAACTGAAAGAGTTTTTGGAACCACACCTCTAATTTAGAATCAGGTCACAGTAATTACGGACGTTTGGCGTATGAGATGATTTATCTCATTGACCGCTAGACGTCCGCTATGAAGCATGGTAAGTTAGCGGCCATGTCCTTGTTGCTTGTATGAAGCTTCGCTTGAATGGATTCTTTATTCGATATAAAAGCTTATTGTTATTGATATAAAGAGTTGACATTAAGCATGTTACATACTAAACAATTTGTAGTGTCTGATAAATCTGTTATCTCTGGATCACCCGAAGTATCTGATGACATATCGCATTTGGTAAAATTTCTGAATCTATATACGATTAATCCAGTATATAGCTTAGTACACTCATAGCATCCTAATGCTAAATATCTTTAAGCGGCGTTTTTATCCTAGGCATTTTTATGTCGAACCTTTTCTTTCTCGTGCTAGGTGTAAGGTATAGAATTTGCTAACAGTGCTTATGTTAAAAAAATGTTTATGCTGAAAGATGTGTATGCTGAAATAGTGTCCATTGTTAAACTTTAATAGTGTTCTCGCTATAAAATTATATCTATATTATAGATAGTTATAACATATGGCACATAGATAGTTAGAAGATAGTTTTGACAGTTTGTCAGCCTTATTTTGAAATCAATTTGAGTACTTCAAACTATTGCCTTGTAATATAATTTAATATGTTAGAAGGCGTTATTCGTTTCTGGTACAAATAAACAGGCATCGATAATGCTGCCATACCATTCACGTTCATAGTTCGAGATATACCCCGAGTTAAAGAACCCACCATTATGAATCTTACCGAATTAAAGAATACGCCGGTATCTGAGTTGATTACTCTCGGCGAAAATATGGGGCTGGAAAACCTGGCTCGTATGCGTAAGCAGGACATCATTTTCTCTATTCTCAAACAGCATGCGAAAAGCGGAGAGGATATTTTTGGAGATGGTGTGCTGGAGATATTGCAGGATGGATTTGGTTTCCTCCGCTCCGCAGACAGTTCTTACCTTGCAGGTCCTGATGATATCTACGTTTCTCCTAGTCAAATCCGCCGCTTTAACCTCCGTACCGGTGATACCATTTCAGGGAAAATTCGCCCACCAAAAGAAGGTGAACGTTATTTTGCCCTGTTGAAAGTTAATGAAGTTAACTTTGACAAACCTGAAAATGCCCGTAGTAAAATCTTGTTTGAAAACCTGACTCCACTTCATGCTAACAACCGCTTGCGTATGGAGCGTGGTAATGGTTCTACTGAAGATTTGACAGCCCGTGTTCTGGATCTGGCAGCGCCGATTGGCCGTGGTCAGCGTGGCCTGATTGTTGCACCACCAAAAGCGGGTAAAACCATGCTGCTGCAAAATATTGCAGCTAACATCGCCCATAACTACCCAGATTGCGTTTTGATGGTTTTGCTGATTGATGAGCGTCCAGAAGAAGTCACCGAAATGCAGCGTCTGGTAAAAGGCGAAGTGATTGCTTCAACCTTTGATGAACCTGCTTCCCGCCATGTTCAAGTGGCTGAAATGGTGATCGAAAAAGCTAAGCGTCTGGTTGAACATAAGAAAGACGTTATTATCCTGCTGGATTCCATTACCCGTCTGGCTCGCGCATATAACACTGTGGTTCCTGCTTCCGGTAAAGTCTTGACTGGTGGTGTGGATGCGAATGCCCTGCATCGTCCAAAACGTTTCTTTGGTGCTGCACGTAACGTAGAAGAAGGTGGTAGCCTGACTATCATTGCGACTGCGCTGGTTGATACTGGCTCCAAGATGGATGAGGTTATTTACGAAGAATTTAAAGGTACAGGTAACATGGAATTGCACCTGTCCCGTAAGATTGCGGAAAAACGTGTTTTCCCAGCCATTGATTACAACCGTTCAGGGACGCGTAAAGAAGAGTTGCTCACTGCACAGGATGAGCTACAGAAAATGTGGATTTTACGTAAGATCATTCATCCGATGGGTGAAATCGATGCGATGGAATTTCTTATCAACAAACTGGCTATGACAAAAACAAACGAAGAGTTCTTCGACTTTATGAAACGTTCATAGTGTTTGTAAAATTGAATAGTTCCGTAATAATCAGTGAATAAATAGTATTTACTGCCCTAAAGCGCCACATTTTTGTGGCGTTTTTTTTTATGGCTTTAGCCAGTTTAAGATGCGTTAGCTTCTTAAACATAAAACCATATATGGACACCGACTCAATGCAAGTGGGCAACCTATTTTTCTTTTTTG
>NZ_MKGR01000020.1:0-54153 GCF_001908095.1 Xenorhabdus thuongxuanensis | reverse complement strand
TTAGCTTGAACGAAGAGAAAGCCGCGTCATTTAGGCGCAGTCGGTAACATGCCCTTATAGGGCTAGAGCAAACCACCCGCTATGCGGGTGGTTCTGATTTACCAATTACTTATTCTACTCTGTTTTCCCGAAATGGTACGTTTTTTGCATGATTTTTGGGTGATTAGATGCGTTTTTCTTAACTAAACGTTTTATAATTATGAGTCAGGATGTCTTGTTTTGTTAACATGAAGCTTATGGATTTGGTGTCAAGTGGGACATCCATAAGTATATGAATAATAGATGCCCCATCATTATTTTGATAGAGAGTTGTTATTGTGAATATTCCCAGTATGAGTGTCGAAATTTTTTACGTATTTATATTCTCATTTGTGTTTTTGTTTGTAGCTCGTAAAGCAGCAAAAAAAATCGGTCTGGTTGATAAACCTAATTACCGTAAACGTCATCATGGCTTAGTTCCTTTGGTGGGGGGGATATCTGTTTTTTTTGGTGTTTGTTTCGCATTTGTTATTACAAAAGAGTTTATACCTCATAAGTGGTTGTATTTAGCTTGTGCAGGAATATTAGTTCTTATCGGAGCTTTAGATGACCGTTTTGATATCAGTGTGAAGATTCGGGCAACCATCCAAGCTTTGGTTGGTATCAGCATGATCTATTTTGCTGGCTTGAAGCTTGATAGCTTGGGGCATGCATTCGGACCGTGGGAAATGACACTCGGGCCCTTCAGCTACATTGTGACGTTATTCGCTGTCTGGGCCGCTATCAACGCTTTCAATATGGTGGATGGTATTGATGGGTTGTTGGGCGGTTTATCTTGTGTTTCTTTCGGTGCGTTGGGTATTTTGTTGTACGAAAGTGGCAATACGGCATTAGCGTTTTGGTGTTTTGCGTTTATAGCAGGGATCTTGCCTTATATCCTCCTTAATCTTGGCATATTAGGGAAACGTTTTAAGGTATTTATGGGGGATGCGGGAAGTACCTTAATCGGCTTTACCATTATTTGGTTATTGACTGAAGCGACGCAAGGTGAAAATGCGTCTATTAGTCCTGTGACAGCACTATGGGTTATTGCGATCCCTCTGATGGATATGGTTGCTATTATGTACCGTCGATTGCGTAAGGGGATGAGCCCGTTTTCTCCAGATCGCCAGCATATTCATCATTTGATTATGCGTGCTGGATTTACTTCTCGTCAGGCATTTATTTTGATCACTTTGGCTGCTGCTTTGTTGGCATCGATCGGAATCATTGCTGACCGATTGATTTTTATTCCTGAATGGGTGATGTTGGCATTATTTTTGCTTGCATTTATGTTGTATGGCTATTGCATCAAAAGAGCGTGGAAAGTAGCCCGTTTTATCAAGCGGTGTAAGCGCCGCATGCGTCGGGCATCAAGCCATAATTAAAAAAATCGATAATCAAAGGGGTTTTGTGCAGTGATAAATTCAGAAACGAAATCTAAACAGGATCAGCCTGCTATAGAGCATGAACTGGATATTCGGGCACTGTGTTATGCTTTGTGGCATGGAAAGATATGGATTATCGCACTGGCAATAATTTTCGCTGCCGCCGCTCTGGGAGCATCTTATTTGATGCAGCAAAAATGGAGCGCAACCGCTATTGTGAACTTACCGACAACGAATAATTTGGGTAGCTACTATTCGCAACAACAATTCCTGCGTAATTTGGATACCCATATCAATGCTTCGCCAGAAGCGCAATTACCGACCATTCCAGACGGTGCATACAAAGAATTCATGACACAGGTCTCTGCGTATGATACCCGCCGTGAATTTTGGCTTCATTCTGAGTATTACAAACAACGCAAGGAAGGGAATGCCAAAGCGAATGCTGTATTGTTGGATAAATTGATCAACGATATTAAAATCACACGTATTGATGATAGAACATCATCAAATGACAGTATCAAATTGACAGCAGAAACCGCCGTTGATGCTAACCAACTTCTACGTCAGTATATTGCATTTGCCAACCAACGGGCGAGTTCTCACCTGAACAACGAAATTAAAGGGGCATGGGCGACACGTACCCAGTCAATGAGAGCGTTGGTGAAACGTCAAGAGATGGTGGCAAAGGCGATATATAACCGTGAATTGAATGTATTGCAGCAGTCACTGAAAGTGGCTGAGAAACAAGGTATTCACCGTAATCAAACAAATATCCCTATCGAAGAATTGTCTGAATCCAAAATGTTTATGCTGGGTACGTCATTGTTGCAGGCTCAAATTGAAACGTTGGAAGCTACAGGCCCCAACTACAGCATTGATTATGATCAAAATATCGCGATGCTGGCTACATTGAATGTCGGTCCGACTTTGCAGGACTCTTTCCTGACTTATCGCTATCTCAGAACACCGGAGGAACCCGTTAACCGAGACAGTCCTCGCCGTGCTTTCATGATGATTTTATGGGGAGCCGTAGGCATGTTGGTTGGTGCAGGTGTCGCTTTAGTAAGACGTCCTCGTTCTGACAGTTCATATTAAGTAACAGTATGTAAATATAAACGATAGGTTTTTGATCCCCCCATTCTTGGAACTATCTGCAATGATTGACAAAATAAGAGAGTCACTGTGAAAGTGTTGACTGTGTTTGGTACCCGGCCGGAGGCCATTAAAATGGCTCCGTTGGTACATGCGTTGGCTATGGATACTGCCTTTGAAGCAAAAGTGTGTGTCACAGCTCAGCATAGGGAAATGCTGGATCAGGTATTGCATCTGTTTGGGATAACGCCAGATTTTGATCTGAATATCATGCAAAAAGGACAGGATCTGACGGATATCACATGTCGTATCCTGCAAGGTATAAAGCCTGTATTAGAAGAATTCAAACCAGATGTGGTATTGGTGCACGGTGACACAACAACAACCATGGCAACGAGTCTGGCTGCTTTCTATCAGCATATTCCGGTAGGCCATGTTGAAGCTGGCTTAAGAACAGGGGATCTTTATTCACCATGGCCGGAAGAAGCCAACCGTAAGATTGCCGGACATCTGGCCATGTACCATTTTGCACCGACGGAAAATTCCCGGAATAACCTCTTAAAAGAATCCATTGCGGAAGACCACATTTTTGTTACAGGTAATACGGTGATTGATGCTCTGCTATCAGTGCGTGATCGCATTATGAATGATGAAGCCATGTATGGGCAGTTTGCTGAGCTTTATCCTTTCCTTAACCTAAATAAAAAAATGATCTTGGTGACAGGCCATCGCCGTGAAAATTTTGGTAAAGGGTTTGAGCGTATTTGTGAAGCCTTGGCACAGATTGCCAAGGCGCATCCTGATGTTCAGATAGTTTATCCGGTTCATTTGAACCCGAATGTCAGTGAACCCGTTAAGCGCATTTTGCATGACATTGATAACGTTATCCTTATCAAACCACAGGATTATCTGCCATTCGTCTATTTGATGAATCATGCCTATTTAATCTTGACCGATTCAGGGGGAATTCAGGAAGAAGCGCCTTCTCTGGGAAAACCGGTTTTGGTCATGCGAGATACTACTGAGCGACCTGAAGCGGTTGATGCAGGGACAGTACGGCTGGTTGGAACAGAAACACAAACTATCGTTGCGGAAGTTACGCGTTTATTGACGGATGTTAACGCCTACCAACAAATGAGCCATGCCCATAACCCTTATGGTGATGGTCGGGCTTGTCAGCGTATTCTTGAAGTATTAAGAAAAAATCAGGTGACATTATGAGTTTTGAAACAATTTCTGTTATCGGCCTGGGTTATATCGGTTTGCCCACCGCAGCGGCATTTGCCTCCTGTCAAAAGAGGGTTATTGGCGTGGATGTTAATCAACATGCGGTAGAAACGATTAACCGTGGTTCGATTCATATCGTTGAACCTGATTTAGATAAGGTAGTAAAAGTTGCGGTAGAAGAGGGCTTTTTGAACGCCGTGACTGTTCCACAAACTGCAGATGCTTTCTTGATTGCTGTTCCGACGCCTTTCAAAGGGGAACATGAACCCGACATGGCTTATGTGCGTTCTGCAGCAGAATCAATAGCACCTGTTCTGAAAAAAGGCGATTTGGTTATTTTGGAATCCACTTCTCCTGTTGGTGCGACAGAGCAGATGGCAGCATGGTTGGCCGCAGTACGCCCTGACCTCTCATTCCCTCAACACGAGGGTGAAAACTCAGATATCGATATCGCCTATTGTCCTGAGCGTGTTTTGCCCGGGCAAGTTATGGTGGAATTGATCAAAAATGATCGGGTTGTAGGAGGCATGACAGCTAAATCCTCTCGTAGGGCAAGCGAGTTGTACAACATTTTCCTTGAAGGTGAATGTGTTATCACCAATGCCAGAACAGCGGAAATGTGCAAGCTGACAGAGAACAGTTTCCGTGATGTTAATATCGCTTTTGCCAACGAACTTTCCTTGATCTGTGCCGAACAGGGGATCAATGTGTGGGAACTGATTAGTCTGGCAAACCGTCATCCACGTGTAAATATTCTGCAACCCGGTCCTGGTGTAGGAGGGCATTGTATTGCCGTCGATCCATGGTTCATTGTATCCCAGAATCCTGAGCAGTCCCGTTTAATTCATACTGCGCGTTTGGTAAATGATGGCAAACCTCTGTGGGTAGTGGATCAAGTGAAAGCCGCAGTCGCTGATTGTTTGGCTGAGAGTGGTAAACGGGCAAATGAGATTAAAATTGCCTGTTTTGGCTTGGCTTTCAAACCGAACATTGATGATTTGCGGGAAAGCCCTGCCGTTTATATTACAAAAATGGTTGCACAGTGGCATGCAGGGCAAACCATTGCGGTTGAACCCAATGTACATGAATTGCCTGATTCACTGAAAGATATGGTGGAATTGATAGATGTCAGCAGGGCATTAGAGCAGGCTGACGTGGTATTGATGTTGGTGGATCATAGCCAGTTTAAAGCCATTAACGGTTCCGCAATAAAACAAAAATGGGTTGTTGATACAAAAGGAGTTTGGCGTTGAAACGTATTCTTATTACAGGTGGTGCAGGTTTTATCGGTTCTGCGGTTGTTCGCCATATTATTAATCAGACTGAAGATAGTATCGTTGTCGTTGATAGCTTAACTTATGCCGGTAACCTTGAATCACTGGCTTCGGTTGCTAACCATCCCCGCTATGCGTTTGAACAGGTTGATATCCGCCTGCGTGATGCCTTAGATCGCGTATTCCAACAATATCAACCTGATGCTGTTATGCATTTGGCCGCAGAAAGTCATGTTGACCGCTCCATTGATGGGCCAGCAGCTTTTATCGAAACCAATATCATCGGCACTTATACTTTGTTGGAAGCAGCTCGTGCATTTTGGCAACAGTTGGATCAGGAAAAACAGAGCCAATTCCGCTTCCACCATATTTCAACAGACGAAGTATATGGCGATCTGCATGGTGAAGATGGTTTCTTTACTGAAACCACACCTTACGCGCCAAGTAGCCCCTATTCTGCATCAAAAGCGTCCAGTGATCATTTGGTCAGGGCATGGCACCGTACTTATGGCTTACCGACCGTGATCACCAATTGTTCGAATAACTATGGTCCTTATCATTTCCCTGAGAAACTGATCCCATTGATGATCCTGAATGGGCTGGCAGGCAAGCCTTTGCCGGTCTATGGCAAAGGAGAGCAAATCCGTGACTGGCTCTATGTGGAAGATCATGCGCGGGCGTTGTATTTGGTGGTAACCCAGGCGAAGTCCGGCAAAACTTACAATATCGGTGGACATAATGAGCGCCGAAATATCGAAGTTGTGGAAACGATTTGTGAATTGCTGGAGGAGCTGTGCCCCGAAAAACCGGCTGGGGTAGGGCATTATCGTGATCTTATTACCCATGTAACGGATCGCCCAGGACATGATATGCGTTATGCGATTGATGCGGCGAAAATTGAGCGTGAATTGGGGTGGGTCCCCGAGGAAACGTTCGAATCCGGCATTCGCAAGACTGTGCAATGGTATCTAGAAAATGAGAGTTGGTGGAGAAGAGTTCAGGATGGCTCTTATACAGGGGAACGACTTGGGTTAGGAAATGAATAAGCCCATCAGGGGGAGCAGATGAAAGGAATTATACTGGCTGGGGGCTCTGGCACCCGTTTGTATCCAATAACACGTGGCGTATCAAAGCAGTTATTACCGATTTATGACAAGCCGATGATTTACTATCCGCTGTCAGTTTTAATGCTGTCGGGCATACGCGATATCCTGATCATCTCTACACCGGAAGATTTACCTGCTTTTAAACGATTACTAGGCAGTGGTGAACAATTTGGTATCCAACTTAGCTATGCCGGACAGCCTTCACCTGATGGTCTGGCGCAGGCATTTCTGATTGGCGAAGAATTTATCGGCAATGATGTGTGTTGTCTGGTTCTGGGGGATAATATTTTCTTTGGCCAAGCATTTAGCCCAAAACTACAACATGTTGCTGGCCGAACAACAGGAGCGACAGTATTTGGTTACCAAGTAATGGACCCTGAACGATTTGGCGTAGTGGAATTTGACGAGCAGTATCGAGTACTTTCCATAGAAGAAAAACCTGTACAGCCTAAATCCAATTGGGCGGTAACGGGTCTCTATTTTTACGACAACAAAGTCGTGGATTTCGCCAAACTAGTGAAACCTTCTGTGCGTGGTGAACTGGAAATCACCAGTATCAACCAGATGTATCTGGAATGTGGTGAATTAAACGTTGAATTATTGGGGCGTGGCTTTGCTTGGTTAGATACAGGGACTCATGACAGCCTGATTGAAGCCAGTACTTTTGTCCAGACCGTCGAAAAACGGCAAGGTTTCAAGATTGCCTGTCTGGAAGAGATCGCATGGCGTAACGGTTGGCTCAGTGATGAACAATTGAAAGCGGCGGCCATGGATTTGGCGAAAACAGGTTACGGCAACTATCTGATGGACTTGCTCAATGTCTATTCACGCCAACCTTGAACCCTTGTCTTGGGATAGTCAGTTCTTTGGTTTGTCCACAGCTCGTCTGAATTTTTCGCCAGAAGCGGCAGCGTTGACGGCTGCTGATTTGGATCGATATGAATTGGTGCAGGCTAAGGTTGCTACCCAGCAAACGGGCATTATCGATGAACTTTCTGTCTTGGGCTTTTCTTTGGTTGAAGGTGAGGTAGATTTACGGTTATCGATTGAGACAGAGGATATTTCTGGCATTCATACGGAAAAGGAACTAATTTCTGCAAAACAAGAAGATATCCCCGTATTGAAGGAGGTGTCAGCCCGTGTATTTACGTCTAGCCGTTTCCGTGCACCTTGGTATCAACCGGATGACAGTGGAAAATTCTATGCTGCCTGGGTTGAAAAAGCCGTTTTGGGTACATTTGATCACCAATGCCTGCTTATCAATAATGAACGTGGTCAAATAGCGGGCTTTGTCACCTTAAGGGACATGGGTAACAATGAAGCTCGTATTGGCTTATTGGCTGCTGTACCAGGCAATCATCATCAAGGGATTGGAAAAAAATTAATGTCGGCGGCGCAACAGTGGTGCCATAACCATCAGATACAATGGCTGAGAGTGGCTACGCAAATCAGCAACATCGCTGCGTTGCGTCTTTATACACGTCGTGGTGCCATCATTGAAAGCACCGCATATTGGTTATACAGAGGACGAAATGATTCCATTTAATAAACCACCGGTAGTCGGCTCTGAACTTGAATACATGCAACAGGCGATGGCTAGCGGTAAGTTGTGTGGTGATGGAGAATTTACCAAACGTTGTGAAGCGTGGATGGAACAGCGCTTTAATTGCCCGAAGGTATTGTTGACACCATCTTGTACAGCTTCACTGGAAATGGCGGCAATGTTGTTGGATATCCAGCAGGGTGATGAAGTCATTATGCCGAGCTATACCTTTGTTTCGACCTCTAATGCCTTTGTTCTGCGTGGTGCTACCATTGTGTTCGTGGATATTCGTCCTGATACCATGAACATTGATGAGAACAAGATTGAAGCAGCTATTACGGAGAAAACCCGTGCTATTGTGCCGGTGCATTATGCGGGCGTGGCCTGTGAAATGGATACCATCATGGCACTGGCGAAAAAATATAACCTGTATGTGGTGGAAGATGCCGCACAGGGCGTCATGTCCACCTATAAAGGCCGTGCATTGGGCACAATTGGGCATATTGGTTGTTTCAGCTTTCATGAAACCAAAAATTACTCTGCCGGTGGTGAAGGAGGGGCAACATTAATCAATGATAAATCTATGATTGCCCGTGCCGAAATCATTCGAGAGAAAGGCACTAACCGCAGTCAATTCTTCCGTGGACAAGTAGACAAATACACATGGCGTGATATCGGTTCCAGCTATCTGCTATCTGATCTGCAAGCGGCTTACCTGTGGGCACAACTGGAACTTGCTGAAAAAATTAACCAATGCCGCCTGACATTGTGGGAGAACTACTATCAAGCCCTGAAACCGTTAGCAGACGCTGGACATTTAGTTTTACCCATTGTCCCAGAAGGTTTAGAACACAATGCCCACATGTTTTATATCAAGCTCAAGGATGTGGAAGCGCGTAGCGCATTCAATAGTTACATGAAAGAGAACGGTATCCTTAGTGTATTCCACTATGTGGCATTGCATACCAGTCCAGCAGGTGAGAAATGTGGCCGTTTCCACGGAGAAGATCGCTTTACCACCCGCGAAAGTGACCGCTTAGTTCGCTTACCGATGTTCTACAACATCACTGATACAGAACAGCAAATCGTTATCGATCGTATCAAGGAATTTTTCGCCTGATATGTCACTTGCTAAAGCTTCTGTTTGGACAGCAGGCTCCACACTGATCAAGATCGGTGTGGGGTTGCTGATCATTAAACTTTTGGCGGTATCTTTTGGCCCAACAGGTGTTGGGCAAGCAGGTAATTTTCGCCAACTCATTACTGTATTAGGTGTACTCTCTGGGGCAGGGATTTTTAATGGTGTCACAAAATATGTAGCGGAACATCATCAACAACCGGAAAAGCTTAGGGCGATATTGGGTACATCTTCCTTGATAATTCTGGGGTTTTCGACCTTATTGGCAGTGATCTTCCTTTTGTTCAGTGAAATCATCAGTATTAACCTATTTGGTCACACCCATTACAAAACTGTTGTGCAGGCGCTCGCATTTATTCAAATGGGTATCGCTTATGCCAACTATTTTCTGGCAATCTTGAAAGGGTTTAGTGATGCTAAGGGAAACGCGTTAGCCATTATTTTGGGTAGTCTGACAGGCATGTTGGCTTATGGCCTCTGCTATTGGTTAGGAGGCTATGAAGGGGCATTGGCAGGCTTGGCATTAGTACCGGCATTGGTGGTTTTACCTGCCGGTTTGCTGATACTGCATCGCAAGGTTATTACATTTTCTGTCTTGAAGCCTATGTGGGATCGTGCAATTGCCAGCAATCTGGGCAAATTTACCCTTATGGCGTTGCTGACTTCCATTACATTGCCCGTTGCTTATGTCATGATGCGAAATTTACTGGCAACGCGTTATAGCTGGGAAGAGGTCGGGATTTGGCAGGGGGTAAGCAGTATTTCGGATGCTTATTTACAATTTATCACCGCTTCTTTCACTGTCTATCTATTGCCGATTCTTTCTCGTCTGAAGAATAAGCAAGAAATTACTCGCGAAATTGTGAAGGCTTTGAAATTTGTCTTGCCTGCTGTAGCTGCTGCCAGTTTCTCTGTCTGGTTGTTGCGTGATTTCGTGATTTGGCTGTTGTTTTCAGACAAATTTATCGCTATGCGGGAGCTGTTTGCGTGGCAGTTAGTGGGTGACGTGTTGAAAGTTGGCGCTTATGTTTTTGGTTATCTGGTGATAGCGAAAGCTGCACTGCGTTTTTATATATTGACTGAAGTGAGCCAATTCCTTTTACTGACGGGTTTTTCCCATTGGCTGATACCGGCAAATGGGGCATTGGGGGCTGCCCAGTCATATATGGTAACTTACATTGTTTATTTCATTCTTTGTTGTAGCGTATTTATTATTTACCGCAGGCGAGCATGACAACCCTAATTCACGTTTTGGGATCGGATATCCCACATCACAATCAAACGTTACTGCATTTCTTTAATGACGTCTTGGCACAGGAAATACATTTCTCCGCCAAACCGTGTTTTATGGTGGTGTCTAAAGACCACACATGGTTATCAAATTACCCTAACTTGACTATTTCTCTTTATCACAGCAAATCTGCCTTATCGCAGGCAGTAATAGAGAAAGCGAAGGCAAACAAAACAGTCCGCTTCTTTTTCCACGGTCAGTTTAATGCTGCTTTGTGGTTGGCTTTATTAATGGGAAAAATTAAGCGGCACCAATTCTTCTGGCATGTTTGGGGAGCCGATCTCTATGAAGAATCCCGCCAACTGAAATTCCGTTTGTTCTATCTGATTCGTCGTTTGGCACAGAAGCGGGTGGGGCATATTTTTGCCACGCATGGTGATCTCCGGTACTTTTTCCAGAAGGGTTCCCAATATGGTGCCTTGTGTTCAAATCCGGCCAAACCCGATGTGCCATCATCACTGCTCTATTTCCCTACTCGGATGGAGCCTGCGCTGACGGTGACGGAGAAAAAATTCTCATCGGAAGGAATTACCATCTTACTGGGGAATTCGGGGGATCAATCAAACCGTCATATTGAAGCCTTGCAGAATATCCACAACCAATTTGGCGATGAGGCAAGGGTGCTAATTCCAATGGGCTATCCTGATAATAATCAAGCCTATATCCAGAGCGTGGAGCAAACTGCCTTGTCGTTATTTCCAGCGCAAAATGTTCGTATCTTAAAAGATCAAATAGCCTTTGATGAATACTTATCATTGTTGCGCCAATGCGATTTGGGTTATTTCATTTTCAATCGTCAGCAGGGTATTGGAACACTCTGTCTGCTGATTCAATTTGGTATTCCATTTGTTCTGAGCCGTCAAAATCCATTCTGGCATGATTTAACGGAACAGCAGATCCCTGTTCTGTTTGACGGTGATGAGCTTAATAAACACTGGGTGCAGGAAGCACAGCGCCAGATGCTGTCCCTCGATAAAAAGGCGATTGCTTTTTTTGATCCCAATTTCATGGAGGGGTGGAAAACCGCCCTGTCGGAAGCATCTGGAGAGTAGCAATGACCTTGACACAATTCGGTGGGCTTTTTGTTGTTTACGTGATTTCGGTGGCTTTTATCCTGGCCTTGACGTATCAGGAATTTCGACGTGTCCGCTTTAACTTTAATGTCTTTTTCTCATTGTTGTATCTGCTGACATTCTATTTTGGTTTTCCATTGACCAGCCTGCTGGTATTTCAGTTTGATGTGGCAGTGGTGCCTGTAGATTCATTGTTACATGCGATGTTGGCGTCTGGCTGTTTTTATGCCATTTACTATGTGGCTTATAAAACACGACTTACTTACAAAATACGGTCCAACGATAATATAAGACGTGAAAACTTAACGGTGACTGCGCCGCGTAAGCCCCTATTTACGATGAATCGGGTGGAAACTAATCTGACATGGTTACTGCTTGCCGGCATTGCTATTGTTACGGTAGGTTCGTTCTTTATGCAGAACGGATTTTTGCTGTTTAAATTACAGTCTTATAACCAGATATTTTCCAGCCAGGTTTCCGGTGTGGCGCTCAAGCGATTTTTCTATTTCTTTATTCCTGCCATGCTGGTCGTTTTTTTCTTAAAACCGACCAAAGTACGATGGTTGTGCTTTTTGGTAGGAACGGTGGGATTTGGCATCCTGACGTATGTGATCGTTGGGGGAACGCGAGCTAATATCATTATCGCATTTGCATTGTTCCTGTTTATCGGGATTGTTCGTGGTTGGATCACGCTGTGGGTGTTGTTTATTGCGGGTGCGATGGGAATTGTCGGCATGTTCTGGCTAGCGTTGAAGCGCTATAGTCTGGAAGTCAGTGGGGCAGAAGCATTTTATACTTTCCTGTATCTCACGCGGGATACTTTCTCGCCGTGGGAAAATTTGGCTCTGCTGTTGGATAATTACAGCAAAATAGATTTTCAGGGTCTGGCGCCGATTATCCGTGATTTTTATGTTTTCATTCCTGGTTGGGTATGGCCGGACAGACCCAACTTCGTCTGGAATACAGCTAACTATTTCACCTGGGATGTACTGAATAACCGCTCTGGTCTTGCGATTTCCCCAACACTGATTGGCTCTCTTGTGGTGATGGGGGGGGTATTCTTTATCCCTCTGGGGGCGATTGCAGTCGGTTTTATTATTAAGTGGTTTGACTGGATTTATGAAGCAGGAAAACAGGAAAGCAATCGCTATAAAGCAGCAATTTTGCAGGCTTTCTGCTTTGGCGCCATTTTTAACATGATTGTGCTTGCCCGTGAAGGTGTAGATTCTTTTGTTTCTAGGGTGGTGTTCTTTTGTATTGTCTTTGGTCTATGTCTGGTTGCGGCGAAATTGCTGTATTGGCTGTTTGAAAGTGCTGGGCTGATTCGAAAGCTTGTGGTCAGTAATTTGCCTACTTCGCGAAAAACATCTGTTATTTTGGATGTAAGGAAAAAAAATGGTGTTGAATAACATTCCCAAATACCATATTCGTGGTTTCGATATCTGGGGATTCCGCGGTATGTCGCATTTCCTCGACCACCTTTTCCTGAATGGACAGGTAAAAGTAGGTACGTTGGTTGCGATTAACGCAGAAAAAGTACTCACGGCAGAGAAAGACAATACACTGAATACATTGCTGGGTGAGGCTGAATATTTATACGCAGATGGTATTAGTATCGTACGTGCCATTCGCCGTAAGTACCCTGATGCGGATGTATCGCGTATTGCGGGAGCTGATTTGTGGGAAGCCTTGATGGAACGGGCTGGGCGTGAGGGTACTCCGGTCTTTTTAATCGGCGGAAAACCCGATATCTTGACTCAGACTGAGAACAAACTACGTATCCAGTGGAATGTCAATATCGTGGGCAGCCAAGATGGGTATTTTACACCAGAAACGCGTGATGATGTATTTGAGCGGATTCATGCCAGTGGTGCGGCAATTATTACTGTAGCAATGGGATCGCCTAAACAGGAAGTTTTTATGCGTGACTGCCGTAAGGTACATCCAGATGCACTGTATATGGGCGTTGGAGGAACCTATGATGCCTTTACTGGTCATGTTAAACGAGCACCAAAAGTCTGGCAGGATCTAGGGTTGGAGTGGTTGTATCGCTTGCTCTCTCAGCCAAGCCGTATCCGTAGGCAAATAAAGCTATTGAAATTCCTTGGCTATTATTACGGTGGCAAACTTTAGTCCCGAAATTTCTCTGTTTCTACCTGTTGCATTGAGCATATGCAGCAGGTTTTTGCTTTATTTTATTTCTGTCTTTAGGTTTACCAATAGCTTGTTGTTTGAGCTGCTTATTTTCAAATCCACTCTTGCAAGCCTTATTTTTATAATTTTTTTATTTCACTGATCGGCAAAACGTGTTTTGATCCCAGCCTTTTTTACAACGATTGATTATCAATTCCTGTATTTTTCTGTTTGCAAGTATAGACATCATAAAAGTGGATAGGGAGTTTTATGAGTGATTCAAAACAGAGCCTGCAAAGGGGACTTGAGGCACGTCATATTGAGCTGATTGCGCTAGGTGGCACAATCGGCGTAGGGTTGTTCATGGGATCAGCCAGTACCTTGAAATGGGCCGGTCCTTCTGTTCTGCTGGCTTACATTATTGCTGGGCTTTTTGTTTTTTTCATTATGCGTTCCATGGGAGAAATGTTGTTCCTTGAACCTGTAACAGGTTCATTTGCTGCTTTTGGGCATAAGTACCTAAGTCCTTATTGGGGGTGCCTGACCGCATGGGGTTATTGGTTCATGTGGGTTTCTGTCGGGATCTCAGAGATTACTGCTGTTGGCGTCTATGCTGAATTCTGGTTTCCGGAATTGCCTCAATGGGTTTCGGCACTGGTAGCGGTTGGATTGGTTGCCTTAGCTAACTTGGCGGCAGTGAGGCTGTATGGTGAGCTGGAGTTTTGGTTTGCCATGATCAAAGTCACAACGATTATTGTGATGATCCTGATTGGCGTTGGTTTGATTTTCTTCGGTTTGGGCAATGACTGGCAACCTATTGGTTTGGATAACCTGACCTCACATGGTGGTTTCTTCTCCGGTGGATGGAAAGGCTTCTTATTTGCCCTTTGTATTGTGGTCGCTTCCTATCAGGGGGTAGAGCTGGTTGGTATTACTGCCGGTGAAGCAAAAAAACCACAAGTAACCCTTAAAAAAGCGATCAACAATATCTTGTGGCGTATCCTGATTTTTTATGTTGGTGCCATTTTTATTGTTGTAACGTTGTTCCCGTGGACAGAAGTTGGTGCACATGGTAGCCCGTTTGTGATGACTTTTTCTAAAGTTGGTATTGCTTCCGCGGCCGCGGTGATTAACTTTGTTGTGCTAACTGCTGCGTTATCAGGATGTAATAGCGGAATGTACAGCGGTGGCAGAATGCTGTATGCCTTGGCGCAAAACCGTCAATTGCCTGCTTCATTGCTGAAGCTGTCGAAAAATGGTGTGCCGGTAAGATGTATTGCAATTACAATTGGTTGCTTGATTGCAGGTTCCAGCCTGAATTATATGATACCAAATCCGCAGTCAGTATTTGTTTACGTTTATAGTGCCAGTGTATTGCCTGGCATGGTTCCATGGTTTGTGATTCTAGTCAGCCAATTGCGTTTCCGTAAGCATCATGAGGAAGCCATAAAACAGCATCGGTTTAAATCGATTCTGTTCCCTTATGTCAATTACCTGACATTGATTTTCCTGTGCTGTGTATTAGTGGGGATGGCAATTAACACGGATACACGTTTCTCACTGATAGTGGGGGGAATATTTTTGTCGGTAGTGTCATTAATTTATTGGTTGATGAAATTTTATTCATCTAAAAAATCGATATAATTTTATCGATTGGTTTTTAATTTAAAAAACGATTTATGGTAATACTGCGGTGGGAAAGTGCTGGCTTTATCAGCTAAATGAGCAAAGCATAATCAAACGCATCATTTCTTTTAAAAAAGCACTGGACAGTACGACGTTAAATCCGTACTATCCTCCACCGCAACGGCGTTAAGCGCCCGTAGCTCAGCTGGATAGAGCGCTGCCCTCCGGAGGCAGAGGTCTCAGGTTCGAATCCTGTCGGGCGCGCCATTTAAAGCGTGCAAGAGCAGTGGTAATGGGTTATCGTGGTTTGGCGTTTGTTGTAATGTAGCGCTGTATGAATTAGCGCTATGTAAAAAGATAGCTGTTATGGTGGCTATAGCTCAGTTGGTAGAGCCCTGGATTGTGATTCCAGTTGTCGCGAGTTCGAGTCTCGTTAGCCACCCCATCTTTTTTATGAAACGCGAGGGTGGCGGAATTGGTAGACGCGCTAGCTTCAGGTGTTAGTGTCCTTACGGACGTGGGGGTTCAAGTCCCCCCCTTCGCACCATAAGAAAGATAAAAAATATATTTCGGCGAGTAGCGCAGCTTGGTAGCGCAACTGGTTTGGGACCAGTGGGTCGGAGGTTCGAATCCTCTCTCGCCGACCAAATTCTGAGAAAATCCCACTATCACGGGGTTTTTCCATTCTAGCTACTTCTTAATTACTTTCTTTTCTTCCTATTTTTCCTGCTGATAAAAAATTTTCCCTTTTTATTTCCTCTTAATTTCTGTTTGATATTTAATCAAGAAATCGAATGCTATTGTTGTTATTAATGCATTAACATGATGTTTTAAAATATATTTTTGTATTAGTGTTGTATTTCAACGACAAACAGTATCACTTAATGTCTCAAATAGGAGACGCTTAACTATATGATTTATATTTACTATGTGTAAATGGTTCGAAAGGCGTCTCAAATGAGAGACGGTATTTTTAACGATATTTGGTGAAAATTAGGTTATCTATTATGGAAAGCCGGTCAAACCTTGGGTAAGAAAAATCTATCCTGATTGAAAAAGTTGGCACGTAAAATGCAAAAATTAAAATCGTAGATGCTCATCCCACTCCTTATGACAGCATATGACTTCATAAATCTCGGGATGATGTAGAGCTGATTGTCGGTGCCTATGGTCCACGTTATAGATGAGTAAGCATCTGCCTTTTCATCGCAAACCGGACACAACGTTGAGTGAGGCACTATCCGTCTGTAGACCTGATTATATTTATACACCTGTCTCCTTTGATAGGTGTTTTTTTTGTCTGTAGAAAAGTAAGGATAGGCTTCAGGCAGTTTGCCATGAGCTCTAATGGTGAATGCACCTCGGTTAACGACTCAATTGCATTCCATATATTTCATCGTTAACTGAGGCGTGCCTCCGCGCTTTTATACTTCGACTTCGCTATCACGCTTCAAGGTCAGCATAAAGCCTTTATTGCGGGTTTGGGTGGCTTCTTCACGTTTTTGCAATTTGTCCAGTGCATCGGCAAGCCATGCATAATCATGAGCATCTGGTCGCTGTGCAAGCGCTGCTTTAAATGCTGACTCAGCATTCGCCCATTCACCATGGCGCAAGGCAACTTGTCCCAGTGTACTATTGAGCAATGGAGTTGCACCATGTTGCTTTAACAGGTGAGAGAGGATCTTCTGTATGGCTTCAGAATCACTTGTCTTAAGGTGGGGAATTAATAGTAGCAGACGTTCATCGTAGTGCTGTTTTAATCCGTCCAAAATGATTTGCTGGGCAGTCTCGTGATCATTGCATTCAATCAAATGCTCGGCTATGGCGACTTGCAGCACAATGTCATTGCGAATTTTGCGGCTTTGATCTTTCCACCATATTTTCAGCCCCGTACCGCCTTTCTCTGCCATAACCTGATTCATTAATCCGATATAGGCTTGCTGACGCAATTTAAGAATTTCTTCTTCACTGTGCAGATTAGCTTTCAGCATGGAAGGAAAAATATCAATCAGGGATTGATAATCACCTGAAAGAGAGTAAGCCTGTTCCGCCAATCGCAACACTTCAGGGTGACGAGGGACATAATTCAACAGCTTGTCCACGCCAACGCGTGCGGCATGAATTTCACCTTGTGCCAATTGGACACGGACACGGGTAATATCGACGGGGAGCAGATCCTTATCAGCAACTTCTGCTGCTTGTTCAATATATTGGTTGGTGCGGAAATAATCACCGCGCCGTTGGGCTGCCTCTGCCGCCAGCAGATAATTCACGACAGGAAGTTCTGCATGGTCAGCATTGCGAGCCATCAGGAGTTCAACTTGCTTGAAGTCCCCTTCAGCGAATTTCAGCAGCGCCTGTTTGGTTTGTGAACGAGCACGATTACGTTTATATCCACCAAAGATCCAGCTATGAGTGAATGTACTGGTACGTTTTAAGCGGCGATAACACCAGCCGATAAAAATCAGCAGGAATTGCAGCAGAAGGAAGATAATCACCAGACCGGTGATACTGGTGGTGATATTGGATCTGTCCGTCTGGATCAAAACATATCCTTGATGACCTGACATCAAGGGGCCAACTACTATCCCCACAATAAGGATAATGAACAGTAAGAATATCTTCAGCATGTTCAGTTCTCCTTAACGGGGGTTTTTGCCTGATCGGTGGTTTCTGCCGTCGACCGTGATTGTGCCTCAGGCTGAATTTCAGGTTGGGAACCTGTTTGGAGTTGCTTAGCATGCGGTAAGTTATAGATACGTTTACGAACCAGCTCTGCCAATATTGGTTGGCTGTTTAGTTGTTCAGGAATATCGATGGATAACGGTCTCTTTTGCAGTGAAGCAACGTTTGTTAAAAAGCTCTCTGCCTCAGGGTAAGAGGTATCAAAATAGGCATTCACCCAGGATTGAACATCTTCCAATGCGTCCTGATAAATTTTAACCTGATGACGAGGAACCGCCTGCGCAGCAATCAGTAATTTGGAACGAATATTCTCGCGTAGGTAAACACCTTGGTTAGGTGCCAGCAGCGGCTCTTTGCTGTTATCACGTGGAGTAATGGTAACGAAGTTATCCATAAAGCTGTGCCAGCTATTGCTCAGGTTCTGGCGCCAATCAGAGAGGGAAGCAGTGATCCCATGATCGTTTTCCTTCTCCGATGTGGCTTGTTCAACTTTATTGGCAAGGTGTAAGTGATCGACTTGGTTTGATAGCTGATTCAGCATCAGGATAATACCGTCTAAATCAATCTGTTTGATTTTGGTCAGGGAATCGATATCTGCCATAATAGCTTTACGGGCATAGAACAGGCTGGGATCATCCATTTCGGCCAGGTTCTGGTCGGCATCTTTCAGCAAGGCGAGGGCAGTAGTAATATCCTGTTCGCTCCATACTTTTCGGCCCGCCATTTTAACGAAAGAGCTTGCCTGCGCCAGTCGCCAGTTTTCGATGTCAGTATTTGAAAATGCTGAAACTCGGTTTTGAAGCTCTGCAATGCTACCATCCAGCCGCTGGTTTTGTGAATTGGCTTGTTGTAAGGAATCTTCCAGCTCTTGGAGTTTGGAGTCAAAGTTTTGCTTATTGGCAGACTGCTGTTGTGTCAGAGAGGCAATCTCTTGTTGAAGAGCGAGATTTTCGGCTTTTAATGCTGCATTCTGTTGTTGACCATGATAATAAATATAAAGACCACCAACGCCTATCGCCAAAGAAATGGCAATTGAGAGCGTATTACCCACCCATCCATAACTCTTGGGTTTATGGGGAGCCGTTGCAGGCTGCTGAGGGCGTTTTGTCTCAACCGCATCGGTAGATTGTTTTTGTTCCGTCATAGTGGACATCCCATATTAATTTATTCCAGTGCCTGGATTAAGGCGTCATTATCTGCACTCTTGGCTACTTTTATTGTTTGCCAGCCCAAAGTTCGGGCGATATCAGCAAGACGTTTGCTGACTACAATCAGCTTGCAATTCAGTAACCATGCTTTTCCATTGCTATCAGTTACTAAGTTATATAACAGTTGCAGTATTTCGCCACTTGTAACAACGATGGTTTTTATACCACATTGCTGCCATTGACGACTGAAATAGGCTATATCGTATTTGACTGGCTGGCGTGAATAACATTCACAGTAATCTACTTCACCTCCACGGAGTCTTAATGTGGAGGCAATCACTTCACGGCCACCATTGCCTCGTAGCAATAAAATCTTTTTATTGCCCATTGTCTGTAAAGTGGGGAGTTGAAGTAGATCTTCACTGGTTTCCCCCTGCTTAGAGTAGGCGATTTCTAATCCAGTTAATTGCTGAAACATCAGGGAAGTTGATTTGCCAATCCCATAATAAGATAACTGTTCAGGCCATGACTGGCCTGCTTGAATAAGCTGTT
The DNA here is from genome assembly GCF_001908095.1 of Xenorhabdus thuongxuanensis. Lineage (GTDB taxonomy): Bacteria > Pseudomonadota > Gammaproteobacteria > Enterobacterales > Enterobacteriaceae > Xenorhabdus > Xenorhabdus thuongxuanensis. The sequence goes on along the minus strand of NZ_MKGR01000020.1, from coordinate 34,856 downwards.
CATTGGCATAATGAACGGCATTTTTTGATAATAGAAAAACCAGATCTTCCGCAGACAGCCATTGCAGTTTTTGTGGCAGTAATGGCAAATCTGCCCCCGGATGAATTTCGATGAGGGGGGCGCTGAAGGCTGATTTTCCAATAGACCGCAGTCGCTTGACCAATTCCTCTCCTGCGGGGACAGGGCGGGTGATCAAAATACTCATTTCGGTAGGTTCCTCTGGTATACGCTAGCCAGAATCTGGCGTGCGCCCTTCTCCAATAACTCTTCCGCCAATGCGATACCCGCTTGATGAGCTTCTTTGGGTGATACTACTCTTTCACCGCGTACGATCACTGTGCCATCAGGGGAACCTACTAGCGCGCGTAGCCAAATATTCTCTCCCTGCCAGATGGCATAACTGCCAATTGGTACCTGGCAGCCCCCTTCAAGGCGGGTGTTCATCGCTCTTTCAGCAAGAACACAAACTTCTGTTCTTGCGTGGTTCAAGGGTGACAACAGTTCACGGGTTTGACGATCATCGAGCCGACATTCAATACCTACCGCTCCTTGGCCGACGGCTGGCAGCAATAACTCAGGCTCTAATGGCATACGAATGCGTTCTTCCAGCCCCAATCGTTTCAGACCCGCTGTTGCAAGAATAATGGCATCATAATCGCCGTTATCGAGCTTGTTCAGGCGGGTACCGACATTACCACGCAAGTCACGAACAGTAAGATCAGGGCGTAGCTGACGGATTTGGCATTGGCGGCGTAAACTGGATGTACCAACAACACTTCCAGCAGGTAGGTCATCGAGCGAGGTGTATTTTACTGAAACAAAAGCATCCCGTGGATCATCCCGTTCGCAGATTGTGACCAATCCCAAACCATCAGGAAATTCGACAGGGACATCTTTCATGGAGTGGACGGCAATATCAGCCCGCTTTTCAAGCAGAGCCAGCTCTAATTCCTTCACAAATAACCCCTTACCTCCCACTTTTGCCAATGGGGTATCGAGAATAATATCGCCGCGTGTAACCATTGGAACCAGCTCTACTTGCAGTTCTGGATGGAAGTGTTTCAGTTGCTTTTGAACATATTGCGCTTGCCACATAGCTAATGGGCTTTGGCGGGTAGCGATGCGAATGGTTTTCATTGTCATGGATAAATATATTAGGTAAGTATATTGGGTAACTGTATTAACTAATGGCTTCCATATTCTTCATCTTACAAATTTGTTGCTTTATTGACCGCTGTATTGACTGCTGTGCAATTTGAATCGATGGGAAATAATGATTTTTAGCTATCAGTTAGTGAGAAAATAGTGCCAGTTTTAACATCTCAATGATTTTTTTTCCAGTTACGAAAAAGCCAGAGAAAATCAAAATAGTATATGGATATACAGGTTATAAAATAAAAATAATTTTAAATATTAAAATAATATTTTATTTTAATGAAGAAAATAAACAAAGAGATTGATTTAAAAGCAAATTGAAATTTGTGCTTAGCTTAATGATAAAAAGTGGTGAAAATATTTAACAATAAGAAAAATATTATTCAGTTAAATATTTATGAAATAGTGATGTATTTACAATGCTTTACAACTGAGATATGAAAAATAATCAACGATAATAGTTATGCTAAAAAAGCATATTATAGTGTCTATTTTGTGATTAACTTAATATTTTACAAAGAGTTAATTATATTTCGGCTATTGCAGGCGAAGAGAAAAGATGGTATTGCGTACTTTACGCTTTGATTGCAAGGTGTTAAATTGATCACGTTTCCGACAATAAGTTTGTAAAAATAATTTTAAATAATCTTGTAATACCATGCGTTATCGGAAACAGGGGACTACTTTAGGCACTGGAACTGATATCAGGCGAAACTCTTGTATCTCTATATTGAAACGCTGAAGCAGCGACTGGATGCAATTAACCAACTTAGATTAGAACGCGCCACTAGCTTAATGAGTGATGCTTTCAAGCAAGTTTATAGTTTAATTCCAGTATTATTACATTATCATCATCCAATGATGCCAGGTTATATCAAAAGCGATGTTCCTCATGGTGTTTGCTTTTTTATGCCTGATGAAGCACAGCAGTTTTGGATTAATGATCTGGATTGCCTGCTTACCGGTATCCTGCCAGATGTATCGTCACATGCATCTAATGGTGAATTACCGATAACGGGAATTTACTCCATGGGCAGTACCTCTTCTATCGGGCAAAGTTGTTCTTCTGATTTGGATATTTGGGTTTGCCATCAATCCTGGTTGGATAGTGACGAAAAAGCTTTATTGGAACAAAAATGTACCTTGATAGAACAGTGGGCGGCTTCACTGGGTACTGAGGTTACTTTTTTTCTGATTGATGAAAACCGTTTTCGGCATAATGCCTCTGGCAGTTTGAACGGTGAAGATTGTGGTTCTACCCAACATATCCTTCTGCTTGATGAATTTTATCGCACAGCGGTTTGTATGGCTGGCAAACGCTTATTATGGGCAATGGTTCCGGTGGAAGAGGAAGTTCATTATGATGAGTACGTCCTTTCTCTCTATGCCCAAGGTGTGTTGACGCCAAATGAATGGTTGGATCTGGGCGGCTTGGGTGAATTATCCGCAGAAGAATATTTTGGGGCGAGTCTCTGGCAACTTTACAAGAGCGTGGACTCTCCTTATAAGGCTGTATTGAAAAGCCTGCTGTTGGAAGCTTATTCATGGGAGTATCCCAATGGAAAACTTCTGGCGATGGAAATGAAGCAATATTTTCATGATGGTGCGATTGTTTCTTTTGGCCTCGATGCTTATAGCATGATGCTGGAGCGTGTAACCCGCTATCTGACTGCCACTAATGACCTTGCGCGCCTTGATTTAGCGCGTCGTTGTTTTTATCTGAAGGTATGCGAGAAATTATTGGTAGGCCAGAATGACAAAGGCTGTACAGGATGGCGTCGTCAGGTTATGTCCCAGTTGGTGCGTGAATGGGGTTGGGATGAAAATAAACTGGTCATGTTAGATAACCGTAATTCATGGAAAATTGAGCAGGTACGTGATGCCCATAATGAATTGCTTGATACCATGATGCAGAGTTATCGCAACTTAATACGCTTTGCCCGCCGCAATAATTTAAGTGTGAGTGCCAGCCCGCAAGATATTGGTGTATTGACCCGAAAATTGTATGCGGCTTTTGAAGCATTGCCCGGTAAAGTGACTTTGGTGAATCCCCAGATATCACCAGATCTGTCAGAAAAGGATTTGACCTTCATTTATGTCCCTCCGGGACGGGTAAACCGCAGTGGTTGGTATCTTTACAACCATGCCCCCACGATTGAATCGATCATTGGTCATCAACCATTGGAATACAATCGCTATCTGAATAAATTAGTTTCCTGGACCTATTTCAATGGCCTGCTAACGAAAGAAACTCGACTCCATATTCATCACGGGGGATCTCAGTGTGACAGGCAGAAATTATGTAATTTGGTGGATGACATTGCCGTTCATTTCCCAATCCGTTTACCTGCCCCCGCCCCAAAAGCACTATACAGCCCTTGTGAAATCCGCCACTTGGCGATCGTTGTCAATTTAGAGCAAGATCCAACGGCTGCATTTTCTGAGCAAGTCGTTCATTTTGATTTAAGGAACCTGAATGTTTTTAGTTTTGGCGAGTTGCAGCAATGTTTGGTAGGTAGCATTGATTTGCTTTACCGCAATTCATGGAATGAAGTGAGAACCTTGCATTTCAGTGGCGAACAATCGGTATTGGAAGCATTGAAGACTATATTGGGCAAAATGCATCGAGATGCCGCACCGCCATCTGATGTTGAAGTATTCTGTTATAGCAAGCACTTGCATGGATTGATCCGCACACGTATTCAGCAATTAGTTTCGGAATGTATAGAGTTACGCCTGTCCAGCAACCGACAAGATCCAAACCGTTTCAAGGCATTACGGATTGCAGGGCAAACATGGGGGTTATTCTTTGAACGGCTAAACGTTTCGGTGCAAAAATTGGAAAATGCAGTGGAATTCTATGGTGCGATTTCCAATACCAAATTGCATGGTTTGCCAGTCAAAATTGACACCAAAGAAAAACACTTACCGTCGGTAATAGACGGTTTTGCCTGCGAAGGAATTATCCAGTTTTTTTTCGAAGATATTGAAAACAAACAAGGGTTCAATATTTATATTCTTGATGAATCCAATCGGGTGGAAATTTATTCCCATTGTGAAGGCAGTAAAGAAGAGTTGGTGCGAGATATCAGCCGATTTTATTCATCATCGCATGATCGTTTTACTTATGGCTCTAGTTTTATCAATTTCAACTTGCCGCAGTTCTATCAAATTGTTAAGAAAGGTGAGCGTATCCATGTCACTCCATTTATAGAGGGAGTGTACCCAGTGGATGATATAGAAGCGAATGATACAAGGCTCTATGCTGACGAGTGCCTTGATAAAACATGTGGGGCACATGATCCTTATCGTTCGCTGTATCACTATTGATATTGTCAACTACCCTAAGCGCCTGTTTTATCAGGCGCTTTTATTAGATATCTTTCGTTGACTAATTGTTTTTATTGGGTTTTGATGAAATAAAGCTGTTTTTGATGAAATATAGTCACGCAAATTGGAATGGCTCACCGCTTTGCTCAGTAATAGCTTGTGCCAGCATAGAGATAAAACCATTACCACTGCGGTCACAAATCCACTGGCTATCCCGATAATTGAAATGGTAGCCTCCATTCTTGGTTGCCAGCCATATCTGATGGAAAGGCTCTTGGCGGTTAATAATGATTTTGCTGCCGTTTTCAAAACTTAGCGTCATCACTCCGCCGTTTGTTTCATAGTCGATATACGCATCACCATCGTAATTATCCAGTTGCTCTTCAAGATGAAGCATCAATTGATCAGCTAATTGATGAAATTCGCTATCTTTCATGTTTATTTCCTATTTGCTTTTCAGGGCCTAGCTGCGATTATAGAGAGTATTGGCGCATGAATCACAGGCATTAATATAATGAAAAAACAACTTCGTTGGTCACTGGCTATCATAACATTACTTTCTCTGGCGGGTTGTGGCTTGAAAGGTCCCCTTTATTTTCCTCCTGCGGAAACATCTGCAACACAAGTACCTATGCACAAAATGGATAAGGTTAAGCCAGAAAAATTATTTAAAAACAGCTTATTAAAAGACAATATATCGATGAATGTTTAATGATAGTGATTCGGTAATGTGATTTCTCTTGGAGCCGTACATATATGCAGTTCTCCAAAATGCATGGTCTTGGCAATGACTTTATGGTCGTTGATGCAGTGACCCAAAATGTTTATTTTTCTCCAGAGTTAATTTGCCGTCTGGCTAACCGGAATACTGGGGTGGGCTTTGATCAACTTTTGGTTGTTGAAGCTCCCTATGATCCTGACTTAGACTTTCACTACCGCATTTTTAATGCTGATGGCAGTGAAGTTTCCCAGTGTGGTAATGGGGCACGTTGCTTTGCCCGTTTTGTTCGTCTCAAGGGGTTGACCAATAAACGTGATATCAAAGTCAGCACGCAAGCGGGTCGAATGATATTAAGCATCACAAATGATGATCAAGTTTGTGTCAACATGGGAGAGCCGGACTTTGAGCCGCAGCATATTCCTTTTCGTGCCAATAAGGCTGAGAAAACCTATATCATCCGTGCAATCGAACGTACGGTGCTTTGTGGGGTTGTGTCGATGGGAAATCCCCATTGTGTCATACAGGTTGAGGATGTGGACACTGCCGAAGTGGGAATATTGGGACCCGTGTTGGAAAGCCATGAGCGTTTTCCTGAACGAGCCAATATTGGTTTCATGCAGGTAATAAATCGGGGTCATATTCGCTTGCGTGTCTATGAGCGTGGCGCTGGTGAAACTCGGGCATGTGGCAGTGGTGCATGTGCCGCAGTAGCTATCGGTATCCAGCAAGATCTGCTGGATAATCAGGTTCGGGTTGATCTTCCGGGTGGGACACTGCAAATTCGCTGGGATGGGCCGGGCAAACCACTTTTTATGACTGGGCCTGCAACCCATGTTTATGATGGTACGATTCATTTGTGATTGATTCTGTGTTTGTTGAGTCTCTCTTGAAATATGGGGCATTGGAAAATGGGTGAAAAAGACGATCCATTGCACAACGGAAACAAGCTGGATGATCAAGCAGTTGTAGATTATTTGTTGAATAATCCAGATTTTTTTATCCGTAATGCCAATATGGTCGATAAGATAAGAGTTCCTCATCCAGTACGGGAATGTGTCTCTCTAATGGAATGGCATATGAACCGCCAGAGGAAACGTATCTGTTATTTGGAAGACGATCTGAACCATTTGATAGAGCAGGCGAAACAGAATGAAGTGCTGTTCATCTGCTTATTGCAACTACTGTCAGATCTCTCTGGTGCCAAGAGCTTACAGGACTTTCTTTCCTGCTTAAGTTTATGGTCGAAAACATTGGGATTGAGTAACAGTTATATTCGGTTATTCAGTGATAAATGGCATCTTGGCGCACCATTGAATGTGCCGGAGCTGGCTATTTCTCGCCAAGCTTTTGAATCCGTTCGCATTAAGCGATTTGGGGAAAAAAATCATTATCTTGGCCGATTGCATGGCCCGGAGATTTTATTATTGATGCCACAGGCACGCCATGTTGGCTCAGTGGCGATTTCCCTTTTAGGATCACGGGGGGATTTGGGCATGGTCATTTTCAATAGCCATGATAAACAGCACTATCACGAAGACATGGGAACTGACATTCTCGACCATTTGGCGAAGCTGTTGCCAGGCTTGTTGTCCCGTTGGGTTGAACGCGCATGACTCAGCCGATAGATTTACTGTTAGCGCCCGTGGAAGGTTTTTTGCACTATTTGCGGGTTGAGAGACGTTTAAGTCCTGTTACGATAACTAACTATCGACGCCATTTGACAGTCTTGGCGGAAATGTCACTGGAAATGGGGATACGTGAATGGCAGGAGTTAGATCCGGCTAAAGTCAGAATGTTTGCCTCCCGCAGTCGTCGGGCAGGATTGCAGTCTGCCAGCATTGCGTTGCGTTTTTCTTCTTTGCGTAGTTTTCTTGACTGGATGGTAATGCAAAATAAGTTGGCAGCTAATCCGGCTAAAACCGTCAGTACCCCCCGTAAAAAACGCCACTTACCTAAAAACATGGATGTAGATGAAGTTAACCAACTGCTCAATATTAATCTGAACGATCCGTTGTCAGTGCGTGACAGAACCATGCTGGAAGTGATGTACGGAGCGGGATTGCGTTTGTCTGAACTGGTAGGTTTGGATTATCGCCATTTGGATTTGGAAGGAGGGGAAGTTTGGGTACAAGGGAAGGGTAGCAAAGAACGTAAAGTACCGTTCGGCCGTATGGCGCAGGAATGGCTCCAGCGTTGGCTGGAAATGCGGGAATTACTTGAGCCGGAAGATGATGCGGTTTTCATTTCCACCAAAAGCGGAAAACGTCTCTCTGCCCGTAACGTACAGAAACGATTTGAACAGTGGGGGATTCGGCAAGGTGTTAGCAGCCATATTAACCCTCATAAATTGCGTCACTCTTTTGCCACACATATTCTGGAGTCCAGTGGCGATCTGCGAGCAGTGCAGGAATTACTTGGTCACGCGAACCTGTCGACCACCCAGATCTATACCCATTTGGACTTTCAGCATTTGACCAAAGTCTATGATGTGGCCCACCCCAGAGCCAAACGAGGGAAATCATAATGCGTTTTTATCGGCCTATCGCGCCGTTTGCTGCGATGACATTCGATCTGGATGATACGCTTTACGATAACCATCCTGTAATCGATAAAACCGAAAAAGAAGTGTTGTGTTTTATCAGGCAGTACGATGCCAAATTCGGTCACTTTGGGCATGAAGATCTGCATGTATACCGCCAGGCGGTTCTTGAACAGGAACCCGATATTTATCATGATGTAACTTCATGGCGCCGGCAATCCGCAGAACTCATGTTTACCCAACAGGGCTTCAATGATGAAGAGGCCGTACGTGGTACGAATGAAATAATGTCTTGTTTTATGTACTGGCGTAACCAAATCACTGTTCCAGAATCTACCCATAAGACTTTGTCCATACTGGCGGAAAAAATGCCGTTAGTGGCAATTACTAATGGGAACGCTGAACCTTCTGCATGTGGGCTTGCTCCTTATTTTGAATTTGTATTGAAAGCGGGCATAGATGGGCGCTCCAAACCTTACCCTGATATGTATCAGCTTGCAGCAGAGCGGCTCAACCTACCGATAAATCAGCTCCTGCATGTGGGGGATAATCTGCATACCGATGTAGAAGGAGCACTTTGCAGTGGTATGCAAGCCTGTTGGATCAACATCGAAAATAAAAACTTGATGCAGGAGTCTGAGGGGCGTCTGGTGCCACATATTGAGATTTCTGATTTGGCTTCTTTGGTAGCACTGATATAATTTCAAATTGAAATCTATATAAAAATATTAACAACTGACGGTAATTATGGACGTTTCTTATCTGCTCGAAAGCCTCAATGATAAACAACGTGAAGCGGTCGCAGCTCCCCGTAGTAATATGTTAGTGCTGGCTGGCGCTGGCAGTGGTAAAACGCGCGTACTGGTTCATCGGATTGCCTGGTTACTGTCAGTTGAAAATGCCTCGCCGTTTTCCATCATGGCGGTCACGTTTACTAATAAAGCTGCTGCTGAGATGCGGCACCGGATTGAAAACCTGATTGGCACCAGTCAGGGCGGAATGTGGATCGGCACATTCCATAGTCTTGCTCATCGCTTGTTGCGCGCCCATCACCTTGATGCAAATTTACCGCAGGATTTCCAGATCCTTGATAGCGAAGATCAGCACCGCCTCATCAAACGCATTATTAAAGCGATGAATCTGGATGACAAACAGTGGCCAGCTCGTCAGGGGATGTGGTACATCAATGGCAAAAAAGATGAAGGATTGCGTCCACAGCACATTGAAAGTTATGGCAATCCGGTAGAGGCAATCTGGCTGAAAATCTACCAGGCTTATCAGGAAGCGTGTGACCGTGCAGGGCTGGTGGATTTTGCGGAATTATTGCTACGCGCCCATGAACTTTGGCTGAACAAGCCGCAGATCCTGCAACACTATCGTGAACGTTTCACCAATATTTTGGTGGATGAATTTCAGGATACCAACAGCATTCAATACGCCTGGATTCGCCTCCTGGCTGGCGATAGCGGCAAGGTCATGATTGTCGGGGACGATGACCAGTCCATTTATGGCTGGCGTGGTGCGCAGGTAGAAAATATCCAGCGTTTTCTCAAGGATTTTCAGGGAGCGGAAACGCTCCGTTTGGAACAGAATTACCGTTCGACCAGTAATATCCTTAAAGCTGCCAATGCCCTGATTGCCCATAATAGTGATCGTTTAGGTAAGAACTTGTGGACAGAAGGGCGCGAGGGAGAGCCAATTTCACTTTATTGCGCCTTCAATGAATTGGATGAGTCCCGTTATGTTGTCGGCCGTATCAAGCATTGGTTGGATAATGGCGGAGCACTGAAAGAGTGTGCGATCCTGTATCGAAGCAATGCCCAATCCCGAGTCTTAGAAGAAGCCTTGTTACAGGCTTCCATGCCTTACCGAATTTATGGTGGCCAGCGTTTCTTCGAACGTCAGGAAATCAAAGATGCCTTGTCCTACTTGCGTTTGGTAGCAAACCGTCACGACGATGCCGCTTTTGAGCGTGTGGTGAATACACCAACACGTGGCATTGGCGACAGGACACTTGATGTTGTGCGCCAAGCGGCGCGGGATCAACAAAAAACCTTGTGGGAAAGTAGCCTGGTATTGATACAGGAAAAAGTGCTGGCTGGCCGTGCGGCATCTGCGTTGCAACGCTTCATCGAATTGGTGGATGCGCTGGAAACAGAAACGCAGGAAATGCCATTGCATGTGCAGACCGATCGCATTATCCGTGATTCTGGCCTATGGGCGATGTATCAACAGGAAAAAGGCGAAAAGGCGCAGGCACGTATCGAAAACCTTGAAGAACTGGTCACAGCAACCCGCCAATTCAGCTATCAGAACGAAGATGAAAACCTGCTGCCATTGCAAGCCTTTCTTTCCCACGCCGTGCTTGAATCGGGAGAAAGTCAGGCGGATGCCTATCAGGATGCGGTGCAACTGATGACCTTGCATTCGGCGAAGGGTCTGGAATTCCCGCAAGTCTTTATTGTGGGTATGGAAGAGGGCATGTTTCCGAGTCAGATGTCCATTGACGAAGGCGGTCGGCTGGAAGAAGAGCGTCGTTTGGCTTATGTAGGCGTTACTAGGGCGATGGAAAAACTGACACTGACTTATGCGGAAAGCCGTCGTTTATATGGCAAGGAAGTGCATCACCGCCCATCTCGTTTTATTGGAGAATTACCGACAGAATGCGTGGCAGAAGTTCGCTTGCGGGCAACGGTATCTCGTCCGGTCAGCCACAAACGGCTGGGCACGCCTATCAGTGCTAATGATAGTGGTTATGCTCTTGGACAGCGTGTGCGCCATCCTAAATTTGGTGAAGGGACGATTATCAATATAGAAGGCAGTGGGGAACATTGCCGCTTGCAAATCGCGTTTCAGGGTGAAGGTATTAAGTGGCTGGTGGCCGCTTATGCCAGACTTGAAACAGGCCAATAATCCGGTTGAATGTTGACAGGCTTTTTCTTCTAAGCGTAACATTCGCGCCTTACGATAAATGTAGGGAGTATAAGGAGACTTATGGTACATGCTGAACGCATTTAAATTAGAGAATAATCGCCTGCTCCGTCTTGAATTTGAAGAAGGTGATAAGTTATCTGACTCTATGTGGGTAGATTTAGTTGGTCTGGGGGATGATGATCGCCTCCGAGTCCAGAATGAGCTGGGACAAGTCTTGGCGACTCGCACCGAATTGGATGACATTGAGGCATCAGCCCGTTTTTTTGAAGATGAAGATGGTATGCACGTCCATTCATTCTTCTACTTTGAAGATGCCGAAGACCATGCTGGCAACTCGACAGTCGCATTTACCATTCGTGACGGTCGTCTCTACACATTGCGAGAGCGTGAACTCCCTGCATTTCGATTATACCGAATGCGTGCCCGTAACCAGACGATGGTTGATGGGAATGCTTATGAATTGTTGATGGATTTGTTCGAAACCAAAATCGAACAATTGGCTGATGTTATTGAAAACATCTATAGCGTGCTGGAATCCCTGAGTCGGGTCATTATGAACGGTAAACAGGGCGATGAATTTGATTCTGCTTTGTCTAACCTTGCTGAACAGGAAGATATTGGCTGGAAAGTTCGGTTGTGCCTGATGGATAGCCAGCGCGCGCTGAACTTCCTTGTGCGCCGTGCCCGCTTGCCTGCTAATCAATTGGAACAGGCTCGCGAAATTCTACGAGATATTGAATCTTTGCTGCCGCACAATGAATCCTTGTTCCAAAAAGTGAACTTCTTGATGCAAGCTGCGATGGGCTTTATCAACATCGAGCAGAGCCGCATTATCAAAATTTTCTCCGTTGTTTCCGTAGTATTCCTGCCACCGACGCTGGTAGCATCCAGCTACGGTATGAACTTCGAATTTATGCCGGAGTTGCATTGGACATTCGGCTATCCTGCGGCCATTGGGTTGATGATAGCCGCGGGTTTGGCTCCTTATCTCTACTTCAAACGCAAAAATTGGCTGTAGTTATTTCACCAGCTATCTATCTTCTTATTTTCTAATTAGTTGCTTTGTCCGCTGTTTCCACTAACCCAGAAACATAGTTACCTATGTTTCTGGGGAGAACCTCTTATTCAGCTACGACGACTTTAGTCTGGAGTTTCAAACAACCCTTTCCGGATGGGTGAAAATATTTCCAAATCTGACTGGTAACGAGACTTTCCCTCAAGTGCCAATTCAACCAAAACTCGACCGAACAAAGGTGCGTACTTGAAGGCACGACCGGACTCCATAATACACATTGACGCGCCCGGGTAGAATGACTGGGAGCATGGCTCGGTCGGAATACGACCTATGACAAGCTTACCGTCCGGACTCATGGAATAGAGGCAGGTTCCTACATTTTCGAAGTTTGCGGAATCAATGACTTCGGCGTCGAGAAGGTGCCCAAGATGCTGTGAGAGCTCCTTCATCAGACGGTCATTCACACCTGGACGGATTGCCGACGGCGCGTCAAAGATATCGTAGGTATAGTCCGCACTCATCTTCACCATGTTCTGCATCTCTGGTGAGAAGTTCAATGGAGGAAAACCGTAGAACGTACCGTTGTCACTTGCATCAATGTTGCCAAACTCAAACCAGACGGGAATCCTGGGACGATGTTTCTTTAACGGCCAGTAAGCATAGTTCATCTGCCAGATTTTCCAGCTTCGCGTCTGTTGCAGCCCCAGAGGGGTCAGAACTGAATCTGCCCACACTCCCGGACACACAATCAGGTGCCTCCCATGTACACTGATCGCTTTGTTTTCTCCTTGTATATGAAGGGAATAGCGATGATTTGTCAGTGTGTTTCTGTGGAAATCAATACCTGTTACTGAATGTTTATCCAGAACGTGGAGGCGCCCCGTTTGCTTGGCTGCATAAAAGAATGCTTTTGCAGCGCTTTGTACGTTGATGGATGCGCTGGTAGCCTGAACAAGTCCGACGTAATCGTCAGCTAGGGCCGCACGATTGAACACTGGAAAGCGTCGGTGAATGGCGTCAGGTGAATCAAGATATTCATAGGGCATTCCCATACGATCCATAGTCTTCTTGACTTGCTGGACGTTACCTTCGGTCGTCATGGGAGCGTCCCGATGTCCGAAAAAGATCAGGTCGTCCATCGCAAGTAGTCGTTCGCCGGTTGCCAGCTGTAGTTCCATCCAGAGGGCCAATGAGGTTTCGGCTAGACGCGCTTCGGATTCGTTGTCCTGCATCAGCCGGAACATTCTTTCGATGCCCTTGGAACTGTTGACATCGTTGCGTATTCCGTATTGGTCAATGACCAGAGTACGAAGCCCTCTGAATGTGGCGTAATAGGCACTGGCGAGTCCGATAATCCCGCCACCAATTATAACTATATCAAAGTCATCCCTAGGGTTGACTGATTGCATCATATTCTCCTTTCGAACTCATATCGTTTTGTATGCCGTTGATAATTCTGGCTCAACCGATTTTGAGGGTCAGCCATCCTGTCATGGTGTTTTTGTTGCCGATGCTGTTGTATCCAGGTTAAGCCAGTAACCTGGCTGGTAAGGAATCGGCAGAAAGCGCTTGTGCAATTCTCGGAAAGTCTCTTCCGGATCCAAGTCTGCGAAACGCGTCGGATGCAGCCATTTCGCAATACGTTGAAGTGCGATAAAGTTGTAAGGGTTGTCGTAGAAAGCATGCCAGATCGCGTACACCTGCCCAGTACGAACAGCACGTAATGTCCTATATGCAGGTCGTGACATCAAGTGTCTAAGGCGGTCTCGCCCCTCAATAGGATCTGCTCCGGGTCCCAGATTGACCCAGTTCCCTGCTGGTGTATAGAGGGACCAGTTGGCACCTGTCACAATTACAACGTCTGGATCCGACGTGATGATTTGTTCGGGGAGAAGAGTTCCAAAGTTGTTATGAATAAAAGTGGAACCCAGATTCTTCCCACCAGCCATGCCTACCAGCTCGCCGAAGTTGCCGGGTCCGTAACTCATGCAGCAATTTTCATACATACCTGCAGCCCGTTCTATCACTACGAGAGGGCGATGGCCGACATCCTGAAGTCGTTTCGTCACGCGAGCAATCTGCTCCTCGCGAAATTGAAGAAAGGCGTTTGCACGTTCTTGAGATCCCAGCAGCTCACCGATCAATTGAATACTGCGAGTAGCGTTCGTAAACATGTGTGTACGGAAATCGACAAAAATAAAAGGAATGCCTGCTCGCTCAAGACGTTCCATCAAACCAGATGATTGTGCGAGTGGGAGGGAACTGAGGTTCATGAGCACCAAATCTGGAGCTAAAGAAATGGCTAGCTCCGCGTTAATAATGTCCATGGTTGTAGCCGGAAATGTCGGGATCGTCGCAATCCTGGGAAAGCGTTTTAGGTAGGCACTGTACCCGTTAAGATCAGAGAGGCGAAAGTTTTCTCCCCAACCGACAATATTGTCGAATGGGGCATCGGGTTTTAGTAAGGGTAATACGTAGGCTAATGCACCATCTCCCACCAACAGGCGATGTACAGGGCGCGGTAGCGGCACAGTGCGGCCTGCCATATCTGTGATCGATATGCTCATGCTTGCGAACGTACGATTACATGTGAAAAGAGTGAAAAATGTTGCTGCAAGCATGCCGCGTAGCATAGTTCGTCGTGTCAAGAAAATATCAGTCAATTGGTACTCTCACTTGTTACGTGTACAATCACTCCCCGGACAGCGCCAGAGTGTCATTTGTTCAGGACAGCTAACAGGTTATTTAGCCCTCGCTATCTCTGAACACGAGTGGGAACAAATGAAAGGAAGGGCATTGAGGCAAAGCGGTATCGTGTGATTTATCTCTATGCTCACACTCTTCCTCCCAGCGGGATCCAACTGATACGTTTTACTGCGACAGAAGTGTATGAATGTCGCAGCCGAGCAGTTGCGAACGCCTGAGTAACTCTTCGGTTCTAGTTCCGATGAGGATCGAGGTGTATTCATTGGCCTGATCTTGGGTTAACGTCCGGAAAAATTCAGGAAATGTTCGCTCGATGCTGTCGCAGATGACCGCTCCCGCGTTGCTGACGTAATCGGGTAGGTAGTTGATACCTTTTTTACTCAGGCGCTTCTGGGCTTCAGGGCTTTTGAATGGTGAGTTTGAACTACTGATGACCCACCGTGTGCTAATCCTGTCTACGGTGGGAATATCCAGAACCCCAGAGAGAGATGCAATACATAGAGCATCAGTTTCAACGGACCAAAACTCGTTTTCGCCCAGCATGCATACTTGTTCCGGAATCTCCGTATCCGGTCGTACATCAAAGCCGATCACGTCATAGCCGTGCGCAAGACACTGCCGAGCCACTTCCCTCCCCACCTTTCCCATGCCGTGAATCGCTACTAAGGGAGTGGTATTGTCTTCGGGCAAGGATTTCATCACTGAGTACAGAGAGCTCCAGACTCCGTATCCCGTTGAGATTGAGGTATTGACTTGTGCGCTTTCTAGCGCATCAAGGATCCAGGGAGTGGATTTCCTGAGATACGCCATATGAGCACTGTTCGTATTGATATCGCAGCCAGTGTACATTGTTCCGGCATAACGATTAAGCACCTGTGCGATAGCATCAAAAACGTGTGGTGCCTCATCAGGCCCCACCTTGCTGTTGACAACAATCTTTCCGCCACTGAAGCCTGTTTGGTAAAGGTTATGTTTCAGATCCATAGTATAGGCAAGCATAATAGCTTCATCTTTTTGTTTGGACAGTGAATCATACTGATGCCATCGGATTCCACCGTTACTGGGCAACGTATGTCTGCGCGGGGAGCACGCAATGGTAAATGAACTTTGGTCGTCCACGACGATGGTTTCAATTTCGTATTCACCGAATTCAGGGTGGTTAACTATAGGCATGGTCAAATGTCCTTCTTTTATTGTTTTTTCCGAATAATATTTGCAGCCCCGGCTGCAGTAAGGCAGGCATACAGGCCGTTGGGAGTAGGTTCGCGCATGAAGTCTGATATATTTACCTTGATACCCAGTTCTGCATCTGCGAGCACGACCAGTTGAATAGCCGCAAGCGAGTCGCCACCATCATCGCTGAATGAGCGATAAGGGTCGGAGGGTGAGACCCCTATAGCCATCTCCCAGAGGCCAGTTACAGCTGCTTCCAGAGTTTCATATATGCGCTTCGATGCACGATGAAGTGGTATATCGTCAATCTGAAGATGTCTGTAATTGTCACCACCAGCGGCAATACCATGGTGTTGCCTGTCAAAAGGGTAAAGAGGTAATGGAATTCGAGAGCCGGGTTTGTCCCATGATGGCCGCCAGTCAGGAGTCACACCAGATAGCCACAGTCGTTGCAGTGCCGTGTGCCAGACTTCGTGTTCCGGTGATTTATCTCGTTCACCACGCATCGTACGAATGGCAAAATCTTTCGGACGTCGCGCTTTCGTCAATGCGGTGAGTGTTGTACCCGGACCTACCTCGACAAATACTGTTCTTTCACGAACGGGTAACGAATCCAGCGCATTGAGAAACCGTACTGGTTCCCTGGCATGCCGTGCCCAGTAGGCTGGGTCAAGTTGCGTTGTCGTGTCCAGTACAGAACCTAGCAGCGTTGAACAGAACCTGATGTGCGAATTCTGGTCCGATGGAACAGGAGCAGCCAGTTTCAGATCCTGAAGAATCGGATCCATCATTGAGGAGTGAAATGCGTGCGATACGGTCAGTTCGCGGGAACGGATCCCCTTGTCAAATAAAGCGGCCTGCACACGGCGGATAGAATTTGAGGTTCCGGAAAGTACATTTGCTTCCACGCCGTTGACGGCGGCCAGAGAAACATCGTCCGACAGCCATGGAATGCATGATGTTTCGCTCAGGGCTACTGCGAGCATGGATCCAGATGGCAGTGCCGCCATCAGTTGTCCTCGCCGGGCAGCAAATCGGAGTGCCTGTTCTTCGCTGAATACGCCTGCTACGCAGGCTGCCGCAATTTCTCCCAGACTATGACCAATTACCATGTCGGGCATGATGCCGTGTTGCATGAGAAACTGTGCCATTGCAATCTGGACAGCGATCAGAGCTGGTTGTGCTACCGAAGTATCTGTTAGCTTTGAAGGAGGTCGATTACCATGCAACAGGAATGAGATATCAGTGTTTGTCGACTCATGCAACAGATCAATTATTCCCTTCAGGAGAGCGGCGAAATGGAGATTGTTCTTAGCAAGCTCTGTCGCCATGCCGATAAACTGGCTCCCTTGCCCCGGAAATTGGAATACGATATGTGGGCGACGTTGTCCTCCATCTGAGATGTCTCCGAACTTCTGGAGAATGCCCTGCGCATCGGGCAACAAGATTGCGCGATAACGCTGAGCACGTCGGGTGGTTTGTGCACTCCAGGCAAGGGCGTCAGCAGCGCTTTTGGGGTAATTCTTTCGATACGCCTGCATCAGTCGGTAGCAGACTGCTTCGCTTTTTCCCGATATCGGGATAGCCGCAGGATAAATGTTTGGTAACTGCTGTGCTTCGTAATCTGGGATGTGCGGACGGACAAGCACGATATGGGCATTGGTACCACCTATACCAAATGCACTTATTCCAATTGCGGTTCGTGAGTCAGATTTGTCCCAGGGTTCAGCAGATAGTGGGAAATAAAAGGGGCTGGCGTTAATGTTGATGGAGGCGTTGACTTCTTCGATATGGATCTGAGGTGCTATCCAGCCATGCTGGATCTCAAGTACCGCTTTGATCAGTCCTGCCATACCTGCGCAGGTTTCGAGATGTCCAACATTAGCCTTGACCGCTCCAAGCGCGCATCGGCTAGGGGCGACCTCAGCCTTCGAAAACAAGGTGCTTAACGTATTGAACTCGATGGGATCACCAGCAATCGTGCCAGTCCCATGAGCTTCCACCGCCCGTATATCTGCTGGGGTAAGTGCAGCATCCTTCAGAGCGAGATCGACAAGTCGACGCTGTCCATCAGCACTAGTGGTCGTGAAGCCAACTTTGCGGGCTCCATCATTGTTGACAGCGCAGCCTTTAATTACCGCCAGAATGTTGTCGCCATCAGTCAGTGCTGACACAAGTGGTTTAAGTACAACTACTGCAACTCCATTCCCAAAAACCGTACCACTTGCACCCCTAGCGAATGGCATGCAATGACCATTTCGGGAATAAATCATTCCCTGCTGCGCTTGGTACGGGACATGTTGAGGAAATCGTACGGTACAACCGCCTGCCATTGCCAAGCGACAACGGCCAGCACGAAGTGCTTCCACAGCTTCGGCGACGGCGACCAATGATGTTGCGCAGGCCGCTTGTACGTTAAGCACAGGGCCTTCAATACCAAGGTGCCAAGCTGTACGAGTAACGAGATAATCCTTGTCGTTCGTAATCTGCAGGTCAAAATCGGAGGGCTTAAATTTCTCCATGAGTTCCGATCTGAGTAGTTGCGGCAGATATGCAGAACTACTGCATCCGGCGAAAAGGCCCATTTCTTCTAGCCGTCCTGGCTGGATGCCAGCATGTTCCAGCGCATGCCAGGCACACTCGAGAAATAGGCGGTGCTGAGGGTCCATCAGTGCTGCATCCCGGGGTCCCACGCCGAAAAAAGCTGCATCGAAGGACAAAATGTCGCCATTCAACGGCGCTGCGAACGGAACCGTCTGCTTGTCAACGGGAGCTTGGTCGAGTTCCACGATTGATTCAACACCATTGATCAAGTTATGCCAGTATTCTTCCGGATCATTGGCACCGGGAAATCTGCAAGCCATCCCAATAATGGCAATGTCGCGACTTGAAGGCTGGATATCCATAGCACCTCCACCTTACTCAGTCACATAGCCGCAGCGGATGAGATTCTGTAATGATTCATCTGCAGTTTTGAGCGGAATAAGTAGCACAAACGCACGGTAGCGTTGGCGAGGTACTTCCTGAAAAAGCTGGCGAACCCCGAACATGCCAGCTACTTCGCCTGAAACCCCAGTGGCAAACAATGACTGCCACTGTTTCTGCCAGATAGCAGAGGAATTCCAGATGCCTGAAATTTCGATCCGACCCAGTTTCGTTTCTGCCGTTTCCCTGTAATAGGAAATGATATCCTCACCAAAACGAGCTATCTTCCAGCCTTCACCACATATGATCCCAACTTCGTTACCGTCGTCATCAATCCATCGATCGGTATGTGAGTTAACATCTCCAACACTCGGGCGATCATCAGCTTTCGCTTGGAATTTGATGTCACTCAGCTCAAGCATCGAGATGATGACAGCTCTGTCATGGCCAAGGCATCTGGCTATGGCTTCTCGGGCTTTTTCAGGTGCACTGGATGTTTCCAACTCGGTTCTTGCGAGATTGGCAAGTTGGACAAGACCCGACATCATATCGTTCTTAAGCATTGGCATTCGATACGCTCCTATTGACTTTTCGTTCACTGTTCAGCAACTGTCGGCCTCGTTCCCGATCAGCATTGCTTCCTGCGTCAGCAAATACCGTCACAACAGTGGCATCCTTGCCAAACTTGGCAGCAACATTATATGCAACCACCCAATTAGCTGCTGCCGATCCACCAATAGGAATGCCGGTTTCTTCGAAGAACCGGTACATCGCTTTCAGCGATTCATCGTTTGATACGTTCTGGAAAGTGACAGATGAAGGAATTAACGAAACAAAAGGCTGTTTGAAGCCAAAGCCAAATCCTCCGGAGCCGGCAAACCGAGATAGGCCATTTGGTGGTTCCATAGTGCCGAATGGCATTTCACTAGGGGTGCATCCGACCACGCGCAACTGGGGATTCTGCTGCGAAAGTGCCGCGTATACTCCGGCAAGGGTTCCCCCTGTGCCTACTGCAGAAATCCAGGCATCGGCATGGCTTCCGTCAAGCTGACGACATATTTCAGCGCCGGTGTGATACTGATGCATTGCCGTGTTGACAAGATTCAGATGCTGAGACAGTAGTGTCCAGCCAGGTTCTTCACGTGCGATCTGTTGACTTTTCGCGATGATGCCGAGAAGGAAATGCTTTCGATCGACTTTCGTGACAATTGCCTTGCTGTTGCTCAATGATTGTAGCAATTCATCCGACGCTGAATCCGGAATGACGACATGTACAGGAATACTGCACAGATGCCCTAGGTGTGCGAGAGCTCTAGCCATATTGCCACCCGATGAGTCGAGCAACTTGAGAGGACCGCTATCGAAGTCATGATTGTTGACAGCATCACAGAAAAGACCAAATGCGACGCGATCCTTGATCGAACCCGAGGGATTTCTTGATTCTAGTTTTGCCAGTATCCGGGCACCATTCCGAGGTCCAGGAACTTCAATAAGTGGGGTATTACCCAATGCCTCGCTGTACTGTCTGAGTTGAGGAAAGATTTGTAGCGCTTTATCAGGGGAGGGTGCTACTGTTTGCGCGTTGAACAGGGAAAAATCCATGATGAAACTCCTGTTACATATCAGTATTTGTTGTTGATGATGTGGGGTTCATCCGACCTTGGCGTAGGATAGCGTCAAGCACGGATTGAACCTGATCACAAAAGTAAAAGTGACCGCCTGGGAAAGTTTCTGGGGCTGTATTCCTCGACAGAAAACAACTCCATTCTTTGAGATTCGATAGCCCGATCATCGGGTCTTCTTCACCCCCAAAAATGCGTGTTGTTGGCAATTCACCCACTGGGAGAACCGCAAGTTGTCGCAGTAGTACAAGATCTTGGCGTATCAACATCCCGAGGAAGTTTTGGGTAGAATCGTCAAGCGTGTTCATGCCTGCGACTTCACCAAGTACTAGGGCTCTGTCTTTGAGGCAATCGACGTCGTTATCGGTTTTCAAGAGCCCCTGTAAGGAAGAAGGTGTATGCTGGGACGAGACGATGAGTTGTTCAATACGAAATCTTGATTCTGCCATGGCACTCGCAACATGCAATGCCAGAAGTGCTCCCATGCTGTGACCAAAGAGTGTGACGGGTGCAATACCCAGAAGGCTGGACAGACTTCTGGTACAACGCCTAATTGCAGCAAGTGGGTCATGCCAGTCAGTGATAGTTTCATCCTGAGGCACCTGCGGGTACTGCATGACGATCAGATCCACATCTGGTGGTAGACAATCCCGCCAGGAGCGGTAGAAATCAACGCTTCCTCCAGCATGGGGAAATATCACCAGCTGGTGCCTGACTGGTGCGGTGGAAGTCATACTGAGTCTGACTGCGCCTTCGTTACGGGTCTCAAAATTCTTCATACTTGCTCTACTTTCTTTCCTGATTCGTTGGAAAGGATTGCGTTGCATACTTTGGTGCGCAGCAACACACGGTCAACTTTTCCAATGCCCTTTCGTGGGATCTCATCGATGAAAATGAGTTTTTCCGGTAACTTGAACTGAGCGACTCCAGCTTTTTCAAGGTACTGTCGAATTACTGGAAGAGAAATTTGTTCGCCTTCAGTAAGAGCTAGGAACAGGCAGGCCACTTCTCCAAAGCGGTGATCCGGAATGCCGATGCACGCGGCATCCTTGACTACGGAATGTCCTTTGCTTAGTTCTTCAATCTCTTCGGGATTGAACTTTTCCCCACCCCGATTGATAGCATCCCTAACCCGCCCATCAATATATACATTTCCGGCAGTATCGAGATGAGCAAGATCTCCTGTACGGTAATATCCGGCAGGAGTGAATGACCGCGCGGAGGCTTCTGGATCATTGAAATACGTCGTTATTGTGTATGGTCCGCGTGTGACCAACTCACCCGATCTACCGTAGGGCAATGACGTGCCCATTTCATCAACGATCAGGACTTCATCTCGGTCTGATAGCGGCCGTCCCTGCGAATTGTGGCGAATCTCTGCGTTATCCGTGCTATGGGTAAAACAAAGTAGACCCTCACTCATTCCATAGCATTGCTGAATACGCATACCAAGCCTCGATTCTGCCCGCACGGCGAGATCTGTGGACAGTCGGGCTCCACCCACCTGGATAAGCCGGAGTGTATTCGTCTCAATTTGCAGGTCATCAATACGTTCGAGCCATTGATTCAGTAACGCTGGAACCAGAGTAGTGTGGGTAATACCGTGATTTACGATGAGTTCCAGAGCCGTTTGGGCCGATGTATCTTGAGCCAGAACCACGCACCCGCCTGAACTCAGAGTACCGAGGATACCGGGGCAATTGATCACAAAACCATGAGAGATGGGCAGAACTGCGAGATAAACAGAATCACGGCTCAGTTCAAACACTTTACAACCCTCTGCTATCATGTAGCTGTAACCCCCGTTTAACCGGGCGATAGGTTTAGGTAACCCTGTCGTGCCGCTGGACAACAACATCATCGCTGTATCTTCGGCATACATTTCAGTTACGCTTTGATCATCTACGTGCATAATGCTGACGTTCGAAGAGCAGAATTCCCTGAGGTTGTTCCAGTTTGAAGATGGTGTTCCTGATGTGTCATCGACCAACTTGAACGTGACAGGTAAGTTCTCCTCGCGAAGCAAATCATCGACGACTCGAAGTGTGCTGAATCGTCGGTTTCCCTTGGTCACCGCAACAATAGTTGGAAGAGTCTTCTTCAAGATGTGCCGTAGTTCCCGCTCTCGGTAGGTGAGAAGGATTGGGACTGGAACTGCACCTATGATCAGTGAGGCAAACATCAGTACGACACCCTCGGCACAATTGGGTAGTTGGAAAGCAATGCGATCTCCTTTCTTGATCTGCATGGCCCGAAGCCTTGCCACAGTACTGAAGACACGTGACATTAATTGTTGGTATGAAATAACCTCTCCTGCGGAAACCAGAGCAGGTGCACTGCCTCCTGTTCGCAATGTGTTGGCGAGTCGTTGGTTTAGGCAAATCGAAAAGTTATCCATTGTACGTCTCGCTGTTATTGATTGTGGGCACATTACCTAAAGTCGGCACCTCAGGCACTGTATCGATTAACTGCTCTAGTTCTTCCAGAGAGTGATCGTGTGTGTCCCATAGCGAGAATCCGGTGCATCTAAGATCCTCTAGTAATATTTGCAGGTGTAATGTCTCGGCAGAATTGAGACCTAGATCATCACGAAGCCGCCAGTCATTGCCAGCAGACTTGAGTAGATCGTCCGGTAGGCCTACTGCCGCCAGCAAGCCAATGATGCGTTTTGTGTTCATGCTCTTCGCCTTTGTCTTTGTTGTAATTTCACTTTTCATTAAAATGATAATGATTATTATTACTACTAGACCGTCGGTCAGTCAATATGCTTTTAGTGAAGAGGATATTTATTACAAAAAGACGAGAAAATTGGCTCCCAGTACAGCTTACCAACACAGCTGATAACGCTCACGTTGGCGCTTCTACACTCATTTGCCTTTCTATTGGAAATGGTTATCATTACCATTGACCGTTGGTCGGTCGATTTTTTATGTTCCTTGTCCTTCTTAGGGAACCTGAAAAATCTTCCATATACGCCTGCGTTAGAGGATGCGACACGGCCTGGGCGAATTGATCGTCCTTACTTATCCGTAATCGAATGGATAAACAGACATACAACAGTGCTTCAAAGGGTTACTTAATGAAATACATAGAAGAAATTCCCAAGCCCGGTCAGATCTATTTACATCGTCGCCTAGTTCTATCTCTCGTACTGGTAACGAGTGCTGCATGCGCTCAGGGGCAGGAGACACAACGTCAGGAATCACCTAGAGGGGGAACAGCAAATATGATTGTATTGCCTACAATTACGGTCTCGAGCCAACTCCCAGGCCAAGAAAATGGACCAGTGCACGGTTATGTTGCCGAGGAAGTAACTGTTGGTAGCAAGATAAGAACGCCTGTTATGAAGGTACCTGCGTCTGTCTCAATTGTGACCCGTGAACAAATGGAAATCCAGTCGTCAAATAGCACAAGTCAAGCCCTGCGTTATACAGCAGGTGCCAATGGTGAGCGTTTTGGCGGTTTTGGCTCGCAATTAGACATTACCCGAATCCGTGGAATTGACGCTGACTATTACTTGGATGGTTTACGAGTCGTAGGAAATCCAGGTAGTTGGCTTCCACAAATTGATCCATGGACACTAGAGCGTGTCGAGGTACTGAGAGGTCCTTCGTCTGCTGTGTACGGGCAAGGCACTGGCGGTGGCATTATTAACCAAGTTAGCAAACGTCCGATGGATGAAATGGAACGTGAACTATTCGTGCAATATGGGAGCTTTAATCGAAAGCAAATTGGCTTCGACATCACGGGCTCTCTGGATGAGGACAACAAACTATTGTACCGTTTTACGGTAAGTGGTCTGGATAGCCGTGAACAGGTTGAGGCAATGCAACATCGCAGGCTCTACGTCGCTCCCTCACTAACTTGGCGTATTACACCGGACACATCATGGACTATATTGACCACGTATTCCCGCGAACCCTCAATACCAGATTACAACAGCCTGCCTGTGGTTGTACTGGGTCTGGATCACAGCTCTTATCCGCAAGTGGATAGACAACGTAATTTCACCGATACGGACTTCTCGGATTCTTCACGCAGCCAAAATTCCGTTACCTCCCTTTTTGAACACAACTTCGGCGATGGCTGGAGCTTTGTGAGCAATGCTCGCCATATGTATGTCTCGTCTGATTTGCAACGGGGGGTCGTATATGGCTATCAGGTAGTATATGATCAGCCTTGGCTGAAAGGATATGACGAAATTACCCCGTCTAAAGTGAACAGTTTTTCGATGGATAACCACATTAGCGGAAAACTTTCAACAGGAATACTTGAACACACACTACTGGGTGGCGTGGACTACACATTTGGCCGACTCGACAGTGCTCTCTATAGCGTTGGACCTGTTCTTTTCAATCCGTATGGGGAGGACTATCGCCCACATATCAGACGCGATTTTTCAGCTAGTCAAGCTGCACCGTGGAAGTCGCATCAGGAGTTCTCGCGAGTGGGGGCTTACTTGCAGGATCAGCTTGCTTACGATAATTGGCTGTTGACTCTTAGTGCACGCCATGATTGGTCTGACACGGAAGATGAGACGCAAAGTTATTCTCCAGTTGTACGTAGTACCAAACAGAAGAACCGGAAATGGAGTGGACGCGCAGGACTAGGATACCAGTTCACCCAAGATTTCATGGCATACGTAAGTTATGCGACGTCATTTGATCCGTTAATCGGTACAGACTATAAGGGAAACCCCTTTATTCCAGTTGAAGCTAACCAAATGGAAGTAGGCGTTAAGTTTCATCCCACTGGTTCAGGCTCTCTGATCAGTGCCGCGGTATTCAATCTTGAACAGACAAATGTCAAAACAACGGATACTCAGCATCTTGGGTTTAACAACCAGACGGGAAAAATTAGGAATCGCGGTTTTGACATTGCCGCAACAGTGGAATTAATGCCTAATTTGAACCTCGTTGCGAACTACACTTGGCTGGACAGCCGCGTCGTCAGTGATCCGTTATACCAGAATAAATCACCTGCACAGGCACCACGCCATTCTGCCAGCACCTGGCTTGATTATCGTTTCACAGGGCTCCTAGCCGGATTACGCTTTGGCGGAGGCATGCGATATCTTGGTTCAACTTGGGGTGATCCCGGTAACACATTCAAGGTTCCGTCCGTAACATTGTTCGACCTTACAGCTAGCTACGATCTACACTATCTCACTGGTCATGATGTAACGCTTTCGGTCAACGCAAGCAATCTTACTGACAGAAAGTACTTAGCCAGTTGCACCTCGGAGATGTATTGCTTCATTGGTCAGGATCGGGTCGTCACCGCAACACTGAGGTATTGGTGGTGACATGAGACGCAGCAATCTGCTACACAAAATAATTGTTGTGTCGGCATTATCGAGTCTCTTGCAAATTGAGTCGATAGCGGGCAACGCCCGCTTGTATCTATCGCATAGGCACTGGTACGTGATCTCCAGACTTGCTACTTGATGAATTGACCAGTGCGCTCGATTTGCAAAGACAAGAACTACTAAATATTACTCCAACAACTGACCCATGAGTACAGGTTGTGTGTGCTCATGGACAGCCATGATATCAAATACTCCGATTCGTAGATCACATTGCAGTATTGCATGAAGGCCGCATGTTGGTCTTTGAGCTACTCGTATCTGATTGTTCAGAACCGTTAAGCGCGTTCTTGAGACGCGGCGCTTTCATCTTGGCAAGGTTGCTTCTCTACGATACGGCCAGCCAAATTGTGTTTCATATTCTGAGGACACTCCAGCAACAATTATCCTTGGTAGCCCACAGGATACAGATCTTGCAATCAGTAAGAATGGCTACAGAGTGTGCTATCGTCAACAATAGCAACCATGCGTAGACAGTTGGCGATGACAGCCTTGATAAAGACTTCTCGATTGGATTGTGATGATACGATGACATCATCGGTGGCACCATGAACGCCTGCATAAATCAGCAATGCAGTAATACGTGGTTGATCTACTTGCCACGCTTTGGCTTGCGTACCACTTTCGAGAATAGTCTGTAGCTGTTCCAGAATCGTATTTTTCTCCTGGTTGTTTCGATTGTGATGATGGTGGTTGGTATAAACAATATCGTGTGTTCGATACGTTTCGACGTAGATTTCAATGCTCACTCTAATCCATGTACAAAGCCGCCCAAGCCAGTCGTCGGGTTTGCAAGTATTGACAGCCTCCTCAAGCCGCATTAAAAACTGCGCAGTATAGCGCTCCCCCATCGCCTCCAGGAGCTTGTTCTTGGAGGCAAAGTAATGATAAAAGGTTCCCTTGGCTACCTGTGCCAGCTCGACAATTTCGTTAATCGTCGTCGCATCAACTCCTTGTGCTAGGAAGAGCTGTTCAGCTGCCGCCATCAGTTCGTCAAGGCGTACTTCAGCAGGTTTGGTGCGTGGAGCCTTTGGGGCATCCAGTTCGCGCCGGTTTATCTTGTATCTCATTGTGCTATGTCAATCTTACGTGCTGAAAACAACGTTCCAGGTTTAGGTTGTATTCATAGAACCATACCACAAATGCCTGGCTACGTAATGGAGTAGCGATGGCATATGAGTGCCATGCTTGTTTATAGCCTACATGCTTTGATGCGAACAGCAAAGTGATGCTGCTGCAAATACGTCAGGTCCGCTTGTCACAAGGAATCACAAACCACTTAGATACCGTTCATCAATGGTGAGTACGCTCATTTTGCAAGTGTCCGAATTATCCAGCTAGAACAAAGTAGCGTACTGTGTGGTGTTCACGTAGTTACCTCATCTCTACATAAAATATTGACCGACCGTCGGTCAGTTATTATCATAGCAATTCGAATTCTTGGATACTTGGTGGACTGCTATGCAAAGATTCCGTCTTCATGCCCTAATCGCTGCCGCGTATTTGGGGACATTTCTTGCAACACTTGATATCAGCATCGTCAATGTTGCCCTTCCTACATTGCAGGAGGCTCTCCAAACAAACCTTGGTGGGCTGCAATGGGTCGTCAATGCCTACGCGATCGCACTGTCGGCGCTGATGCTATCGGCTGGTCCGCTGGGAGACAAATATGGTCACAAGCGCATGTGGGTGGGTAGCGTCGTACTTTTCGTTGTAGGTTCTATTGTCTGTGCCTGCGCAACCCAGCTTGATTCCCTGTTGTGGGGGAGAACTATTCAGGGTGTTGCCGGCGCACTGCTGATCCCTGGGGCGATGCCAATTATCACGCACGCCTTTCCCGATCCCAAACAAAGGGCCCGGGCGATTGGAGGGTGGTCTGCATTCAGTGCACTGGCTTTAATCTCCGGCCCACTTCTTGGCGGTCTTCTCATCGAACACATCGGATGGGAAAGTATCTTTATCGTGAACGTACCACTCGGGATCCTGACCATCTTACTGGGTATGTGGGGTATTCCTGAGCGAAAGCATCCCGAACATGCCGCATTTGACCCGATGGGTCAGATACTAAGTATACTGTGGCTCGGAATGCTCAGCTATGGCCTTATCGAGATCGGTGAGTACAGCGCGTCACCCAAGAAGGTGTTGCTTCCTTTTGGTATTGCTGCCGTGGCGTTCTCAGTCTTTATCTGGGTTGAACTGCACGTACAGCGTCCTTTGTTCCCAGTAGAGTTATTTCGTAATCGGTCGTTGGCCTTGGCAAACGTGGCTTCGTTTGTTCTGGGATTTACCGGTTACGCCAGCCTGTTTTTCTTATCACTATTTCTGCAGCAAGCACAGGCAGATTCGCCGGCACTGGCAGGGTGGCATCTCATGCCACAGTTCGTTACCACAACGGCTGTATCACTGCTCTTTGGGCGCTTGACTGCACGCATTCCTCTCAAACTCCTGATGGTTGGGGGTTACAGCTTGATTGGTTTGTCCATGTGTATGATGTTGGCCTTTGGTCCATACACGCCGTACATTGTTATTGGGGTAGACCTTGCGTTATTGGGGCTCGGAATGGGACTGGCGGTTCCGGCAACTGGCATGATGGTCATGAATTATGCACCTCCTGAACGGGCAGGCATTGCTTCGGCCACAATGAATGCTCTTCGACAGACAGGTATGACTCTGGGGATCGCAGTATTGGGCAGTGTAATGGGTATAAGTGCCATCCATGACATGACCATGGCCATCAATGCATCCGGGGTGGCAGGGGCAAGTGACCTTGCCCATCGTGCGGTCGTTAATCATGTCCTGCCTGTAGGCCAGGACTGGCTGAGTGATATTTACCGGGTTGCAATGGCGAGTGGGTTTGGGCTGGCAATGCTGTGTGCTGGCTTGGTTGGCTTGTTAGTGGCATTCTTGTTACTGTTTTTCAGCACTGATCTTGTTACATCGCATACAAATTCTGTGAAGAAAGCAGTTCGTAAAAGAGGTGATCTCTAAAAACATGCAGGAATGTTGTGGTCAAAAAATACCGGATACTAATGAGTCACTGTCTTTCATCTTAAACCGCGTGGAATGATTCGTCCCACAGTTTATTTGTTTTTACCATTGCATCGAAAATGACCAGTAATTTACGCATGCAAAAAATGATGGTGACTTTATTGGGTTTACCTGCAACTATAGCCTCTTGTAGAAAGCACAAGGTACGGAATTAAATCTAATTGCTGTATATACAGCATTCGACGCGCCATTGTTTTTTCTCCGAAGATTGATATCGATGGTTGATCCGAATATCGAGTCCGGCGATAGAAAAAGGATTGAAGAAAGGCGTATTAATTTATGAAAAAACTGACCCAAATTTTCTATAATGCCCGTTGGGTCAGTTTAGAAATGTCATAGAGATTGATGCTCGTTGAAAGAATGTGACTACTTCCGTAAACGACGCTGCGTATAGAGCGCATCCAGTATAAACAGAATTAAGGCAGCCCAAATAAAGCCAAAAGTGATCAAACGATCTGATCCAATTTTCTCACCATAAACTAGTGTTGCCAGCAAGAACATCAATGTTGGGCCAAGATACTGGAAGAAGCCCAGCGTAGACAAACGCAGATGTGCAGCGGCTGCGGTGAAGAACAGCAGTGGCACTGTCGTAATAATACCGGCAGCAATCAACATGAGGTTCAAAGAGTAAGTATTATCCAACATATTACTTGTTGGGCTATGGGTGAAAAACAGTAGGTAAGTTAGGGCGACAGGGAATACCCAGGTTGTCTCAATCAACATACCTGTCTGTGCATCAACTCCCATTTTTTTGCGGATCAGTCCATAGACGGCAAATGTCGTCGCTAAGTACAAACCAATCACCGGTACAGAACCAAACTGCCATAGCTGGATCAATACACCAGTAAAGGCTAATCCCACAGCAACCCACTGCATACGGCGGAAACGTTCACCAAGAAATATCATACCAAACAGAACATTAACCAGTGGGCTAATAAAATACCCCAGACTCGCTTCCAGTAAATGCCCATTATTGACTGCCCAGATATAGGTAAGCCAGTTACTGGTAATGGTGAAAGCAGTGATGCCTAGTAGCAGCAGTATTTTCGGCTGGCGAACAACAGCCCAAACCTGGCGCCAGTGGCGAGTCACTGTCAGCATCAGCACCATAAAGAAAACCGACCATATAACACGATGTGACACAATTTCATCGGGGGGCACATATTGTATGGTCTTGAAGTAGATGGGTGCTAATCCCCAAATAAGATAAGCCCCTAAGGCATACAAGATACCTTTGGCAGTCTGTTGGTTACTCATAATATCCTTGAATGTTGAGAGAATGTTCAGAAAATCAGAAGAGCTTGTTAAGGTGATAGCTCATAGAACTATACAATGTGTCATTGGGATGAATGATTTACAAGTAGTTAATGGCATGAATAATAAATTAAATTTTTCCACTTAGTTAAATAGCACTTTATGCTAAATTGTTATGTTTGGATAACATAGATATCTGTATTTATACAGTCTGAGAATGATTACGAAGGTGTGAGAGGCAAAAAGTGAGATTATGTATTTCCCGTCAGCACCTTCAATTTGTAAGATCAAAAGCATAAAGCCGAAAATAAAAGTCCCCAAATTCTAGCCAACCAAATAAGTCCCCATTGCACTGGCGATATGTATTTGTTTTTCATTATGCAATTCAATTCTGGCGACAGAAACTTTATTGCCGGAGCGGATCAGATTGCAACTGGCAGTAAATATTTCACCACGTCCGGGGCGCAGGTAATC
This sequence comes from Xenorhabdus thuongxuanensis, assembly GCF_001908095.1. GTDB lineage: Bacteria > Pseudomonadota > Gammaproteobacteria > Enterobacterales > Enterobacteriaceae > Xenorhabdus > Xenorhabdus thuongxuanensis. The sequence goes on along the minus strand of NZ_MKGR01000020.1, from coordinate 4,595 downwards.
CACACGCAAATCAATAGTGCCCAATGTGGTTAGACGTTTTTGGATCTCTGCGATGGTAATCGTTTCAATTGATGTCAATGCATTGCCTGCACAAACCAGCCCTCCTGCAACATCTAATATGGAAGCGATCGCACCACCGTGTAGAATTTTATGAATCATATTGCCGATCAATTTTTCTTGGTAGCAAAATTGCAGTTCTGCGTAGTCTGGTTCGAAGCGGAGTAGTTCGAGCCCCAACAGACGATTGAATGGCATATGATAAACAAAGATTTCACCTATAAATTTACGGACTTCTTCTGGGGTTAATATGGTGTCTACTGGCGGAATATTTTCCATGGTGATTTTCCTGATAACCTGATAATGAAAAGTAAAATCAACGGGTGTTAAATGGATGCATATAGTTAATATCTTGTTAATCTTATGCTTTCATTATCGACTTTGCCAGTTTGTGAAGCGCTTCGAGAAACAATTCATGAGGAAAAAATGGATTACAAAAAATAACCATATAGCATGTAGAATAAGTGGTAATTTTTTAGTATGAAATTATTACAAACAGGAAAGCCAGAAATGTGTTTGTTACGTTATATGCTGTAATTGCCTTACAGTGAAATAACACAATATACAGGCGATTGGATCGCGACTGTATTTTTATAGCCTGTTTTTAGGTTTTTTCAGGGATTAAGCTTCTAACGATCGAGGAAAAGCGTGTCTACCGCAGAACTCATCAGCACGGCATCGCTGGCTGAACAAGCATTACGAAAAACATTCGGATACCAGCAATTTCGTCCGGGACAGCAGCAAGTTATTGACGCTGTTCTTGACGGGCGCGACTGTCTGGTGGTTATGCCAACGGGAGGCGGTAAGTCATTGTGCTACCAGATCCCCGCATTGGTTAAAAATGGGCTGACTTTGGTTGTGTCGCCACTCATTTCATTGATGAAAGACCAGGTTGATCAGCTACGTGCGAATGGCGTTGAAGCGGAATGCCTGAACTCAACTCAAAATCGTGAACAGCAATTTGATATCATTCAACGTTGTCGTAAAGGGGGTATTAAGCTGCTCTATATCGCCCCTGAACGGCTGGTAACGGATAACTTTCTTGACCAACTTCACGACTGGCAGCCTATGTTATTGGCTGTCGATGAAGCTCACTGTATTTCTCAATGGGGGCATGATTTTCGCCCAGAATATCGAGCACTAGGGCAACTTCGTCGCCGTTTCCCCAATCTTCCGGTGATCGCACTAACAGCTACGGCAGATAAAGCTACTCGTCAGGATATCGTACGTTTATTGGAATTGCGTGAGCCAATTATCCATATCAGCAGCTTTGATCGTCCCAATATTCGCTATACCTTGGTTGAGAAATACAAACCGCTTGATCAACTCTGGTCATTTGTCCGTGGCCAGCAAGGAAAAAGCGGAATTATCTATTGCAATAGTCGCACTAAAGTAGAAGAGACAGCAGAGCGTCTGCAAAAGCGAGGGTTAAGTGTTGCGCCTTATCATGCGGGGCTGGAAAACAGCCAACGGGCATGGGTACAAGATGCTTTCCAGCGAGATGATTTGCAGGTCGTTGTGGCAACAGTTGCATTTGGTATGGGGATTAATAAGCCTAATGTGCGTTTTGTCGTGCACTTTGATATTCCCCGCAATATCGAATCTTATTATCAAGAAACTGGCCGGGCTGGGCGAGATGGCTTACCTGCGGAAGCTGTGCTGTTTTACGATCCTGCGGATATGGTATGGCTGCGTCGCTGTTTAGAAGAAAAACCTGCAAGTGAACAACAGGATATTGAGCGGCATAAACTCAATGCCATGGGCGCATTTGCACAGGCGCAGACCTGTCGGCGTCTGGTATTGTTGAATTATTTCGGGGAAAGCCGCCAAACAGCGTGCGATAACTGTGATATTTGTCTTGATCCTCCCAAACGTTACGACGGTCTGGTGGAAGCACAGAAAGCACTATCCTGCATCTATCGCGTTGGACAACGTTTTGGGATTGGCTATATTGTAGAAGTGCTACGTGGTGCAAATAATCAACGCATTAGAGATTTTGGGCACGACAAGCTGCCTGTTTATGGCATTGGTAAAGAACAGAGCCAGGAACATTGGATGAGTGTCTTGCGTCAGCTTATCCACTTGGGGCTGATCAGCCAAAACATTGCCAATTATTCTGCTCTGCAATTGACAGAGGCTGCGCGGCCTATATTACGTAGCGAAGTGCCTCTACAACTTGCCGTACCGCGTATCCAAAACTTGAAAAGCCGCAATCAGCAAAACAAATCGTACAGTGGCAACTATGATCGCAAATTATTTGCTAAGTTGCGCAAATTACGTAAATCCATCGCGGATGAAAACAATATTCCGCCCTTTGTTGTTTTCAATGATGTTACGTTAATTGAGATGGCAGAACAGTGCCCAATAACACCGGATGAACTTTTACTGATTAATGGTGTTGGTCAGCGGAAATTGGAGCGTTTTGGTGATGCATTTATGACATTAATCCGAGAGCATTTTGAAGAATTTGAGTAACTGAAATGTTTGCATAACTAAAGGACAATGAACCGAGGATTAGAGAACAGAGGATGACGAATGGTGCCTGAGATATTGAAAGCTAGCTGGTTAAACCGTGAACCTCAGTTCTCAGCCTTTACGAATGGACTATTACTGGATTTTTGGCGAACAAGAGAAGAGCGGCAATTTATAGGAATAGATGATATTTCCATCCATTATGTTTCCTTTTGTTCTCCCTATCATGACAAAACACTCATCATTTTGCCTGGCCGTAGTGAAAGTTACGTGAAATACCCTGAAGTGGCCTATGATTTTTATCATCTAGGTTACGATATTTTCATTATTGATCATCGTGGACAAGGCCGTTCAGGGCGAATATTGGACGATCGACAAAAAGGCCATGTTGAAGAGTTCGATCATTATGTGGATGACTTAGCTAAATTTATTGAGCTTGAAGTGGCACCTCGTCAGTCTCATCGCTGTTATGCTCTGGCCCATTCAATGGGAGGAGCAATTTTGAGTCGTTTTCTGGTGCGTTACCAAGAGTCTATTTTTCATGCTGTGGCGTTATGTGCGCCGATGTTTGGTATCAATTTACCAATGCCCCGTTGGTTGGCGAATTTTCTGGTTAACCAGGCGGAACCCAATGTCAAAAGACGAAATGCTTATGCCCTATCAACGGGGCAATGGAGGCCATTACCCTATTTTATCAACCTATTAACGCACAGTTATGCACGTTATCAGCGTTATTTGCGCTACTATGCTGATTATCCTGAATTGCGCCTTGGGGGGCCAACTTACCATTGGATGCGTGAAAGTATGCTAATGGGAGATAATCTGATTGAAAATGCGGGCAAAATTCAAACTCCACTCATAGTATTACAAGCAAGTGAAGATAAGATAGTAAGTAATCGGAAGTTATTGGCTTTTTGTGCATCTCACCAAAATCCCCTGATTATCCAGGGAGCTCATCACGAAATCCTGTTCGAAAAAGATATATTGCGGGCACAGGCTCTCAATGCAATTTGTGATTTTTTTGACCAGAATTGATTTAGTTTAGGAACCATAACCATGTATCATGTTGTTGCTTCAGATTTAGATGGCACTTTGTTATCTCCCGACCATAAATTAACCCCATATACCAAGGAAACGCTGAACTTATTAACGGAACAAGGGATTCATTTTGTTTTTGCGACAGGGCGCCATCATATTGATGTGGGACAGATCCGTGATGGATTGGGCATTGATGCTTATATGATTACTTCCAACGGTGCAAGGGTTCACAATACCCGGGATGAACTGGTATTTAGTCATAACTTAGATCCTGAAATTGCCCGTGATTTGTGTTTATTGGAGTTTGATAATCCTAATATCCTGACCAATTACTTCAATAACGATGATTGGCTAATGAATAGAGAAGATCCTGAACAAGAAGAGTTTTTTCAGGAGTCAGTTTTCCATTACCAACTTTTTCAACGTGATAATTTTCCCACAGATGGTGTATGCAAGGTTTACTACACCAGTGAAGATCATGATTATTTGGTGGATTTAGAAGAGAGGATTAAAGCGCGTTGGGGGGAAAGGGTTAATGTCAGTTTTTCATTGAGAAATTGTTTGGAAGTGATGGCTGGAGGTGTTTCTAAAGGTCATGCATTAGAGCAAGTTTGTCAATTGATCGGATACCAATTAAACGACAGCATTGCTTTCGGCGACGGGATGAACGATCGGGAAATGTTAAGTGTGGCAGGTAAAGGCTGCATCATGCAGGGAGCGCACCAGCGCTTAAAAGACATTTTACCTGATATGGAAGTCATTGGTTCCAATGCGGATGATGCCGTTTCCTGTTATTTACGGAAAATATATCAGGTTTGAAGCTAATGGCCTAACGAAGTTAACTGTTTGACAACAGCATCCGATGTGATGCTGTTTTCTTATATTGATAAGTCATTTTTCCAATCAAATAACCGGTTGTGATATCAATTTAGGGTCTGTTGATGTTTTAAGGTCATAATTCATTCAGCCCACATGGGCAACCAGACAATGATAAACGCCAGAGCCAACATACTGGCGTAATTCCGTTC
>NZ_MKGR01000002.1:235563-292896 GCF_001908095.1 Xenorhabdus thuongxuanensis | reverse complement strand
AAGTTAAGTATCTAAACCGTCAGTTGGATAAGGATCTTGATACCACTCTAAAAGCAGCTTGATTTAAATATAATAAAGCCCTCCCCCTCGAGGGCTTTTCCCATCACGTCCCCACCTCCCCCTGCCTCACATTCCACACCGAATCTGCCGGCATCTGGACACGGACAGATATAGACCGACCAACAGGGACATCAATCGGGTCACCGTCAGCGTAGCCATCCCGTACATTTCTGGCGAATACCGGTGCGTCTGCGTGCTCTCGATGATACGTCATGATTTTGATGGCACCATCGGGTAGCACTTTGTAATCCACCCAAATCAACGGTAATTTATTTTTGCACAGGGGTATCTCAACCCCGCCATCGACCCCGCCCCATGCGGCGTCGGCATTAAATCCCAGCACGTTTTTGATGAGGTAAACCCCCTCTGATAAACGTTCAACGGTAGCGCCCTCGGATTCGTCGTTGGTGGTAAATTTACCATCGGCGTAGATCTGAATAATGGGGGACGCTTTTTTTAGAAAACCGTCGACGACGGTGGTGTTACCGGTATGCCAAATCCTCCACCATGGATTCCATGACTGATTATCACCATTATGCGTCCTAAATATCAATTGACGCCCCCCATTATAATACTCGGCTTGCATCATGAGGTTATAACTATTGTTTAGACTAGCAAAATGTATCCCTGGTCCAGTAACGCCGCCTGCGTTTTTTCCATGGATATAGCCAAAAAATGTCTGGTTAATTGGCAAATTATCATAATCAGAGTTTAGTACATTATTCCGCCCTTTTTCTGGCGCATTAACAATGGCGTTATTGTCTATTAACGCACCAATATTCTGTGCAAATGCCAATTTATCCAGAATATCCGCCCCGTTCTTGGATTTTTCGAGGCGGTTATTGACATCCGTCTGTTCGGCCTTTGTTCCTAATTCTTTCCTGATATGGGTAATGCCGTCATACAGCGCCTTAATCGACTGCAACGATACCGTCTGACCATTCGGCAATGTCACATCAACTACACCATTCTGTGACAGCATGGTTAGGCTCTTTGGCCTGTACCTGCATAATGATCACGTCACCCACCTGCAATTCACCCCTGCACTCCACAAAGCCAGCCGCCGCATAGTTCGTCATATACAGGTTTTCGCCACGTTCCCACCAGCCATCTGAGCGCTCAAAATTAGGAATATCTATGTTACGTTCCAGTCGATACCAATCGCGCACGATGGAATAGCAGTCCCAAATACCATGTACAAACGGGCGGCCCAGCAAAGGCTTGATACCCTCCGTTGGCATGATGGTACGAATATCCCCCTCCGGCCACGACACGATAACCCACGGAATTTGTGATAGGTCACACTGCGCAATATCTAATTGGCTGGGTTGCGTTGTTGCATCGGGATGACTGTGGACAATAGCAACAATAGTGCCCACATCCTCAGCATTGGCATAATCTTCGGGGTGAATGCTGAATTGCTCTGTGGGTGAAGGCGCGGTATTACGACAGGGGATATATTGTTGCTTGTGGCTATTTTGAATCACCAAACCGCAACATTCATTGGGGTATTCTGATTTGGCGTGTTCCATGATGGATTGGGTAATACGGGGGCGCATATAGGCTCCTTCATATAACAAAAAACCTGCCGAAGCAGGTTAGGTTATATTTAAATTTTAATTAATTTCTTAGAATCGATAACCAACACCGATCACCCATGTGCCAACCTTGACCTCACCGATTTTTGAATATTCATATGATGCATCAATGGCCATATTAGGAATTGGGTTAATCTGTAAGCCTGCGGCATAAGCAAGTTCAGTTTTGCTTTCACTATGTGAATATCCACCTGATTTAGCTTCTGCTTTACCATGAGCCGAGCCAATTAAGCCGTAGGCGCTCACATATTCATTAATACGGTATGCAGGACCGGCAGTCAAAGAGTAATAATCTAAATCAATAGTAGCCGTTTTGTATCCATCATAATAATATTCATACCCTTGGTGAGTGTATACGAACGAACCAATCACACTCCAATCATTATCGAATTCATAACGATATTTGACGTTGAAACCTTTTGGATTTTCGTCTAGCTTATCGCCCGTAATCTTGACATGACTCTGCGCATAGCCTACTGAAATAGTACTTTCGCCAGTGGCATACACGTTCATAGATAAGGCTGATATTCCTACTGTAATCAATGTTGCTAAAACTAATTTTTTCATAAAAAACCTTTAGTAATTAAAAAAGCATAAAAAGTATAGGAAAATTATTTTTTTTATCCTTTTGTGTTTCCTAAAGCTTGATCTGAGTCACTATGGATTTTTCACCGTCTCAGCAACGCCGACCCCGGAAAACCCCCGAACGGTAATTGAGCGTCCTCTCCATGTCGAGCCTTGCAGTCGCTCATTAATCCACCACATGCATCTTTAGATGGATCATCGGTTGGGTTGCCCTCTTCATCAAAATACTTCGTTCCTGTGTAGTTGCAGGGGGATTTGCGATACAACCCCCGCATACACCATGTACACAGGCTGTGAATTTGACGAGTCGGGATCTGAATACCCTGCAAATCAGCCGGGGAAGATAAAGCAAACTGGACGCTTTCATTGTCTTCATGTGTTTTGCTGTCGATGTAGAAAACGTCTATTTTTTCCTGTGTCGGGTCAGCCTCTGGATTTCCTTCCGGGAAGTTACGCGCATCCAGATAATGCGCAAATGTCATATGGATAGTGACACGTGCCTGCACCATATTTTGGTAAGCCAGACACAATGCACTGATAGTTCCGTCCAGATTAGCAACCCGGAGTTCGGGTGATACCGTTCTGCCGTCACTGTTAACTTCCAGTCCTTCAATTCTGACAGGCCACGGCTTATACTCTACGCCCTGCCACCAGATAGATTTAATCGGTAAATTACCTATATCATCTTCCAGTTCCTTTTCTGTATAAGGAATCGGGTGGTTATGAAAATACAGCTCTGGCCCACCAAATACTGAACCATCAACAGTAAACAACAAAATTTTATTTCCTGCCTCCAACGCTTGGAGGTCTGCATTAATTTTCATGCGCTATGTGCCTGTTCAAATACGGCTGATATTCTCATGACTCCACCAGACATCGGGATCATGGTTATTGAGTCCGCCTTGACTCGATATAAGCCTTTCTCTCCATATGGAGTTGTCCAGATAAATGATTTCAACGTGTGATTGCGAATAAACTGAAAGATGGGCTTTACCTCTTCTTTTATGCCGGTATTTAACCACCTCAGGCGGCAGTGGTTTCTCATGTACCCCTACAGTGAGAAATCGGTTAGAATAAATTCCCCACCTCAATGAGAATGAAATTTAATCAATGAGTAAGAAACGTCAGAAAAGAATGAATTTTGATGAGAAAATTAATAAATTTGCTCAGTCATGGGGAATCGTTCTGGTGATTCTATTTTTTCCTGAGTCACTCAAATTATGGCTTAGCCAGCATACTCCCGATTTTTTACCTGTATTTGTAATTCAATGTGCTGCATTTATCCTGATTCACATGATAGTGATTGTTATGCCATTAAAACTGATCAATCATCTGAAAAAGAAAAATACTAACCCCTCGCACTAACCCCGCCCGATTCCAGTCTACGGCGGGATTTGGTTTTGGTTGAAATTGGTTTTTTCGATGGGGCGCTATTTACTGTCGTAATGAATTTGGTTAATGCGTTAACAGTGTCGCGCTCCTGCGCGGTCATGCGTTGTTTGGGTTGGCGGTTATTTCTAAAATTCTCGCATTGTTTCTGCCGAGACTGAAAAAAGAAATTGTCGAGAGTATTTTCCAGCCAGTAATCTTTATCGTTCATGAAATTTCTCCGTTAATTAACTCACCATAGGCCACTCATTGAATGACCTACAGTCAATCAACCACACTCTCGCAGTGGTCGCGCTCATGCCCTTGAGTCCGTAGTCAGGGGTATCTCCGCGAATCCCTCACCTCTAATCCCCGTGAACGCGGAACATTGCTCTGTTTAATTCACTCCGAAATCAGTGAGGCAATGGAGGGGGAACGTAAAAATCTGATGGATGATCATTTGCCTCATCGCCCTATGGCTGAGGTGGAACTGGCTGATGCTGTCATTCGTATTCCCGTTGGCTAATGGGACTGCCAACAGAGTGGGACGATTGCGCGCCTATGGAAATGCCATCGTCGCGCCGGTCGCGGAAGAATTTATAAGGGCATATGCAGGAGGTTTAGGTGAGTAATAAAAATGATGATGTATTCCCTCTCTACCGCCACCCCAACAAATAGCGAGAAATAACATGGATATTATCGACGCAGCGAATGAATTAAATGAGCTGAATATATCTCATGCCCTCCTCTGCCACCCGCACCCAAAGTGGCAGAAATAAAGATAACACCAATAAAGAAAGGTAACAGCGTAAGACGGGGTAAAAAATATGAAAGGTAAATTACTACCTGTGGTTGTCGGTGTTGAGATTCCTCTTGATGAATTCGGGCGTTACAACCTGAACACACTGCATAAAGCCAGTGGAGAGAACGAAAATAAAGCACCTAACCAATGGTTGAGAACCAAGTACGCAAAAGAGCTTATCGCAGAACTGGAAGCTAAGTTATTGAAAAACAATCAGACGGCATATTTGCAGTCTGGTCAAAAAGCAGTCGATATAAATAATGGTGGTTCTTCACCGGGCACTTACGCACATGAGCTGATAGCCGTTTCTTATGCGGGATGGATTCGACCTGACTTTCAACTTGACGTGAACCAGGCATTTATCGATTTCAAATCGGGAAATTCAGGTATCGGGATTAACGCTCTTCCTTCTCTCGATCACATGGTTGGAAGATTTGATGAGTTACGCCACCAGCTCGCACGGGATGAAAAAAACGAAGCTGAGTTACTTTCTGTATGAACGCACGAAAAAAGACCAAAGGGAAGCGCCAGAAAATGATTAGCGCACTGGAAGAAGCAGGCCAGATGGCTATCGACCTTAATAGCGGAGAAGAACAATGATCAGCATCGATAACGCACAGAATGAAATGGGTTTATCGGAACGTTTGTACCGCGAACAGGGCGTCGATACAAAAACATTACTCGGTCATAAGAGCCAGTCAATGACAGATAAATACCATGATGATAGAGGTAAAGATTGGATTATTTTGGCGGTGAAATAACGGTCAAATTATAACCGGTTTTGCAGAAGAATTTTCATATCGTTAAAAACAACGGGAACCATTAAGCCCCCGTTATCTATTTTAATCAGTGACTATTACATGTGAGAAATAATAGCATCACCGAATTCGCTACATTTCAGTAGTTTAGCACCTTCCATCAGGCGCTCAAAATCGTATGTGACAGTCTTAGCAGCAATTGAACCTTCCATCCCCTTAACGATAAAGTCTGCGGCTTCGAACCATCCCATGTGGCGTAACATCATTTCAGCGGAAAGGATCACAGAACCAGGGTTGACTTTATCCTGACCCGCATATTTAGGTGCAGTACCGTGTGTTGCTTCGAACAGCGCGCATTCGTCGCCAATGTTTGCGCCTGGAGCAATACCGATGCCACCTACCTGTGCAGCCAGGGCATCAGAAATGTAGTCACCATTCAGGTTCATACAAGCGATAACATCATACTCAGCCGGACGCAGCAGGATCTGTTGCAAGAAAGCATCTGCAATGACATCCTTAATGATAATATCTTTGCCATTTTTAGGATTCTTGATCTTAACCCACGGGCCACCATCCAACAATTCTCCGCCGAACTCAGTGCGAGCCAGTTCATAACCCCAATCTTTGAAAGCACCTTCGGTAAATTTCATGATATTGCCTTTATGAACCAGAGTGACTGATTCACGGTCATTATCAATGGCATATTCAATCGCGGCACGTACTAAACGTTTAGTACCTTCTTCTGAACAAGGTTTTACACCAATACCACACTGTTGAGGGAAACGGATCTTATTAACACCCATCTCATCTTGCAGGAATTTAATTACTTTGTCCGCTTCCGCTGAACCCGCTTTCCACTCAATACCCGCATAAATGTCTTCAGCGTTTTCGCGGAAAATCACCATATCGGTCAGTTCAGGCTGCTTAACAGGACTTGGCGTGCCTTGATAGTAACGAACCGGACGCAGGCAGACATACAGATCCAATTGCTGACGCAGTGCGACGTTCAGCGAACGGATACCACCACCTACTGGTGTTGTCAGGGGGCCTTTGATAGCAACACGGTATTCACGGATCAAATCTAACGTTTCATCTGGCAACCAAACATCTTTACCATAAACATGCGTGGATTTCTCACCTGTGTAGATTTCCATCCAGGAAATTTTGCGCTCACCGCTATACGCTTTCTGAACCGCAGCATCAACAACTTTTAGCATGACCGGCGTAACATCAACACCAATGCCATCCCCTTCGATATAAGGGATAATAGGGTTATTCGGAACACTTAATTTACCTTTGGCATCAATAGTAATTTTTTTACCTTCCGCCGGAACAACTACTTTGCTTTCCATTAACCTCTCCTTTCAAATAAGCGCAATGCCTTGTTAATTTTTTGTAAGGGACGTGTCAATACTACTTGAATATTCTGCAAACGCCAACGGTCACAGATTTAAGGTATAATACGCACCCTAATTTTTAACTATGGCTTATCATGACAAATATCTCTTTTAAAAAACGTAAACTTAACCGATTCAGCCAGAGAAAAAATAACAGAACCATAAAAAAATCAATCGGCCCTCGTCGCGTATTGATTTTTAACAAACCTTATGATGTCTTACCCCAATTTACCGATGAGATGGGAAGAATAACGTTAAAAGATTTTATCCCGTTTACTGATGTCTATGCTGCCGGTCGTCTGGATCGTGATAGTGAAGGTTTGTTGGTGTTAACCAATGATGGAAAATTGCAAGCCAAATTGACTCAACCCAATAAAAAAACCGCTAAAGTTTATTATGTTCAAGTCGAGGGCATTCCTGATGAAACTGCTCTGAATAAACTTCGTAGCGGCATTTTATTGAAAGATGGCCCGACTTTGCCCGCCGGAGCTGAATTAGTGGAAGAGCCGGAATGGCTCTGGGGGAGAGTCCCCCCTATCCGTGAACGAAAAAACATTCCAGTCAGTTGGCTTAAAATTACGTTACATGAAGGACGTAACCGGCAGGTACGTAGAATGACCGCCCATGTGGGTTATCCTACACTGCGCCTAATCCGTTTTAGTATGGGTTCGATGCAATTAGACTCACTATCCCCTGGAGAATGGAGAGAAATTAATCTTGTTTAGTCCACATGTTACAGTTGCCTGCATTGTTCATGCAGAAAATAAGTTTTTAGTTGTAGAAGAGTTGATCAACGGCAAGCCTCTGTGGAATCAACCCGCAGGCCATCTTGAAGCTGATGAAACATTACTGGAAGCTGCTGAACGGGAATTATGGGAAGAAACTGGAATTCGTGCGCAACCACAAGCATTTTTAAAACTGCACCAATGGATTGCACCGGACAGAACCCCATTTATCCGTTTTCTATTCTTGGTTGAAATGGAAAAAATCCTGAATACCAATCCACAAGATAACGATATCCATTGCTGCCACTGGTTAAGTGCAGAAGAAATCCTTAATAGTTCACAGTTACGCTCTCCGTTGGTCGCCGAAAGTCTTATCTGCTACTTAGAGCACAAAACTTATCCACTATCGATACTGGATTATTATGGTTCACCTTTCGTCAAATGAAGACGTTAGGTGCACCTTGGTTGCCAACGTGCTAAAGTATTGCGTTTGTTTTTTTCCGCAGTGAGATATATCCATGTCAGATAACAGCCAGAAAAAAGTCATTGTCGGCATGTCCGGCGGTGTTGATTCATCCGTTTCCGCCTACCTTCTGCAACAGCAGGGCTACCAGGTTGCTGGCCTGTTCATGAAAAACTGGGAAGAAGACGATAGTGAAGAGTATTGCTCGGCTGCCACCGATCTTGCCGATGCCCAAGCCGTTTGTGACAAACTGGGCATAGAGTTGCATACCATCAATTTTGCAGCCGAATATTGGGATAATGTATTCGAACATTTTCTTGCTGAATATAAAGCAGGCAGAACCCCAAATCCGGATATTCTTTGCAATAAGGAAATCAAATTCAAAGCATTTTTGGAATTTGCCGCAGAGGATTTAGGGGCTGACTATATCGCAACCGGACATTATGTCCGTCGTCGGGATGTGAACGGCACTAGCCAATTGCTCCGTGGCCTGGATGACAACAAAGATCAAAGCTATTTCTTATATACCTTAAGCCACCAGCAAATTGCCAAGAGCCTGTTTCCTGTAGGGGAGTTGGAAAAACCCGAAGTACGCCGCATTGCCGAAGAAATTGGCCTGGTCACTGCAAAGAAAAAAGATTCGACGGGCATCTGCTTTATTGGTGAGCGTAAATTCCGTGATTTCCTTGGGCGCTATTTACCCGCCCAGCCTGGCCCAATTATGACCGTGGATGGACAAACCATCGGCCAACATACTGGCTTGATGTACCATACACTCGGCCAGCGCAAAGGATTAGGGATTGGGGGAACGAAAAATGGCAATGAAGAACCCTGGTATGTCGTTGATAAAGACGTCGAGAACAACATACTAATTGTTGCCCAAGGCCATGAGCATCCTCGCTTAATGTCTGTCGGTTTGATTGCTCAGCAACTTCATTGGGTTAATCGCCAATCCCTGCAAACAGAAATGCGCTGTGTAGTCAAAGCACGCTACCGTCAGCATGATATTCCCTGCACTGTCGTCCCTCTGGGCGAAGATAAAATTGAGGTTCGTTTTGATAGCCCTGTTGCCGCTGTCACCCCTGGTCAATCAGCCGTGTTTTATCAAGGTGAAGTCTGTCTCGGTGGTGGCGTGATCGAACAACGTATACAGGAGTAGTTGTGGCTAAAAATTATTACGATATTACACTGGCTCTGGCAGGTATCTGTCAGTCAGGCCGTCTGGTACAAAAACTTGCCCACGAAGGTCAGTGTGATACTGATGCTTTTGAGATCATGATCAACAGTATCCTGAACATGAACCCAACATCCACACTGGATGTCTTTGGCAATAATGCCTGCAACCTGCGTATTGGCCTTGATGCCATGTTGGGAATGTTCAATGGTTCACATAGTGGCGTTTCTGCCGATCTTACCCGCTATATGCTGAGTTTGATGGTATTGGAACGCCGCTTGAATAAAAATCAATCTGGCATCAACCAATTGGCAAACCGCATTGAACAATTAGAACGTCAGCAAGCCTATTTTGAACCTATGTCAGAGGGAATGCTCAACGCCCTGGCTGGAATTTATGTCGATGTCATCAGTCCGTTGGGGCCACGCATCCAGGTGACGGGTTCACCTGACGTATTACGTAATACATTGACTCAGGCAAAAGTCAGATCTGTGTTACTGGCCGGTATCCGCAGTGCCGTTTTATGGCGACAAGTTGGTGGTGGCCGCCTGCAAATCATGTTTTCGCGTCAGCGCCTGATCCGACAGGCAAAAGAGATCCTTGCTAATTGTTAGATAAAGACCATTAGCTAAAAACTGTTAAACCAAAGCTGTAAAGCATAAATTGTTAAATAAAATCCGGGAGTTGCTACCAATGGAATTATCCTCACTGACCGCTGTTTCTCCAATTGATGGCCGTTACGGCGATAAAGTCAGCGCACTACGCTCTATTTTTAGTGAGTTCGGCTTACTAAAATTCCGTGTGCAAGTCGAAGTACGTTGGCTGCAAAAACTGGCCGCAACAACAGAAATCAAAGAAGTTCCTGCCTTTGATGCCAACGCAAACGCTTACCTTGATGAAATTATTGCAAATTTCAATGAGCAGGATGCATTGCGTATTAAAGAAATTGAACGCACAACCAACCATGACGTTAAAGCTGTTGAGTATTTTCTGAAAGAAAAAGTCGCGCATATCCCTGCCCTGCATCAAGTTGCAGAATTTATTCACTTTGCCTGCACATCAGAAGATATTAATAACTTGTCACATGCATTGATGCTTAAAACAGCCCGTGAGGAAGTTCTGCTGCCTCAATGGCGCCAAATAATCGATACTATGACACGCATGGCACATGATTATCGCGATCTGCCACTGCTATCACGTACCCACGGTCAACCTGCCACACCTTCGACTATCGGCAAAGAATTTGCTAATGTGGCCTATCGTATGAAGCGTCAATTCCGTCAGCTTGAGCAAGTAGAAATTCTGGGTAAAATCAACGGGGCGGTCGGTAACTACAATGCGCATTTATCAGCCTATCCACAAGTTGACTGGCATCAATTCAGTGAGTCATTTGTGACCTCTTTAGGTATTCAGTGGAATCCGTATACCACTCAGATTGAACCCCATGATTACATTGCAGAACTGTTTGATTGTGTGGCACGTTTTAATACCATCCTAATTGATTTTGATCGCGATATCTGGGGCTACATCGCCTTGAACCATTTCAAGCAAAAAACCATTGCAGGGGAAATTGGTTCTTCTACTATGCCACATAAAGTCAATCCGATTGATTTCGAAAACTCAGAAGGAAACCTGGGCCTGGCAAATGCGGTTCTGGGGCATCTTGCCAGCAAACTGCCTATTTCTCGCTGGCAGCGTGACCTGACAGATTCAACGGTATTGCGTAATCTGGGTGTAGGTCTGGGATATGCACTGATTGCTTATCAATCCACTATGAAAGGGTTGAATAAACTGGAAGTCAATGAACAGAACTTACTGGGTGAACTGGATAGCAATTGGGAAGTACTGGCAGAGCCTATCCAGACTGTTATGCGCCGTTATAGCATTGAAAAACCGTATGAAAAACTGAAAGAACTGACTCGTGGTAAACGTGTTGATGCTGAAGGAATGAAAACGTTTATTGATGGCCTTGAACTTCCTGAAGCGGAAAAAGAACGTCTCAAATCCATGACGCCAGCAAATTACATTGGATACGCTATTTCGTTGGTTGATCAGTTAAAATAATATCTGTTTATTCATATAAATGGGCGGGCTCTGTCCCGCCCATATGCGATTTTCAGGCTACAATTTCACACCAACTGTGTAGTCTCAACAAACTTCTTGCTACCTCGTAGCAACTTGAATGTTATTAATTATATGAACTTATATAGAAGTTAAATAGATTGTAAATTTATTTACTATTTCAACCTAACTATTTGTTTTTAAATAGACCAATCATTAATATACCAACAAAAGCTAAATAGTTACTATACTTAGTTTACTCATAATTATATATCTATAATTTTACCTAATCTTTATTGACGAAATTGATTACTTAGCTATTTTAAATTTATTTGATAAACATTACTGATTAGCATAAGGAATCATTATGCGGATATTGATCGTTGAAGATAACGCGCTACTTCGCCATCACTTAACCGTACAATTGCGGGATATCGGACATCAAGTTGATGCTGCGGAGAATGCTAAAGAGGCAGATTATTATCTTAAAGAGAGTCACCCTGATATTGCTATCGTTGATTTAGGGTTACCGGGAGAAGATGGCCTTAGCATGTTACGGCGCTGGCGCAGTGAGCAAATTAATTTACCTATTCTTGTCCTCACCGCCCGTGAAAGCTGGCAAGAAAAAGTCAACGTGCTGAACGCGGGTGCAGATGATTATGTTACCAAGCCCTTTCATCTGGAAGAAATTAATGCCCGCATACAGGCATTAATGCGGCGCAATAGTGGTTTGGCATCACAACTAGTTGAGATATCACCATTTTTAATCAACCTCTCAAGAAAAGAGTTTTCTATCCATGATACTAATATTAAGTTGACCGCCTTTGAATACATTATTATCGAAACCTTAATGCGCAATAATGGTAAGGTTGTCAGTAAAGAAACACTAATGCGCCAATTGTACCCAGACGCTGAATTACGCGAGAGTCATACAATTGATGTATTAATGGGGCGTTTGAGGAAAAAAATATTGCATGAATGGCCGGAAGAGGTCATTGTCACTGTTCGTGGCCAAGGGTATCGCTTCGATGTGAAATCTTATGATGCTTAAGTTTTCTGAAAAACCTTTTTCCTTGAGAACGCGATTTCTCATGGCTACGGCTGCTATTATTCTTGCACTGACGCTATCATATGGAATTGTTGCTATCGCCGGATATTTAGTAAGTTTTGATAAAACAAGCTATTCCATACTCCGTAGCCAAAGTAACCTATTTTTTACCTTAGCCAGATGGGAAAATAACAAGCTAGAAATTCTTGTTCCTAAAGATTTTTCCATGAATTACCGCTCATTAGCACTGATCTATGATAATGATGGGAATATTCTTTGGCGCCAGAATAATGTACCTGAATTGGAAATAATGATTGATCCTGATTGGCTGAAAAAAGATGGCTTATATACACTAGAAGCGTATTTTAAAGAAAAAGGGGATTTTTTCTATAATCCAACAGCAACACCAAATCAAGATAATTCAAAAAAGGCAGAAAACAGTAATGACGTGTTATTAACCTACTCAGTTGCTGTAAATATTTATCCTGCCACTGACAAACTACCTGCCATGACCATTGTTATCATTGACACCATTCCACAAGATGTACAGGAATCAGCAAAAGTATGGGAATGGTTTGGATATGTACTAATTGCTAACTTGCTTCTAATCATTCCGTTAATCTGGCTTGCTGCTGACTGGAGCCTTAGGCCAATAAAATCCTTAATTACCCAGATCAGTTCACTAGAAAATGGCGAAAGGAAAGAACTGGACGAGAATCCTCCTACTGAGTTAAAAGGACTGGTCAGAAACTTAAACAACTTGCTATCCAATGAACGTAAACGCTATGCAAAATATCACACGACACTCTCGGATTTGACGCATAGCCTGAAAACACCTTTAGCGGTATTGCAATCAACTCTGCGCTCTCTACGCCCCCCTCAAAAGCTGACCATTGAACAAGCTGAACCCATTATGCTTGAACAAATTGACCGAATATCTCAACAAATCGGCTATTATCTACACAAAGCCAATATGCGCAGCGACCATAGCTTACTCCTAAGACAGATTTCTTCTGTCCCAATCTTGCTGGATGGCCTAATCAGTGCCCTAGCCAAGGTATATCAGCATAAGAGCATCAAAATTATGCTAGATGTCTCTCCAGAAGTGACATGGCTGGGAGAAAAAAATGACTTTCTGGAAGTGATGGGAAACATTCTGGACAATGCCTGTAAATATTGCCTGAAATTGGTCAAAATCACCGCCACAATGGGAGAAAATTCAGTCACTATTATTGTCGATGATGATGGATTAGGTGTTCCCCCTGATAAGCGAGAAATGATTTTTCAGCGTGGCTTACGAGCTGATACATTGCGATCAGGTCAGGGCCTTGGATTATCGATAGCCTCTGAAATTGTCGAAGAATATGAAGGTGATATCAGCGTTAGTGATAGTCCACTTGGTGGTGCCAGAGTGAGAGTGATATTTGGCACCCAACACACTAATTAAGTAATTGCTAGCACACCCTCGAAATATTTCAACCAAATCTGATATCGTCATTGACTATTCGTTATAATAGCGCGAAATTCACTTCTCACTTCAGGATGTCACCATGGATTATCAGCTAAATCTGGACTGGCAGGCGTTTTTGCAAAACCATTGGCAAAAACGACCATTGCTGATTAAACAGGGTTTCCATCAGTTTATTGATCCCCTTTCCCCCGATGAGCTGGCGGGACTGGCGATGGAAAATGAAATCGATAGCCGTTTGGTCAGTCAGAAAAATGGGCGCTGGGAAGTTTCCCACGGACCATTTGAAACCTACGACCATTTAGACGAAAAAAACTGGTCTTTGCTTGTACAAGCTGTTGACCATTGGCATCTCCCCTCTTCTGCGCTTATGAAACCATTCCGTGTACTGTCTGATTGGCGCATGGATGATTTGATGATCTCTTTCTCAGTACCCGGCGGTGGTGTTGGCCCACATCTTGATCAATATGATGTTTTTATTATTCAAGGAAAAGGGCGCAGACGCTGGCGGGTAGGTGAAAAAATTCCTATGAAACAACATTGCCCTCATCCTGATTTATTGCAGGTTGACCCCTTTGAAGCAATTATTGACGAAGAGATGTTACCGGGCGATATACTCTATATTCCACCAGGTTTCCCACATGAAGGTTATGCTATTGAGGATTCACTGAACTATTCAGTAGGGTTCCGTGCTCCCAATGCCCGTGAATTATTCAGTGGATTTGCAGATTATATTCTGGCAAACGAGCTAGGAAGCCATCGCTACAGCGATCCTGAACTGACATTCCGTGATAACCCAGCCCTGATTCAGGCAAACGAGCTAGACACACTGCGTTCAATGATGCGTGAATTGTTAGAACAACCAGAAACTTTCCAAAATTGGTTTGGTGAATTCATCTCCCAATCGCGCCACGAATTAGATTTGGCACCACCAGAACCCCCTTATGAGAGCGACGAGATTTATGATTTATTGAAACAAGGCGAAGAATTAAGTCGATTGAGTGGCCTACGCGTCCTGCGGGTTGGCGATCAATGTTTCGTCAATGGGGAGTTGATGGATACTCCTCATACCCATGCCACTGATGCCCTTTGCCAATATGACAAAGTCAATGCTGAGCTTCTAGGTAATGCTATCGATGATGTCAGATTCGTCAGCCTGCTCACGGCTTTAGTTAATAGCGGTTATTGGTATTTTAATGATTAATTTGAATAAAGGGGCATTTTTTCTATGCCAGTCAGCTTAACTGACTGGCATGAAGTATCTTTATTTCTTTTTGAATCTGCGGATTGTTACTTAAAGACTCGCCGCGATACCAGATAATGAATTTCCCCAGCGAATAATACTCTTTCTGCTGGGGAAGCCAAAAGCTATACCACCCTATCTGCAATATCCCAAAAAAGCTATTTCTCTGTCCAGTTACCATGAATCCTTTTTTGCAGCCTTTGTGGTATACATAGTCAGTATCCTAAAAATTTTTATCTCTTTATCGTGCTATCGTGCATTTCTTCGGATTTAAAATAACCATCTTTATTCCTGTCAGCAATAATCACACTTATACCTGAGCTCTTTGCTAATCCAGAAATGATAATGAACATATATGAATTTCCTTTTCTGACCAATTCGTATATTTTATTCATGGTAAATACCGTGTAAAACTGACCAAGGATTCAGAAGCAGGAATTTCATAAATCTAATCAATAAAAAGCAGCACAATGAACTAGCACAATAATTAATTTTTGCTATTCTTAAGTCATTTCTGATACTAAGGAGATATTCTTCACGTGCTACCTGACTGAATTCTGGACGGCGATACAGCTCATTGATTTCATCAGTTTTAAGGATTTGTATCCGGCTTTGGCGCATTGGCTACATGGTTTTCCTCTGATAGAGCCTTTTTCCAAAAAAATTTATCGAAATAGTTCACGGTGAATACTGATAGTATGTACTCATACGGAATAACAGACAAACAGCAGGACTAAAATTTCATTATCGTTTAATGTGAGCACAGATGTTTTTAAATTTGAGCAGTTACAACTATTATTAATCAATATATTGGTATAAGTGATGCTGAGTTAACAACTGGTATGAATCCTTATGAGGTATTTATAAATGTTTTCATATGTAAGAAAAATCATTGTTTTTTACACGTTATTTATGATTATCTCAATGAGTAATGCTTCCGAAGTGCATAATATAAATCCAGAGAAGCCGGATGCACATTTAAAACAAACGCATAATACCACCGAAGCTGATATATCACATATCCTTGCTGGTAATATCCAAACATTTGGGAATGTTTTATCATCACCTTCAAACCTTGCAGAACAAGCAAAATCCTATGCATTGGGTAAATTTAACAGCACTGTATTTTCCGAAGCTCAAAAATGGCTATCGCAGTATGGGACAGTGAGAATTCACTTTGGATTAGACAGGAAATGGACTCTGAAGAATAATTCAATCGATATCTTACTGCCAATTTTTGATAACAAAGCAGATTGGCTGCTTTTTTCCCAGTTGGGTTATCGTAATAAAGACAGTAGAAATACGATTAACCTAGGTGTAGGTGGTCGCTATTTTTATCAGAATTGGATGTATGGATTAAATACTTTTTATGATCATGACATTACTGGAAAAAATCAACGTTTGGGGCTGGGAGGAGAAATTTGGGGCGACTATATCAAACTTACCGCTAATACCTATTATCGTCTAAATGACTGGCAAGAATCACAAAACTTTCAAGATTATTATGAACGCCCCGCCAACGGTTATGATATTAATGGAGAGTTTTTCTTGCCTGTTTACCCTAATCTGGGAATGAAACTGACATATGAGAAATATTTTGGTGATAACGTAACTTTATTTAACCATGACACCAAACAGAAAAACCCCAGCTTGGCTAAATTAGGCCTGACTTATACTCCGATCCCACTATTCACCATGGGTGTGGACTATAAACAAGGGAAAAGTGGCCATACTGAAACACAGTTTTTGGCAAACTTAAATTATAAATTTGGGGTTCCCTTTAGTACTCAATTGTCACCCGTTAATATAGCTTCGATGCGGACATTAGCAGGTAGCCGTTATGATCTAGTGGAAAGAAATAACCATATTATTTTAGATCACTTAAAAAGAGAACAAGAAATGTTGATCGCGTTAGAGCCTATTGTTGGATATGGACAGCAAGAGATACCCGTTAATGCACCTATCCAGTCTGATACAAATATTAAACACATTCGCTGGATTGTGACAGATAAGGCATTTACAGATAATCACGGGAAACTCTCTTCTGATTCGGGAAAAAGCATTGTTATTACACTTCCCAGTTATCAGGAAACACATAAAAGCGATTACAAGTTGGATATATTAATCACCTATAATCAAGGAGGAACCAAAGTTATTCAGGTTCCTATAAAAGTCCTTCCTTTTTTGATCAATGGAAAAGTAAATATTATTCCACCTGAATATCCGGTAACAACAGGCCATGAAGAAAATGGGTATACATTCAGCGATCCCATTATTACTTATCAGGGTTTACCCGCTGGAAAGTTTGTCAAGAATGCCAAAATTGATAAAGTAACTTGGACAACTGAACCCGCTTTAGGCGATGAATCTGGCTTAAGTTTCAAATGGAATGATTTGCCGGCCCAAACGAATGAAAAAGGAGAATTAACAAATAAAAAAGGGCAATTAATGCCCAACATTTTAGTCAGTAAAAAAATACACCAAGAGGTCGTTGTTTACATACAGCTAGATGGTGCTCCACGGCAGAAAATAGGTAAGGTGACATTTAGTGACTATAAAATAAAAGGCAACGCACTGAATGTGATGCCCGATCTTAAAAAAACACTGATTTCTGATGGTATTCAAAAGTTCACTTACACGGCAGAGATCACGTTCAGTAACAATTTACCGGTGGGGGAAGTGAATATTAATCATGTGAAGTGGAACGCGGTTGGCAAAGATTCTATAGGAAATGAAATGAAAGATATTTTTGTCGATGGCCCAACCGGTACGGTTAAGACGAATCAAGGGAAATTAGAAGCAACATTAAGTAGCAAAATTCAATTAACTGATGTCGTGGTAACACTTTCTATTGAAAATAAGGAATCAGCCTCAGCCAAGGCGGTTTCTTTTGTGTCTGAACCGAAAAGGTTCTATGTCAGCCAAATCGCAATTGATAAGCCAGGCCCGCTGATAGCCAATGGAGAAAATGCCTACACCTACACGGCCTATATCGTAGATCAGGATGGAAAGGCCGTTCCCGAAGACCAGGAAATTTCCAGTATTCGCTGGAGCCTAGACGATAAGAATAAGGGCAATAAAAACCTTGAGTTTAAAGCCAAAGGGAATACTGCCGGAAAAGGCGGCACACTGACTGCCACACTGGACAGTATCGACGCGGTGAAGGATGTCGTCGTTTCGCTGGCGGTGGAAGGACAAGAAACACCCAAGGAAGCCAAGGCGGTTTCTTTTGTGGCTGATCCGAAAAGGTTCTATGTCAGCCAAATCGCAATTGATAAGCCAGGCCCGCTGATAGCCAATGGAGAAAATGCCTACACCTACACGGCCTATATCGTAGATCAGGATGGAAAGGCCGTCCCCGAAGGCCAGGAAATTTCCAGTATTCGCTGGGGCCTGGACGATAAGAATAAGGGCAATAAAAACCTTGAGTTTAAGGCCAAAGGGAATACTGCCGGAAAAGGCGGCACACTGGCTGCCACACTGGGCAGTATCGACGCGGTGAAGGATGTCGTCGTTTCGCTGGCGGTGGAAGGGCAAAAAACACCCAAGGAAGCCCAGGCGGTTTCTTTTATACCAGATATACAAGATTTAGATATAAATATCAGCATATCTCCGACAGGATCATTAATGGCTAATAATTCTGATACATATATTTATACAGCTACAATTACTAATAAGAAAACAAATAGTAACGTATCAAATTATACGTTTGATTCAGTAGAATGGGCTGTGCCAGAAAATATAGCAGATATGACTGTAACTAAAGATTCAGACGTTACTGATATACAAGGGAATTTAGTTGCAAGGGTAAAAAGTGATGTAGGTATTGATGATTTTAGCGTAACGTTGACCCTCAATAAAAAAATAAGCAAAACTAGCGATAAAAGAACTTTTAATCCTGTTCCCAAAAAAGCAGAAATATTTCTATATAATAACCAGAATCCCTCGGTTAATAGTGATAATAAAAACATAATCTTTTCTAATTCACCTGCACCTGTTAATGCCTTTAGTTCTTTAAGTGGGGTATTAAGAAATTCGAATGGGGAAAAAATTACCAAATCAAACAATCACTCAGTTATTTTTGCTTCAACCAATCCTGATATAACTTCTATTGATGTAGATACTGGTGAAATATCTTTTTATAAGCCAGGTAACGCGACATTGTCTGCGACAATAACAAACACAAGCAGTGGCATAAAAAAGTTATATGTTTATACGACAAAAGTTAAAAGATATTTCGAACAAGATCAAAACAATATGGATTTACAATGGGGTGGTAGGAAAAACTGTGAAAATAATGGCCTTATTACACCAAACTTAAAAGCAGACATTTTTAATAATAATGACGCCACAGTGTTATCGACAGAATTTCCAGATATTAGTATATGGAATTTGCTACTAACGAGTGATGACATTAATAATCCTACAGGTAGTCATACTACAGTCTTTTTAGTTTTGGATGATTATAATGATTATCTAATCTATAACTCGTTGGATCATAGTACAAATCCGGTTAGTTTAGGAGGAGGATACCTACTTTGTGTAGTTAAGTAATGTTGATAGTTTGTTGCACTAATGAAACATATCATTAGTGCAACAAAAGCTAAATATATCTATCTTTAATACTGTAGAATCTGTCATTAATTTATATTAACCTGATCATCTTGGTCATAAGTAAAACGAACATCTTCACTCTTATCCCTGGGGAAGATTATTTTTATGATAGGTAGCAGTATACCGGTAGATTGATAATAATCTTTTTGATCATGCTGTGCATCTTGTAATCCATCATTTTGATAAAAAAAAGCTTCTATAGGTAATTTTTCAGGAATATCTTGGTCCCAGACAGCCAAAAGTAATTCATTGTTTAATGGCAAATCAATAAGTGAGTTAACTTTTATAGCCTGCATAAATATATCTGCACTGTTATCACCAGTCACATCAAAACCACATTGAGCATTACGATCAAAATGATTAACATTTATGTAATTATTAACCCATTGTTCTGCTGTAGTGATATTTTGTTGTTGACAAGATCCACTATTAAGATACCCTGAATAAGAACCACATCCTTTATCATTTCTAGCATCGGTGCCTCCATCCGTAGGAAAATAACAGAGGATTTCAGGATTAATTTTAGGGTTATTTGTATTATCAAAAATTTCAAGATAGGGAGAAAAAATGTAACCATTATGATGTTCAACGGCTAATTCAACAATTTTAACGTCAGATCTTAGATAAGAAAATGAAACACTTCCCTTTCTTTGAGAAGTTGGGCTAGGATTCCATGAGTGATATTTATCTGACGCAACAGTTCCCCTTATTAATACTCCTGAGCATAAAAATACCGGAAGCCCATCATCCCCACAATATATTTGATTATCAAAATACCTTTGAGTTATTTTTTGCGCAACATCGTACCCTGTATCTGAATTAGCATTAGCGATAGGTATAATAAATGCCATATACAAAAATATTCTAATAATTAAGTTTACTCTTTCCATAACATTCGCCTATGTTTTTTCAATTCTGATGAAATAAGTCAATATTTTAAAAAGACATTGGCGCATAGGAATATAGATAATTAAAGCAATAATTATGTCTATCAATCCCAATATTTCCTTTATTATGCACCAACGTCTTATTAAAAATATTATTTTTTAAAAGTATATTACTTGTTATAGAACTTGCCTTAATACCTCAGAAAAATCATACTCTACTCCCGGATAAATGCTTCCTACTGCATAATCAACCAGTACAATTTGTCCCTTATTTTCTTCTACCCAATCAGCTGAAAGCCGTGCACCCATTTGTTGTACATCATCAACGGGTTTATAAGAAGTTTGTATCATTGTTTTTCCAACTGCACGTATTTCTACTGTTTGATCTGGTGTCATATTAGGGTATTCAATGATTACGTGAACAGTTCCATCACCTCGATAGAAAAGTCTGGGAGGCGGTAAATTAAGTTTTTGCCCTGCAATATCCAAGGATAAAGTCCCTGAGTATACAGAGGCATTTTGGTTTAATCCACCAACTTTAAACCGGATTTTTGCTGTACTACCAATACTATTAATAAACTCCATCCGGGGAATATGAAATTTCAGCGGAATAATTTCATCTATTTCTTGTGATGCTGTTGAGTAAGGTGGTATATTATTACGACCTTGCCACAAAACTTGAACAATTTGCCCTGAAGTCATGCCGGTATAGACGGGTACAATTACCTTTAAATTATCCAACCTATAATAATCGCTTTTTTTTAATAGTGTCCCATGATTACCTGTGGCTTCTGGAACGGCAGGAAAATAATCAGGCAAACTGGATAACACTGTTTCAATATTTACCGCTGCTATTTTAGATTGTGCCGTATTACCCGATAGTTTTGTTACAGTATAATGTCCTGTATATTCTCCATCTGTTGAAAAATCATCTATAGAAAATACAACTTCAAAGAAATTAGAGGGAATAATATTAATATTAACAGAATAAGGAAATGAAGGTATAGTATTACCTTTGTTGTCTGTAAAGTAACCAACAATTCTGTCGCCAGATTTTTCATCACCATAACCTGGAATTAGCATTGTTATGTATCTAGCCCCTTCAGTTTTTTGAGCATCTATATCAATCACACCTCCTGACGCTTGTGGATAGGAGGGTGGATTTAATTTATATTCATATGTCATATTTAGTATGTAAATGCATCCCATTTATATGAATTTTTCCATAATTTTCAGCATTTACCCTTTTTTCAGTTATTGGAAGTATTTTATTAGCCGTCTATATTTATTAAAAATGATAGACGGACTGGTTTATAATTAAAAAGAATAATTTATATTTAAATGTCAATTAATTCCTCCTCCAGGCAGAACAGTGTCTATATATCCCTGCCAATTATGACTGTATTTAACATTATCTACATCCACTTTATAATATAAAATATAAATAACAGCGCTCCCGCCGGATATCCTTGAATCAACATCTCCTGTTATAAAAATAGGGATAGATATATGCCCTTTCGATGTTGTAGCAGGAGAAGTTACTTTAGGTAATTGAATTGTCTTCTTATAGGATATATCACCTCTATTTGAGGACTTAATGAATACCTCAATCTCAACAGTATCTCCAGGATTTACTTTCTGATTATCTGCTGAGTCAGCTTCAATTTCCACATAAAGGGTATCTCCCCCATTAAATCTATATTGATTAATTGTAGTGAAATTAATCCCATACCCTGGGTTTAAAATAGATTCTGGATTAATTCCATAGCTTGAATATATTTTAGGAAGATCAAAAACTCTATTCTTATCGGAGTCTGGTGGACCATACTGATAACCATCATACTTAAAAAGAATACCATCTGAATATCTAATATTTGAGTTTTCCCTTGCAATAATATAACTAAATTTAATTTCCTTTGATATGGGTAATATTGAGAATGGCAACTTATAAGAATAATTATCTAAGTTTGATAAATCCGAAACTTCAATATAGTTTCCCACTACGTTATCATTAATGAGATACAAGATAAAATCTGTTTTTCTTATACCATCATAAGGAGGAATTTTTATATTAAAATCTTCTTCATTACTTAATGGTTTTAAGGTATCACCATATAATTCTGCTATATCAGGAGCTACTAGATGTTCTTCAAACTCAGCACTTACTAAATCTAAAATAAATAAAGGATTTTTAGATTTTCGTTCAACAGATAAACCTTCTATTGAACTATAGAAAGCTAATACAACTGGCTGATTTTCTTGAGGAAATACATAAAACTTCAAATTACCCTGAGAATCCGTGGTTAATGTAAATTGTTGATATTTTTCAAAATTATTAGTATTAAGCTGTAATGGATGACCATCAGCATCCATTACAGCAACTTTTGATAAACTGTCTAGACTATTTGCTGATATATTAACACTTAAATTTGGAATTACTGTTCCTGTACTGTTTTTCACAGTTGTTGTTATTGTTACCCTATTAAGATTTGTCTGGACTGGCTTGTTTTCACCAGAAGGTGTTTCGATATAAAATTTATCTGTTGTTAGTGATAAAGTATCCTGATTTATATCTGAGACTTTACAACTGAAATTCTGAGGTTTATAACCTGTATTTGATGTTTTTACCGTAAAAGATTGTGAAGTATTGAAAAATTTTTTGTCTTTACTAACTTTAATAAAAACCTCAACACTAGCATGTGTAGGCATAATTGTAACTTGACCTTCTCTAATAACTGTTATCCAATCATCAGTTGGATTAAGCGTTATCGTATCTGTATCTTTAAAATCTTTCTCTCCTCCTGATAAATTAATTGTTAATTTCAAATCTTGATCAGAAATTAATGTTGGATTTTTAGATAGGTCTGTTCCATTATCTTTTGTTACTGTTATTTTTTGATTGTTAGATGGCATTTTTTAATTTTCCTTCTTATCAACGTGGTTTAGATTTTGATTTTTAAAATATCACTATCAACAACAAACTTCATAATATCCCCATCAAAATAGAATAGATGTTTACTTTATCATAACGTTACTTTTCACAATCAATTGTATTTTTTACCCATCACATTGGTTGATTTTTATTTTTATGTTATCATCTCAATGAGTAATTACCTTACCCCTAATTTTTAGTTTAAAATCCTATTTGTTTATTTTCTGACAGTATCTTAGATTAAAATCATAAATGCAATATATACATTAAAAATGTGACTTTATACTAAAATAACCATTTTATAGTATATTTACTCGCTTTTTATTGGCTATTTATTATTAATTTTGTTTTTTGTATTATTTTTTACTGAAAAATCAGGTTATGATCCCAATTTATTGATCTTGATAAGTATTTCAAATAATATCCAATGATTCTGTCATACATTTCAACGTATTTTGAAAAAGATAGCGTTTTGCAAGTGAACCTTGCTAAGAGCTGACGAAGGTTGGAGAGTATAAGCGAGACTTCTTTAGAGGCTTTTCACTATATCATTCAGATCGCTTAAGGATGGCATGATTTTACATATCTACTCGCATATTTATTAGAAAATCACTAATTAAATTATATTTAATTATGGAATTCCCTAAAAAATCAAAATAACCGAAATAATCCAATTTTTTATTATGTCATAACTTGTTAATAATACATTATTTATTATGACCATTAACCTAACAGATATATTGTATTTATCGTTCTCTGTTAGGTTTATTTAGGTGTACTAGCCGCAACTCGAGCTAACAGTTACTCATGACTCCCGTGACTTACTGTCAGTTCAGCAATCCGCATAATTACATTAACTGCCTGTTCCATACCTTCCAGTGAGATAAATTCGTGCTTGCTATGGTAATTATATCCACCTGTGAAAATATTTGGACAAGGGAGGCCACGATAAGATAACTCTGCGCCATCAGTCCCACCACGGATCGGCTGGATTATCGGCTCAATGCTACAATCCAGCATTGCTTGTTTAGCAATGGCAATAACATGGGGATATTTAAGTATTTCGCTATGCATGTTGTAATAATCATCTTCAATCGCCAGATCAATGTAGCAGTCTGGATGCAATCCTTCTCCGACATTTTCCGCAATGGAAATAAGTTTTTTTTTGCGCTTTTCAAAATTAGCCCTGTCAAAATCCCGGATAATGTAGTGCATCTCGGCACGCTCAACGGTACCTTTCATGCTATACAAATGATAAAAACCTTCATAGCCTTCTGTCTGTTCAGGTGTCTCTTCAACAGGCAAGGCATGGTGAATGCGCATAGCTAATGTCAATGCGTTAACCATGACTCCTTTGGCACCGCCCGGATGAGCCATATTACCCACAATCTTGATGACCACGGATGCAGCATTGAAATTTTCAAATTCCAATTCCCCCACACCACCTCCATCAACGGTATAGGCCCATTCTGCGCCGAAAGCTTCTATATCAAAATAGTGCGCTCCCTTGCCAATTTCTTCATCTGGCGTAAACGCAATCCGAATATCGCCATGTGGAATATTTCCCTGTTTTAAGCGCACCATTGCGGTAATGATTTCAGCGATCCCAGCTTTATCATCGGCACCCAACAGTGTCTTCCCATCGGTCGTAATTAATGTTTTTCCTAATAAGCTATGTAATGCAGGGAACATGACTGGTGACAACACTTCATCCCCTATCCCTAATGCAATATCACCGCCACGATAGTTTTCCACAATCTGGGGATTAACATGTTTACCAGAAAAATCCGGTGAGGTATCAAGGTGGGCAATAAAACCAATGACAGGAACTGGCGTTGCAACATTTGATGGCAATGTTGCCATAACACATCCCCGTTCATTGAGAGTAACATCGACAAAGCCAAGCTGGAGCAGCTCCTCGTATAATACCTTAGCAAGATCCAATTGACCGTTGCTACTGGGAATAGTTTTTGCGGATAATTTTGATTGGGTATTAAATGCAATATATTTAAAAAAACGCTCTAATAATCTATCCATCTTCTCCTCCCTAATTCAGGTAAATGTATTATGAAAAAGATGGATAGCGTAGGCATTGCGTCAAGTCAGCTTTTTTCTGCCTTCATCTGCTGAATTATTAAGGATTGAACATATTGCGTAACTATTTTACTGGCATGACCATAATGTTTTTCATCAAACAGATTTTCGACCTGGCTAGGTTCAAGATTCAACTCAACAGTATGTGCGCCAGACAATTTAGCTTCATATACGAAACCTGCTGCCGGATAAACATGGCCCGATGTTCCGATAGCAATAAAAATATCGGTATCAGCTAAAGCAGAATAAATCTGTTCCATCCCCAATGGCATTTCCTCAAACCACACTACATGAGGACGCAATGGAGACGGGAACTGGCAACAATGACAACGATCTTCTATCGTTAGATCAGTTTTCCACTCAACGACTTGTCCAGATTGACAACACCGAGCTTTCAGTAATTCACCATGCATATGCAGAACACGATGACTTCCCGCACGTTCATGCAGATCATCAATATTCTGTGTCACCAATAAAAAATGGTCGCCAAGCTCATGTTCGAGTTCGGCCAGAGCATAATGTGCAGCATTAGGCTGGATAGCCGGTTGCTGTAGTTGCTTTCGACGTGCATTATAAAATGCCTGAACCAGATCAGGATCACGCTGAAAACCTTCCGGCGTCGCAACATCTTCGACACGATGTTCTTCCCACAGGCCATCAGAAGAGCGAAATGTTTGAATACCTGACTCAGCAGAAATTCCTGCTCCCGTCAGTACCACCACATAAGGTTTTTCTATTTTATTTGCCAATCGAATATCCCTGTAAAAATTTTGTCTATGTGATCGTTGACGTCGTAATCGCCTAATTCGGTAAAATTTGCTGTGCCGATGAAGAACCCGCATAGATGATTTCCTTAATGTGTTTTAAGTATGTTCTTTCAGCCGATCCATTTTACCGATTAAACGCTATACAATAGCGTGCCTGGATACGCGTTGATACCCCGATATACTATTGTCCACTCAAAATTCGCGCTGGATCAAGTTTACTGGCCCGACGAGCAGGATACCAACTAGCCAACAAGCTTAATACTAATGCCGTTAACAGAACATAAAACACATCCATAAGATGCAACTCTGACGGCAGAAAATCGATAAAATAGATATCTCCTGAAAGGAGTTGGTGTCCAAGCAGCTTTTCTAACCCTTTAATGATAGCCGTCAAATTTAATGATATGAAAATCCCAACAACGGCACCGATTATGCTGCCTATCATGCCAGTCAGTAATCCATACCATAAAAAAATTGCCCTAATATGGCTATCCTTAGCTCCCAGTGTACGCAGAATAGCGATGTCACTGCTTTTATCCCTCACAGCCATAATCAATGTTGAAATAATATTAAAGCAAGCAACACCAATCACCAGAACCATCGCCAAGTACATAATGCTACGTACCATCTGGATATCGTTGTACATATAACCGTAATCTTTTATC
The DNA here is from genome assembly GCF_001908095.1 of Xenorhabdus thuongxuanensis. Taxonomy (GTDB): domain Bacteria; phylum Pseudomonadota; class Gammaproteobacteria; order Enterobacterales; family Enterobacteriaceae; genus Xenorhabdus; species Xenorhabdus thuongxuanensis. The sequence goes on along the minus strand of NZ_MKGR01000002.1, from coordinate 266,187 downwards.
CATGTGCTGATATATACATATTTTCCTGTCGCGTTACCTGCATCCCACACACGCTGCTCTGCGGCAAAAACCTTATCTGCTTTAATGGCAATACCTGTGATTGCATTACCGTAATCCAGATAGTTCTGGGCATCAGGCAAGGGAACAAGAGCCAAACTGTGATCCAACATGCCACTCAACTGGAAAATACCCGCAACGTGTAAACGAATACGTTTAGGCTGCAAAAGTTTTAGGCTTGCATCATTATTGGGGATCATGACAGTCACCCAATCGCCTTGTTTAACGCGTAGTGAATTAGCCACCCCCTGCCCTAAAATCACCTGATTTTTTCCCGCCCTGAACGTTTTCCAGGCCTCATTACGCACAAACTGCGGCAGAGTACTCACATTCATCTCGGTATTCAGATCGACTCCACGTACCTGTATAGCATGAAGTTTTTCACCTCGTTCCATCAGACCAGTAAACTCAATATAGGGAGAAGCTCCTACAATACCTGGTGTCTGTCTTACCTGTTTAAGGGCAGTTTCCCAATCCTGAAAAGGTTGCTCCACAGCATAAATTTGCCCATGTGGAACAACAGAAAGTATCCGATTTTTCAGTTCTCGTTCAAAACCGTTCATGGCACTCAGGCCAATAATCAGTACCGCTACACCCAGCATAATGCCCAGCGTTGAAATGACAGAGATCAGGGAAACCATTCCTGAACGACGTCGACCACGACTAAATCGTAATGCGGTAAATAATGCAAGGGGCGGATTTACCATTACATCTCCCCCGCCGTCAGGGTTAATTCATCCTGTAAATATCCATCACGCATTTCTACCTGACGTGCCAGTTGATTCGCTAATTTCAGATCATGGGTGACAACAAGAAATGCAGTACCTTGCTGTTGATTCAATTCTTGTAAAAGCTGAAACACACTGTCTGCATTTCGTTGGTCAAGGTTACCCGTTGGCTCATCTGCCAATACCAAAGAAGGTTCGTTTACCAATGCGCGGGCAATTGCGACACGTTGGCGTTCTCCCCCTGACAGTTCAGATGGCCGATGATGCGCCCGATTTTCCAGCCCAACCGCCGCCAGCATATCCAACGCTTTTGGTTGAGCACGGCGTTTCTGGCCACCAATCAGGAGTGGCATCGCAACATTTTCCAATGCCGTAAAATCAGGCAATAAATGGTGAAACTGATAAATAAAACCAATTTCTCTGTTACGTAATTCTGCCCGTGCCGATGAAGACATTTGGTTGAGTGATTGCCCTTTGAAAAGGACTTCACCAGACGTCGGTGAATCCAGACCACCAAGCAAGTGCAAAAGCGTACTTTTACCAGAGCCAGAACTACCGACAATGGCCATTATTTCTCCTTGTTGCATGGAAAAAGTGACATTCTTAAGTACTTCTGTAGAAATTTTTCCTTCCTGATATTTTTTGCACAGTTGATGACACAGTAATAAAGGGTGATTACTCATAACGTAAAGCCTCAGCAGGTTGGGTAGCAGCCGCGCGCCAGGAAGGGTATAGCGTCGATATTAAGGAGATCAGCATGGCACTGATGGCGATCAATATGACTTGCGTAGTATCAATCGCAACAGGTAATTGAATACCCTCAGACAACAAACCGATAATTGGCATGAGGTTATTTAACTGACTGGAAAGTAATATTCCCAATCCCGTTCCCAGTACAGCGCCAATAATACCGGCTCCCGCTCCTTGGATCATAAAAATGGTCATTACCTGGCGACGGGTCAGCCCTTGTGTTTGCAAGATAGCAATTTCGCCCTGTTTTTCCATCACCAACAAAGAGAGAGAGGTAATAATATTAAACGCAGCGACAGCAATGATCAGGCTCAACAATAATCCCATCATGTTTTTCTCCATGCGAACCGCCTGAAAGAATTCCCCTTTGCGTTCACGCCAATCTTTCCATATCAGCCCTTTTGGCAGGGTTTGCTGGCTCAACTCATCTACTAATAATGGCTTATTAAGAAACAAACGCCAGCCCGTAATATTACCAACGGGATAGCGCAACAATCTGGCCGCATCCTGTTGATTAACCAACATTTCTGTACTATCAACTTCACTGTTGGCGAAAAATGTACCCGCTACAGTAAATAAACGCTGGCTGGGAATTCTGCCCATTGGTGTTAACTGGCTAGCACTCGGCACGATAATACGGATTTGATCACCACGTCTTACCCCTAATTTGGCCGCCAATTTTTCTCCCAGAATGACAAAATAACGTCCGGGTTGTAGTTGGCTTCGATCAATATTAACAAGATGTTCTGCTAATGGTGCATATTCGTCATGGTTAATACCTAACATGACACCAACTCCAACATTATGGGAGCTTTGTAACACAACATCCCCTTGTACGATGGAGGTCATGCGATTAACGCCCTTTAATCCCGCAAGCTGGCTACCCGGATGTTCAACTGGATTAATAGAGCCTTTTTCCGATGTAATGATAGCCTGCGGCATAAAACCCAAGATGCTACTTTCTAATGAACGCTCAAAACCGTTCATTACTGACAATACCGTGATCAATGCTGCCACGCCTAGCGTAATGCCAATCGCTGACAACCATGAAACAAAACGGCCAAATTTATCGACCGCCCGCCCGCGCATATAGCGCAATCCTATAAATAATGAGACAGATTGAAACATGAAATCTGTTACGCCCCTGTTGCCAAAGCAAAGTGTTCGGGGATAATAAAGGGTAGCAATACTTTATGGAACCACCCGTATCCCGGTTCTGTGGTTTTTTTTACTTTCTCTCAACCTGCCAACGTATTTATTGTAAGGCTACTGGGTCAAAAATGTGTTGGGAATGGACTGAATCTTAGAGAACACATCAAACGCTTATGTCAGCAAAATATCGTTATCAACTTCCTGAAAGCCGCGGTGATACCCGCTACTTAGGCCATTTGACAGGCGCAGCCTGTGCCGTTGAGTGTGCCGAAATCATTGAACGTCACCCAGGGCCAATTCTGCTGGTGACCAAAGATATGCAAAATGCCCTACGATTGCGTGATGAAATTCAACAGTTCACCGACGCACCAATAAATATCATGTCAGATTGGGAAACTTTGCCTTACGATAGTTTTTCCCCTCACCAAGAAATCATCTCCAACCGCCTGTCCACGCTTTATCACTTACCATATATGACGAAAGGTGCATTAATCCTTCCCGTCAACACCTTGATGCAACGTGTCTGCCCACACGATTATCTCAAAGGACATGCTTTGGTCATGCATAAGGGGCAACGTCTTTCACGTAATAAACTGCGGGCAGAATTGGAACAAGCTGGTTATCGCAGTGTTGAACAGGTACTTGAACATGGCGAATTTGCGACACGCGGAGCCTTGTTTGATCTATTTCCTATGGGCAGTGAATACCCTTATCGCATTGATTTTTTTGATGATGAGATAGACAGCTTGCGCACTTTTGATGTGGATACCCAACGAACATTGGCAGAAGTGGAAAAGATCAGTTTATTGCCAGCACATGAATTCCCAACCGACCAAGATGCGATTGAGCTGTTTCGCAGCCAATGGCGCGAACAGTTCGAAGTCCGTCGTGATGCTGAACATATTTATCAGCAAGTCAGTAAAAAAATGCTACCTGCTGGCATTGAATATTGGCAGCCGTTGTTCTTTGAACACCCTTTGCCAGCTATCTTTGAATATCTGCCCGCGAATACCCTGTTGATTACCCAGAATTTGGTCAGTGCAGCGGAGCGTTTCTGGCAAGATACGAAACTACGCTTTGAAAGCCGCAAAGTTGATCCCATGCGCCCGTTACTCGCTCCTGAACAGCTCTGGTTGCCTGTCAATAAGCTGTTCTCGGAATTGAAAAATTGGCCTCGTATTGAAGTTGATAATGAACCCCTTCCCCAAAAAGCAAGGAATACCAACTTAGCCTATCATCCTCTGCCTGATTTATCAGTTGCTGCACAGCAAAAAGAGCCATTGGATAAATTACGCCGTTTCATAGAACAATTCAGCGGCAAGATAGTGTTTTCAGTGGAAAGCGAAGGACGCCGAGAATCCATACAAGAGTTATTATCTCGCATCAAAGTCAAACCGAAAAAAATAAACCAGCTAACTGACGCCAATAATTCTGGTCAGTATTTGATGGTTGGAAACGCAGAGCATGGTTTTGTTGATGCAGACAACAATCTCGCCCTGATTTGTGAAAGTGACATGCTTGGCGAACGTGTTATCCGTCGTCGTCAAGATAATCGGCGTACTATCAATACCGATACATTGATCCGTAATCTCGCTGAATTACGACATGGACAACCTGTTGTGCACCTTGAACATGGCGTTGGGCGCTATCAGGGGCTAATAACGCTAGAGGCGGGTGGCATTAAGGCAGAATACCTTATCCTGACTTATGCCGGAGAAGACAAATTATACGTGCCTGTTTCTTCCCTTCATCTCATCAGCCGCTATGCTGGTGGTGCTGAGGAGAGCGCTCCCTTGCATAAATTGGGAGGTGAGGCATGGAGCAAAGCACGCCAGAAAGCGGCTGAAAAGGTACGTGATGTTGCTGCCGAACTCTTGGATGTTTACGCACAACGTGCCGTTAAACCAGGTTTTGCTTTCAAAAACGATCGCGAACAGTACCAACTGTTCTGCCAAAGTTTTCCATTTGATACAACGCCGGATCAAGAACAAGCCATCAATGCAGTACTTGATGATATGTGCAAACCCATTGCTATGGATAGGCTGGTATGTGGCGATGTCGGGTTTGGGAAAACAGAAGTAGCGATGCGTGCCGCGTTCCTGTCCGTCATCAACACTAAGCAAGTTGCAGTCCTTGTGCCAACGACCTTATTAGCACAGCAACATTATGATAATTTCCGCGACCGCTTTGCAAATTGGCCTGTGCACATTGAAGTAATGTCACGCTTTCGTAGTGCAAAAGAACAACAACAGGTCATTGATATGGCAGCAGAAGGCAAAGTGGATATCATTATTGGTACTCATAAACTCCTGCAAAGTGATCTGCGCTGGAAAGATCTCGGTCTGTTGATCGTTGATGAGGAACATCGCTTCGGGGTTCGCCATAAAGAGCGTATCAAAGCTATTCGGGCAGATGTCGATGTTCTGACTCTGACCGCAACCCCGATCCCTCGTACGCTCAATATGGCAATGAGTGGCATACGCGATCTCTCCATTATTGCCACTCCTCCTGCCCGTCGTCTGGCAGTAAAAACTTTCGTGCGGGAATATGATAGCCTCGTGGTACGTGAATCTATCCTGCGTGAAATTTTACGTGGTGGGCAGGTTTACTATCTATATAACGATGTTGAAAATATTGAAAAGGCAAAAGCCCGACTAGAAGAGTTGGTTCCCGAAGCCAGAATTGTTGTGGGGCATGGGCAAATGCGTGAGCGTGATCTGGAACGCGTTATGACGGATTTTCATCGCCAACGTTTTAATGTTTTGGTGTGTACCACTATTATCGAAACGGGTATCGATATTCCCAGTGCCAATACCATCATCATCGAACGTGCCGATCATTTTGGTTTAGCCCAATTACATCAATTACGTGGGCGTGTCGGGCGTTCTCATCATCAGGCCTATGCTTATCTGTTAACACCCCATCCAAAAGCCATGACCAGCGATGCGCAAAAACGGCTGGAGGCTATTGCATCTCTCGAAGATCTGGGTGCTGGTTTTGCATTGGCTACCCACGATTTGGAAATTAGGGGGGCTGGCGAATTGTTAGGTGAAGACCAAAGTGGGCAGATGACTAGCATCGGTTTCACTCTCTATATGGAATTATTGGAAAGCGCCGTTGATGCCCTTAAAAATGGGCGGGAGCCTTCGCTTGAAGATCTTACCAACAACCAGACTGAGATAGAATTGCGTATGCCTGTGCTTTTACCTGATGACTATATCCCAGATGTCAACATACGCTTATCTTTCTATAAGCGCATTGCCAGTGCGCAAAATAATCTCGAATTGGATGAATTGAAAATCGAACTTATTGACCGATTTGGTACTCTACCCGATTCAGGACGCCAACTGCTGCAATCTGCTTCTATTCGCCTGAGCGCCCAACAACTCGGTATCAAACGCATTGAAGCACATGAAAAAGGCGGTTTCATTGAATTTGGTAGTAATAATAAAGTCGATCCGAATTATCTAATTAGTTTGTTGCAAACGCAACCCAATGTTTACCGATTGGATGGCTCCTATAAATTGAAATTTATTACTGAATTAACTGAGCGAGCTACTCGTTTATCGTTTATCCAGCAATTATTAGAGAATTTCGATCTGCACAAGAACAAGCCACTTAAGTGATAAAAAGGCAATGCCATGATTGCACTATTTTGCCCAGTTCGCCAATATGCAACTTTATGTGAACGACAAGCGAAACAGTGCAATCATTTTTACCTTCAGTCTTCTACTAAGTGGTTAGAGAAACTCATTATTGTGAGTACGATTTCAGGATCAATTGTCCTTTCTCATTTAAAGGGATAGTGTCATCAGGTTTGTACGCTATCCTGACTTTTCCTGGTTGCTCGCCAATGACATAACTTACGTCATAGGCAACGACACGTGGTTTTTTAAAACTAAATTCTATGCAATTTTTTAAAACCGAGTGGATTAAAGCAGGATATTTCCTACTAGCTTTCAAGTGGTTAAGGAGAGTTAGAATACGATATTCATATTTAATCAAATGATTATGCGTAATATTTTTTACTGTATCAGGAATGGGAAATACTGCGATATGACAATAGGATTGATGAAAAACAACCGTTGATCTGATAGGGTCAGAAGATAATACATGCGCAACGCTGGGACGTGGGGATTCAAAATAAAACGTTGCGGCTGCCCCAATGATGGCAATAGTGATAATAGTCATTATAGAACTAATTACATACTGTCTTATCGTTAGCTTAACCACATAGCACCTTGATATATTAATAGTTTTCCACACAATTTTATTAAAAGAATATTTTGCAACTATTTTAAGTAAGCTAAAAATGCGTTAAGTTCATTATTGAGAAAAATCCTATTCTATTAAATCAGTAAATTCGTTAAGCACTTATCCATGTGGTCATCTATTATTGTGAATAGTTTCAGTATTGACTTTACGAAAAAAACAGCTTCTATACCTATTTCATTAAGAGTTAGTACATGAAGATTTATGTGGTATTTTCTCTATTCATATCACATAAGAATTTTTCACAATAAAAGTTTCCATGTAAAAAGTACACACAATACAAAAAATAAAAGATATATCTCCTAACACCATGATCCTACAAACTAAGCAAATTTGTGATGCCAAAATAACCTAACTAAAGCCGGCTTTATTATAACGATTAATTAAATCTGCTGATAAATTATTTGATTATCTATTAGGCAGTTATGCATAACTCAGTCAATTAAATTTATTTTGTATAACATATCAATATAATTACAGACCATTATTTTAAATAAATTACCACATATAACAATAATGGATTAATTAAAATGAAACCTGAATTTAGTTCAAATAATTTTTTATTCATTATAGTAAGTCACCAGAATAACTTTTATGATATGTATAATAATAAATATAAAGAGTAGATAAATGACTCACCTCAATAAATTACCTCAAGATGAGCCATTTTTTGGCTAATTAATGCAACTTCAAGCGTGGACGAATAACACGGTTAATTCCTCCAACCAGCATCATCAAACCTGTTTTAATATATCCATGCAGAGCTACCTGATGCATACGATACAAAGAGATATAAACCATACGAGCAATACGGCCTTCAACCATCATTGAACCACGCATCAAGTTCCCCATCAGACTACCGACAGTACTGAACTTGGATAATGAAACCAATGAACCATGATCTTTATAAACATATTCTTTCAATGGTTTTTCATTCAACAATGCCAAGATATTGTCATAGCAACGGCTTGCCATCTGGTGAGCAGATTGCGCACGAGGAGGAACAAAATCACCCTCTTTTTTCGGACATGATGCACAATCTCCAATAGCAAAAATATGATCATCCCGTGTGGTTTGCAAAGTTGGCTTCACAACCAATTGGTTGATACGGTTTGTTTCTAACTCACCAATATCTTTCATAAAGTCAGGTGCTTTAATTCCCGCAGCCCATACCATCAAGGAAGCTTTGATCTGCTCACCCTCTTTGGTATTCAACCCATGCTCATCAGCACTGGTCACCATTGTCTTGGTTAATACCTTAACACCCAGCTTAGTCAACTCTTGATGGGCTGCACTGGAAATGCGTGTCGGCAATGCAGGCAGGATACGCTCCCCCGCTTCAACCAAAGTCACATTAAGGGCATCTGAATTCAGGCTTTCAAAACCATAACTGTTAAGTTGCTTAACTGCATTGTAGAGTTCCGCAGAAAGTTCTACGCCAGTCGCACCACCGCCAACAATCGCGATATTCACTTTTTCTTCTGCACAGTGATTTGCAGAATATTTCAGGAACAGGTTCAACATTTCATTGTGGAAACGATGTGCCTGTTGCGGGTTATCAAGAAAAATACAATTTTCCTTCACACCAGCCGTGCCAAAATCGTTAGATTGGCTGCCCAATGCCATGACAAGAATGTCGTAAGCCAGTTCACGCTCTGGTACCAACAAATCACCAGTTTCATCACTGATCCCAGCCAGAGTAATTGTTTTTTCTTCACGATTGATATTCGTGAGTGTACCTAGCTGGAAATTGAAATAATGGTTACTTGCATGAGCCAAATAACTCAACGCATCAACGCCATCATCAAGAGATCCTGTTGCCACTTCATGCAATAGTGGTTTCCATAAATGGCTATTATTGCGATCTACCAAAGTAATTTCGGCTTTTTTCTTACGCCCTAATTTGTGTCCCAAACGCGTTGCTAGCTCTAAACCACCAGCGCCCCCACCAATGATGACAATTCTTGTCTTTGGCGTTGTCATGAATACCCCACTGAAAATACAACATAATGTTATGTAAGGCGCTAAGTTCGTTTCTTTGAGTAAAAAACCTTAAATAACGTCCTTAAATAACTTCAAGCTAAACAAATTTCATATTGCAAATATCTCCAGAATATCATGGCAGGTCAGTTGGTCATACCAAAAATAATCACAACCAAACTCTTTTGATTAATTAGACATCAATCACAAAAATTGCATGCTGATTTTCAATAAATTAGATGTGAATCAGATTTATGAGTAAATAATCCAATGATTATTCGCATCTTAGCCACTTTTCACACAAATCATGTAACGCCTGGTTAGCCTTTTGCCAACGTTCAGACTTTTGTAATTCTTCCAAACTAAGTTGTTTGCCTTGATGGTATAACTGTTTAACTTTAGGTGATTCAATTATCGGGAGGTTGTCCAACACACTGACCGCTCCTTCTCGATTGTTGCACACTAAAATCATGTCACAACCGGCATCTAATGATGCTTTAGCCCGTTCAGCATAACTGCCCATCACTGCTGCGCCTTCCATCGACAAATCATCGGAAAAAATAACGCCTTTAAATCCTAATTGCTCACGAAGTATGGATTTCAACCAATAGGGTGAACCACTTGCAGGACGGTGATCTATCTGAGGATAAATAACGTGAGCAGGCATAATGGCATCCAGCAGATTACGCTGGATAAAATCGCGGAAAATCACCATATCATGGCAACTAATAGCATCCATGGGACGGTTATCCCTTGGCGTTTCTTTATGAGAATCTGCCGTCACTGCCCCATGTCCCGGAAAATGTTTCCCTGTCGATTTCATGCCCGCAGAATGCATTCCTTTAATAAATTTTTCCGCCATTACCATCGCAGGTTCAGGTTCTTCGTGGAATGACCGTTCACCAATTGCTGTACATTTATGTCCCAAGTCCAATACTGGAGCGAAGCTGATATCGATATCCATTGCGATCATTTCTGACGCCATTAACCAGCCAGATTCTTTTGCCAGATGTGCCCCCATAAGCATGTCATGTACACAAGCAAAAGATTGTGCCGCAGGTAAACGCGTAAACCCCTCATGAAAACGCTGAACACGTCCTCCTTCCTGATCAACAGCCACCACTAAACGGTGTCGGGAAACTGCGCGAATTTGACGAACCAGTTCACGTAATTGCTCTGTATCGTGGAAGTTACGGGTAAATAAAATTAAGCCACCCACTAATGGATGCTGTAGAATTTCGCGCTCTTCATTATCCAATTCATAGCCAACAACATCTAACATTACTGGCCCCATAGCATTCCTCACTTCTCTTTATATTGGTTATTAGATTCATTACGACAATTTAAAAGCCTGGCGTAAGGGATGCGCCAGCGATAAAAATTGTTGTTCTCTCGTCTGCTGCCAGCGCACTTCATACCACATTAACATCATATAACTGACCCACGACTCCCATCGCTTAATTTGTTGCTGCAATAATTGGATATCTGAATATCCTGATGCCTGGGTACAATAATAATCTAAAAAATTTTTTTTCTGCACCTCATCCCATTGATTTACCTTGAATAGTACAGCCAGTGAAAAGCCGATATCGACATCCGCAGCATACTCCCAATCAATCAATTTTAACCCTTCTTCAGTCATTAATAGATTATCCGGATGAACATCCATATGGGCAGGAGCTATCTTTAGTACAGTGGGTAATCTGGTTGCCATAAAGGATTTGTGTAAGCGTAACCAACGAGGAGATAAGCGTCTTCTGTCAATCTGCTGCCATTGGAATGCAATTTGTTTTTTTAATTGAAGGGGATAACCCAATGGAGAGTGGCTATGAAGAATAGTAAGTGTTTGCGCCAATAGTTGCTGTAAAGTTGGCTGACCCAATGTACCAGGTTTTACTTTTGTCCCATTGAACCATTCAAGCAATAGCCAGGTTTCGTGCATAGCCATTACTTTAGGTGCAATACCGGTGGAAGACAACCGCCGCAAGATCTGATTTTCTCGTTGACGATCCACGCCGAGTATTTCACTCTGCGGTGTTTGTGCGCGTCCAACCATCTGACACACTTCATGTGTAGTTATATTAGCAATATAGTAACTTCCCTGTGTCAAACCTGTTAATGGCCTAATTTCCCAAGAGTCTGCGGGAATATCAGGCCATAACTGACACAATACCCTGAGCAAAGCGTTGTCGTTAGTTAACGTCACCACGACCTGACCAAAGTATTTCGCCAGTTTTAACCAGCATTAACTGCATTTCCAGCTCACGCTGACCATGGTTATTGGAGACAACAGAATAGAGAACATAATCGGCATGTAAATGACGCGCCAATCCAATGGATTTACTGCGCGATCCCAGGCTATCTTCCGATGATAACCCCAGCGCCTGTCTGGCTAAATGGATTTGAGATTTCGGTACAACCTGAAAAACCTGTTTATTGCTGATTACATTCGTGATCACATCTGTGGCTTTCAGGGTTCGCAATGAGCCATTAGTGTTATTCTTAACAGAATCAACAAGCAGTAATTTTTCCGCTTCCACACCATTAGCATTAATCATCTGATCAACTAACGGCTGAACAATACTGTCCCAATTAATAGATTGAATTTTAGGCGGTTGGGGAACTTTTTCTGATGGCCCTACCGACGGTTCCGGTTTTTTCTTTGGCTCCACCGGTGTAACAGGAGCAGGCTGCTGTGTTTCTGGAGCAACACAACTCGCCAGCAACATTGCCGATAAAATAACAAAGAGAATTCTTTTCATTAATCTACTCCGGTTACATCACTACTTTGTACCGATATACATAAATTAGGTTATTATTTTGCTAATAGCGGTCCCAATGGACGTCCACCCACTAAGTGCATGTGGATATGGAAAACTTCCTGTCCCGAATGGCGATTACAGTTCATGATCAAGCGATAGCCATCTTCTGCAATGCCTTCTTCTTTTGCTATTTTTGCTGCTACAGTAAACAGACGTCCCAAAGCAAGTTCATGATCAGCGGTAACATCATTAACGGTTGGGATCAATACATTAGGTATGATCAAAATGTGGGTTGGTGCCTGAGGGGAAATGTCGCGGAATGCAGTGACCAAATCATCCTGATAAATAATATCAGCAGGAATTTCTCGACGGATGATTTTACTAAAAATAGTTTCTTCTGCCATTTTACTTCTCCTGTTTGTTATGAGACCTAAAAACACCGTGTGACATGACTAACTTAGTTTTCTTTAATATTGATGTGAAACAGTCCACAAAAATTTCTTGTTGTCACCGCAGCCAACTCTTCAATACTGACACCTTTCAACACTGCCATATACTCAGCAACATCACGTACATAAGCTGGCTGATTCTGTTTACCTCGATGGGGAACCGGTGCCAGATAAGGTGAATCGGTTTCTACCAGAATACGATCTAGTGGCACATATCTTGCGGCTTCACGGATCTGCTCGGCATTACGGAAGGTGACAATACCAGAAAAAGAGATATAAAAACCCAAATCCAGCAGAGCCCTTGCCGTTTCTTTATCTTCAGTGAAACAGTGCAGTACGCCACCGCAATCTTGTACTTTTTCTTCCCGCAAAACCATCAATGTATCGTCTCTTGCGTCACGGGTATGCACAATCACTGGCTTATTTAATTCACGGCCAATGCGAATATGTTCACGAAATGAAGTTCGCTGGAGATCAGCATTTTCTTGCTGATAATAATAATCCAGGCCAGTTTCCCCCATTGCGACAACTTCTTCATCCGCAGCCAGTCGGGCAAGTTCTTCGAAATCGTAACCTTCATCCAAATTCAATGGATGAATGCCACAGGAATACGCTACGTTTTCCCGCTTACCAATCAATTCCTTCATTTGCCGGAAACCAGGCAACGTGGTTGCCACCGCCAGCATATATTTCACATCTCGTTCGGCCGCTTTCGCCACAACTTCATCTACACTTTGGTGCAGCGTTTCATAATCAAGGCAATCGAGGTGGCAATGCGAATCAACTAAAAACATAATATGCTCGTATTTAACTAGGTTACTGTGCAGGGCAAAATTGCCTTTCCCAATTGAGTAATTGTTCCGTTAGCAACAATTCCCGATTGACTCCCGCCACAGATAATAATTGATGACGACAATGTACCCAATCATCAACTGTATTTAATAATGTTTCCACACTTTGGCTAGAAGCAAGATAATGAATCAGAACCTGTTGATCCTGGTTAATACAGTAATTCTGCGCCTGCTGCTGCCATTTTACTGCATCAGATAATAAGCTAATCAACCAATGCAAAGATTGCTGCACATCATCACGATTCAGTAATGGTAAAAGTGACAGGGTATCACATTTATGCAATGCCTGTTCAATCGCCTGGCAAAATGAATTCCTCTGCTGCCATTTTTCAGTTTGGAGTAGTTGCTCCGCGGCCAATGGTGCTCCCTGAGAAAGTTTCAATGCTGTTTGTGCATCCAAAGAAGATATCGTTGGAAGCTGTTTTTGTAGCCAATAAAGCCCCGTCGAGGTTTCAGGGACTGGAATAAAATAGTAAAAACAGCGGCTGCGTAGTGTTGCCAACAAATTTATAGGGCTTTGACATTGCAACAAAAAGTAGGTGTTTTGCGGCGGTTCTTCCAACGTTTTCAATAAGGCGCTAGAAGCAGCATCCGTCAGGGATTCTGCGGATGTGATCCAGGCAATTTTGGCTCCCCCTTGCTGAGAATATTCATAGAGCTTCTCGCTGAGCTGACGTACTGCATCTACCCCAATGACATTTTTTCCCTTCTCAGGAGCAAGAACATGCCAGTCAGAATGCGTTTCCGCCAACATCAAATGACAACCGTGGCATTTGCCACAGCTTTTAATGCCCTGTTTATTCTGACACATTAACCAGCGACTCAAACCATACAATAATGCATCAGCTCCCATTCCTGCATGAGCATGAAGCAAAATAGCATGATGCCCACGCCCCTGTTGGTGGAGTTCAACTAACTGGCGGTATGCATGATTGAGCCACGGATACCAGTTTTTGTCTGAATTTCCTGTGCTTTTAGTCAATGTTATTTAACCGATATTCTTTAACCAGGCAAGTAAAGTATGGCGAATATCACCCTGCACTTTTTCCAGTGGTTGGGTTGCATCAATCTTTTTGATACTGTCATCTTTCGCCATAAGTTCGAGATATTTTGTACGGGTGCGGTGGAAAAAGTCTAAGGATTCCTTTTCAATCCGATCCAATTCACCGCGCTCAAGAGCACGTTGTAAGCCCACTTCTGGTGGTACATCAAGATAAAGGGTTAAATCTGGAGAGAAATCGCCCAATGCAGCGTTGCGTAGTGACACCATCAAATGCTGATCGATACCTCGGCCGCCCCCCTGATAAGCCTGGGAAGAGAGATCATGACGATCACCAATGACCCAAGTTCCTTTTGCCAAAGCCGGCTTGATAATATTTTCCACCAATTGAACTCTGGCAGCATATAACATTAATAGTTCTGCTTTATCTGTCAGTGATTCTCCTTCAACCCCTTGCTTAATCAGCTCACGTAATTTTTCTGCTAACGGTGTCCCGCCAGGTTCACGGGTAAGAGTCAAATCAGAAACACCCTGCTGTTGCAAGGTTTCAACCACTGTTTGGATTGCTGTTGTTTTTCCAGCACCCTCAAGCCCTTCAATTACAATAAATTTGCTACTCATTTATCCTGCTTTAACCTTTGGCGATAAAGACTTACTGCCTTATTATGTGCTACCAGATTGGTGGTGAATGTGTGCCCCCTATCGCCATTCGCCACAAAATATAAATATTCTGTGACAGCAGGATGTGCTGCGGCCTTAATTGAAGCCAAACCTGGCATGGCGATAGGGGTTGGTGGCAACCCATCAATCATATACGTATTGTATGGTGTAAATGTGTTGAGATTGCTGCGAAAAATCGTACCCGTATATTTATCTCCCAATCCATAAATCACTGTTGGATCAGTTTGCAGTTTCATCTTTAACCGTAGACGATTCACGAATACAGAGGCAACTTTGGTTCGTTCAGATTCAATTGCCGTCTCTTTTTCAATAATAGAAGCCATGATCAACATTTCATAGGCACTTTTATATGGCAGATTCTTTTCCCTGCTTTCCCATTCCTGCCCGACAACTGTTTTCATTTTGTTATGGGCTCGTTTAAGCAACTCCACGTCACTCGTGCCTGCTGTATACAAATAGGTATCAGGATAAAACCAACCTTCCAGTAATTTGCCCTCTTGCATGCCTAAAGCGTCAAGCAGAGCTTTCGGTGTCTTATTTTCTATTTCATGTTTTAAGTATGGCGCATTCTGCAATATTTTTGTCCAATCAGAAAGGCGACTACCTTCAACAAAACGAATGGCAAACTGCGTTTCTTTGCCACTGGCAAACAGTTGCAGGACAGACTTCAAAGACATACCTTTTTGCAAACGGTAAGTTCCAGCCTTAAATTTTGCCAGCTCTGGTTTAAAGCGAAATAGCCATGGCAATAATTGACTATCTTCAATCAATTTATCCTGGGTCAGTAAGGCTTGCAGTCCAGAGCGTCCAGTTCCCGCCGGCACAGTAAATATAAGCTCCTGGCTAAGATTAATATTTTGATCAGCAAAGTTCTCTATTTTCTTCATAAAAGAAAAAAATACGATCACAGCGAACGCAATAAACAAGCCAGGCAGAATGAAAATGCGCTTTTTTAGTTTCATCCGGTCATCACTTTTATTTGTGCTTCTGAATACTGACACGCTAAGGTTTTAAACATTCAGGTAATAAATATTCATGCAACTCTCTTGATTGATATTTCCACGCAGGTTGATTTTTATGCGCTTGAATTTGACTTACTGGCAATACTGGCATTAAGGAATTACAGATAATCACTTCGTCTGCATAAGCCAAAGCTTCGGGATAGCGCATAACATATGATAAGCTATAATCACTTGTCGCCAACAATTCGATGATCTTTTGTCGCATGACTCCTTCCACCCCACACTGGCTAAGGTCAGGCGTATAAACATTTTTTCCTTTTCGCCAGAAGATATTGGCGGTACCGCATTCAACTAATAAGCCATCACTATCAAGTACCAGGGCTTCATCAGCTCCAGATTGTTCAATGAACCGTTTGATTAAAACCTGCTCCAAACGATTTAAGTGCTTAATACCAGCCAGATAGGGATTAATTCCCATTGGAATGGGACTAAGAGTTAATGACACACCTTTTTGACGCTGAGTTACATATCGTTCAGGATATGGACTCAAAGACAAGATATGGGTAGGCGTAATCGTGTCAGCAAAACTATAGCCACGGCCTCCCGTACCTCTGGACAGAATGACTTTCAAAACACCGGATTCACACCCTTTCACTACCTGTTTAATATGGTTCTCAAGTTGGAACCAACTCAGTGCTGGCATAAAGAGTTTTTCAACACCTTTCTGCAACCGTTTTATATGCAAAGGTAGCAAAGCCGGTATCCCTTGCTCAACCCTTATTGTGGTAAAGCAGCCGTCGCCAAACTGTACCGCACGATCATTAACAGGTATATGATCGCACTGATGACCATTAATCCAATACGTCATGTTAACTTCTTATTTTTGATAAAAAAGCCCCAACATGTGTCGGGGCTTTTTATAAACACAAAGTGATTTTAGATCTTGCGGAAAATCAATGACCCGTTGGTGCCACCGAAACCAAAAGAGTTACACAATGCATATTCCATTCCTTCAACGTTGCGCGCTGTACCTGGAACTAAATCCAAACGACAATTCTCAGCCTGATTCTCCAGGTTAATGGTTGGAGGAATAATCTGATCACGCAGAGAAAGAATAGTAAATATAGATTCAATTGCGCCTGCTGCACCCAACAAATGGCCTGTCATCGATTTGGTTGAACTCACCAATACTTTAGTGCCTTCACCAAAAACAGCCTCCACTGCACGTGCTTCAGCAATATCACCAACTGACGTTGAAGTACCATGAGCATTGATGTAACCCACTTGCTCTGGTGAGATTCCCGCATCTTTCAGGGCATTTTGCATTGCTAAAGCAGCACCTGCGCCATCTTCAGGAGGTGATGTCATGTGGTAAGCATCACTGCTCATGCCAAAGCCAACAACTTCAGCATAGATTTTCGCGCCGCGTTTTTTCGCGTGCTCATACTCTTCAAGCACGACAATACCTGCACCATCGCCCAGAACAAAACCATCACGATCTTTATCCCAAGGACGGCTTGCACCTTGAGGATCATCATTACGGGTTGACAATGCGCGTGCAGCACCGAATCCAGCAACCCCAAACTCAGTACTCGCTTTTTCTGCACCACCGGCCAGCATAATGTCAGCATCATTATAGGCAATAATGCGAGCTGCATGACCGATATTATGTACGCCAGAAGTACAGGCTGTTGCAATGGAGATGCTCGGACCACGAAGACCATACAAGATGCTCAAATGGCCCGCCACCATATTGATGATGGTTGATGGTACAAAGAATGGGCTGACCTTACGAGGCCCTGCCGATAACAGTGTACTGTGATTTTCTTCGATCAGGCCCAATCCACCAATACCAGAACCAATAGCAGCACCAAAGCGGCTAGCATTGGCTTCTGTTACTTCGATTCCTGCATCTTCAACAGCTTGTTTGCCCGCAGCAATACCATACTGAATGAAGAGATCCATCTTTCGTGCTTCTTTGCGCGAAATATTGAAATCTTCATGATTAAAATTCTTCACTAAACCTGCAAACTTCGTTGCATGGTTAGAGGTATCAAAATGTTCGATAAGGCCGATACCACTCTGTCCGGCACAAACAGCGTTCCAAGAAGACTCTACTGTATTGCCGACAGGAGATAACATGCCTAGTCCGGTCACGACTACTCGACGCTTAGACACGGTTATCCTCCAGGGAGGGAAAAAATTTGGGACGAAAAACATAGGCGGTCGAACGACCGCCTAGGTATGTGTGCTTATTTACCTGCGTTTTCAACGTAGTCAATAGCAGCTTGAACTGTAGTGATTTTTTCAGCTTCTTCGTCTGGGATCTCGATATCGAACTCTTCTTCCAGAGCCATTACCAGTTCAACTGTGTCAAGAGAATCAGCGCCCAAGTCATCAACAAATGAAGCTGTGTTCACAACTTCTTCCTCTTTAACACCCAGTTGTTCAACGATGATTTTCTTAACGCGTTCGTCGATAGTGCTCATACTATTAAATTTCCTATCAAAACTCGCTTTTGCGATGGTTTTCGTAGTTTATAAAATACAGGAAAAGATGCAACCAAATCCCGGCTGGTCGAACCACAATCTGCTTTTTTTGTATAAAAAATACATCAAAAACAGTAGGTTCGCTCATTTTTAGATCATGTACATGCCACCATTGACATGCAATGTTTCACCCGTGATGTAAGCGGCCTCGTCAGAAGCAAGAAACGCTACAGCACTGGCAATTTCCTTTGCATCACCAAGACGATTAGCAGGTATTCCAGCAGCAATGCCCGCACGTTGTTCGTCTGTCAACGCTTTAGTCATATCAGTTTCGATAAAACCAGGTGCAACAACGTTAACAGTGATGCCACGGGAAGCGACTTCACGAGCCAATGATTTACTAAAACCAATAACCCCTGCTTTCGCTGCCGCGTAATTCGCCTGTCCCGCATTTCCCATTGTTCCAACAACAGAGCCAATGGAAATAATACGTCCATAACGTTTTTTCATCATAGAGCGCATTACTGCTTTTGACAGACGAAAAATCGAAGAAAGATTAGTGTCAATAATATCTTGCCACTCATCATCTTTCATGCGCATCAACAAGTTATCACGAGTGATGCCTGCATTATTAACTAAAATGTCTATTTCACCAAATTCAGCACGAATATTCGATAGTGCATTCTCAATGGATTCTGAATCTGTGACATTTAGTACAAAACCTTTGCCTTTATCACCAAGGAAGGCACTGATTGCTTCAGCTCCCTTCTCACTGGTTGCGGTGCCAACAACACGTGCACCCCGCTCAACCAATAATTCTGCAATCGCGCGACCTATGCCACGGCTCGCACCAGTGACCAGTGCTATTTTTCCATCAAAGCTCATGTTTTCCCCAGTTATTTGTTCAGAGCAACTGTGAGTGATGATACATCATTTACTGCTACAGCACTTAAAGTATCAACAATACGTTTCGTTAACCCAGTGAGTACCTTACCTGGCCCGATTTCCAACAATTGTTCAACCCCAAGCTCTGCAATACATTCAACTGATTCTGTCCAACGCACAGGATTATACAACTGACGTACCAAAGCGTCTCGAATAGCATCAGCAGATTTTTCTACTTTTACATCGACGTTATTCACGACAGGGAATTGTGGCTGGTTAAACTCAACGTCTTGCAATGCAGCTGCCAGTTGCTCAGCAGCAGATTTCATCAATGCACAATGCGAAGGCACACTAACGGATAATGGCAATGCCCGTTTTGCGCCCGCGGCCTTACATGCCGCTCCCGCACGCTCTACAGCCTCTTTTTCACCTGCGATAACCACCTGCCCAGGTGAATTAAAATTAACCGGCGAAACAATCTGACCTTGTGCTGACTCCGCACATGCCTTTGCAATGGATTCATTATCTAAACCGATAATGGCATACATTGCTCCCTGCCCTTCTGGTACAGCTTCTTGCATCAACTTCCCACGCAACTCAACAAGTTTAATGGCTTGCTGGAACTCAATCACACCAGCACAAACCAGTGCAGAGTATTCGCCAAGGCTATGACCTGCCATTATGGAAGGCGCCTTACCGCCTTTCTCCTGCCATACACGCCAAATCGCCACTGAAGCTGCCAGCAATGCAGGTTGAGTTTTCCAGGTTTTATTCAGTTCTTCTACAGGTCCTTGCTGAATCAACGTCCATAAATCATATCCCAAAACCGCAGAAGCCTCTGCGAACGTTTGCTCAACCAGTGGAAATTCTGCGGCTAAATCAGCCAACATACCAAGAGATTGAGAACCTTGACCGGGAAACACCATTGCAAAATCAGACATGTTTATTTTCCTGTTAAATTAAAAACGTACCAGCGCTGAGCCCCAGGTAAAGCCACCGCCAAATGCTTCAAGTAAAATAAGTTGGCCGCGTTGGATTCTTCCATCACGTACCGCTTCATCAAATGCTGTCGGAACAGATGCTGCCGAGGTGTTGCCATGACGATCCAAAGTCACAACCACCTTATCCATTGTCATATCTAATTTCTTGGCCGTTGCCGCAATGATACGCAAATTCGCCTGATGAGGTACTAGCCAATCAAGCTCAGAGTGAGGCACATTGTTGGCTTCTAATGTTTCATCAACAATATTCGCTAATTCACGAACGGCAACTTTAAAGACTTCATTGCCAGCCATCGTCACGTATTCTGGTGTATCGCACTTCACTCGGCTTTGATGAGGCAATGATAGCAATTCCCCATAACGACCATCAGCATGAAGATGAGTGGATAAGATGCCAGGTTCCTCTGAAACCCCGACTACCATCGCTCCTGCTGCGTCGCCGAAAAGAATAACTGTACTGCGATCTTTAGGATCTACAACTCTTGAAATAATGTCAGAACCGATCACCAGTGCATGTTTAGCCGCACCCGTTTTAATAAATTTATCTACAACGCTTAATGCGTAAGTGAAGCCGGCACATGCTGCCGCAACGTCAAAAGCCGCAATGCCTTGAATACCCAACAATTGCTGAATTTGACAAGCTGCACTTGGAAAAGCATGGGTTGAGCTGGTTGTGGCAACAACGATTAAGTCAATTTGTGCTTTATCGATGCCTGCCATTTCAATGGCTTTTTCAGCAGCCTTGAAACCCAAAATTGCAACATTTTCATCTTCAGCCGCAATACGGCGCTCACGAATGCCCGTCCGAGTGACAATCCACTCGTCAGACGTATCTACCATTTTTTCTAAATCTGCGTTAGTACGCACCTGCGCAGGCAAATAACTGCCCGTACCTAAGATCTTTGTATACATTTTATGTTTATTCACTCTTGGGTAATACTGCATCCAGCCGGGCAGCAATTCTATCTGGAACCTGCTTTTCTATAGCTTGAATGGCTTGATCAATAGCAGCTTTGAAAGCATGTTCATTGGCAGCACCGTGACTTTTTATGACGATGCCACGCAATCCTAATAACGTTGCTCCGTTATACTGGTCAGGGTTTAGATGGCCAAATCGTTTAGTTATCTGCCTTAGTAACCATTTTTTAACTATCTTCATCTTGAACAGTTTCATCAACCAAGATGATTTTTTCTGCTGACCATCAGGTGACTTTACCAGAGATAGGATCACTCTGATCGCACCTTCCATCGTCTTCAGCGTAACATTACCTGCGAAGCCGTCACATACGAGCACATCCGTTTTTCCCGTCAGTAACTCATTTCCTTCCACATACCCGATGTAATTAATCGTTGGGATACTACGCAAGGTTATAGCGGCTTCGCGGATATTATCCAGCCCTTTGGATTCCTCTTCCCCGATATTGAGTAACGCAACACGTGGGTTATCCACACCAGCAACATACTCTGCCATTACGGCGCCCATAATCGCAAACTGAACTAACATGCTACTATTACAATTAATATTAGCGCCTAAATCTAATACAACTGTCTTCTGTTGTTTTAGATTAGGTATCACTGTCATCAATGCAGGCCGTTCAATTCCTTCAATGGATTTCAGCATCAATTTAGCCAATCCCATCAAAGCACCTGTATTTCCCGCACTAACACAAGCCCGTGCTTTACCTGATTTAACTAAGTCTAGTGCTATACGCATTGAAGTACCGTGACTGGAACGGATGGCCTGAGATGGCCTTGCATCGTTGGAAACGATATGTTCCGCCGGGACAATTTGTAAACGGCTAAGCAGCTCGGCATTTTGATTTGCAAGCAAAGGAGAGATGGTTTCGGGATTGCCGACCAACAATAGCTTCAGTTGTGGATTAGATGCCAGTGCCTGCAATGCAGCAGGCACTGTAACGCAAGGACCAAAGTCCCCACCCATAGCATCTAACGCTAAGGTTAGATTAGCCAAGATATCAACTTGCTAATGGTTAGCTGAAATTACTTGTTGATTACCTTGCGGCCACGGTAGTAGCCATCAGCAGTCACGTGATGACGCAGGTGAGTTTCACCAGAAGTTTTGTCTACAGAGACAAGTGTTGCAGTCAGTGCGTCATGAGAACGACGCATACCACGCTTGGAACGAGTTGGTTTATTCTGTTGTACGGCCATTGACCTTACTCCTTAAGTACTTTTCTTTAAACTGGCTAATACGGCAAACGGGTTTGGTTTTTCTGCTTCAGGAGGCAGTGTACCAAACACCATGTCCGCGTCGGACACTTCACAGTGTTCAGAATCATGTACCGGAACCACCGGCAGAGATAGAATTATTTCATCTTCAATCATTGCCAGCAAATCTATTTCGCCAAATTCGTTAACGTTTATTGGCTCATACTCTTCCGGTAATGCCTCAGCCTGCTCATCATTGACGACCGGGCTAAAACAATACGTTATGTGAACATGATGACTGAAATTACTGCCACAACGCTGACAGGCAAGCGTAACATCCACTTCGGAATGCCCTTTTACAACTGCCAGACGCTGATTATCAATTTCAAATGATAATGAGCTATCTACATCACCATCCACACTGACCACGGATTCTGCAAGACGAGAAACTTGCCCAGCAGAATGACTACCATGGTAATCCAATCTTTTCTGGGCTGCTCGAAGTGCATCGATGGTCAGGGGTAATTTTACCTTTTGCATAAGGCGCGCATATTATCTTTGTAATGAGACATAGTCAAAGAAAAAGGCCACACATCTGCACCTTTCCGTCAAATATTCGCTTATTAAGCGGCGTATAGTTTAAAATGCCTACGAATATTTCTCTACGTATTTTATGGAAAAAAAGATGCTTCCGATTGTTTTATCGTCAACTTCCGAATATCGCCGCCTATTACTAGAAAAGTTGGGATTACCTTTTACCTGTGCTTCTTCCAATATTGATGAAAGCCCACTGGAAAACGAAAGTCCAAAACAATTGGTAATGCGGCTATCACAAGCAAAAGCCTGCGCATTACAGCAGGAATATTCTAGCCATCTAATTATAGCGTCAGATCAAGTTTGTGTTTTAGATGACAAGATTACCGGCAAATCCCATAATTTTGATAATGCTTTCTTACAATTGAAAAAAGCCAGTGGAAAATGTGTCACTTTTTATACTGGCATTACCTTATTCAATAGCAAAACAGGGGTAGTTGATACTCGTTGTGAGCTATTTCAGGTCTATTTCAGAGATCTGACAGAAACAGAAATTATTTATTATCTGAACAAAGAAAAACCCTTCAATTGCGCTGGTAGTTTTAAAAGTGAAGGCTTAGGAATTACATTATTCGAAAAACTTGACGGCAAAGATCCAAACACACTTATCGGCTTACCATTAATAACTTTAACAGAGATGCTTATCCGTCAGGGGATAAATCCACTGACGGAATGCTCTCAATGATTATTATTCCGCAATATTCTTAAACATTTTCGCAAACTATCATCCATTGGGGCTTCGAAACGAAGCGTTTCCCCCGTGGATGGATGGGTAAACTTTAATGAGCTGGCATGCAAGAACAATCGGTTAAGACCTGTTTCTGCAAGCTGGGCATCAAATGTTCTGTCACCATAACGATCATCGAACGCAATGGGATGACCGGCATGTAAAGTGTGCACGCGGATCTGGTGAGTTCTCCCCGTCACTGGGCTTGCTCGCACCAATGTCGCAAACGCATATCGTTCTTCAACTTTAAAACGTGTTTCAGACGGTTTGCCTTCTTTATTGACTTTAACCACCCTTTCCCCACTTTGCAGGATGTTTTTCAACAAAGGTGCTTCTACTACTTTACAATGGGATTGCCATTGCCCACGCACTAGCGCCAAATAGTCTTTTTGCATCTGTTTCAAGCGTAATTGTTCATGCAATGCTCGCAATGCAGAACGCTTTTTCGCAATCAACAAAATACCCGATGTATCGCGGTCAAGCCGATGTACCAGTTCAAGAAAGCGTGCTTCAGGACGCAAAGCCCGTAATCCCTCTATCACACCAAAACTCAGACCACTGCCCCCATGAACTGCGGTTCCTGAAGGTTTGTTTATGACTAAAATATGGTCATCTTCATACAAGATACACTCCGCCAGAGCCGCAACCTTATCCAGCTTGACAGAGACAGGTGTTTCTTGTTTTTCTGCAACTCTAATCGGCGGGATCCTGATGACATCACCTGCTGTCAATTTATATTCAGGTTTGATTCTTCCTTTATTAACTCGAACTTCACCTTTACGCAAGATCCGATAGATCAGGCTCTTAGGTACACCTTTTAAACGTGTCAGTAAAAAGTTATCAATTCGCTGACCGGCATATTCGTCATCAATCGTGACAAACTGTACAACTTGATTATCTGTTTTCATGGGCAAGATTCTAATAATCCAACCAACAGAGCGCCACTCATTTTTAACTATGTCTAAATAATATCCATTTTTCCTATTTTATTGTTTCAAGTGACTTAGGATAAAGACTAAATATTAACAACTTATCACTATTTCCTAATAAAAAGACCGTAAAGCGATAAAGTCACCTTGCTATCACCCCAATAGCAATGGAATAATGCTTTCTGGCCACGGTTTACTAAACTATGAATGGCAAGATTGAAATTGTTTGTTATCTGTTTGATCGAGCAAAAACGCAGCAATGGCATAAGACGTAATGTTCTATCAAATAATTTATGGGCTGCGGGTGGCAGCTTACTGGATTGGGCAAAATCTGTACCTATTTATTACAGCATCCCAATAAAGAGCACTGTGTTCAAATGAAATTCAGACTCGCCGACAAATAGGCGCCTCTATACAAACGATAGCCGTGAGGCTGGCGGTTTTGTAAAAGACACGAGGCCATCGGTAACTAGTAGCTCACCTCTTTTTTACTCGCAGCTCTATATTAATGTAAAAATAATGAGTAAGTTAGAATGAAAAGAATGTTAATCAACGCAACCCAGCAGGAAGAGTTGCGTGTTGCCCTTGTTGATGGGCAGCGTCTTTATGATTTGGATATTGAAAGCCCTGGACACGAGCAGAAAAAGGCAAATATATATAAAGGTAAAATTACTCGAATTGAACCTAGCCTGGAAGCTGCTTTCGTTGATTACGGAGCGGAACGTCATGGTTTCCTACCCATAAAAGAAATTGCTCGCGAATATTTCCCAAGTAATTATCACTCTCATGGTCGCCCTAATATTAAGGATATCCTTAAAGAAGGCCAAGAAGTCATCGTTCAAGTTGATAAAGAAGAACGAGGTAACAAAGGAGCCGCTTTAACAACCTTTATTAGTTTAGCTGGCAGCTATTTAGTCCTAATGCCAAATAACCCAAGGGCAGGCGGAATTTCTCGCCGCATTGAGGGTGATGATCGCATCGAATTAAAAGAAGCGCTTTCCTCTCTGGAAGTTCCAGAAGGCATGGGGCTTATTGTTCGTACCGCAGGTGTAGGCAAATCTGCTGAAGCTTTGCAAGGCGACTTGAACTTCCGTCTAAGACATTGGGAAGCAATCAAAAAAGCCGCAGACAGCCATCACGCTCCCTTCCTAATCCACCAGGAAAGCAATGTTATAGTGCGTGCATTCCGTGATTATCTGCGTCCAGATATTGGTGAAATTTTAATCGACAACCCAAAAATCCTTGATTTGGCACGCCAACACATCACTGCACTGGGACGCCCAGATTTTGCCAGTAAAATCAAACTGTACAGTGGTGAAGTTCCTTTGTTCAGCCATTATCAAATAGAATCGCAAATCGAATCGGCCTTCCAGCGTGAAGTTCGGTTACCTTCCGGTGGTTCTGTAGTCATTGATACTACTGAAGCTTTAACGGCTATCGATATCAACTCATCACGCTCAACTCGTGGTGGTGATATTGAAGAAACGGCATTTAATACCAACCTGGAAGCTGCTGATGAAATTGCACGCCAGTTGCGTCTGCGTGACCTCGGTGGTCTTATTGTTATCGATTTCATTGACATGACTCCAGTGCGTCATCAACGCGAAGTTGAAAACCGGCTGCGTGATGCTGTGCGACAAGATCGTGCCCGCATTCAAATCGGCCGAATTTCCCGCTTTGGCTTACTTGAGATGTCGCGTCAACGTTTAAGTCCATCTCTGGGTGAATCCAGCCACCATGTCTGCCCGCGTTGTAGTGGCACCGGAACTATTCGTGATAACGAATCACTGTCCTTGTCAATTCTGCGTTTAATCGAAGAAGAAGCGCTGAAAGAAAACACACATCAGGTTCATGCCATTGTTCCTGTACAGATCGCTTCCTACTTACTGAATGAAAAACGTCAGGCTGTCAGCGCTATTGAACATCGTCAAGGTGGTGTTGGAGTTGTCATTGTTCCGAATGATCAAATGCAAACTCCACATTTCTCTGTTTTACGTGTACGTAAAGGCGAAGAAATTTCAGCTTTGAGCTATCTGCTTCCACAACTGCATGAAGCGGAAATGACAAATGCTCAGGACGATACTCAGCATGAACGCAAACGTCCAGAGCAACCTGCCATTTCAACTTTTGATCTGCCAACAGAAGCAGCAGCACCGGCAGCAACAAAAATAAGAACAAAAGAGAAAAAAGTCGTCACCAATAACCAGAAACAGACAGAAAAACCAGGTTTGCTCAGTCGATTCTTGAGTGCCCTGAAAAAGATGTTCAGTGGTGAAGAAGAAAAGCAAACCCAAGAAAGAGGCAAAAAATCGTCTGGCAATGATAATCGTCGCTCATCAGAACGTCGTAATCCACGCCGTCAGAATCAGCGTCGCGAAAGTGAAACACGCAATAACCGTGAACGTGATGAACAACGTAAAGGCCGTAATATCCAACAGAAAAATAATGTTCAGGATAGCACTGCGCTGGATAACGAGGCTCGTGAAGCACAGCAACAACAACGCCGTGAACAACGTGCTGAACGTCAACGTCGTCGTCAAGAAGAAAAACGGCAGCAGCAACTGGAAACTAAGGCTCAGCAGACAATTAATCGACCTGACATTGTCGAAGAAGAAATTGAAGAGCGTCAGCCTGTCATGCCTCGCCGTCAACGCCGCCAGCTTGAGCAAAAGGTACGTATCACCGATGAACTGAGACAAGAAACTAACATTGTGGCCTTACCCGCTGTGATGTCTGAACCTGTATCAGAAAACGTTCATAAAGAGACAAAAGCGTCTGTACCAGCCGTTATTGATACTCATGTTGAAGCAGCAGCTAACCAACCTGAAATACCACAAAATGCAGATTCACAAAACTCTGTATCACAACCCACTGTTTCACAAACTGTTATTTCACAAAACAATGAACAGCAAGAAAACATAATGCCTCGTCGTTCCCGCCGTTCTCCACGCCACTTACGTGTCAGCGGTCAACGTCGTCGTCGCTACCGTGATGAACGCAATCTGACTCAATCGCCAGTACCGTTGAACATGGCTGTCGTATCGCCAGAACTGGCATCGGGCAAAGTGTGGGTTCGTTATCCTGTTATTCCTGTGACCATTAATGAACCTGAACTCACTGTTTCTGTTGATGTAATTAGAGAAACGGTAGAAGAAAAAACAATATCTGTACAGCAGGAAAAAGTTATTCTGATGCCATCAGTCACAGAATCAGCACCAGCTACGACAGTGCCTCACGTCGAAATAGCAGAACTGAACGTGGCAGAACTACAAGACAACATCACTCATGATAATAATGCGAAAGATTCTGTTGATAGCGTTTCCATCGTGATACCTGTAGAACCGGAAATAGAAAAAACTAAGGTTTCGGAACCAGCTAGCGTGGAAGCTGTCATCAATCATGATGAAAAACATTGGTCAGAAATTTTAGGGGATGAAGAATCACATATTCTAATATCACATGATTCTGAAAAAATGCGTCACACAGTGGCTCCCATCGTTATGACGTCGATTATTGAACAGGAACATCATGAAGAACAGCCATCTGTCGCAACGGAAACATGTTTTAAGGCAGAGGAAGTTAAAACGGAAGAGAAAAAAATTGTTGAGTCTTCGATTATCGTGGAAAAAAATCATCATGCTTATTCCCCAATGACGAAGGCACCAGCACCAGTAGATATGATGACCAAGCCAGTGATTATCAATGAATGGCAACGCCCTGCTTATCCATTCAAAGGCAAAGGCGGTGCAGGCGGGCATTCTGCAACAAGTATTGCAACTTCTGCTATGTCTAAACCACAGCCATTTGAATAATTGGATACTGTGATTTGAATTAAATGGCTCCCCTGAACTGGGAGCCATTTTTTTGTATATAGAAAAACAACCACGCCATTAGGCGTGGTTAATACCTTTTCAGACAACTAAAACTTACTTAACTCCACCATCCATTGCCTTAAGTTTTTTGGATAACTCACGGCGTTCTTTAGATAGCTCGGCATTTTTGATGATATATTCATCAACGCGCTCTTCATAATCACTGCGCATATGGGCAATAATTCCTTGAATATCTTCAATCGACATTCCTGGTTTTATGTAGTCACTCAGATTATCAAGCAGAAGTACACGTTTTTGGTTATCTCGGATCTTTTTCTCATTGTCTACAATTTCGCGCTGTAATTTGTTTTTGCGACGAAATATACGCACAAACTCCAATACATTTTGGAATGTTGGTTTATTTGTGTTGTCCATTTTTTACACCTTTTTAATCAGACCGATAATTTTTTATGCTAACTACACAATACAATTTCAAGTGGTGCATAGACAAGTCAGTTTCAACAATTTATTGATATAAACTACCTTTCAGATACATTTCTTGATCAAATTTCTTTTCCCATCTATCTGGTGAACAATAACCTCCATTGCCACGGTAAGTTTGGGTTTGGATAGCCATACGAACTACTTCGCTCAAATCTTGTTATGGTTTACCATGTATGACAACGTAATTTAATGCCATCGAGAATGAGCGCCTTTGGTGTACAGCCTAGCGAAGAGTTAGATAAATGTGATACCAATGGAAATAATAATTCATTGATTAGTAGTAATTAAATTGGCGATAGCGGAGAATACACAACCTTGAATACCAATAAAGAAAACCAAAGTTTCTACTTTCATGATTATGAAACTTTTGGTAAACATCCGGCCTTAGATCGCCCAGCACAATTTGCAGGAATTCGTACTGACAGTGATTTCAATATCATTGAAGAACCTTTAGTGGTGTATTGTGCTCCCTCTGATGATTATCTTCCCGATCCTGAAGCTGTCATGATCACAGGAATTACCCCCCAGTTGGCATTGAAAAAAGGCGTTAATGAGGCCGAATTCTCCCGACAAATCCACGAAGCATTCAGCAAACCCAATACATGTATTCTTGGGTATAATAACATTCGTTTTGATGACGAAGTTAGCCGTAATATCTTCTATCGTAACTTTTACGATCCTTACGCCTATAGCTGGCAAAAAGGCAACTCCCGCTGGGATTTGCTCGATGTATTACGCGCCTGCTATGCATTGCGTCCAGAAGGCATTGTCTGGCCAAACAATGAGGAGGGATTACCTAGCTTCAAATTAGAACATCTGACAAAAGCCAATGGAATTGAACATACTCATGCTCATGATGCCATGTCGGATGTTTATGCCACTATCGCAATGGCAAAGCTGGTGAAAAAAGCTCAACCTAAACTGTTTGATTACTTTTTCCAGTTAAGAAATAAACAGAAAGTCAGCCATCAAATTGATATTCCACAAATGAAACCTCTGGTTCATGTATCGGGTATGTTTGGGGTTTTGCGCAGCAATATTAGTCTTGTCGCCCCCTTAGCGTGGCATCCGAGTAACCGTAATGCAGTTATCATGTGCGATTTGGCTGGCGATATCGCTCCACTGTTAGAACTCAGCGTAAATGAATTACGCGAGCGCTTGTATACCCGACGGGATGAATTACAGCCAGATCAAAGCCCAATACCAATTAAACTCGTACACATTAATAAATGCCCAATCATTGCGCCAGAAAATACCTTGCGGCCAAAAGATGCAGAGCGAGTAGGATTAGATCGCAACCGATGTGCACAAAATCTGGCTATCTTGCGTAATAATCCGCAAATCAGGGAGAAAGTTGTTGAACTGTTCTCCCATCCAGAAGCGTTTCCAGAATCGGATAATGTCGATACTAAACTATACAGCGATTTTTTCAGCGATGCAGATAAAACTGCAATGGAAATTATCAGAGAAACATCTCCCCAGAACTTGCCTGCCTTGGATTTAACGTTCCAGGATGCACGCATTAAGCCACTGTTATTCCGCTATCGGGCGAGAAATTATCCAGCGACATTGGATGATGACGAACAACAACGTTGGTTACGTCATCGGCAGGATACATTAACACAGGAAAATATCAGCCAATACCTTGCAGCTATTGAAGAGCTTTTTATTGAATATCAGTCTGATGAAGAAAAGTGCCGCCAGTTAAAAGCATTGGTTGATTATGCAATCCAAATAGCCGGATAAGGTTTTTATATAAGGTTCTCTGTCCAATCAGAACCACCCGCATAGCGGGTGGTTTGCTCTAGCCCTATAAGGGCATGTTACCGACTGCGCCTAAATGACGCGGCTTTCTCTTCGTTCAAGCTAA
>NZ_MKGR01000002.1:25938-235463 GCF_001908095.1 Xenorhabdus thuongxuanensis | reverse complement strand
AGAATGGCCGTCATTTTGCCAGCTATCTGGGACTCGTGCCCAAAGAACATAGCAGTGGCGGAAAAGTCAGACAGCTCGGTATCAGTAAGCGGGGCGATGCCTACTTACGAGGAATATTGATCCATGGCGCTCGTTCTGTCGTGTACCGGCTCAGTAAACGGCCTGACGAACAGTGTAATGAATTGCAACGCTGGCTAAAGGGTTTGATAGAACGTAGCGGAATCAATAAGGCGGTAGTGGCGTTAGCCAATAAGAATGCCCGGATCGCTTGGGCGCTAGTGAATCAACAATCGGTTTATATTTCTCGGTGAGATAGAAATATTAGTTTCATCATGTTGTTGAAGTCCATAAGTTGATGTAGTGACAGGTAGTACCGACTCTCTGTGAATCTGGAAAAAACCATAGCTTACCAAGGCTGCGAGGGTAATGAGGGCAGAGAGTGCGGATTTTCATCAGGGCTCTTTGAAGCCGAATATATGTTTGCGACTACTGTTGTCAAAAAAGAAAAATAGGTTGCCCACTTGCATTGAGTCGGTGTCCATATATGGTTTTATGTTTAAGAAGCTAACGCATCTTAAACTGGCTAAAGCCATAATAAAAAACAGCACCTGACGATGCTGTTTTTTCGTAATAGCGGTAACCTGAGATGTTTTCTGATTATGATTCAGTAAACTGCGGCATTGGTTGACGGAAGCTACGAGTCAGGAAAAACATGTAAATAAGACCAATGCCTCCCCAGATCAAGCCTAATTCCATAGAATTTGATTCTAAATTCATCCATAAAACACCCACTGTTGCAGCACCAAGAAGTGGCAATATCAAGAAATTCAAGGTGTCTTTCAAGGTATTATTACGACGTTCACGAATGTAGAATTGAGAAATCACTGATAAATTAACGAACGTAAAGGCAACCAACGCACCAAAATTGATCAGTGCCGTGGCCGTCACTAGCTCCAACCAACATGCTGATAAAGCGATTATGCCGACCAATATCACGTTAATTGCTGGAGTACGCCATTTAGGGTGAATATACGCAAATATTTTTTCAGGCAGTACGCCGTCACGTCCCATAACATAGAGCAAACGAGATACACCTGCATGTGCAGCCATACCTGAAGCCATTACCGTGACACTGGAGAATATGAGAATCACATATTGGAATAACGCACCAGCAACATAAAGAATAATTTCTGGCTGTGAAGCGTCTGGGTTTTTAAACCGAGAAATATCCGGGAAATAGAGCTGTAAGAAATAAGATACTGCAATGAAGATCATACCACCAATTAACGCAGTCAGGAAAATCGCTTTAGGGACAACTTTACCTGCATTTGGTGTTTCTTCTGACAAAGAGCTAATGCCATCAAACCCAAGAAATGAGAAGCAAAGTATTGTCGCACCAGTAATCATCGGAATTAATTGGGCTTCTTCTGATGTAAATGGCTGGATACTCAGTAACGTTCCTGCACCTTCCCCATTATAAACACCACGGATCATTAACCCAACGAGTATTACCATAACAGCAATCTGGACAATCACAACAATGCTATTGATATTAGCAACGACATTGATGCCATTCAGATTGATGATTGTCATAAGTGCAGTCAACATGACTACAAAGATCCATGGTTCAATACCAGGGAACAAAGCCTGTAGGTAAATCTTTGCCAATAACACATTGATCATCGGCATCAACATATAATCCAGCAAGGAAGACCAACCTACCATAAATCCAAGGTGGGGGCTCATTGATTTTTGTACGTAAGTATAAGCAGAACCCGCCGATGGAAAACGCTTTATTAATTTTCCATAACTTAGCGCTGTAAATAAAATTGCAGTTAATGCAATAGCATAAGATGTCGCAACATGTCCACCGGTCAAACCAGAGACAATTCCAAATGTATCAAAAATAGTCATTGGCTGCAGATAGGCAAGCCCCATCATGACTACCTGGAACAGAGTCAATGTTCTTCTCAGTTGAACGCGGTTGTCAGCACTGGCTTGGTTAATACCCAGTGCGCTAGGAGTAGTAGTATTATGCAACATGAGCGAAACCTCCCATAACTTCGATCTGGGTACTAATACAACTACTTAATCGATAGTTACTGGGTAGACTTCGCATCTGTCTATAAACAGAAAAGAAAGAAGAATTGGAAAATGGTGAATTGACAGAGGGCCGTGCCCCATAATCATCATTGCAGCAACGAGCACCAATTGGCACAAGTGCAAAAGAGAATAATTGCTCCATATTTGCATTCCTCAGTACAGCAACCCTGTTTCAATATGGTTGCTTGTGGTCAATATCGATCCGGAATAGAATCCGGCCTCTTGGTGTTGTAAAAAATAATTCAAAGCAAAAAAAATAACTGATGCATATTTACACACCAGTTATTTTTAGTGCACGCATTTTGCACTTCAAGTCCAGAAATAGCAAGCGAGATTGCACTAAAATTTATTATTTTTTACGACACTACAGAGCCTTATGAAGCAGGCTCTTACTGAGTTAGTGCTGAAACTAATGCCATCATATCCGTTGATTGGCCTCTGACAAGTTTTTAGCACAGAGGAAAACTATTTACCATTTAATTATGATTTTTTTGATAGTAAAAAAATCAGCCCATCATTACAAAATTGATGACGGGATGATTTTATATGATGTCCGAATGTTAAGTATAATGACTAATATTTATAAGAAAGAAAAATATTAATTAAAAATCATAATTAATGCCGATGTGGTAGCGGCGACCATCCAGGACTGCATCATGAGTTTCTTCAGTGACTCGTTTGTCAAAAACATTATAAATTCCACCTAACAAGCGTAGATTTTTATTCAAATTATAAGTTACCCCTAGATCGACAAAAGTATAAGAAGGAGTTCCATCTCTCATACTAGAGCGATATTGATAATTCTTTGTTTTACTGTGGAAATTAATACGTGTCCATGTATCTAATTCAGATAACGGCTGCCAGTTTAAGGTTGCATTTGCCATATGTGTTGGCATTTTGTTTAATGGCTGACCTTTAAAATCACCACTTTTTTGCTCAGAATCGGTATAAGTATAGTTTGCTGCCAATGATAAACTTTCAACAATGCTCCAATTCATGGTGGTTTCAATACCTCGAATATTAGCTTTATCAACATTTATGCGCTTGTTAATAAAATCATAATCGTCACCACCGAGTTTACAACCTTTATCGCAATCTCTAACTTCCGTAATTTTATCTTTAAAAGTAGTATTAAAAACGGTTACACCAATATTAAAATTCTTTAGGTTATTCCAGATAATACTAATTTCTTCATTAACACTTTTTTCTGGCTTGAGATCTGGATTCCCTAAGATCATACCATTGCTAAACCGCCCACCCGTTGCCTGTCCCCAGTTAGGAGCAACTTGCCTTATATCAGGAGAACGATAACCGGTAGAAATACCACCCTTAATAGTCCATTGTTCATCAGCGTGCCATACTCCATATAGACGAGGTGTCCAATGCATTCCAAAATTTTGATCTTTATCTAATCGCACTCCACTAGTAAGAGCAAAATCATTAGCCATTTGCCATTCGTCTTCTAAGACTACTGCCCAACTCCAGCGGGTTAACTTATTAACATCTTTAGCCGAAGGTAATTTATTGCTATTGTCTCGCAAATCTTCATAACGATATTGGCCACCAACGCTTACTGTATGATCATCAAATACAAATGTCGTATGGTTATTAAATACCGTATCATTATTTGCCATTTTACGTTCGGGGTTATGAGACTCATCTCTTTGAATATAAGAAGTCATCGTACCAAAATCATAAACGCCATGATGAGTAATAGCGTAATTATTACGTTTATAACGACTTATATCATCTTTACAAGATTTTGGCTGACAGTCACGCGTCTTACCAATAGTTGAATCACGATCTTGTTCATAACGGCCTGCCTCAAAAGTAAAAGCATTTTTCTCATCTGGAGTTAAAGAGAACGCTACTGCACCATTGCGCATTTCCTGATCTCTAAATCCCCCTAAGAATTTATCTTCATTGCGATGAGAATATGATCCATTCACTCTTAAACCCAATAATCCATCAATTATTGGCCCCGCGGCATAAATACTACTCTGATAGCTGTTACCAGAATCTTTACTCTCAGTCAGGGTAGAGTCTGTTTTCAGAGTTAAATGCCATTCTTTCTGAGCCTTACGAGTAATAACATTGATCACACCCCCCATAGCATCAGAACCATATAGAGAGGACATTGGTCCCCGCACCACTTCAATACGCTCAATAGCGGCCAACGGTGGTAACCATCCCTGTTCAATTCCCGAACCATCACTATTTGGACGAGTGCTACGTGTATCAACACGCCTACCATCAACTAAGATCATGGTATATTTGGAAGCCATACCACGAATACTGATATCACTACTACTACCACCGCCAGTAACAACCACTCCCGGCACATCTTTCAATGCATCTGTCACATCACGGTAGGCTTTAGTTTCCAATTGTTCGCGGCTAACAACTGAAATGGAAGCAGGTGCATCTTCGATCTTTTGCTGGAAACCTGACGCAGTAGTTACAACAATTTTATCTTCACTATTATTAGCAGCTAAAACAGCGCTAGATGAAATAGCGGCAATAATACCTAATACAATTTTTTTCTTTGCAAAGACAGTCATTCCCGATTCTCCAAAAGATAGAATAGAATTATTTGAACAATATGGATAACCGACACATACCCACAATACAGGAATAATTTAATTATTCCTGTCAGTGTTATATTTATTAAATTTCACTTTAATTGAATTAAAGTGAATTATGGTTTTTATTATTCTAACTTACGAATTCTGTCACCAAACCATCAATTAATACTTGCGGTATACCCTGAGAACAACGCTCAATTCGGCCTTTAATACCATAAACTTCTGCTAAACTGCTTGGTGTAATAACCTGCTCAGGTTTACCTTCAGAAATTAATTTACCTTTTTTTAGCATTAATACATGGTCACCATGACGTAATGCAATATTAATGTCGTGAACAACAACAATAGTAATAATATTACGACGGCGCGTTTCATGTGCAACTAAATCCATTACATGATATTGGTAATTTAAATCCAGTGCACTTAATGGTTCATCTAATAATAACAACGTCGGACGGCGGATTAATGATTGAGCCAATCCAACTAACTGTTTTTGACCACCAGATAATTGATCCAAATAGCTGAGTGCCAAATGTTCAATACCAAGCTGGCGTAATAGTTCCATGACTTCTTGTTCACATTGGCTATTGCTCACACCACCTGATGCTCGTTGAGCAACAATCACCGATTCCAATACATGGAGATGTACGCCTGCCGGTAGTGTTTGAGGCAAATAAACGACATTTTTGGCACGTTGGGCAAAATTCATCTTCATCAGATCCTGCCCATCCAATAGAAGTTCGCCACTGGCTTTATTCAATCCAGCCAGTGAACGCAGAAGCGTGGATTTACCACAACCATTCGGCCCCAACAATACAGTAATTTGACCACGTGGCAATGTGTTGACATCCAGATTTTCAATCACGGAGTGCTTTGGATATCCCGCCGTCAGGCAATTGATTTTTAATCCCTGACTCATACAGTTCCCCTATGCCGTAAGACTATGCTAAGAAAGAAAGGCACACCAACCAACGATGTCACTATCCCAACCGGTATAATAATACCCGGTATCAGGTTCTTAGAAGCAATGGAGGCTATGGATAAAACTAATGCACCAATCAACGCACTAGCAGGCAAGAAGAAACGGTGATCTTCACCAAACATCATTCTGGCGATATGAGGAGCCACCAAACCAATAAAAGCAATAGGACCAACAAACGCAACCGCCAATGCGGTCAGGATACTGATACGCAACAATGTTCCTAAACGAAGGTGGCTAATATTGATGCCAAAACTGATAGCTCGATCTTCTCCCAGACGCAATGCGGTCAATTTCCAAGAATTGCTCAATGAGAGAGGCATAATGACAGAGAAAACTAATACCATAATACCCAATTTTTCCCATGTCGCCCTGGCAAGGCTACCCATTGTCCAGAAAATCAACCCCTGTAAGGTATCTTCCGTAGCGATAAATTGCATCATCGAAACTAACGCCTCGAAGGTAAACACCATCGCAATTCCGAACAATACAACGCCGGAGGTTGCAACTCTTGTCCAACGGGTAATGCCATCAAGCATCAAGGCAGCCAATAATGCAAAAAGAAAAGCGTTTGCGGAAATAAGCCACTGATCCGGTATTCCCGGAATGCCAATACCAAGCACAATAGCTAATGCTGCGCCAAAAGAAGCAGCATTGGAAACCCCCAACGTGAATGGGCTGGCTAGCGGGTTATTCAAAATTGTCTGCATTTCAGCACCGGCCAGTCCCAGTGATAAGCCGATCACTACCGCCATCAGGGCATAAGGCAATCGAATATCCCAAACAATCACCCGTGTTGCTGCGTTAACACTCTCTGGTGAAAACAGTGTTTGCCAGAGGGTTTGCAGCGATAACCCTGATGGTCCCATGGTAAAATCCAATACAACAGAAATGCCAATCGCCAGGACGATGAATAATATCCATGCAATACGTCGGCGCAGGATATGACGATAATGTGCTTTTATATCGCACTCACTCAATTGTTTTTTCACCATTGGCATAGGCTCGGTAGTGACACTCATTTTTATTACCTGTTACTGCTTATTTCTCGCTAACCCAATATGTACCTAATGGTTCAATAGCCAAGAATTTATTGTGAAGTTCTTTCAATGTTTGTTGCGGATCTAAATCAGCGAATTTTTCAGGATAGAACCATTTAGCAAAAACTTGTGTAACAACAACATTATAAGGAGAGTTATAGTAGTGATGCCAAATAGCATAGCTACGCCCTTCCTTCACGGCAGTTAAGTTGTTGATACCTTTACGTTCAGTGATTTCTTTCAAGCCTGCGCGGGTAGTATCGGCAGAAGTTTGGGCTCCCATTTTGATCCCCTCACCTTTGTCACCTGGATCTTGCGCACCGCTTGCGATGTAAATATAAGGATCTTCAGCAATGACTTTTTCCAGATTCATTGTTCCCAAT
Source organism: Xenorhabdus thuongxuanensis (assembly GCF_001908095.1). Classification (GTDB taxonomy): domain Bacteria; phylum Pseudomonadota; class Gammaproteobacteria; order Enterobacterales; family Enterobacteriaceae; genus Xenorhabdus; species Xenorhabdus thuongxuanensis. The sequence continues at coordinate 228,373 of NZ_MKGR01000002.1, read as the reverse complement.
GGAGAAGGAAGTACTTCTTTGGCGATGTTTTTGCCACCCGCCAAATCAATGAAGTTCCCCATATTGCCGTTACCTGCTGTACCACAGCAATCTTCACTAAAACCTGCTAGAAGCTCAATAAATACAGAAGGCTTCTCAGCGTCTGGTATACGATCCGTAATATCAGTGACTAATTTTAGATTTTTTTCATAAAAATCAGCGTAAGCATTAGCCTGATCTTCACGATGTAAGATTTTGCCCAGCATACGGATGCTAGGTAATGTATTTTTCAGAGGATCATTGCGGAAATCGACAAAAACAATAGGTATACCCGCTTTCTCCAACTGTTTCACCAACTCACTATTTTTTCCTGGGCCATGTCCAGACAGACCAAAAATTGCAACGTCAGGATTGAGTGTAAGCACTTTCTCAGAGCTGACACTATCAGCGCTGGTGTTACCAATCAGAGGGATATTATCGATTTCAGGAAATTTAGCTTTATAAATAGCGTAAGTTTGCGGATCCAGTTTACGGAAATCACCTTGCCAACCAGCGATACGGGCCAGAGGTTTATCTCCTTCCAATATTGCAACAGAATGGAATAAACGACCTTCACCCAACAAGATACGATTGACTTTCTCTGGCACTTCAACAGTACGTCCGGCAACATCAGTGACTGTTTCAGCCCAAGATGCAAAACTTGCCATCATGGCAGAACCCGCCATTAGACTGATACTCATACTTTTCACGACAGTTCGAAATACAAACTTCACTTTAGTTAGCCTCTTCATGCAACAATTTTGCTGCTAACAATAAAGCAAATAAGAATACTTATCAATGCGATTAAGGTGGTATATCCGAAATTTACCATCGATATTTCTTCCCTAACTCTCTGAAAAATAAAAACCGCCAGTTCCATCACAGAACAGGCAGTTTTTGTAAAATAAAATCAATAAAGTTTTAATTAAAAACCATCAACCCATTGATAATTTGTTAACAAATCATTCTTTATCAGTATATCTGAATATTGGAAATTCCATCTCACTGTACTTAACAAAGCGAGTTTTCTTTTTCAGCCTGTAACTAAGCCAAATAATCAGGAATAACGGGATACCAATGTAAGTCGCGGTCACTCCGTACCAGTCGATCTTATCTTGCAAAAATGCCTGATAATTTTGGCCTAAAGTGATAACCAGACATAAAATAAAGGCGAAAATCGGCCCAATAGGGAAAAAACCTGAACGATATGGCAGATCATTGATATTCAAACCTTGAGCGATATAGCCTTTGCGAAAACGGTAATGGCTGATTGCAATTCCGAGCCATGCAATAAATCCTGTCATACCTGAGGTATTCAACAACCACAAATAGACTGTTTGGTTACCAAACATGGAGCTAAGAAAACACAACCCTGCAACCACAGTCGTAACATAAAGTGCATTACGCGGAACACCACCTTTAGACAGATGACTAAAAATTTTCGGTGCCTTACCCTCTTTTGCCAGTGTGAATAACATACGGGTAGAAGCATACATTCCCGAGTTTCCCGCTGACAGAACAGCAGTCAATATCACCGCATTCATTATGGCAGCCGCTGATAATAGGCCAGCATTTTCAAATACCAGCGTAAATGGGCTAACACTGATATCTTTCACGCCATTACGTAACAAATTAGGATCAGTATAAGGAATAATTAGACTGATGATTAAAATCGCAAACACATAGAACAATAAAATACGCCAGAATACCTTGCGCACAGCACGAGGGATATTTTTTGCCGGATCTTTCGATTCTCCCGCAGTAATACCTATCAGTTCTGTCCCTTGAAAGGAAAAACCGACAATCATTGCCACCCCGATCATGGCTGCAAAACCACCCGCAAAAGGGGCGTCATCAACTGCCCAATTATGCCAACCTGCACCTTCAGCGCCTTTCATGATGCCGGTAATCATTAAAATACCAACAATAATGAACACAATAACCGTGGAAACTTTGATCAAAGAGAACCAATATTCTGCCTCACCAAATCCTTTGACGGAAATAAAGTTCAACAAGAAAACCAGGCCAAGAAACAACGCACTCCATACCCAACCAGGAACGTCATTAAACCAATATCCCATCACCAATTGCGCAGCGACAAGGTCAACCGCAATCGTCACCGCCCAGTTGTACCAATAGTTCCATCCCAATGCGAAGCCAAAACCTTCATCAACATATTTGGAACCATAAGTTGAAAACGATCCCGAAACTGGCATGTACGCTGCCAATTCGCCTAAGCTGGTCATCAAGAAGTAGACCATTAAGCCAATTAATGCATAGGAAAGTAAAGCCCCACCAGGGCCAGCCTGAGAAATTGTTGCGCCAGAAGCAACAAATAATCCCGTGCCAATTGATCCACCTATGGCAATCATTGCCATATGTCGTGCTTTTAACTCACGGCGCAGGGTTGTTGGGGCCTGATCCCGTGGCATGCTTTCTTCTCGAGACATTCTATTCCTATATCATTTAAAATGAATTTAACGCGGAATTGTAACAAATCCTTGTCTCCAGAATAGCGACGATTTGTGGTTATAAGATACCTTCATAATCCATAGCCAATTATTAGCTACACGACTATATTAATTACAATAACTCAGTAACTTCCGTAACGCATTGGATATGTGCTTCTGGCGATGGTAAATCAGGTACAAAGTACGATTGAGACTAATTCCAGGAATGACAAGTTCAGATAGTGTTCCATTTTTCAGTTGTTCCTGGACAACTCGCCGTGAAAGACAACTGATCCCCATTCCATATTGAACAGCATGTTTGATAGCTTCCGAATTACCCAACTCCATCGCAATATTGAACCTCGGCATTTGTGAGAACAAAAGATGATCTAAGATTTCCCTGGTTCCTGAGCCTTTTTCTCTCAATATCCAAGGCGCTTTGATCAAATCCTCCACGCTCAGCTCACGTTGCAACAACGGGCTTTCTGGAGAGGAAAAAACAATCAACTCATCTTTCATCCACGGCTGTGTGATCAATTCAGGATCGTGACACAATCCTTCAATCAACCCCAAATCCACACGGAACTCGACAACTGCCCTGATTACGTCTCCAGTATTACTGATATTCAATTCCAATGGTGTATCAGGGTAATCCTGACGGTATCTCGCCAGCATTTCAGGTAACATATAGTTTCCAATCGTACTGCTGGCCGCTAATCGCAATGCTCCCAATTCAAGTTTGAAAAGCTGTTCCACTTCACCAGCTTGTTCAAGTAATGCCAATGCCTTAGGATAGAGCAAACGCCCATGCTCATTAGTGACCAGACGTTTTCCGACTCTATCAAACAGTTGTACTCCCAACTGCCCTTCAAGATCTGTCAGTGAAGCACTCACTGCAGATTGTGATAACGCTAATTGCTGAGAAGCCTGTGTCGTTGAACCACTTTTCAGAACTTCTGCAAAAATTTCCAGTTGTCTCAGAGTGATACGCATATGGCCTCACGGGAAGCTAAGTAAAAGGGAAAGATAATCTTGATTTTAGACAGTATTATGCAACTTAACAAAAGTCACCCATAATTAATCTATTTTAGTGTTTATATATATAAATATTATAAATTTTATTAATTTTAGATCTTCTATATGCTTATTCCTAAAATGCATAAGATATTAGAGCTGCCACTATGTCTGAAAATCAAGTAGAGGAATTTACCAAAGCCCACCAGAATACCGCATTAAAATTAATTCCCGGTATCCTATTAGCCGCAGTCCTGACGGCAATTGCCATCTATATCGGAACTATTCCTTGGTTTATAAATATAGGCTTGGGAGTCCTGACACTTGCCATCTTATTGGGGATCATTATCGGCAATACTCTGTATCCTTTCTTAAAATCTACCTGTGATAGCGGTATCCATTTTTGCAAATATTACCTACTACGAGCAGGCATCATTCTTTATGGATTTCGTCTGACTTTCCAACAAATTACAGATGTCGGCGCAATTGGAATATTGATCGATATCATCATGCTTTCATCAACATTTTTTATAGCATTATGGATTGGACGTGCTTTTTTTCAACTGGACAGACAAACCGTGATCCTGATTGGTGCGGGAAGTAGTATTTGTGGAGCCGCCGCGATTATGGCAACAGAACCCGTTGTTAAAGCTCCTGCCAGCAAAGTTGCTGTTGCCGTCTCCACAGTTGTTATTTTTGGCACACTGGCAATCTTTATTTATCCGTGGTTTTACCAACTCAATGCTCACTACCTGTGGTTTAATTTCACTCAGGAAACATTTGGCATTTTTTCGGGTTCAACTGTTCATGAAGTAGCCCAAGTTGTTGCCATTGGGCATGCATTAGGAAGCGATGCGGAAAATGCAGCGGTTATCAGTAAAATGATCCGTGTCATGCTATTGGCGCCTTTTCTATTACTGCTTTCTGGCTACCTCAGTCGCGTGGAAGTTAAGAATTGTAATGTCCATCCCCAAAAATCCCCGATCACTCTTCCGTGGTTTGCTGTGTTCTTTATTGCCACTGCGGGTTTCAACTCTTTTCATCTATTACCTGAATCCCTTGTTAACCATATCATTGCCACTAATACTATCATACTGGCAATGGCAATGATTGCTTTAGGGCTAACCACCCATATCAGTGCTATTCGTCAGGCTGGGGTTAAGCCTATCTTGTTGGCTCTCATTTTGTTTGTCTGGCTAGTCGTAGGAGGATTAATCGTCAATCAAGGCATCCATTCATTTATTGCGCTAATTCAAAACGAAGGGATATTAAATTGACTTTTGCTGCCCAAATTTTATCAAAAAGGCGAACAATGATGCCATAATGACGAAAACATAGGAGAAAATGATATGAAATTTGTTGGAGCCCATGTGAGCGCTTCGGGCGGCGTTGATCAGGCAGTGATCCGTGCTCATGAATTAAACGCAACGGCATTTGCCCTGTTCACAAAAAATCAGCGCCAATGGCATGCCGCACCGTTATCGACAGATGTCATTGATAAATTCAAAGCAAACTGTGAACGTTACGGTTATGGTAGCCAACAAATACTTCCCCATGACAGCTACCTAATTAATCTTGGTCACCCTGAAACAGACGGTCTGGAAAAATCTCGGGCTGCATTCCTTGATGAAATGCAGCGCTGTGAACAATTAGGCATCGATTTGCTGAATTTCCACCCAGGCAGCCATCTCAACAAAATTGACATCGATAAGTGCCTCGCCTGTATTGCAGAATCCATTAACATTATTTTGGACAAAACACAGGGAGTCACAGCAGTTATCGAAAATACCGCCGGACAAGGCACCAATCTTGGTTTTAAATTCGAACAACTGGCGGCAATTATTGACAATGTCGAAGACAAAACCCGAGTTGGAGTCTGTATTGACACCTGCCACGCTTTCGCAGCTGGTTACGATTTGCGCACTGAAAAAGATTGCGATGCAACTTTCAAGGTATTCGATGAAGTTGTGGGATTCAAATATCTTAAGGCCATGCATCTAAACGATGCCAAAAGTGAATTTTCCAGCCGTGTTGACCGACATCACAGCCTTGGTGAAGGCAATATCGGTAAAACACCTTTCAGTTATATCATGAAAGATGAGCGTTTCAATGGTATTCCCTTGGTTCTTGAAACGATCAATCCAGATATTTGGGCTGAAGAAATCGCCTGGTTAAAATCCCAGCAAAGTTAATTACCTGACTGAAATTAACTCGATCTTTGCCATCATTGATGCAAGTTCAGTACGGCTTTTAATCCCAACATTCGGTTGGCTAACCGTGAGTGCAGACACTGCGGTGGCCAGACGCAATGTGTGTTCGCTGGATTCTCTCATCAGCAAACCATAGACCAATCCTCCAACCATAGAATCCCCTGCCCCAACTGTGCTGACCACTTCACAATGTGGTGGTTTTGCCAACCATGCACCAGAGGCATTGACCCATAATGCTCCCTGCTCTCCCAGTGAAATGACAACGTGGGCGATCCCGCCATTGCGCAATTCATAAGCTGCATCAATAACATTATCCAAATCCGGCAGTGATTTACCCGCCCAAACCTCCAACTCATAGCGATTGGGTTTTACCAGCCAGGGTGATGCCTTAAGGCCAGCGACAAGAGCTTCACGGCTACTGTCGAAAATAACGCAGGGACAAAACTGTTGTAATTGCATCATCCAATTTGCAAATGATTCTGCTGCAATCCCTTCGGGCAAACTACCACTGACAACAACCATATCGAACTGTCCCAGCCATGTCAGAGAATCGCTGACAAACCGATTCCATTCTTCTTCTGTCACATGGAAACCAGAAAAATTGAAATCTGTCACTTCACCCTGTTTTTCAGTCAACTTGACATTAATACGTGTTCTCCCAGAAACGAGATGAAAACGATTTACCATCCTATTTTCGCTAAAAAACTGCTGAAATCCTTCCTGATTCTCTCGTCCCAGAAAACCACTGACAGTAACATCAATGCCTAAATCACGCAGTACCTTCGCAACATTGTTTCCTTTACCAGCAGCGTGAAGCCCTGCCGTCTGTACACGGTTAACATTTCCCTTAACAATATTTGGGCATAAGCCAACTAAATCATAAGCTGGGTTTAAGGTAATTGTGGCAACTCGGCGGCTCATCTTGCCCGGTATCTCCTGAATAAACAGTCATAAGTAACATTAAGTTTTATCTGTTATTTATAACATCAAAATTGAATCGTTTCAGTTAAAATTATAGTCTGATTGCTCATTGTATTAATGCAATCTAAAAGTAAGAATATGCAACTGAATAATTTCTTATTAGATGACTAAAATCAATCTGAACCAAAGTAAGTAGATACTAGCTGGAGGAATATATCAGTGTCAGTCGTTGTCGGAGTGGGTGTCATCATCATCAATAATAAGGGCGAAATTCTACTGGGAAAACGTACCAGCCAACATGCGCCATATTGGTCAATCTTCGGTGGTCATGTTGATCCCGGCGAATCCTTTGAAGAATGCGCGATTCGTGAAATCAAAGAAGAAATTGGCCTAACAATCCAAGACCCCAAAGTTTATGGTATTTCCAATAATCTCGAAACCTATCGCGAGGAAGGAAAACATACAGTTTCAGTCTGCTTGCTGGCACAATATACCGGAGGTGAACCACAATTAATGGAACCCGATAAGTGTGAACAATTAATGTGGTGTGATCCTAACTATCTCCCCGAACCTCATTTTGAGGCTAGCCGTAATGCCATCAAATTATGGCAAAAAGCGCAATTCTATTCTGTAAATTAATACCAAACTCCTTTCAGGCGGGTTTTCTCAGATAACCTGCCCCACCTTTATATGCAAAATGCGACAAAAGAAATTTAATTATCTGTTTACACAAATAATTTATTTATGTATCGTCAAGCTAGTACAAGGTAACGTCATTCATCAGGGAGTCTATATGACCATTGAGGTAACGCAAAATTTGAAACGCCCCTCTATATTTGGTGGCGCTATGATCATTGCCGGTACTGCTGTCGGCGCAGGTATGTTTTCCATTCCGATTGTCACATCAGGTGTCTGGTTTACAGGATCAATCATTTTGCTGTTATATACCTGTGCATGTATGTATTTCTCTGGCCTGATGATTCTGGAAGCCAATATGAATTACCCTGCTGGTTCCAGTTTCCATACTGTTACCAAGGATTTACTGGGCAGAGGCTGGAGCTCTCTCAATGATTTATCCATCGCCTTCGTTCTGTATATCTTAACTTATGCTTATATTTCAGCAGGTAGCTCAATTCTTTCTCACAATATTGAGAGTATTATTCCACTACCTCAATCAATATCTGGATTATGTTTTGCCTTTATCGTTGCCTTTATTGTTTGGTTATCGACTAAAGCAGTAGATCGCTTAAGTACTATCTTAATAGGCGGCATGGTAATTACCTTTATTATGTCTGTCGGTGGTATGTTTACCGAAGTTAGGCCAGCCATCTTATTTGATCAAGCCAATACCAATTCAGACTATTTACCTTATGCTTTAATCTCCTTGCCTTATTTACTGGCCTCATTTGGTTATCACGGTAACGTTCCTGGGCTGGTTAAGTATTACCATAAAGACAGTAAAGCCGTCACAAACAGCTTGCTATACGGGACATTGATAACGTTAACGATTTACATTTTATGGCAGTACGTCATTCAGGGAAATATTCCACGTGAAGCCTTCAAGCAAATCATTGCTGATGGCGGTAATATTGGTAATTTATTGCAACAAATGGATAATACTTCTGATAATACGACAATAACTCAGTTCTTAAATGCCTTCTCATATATGGCTTTGGCGAGTTCATTCCTGGGCGTATCATTAGGATTATTTGATTATCTGGCAGATTACTTTAAATTCGGCGACCATCGCAATGGTCGTTTTAAAACAGCACTGATTACATTCGTTCCCCCGACTGCATTGTCACTGATTTTTCCAAACGGTTTCCTATATGCAATCGGTTTTGCTGGTCTGGCAGCAACCATCTGGGCAGTTATTGTTCCTGCTTTAATGGCCCGAGCTAGTCGTAAACGCTATCCAACATCCAGCTATCGAGCGCCGGGCGGTAATTTTTTAATTATCTTTGTTATCCTATTCGGTTTGATAAATGCGTTAGTACACATTCTCTCTCTGTTTGATTTGTTACCAGTTTATCGTTAATGTTTTCCTTCCGCCTCAGTATTTTTACTGGGGCATTCATTCACTTCTTGCCTAATAGGCCAACTGCGAGTAATTTTGTCGCCACTTAAACATTCATTCCAATATTTCCTTTTTTCTACGGAAGGTATCTATGGCTAAAGCCAATGAAATTAAGCGCGGCGCTGCAATCAGCTACAATGGAAAGCTATTATTAGTTAAAGACATCGATATTCAATCACCCAGCGCACGCGGCGCCAGTACGCTATATAAGATGCGTTTTACTGATATTCGTACTGGTCAGAAAGTGGAAGAGCGTTTCAAAGGTGATGATATTCTTGAAACCATCACATTGAACCGCCGTAGTGTCAGTTTTTCCTATATTGATGGTGATGAATATATCTTTATGGATGACGAAGATTTCACCCCTTATCACTTCAAAAAAGATCAAATCGAAGAAGAACTATTATTTATTCCTGAAGAAGGTTTACCAGGAATGCAGGTCCTGACAATGGATGGGCAATTATTAGCTCTTGAATTGCCTCAATCTGTTGATATGGTTATTGAAGAAACATCACCAGGTATTAAAGGTGCATCAGCAAGTGCCCGTACTAAACCAGCTAAAATGGGTACAGGGTTGACTATTCAAGTTCCTGAATACTTGAGTTCTGGTGAAAAAGTCCGCATCCATATTGCAGACCGTCGCTATATGGGACGTTGTGACTAATTCTTGATCCTTAAATATGAGTTGCTCTTTTGACAAGAATAACGTTCAATGTAAAGGGCAACTCATCGTCTATGAAGTTAGAAGTAATCCACATTAACAATTGCCACACGTTTCTGATTATCAGTCCACTTCACTCTAGAAACACCTATGTTACCAGGAAGTATGACATCACTTTTCGTTTTGTGAGTTGAAATGATTTGTTTAACAGTGAGATTTTTACCTAATCGATAGCAAGAGATATTGGCTTGAGTGTTTGATATAACGACTTGACATCCTGGATCAACAATCGCACCCGAAAACCGAATTACTCCTCCTTTAGATTCGGCATATCCATAAGAAAGCCATGAAACCAATAAACAACTAATTAACAGCTTAAGATAATTTTTCATGGTTACCTCACTTTCGTTTTTCCATTAACTAAAACTCAGCTACCTTTTATTCCTTCATCTCCATAATAACTATTTCATGTGAAAAAAATACGACATTGAGAACTTTTATTGATAAATATCAAAAGTGATTTTTTTAATTAAAAAACAGACACACCACCTTCATTGATTAATTAAAAAACTGTTATTAATAATCATTATTTAAACTAAATCACGGTTAATTTTATTGATTTTATTTTATATTATTTAGCTAAAAGAAATAATTATTGTACTTTTATGTAACATTTAATGATAAGTTATAGTAACAATACCCAATTCTTTATTTTTTCCCACCCATTTTATTTCTTCTGTTCCAATATGTTTTTCAATCGATAATGGAGATTTTCTATCCTTTTGATATTTTATGAGTTTCTCTTGAGTTAGCTGTTTTCCATTATACCAGCAGACCATTTCAGTATGCTTTTTATCCCAACTAAGTTGGCATGGAGGCTCAACAATAGCACCATGGAAATAAATAGTTCCAGAACCAGAGGTTGACGGAGAATTCGCCATTACAGGATAATAAGACAAAGACATGAACAAAAAAGTTGTCATTTTTCGTAACATAAGCATTCAACCTCCACTACAAGTGTTATTATCTTTTTTCAACTTTAGCCGCGCTAATTTGAAAACCAGATAATGGTGTAACGCTCTGCTATATAGGGATATAACGTCAAATGAAACTTTTTCTTTATACTTTTTATTAATTCGAACCACAATTCGATATAATATTCTAATAAGTTAGGATATGATAAAATCAATTGATATTTATTTAATCATAGTCAGGTGCTGGCATTGCATCAAATATATATTATCGGTACTGCGGTAGGGATTTAGCTATTTTTTCGATATCATAAGATTATCTACATATTTAACAAAAATAAAGTTTAGTGGTGAATCATGCAAATATGCTGATATAACCACAGTATTCGATGATGATTACGCTTTCCCATAAATTTTGTTATAGTCCCTTCCCAAGTTAATTTGTCTACTAAACTCCATTTTACGTGTTAAATAGGTATCTCATGACTCGCAGTCACCCACTCGCTATATTTATCCTGAATATTTTTGGTATTGCCCTGTTCCTCTCATGGTACTTGCCTGAGAATCACGGCTTTTGGTTCCATATTGATTCCGCCATTTTTTATTTTTTTAATGAAAAATTACTGCCAGGTTCGAATTTTGCCTTATTTGTAGCTATCGCGAATATTAGGGCATTTGATATCATATCACTTCTATGCATGGGTCTACTTTATTACAGCGCATTTCGCAAACAGGATTACGCCGGCAAGCGCCGACTTTTCATGATTGGTTTAGTAATGCTTATCTCTGCCGTTATCATTAATCAAATAGGCCATCAAATCCCCGTCAGCCGCCCAAGTCCAACGCTGACATTTGAAAATGTTAATCGTATAAACGAAATGACAAGTTGGCATACAAAAGATGCATCCAAAGACAGTTTCCCTGGTGATCACGGGTTAATGCTCTTAATTTTCAGCAGTTTCATTCTACGTTATATCTCCCGCAGTGCATTCTGCATTGCTCTACTAATTATGGTCGCATTTGCTCTTCCCCGTATTATGGCAGGTGCTCACTGGTTTACAGACATTGCTGTAGGCTCTTTATCTTTAACACTGATCGGCATGAGCTGGGTATTGTTAACTCCATTGAGTGATATTATGGCAACATGGCTAGACAAGAAATTACCCCATATTAGACGCGATAATTAACCTCATGATATTGAGGAGATACCTGTTATCTTCTCAATATCACCTCATATTTATCAAAGAAGTATAAAATAAAAACAACTTATCCTAACCTATTAGTTCCTAATCTAATTTTTTGTAAAGAACTCTTTTTGTCTCTCGCTTTTTACCAATGATTTCAGTAATCTTTCCTGCGTCCTTTTTATTAAAATAATATGTTTTGTAAAGATAATAATAAAATGTGTTACTTCGCACACTTTATGGGCAGAAAATTTGTTAATTCACCATATTCTGACTAGGCTTTAGAACATTTAGTGTTTTCATGATGGTGATAAATCACGTTAAGGACTGCAAGGGAAAATCAATAAATGGTTAAATCGAAACCAACACTGAGATACATCTTGCGGCTGATACCCGCAATTATAGCGGCAGTAACACTGACCGCATGTAGTTCACCAGACTCTAACCTACGCAATAAACAAACTGAGACGCATGCAGTAAACACTGGAAAACATTATTTACTGCAAGCATCTCAGGATGAATTTGAAACCCTGGTCAACAATTTAGACATTAAGTCTAAGATACTCAATCAATACGCAGACTGGAAAGGTGTAGCCTATCGACTTGGTGGAAATACCAAACGCGGCATTGATTGTTCTGCTTTTGTGCAACGTACTTTTCATGATCAATTTGGTATGGAGTTACCACGTTCCACATTAGAACAACAGAATATAGGACAAACCGTTAGTCGCTCTAAATTGCAGGCCGGTGACTTGGTACTGTTTAAGACAGGAGCTCGCAGGCGCCATGTCGGTATCTACATCGGCAATAATCAATTTGTCCATGCTTCAACCAGTAATGGGGTTATCGTTTCCAAATTGACCGATACTTACTGGAGCAAACGCTACTATGGCGCAAGACGAGTTTTATCAGATAACATAAAAGCCTCAACTTAACCGACACCTAACGCGATTTATTACTAAGATTTTCCCTTGCAGACATTAAAAAACGCTTCTATTTAAGAAGCGTTTTTTATCAATGGGTAAAATCATAGTGGATACAGCGCAGTTATATTTTCTGCAATTGCAGCGCCTAACGTCTTTAAACGACATATCACCGCGCTCTCATCTTCCTTAGCAAAAAACAAACATGATTCTCCTTCCCACTCAATCACAGCGCTCGGTATCTGCATATCAGCGATGGACTGATTTATAACATACAAAATTTCCCGTGCTTCTTCGCCTTCATGGCTTAATAATTTCAGCCCCATCAGGCTATTTCCTAGATCTGTTTCTTCTGCTGGTAAAATCTCTACTTTTGTACCAACGAAGCCGGTTGACCACCGATAACTTTGCGGCAGTCTGTGTACTACCGAAAGTTGGATATTATTCACGTATCATTCCTATCAGAAACAACATTAATATATTTAACCACCAGACGTAGATTATCGATTCGTCAAAACCGAATAACCGTCAAACAAAAAAGTAAACAAAAGGTTAAAATAAAAATTGCGTTACCGCACTTACTTCACTTCCTACTTCAAAAAAAGTGCGACGTAGCTCGCATTTTATATATATTTATACTGTTTAGGTAAAAAATTCAACTTATTTTTATGCAAAACAGCAACCTTTAGTTCAAAATTTGTTTACATATTTGTTTCTTTCAAACGTTACTACGTGACAATAAGAGCACAAACTTTTTATTTACAATAGGTTAAACAATGACAAGCCTATAACCTTCCATAGCCATAAAGTCATTATGTAAGGTTAACAAAAAATCAACATTCAAACACTGACTGGATATGATTATATTAACAATTCCCTACATTTTTTTGATAATTGCTCGATATTTCCTGTTCATCAGGTTAATCAATAACATCTTTCAAGGTTCAAGGCACTTTAGGAAAATAAACGAAAGGCCATCCCATACTGGCAGATGACCTCTAAAAACAGCTCGATTATTCTTAGGACATGGCTATTTATGATTCTGATTATTTATACGACTTACTGCGTGCATAGATAATAAGCATCACTGCTAATGTCACGCATAACGCCATTGAGCCCACCATCGGCCAGGCACTCTCTTCTGGCAATAAAGATAAAATAACTCCCACTGATGCAGCAATACTAAAACGGATGGTTCCGGCCAGTGAAGAAACGGTTCCGGCCATATAGGGATAATCGTCCAACACAACAGCCATAGTGTTAGATGTAATCATGGAAATTCCGCTGATATAAATAGCAACCCCTATAACTAGAGAAATAAATCCCATATCAAACATGGTACTAAATAGTAACCATAATCCCATGACAAATTGCACAAACAGCCCAACATGCAACATTTTCAATGGGCCATATTTGCGCACACACTGGCTATTGATAGTTGCCATGATGAACAGAAAAATAATATTTAGCCCAAAATAGTAACCAAAATGCTGTGCAGGTACACCGTTCAGTTTGATGTAAACAAATGCACCAACACTGAGAAAAGAGAACATTCCAGCAAAGGAGAAACCACTAGCTAAGATATAGCATAGTACTTGGCGTTGCCGGAACAGCATGACAAACTGTTTTACAGTAGTTTTTAAGTGAAATTTCTGTCTCTTCTCTTTAGGTAATGTCTCTTCTATGAAGAGAGCTACCAAGGTAACAGTAATTACTGCAACCAGAGCAATCGACCAGAAAATAGCATGCCAGTTAAACCATACCATCAATATCCCACCCAACATGGGAGCCAATAAAGGTGCGATGATCATCACCAATGTCACAAAAGACATACTGCGGGAAAATTCCTCTTTTGTGAACCTATCACGCATCAAAGCGTTAATGACAACACCGGCTGCCGCAGCAGAAAATCCATGTAAGAAACGCATGAAAATAAAAGTATCAATATCTTGTGCTAAAGCACATGCAGCAGAAGAGATGGCAAAAACAATAACACCTCCCAAAATGACTGGCTTACGCCCTAAGCTATCCGACATTGGCCCATAAATCATTTGCCCAATAGCAAAGCCCAAAATATAGCTACTCAACGTCATTTGCACCAAACCATCACTGACACCAAAACTTTCAGCGATCGTTGGCATACTTGGCAAATACATATCAATTGCCAATGGCATTAACATAGAAAGCAAACCAAGGATCAATACTAATCCCAAATAGGACGAACGCTGTTGTTGCACGCAGTTACTCCTGAATCAATTGAAGGATAAAAATTAAGGTGTTGGAATTTTTATGCTGTTGATTTCATTATCAGTCAGCGCCCGATATTCTCCTGGTTCCAGTGTAGGATCGAGGTAGATTTCACCGATTCGTTCCCGATGAAGCGCAACAACATGATTCCCTACTGCGGCAAACATCCGTTTTACTTGGTGATAACGTCCTTCTCTGATAGTCAAACGAACAAGTTGAGGCTCGATAATTTCCAGTTGTGCGGGTTTTGTCAGTGCTTTTTCCCCATTTAGCTGTACCCCTGCCAGAAATTTTTGCTCGGTATCCTCAGAAACAGGGTATTCCAATGTCACAAGATAAGTTTTTTCGCAGTGATGTTTGGGGGATGTAATACGGTGTGACCATTGACCATCATCAGTCAACAAAACCAACCCTGTAGTGTCAATATCCAAACGCCCTGCTGAATGTAATTTATGGGCAACAGGCTCATCGATAAAATACAAAATTGTTGGGTTTGACGGATCATCTGTCGAACATACATATCCTTGAGGTTTATTTAGCATGAAATAACGTAGGCCACTGAGTTGTTGCAATATCGTACCATCATAGGCAACTTGCTGATCGGACTTCAATTTATAGGCTCCTGTTTTGATGATCTCATCATCGACAGTGACTAGCCCTGCCCGCAACTCTCGCCCCACATCATTGCGGCTAATACCTAATTGTTGTGATAAAAATTTATCCAATCGCATGAATAGATGTCCCTGACAAAAAATAAACACATAAGAATATGCCCTTGATATTACGAACAGCTTCAAGGCCACTATTGGGATACAAGATTAAACAGATAATTGTAATTCACAGAAAAATCATCACTCCGGCAACTATAACAATAATAAGCCACACGTTATAGCCCATCTGATCCTAAAAAAATAATGACGAATTATTTCTAGACGGCAGGTTTCAATGAAAAATGTTATTCTCTACAGCAATTATCTTTTACCTGATATTTGTGACAGTAACATAAAAATGGCTTTTACTTTACGCCCTTATCAACAAGAAGCGGTAGACGCAACCATTCGCTATTTTCGCCATCATAGAGATCCTGCCGTTATTGTGTTGCCAACAGGGGCAGGTAAAAGTCTTGTCATCGCTGAATTGGCAAAGCTGGCTCATGGCCGTGTTTTAGTACTGGCACATGTCAAAGAACTTGTTGCGCAAAACCACAGCAAATATGGTGCTTATGGATTGGATGCAGACATTTTTTCCGCAGGGTTAAATCAAAAACAAAGTACTGGAAAAGTGGTTTTTGGCAGCATTCAATCTATTGCTCGCAACCTAGATTGCTTTAATCACCATTTTTCACTGCTAATTATCGATGAATGTCACCGCATCAATGATGACGAAAACGGCCAATACCAAAAAATCATCCAGCAACTTCGAAAAAACAATCCCCAAATTCGCATCTTGGGTCTAACCGCAACACCTTATCGCCTCGGGGCTGGCTGGATATACCAATATCATTATCATGGTATGATCCGTGGTAATGAACGCAGTTTTTTTCGCGATTGTATTTATGAACTTCCATTGCGTTATATGATTAAGCATCATTTTCTGATTTCTCCAGAAAGATTGGACATACCTGTAATGCAATATGATTTTAGTCAGGTGCGAACCAGCCAACAAGGAATATTCAATGAAGCAGAATTGAATCGGGAGATAAAACGCCAAAAGCGTGTCACTCCTCATATCATTAGACAGATCGTTGAATATGCACAAGCTCGAAAAGGGGTGATGATTTTCGCCGCGACAGTCGAACATGCCAAAGAAATCTTCCAATTGTTGCCTACAGGACAAGCCGCGCTAGTCAGTGCAGATACCCCACCATCTGAACGAGATAGCTTAATTACGGCATTCAAGGAACAACAACTCCGCTATATGGTCAATGTTGCTGTACTCACAACAGGATTCGATGCACCCCATGTTGATTTAATCGCCATATTGCGCCCAACAGAATCTGTCAGCCTTTATCAGCAGATCGTAGGACGCGGCTTACGTTTATTTCCTGATAAAAAAGATTGCCTGATTTTGGACTATGCTGGCAATCCCCACGATCTTTACACTCCTGAAGTAGGTAACAGCAAACCCAACTCACAAAGTCAACCTGTCCAGGTATTTTGCCCCATCTGCCAATTCGCCAATACTTTCTGGGGCATATGCGCAACAGATGGAAACATCATTGAACATTTTGGACGACGCTGCCAAGGTTGGGAAGAAGACGAGAATGGGAAACGTCAACAATGCGATTTTCGTTTTCGTTTTAAATCATGCCCCCATTGTGGTGCAGAAAATGATATCGCGGCCCGACGCTGCCATCGTTGTGAAGAAGTGCTCGTCGATCCTGATGATATGCTGAAAGCAGCCTTAAGACTAAAAGATGCACTGGTACTACGTTGTGGTGGCATGCAACTAACACCAGGTCACGACAACAAAGGAGAATGGCTGAAAATCACCTATTACGACGAAGATGGTGCGGACGTATCTGAGTTATTCCGTTTATCTACTCCAGCCCAAAAGAAAGTATTTCAACTACAATTTCTTCGCCAACACCAGCGTGCGCCCGGAACCATTTTTCGCTGGGAAACAGCGCCAGACATAGCAAATCAATTTCCTTTATTGCGTCATCCTGATTTTGTTGTTGCGCGTAAAAAAGGGCAATTTTGGCAAATCAGAGAAAAGATTTTTGACTATCAAGGGCGATTTAGACGGGCTGCCGATTTGTACTAAATATGTCGATTAGACTATCCACTAACCAACCGGAAAACATATTTATATTTGCTGTCATATCGGTTTTTCGCTAGAATGCCGCCCGCTTAACGTGATAACTCATGTTAAGCCAAGTATCGAACCTGCTGCTGGGTCGCCTGTAGCAGGATTTATTTTCTTCTTTTACAGAGAAAAAATAATGTTAACTATTAATGCAGAAGTACGTAAAGAGCAGGGCAAAGGTGCGAGCCGCCGCCTGCGTAAAGCTAACAAGTTTCCAGCAATCATCTACGGTGGTAACCAAGAGCCAATCTCTATCGAACTGGATCACGATGCAGTTATCAACCACGAAAGCAAGCCAGAATTTTACGAAGTTCTGACTCTGGTTGTTGATGGTAAAGAAACTAAAGTTAAAGTGCAGGCAGTACAGCGTCACCCGTTTAAACCTAAACTGACGCACATCGATTTCCTGCGTGCTTAATTAGCCACAGTCGAGCTTTTATCGGGACGCCGAGTAAATAACGCCGCAATTGCGGCGTTATTTATTTCTATAGCTCATTTTTACAAATCAGCTTTTTCACGGTGATCAATATTAGCGATTGCCACCACCATGACGTTGCAATTGATCGCGCAGATTCGGTGGCGTACCTTTGATCGTCAATGTATCCGTTACAGGGTCCCAAAAAATTCGTTCTCCCATCAACATGGCATCAAAATTAATGGTTAACCCTCCACCACTGCCTGCAAATTTCGTCAATTGGCGCAATGTTCCGCGATCGGCCGGAAAACTCTCTTCCAATTCATAGCCCTTATCCTGCGAAAATTGCTGAAAATTTTGCCCATCTAACAATGAGGGTAACTCTTGGGATAGATCTTGTAACTTAATTTCCTCGCCCGCCTGTAACTGTTCATTACAGTAACCATAAACTTGCTGACGATAAGCCTGACGTTCATTTTTATCCAACTGTGCCGACTCACAATAATCATCCAAAGCCTGCAACAAACCTTTATTTTGAACTTTGGCATTCATGCCTTCACTGGCGGCCAGGAAATCCATAAAAAAGTCCGAAACCTTACGCCCTACCCGCCCTTTTAAGAAAGTCAGGTAACGACTGGATTCAAGATTGGTTTCCCATTCAGTTAGATCGATTCTTGCAATAATATCTGCATGAGGAATATCAAGATATTGCGTCGTATTTACATCGAGTTCATCATTGACGGACGTACTGTTACAGCTATTAAGAACAGCAATCAGTAAATATTCCACGGCAAGATAGCGATATTGACAAAACAATACCGTTCCCCCTTCTGCAAACGGATACTTCGCTAACTCATCTTTTAAGCGAACAGTTGCAGCCCGACTAAAACCGAGAAAATCGTCATCTCCTTTACGTAGATGACGAAGTGATCCCGCCAGCTCACTTTCTTCATTGAACGAACCGTAAGCTTTACTTTTCGCGCTATATACACGATGCAACTCTGCCATCATCTCTTCAACCACTTGGTTGGTATCAAGCAAAGCATCACGCAAAATCACTTCCAACGTCTGTTCATCACGTTTAATCAACCGATGTAGCGCGATCTGGGTAATTTCCAGACTCATTATTTATACTCCTTTTGCAGCTTTGGCCATATAGGGCCGTGCGGTTAGCGGCGTATTCAAACATCGTTATCTTTCTGCTGCAACCAAAAACCCCATTGACGAAAAATACTCGTCATTTAATTGCCAACATCCTACATATCAAAGAATAAAATGATGCAATATATTCAATATTGGCAACAACCCTGGCAGCAGCGTGTTAATTTGTCATAAAAAAAGCAGAAAATCCCCCCTCTATACGGTAAGATATGGGGCTTTGTACATTCAGGATATTTGATTTATGCCACAGTCATCTCGCTATAGCGATGAAAAAGTTGAACATTTATTAACTGAATTAGTAAATGTTTTCGAGAAAGACCATACTCCAACTGACCTGACCTTGATGGTTTTGGGTAATATGGTAACAAATTTGATCAATACGAGTATTGCTCCTGCACAACGCAGACACATTGCAGACTCGTTTGCACACGCGTTGCAATCTTCAATCAACGAAGATAAAGCGCATTAATCTTCATTAACACGTTGACGTAAAGAAAATATGGTGACTAGCTGTCAGCATTACCGCGAAAAAGTTTCTCAGATGATCAGTTGGGGACACTGGTTCGCACTGTTCAACATTATGTTCAGTCTTGTGCTGGGCAGTCGCTATCTATTTGCATCTGACTGGCCGAGTTCACTGTTTGGTCGCATCTACGCGCTGGTCAGTTGGCTCGGCCATTTCAGTTTCATTGTCTTTGCCATCTATTTACTTATTTTATTTCCGCTGACATTTATCGTTATGTCCCAGCGGTTAATGAGGTTTCTTTCGACCGCACTAGCAACGGCAGGCTTGACACTACTGATATTCGATTCATCCATCTATGTTCGCTTTCACCTGCATTTAACTCCATTGGTTTGGGATTTAGTCACCAATCCAGAACAAGGTGAGTTAGCAAGGGAATGGCAACTGATGTTCATCTGTATTCCATTGATTTTCCTAATACAGATGCTTTTTGGCACCTGGAGTTGGCAAAAATTACGCAGCCTAAACCGCCAACGATTTGGTAAGCCACTGGCAACAGTATTTATTACTGCTTTTATCGCCTCACACCTCATATACATATGGGCTGACGCCAACTTCTATCGCCCAATTACCATGCAGCGCTCAAACTTGCCAATTTCTTATCCAATGACCGCCCGTAAATTCCTTGAAAAACATGGCTTATTGGATCAACAAGAATTTCAACGCCGCATTAACCAACAAGGCAACCCCACAGCCTTGAGCGTCAATTATCCACTGAATAATTTATCTTATCAGGATGCTGAGCGCGGTCGCGGTTATAACTTACTTCTGCTTGTTGTAGATGGGCTGGATCATCAAGACATCATCCATGATATGCCAACTCTGGAACACTTTGCGAAGAACAATATCCAGTTCACTCAACATTTCAGTACCGGCATTCACGATGACACTGCATTGTTCGGTTTATTCTATGGTATATCATCGGGTTATCTGGACGGTATTCTTAACACCAGGAAATCCTCAGCGCTTATTGATGCCCTGACACATCAAGGGTATCAATTCGGTCTTTTTTCTTCAGATGGATTCCAGACACCACTTTATCGCCAGGCCATATTGACCGACTATTCATTGCCAGAAGCTAAAAAGCAAAATGATAACTTAACAGTGACGCAGTGGAGCCAATGGTTAGATCTACGAAATGGTTCCACACCATGGTTCTCATTTCTGGATATTAATGGTTTTGTATCTTCATCCGGTAAATTTGATAAGAAAGCGCTGGATACTGAAATCAGTCATGTTTTAGAAGTCCTGAAAACTAAAGGCGTCTTAAATAAAACGATCATTGTGATTACAGCCAAGCAGAGCAAAAAAACAATAGCTAACAAAGGAAAATGGTTTACGGGTGACAAATTCAATCGTGAACAGATCCATGTTCCCCTGATAATTCAGTGGCCAGGCACCCCTGCACAAACCATCGATAAGTTAACTAACCATCAAGATATCATGACAACCTTGATGCACCGTTTATTGCATGTTACTAATTCTCCAGAAGATTATTCCCAGGGTGAAGATCTCTTTAATGCCCAAAGAGAAAATCCATGGCTTATCACGGGTGATAATGGTGCCTTAATTGTTACAATGGCCCAAAATACTGTCTATATTTCCAAGGATGGAGAGTATCATCTGTATGATTTAGATGGTAATGAAATTCAGGATGCCAAACCAAACCTTGCCCAATTATTACAGATATTAACGGAAGTGAAACGATTTTTAGCAAACTAATCGTTTAAAAATCAGTCACTCACTAAATTAGGGGCTTGCTTTGCAAATAAAAAACGGTAGTATAGGAGAAGTCATCGGCATGTAGCGCAGCTTGGTAGCGCACCGTCATGGGGTGTCGGGGGTCGTAGGTTCAAATCCTATCATGCCGACCAAATTTCCCTAGAAAAACCAACCAATTGCGGTTGGTTTTTTTATACCCCAAATTTGCTTGGGGTAAAATGAGGGTAAAATGGGGGTAAAATGGCCGACAAAAAATGACAAAAGTGCGCTAACTTTAAGATCGATTTTGTTGTTGGTCAAAGGTGTGCGAAACTCCTTTTTTCTTGTTGTTTTTTTCGATAGTCCCTGATTGCGATTTATTAGAAAAAATATTCATTGGTATCTTTTCTATAGACATTGACCAAAGATGAAGTTGAAAACATTCATGACAATATCTTTCGATGCTTGCCTGAAATGAATCTCACCTGCTTTGATGAAACCTATTCGACACTCCACCAAAATTCCACACATAATGTAACCTACCTGCTGATAGCATCGATAAAATATCCGAAGCACAATGATGACAACCTGATAAACTAAGCATTAAAGCAACTTTAAAAATAAAGTTTCTTCGGGATAAGCCTGATGACTTCCCTTTACTCTCTTCACACTGCATATTGGGGTCTTTTTGTGATAGGATCTGGCGATTTTTAACGAGGAATAGCAATAAAAATTATGCAACAAAATACATTCAGGAAAGACATCAATGGACTGAGGGCATTAGCTGTAATGTCTGTTGTGCTTTTCCATTTCAATAGCAGTTATCTTCCGGGCGGGTTTGCTGGCGTTGACGTCTTTTTTGTCATCTCTGGTTTTTTGATGACATCAATCATATTTAGGGGAATAGAAAATAATAATTTTTCTATATTAAAGTTCTTTCAAGCCAGAGCGAGAAGGATAGTTCCTGCGTTAGTTGCAGTCATTGCTATCGTATTGCTGTTGGGTTACTTGTTTTTTGAGCCATTGACATATCAATTGGTTGGAAAGCATGGGTTATCCAGTTTATTATTTGTCTCCAATATAGTATATGCCAATGAGTCAGGCTACTTTGATTCAGATGCATTCAGTAAGTTATTCCTGCATACCTGGTCGCTTTCTGTTGAATGGCAATTTTATATTATATATCCAATAATCTTAGTCGTTCTATCCAAGTTTTTATCAGTCAAGAATATAAAAAGAATCATTTTAGCTCTTACTGTCTTGAGTTTGCTGCTATGTATATACATTTCTACTAAAGATTCAGTAATGTCTTATTTCATGCTCTATACAAGGGCGTGGGAAATGCTCTTTGGTGGTCTTGCTTTCTTATACCCAGTAAGCCTTGAAAGCAGTAAAAAAAGAATAGTGGAAATTTTAGGGATATCTCTCATTATTCTATCTTTCATTATTTTCTCAAATGAGAATTTATGGCCTAGTTATAATGCACTCCTGCCTGTGATTGGCGCTTACCTTTGTATATTATCAAACAACGAAAAAACATTACTGTCTAATACAGTATTTCAAAAAATTGGACTATGGTCATACTCTATCTATCTTGTCCATTGGCCTTTTATTGTCTTCTTCAAAAAAATAAATATTGAAGTTAACTTTGTTATTTATTTGATTTCAATAATCATTATCGCCTTTTTGATATTTAACACTATCGAAAAAAGAAGAAACTACAAATATGGATTATTATCTATTTTCCTGATATCAATGGCATCATCATATATGGTTTCTATGGATGGGTTGGGTTTCAGGGTTGATGACAACTACAAGTTAACAAAAAAAGAATTTCATAGAGAATATTTTGGTGGGAGCGCCATAAGACAGGCAAGTGATATACAATATTTTAACATTGGAGATCGTGAAGAGCCAAGAGCCATAATAACGGGTGATAGCTTTAGTAGACAGTATATGAATAGCTTTAAGAATGAAAAATTCAAAGCTATAGGTATATTTAAAGATGGTTGTTTTATAACTCCAAATTATTACTCTAAATTTGATGATAATGATGATAGGGTATGTATTCTTAGATACAACAACTTAATTAAAGTTATGGAAAACCATCCTAAAACTGATATTATACTGTCCATGTCTTGGGGTGATTATAAACTAACAAACCGAATAAATGGAGATAAATTAAATGGAGATGTTAATAAAACAATAGTCAATGAACTTGCTGAATTGATCAAGATAGGCGGCAATGAAAGACATTACTATATAATAGGGAAGACAAATGGCAGCAAATCATCTTCATTTGAATGTCTGGCTAGAAATAACTTACCAGTAAATAGATTAATGTCTCCATGTCCATCAGAAAGTAACAGAGAAAAGATAAAAATAAACGATGATATTAGACATCTTGAGTCTATGTTTAATAATGTAACGTTCATAGATCCTAATGATATTTTATGCAAGAATGGCAAATGTCTTCTTTTAGATAAAAAGAATCATCCCATATATTCCGATAACAGTCACTTATCAATATATGGCTCTGACATTGTTGTTAAATATATAATAGATAAAATTAATTGAAAATAATGCCCTCCAATGAGGGCATTTATTTTTATGGCGTATATTTTCTTGTTCTCAACACTCCTCTTTCAGAAATTATTTCCCAAAGTTGCCCTGTGATTTGATCAGTTATGACAGGTGATGAATTAGGAGTTAAAAATCTAATATGCCCAGAAACATCACCTCCTGAACTCCCAACAACACCCATTCTAGTATTGTGTGAGTCGCATTTTGCAAATATGCACCCTATTCTTAATTCTCCGCTATTCTTGAAATCATAATAATTAACTCTTAGTGTAAACACTCTAGTCATTAATCTGATTCCAGTGACATTGGTTGACCTTAAATCTTCATTAGTTGAATGTATAACATTACCATTTGCATTTAGTGCTTCCAGCTTCACTTTACCCTTTAGTGATGATATGTAAGATAAAGTTTGCCCTATCAACGTAAAGTTATAAATAGATGATATCATGTCCATTTCTATAGATACCGAATCACCAATAGATACATCTATATTTGTTGATGAAGACTGGTTTCCATCAAACATGTTATTTATGTCTTCAATAAAAGATGTTATGTCACTGCCGTTTTTGATTACTCTAGTTCTAAATCTTGGTCTTAACGAAAAATTGCCAAGAAAATTATCAATACCTCTTACGTATCCCCCTGATGAGCCTCTAGAAGACAAGGCATAACCAGATGATTCAGTAAATATATTTTTGAATGGGAAAGACTCTGAAACAAAGTTATTTGCCCCCGGAAGATCTTCTTTCACAAATTTGCTATACCAAGATTCTCCATCGTTAAGTGTGGCATATAATAGCTCTACGATGTTATTGGTAGATTCCTGAAATACATCGGATGACTTATTCCCTTTTGTAAACTCAAACAATATATCTCCATCACCAGCATTTATATCCCATCCCTTTATTGTAAATTTATTATCATATCCTTCACAATACATGAATCTCCTTGTTGTTACTTTTGTTGACTGTAACTCTGCGAGAACGATGTTACTGGAAACTTCTCCTCCACGAGTGGTTTTCGGGTTGGTTGATGTGCACTTCAGGCTGATTGCGTCCTTAAAGCGTCTCGCCCTAATATCAATCGTGTTACCGTTTACCCATCCAACAAATTGCCCCGGTGAATTTGCATCCATAATCCCCTGCATCACCAGTGAATAGCTAAATCCATCAATATAGAAGTTTAATTTATTGCGGTGAACGTTTTCCCATGACCGATCAGTCATGCCCAGCGTTGGCCGCATCCAGGACCCCCCCAGCATGAGCACCCCGCCGCCGGTCAAATTGGCGTAATCATCCACATTTCCCTGATCCCAGCCGTTATAGTCAATATGCCCATTGCGAATATCTAATCGTCCCGAAATCACATTATCCTGACAGCCCAGCGTACCCTCCGGTGAGCGCCAGCTATAAAATCCCACCATAAAATAATCATCCGGCAGGACAATATTTTTTGATGATTTCAAGTGACCATAGGTCGGCATCATGACATTACGCCTAAACACAATGCCGCAATCTATCAGACTGGTCAGGGTTAAGGTGCCTTCCCATAATAAGGTGATATCTTCAAAAACAATGCGCTCTGAGTATTCGTATTCTTTTCCGCGTGGGATCACCAGCGCATAGCCATGCGCTTTGCACCAGTCAGCCGCTTTCTGAATGTAATGCCCCCCAAGCGGCTGAAAAAAGTCCAGTGATTTGGTTTTCCATTGAGAGTTGATGATATCGCCAACAGTATTATCACCATCCGCCCTAATGATATCGGCACCCCCCGGTGCTCCCAGCTGTTTTCGGAGTTGATCAGGGTCATACTTCAATAGGTTAGGAACGTAGAACTGCTGCACCCCATAGCTATCGTAAACCGCCATAGCGTGCCCCTCAACCGTCACGAACTTACTCATCTGGCCATTGTAAACCGGGTAGCCAGCCTGATTGATGATGATAGGCTGAGGGCACGGGATATGAGCACCGTCTTCCCGCTCCAGATAAACCTGAATCTGGTTTTCAGGCAGGGTCGGATCGGTATTGACCTTACCAATGTAAATCCGGCCGTTAGCGCATGCCTTGAAGGAACGTGCCATCGTGAATAACTGAGACGGCATGCTAACGACGACATTCGGTATTATCTCTGACATTTATATTTTCTCCAGACATACAGCATCCCAGCACGAGATACTGTAGCGATGTTAAAATTTGGACGTAAAAAAGCCGCAATTAAGCGGCATGACATGAGTAATGAAGTAAACTATTCTTCCTGGTTCTGGCTTATCCAGCCAATAATGCCAATACGGGCCAGGGTGCGTTTATCCGTCTCAGGAAGAGAAGCATAGAATGAACGCCATGCTTTTGAGGCTCTCAGCCCGGATTCATCAAATGCTTTTCTGTATTTCCCCTTATCCTTGGGTAGTGGTGAAGTGAGTCCTTTGGTTGCCTGCTGGAATTCGGGCGTTAAAATCAGCCGCTCAGCCGCCGCTGAAGAGCCGGAACCACCTGCTAATCGTGCTCTGGCTGCCAGCTTCTCACCAATCACACCACCGGCAACCGCACCCAGTGGTCCACCCTTAGTGCCTGCCATGGTGCCTATTCTTGCGGCGTACTTCGCCATTAACTCGTGAGGGGCTGTCACCGCATCGAACCGCTGAGTGAAGTCATTCAATCTACCCGTGGTGATTTCGTATGATTTTGCCTTACGAATCGCATTGGCCACCACATAGGTATCCTGCAGTCCCGACATAAATTCACGCGGCATATGTTGCACCAAAGTACGTAAGTTTCCTGATGTACGTAAGTTCTGGTACCAGTCAGCAAATCCGGCGGGATTAAAATCGGCACCGCGCTTGCCCGATGAAAGCATGTCCCTAATCGCTGAGCCTGCCACCTCCTGACGCATTTGTCGTGTGGGCAGGTTGGCCATCAGCTCAGTAAATTGCTTGGCATTTCCTTTGGCGAGAGACGCGACAGCCAGAGCGCTTTTATTGGCGATATCACCCGTGAGATTTTTCCCTCTCAGCTGAACCATTTGCCCTTCCATGTTCTTACGCATTTGCACTAACCGCTGGGCTATTTCAAATTCCCGCCTGACCTCAGCACCGCCCAGAGCAACGCGCTGATCTGCTGATAATTGACGATACAGGTAACTCAGCGCGGCTTCATCCGCATCGCGATATGGTCCTCTATTTTTAAACAGCGCCTGTCCAACCAGTCTTCTTTGCTTATTCAGGTTGGCATAGGTAAGAGTACCATCGACTCCGGGATTGATGGCTTTGAACACATTCTTTTCTACAGTATCAAGATGCTCCCAGCCGCCTAACTCATCCGCCTTTCTTTCAAGCATGGCCCCCGTGTTTTCAGCATTGACTCTCGTTCTCGCAGGCATGGCATTATCAATACGTCGATAAAGATCATCACTTTTTCGCTCAAGCGCAGCCATGCGGCTATCAAATTGCCCAATCACGCGTTGATTAAGGGATAACGCATCAGGCACAGTTGCAACATCATCAATCAACCTCCCCGCACTTTCAGCAAGGCGACTGATTGATTTATCCTCCTGAACCTTAAGTGCAGATCCGGGCCTTGATTTTATCGCTTGCTCAACTGCCTGATATTGCTGATTACCCGATAACGTGGAAGGCAATAAATCGTCAACAACACCCAGCCGTTCTGCGGCTGCTCTGACTTCCTGTACCGGTTGTGGATCAAGCCCTTTTAAGGAAGATGCTAAGTCGGGATTTTTCTGCGATGCCATCTGACGCAGGGTTTCTTCAGGTGTGAGCACGTGTTCGGCTTCGGGTGGTGGGCTGGGTGGATGTCCAGTACTCGAAGCCTCATCAGCGCCTCTAAAGAATTTATTTAGCCCGGTTTTTTCGCCAACCTGATTGACTAATTTCCCCACGTATGGCGAGGCATACTCAGCCACCGGGCCAATAGCGCCGCCGATCGCGGCGCCAGTCAAAAGATCTCCGCCGGTTCCCTTTGCGACCAGTCCGCCTTCTACCGCTCCCGTTAATGAGGCCAGCCCTAATCTCCCCGGCGTGGTAGCAGCCAGATTGACTATTCCGCCACCGGAAACAAACGGCGCAGCCTGACCGACAAACTCCCCTATATCCTGCGCAGTCGAATTCCTGGCTTTCATCTTGCTGTTGATGGCATTTATTGTAGCTTGCTCTTCCTGTGTGGGCTTTTCAGACCAAGGTAAAGCATTTGCTATATCAACCGCGCCTTTTACCGCGCCCATGACAAAATTATCGAACGTGTTGGCTTTCTCGAATATCGTGTCCTGTCTTTCATTCTCTTCCCTGCTGATGCCGAATGGTGGGTAAGCAGAATAGAACTGTTTTTTAGCCGCTTCGACATGATTCCCCGCGTTTGGTGCGACAACGTCATTGAAGTACTGCTCTTGCGCTGCCGCTTGCTGCTGGGGATTAAGCGATTGGTATTCTTGAGATGCCATGACATCCCGCCACGGTTTAGCCATTAGTCACCCCATAAACTTGAGTAGTTATGACTGCCCTTTGTCGATTCGGCTTGGTTACTACTATACAAGGCCGACTCATCCTTATATTTGGAATTCAGTCTGTCTTGAGCTTGCGTTAGGGTGTTTTTAATCTCACTCAGCGATCGCTTGGCCTCTTTTTCTGACATACTTGAACTTAAGCTACCAATCGCAGCCTGCAATTTCGCCCCCTCAGCATTAGACAACGCGCCCATTCCCTTCATTTGGCTCACCATCGACAGGAAGATTTGCGAACCCAGCGTCTCTACCTGAGCCTGCGTATCGGCGGCATCTGTTCCCGGTATCCATCGGCTGCTAAAGGGGTTGATATTAGTGCCAAAATACCCCGTAAATCCCGGACTGTTCATTATCCTGTCAGCAGCATCTATTGATCGTTGAGACGCTTCATAGGCAGCGGCATAATTATCATACCTATCCGCTTTAGCTTCACTGGCTTTCTTTTGTGCCTCTTGCTGCTTCATTAAGAGATCATCGCGCTTAATTTGATTGGTTTCACTGGCCAGCTGGCGGTCAATGGATTTTTGAGCAAACTCAGCCTTCTTTATTTCTCTGTCGAGTCTGGCATTTTCTGCTGAAATATCCTGACCACGGACCTGAATATCTTGCCCTCTGGATTGCAAAACCTCTGACGCTCTGTTGCTTCTCATGGATTCAGCCAATCTACCACGGTCAATCTCTCTTCCCTGTTGCTTGTCCTGAACGCCGTAGTACTCATTAGGAGAAAGTGTCCCCATTCTTACTGCTTCAATCGTTTGGTTCAGTGTCTGAGGGTCATTCATAGCCATCTGCATTATTTCCTGAGGACTTGACCCAATTGAACTGAGCGCGCCAGAATGATGAGTCGCCGCTTGAGCGATAGCCTGTGGATTGCCAGATTGCATAGCCATCCCCAAATCTCTGGCCGCATTACCTAATGCCATTCGGTGATTATCATTCTGAACACCCATCATCTTTTGCAGGTAATCAACCGCCTGAGGATTTTTAGCCATTAATGCATTCATTGCCTGAGGATTGCCCCAAGCCTGGCTGATTTGCTGATTCAGCGACTGCTGCTGCTGTCTCTGGAGTTGCTGGTCTTGCATTTGCTGTTGCATCTGCATGTTCTGCATATTTAACCCTGAAAGCTGAGCCTGACCCAGCCTGTTCTGTGTCTCCATCAGGGCTTCTTTCCTGTAATCAGGAATTAAAGCATTGTAGTAGTTAATAGGTTGTAACATCAGAACATCCCTCCCATCATGTTACCCATGATATTCCCGGCAAAGTTACCGAACTGGTTCATATCTTGGGCAGAAGCGTTATTGATACTATTGAGAGAACTGCCTGCAACCTGCCACGGAAGTGCCCTTCTTCCGGCATTTATCGCCCCTTGCTGCCCATATAAAGCCCCCATCGCATTCGCATTGCCCGCCGAAGCAGCAGACTGAGCACCAGCACCGGACAAGCCAACGTTAGTCAGTCCCATTAATTGGTTATACATGTCCTGCTGCTGTCCTTGCATATTGCCGAGGTAATGCTGAACCAGACCCGGTGTTATGGCCGCTAATGCATTACTATTTGCCGATGATCCAAGGCTGCCAGTGGCCTCTGCTGAGGCTAACTGTTGATACCGAGCCTGATCTGCCATCATCTGATATTCAGGACTTTTCAAATATTCTGCTGTTAATGCATTCCGGTCAATGGGTTTCCCAGCAATACCCTGCAAACCCTCTAAACCAGATAATCCGGCTTTCCTAAATGGCTCAAGCAACTCAAGCTGCTTTTCGTACATCGCCATTTGATTGTCCATTGCCCGGTCATTTGAACGGGCCTGTTCTTTAGCGCCCTTCCGTGCGCCAATGCCGCCCAGCACATTGCCCGCAATGTTACCCACTGCACCAATGGCATTACCCATAATAGTCTCCCGGCTCACGCCACATGATAAAAGAAGTCACTACCCTGCCGTCCGTCAATGGGATCAGTTGCTTTGTGGGTGACGAAAAGCCCATCTTTGCCGCGTAATGACAAACATGCTCTCTATCAACCAGAATGGCTGCCCTGAGCTTATACTTGCCGAACAGCTTTAGAATGGCTGCACCCGCCATTCGGCTGTCTTTGCGTCTGCGTTTGTCCATGGCGATATGGATATCATAAAATCCGTCTTGCTTGACCAGTGCAAATACACAGCAACCCTCCCATAAATAGTATTCAGCACCGGGTTCTACCCATGACGGAACGCCCCACAGCCGCATCAGCTGTGAACCGGTTATTTTGTCTATTTTTGTCATTAGTTAATAAGTCCGTGAGACCTCAATGCGTCCTCATACGCCTTGCACCTTTTGGCGAGCGATGTGACGGCATTCATGAGAGATTGGATAACAGATTGGTCGTAAGTTTCACCCGCGTTCCATGACTGATTAGCATCTATCGTCCCTTTATTTGCCTCGCCAGTCATTGCGGTGAATCCCTTGACCCTTTGACCCACCACATTAAGGCCATTGATTAGGTAGTTGTTTTTAACATCGATGGGGGACGAGATAACCTGAGTTGCCGTTGCTTTCCTGGAGACATAGTCAACTTTTATTTCAGATATCTGACCGTCTATGTCCTGTATCTTTATCTTCAGGCCCTCAACGTCATGCTCGACATTCAGCACCCTGACTTCCAGTTTTGCTAAGTCTTCCTCTGCTTTGGTGATCCTGACTTCGTGGTCTTCCAGCGTTTCTTCGGCCTGAGTGATTCTTTTCCCATGAGCATCAAGGACGATATCCTGCTCGTCATTTTTAGCCTGAGCATCATAAGCCCCGTCTCCGGCCTGATTGGCTTTGTTCGCCACATTGCCTAAATCCGTGCCTTGCTGAACAACATAGAGAAAATAAGGCTGAGAGAAGTTATCGGGAAGAAGCGTGGCATCAATGCGGTTTGCCTGTATTTCGACAGGATTTTTGAGATTATCATCGGCCATATTTACTCCAGTCTAATCTGGCAACCGGTTAGCGTTACCGGTGATTTGGTAATGATACGCACCTTAAAGCCAATGTTTTTGCGTACCCTACCCACACGCCGCCACAAGATGCGTTTGTCATAGAGAAAGGGGGCGTTCTGACTCATCATCTGCTCCCGACCGTAGTTGATACCATCGGTAGTGGCAGACAGGAACAAGCGATCAGCGTATTGCGCAACGCCCGTCGAGGCTTCCAGTTCAAAATCAAATACCCTGGCATTATCCGCTTTGAACATGGGCGTATACAGCAAGTGTTCCTGCTGCTGGCCGTATTGCTCTGAAGAAGAAAAATTAAGCTGTCCGCTCACGCATTCTTTTTTATCCCCCACCGTGATTTGATTGCCCTCAAACATAAAATCAATACCACGGTAGATATCATCATATAACCCGGTCTTTAGGATGCTCCATTGTGGCGCATTCTGACTGGCAGCAGCGTCATAACACAACACATGGCGGGGAAGATGAATAATCAGTAGCTCATGTGCATCAAAGCGAACGGTTTCCATAACACCGACTGCCAGTTCATCAGCCGTGTATTCTCGCAGTATTTTCTCTATGGATGCTGTAGCAATGGAGGCAACTTGTCCTTGCCGGATCACATAAACAGAGGGTAATCCTGTCGCTTGATGGCTGATAATGGAGTGCGAGTCACCGAATACCGTTTTGCAATGTATGCCTGCAATACCCTTTTGTACCATCAGGGAAGGTTGAGCCACATAAATTGCTGCTTGCGCGTCAGTAGCCCCCGTCAGCGAAAAATACTCAATGGTGGAGGAGCCGAAACACACAACAAAATCCCGCCAT
Source organism: Xenorhabdus thuongxuanensis (assembly GCF_001908095.1). Classification (GTDB taxonomy): domain Bacteria; phylum Pseudomonadota; class Gammaproteobacteria; order Enterobacterales; family Enterobacteriaceae; genus Xenorhabdus; species Xenorhabdus thuongxuanensis. Next base: position 196,210 of record NZ_MKGR01000002.1, on the reverse strand, counting down.
GTATCAATGCCGATAATACCATCAGGCTGAGACTCAGCACGGTACAACGCGCGGTATCGGTCTGGGTGGGATTCATCTTCCAAATCGGTCACACCGAAAGTATCAGTACCCTCTTTCGCCCAGATGTAACGACCCCGGGATCGGCAAATATCACGCACGGAACCGATATCATATTGTGGGTACCCAGACGAAGCAGGCCAGTTCTCCAGTCGCTTAACCGTGCCATCATAACGATAAAGTGACATGACACCATTAGCAGAAACAGCCTGACTGTGATAGCTGTGCGCCATACTGACACGACCAGAACCGGAAACATTGCCGATAGTATCAGATCCTCTATACAGTTTATTCCCCAGAACGCGATACACTGCCGACTCCTTAGTATTGAACTCAGCACCGCGCGATACGCCTGCTACATCATCATTGCACTGAGTGATACCGGGGAAAGAGCGGAGATAGCCGGATGCACCTAATATTTCCTTCGGTGTGGCCAACATATTAACCGGCAGCAGATCAACATAATCAGCATCATGGTAGTTTTTACCATTCCCTTTCATCAGCGGGAGTTGTTGTATTGGCATCACTCACCTATGTAGTAGGGTTATTTTTTTCGATATAAAAGCGATCCCATGAAAAGGCTTTTCGATTGCCAGACCCTGTCGGCATATCATTGCGCCTTTCCAGTGGTGGAACCGCAGTCAGAGCAATGCAAATGGCCTGATAAGCTGAATCTGCCGCTGTCAGCAACGCATCTGATGGCTGGATCACGTTATCCATGCACATCTGCACAGCCAGCTTTAAAGAAACGCTATCATTAGCCCAGGCGGGTATCCCTGAATCATCATCCGGCATGGGCTGAACGCTATTGGCAGAGTCAGCAAACCGATAGCCTAATTCAATGCCTTTCACCTGCCATTGCGCCATCATGTCCTCTAAGTCTCCGATGGAATCTTCAACAGACTGCGGCTCTGCCTCCGTCAGCGTAGCATCAGAATACAGCCCGGCTTTTCTCAGTGCCTTAAGGACTAAATCACCCTTGGTTTTCGCCATCGTTTACCACCTCATTACGCTTAGGCTTCTCTACGGTTTCGTGTGGGTGTTTTACCCAGCCTTGCTTTAAGCTGCCTTCGATTTCTTCATTAGCAACAACAAGATAATCCAGTGAATAAGGGCCGCAGGTGATCATTGTGCCCTGTTTATACAGCATGGTTTTCATGTATCACCCCAAGATAATCCAATCGTTAGCTAAGAGATCAGTTTGACTAGCAAGCCATCCCACGACTAGCTTGTTATCAGCAGTTTTCATGCAAATTGAATCAACGAAAGCAGGTTCGCCTAGATATTCGCCATAGCCATATTCAAGTCCTCTTTGTAATTCAGTTCCTTTAATTAAATACAGTAACATCCCTTTTCCGTTCCAACCATTACGGGCGATACGCTTACCTTGTTTCAGGGCGTCTAATGCTTCATTAAATGTAATCATTGTAATTTTTCCAAAATCAGAAAGGGGCATAAGCCCCTCAGGTTACTGTCCCGCAATGACCAACCCGACATACTCCGGCACCAGTACGGAGCAACCATACAGCGTGGTGAAGCGGGTGGTGGTGACGCCTTTGATGTGGTCAAAGAAATAAGACATGATCAACGTTGCACCCTGTTCAGTGGTGGCGGTCATGACTTGTGGGCCTTGTCCGGTAGGAAAGGCCAGTTTGCCGTACATCAATTCGACAGAGCCATCAGCCCAGAACAGGTTAGTTGGCGCAGCATTCTTGTTCAGAAGAGTGATTGCCGCCCCGTTTGCCGCATTCGCATTAACGTTGGCATAAGGCTGGCTGGCCACATCAGCATTATCAGGCGGTAAAATCTGCGGAGAAATAGTCGCTGTAGAGCCACTGACAGCGAGAACACGGAAAACCTGTGGCTGATCGGTGGTGTCTTTTGTTATCTGATGCACGGAATACACATCAGCAATGGTGAAAACATCGCCAACCTGCAAGCCTTCACCGGACAATGTGATCTGCCCCTGACGGTTATCAACCGGCATATCATTCATATCTTTTGCCACGACTTTATGCTTGGGAGCGGCTGCCAGTGTTAATGCCGCTGATGTGCCTTTTGGCACACGGCCTGAGATATCGGTCTTATAGCTGTCAAAGCTGGCAACCGGGGGGATCTGGGCTTTTTCATAAGCCGTCAGCGTTGTGCCCTGCGCATAGGCACGCATCCCTAACTCACCTGCCAAGTCTTTATAGTTGAACGGGTTCCAGAAACTGCGGCGGTTAATGCCCTGTGGAACACCAATGGCGGTCATGGTGGCATCAATACCGGCTGCGCAGTTCCATAAATCACGTCCCTGGCCGCCAGACGTGTTATTCGTCATCGCAATCACATTAGTGGCGCGCTGGGTTGCCACCTGAATAAGATCAGAGTCAATTTGTGCCGCGAGACGTTGACCTGCTGCACGACCTGCCTCTGTTTTATGCTCCGGGTCACGCATCTCTCTTGCGTCCAGTGTGTACAGAATGTTTTTAGGTTCTTTGAACACAGACGGAACGAGACGCTGAACTAACGCCGTGGGTTGCTTATCGGAGAGATCAAGTCCTTCTTCTACGTTCATGTGGTAGTGCTGAGGGCGATAAATCACATCACCGGCCCGCTGCATGGCGGTATCGCCGGGGCGGAATTTCTTCGCATTACGGGAGACTACGCCAGCGGCTTCAAAGCCGTCCACGTAGTTTTCAAACATGATTTCTAAGTCTTTTGCTAATTGATTAGCCATATTTCATCTGCTCCGATGGATTATTTCCTGGCTCTTTTGGCGGCGAAGTATTTATCCCAATTGCCGCTTTCGAGTGCGTCTGATTTCAGTTTTTCTAGGTTATTCAGGGCAGCACCATTCCCGCCTTTAACTTCCGGCGTAGTGGCTGCGTTATTTTTGGGTTTTGGCATCATTCTCGCTTTTGATTCAATGGAACCAATCAAGCGACCAATTACCACGGGGTCAGTGGCATTTGCCATTTGCTGGCGCAGTTCTGCATTGCGTCCCAACGCTAAGACGACCATTTCCGGCTTCTCAGCAAAATGCAGGATCATGGCCTGAATCACTTCCGGCACATCATCAATCACTGCCTGTTCAGCTTGTTGATAGCTGGGCACTTTCAGCGATTTCACTCGCGCCTGATAAGTCGCCATTTTCTGCTGATGCGCTTGCTGCAATGCCTGCTGTTGCCGGTCTTGTTCTGCCTTTTGATTAAGATACTGGCTGTTTTTATCGGCCCATTCGGTCATCCTGGTTTGATAAATATCCTCATCCCAATCAATGCCTTCATCAGACAATTGCGGCATACGTGGCGGCTGGATAACTGGCTGTTGCAACTCAGGCTGCTGGGGCGGTTGCTGCTGGCGACGAAACGCTTTCAGCGCTTTATCTTTTTCCCTGATGGTGCTGCGCAGATGTTTAACTAACCCCTGATCCTTTTCTTCATCACTGGACGGCGAACCCAGCTCTTCTTCACCAAAATAAAATACCTGTTCTGAATCAATATCGTTAGCTTCAGCGCTGGTATCGACAGTGTTGTTATCGCCAACGTTGTTACTATCAGTATCATTCAGTACGTCGCCGCCCGGAATTTGCTCAGGCGCGGTGTTATTCAGATCATTTTCTGCTGGTGTGTTTTCTGCCGTATCAAACATAAATACCCCTTAGTTACTCGATATAAGCCCATCGGAAGGCAATAGACTGCCCGGCCTCATCAAGACGACCTGAGCGGGATTAGGTTGGTTATTGGTTAAGTTGTTGCGTAGTGGGTTGCATAGACTGGGCTAAATCCATGCTTTGGGTGTGATTTTGCGCTGTCCCTTTCAGCATCAGTTCAGCATCAGCACGGGCATTGTCTCCTTGCTGTTGCTGGAACTGAGAAAGCAGTTTGAGCGCTTCACGGATATCGGATTTTTGCTGACTATCTGCTGAGGCGAGGATCTTAACCACGTTTGCCGCTGCAACCTGAGCATCTGCCTGAGCCTTGAATGCTTTAACCTGTATCTCAGCCTGTTCATTCATGGCTTTCTGCATTTCTGCCTGTGCCAGCTTATCCTGCGCCATGGCTGCGATCATTGCCGGGTCAGGCTGTGATTGCTGTTGCTGAGCCTGAGCAACCCTTTGTTCTTCTTCGGGGTTTCTTGGCTTCACTACCCCGGACAAAAGAAGCTGCTGACGGTTGTACTCTTTCAGATCGTCCAGACCTTCACCATCCATGTTATCCAGCACAATGGAAGAAAGCAGATCATGCTTTGGCGTTCCCGGAGGCACAAGCGCAAGCATATCAAGCAGACTTTTAACCGTAGAATCCCGTCGATTAGCGAATGACTGACCCACATCCACGGTAACCTCATATTTGCCCTGAGAGAGGTCATTAAGCGCAACAGCCTCACCGGTTTGGCGGTCAATCACTTCACCGCTCATCAGGGCAACATCATCTGTGCCATCTTCATTCACAACCCGCATTGGCGTGTCGCTACCATAGACCTCCCGCGCCATTGAGAGCCAAATCACACCTGCTCGACGCAATGACTTAGCCATATTATCCATATAGATATAGCTCTGCGTATCCATCCGGTTAAAGATGCTATCAACGGTATCGGTGGCAATGTTGCTTGGCATATTCTCAAGCTGACTGGCGCCGGTGATTTGTTGGATAGCGGTGCCGGTGTATTGCAAAAGCCCGGCAAGCGCGGGCGGCATCTGAGTAGGCGGCGTATAACTACTGACTTGCGCCTGTGCAGTAATCTCCCCTGATTTGTTTTTTAAGCTCACCATGGGCAGATAGGCGGGACGCTTTTTATTACGTTCAGCCCAATGACTGGCAAGCGGTCCCGGTATCATATCCACATCAACGACCGGAATACCGTCTCCGCCTGCCTGCGTCGCGTTATCGGCAATCATGGACACCATCAGGTTCTCAAGGCGCTGGGCATCCATGGCTTTGGCGGCATGGCCCTCTATGCGTTCCTGATTATCCACAAACGAACGTCGACCGTAGACAGGCACCAAAGGGATATGCTCACCGGGAATTCTTTTCGGCTCTTCTAACCAGTCAGAACCGGACAACAATCCGCAGTAAACACGGCGTTTCTTAACCTGTCGCTCACCCAGCTTTTCAAAGTCACCCTCTGCCAGCTCATCAATAATGTCCTTGATTTGCTCTGAATCATAAACCGCCGTCGCACCCGTGATGGGATTACGCCATGCGCTAATCTGGGTTTTCTCTATGCGAACCTCGTAATAACGGGCTACATAGATAGCCTCTGGCGTTGACCAGTCATACTGTGTTCCGGTGTCATCCCGGTTAAGGCTGGCCATATTGGATGTAGGATACTCGGCTTTAAATGCCTCTGGCGTCATCGAGAACATTTCCAGCGCCCACATGGCATCACTCCGGTCATACTGCTTGCTGTCCTGATCGAAGAAAACACAAGTGGCCGGGTCGTAGATGGGCACTAAACTGATCCGGCGCTGCTCATTGCTGGGGTCCATCTCGTCTTCATAGTCAGCGCACAGACGAAAGCAACCAAAGCCACCGACGACAGCATCATCGAACGCATTATCACACGCCTCACCACCTGACGTTTCCTGATAATCAGCCCGGAACTTGCCGTTCATTTTTTCTGCTAATGCTTCAGAGGCCTGATTGTCTTTCGGCCTGAATTTCACGCTGATACGGTTCTGTCGGTATTCGCCAATAATGCGATCACATTCACGGGCGATTTTGTTTAATTCAAAGCGGGGATAATGCTCAAAGCGGCCTTCCTCAAATGAATAACCTGCATTGGTACTGCCTTCCCACTGAGCACCTGCAACACGCACAAAGCGCTGAGCCTCAACCACCTGCTCGCGCATACTCTGACTGCCGGCATAGGCTTTATCGAAATTACGCAAGACCTTCTGATGCCAGTCAGCCAATTCATTTGTTGTTTTACCTTCGTTTGCCATATCAACCTACACCACAAGGAATTTTGTAATCAGCGTAATCATGAGCCTTTGGCCTGCCGACTTCGCCATGACGGATAGCATAACGCCGCATCATGTAGGCATATCTGACGGCATCCAGAATGTCGTCCCGAACCTTTACAATCCTGCCTTTTTCATCACGATGATAAAAATTGTATTCTTCGAAGAAGTCACGCAGACCAGAGAAAACTTTCAATTTTCCCCGCCTCATCAGGTCGTATATTTCAAATAATCCCGGCTCGACTGAACGACTGCCATCTTCCCACTGGGCAGGCTCAAGCAACATATCGAAACCCGCTTCTTCATAGTATGATTTCTGCTGTAACCCTGAGCCTTTCTCGGTTTGTAATCCATCGTTAGGCCATGCCGTGGGAACGCCATCAGCCCATGGCTTAACGGCACTGAATGCCTCGGCGGGTGATACCTGCCTAGCTTTGTAAGCTCGGGTGACATAGAACGTTTCATTCTCAGTGTCCCATGCCAATTGCACGTGAGCTTGTGGGTGATCCCAGCCAAAATCCATACCATCAATCACAAACCAGTGTTCAGGGATAGGAAATGGGTCACATTTAATGTAATCCTCGCCTAAATCATAGATTCGACCATGACCCAGCATAGGAATACCTTTAGTTCGCATATCACGCTGATGAGGAGGAAATGAGGCTAACAAGTCCTCTTTAACCTTCTCACTCAAATGCGGCGCATCATCCCAACCCACATTCATACAAGTCTGGGCAACTGAAGGGTTATCCATGAAGCCGATAACTAAATCCGTTCTGCCGTTTTCGGGTGTAAAAGTCAGAATCCCCCTGCCACCCTGACCTTGGTCACCTGTCGCGGTACGGGTTAAAACCTGCGGATAAATCGTCGGGTCTTTTGGCTCTTCATCAATATGAAACCAATCAACACTGTCACCCATGAGGGCATGTTGGCCTTGTGAGTAGGACCAGAATTGAATTTTTGCCACACCACCAGATTTATGCCTGACGTAGGCTGTTCTTATTCCATTGGGCGTGCCTTGCATTGGCTCGGTATCAATAATCAATTCGCCGGGGATCAATCCGCCAGACCAACCAATATCAGTCTTCCTGCCAAGGATAGGGGTTTGGAGCAGATCCCGGCATTTCTCACCCGAGTAACCCAGGCACCAAATCAGCGGAGCATGGTCAAACTGATAGCCTGACCAATCATCAGGGTAATCACCCATGGCGTGAATGGCATCAACGTAAGTCGCTGTATCTGTCTTGCCAACACGGTTAGCCGCAATCAAAGCCACCTGAGAGTATTCAATGCTCAGTGCTATAAACTTTTTTTGCCAAGGGTAACGGGTTTCATAGTAGGATTTGTAACGATAGACTTTTGCTCGGCGTTCTTTCTCTTCAAGGAGCCTGAGAAGCTCAATTTTCTGCTCCCTTGTCATGGTTCAGCTCCTTAATACGCTTATCTATCTCATCGTCGGTTAAATCGGTCACCGTTTGGTTAACCACTTTTTTCTCGGCCAATCCTAAATCTCTAGCGATGATATTAGGGTTAAGGAGATCTGCCGCCGCTCCAGCGAATTTTTGGTCATATATCACCCTGTCAGCTCGCGAAACGACAGCAGATAAATCTTCTCTGACTCGGTATTGACGCCATGTTTCTTCAGTGATATCCAAAAACAAGCAAAGGCCGTTCAATGTCATCGCCCTCATCTTGGGTATCTTCTCTTGAGTCACTACACCTTGAAAGGCAAACGGCTTAACTTCCCATAATGGATTTTGCTCTACCCATTCGAAATATTCACAACATGCGGTCCATAATTGCTCCGGGCTTTCGAATTTAGGCTTGCATCCATGGCTACTTCTCATCTCCCAAAATCGATTTCCTTTTGGTGCTGCCATATCTCCTCCTTAATTCATTATTCAGCCCACTCGATGAATAGGCTGTGTGATGAACTAATTGAATAAGCTCAATGCCTCTTGAGCATTACGGACGGCTTTATCTGCTCTGGCCACAACACCGGATTCGGTTTGCACGAGTGTGTATTGATCTTTGAAGAGTTCAAACTTCAACGTGTTATCACCAATAAACTCTATAGCTTTCTGGGCGGCTGCCGTGTCATTCATCACGAGACGTAAGACATCCAGCCGCATTTGCTGTGACAAGGTAAGTTCTGTCATTTTTGGATTCCTTAAAAAAGAAAAACCACCACGAATGTGATGGTTGGGAGTATTCCTATCAGTACTCAAGAAATGGATGCGGTATAAAAACGCATAATTTCACGGGATAAAAAAGTAAAATATTTTTATTAATCTTTTAATGAACATACTTGAAGACCCAAAAACAATCACCATATAACAATTGTCACTTTATGGTGAAGTGACTCTGTAATCGTTTTAGGAGCATCAATATGTCTAAAAAACCCGGTTCTAATACCGGAAAAGATGGCGGCACTTACCAAGAAGTTGGTCCTCGTGGTGGTAAAAAAGATAATTACTCCACAGTAAAGGATAATGAGAAGCTACCTCCAACAACCAAGCCTGGGCATGAATGGGAACTCATTAATCGAACACCCGATAGCCCTCGTAAAAAATAATTAGTATTTAATTAAGGCTAGATTATGTCGTACTGGCCTTTTCGATTTGTTCCACCATATAGTTATTAACGTGTTCGGCTACCCATCCAGTAACATATGCCAAGGGTTCCTGATTTGCAAAGCTCACTTTGACTCTCACCAAATCCAAAACGTGCCAAGCCACATGCACACATTCATGAGCCAATATTTCAGTACCGTAGCTATCTAAATCTTTAAATGTAAGCGTTATGATATCAATGCCGGACTGGTCATCATTTACTACGCGGACTTGGGCAGCATAGTTATGGTAGAGATAGTCACCACCAAATCTTTCCCTTGCGTCTTCAGCTCTACTGAAAACCAGCACTTTTACTTTGTATAGAGGAACCGTTAATTCCAGAAATGATGTTTCATTCATTTCGTTACTCCGCATTCAGTCTTAACATAATCCTGCAAATACTTAGTTTGTCGTTCGTTCTCCGCCATCATTCGGAGGAGATCGTAATAATCTTGTTTAGCTGGTTCGGTAAGTTGTGGGGTTCCTGCATCGCCCACGCTGCCGGAGGAAGTGGACTCACGCACGGGGCAGGTGGCTTGGATGCGCAGCTTGCGACGACCAGCGGCAATATCAGCCCGAAGAGTGTTGATTTCAGTCTTGGCATTGGCGAGTTCCTGAGTGTGTTTGCTGTCTAGCTCATGCAGCATATCAATGTGCGTGTTTTGGTAGTTGATGGTGTCGGTCAGTTGCTGGATTTCGGTTAGCTGGTCGTTATTGATACCGAGCTGTTTCTTGTAGCCAGAGCGATAGAGGTAAGCGGCACCGGAAGCAACAATCAGCGCAATAACCACACCGTAGGTAACATTGAGCTTCATGACAAAAACATCTGGCGTTCAGATGCCCTGCGCTTAGTCAGACCGTTCATCACCTTACCCACTGCCTTATTCCATCTCTGGAATTCATCGGCTGTACCTTGATAGTCACCCGCATTGAGTTTCTTCAGCAAGGTAGAACGGACAAAGTTACCGGCACCACAATTGAAGATGAACGAGCACAGGGCATCAAACTGACCCTGACTCAGTGATACCTTCACGGCTAATTCAATCGTGATGTAGATAGGCTGAAGGTCATCATGCAGGAATGCTTCGGCTTGCTGTTCGGTGATAACTTGCCCCGGCTTGACGTCTTTTGTGTGACCGTAGCCAATCGTCCACGGAATGCCTCCAGTAGCCGGATCGGGATAAGCTTTCAGTTTCAAGCCTTCATATTGCTTAATGCACTCCAGACCTTTATTGCTAATTTCCATCAGAAGTGCCTCCTGCTTTCTTCTCTGCCGCCTTACGCAGCCACTGACCAATAAAGTCTGTTCCCAGATAACCAATCACCACACTACCGATGTAGGCTAAATCAGGATTCAAACCAAACAGATTTAATACATCACGAATGAACCAGGCGAACATGGCACACATAAAGGCATCGATGGAGACCTTTAACCACCCGCCGCCGTGATAGCGACCGCGAAGAAATGCCATCGTCCCGGCGAGGGTTGCTCCGATGCCTTGCTCTCTTATCGATATGAGCCAGTCACCGAGATGTACCCAGATATCAGGATTTTCTTTCATCTTCATATTCCACCCCATTAGAACAATGGGCGTCCATGGGGGTGAAATAGGTTCGCCCCTGAGAGTTGTAGTGAATAGTGCCCTAAGAATTTAGGGCGGAGATACGCATGGTGCGTAGCTTGTAGCAGGTCTAGCCTGCCTGTTTTCAGGTGTTAAATTGTGGTCCTGCCAATATGAGCGTTTGCGGTCGGCTGGAACAGGTAAATCCGCAACGCACCCAACACTTTCTCGGTAGTTGGCGACCAAAAACAAAAAGGCTGCATTAAGCAGCCTTGAATTAAATATGTAGATTTATTTCCAGTTGAAGCAGAAATGCAGTGTATTATTTATATTTTCTTTCAACAGAAAGCCTAAATTTCTTATGTCGTCATTATCAGATGTCCACCAACCATTATACGAACCGACGAATTCGTATTGTTGTTTGCCTTGGAAATAAATATCATCCGCACTACGACCAAGATTATAATTTGTATCATTAACAGTTATAATAAGATCTTTGTTAAATAATTCTACCATCTTCTGATAACCTGCTTGATTGTTATCGGAAGAGACTCTAATACTAATTGACATCCCATCATCATCCCATGAAAAATAAGAAAATTGAGCAATATCTGTTTCATTCTGGAAGTTAGTTAGTGTACCAAAAGGCCATGCATCTCGTAATTCCATATCAGCAAGATATCCAAACAAATGGATTTTAGCCGGCATTTCAGGACCTATATATGGAGGTGTAGCTCCTATATTAAGATCAAATGACAGCATGCAATTCTTTAGCTTATTAACATCAGACATAAACACCTCACTTTATTATTCGTTAAATGTAATTTCATCCTACTGCTAACTAGCCAGTTAATATTACTGAGGTCAGATTCTTATCTCAATTGAATAGCCTGTAACAGAATCAATACGCCTTAAAATAGGGTGGTGCATTATAAAGTTTATCTGTTAGTCGAGTGCGAGATTCAGTGCGGTGTAAACTCAAACTTTACTACTGACAGAAAGTATTTCGTTTATTTCCCGCTCGGTCTGCTTAAACCGGTCTTCTTCCAGCTCAACGCCCAAAACCCGACGATTGAGTTTCAACGCTGCTTTCAATGTTGCACCTGAACCCATAAAGAAATCAGCCACCAAATCCCCTTCACGGCTACTGGACTGGATAATATGTGCCATCAGCTCAGCGGGTTTTTCGCAGGGATGTTTGCCCGGATAATATTGGACGGGCGCAAATTGCCAGACATCGGTATAAGGCACGGCTGCGGTGACCGTGAACGAACGGCGCATTAAACCGTATTCCTGACGCAATTCTTCATATTGGCGCGATAACGTCAGGTGAGATCCCACCAGTTCATCATAGGGTTTGTTCAATTCGCCACACTGGTGCTTTTCGTTAGCGATACGGTCAAATAACACCTGCAGTTTTTGATAATCGACTTCATTGGGTAACTGCCATTGGCTATCGCTGAACCAGTGACTGGCCATCTGCTTTCCAGTGGCCTTGTGAATGTCTTTTGCCGTGATACCTAATGCTTTCCGTGCATCACGGAAATAATTTATTAGCGGTTTAAACACCGACTGTTTCAGCTCACGGCATTGTTTGAAATAGCCATCCCCTTTCGGGTGATACGGCCCTTGATAATGTTCGGCAAAAATGATGCGTTCTGTAGCCGGGAAATACATTCGCAGGCTTTCTTTGTTCTGCCTGCGCCATGGGCCAGAAGGCTTCGCCCAAATGATATGGTTCAACACGTTAAATCGTTCCCGTACCAGCAGCTCAGTATCAGAGGCCAGACGCGAACCACAGAACATATACAGGCTACCGTTGGGTTTCAGTACCCGCCAGAATTCAGCCAGGAGTTCATCCAGCCACGCGAGGTATGCCGTCACATCGTTCCACTGGTTATCCCAGCTGCAGTCTTTAACCCGAAAGTAAGGCGGGTCAGTCGCGATAAGGTCGATACAGTTATCCGGCAGGGTTTTGATAAATTTCAGAGAGTCGTCGTTAATTAATGTGGTACTACTTAAATTCACTGGCTATTCCATACATCGACGCTGACTGCTTCTCAGGAAAGCCACAGGGTGAAGGCTGGTGAAAGTACACCAGCCCCGCATTTCACCGCTTAAGACATTACCCCATCAAGGGCAACGTTTAAAAAACGTCTCATTGTCTCGGCTTTCCATCAGACCAGCCAGACAAAATTGAGTTAAAAGCAATTGGCAACGCGGCTTTGATAGTCCCGTTAAGGCAGAAATGTCTGAAACAGACGCCCAATCATACAGGGAAACTGTTTCTAAAACGCAGGAAGCTGTTGTTGTCATATCTTCATGTTTTAGCATGATAATTTTAACCTTTTGGTCAGTTAGTCGGCGTGAACACACATGTAACTCTGACCAAGCACAACAGCAAGTCTTATGTTTATTTAGGCATAAAAAAACCTGCTCTGGGCAGGTTCTTCTTTAATTTGGCCTTTCGCTTCTTGCGGATAGAACACCGCGAAGCTTATACGAAAATATTAACTCGATTGCTCAAAAAGTCAAACTTTTTTAATCGACATAACCTTTTGTCTTTCTAATTCATCACACATAGGCCGATATAACATAAATTCCGCTACCCTTAACCAGTTTTCAACCCGACGGCGACAGGTTGACAGTGACGTATCAGGATGGCGTTCGTGCATTTCAGAGGCAATGCCATAATAAGATTTCTTGTATATATAATGCTCTTTCAGAATATTCAACAAACCGCGATCATGTTCCATTACACGGCCAATCACAGTATCCATTTTTAACCCTTCCGCATCGGTACAGAACCATAAGCTACTGATCGCTTTTTTATCTTTCATCTGGCCAAAAATCTGCAATAACTCTTCTTTTGTCAGACCCGCCTGTTTCATTCTATTCATGGCCATACGTAAAGCTTTTTTGCTGATCACCGGCTCTGACAGTAAGCGGGAAAAAATACCTGCTGCCTGCGGCACTTTACGAATAGCGGACCAGTTTCCCCATACACTTAACTGACCCCGTATCCAAACGCTATCAAGGGTACGCAATCTCAAATGCTCTTCACCTTTTCCACATGTTGCCGGATAAATCATTCTGCGCCCCTTATTTTGATATTAACTGAAATCTTTACACCCGACATAACCGTACCTCTTTCACTTCCCTTTTAACCTGTGCTAACAATTCAATTTCTGTTCCATGGCTTGCCTGCCATGTTTTCGGTGCCGCATGGAATCCGGTTGGATAACACGCCCGATGATGGCGAGGACATAACGGCAGAACGGAGAAGTTTTCGGCGCGTTGTGCCATGCCCTGTCCGGTCCTCACATGATGAATTTCCGCTAGCGATGCACCTAGCCCCAGATTCCGGCAGGCAATACAACCGAGCGAGGCGACATCTGACAGCCACTGTTTTTCACTGTTGGTCATTGGTCTTGCCTCTCCCTTACGCAAAATCAAACAACTGAGCCGCCGCATTTTCAGCAGCGCCTCTGGTCGGGAAATTGCGATATAAGATGAAGTTCCACAGCACGTTCAGTGTGGATTGATAGAGTGCCTGAAATTCCAGCTCGTCCATTTTGGCGAAGCTGACTGAGCGGGGTTCTCGATACAAGCTGCCATCTGGCATTTCATAGGTGTCATAGTGACCGGATTCCACCGTCACCCAGCGCCTGAAAGCATCAAAAGATTTAGTGGCCGTAATGTTGTGAGCACGGTTTTTGGATAAGTCAGCAAGGTATTCATCAGCGGCAGATTGTAAAGCATCTTCATTGCCAGCGAAGTGAGCCAGAAATTGTACGTAGCCTCGCACAATCGCTTTTTCTTCGGGGGAGATCGTGCCGCCGGTAGGTTCCCAGTATTCAAAACCGAGATTCAGCAGGGCAAAGTATTTTCGGTGGAAACGGGGGTTACGGGCTTTCTTAAAATCAGCTTGCAGCACATCGCCGCATTTGATTTTCGAATGCAGGTATTCTCTGGCTGCTGGGGTAGCAGGCTGTAAGGTATTGTCGGAAATTTTGATAAAACTATGCTGCGCCATTACTGATCCCTTTATTAAGGTAATGGCACAGCAGCTTGTGTTTAGGTTCGGATGTTCAGACCGATAGGAATAGAATAACAGGTATGAGTATTATTTCCCAACTTTACTTTCCATTGAATAAGTTAACAACATTTGTATCTTGCTGTGTAGAGGATACATTAATACTATTTTTTAGCTGTATTCGGGACTTAAAATCAAGTACTTGTGATTCCGATAAGTACCCTTTAGGAACCGAACACAAATCCTCAAAATCTCCTTTTGGGAAACTAAATTCTTCAAGAAGTGTTTTTTTATTAAACACACCTGAATCCAGTAATAGATTCAGGCATCGAGGTAATAAGCGAACCGATTCTGGCTTTCTAAGATCATCAAGCGGCTCTCCTTTTCTCCAGCCTCTGGCAGAAATACTTTTATACAGCCTCTGATATTCTAACGGTGATATTAATTCCAAATTTCGCGCTCTCAAGATCATAGCTTGTGCAGACATCCCCCAACGACTTTTTAGCGCTAAAAAATTCTCTAATGTCGGATATGGTGGAAGCTCTACAGAAAATGATTCTTCCGGCAACATAAAACACGATGCAAACTTATGTGCCTGTTCTTCTATTGGAGTGAAATTAATATTATCAAATTTATTTATATATCGATGTAAAACTATATGGCCTAATTCATGAGCAGCATCAAATCGACTACGATAATAATTATCTTTGTCACTTGCTAATACAACATAAGGTCTAATCTCTATATCATTCCATTGAGAATAACCATCCATGACGGAGCTACCCTGTTCAAACCGAGAACAAACTATCCCTGCATTCTCCATTACAAGTAACAAATCATCTATCGGTGCAATACCCAACCCCCATGCTTTCCGGCATTCAAAAGCCATTTTCTCAATTAGCTGATCATCTATGGCTCTGTAGTCTTTTACATCAAGGTGAGGAATATTAATTTCTGGATAATCAATGTATTCTTGCATCTTACATGATAGTTCCTGGAACCATTCCATGTATCGCTTTGCAGTGATACATAAGTCTTTTGCCGTGCTTGAAAGTGTTCGGAAGAATACTGGTTTCTTTTCATACTGAACAATAGGCTTGGTAAACCAACTTACCGGGCAATTAAGAATTTGACTTAAGCTATGCAATACTTCAGCATCCGGGGAATGATTACCGTTCTCCCACTTGGTAATCGTCGATGGTGAACGTTCCACTAACCTGCCAAGGTTAATTTTCGATAATCCCCTCGCTTCTCTTATCTGTGTCAGCCTTTCGGGTTGGAAACCAGAAATTCCCACTCTCATAATGTCTCACCTATTTACTTTCCTGATCCTTCAGGCGCTGTTTAAGCTTAGGTACAACCATATCAGGAATAACTACCTTCTTCTCTCCAGTGTAGAGCATCAAAAGCTCCGTGACAGATTTATCGTAGTGATAACCTTTCATGTCAGTGAAAGGAACCACTATCCTTAAATCCATCATGCTGACCTGAGATTCATGATATGGTGGGTTAATATTTATTAACAACATACCTAACGTATTAATATCATTATGCTTACTATCAGTTTCCTTAAAAAGATCCGGCGTATATCCTTCAAGCTCTTCATTTAACTGAGCTATTAAAGAACGATGTTTAGCTTTTCTTACGCGGAATTCATCATGATTGATGCCGATTCGGCTAATTTTAACACCTTCTGACTCAATGATAATGTAACTCTCTCCTTTGGGATATGTGTCAGTATCGTAACAAATATGACCTGAATTAATTGCCGCCTTTCTTAGCGCAGAGTTGAGAGCATAGTGCCTAATCTGAGGTCTGAGTCTATACTGCTCCGGTTCTCCCAGCTTCAGAATATCACCTACAATAACTTCCTGCGCTGCAGCGTATGCAGCAGGCAATTCATCTTGGAGATTAAGCCAAAAATCGCGCCTGAAGGCATTCATAACTAAGTTGTTAATATCGTCTTGTATGTCGTTAATGCTCATTTAGATACCCTGATTTCGTTAAGCAGATTTCATGGTAGTTTTTTTTCGTTTTGAACGCAAGTAACAAGCTTAGTCTGTAAGCTGTATATTACAAATACAGCTTCAGCGTATGCCAGCCCAATGTATTCCAGCAGGCGGCTTCCCCTGAAAAACAGCATGCCATCACGGGTAACGATTCACCGCATTTTTCACAGCATTGTTGCTGTAGTTTGGTGAGCATCCTTTTTAATGAACGGTCATCCATTCGAATGAGCATTGTGAGATATTCATTGACGTCATAAGGCTCTCTGCCCGGTCTACGCAATGTACAATTGCGTTTAAGCATCTCCAGCTCTTGGTTGTCGAGCAACAATTCTACCTTAGTGACGCCAGCTTCCTGCTGGCGTTGACGTTGGGCGGCTTTACGTTCTGCAGAGGATTTAGCCATTGTTAGGCGTCCTGAGCTTGTAAACCGAATTGAGGGTTCGGATAAATCCATCAAAATTAAAAGAGTGAATATTCTGAACGGGAGACGTAATGATTTCAGCGCCATCAAACCAGCGCTGATGGACATCATGGTAAATACGCCCGCTAGCCCGAAAATCACAGTTGCCATAGAGAATAAACCCGGTCAGCTCGATTTCAGCCGTGTATGCCATGCTTTCTGTATTTAGTTTCATTGGTCTTGCCTCTCTTAGTTAGTCGAATTTCTCAATGCCCACAGTTTTTGTAATTGAATTAATCCCTTGCCCGTTACCAGTGAGGTGATACATTCCTGAATTCCACGTTCCGGATGTTCCCAGCTACCTAATTTCACATCCATCAAGCCAGCCTGTATTTTTTCCTGATACGGTTCATTGCGGCGAGTGATCCAGCCGATTTGTCGCAGGAACGTGAACAGCCGGGTTCTACCTGTACCTAAAACCTTAGCCGCCTGAGCGATACTGAGCGCACCATGTGACGCAGAGACTTGGTCATGAAATTCAACCTTCGGCGCATCTTCGAAGATCTGGTGTTCTAACTGATTCACTGCTAATGATAACCGCTCTTTTTCTTCCTCAGCTTGCAATACCATCATGGCCAATTGCTTGGCGTTGGGTAGTGCTGGTTGTGGTGTTGTCAACTTGCCAGAACGGTAGTCGATAAAAGTCTGGTTAACCTGCAGACGGAATTTTGGAGAAATCCAGCCAGCATACTCAATGGCTAAAAGTTCATGAGCGAAAGTGCCTCCAGATTTGCCCTCTGAACTAACTAGACAAATTTGTCCAGTTTGAATTTCTAACTCAGAAATCAAATCCTTAGCTGTTTTGTTACGAAAGAACTTAGCTGGTGCTTTCTCATCACCAAGTCCACTTGCCCTATGCAACGCATTCAAATTGAAGCGTCCTTCTGCATCGGTGGTAATTTCAACGCCTGCGATAACAGGCTGATTCTTTTCATTTATCACATTTAACATCACGTTATTCCTTTGTTTAGAGTTTCATTACATCACGCCAGTAATTCAGGCGGGTTTTAAAAAATGCTTGGTATTCGTTGGAAATTCGTTCAATTTCCCTAAAAATGATGACCCGATTTATCTTCCTCAGTTTGAGCTGTTTGATTAACCGACTGGCCCTTAAATCCAGATGTTCCAACTCACGATATTCTGGGGGCCATAATCCCCTGTTATGGGGTAATTCCGCAGGCAAATAATCAGACTGCCTGCTCATGGCTGCTCCTTAGATTCTGCCGAAAGACGTTTAATGATCGCTTTTTCAGTCGGTCTCGGTGCAGCCATGACCTGTTTGTAGATCCGCTTTTTCTTCGGCGTATCGCATACCAAATTACGCTGGACAGCATCGAGGGGCATTCTCAGCAAAACAGCAATACTTTCCGGCGTTCTGCCAAGACGGGATAACTCATAAATTCCTCTGACAATAGCTTGCCCATAGTGAATACGCTTACCGATACTGATACTGGGTTCAGATACCCTTGCAGGCTGGGAAACCTGAGTTAGTTCCGGTTTGGGTTGGAAGGGCTGACGACTGCGTGCCCGTGCAGCCTGATTCAGATTATCGATAATATTGGCTGAGTGGTCGCAGCCATCATCCGTAATATCACGCCGATCAAGGATCAATTTGTTGACATTGTTTTCGTTGTTCATAAGGTCTTGCCTCGTTTGGGTTTTTCCGCTTTTGGTCAGAAAGCGTTTTGACTATTGGTCAACATGTTGCTCTTTCGCTGCCTGTTCTGCGGCCTGTTTCCAGATCCCACGCCAAGCCGCTAGTGCAGGAACTTCACTCATCCTCCCTATCCCGGCTTTACGTGCCAATTGAGCTGCCAGTTCCTGAATCCGGTTCGCTGGATTCCAGCCGGTTGAAAACAAGAGCCGGAATGTGGCATCACGCTCCACGGTATCAATGGTGATGCCCGTTTCTCCGGCTTTCAGCCAGCGACCATTGACACAGGCAGGACGTCCCGCTTTGTCCCACTTGCACGCTTTATCGAAATACTCCGTACAGTTCTCCGGGCCAAACAGGGTCTTCGGGCGTAAGTAATCCCGCATCTTGCCATCATCCCGCCATTTGGTCGTCAGGTAGTCAGTGATGAGCTTCAGGTCGTCCACTGTATAACCATCGCCCAGTCGGGCACGGATATACCCCATTGTGGTTTTGCCATCACGGTAGTTAGAACCGGTCACCTGATTGAAATAAACCAAGACTTGTTGAGCTGGGTTGTGGTCGGGTTCCGTGGGAACCTGACAAGAAGAGTTAGTCTCTGTAGTAATCTCTGTAGTAATCTCTGTATTTGTCTTACGTTTCAACGTAGGGGCTATTACGTCTTGACGTAACCCCTCTTCCATTTCAACGTAACCCCTATTACGTTTCAACGTAACAGGGGGAGAAGAAACAGACTCATCTTTTGTTTGACAATCACTCAAAGCATTAGGGTTGATTATATTTATTAGTGTGTCCACTACCGGTTCGATGAATAATACATTGTTAACAATTCCATTAGCAGTATTAATCTTTCTGAGTTCCAGTGTAATGAATCCATGATCGCGAAGGCGTTTTAGTGCATCCGTAACTTCTCGCTTTGTAAAACCGAATTGATCCGAAAATGATTGATAAGAACGCTGTAATTTATCGCTATGAAAACGCTTTCTAAATCCCTTAAGCTCACCAGTGAGTTCATCTCTGATTTCGGTTGGTCGATACCAATACACAATTTCAGATAACAAAATAATTGCTGTGCTATCCGGTTTTCCTGATGGGAATTTTATAAATTGCCACCAAACAGCCGGAATAACGTTACCAGTGATATTTATTTTACCTATTTCACTCACTACAGGAGTAATGTTCTGCTTATCCATTACACTAATTCCTGTAATTCATAGGCACGAAAAGGCTCTGTTTTTACCTTTCCATCAGTGATGGTAAATATTTTTCTTACCTTTATAATACCATGATTTTCAAGGTTTTTAGTTTCTCTAAAAATAACCATGGAATGACAACAACAAAAATGTGCCATGTCTTCATGAGAAATGATCCTTTCTCCAATACCGTCCATATTTCCGCTATTGAGAATTTTCAGCAATATCAAACGATGAATAGGATTTTCAAATGAAAGCTGATTAATTTTTTCCAATATACTCATCTCAGCCTCCTCATTTTTTAGCGATAGCACAGCATGCCTTCTGATCTTCATCAGATGACAGATTTTCAGTGCTCAGTGTTGATTTATTTTTTTCATCATTGACTCGCGTCGCGAGAGCCGCTTCCTTACGGCTTTCATAGATGGGTAAAATTTCTTCACGTGTGGCGGGGTTACCGTTCAGACGAAAGCCGTCACGATAGGTAATCGTATCGATTATCATTGGTCTTGCCTCTTATGTTTTAAACGTTGGTCAGACGCGGTATTGCATTTAATGCTGTTATCGCATTCATTATTTGTCGTGACATGTCACGGCCTCCTAAAAGCGTTTCACTCATTGCCGCAGCAAATTCTTTAATCGCAATTGATGCAAGATAATTCAAATTATCTTCACTAGTCAACCTCGCTCGTCGTTCTATCGGTAATGCCGCTTCAATCGCTGGCAACAGTTCCGTGATCTTGCGTTGTGCCGCAGTCGAATCACTGCGCAACCAGCGGAAAATTTGCTGCCGGTTATTATTTATCGCTTTCCAATCAGCATTTCCTGTTGCGTCCTCAATCTGGCGTAACCGATGTTGGGAACAATCCGCACATAGCAGGAAATACATACGACTCACTTCAATGGCTACATGCTCCTGACCTCGCTCCATGGCCCAAGCCTCAACTTCGGCTCTGAGCGTATTGATATCTTGCTCCACGATTTGCGTCTCCTGTCGCAATGTTGATTATTGAAAATCAGATTTTTACTGATACCTCAGTTATATTCATTTCAGGCCATATTTTTTGCCAATCATGAGGACGAAGATCTTGCCTTGTTACTTTCCCATCAGTGGCCTTTTCAATATCAAAACATCTAGCAGGAGGAACTGGAGCATGCCCATGTGCCATTTGAGATAAGTAGGAACTGGACACTCCTAGTTTTTCGGCAAGGCGTTTAGCTTCGCCACGTTTCAAAGTGGAAATGTAATCATTAAGTTTCATAGATACCTCTTCATTGGAAATGACAAGAGTTTAATAAACACTAAACATTTGTCAAGTATTTGCTTGTTTAGTGAATACTAATCAAAATCTAGCAACACGTGGTGTTATTTTTCTTAATTTAGTAACACGTGGCGTTACTTTGTTTAATTTATATACATGGATCTTTAGAAAAAATGAGTATTAAAAATATCAGACAGCAACGTCTAAGAGATTGGTTTTCTGACAGAACTCTTCCTGAAAAAGAGAAGAGCTATCTGTCACAACTTATGAATGGCAAGGCATCTTTTGGAGAAAAGGCGGCAAGACGGTTAGAAAGGGACTACCACATGCCAGAAGGCTATCTGGATGTTGATTCGAACGACGCAGAGTTAATAAATCCGCTACAAGTTACATTAACACCTAGACAAAAAGTTTTGTTGGAATTATTTGAGGAATTGCCAGATAGTGAAGCCACTGCTCTGATAAAAAATCTTGAAGAGAAAAAACAGCACTATGATAATTTACTAGAAGAATTATTACATAAAAAGAAGCAAAAGAAAGCATAGGAAAGAGTCATTCACTGACTTTTTCCTTATTTATCAATTTAGTAATTATTATTCCAGATAATATCATCATCCAAACATCTCTACTCATAATTAATTAGATGAATAGATAGTCGTATCAGGCATACGTGCAACTATCTACAACTAAAATTACCCAATATTTTCCTTAACAAGGAAAAACCAAACTCTACCCTATATTCCAATAATAAAAATATAATCAATAAAATCAATTAATTAATCTTAAAACACCAACCAATCGCCCTCCTTTGTTTAATTTTTACTTTACTTTTAGTTTATTAATTACTAAACTTCATCCCATCAGCAAACAGGCAGGACGCCCACGAAGTAGCCGCTACCGGCATATGAAGAGGTAGATGATTTGCCCAGACAATACGGCACAGCAGCCGTTTAGGTTAAGTGTTCAAGATCGAATTTACCGTTTCAGTTGTCATAGAGGAGGAGAACCTCAGCGCTCATTGCGACCTGCCATGATTACCACTCGATGACGACTGATTTTATCCCAACACCAGGGAGCCAGTTGAAGAGACCAATCACCATAGAGTGAAGCGTAAGAGGCAACTAAACCGGTCGTCAACCTTGACCAGGGTAAAGCGACGCTGGATAGCGTAACCAGCACTTTTTAGTACGGAGACCACCATCAAATTGATGGTACGCAAGAGGCAATAATAAACCTGACAGCCTGGAAAGACAGGCTCTTTACAACAGACGTAAAAAAACCCACCAAAGTGGGTTCTTTCACCCCGAGTCGCCGACCAAAGCTATCGGGATTTCTTACGACGGAGACCAATCCGTCGAAGAGGCAAGACCAATGATAACTCATCGATCCATGACAATATATAGGAGTTGCTATGAAAGCACAACCCAAGACACTCAAAATTACCCTCTATGTTTATGCCAAAGAAGGTGTTGACAGACAGGTTGAGTTCACCACGTTTACCAATAAACCGGTTAACACTGCCTTTTGGGGGGCATTAGTTTCTCAGCATGACGTGGAAATCACACTCCCGTCAGTCAACAAGTCTGATCTCGTCCAGGCACAGATCAAAGGGCTCGAGGCTGAAAAAGAAAAGGTTCTGGCCAATGCGCAGGTAGAAGTGAACCGGATTGAAGACCACATCCAATCACTCTTATGCATTGAAGGTAAACCTGTTTCCACTTCCGATATGGAGCTGCCTTATTAAATCCAGGTGAATGATGCAAGATATCAATGATGCGATTGAAATGATTCTGGATGCAGGCTTAGCTGCTGTTGAGCACGAAAATAACAGTGATTTCGTGAAAGGGGTAACACATATCTCCATTCTTGGCGGAAAGCGACGGGTGGAATATTACCCGACTACGGGGATGGTTTACGCCAATCCCGTCAAGGATCTTTATTCCACTTTCCGACTGCCCAAAGCCGGCATTCGAAGAGCCATCAGACTGGCTAAAACAGGCAATTAACAAGAGGCAAGACCCATGACAACTTATGTTTGTGTATTTGAGCCGATCCAAGAGGCTCAACAGGACGGTGCGGTATCTTTAGCCATCGCCCTTGAAGCCAACTCCATCAAAATGGCTAAAGCATTAGCCATCGTTCATCTGGGTGATGAGTACCCGGAGAATATGGATAAATTTAACACCGATACCCCGATTATTTGTGAAGACCGGGTCGGTTCTCCTCGCCCATCCGTGGGTAAATTTGATGAGAAGTTTGCTGCTGAATATGAATTCAATGGCACAACATGGCAGGCCAGAAGCCCCAAATTTGCCCAAGACCCTGAAATTCATGAGCGTGGGTTTACCCACACTTATACCACTCTGGATTTAGAAATTGCGCTGGCATTAGTGGATGGGGATTTTTATTGCTGGGAGATCCGCTCAAGGGAAATGAGTGCCGCGAAAAAGCTGATGGCCGATAACGATGAGGTATGGCGTCGTTGGTCTACAGCATTTCGTATCAGAACCGACGCTTTGTCTATCCCACGCGAAACGATTTTCAAGGTCGTGCGCGAAGGTAAACAGCATCCTGAATTTCTGGCCGATGCTAACGCGATGAAAGCATTTTTAAACCATACCTTAGGTGACACTAGCATCGCTGAATTACAGGATAAGCCTAACGAGCCTGCATCAATACCAGAAACCTCAACAGAAAACATCACGGCCGATGAAGTTGAAACCCAGACAGTACCCGAAGTGAAAGCGGAAAAGAGCGAAACTAAACCCCGTAAAACCAGAAAGACCAAACCAGCCAAAAAGGAAACCGTACCGGAAACTGAAGAAATAGCGCCAGAAGCTAATGAAAACGAACCAGAAATAGAGAAAACCGTACCGAAAACTAAGAATACCGCACCAAAAACGGCGGCAAATGATGAAATCACCCCATTACCGTCAGTCGGTAGACAGAACGCCAGTAATGATAATTTCCAGCACCGTGCTGATCTGTTGGAAGAAACCATTAAGGCACAGGGTAATGAACAACAGGCCAACCTTCGCATCTGGAAAGCGGTTCAACGTACCGATCCCCGCTTTACCAAACCATTGGAAGGCGTAGGCTATACCGGCACCAGTATCAATAGTAACTATATGCTGATGCGAGCAACTGAGCAATTTGGCCCAGCAGGTGGTAGTTGGGGATATCAGGTTCTGGAAGACAAGATGCTGGACGGTGCTCCAATGACTGAACCTGTTTATGACGCCAATAACAAGCAAACGGGTTTTCGTTTACTGCGTGATGGCGATGGTACTTTAATATGTGAACAAAACCACTCTATCAAGATCTTATTGTGGTATCCACTTGGGGACGGCACCCGTGGTGAGATCGAAAGTTACGGTGCAACACCTTACCGCTATAAGACTAAAAATGGCATCAAAACAGATGGCGAAGTGATTAAAAAGAGCCTGACAGATGCCATTAAAAAAGCCTTATCCATGCTGGGATTCAGTGCCGATGTCTTTATGGGTATGTACGATAACCCAGAATACCAGGCTGAAAACAAGATTGAATTTGGTATCAAGGCCGCCAGTGACAAAGCCGAAGATCTCACCCGTCTGCGTAAGGAACTGGACGAAAAGTTTGCACGTAACACCGAGACCATGAAAACGGCGATCACTAAAAATGAGCTGAGGGGCATTGCATCCACCCTCACCCGTGAAATCGACGTGCATCTCAAGAACGCGAAGTCGCTTGGTGACAAAGAGTATGAACGTTACCTGTCGGGCCGCTTACGTCGTTTGACTGAAATCGAGAAAGATTGTTTAACCCAACTGGAAGAGGCAAACCAATGACCACCGCTATTGCATTAGCTGCTGATTATGATCAATTGCAAAAACTGATAGCCGCCGGTGAATTTTCACCGGAAGCCATCGCCGATACACTTGAAGGTATTGAAGGTGCTTTGGGTGACAAACTGGATGCGGTGATGACCCATGTCCGTAACCTTGAAGGACAGGCCAGAACGCTGGACGATGAGGCCAAGCGACTGACTGAGCGTAAAAAATCCTTTGAAGGTCAGGTCAAACACCTTAAGAAGTACATTCTGGATTGCTTACTGAAAGCAGAACTGAACGGCCTTAAGACCACGAAAAATACCTTTAGTGCGCGTCAGGGCGTCGCCAGGATCATTATCGATAATGAGATGTTACTGCCCGATGAATTAGTGGATGTTCAAACCATTACCGCACCGGACAAAAAAGCCATTAAAGAAGCGATTGAACGTGGTGAAGCCGTACCGGGTGCGCATATCGAAATCGGGGAAAGAAGTTTGCAGGTTCGTTAACCATCAGTTTATGCCCGATGATTCGGGCATTGAGGAGCATACAATGGCAGCAAGACTTGAAGTCAGTATCTTTTATAACGAAGAAATCAAGCAGTGTGAAGTCACTTGGTCAGCAGATGGTTCCGATGATCTCGCGCCAATGGAAAAATCGATATTGGAACAACTAACAACTACCCTGATGAACCAACTAAATTCCGGTACTCATCACGGTCAATTGCATTAAGAGGACCAGTACGATGAAAAACAATCTGGAAGATCTGCACAATCATCTGTTTGCTCAGTTAGAACGTCTCTCTGATGAAGAGCTGAAAGGTGAAGAACTCAAATCTGAAATTGCCCGTGCGAAGGCTGTTTCGGACGTTGCCAACCAAATCGTGGAAAACGGCAAGCTGGCACTCACGGTGCAAAAAATGTTGGGTGATAACGAAATTCAATCCGCCCCCAAATATCTGGAGGTTAAATAATGGCGCATTTTGTCTATACTCCTGAAATGGAAGGTTGGATGCGGCAACATTATTTATTGCGGCTGGATAAACTCACCTTCGCCTTTAACCAGCAATTTAATGTAACCCGTTCCTCTGAGGCCATTAATGCGTTACGGAAACGCTTAAAATTGAAAACAGGCCGCAGCGGTTGTTTTGTGAAAGGCCACTCTCCGGCCAATAAAGGCACAAAAGGATTAACCAGTTCAAATTCAGGATCATTTAAGAAAAATAACCGTCCCCATAACTATCTGGCTATCGGTAGTGAAGCCGTGACCAAGGACGGTTATATCAAAATAAAAGTGGCTGAACCCAATAAATGGAAACTGAAACATCGGGTAGTTTGGGAACAACATTATGGCCAAATACCCAAAGGCGGCGTGATTAAATTTATCGATGACAATAAACAAAACTGTGTCATTGAAAACCTGATGCTGATATCGCAACAAGAAAACGCCGTCATTAACCGATATTATGCGAATGCCCCCGCTGAATATAAGCCGACCACTGTTCAGCTCGCACGTATAAAGATGACCATTAGAGATAAAACAAGAGGCAAGACCCATGCTTAAACATCAACATAAACGCTACCAGCCTATCAGGCTCATTCTGCCCGATGGTACAAGCGGCCAAATCATCACTGACCGCCGCTGCGCCGTCTTCTACGACTTCCCGCCCGAAGTAAAAATCGAGCCGGTTGACAACCCCCAGAAGGCAGAGGCCGACAGTTTATTCCTTGTCCGTAAACTTGATTAAGCGTAATCAGATATTTAGCCACGTAATCACTAGCATGATGGTACATCCACAGAACGGAGCACCATCATGCAACCCTGGCAACCGGGACAACAACTATTAACTAACTTCGATATCAAGCTGGGACGATTAGCGGCCAGTGTCAAAAACACGCCCTGTGATCAGGTCGATATTATTCGCGCCTGTGACATCGCTGATCTGCTCATTTTATCGATGATGAGGCAAGACCAAGACCATGAAAACAAATCGCGGAACTATTTCACATGATAAATTAATGAAAGCCAGCGCGTGGGGTAACAGAGAATTTGAAATAGGATCAATACCTGATAACCGAACCATTAAACGATGGATAGAGATAGGTCAATTAAGAGGGAAAATTGTCGATGGTTCGGCATGGGTTTATTCATCAGAAAGATGGGGCGTTGATTCTCTTATTTCATCACAAGTAAACAAGTTAATAAAAGATTCATAAAATGGCTGGACGTCCAAGAAAAAAAGAATTCAGGCACTTACCTGACTATCTTTATTTTGATAAATCCAAAAATGAATATCGGTTAACCCTTGTTAATGGAAAGCGTAAGTTTATTGGTGGCGACAAAGCAGTCGCTATCGCTATTGCCAGAGAATACAACAATGTGATGAGACCGGAACAATCCGTCTGTATTTCTTCCTTACTGAAGGAGTCAGGCGGTAAATTTGGTGAATCATTACCTTTCTCTGATCATGTTGATAAACTCTTCGACAGAATTATTTTGGATGAAAAACCCGCAGCAAATACCCTTGCTGACTGGAATAACAATATTGAAAGAATCAAAGAGTTTTTTACTGATATTCCCTGCATGGAAATATCGCTTGAGCATGTTAACGAATATCTTAATAAGTACCATACAGATGCGTCTGCTAATGTCCAAAACAGAAAGGTATCTTTTTTAAAGAAACTCTTTAGCTATGCTGTTGATGAATCTTTGATGCTTGATAATCCGGCAGAACGCAAGAAACGTAAACGGACAGATAAAAAAATGCGCCGCCGATTATCACTGGAAGACTTTAAAAAGATACGTATCGCTGCAGAACCGTGGTTACGAACAGCAATGGATCTAGCACTGCAAACTACTCAGGCCAGATTAGAGGTTTCGCGTATCAGATACAACATCAAATCCCCACAAGAAGGTGTTTGTGGTTGTATGTGGTATCCAGAACCGCAAAATGGCATTTATGGGATGCTTTATATTCACAGGCAAAAAATTCAGGATAAAGAAGCGTCTCACGTTGCTATTCCTATCGGAGAGAAGTTAAAACAGATTATTGATGATAGCCGGGATTCTATTGCTAGCCCGTATGTTGTTCATCGCTTGCCAATCAAGCGTCCGAACAAGATTAGCTCAGAAGTCCATCATCCTACTCAAGTTGCACCAGACTATCTGAGCCGGGCATTTTCGGCGTTGAGAGATAAAGTGGGTGTTACTGCACATTTGCCGATTGCAGAAAGGCCGACATTTCACGAGATCCGTGCACTGGCTGCACACATGTTTAAAACTAATGGATTAGACCCACAAGCACGTATGGCACACAGTGATGCAAAATCGACAAAAGTCTATACTCAGAACCATGTTGAATGGGTAGAAGTTCCTCACGGAGAGATAGCCATTTAGTATGGTAAAATAGATCCTAACTCATTGATGTATAAAGTACGAATTTTGCAGATTATGCACTGTTTGCAAAACCAGTTAAAACGCCTTAACTCCTTGCTACATAAGGCTTTGAGAGTGAAATAATCGCATTCATGGGGTGTCGGGGGTCGTAGGTTCAAATCCTATCATGCCGACCAAATTTCCCTAGAAAAACCAACCTGTTACGGTTGGTTTTTTTATACCTCAAATTTGCCATTGGTAAAATTCTGGTTAAATGGCCGACGGAAAGTGGCAAAGATCCACTAACTTTTGAATGAGTTTTATTTCTGTTTAAAGATGTGTGAAACTTCTTTTTTTTGCTGTTTTTTTCAATGATTTCAAATTAAAATTTATTAGAATAATTGTTTATTTATTCACTCCTATACATTTTCAGAACAAAAAGACACTCCTTTGAGCAGAAAAGAAGTAGAAGACATCCGTGGCAACAGCACATTCATAGCTGTTCCTTACAGAATATAAATAAAGTTCAGGGAGAGGAAGAGGTTACCCTGACATGGCTTTTGAACATGTGTGGAAAGGCTGGCAGGAATATTTAACCCTGTGATATTAGGGTCGTTTAATAACTATACAGTATTACTATATTAATGAATAAAATAGATTTTCGATATAACATCAATGAATTGCGAGCCATTATTGTTCTTGGCATTCTGATATTTTTCCATGTTGTCAGGTGAATTTATAGAAGTTGATATATTTTTTGAACTGATGTCACGATCGATAATTCTCCATCCAATATACTGCATAATTCAATATCTCTTTAGCAGGTACAAGCAGTGTATTAGCAGATCCAATAATACCTTCGATAATCACCTCTGAATGCGCATGACAAAAATGCCCAACAATATCTTTAAAATAATCTTGATTAAATTGTTCACAAACAGGATCTACAGTATCAAATTCTTCTAACATCACCCATTCTACTTGGTTATTTTGCAATAGTGGGATCTCCATTTTTCTAATACGCTTGTTTGGAATATTTGCCAAATGTTCAGCATGATGCAAAAGGCTCATGGTTTCATATGGAGCGCCAACCATAAGAACTTTTCCCTGACGCTCCACCAATTTTGCAAATGGTGAATCATTACCATAGCCATAATCTAATGAATGATTCTCTACAAAATACTCAGCATTATTTCCAATAGCGACTACAGAAGCGCCAGGGTTTTGACTTCGAATAGCTCCTTTGGTTGTCCTGACACACTCAGAGAATACACCATGATCTCTGCTTGCTCGTGAAAATAATCGATCATATGGCATGATTTCAGATTTTAATTCTGATGGAACATGACCTCTTACATCAAAACTATCTTCATAATTTTGTTCCCAATTTGTATAACACAATAATACTCCTCCAACTCCCAAAACAGTTAAAATAGCTTGGATAAGATCATCTGCACCATTCAAACAGTTGCCAACAGATCGCATAGCAACATGAGCCATAACAACATCACCTTGTTTTATGCCTATCTTTTGTAGCTGCTGAACAAGTATCGATTTTGTCCAATATTTATCTTCACCCACTTGGATCATATCTCTAACCCTATGTTGATTTTGAGACTGTTCATATATCACTCTCACTCTTTGTTTAAGTTTGGTTTATTGCATATTATTCAATTTGGAGCTACCTTATTTAGGTGTACTCAAAATCCTACTTGTTTAGTACACCCTCATTTGCTTCTTATTTTGCTCTTCCCCTCCCTGAATTCAGGGAGGGATTTTTGTTTTTAAAAATACTTTCTAAAACAGAATCTTTCCTACCATATGTCATTGTGTCAGAATCAATGACAATTATATCTCTCAATAATATCTTTCTGGCATACCTCTATCATAAATTAAGTATTTATAATCATATAATTTTGTTATAAATATTTCCATGTACTTCCATTATAAGAAATTTAAATTTCATCAATGATTAATATAATAATAAGAAAATAAATTCACTTATTTTACAGTCAAGTAAGGAAAAAATAGGAAATTCATCATGAATATTAAAAAGTCTCTACTTTTGGCGGGATTGACGGCTTTTAGTTCTATCCCATTCTCTAGTATTGCTGAACCAGATTCAAATCATGGATATGTCGACACACCACCAAGCAGGGCACTTTTATGCCAAAAAAGCATCAATAAAAACTGCGGGCCTGTCACGTACGAACCACAATCGGTTGAAGGCCCCAAAGGCTTCCCACAAGGGGGGCCACCAGACGGACAAATCGCAAGTGGTGGTGTTGGTCAGTTCAAACAACTCAATGAACAAAGTACAGACCGCTGGCATCATGTCGCTATCAATAAAGGAATCAACAAATTTAATTGGACAATAACAGCCCGGCATAGCACTACTTCATGGCAATTCTATATTACCAAACCTGGCTGGGATCCAAACAAACCTCTAACACGCTCTCAATTTGATCTAAAGCCTTTCTGTGAGCGTTTTGATAATGGAAAAAGGCCAGGCCAAACTGTCTCTCTGAACTGTGATATTCCCGATCGTTCAGGCTACCATGTTATTCTCGGTGTGTGGACAATTGCTGATACCACTAATGCCTTCTATCAAGTTATTGATGTTGATATTAAATAATATTTTTAATCATACTAAAATTTTATTTATAAATATTATCTGAGTACAAAAAGTGCTGGCAAATGACCAGCACTTTTGTCTAAAAAATTAAAATACTTTTCAGATAATATATATTCACCTAACACAACTCTACACATAGAAAAATATGAAAAAATCAACTATTCTTAGGATTGCCAGACCAACAGATAATCTTACTAAAATTGCAGAAATGTATTGTCATGGCTTAGATTTTATCGTACTAGGAGAATTCAAAGATCACGATGGTTTTGATGGTATTATGCTAGGGCATCCCAACCATTCCTGGCATCTTGAATTTACTCATCACCACAATACACATGTTGGTAAAGCCCCAACTAAAGATAATTTATTAGTATTTTATATAGAAGATGAACTTGAATGGCAAGAGCACGTACAATTAATGCAAAATGCCGGGTTTATTCTCGTTCCTTCTTATAATCCTTATTGGGATAAGAACGGAAAAACTTTCGAAGATATCGATGGTTATCGTGTTATATTACAACATGGTACTTCAGAAATTTAGTTATTTATTTTACAGTTAATTTCTTATCAAAAGGATTACATCCTTACCATATTGATCGTTTATTCATTAGGCTATTAGTGATAATTTGATTAAACTTCTACTTTTTATTTCTGATAGCCTAAAAAACCACCACAACATTTATTTGATCATGTTATTGATAAGAATGTTTTCTGCGCAGATTCACTTCGCATACGCAAAGCTACTAATTCTTTCCCATTGACACTATTCCATTTCACAAACTCCTTTGCTGCACCTTGGTAATCACCTGTATTCAATTTTTTCAACAATGTTGAATGAGTAAAATTACCTATCCCTAAATTGAAAATAAGCGAACATAAAGCATCAAATTGCCCTTGTGTTAGAGGTACCTTAACTAACTGCTGAATAGCTGCATAAACAGGGATAAAATCTTGATGTAAAAACTCCTCAGCCTGTTGCGTAGTTATCACTTGTCCAGACTCAACTCCTTTTGTATGACCATATCCAATTGTCCATGGTGCTGCTCCAGTGGCAGGATCTGGATACGCTTTCAATTTCAAGCCTTCATAATTTTTGAGTTTATTAATACCGCTTTCACTGATTTTCATTCATTTTTCCCGCTACCAGATTGAGCACCAAGATTATTTTTGGTTTAAAAAATAATCCAGAGATCAAGTGTAGATGAAAAAACAATCAATAAAGCTACAATTATACTGGGTGATAAAATCTCTACAAAAAACAAAATAAAAAATAATACTTTAAATATCAATAAATTATTATTTTATGCAAATTTTTTTTAATTTTTAAAAAAATATTTTAATAAATATCTTGACTCTTTTGCTTTTGAGCATAAAATCCTCCTCAGAATTTAGATTTTCGTGAAGTAAATCACAATTTATAACCCTCAAAGGAAATCATCATGAAATCTGTAAAATCTTTCCTCTCAAATGTACACTGCGTTGTTATCCGGTTATCAGCAACTCGTTTTATGTAAGAGCTGCTATAATATAAAAATAAGCCAGTCGAAAACTGGCTTTTTTATCGTCGCTACAGACCTAAGGTAAATGCTTTCTTGCCTGTTTCATTATTTACATGCTATTCATTGAACTTCTGTTCCGAAAAATTTGTCTTAATATGCCTAATAAATTTCAAGTCGCAATACTGCGACAAGGCAATGGCACCTCACTAGCATAGATAATT
Organism: Xenorhabdus thuongxuanensis; assembly: GCF_001908095.1. GTDB lineage: Bacteria > Pseudomonadota > Gammaproteobacteria > Enterobacterales > Enterobacteriaceae > Xenorhabdus > Xenorhabdus thuongxuanensis. The sequence continues at coordinate 163,873 of NZ_MKGR01000002.1, read as the reverse complement.
CTATGTAACTGAATAGTTATCAGGCGAGAAAACAACCAACAAAGCAGCAACCTGCAAAATCAAAATGAAGGCATAGATTTCATAAATTTTCTATGCTGACTGACTTGCAATATTTATTTAAATATCAGGAGAACACTATGAACTTAATGGACTTTCGTAGTCTGAAGTTAAAATCAGAATTAGGGATACTTGAGATTATTTTACATCTCGTCATCTGGTTTCTGATTATTTTATTTACATTAGGTTTAGGTGCCTTCGTGTTTCCCTACTATATGACTCGTTTTATCATTAACAAAACGCATGTTATAGACCGAGATAGTGGACAAATCATCGGCAAATTAAATTGTGAGATCAGTTTAGTTCAAATAATTGGATATGTTGTGATTTGGGCTATTCTCTCTTTTATTACATTTGGTCTTTTATATTTTGTATATCTTTACAAAATTATAGCGCATTGCATTAATCATACACGTGTGATCTCTGCATAAAAATTAGCAGAATACATAATCACAGGCATAATCCTCTTATGCCTGTCATCATTTTTTCGTTTAAGATCTCAAAAATTGTATGTTCAGATGATTCTCAATTCTTCATAAGAAACCATGACATATTCTCTAAAAGCGTGTCTTTCAGTTAATCTATCGTAATAATTAATAATTTCAGGATGCATTGGACGATTAATTTTTATATCAAAATACCGATAGAGTATGTGGCCAAATTGTATATCTGCAAGAGTAAAATAATCACCAGCAATAAATTTATGTTTCTCAAGCTGCATTTCAGCAATATTTAACATATTGCCTAATTTATAAATTGCTTTAGCTATTTCTTCCTGATCTTGATGCTGTGGTGCAGTACGAACTACTCGCCAGAATATAGGAGCAGTAAAATTAAGAGCTATATTTATTTTCGACCATTCAGCCCACTTATCTATATGGGTACGAGCTACAAAATCTTCCGGCCAAAAAGGCGCTTTAGCATATCGATTAGCAAGATAGCGTAAAATGGCTCCTGTTTCCCAAATTGGTGCGCTATCACCATCCTTGATAACCGGTACCGTTCCATTCGGATTCATGGACAAAAATTCTGCTGTGTTATTACCACCATATTTATGCCCAATATCATAGCGAGTAAAAGGAAGCCCTAATTCACCAATACACCACATTAATGCCTGAACATTAGATGAAGTTTTTCGCCCCCAAACCTTTATCATTTAATTATTCCCCATCAATAGTAACCAATTAAATCATAATTAAAATTATTTCTATACTATATTTTCTTCATCTTTCAAATTGCAGCTCAATTAACAAACTGCAATCTGGCATCTATAAAATATATTTCATTAGAAATTAGGATTTATTATCAAAGTATTTTTCAACCAAGGCATATAAAATGGCGATGGTTTCTATATCTGGTACACCGTCATAATATGATTGACGGAAGTGCATTTGGAATGCTTTAACTAAGGATTGAAAATTTTCTTCTTTTTCTGCACCTGTGATGTCATAACCATAACACTTAAACTTTTCTAAAATCTCGGTGGTATCTGGTAGGCAATGCCCGAATTGTTCAATATATTTCTGCTTAGTTTCTTCGTCATACCATGCACCAACTCCTGCATCATATAATTCTTTCCACGGAAAAGATGGACCTGGATCAGTTTTTCTTTGCCATGAAATATCTGAATGTCCTACAACATGAGTCGGTTTAATATCTGGGTAACGTTGTAATATATTGATGGCTAACTCTTTAAGAGCAGAAATTTGATCAGGGTGATAAGGAGGGAAAGTGAAAACGCCATGATCATCACTGGCCTCATTCACAATCTCAATACCTATGGATGTATCATTCAACCCTTCTCGCCCAGCCCAACAACTGATTCCTGCATGCCAGGCTCTTTCAAGTTCATCGACTAAATTGAATATGCGAACTTTATCAAATCCAGCTGCTTGATAAGTCGGATCATCTGGGGTGGGAACTAGGTAATGAGCACTGACAAGCTCTCCAGTCAATGCCTGAATAGATTTCTCAAAATTCAATACAGTATAGTGCATAACTAAAAAACAGGAACGTCTGTTAAAACTTTTGGCCGAACGATATGAATTATAATCAATTTTATACATCATTGTTCTCCTTCATTTATTTTGCTGGGTAAAACTGTAAGTATCAAATCACCTCTAATCCGTTGTTGCCAACAGCATAAAAGGAACAAACATAGCAATAAAGGTTTTGTTTATTTATTTTTGGAATATCGTGAAGAGATAAGTGGAAAAATGGTGGGAATATGGACATACCGTCGTGATGATCGATATGTCCACAATCAAGAATAATTCGAGGTCTGTTGCAGCAGTAATAGGATTGGCTAATTTAAGAGAAATTAAAGCTCAATTTCAATATCCGTCAGTGGATAACAACTACAGGGTAAAATTTCCCCTTCATTAACAAACGCCAATGGCTTACAAGGATAACCAACCTTCCCTTTGACCAGACGAACACGACAAGAACCGCAATATCCCTGCCGACATTGGTATTCAGGCTGAACTTTGCCGTGCTCCAGTGCTGCCAACAAATTGTCGTGCAAACCAGAAGAATAATGGATATATAACCCCTGCCGTGACGGCAGGGTGACTTTGTAATCAGCCATATCAGAGTTCGAAACCACTGAGATCCTCAGTATTGACTTCCGAATCAATCTGACCAACCAAGTAAGAGCTGACTTCAACTTCCTGTGGAGCCACTTGAACATTATCAGAAACCAGCCATGAATTAATCCATGGGATCGGATTAGAACGGGTTTCAAATGGTAACTTCAAGCCAACTGCCTGCATACGAATATTGGTGATATATTCAACATACTGACACAGAATATCTTTATTCAGTCCGATCATGGAGCCATCTTTAAACAAGTAATCAGCCCACTCTTTTTCCTGCTCTGCTGCCTGTACAAACAGATCGTAGCACTCTTGTTCACACTCTTTGGCAATTTCCGCCATTTCAGGATCATCCTGACCAGAGCGCAACAGGTTCAACATGTGCTGCGTTCCCGTTAAATGCAGTGCTTCATCACGAGCAATCAGTTTAATAATTTTGGCGTTACCTTCCATCAATTCACGTTCAGCAAAAGCAAATGAGCAAGCGAAACTGACATAGAAGCGGATAGCCTCTAGGGCGTTAACGCTCATCAAACATAAGTAAAGTTGCTTTTTCAATCCACGCAGATTAACGGTAATTGTTTTACCTGCAACATCATGCTTTCCTTCACCGAACAGATGATAATAGTTGGTCATCTCGATCAGATCATCGTAATACGCGGAAATGTCTTTTGCGCGTTTTAAAATCTGCTCGTTCTCCACAATATCATCAAATACGATAGAAGGATCATTCACAATATTACGGATAATATGTGTGTAAGAACGCGAGTGGATTGTTTCTGAAAACGACCACGTTTCGACCCATGTTTCCAATTCAGGAATGGAAATCAATGGCAGAAAAGCCACATTCGGACTACGGCCCTGAATGGAATCCAATAACGTCTGGTATTTTAGATTGCTAATGAAAATGTGCTTTTCATGATCCGGCAATGCGTTATAGTCAATGCGATCACGAGCAACATCTACTTCTTCTGGACGCCAAAAGAAGGAGAGTTGTTTTTCAATCAGCTTCTCAAAAATAGGATATTTTTGCTGATCAAAACGCGCCACATTAACAGACTGACCGAAAAACATCGGTTCTTGTAGCTGATCATTTTTTACTTGTGAAAAAGTGGTATAGGACATAGTTTCCTCAAATTAAATCTTACACGCGCCGCCTTCACAATCGGAATCTGTTGACTCAACAACTTCTTCCAGATCACCCTGAACGTCTTCTGCCCCATCACGGGTGTTGTGGTAATACAATGTTTTCACGCCATATTTGTAAGCGAGCAGCAAATCTTTCAGCAATTGATTCATCGGAACCTTGCCATTAGGGAAACGCGCCGGATCATAGTTAGTATTGGCAGAAATCGACTGATCGATGAATTTCTGCATGATCCCTACCAACTGTAGGTAGCCATCGTTGCTCGGCATTTGCCACAGCAGCTCGTAAGCACCTTTCAGAAGCTCGTAATCGGGTACAACCTGACGCAAGATACCGTCTTTAGATGCTTTCACACTGATATAACCACGCGGTGGTTCAATGCCATTGGTTGCATTAGAGATCTGCGACGAAGTCTCTGATGGCATCAATGCAGACAATGTTGAGTTACGCAGGCCGTATTGTTGAATGTCACGGCGCAGAGCTTCCCAATCCATGTGCAAAGGCTCGCTGGTCAGGGTATCCAGTGTCTTTTTGTAAGTATCAATCGGCAAAATACCTTGTGAATAAGTGGTTTCACCAAACCACGGACAAGCACCTTTCTCTTTTGCTAGTTCGTTTGAGGCTCTTAGCAGGTAATACTGAATAGCTTCAAATGTTTTGTGGGTCAGGCTGTTAGCGCTGCCATCAGAGTAACGTACACCGTGTTTCGCCAGATAATAAGCGAAGTTAATTACGCCAATACCCAGAGTTCGACGTCCCATTGAGCCTTGTTTTGCGGCGACAATTGGATAATCTTGATAATCTAGCAAGGAATCCAGCGCGCGAACTGCCAACTCCGATAGCTCTTCCAATTCATTCAGATTTTCGATGGCGCCCAAGTTGAAAGCAGACAGCGTACACAGCGCAATTTCGCCGTTTTCATCGTTAATATTGTCCAACGGTTTAGTTGGTAATGCAATTTCTAAGCACAGGTTAGATTGACGCACAGGTGCAATAGCCGGATTAAACGGGCTGTGAGTATTGCAGTGGTCAACGTTCTGAATGTAAATACGACCTGTTGAAGCACGCTCTTGCATCATCAAAGAGAACAATTCAACCGCTTTAATGCTCTCTTTACGGATACTGCTGTCATTTTCATACTGAGTGTACAGGCGCTCAAATTCTTCCTGATCTTCAAAGAATGCATCGTACAATCCCGGAACATCAGACGGGCTGAATAGAGAAATGTCTCCGCCTTTAATCAGACGCTCATACATCAGTTTGTTAACTTGTACACCGTAGTCCATGTGACGAACACGGTTACCTTCAACACCACGGTTGTTCTTCAGTACCAGCAGGCTTTCAACTTCCAGATGCCACAGCGGATAGAACAGCGTTGCTGCACCGCCACGAACACCACCTTGGGAACAAGATTTCACCGCAGTCTGGAAATGTTTGTAGAATGGGATACAGCCTGTGTGGAAAGCTTCACCACCACGAATTGGGCTACCCAATGCACGGATACGACCCGCATTTATGCCAATGCCGGCACGCTGCGAAACATATTTAACAATCGCGCTAGATGTCGCGTTGATAGAATCCAGGCTGTCACCACACTCAATCAAGACACAGGAACTAAATTGGCGAGTGGGTGTGCGAACCCCCGCCATGATCGGCGTTGGCAGCGAAATTTTAAAGGTAGACACTGCATCATAGAAACGACGGATATAGTCCAAACGCGTTTCTTTTGAATAAGTGGAAAACAAGCACGCAGCAACCAGCATGTAGAGGAATTGGGCACTCTCATAAATTTCGCCAGTCACACGGTTTTGTACTAAATACTTCCCTTCCAGCTGCTTGACCGCTGCATAAGAAAAATCCATATCACGCAAATGATCAATAAAACTATCCATTTGTTCGAATTCTTCTTTGGAATAGTCTTCCAGCAAATGTTTGTCGTATTTACCCAGGTTGACCATTTTTACGACATGGTCATACAGTGCAGGTGGCTCAAACTGACCATAGGCTTTTTTACGCAGGTGGAAAATCGCCAGGCGTGCCGCCAGATACTGATAATCAGGAGCATCACCGGAGATCAGGTCAGCCGCAGCTTTGATCATGGTTTCATGGATATCCGATGTTTTGATGCCATCGTAAAATTGAATCTGGGAACGCAGTTCTACTTGTGACACTGAGACATTTTTCAGACCTTCAGCAGCCCAGGTAACAACCCGGTGAATTTTATCAAGATCAATTTGTTCTTTATGTCCATCACGTTTAGTAACTAGCAGACTCTGGTTCATGGGGAAATACACCTTCTCTCTTTTCGTACTCCGCCTATATTGTTCCTTGACCTCTTGACAGCACGATACCCCCAAGGTGGCTGAAAGCCAATTGGGGATTAGCTACAATTCATTACTGTTTCGCTACTGCTTATTATAACTTGCTACTACATACTTGCTACTTCACAAGTTGCTACTACAAGGTGACAAGAAACACAATATATAGGGGGTAATTAAAACGGTAATAACAAGATAATGTTATTTTCGGGTTTTATCAAGTGTACAAGATCGGGAAGTTTTGTGGATAACTTGAGGATTAATTTTGGCAAAAAGCCGATAACCTGCGTAGTTACTTGATGTTACTTTCATAAGGCTATCGGCGAAACAGGGAAAATAAAATCTTAAAAATAATATCTAGTTGCCGTTTTATTAATCCCTTAGCTGCCTTTGTCAGACAGATCGTGTGTGCAGCATATAATTCACGTCTACATTATGTCCAAGTCGAAATTTGTCTGTTAACGGATTGTAATGTAAACCAATAATATGTTGCTCTTTCAGAGCAGTCTTATCAATCCAACTGATCAGTTCAGAAGGTCGAATAAATTTTTTCGCATCATGTGTTCCTTTTGGCACCATGTTCAATATATATTCAGCACCGACAACTGCCATCAACCAGGCTTTTCGGTTGCGGTTAATCGTTGAAAAGAAAACATGACCACCAGGTTTGACCAATTTTGCACAGGCATGAACTACAGACTCTGGATCTGGCACATGTTCAAGCATTTCCAGGCAAGTTACCACATCATAAGTATGTTGGTGCTGTTCTGCGTGACTTTCTACCGTTTCCTGAATATAAGAAACGGAAACACCGGATTCCAATGCATGCAAACGGGCAACTTGCAAGGGTTCAAAACCCATATCCAACCCTGTCACTTCCGCACCTTCACGCGCCATGCTTTCCGACAAGATACCGCCACCACATCCAACATCCAGCACTTTTTTGCCAAAAAGACCATCAGCATGTTGCAAAATGTAGTTCAAACGCAGTGGATTGATTCGGTGCAATGGCTTGAATTCGCCTTCAAGATCCCACCAACGAGAAGCAACTGCTTCAAATTTTTCTATTTCCTGCTGATCCACATTGGAATGGGATTGGATGTGTGAATCGGGGGTTTTGACGTTCATCAGCAATATCGCTCCTAGGCACTGCTTCACAGTAAACTGGTTCACAGCAAACTGATTCACAGAAAATGTAACAGTATTATGGGGATGTGTGATAAGAAACTATTATACATGCCTTAATCTTGAAATACCCGCGTCAGATTTTTATAAAACTGCCATTTTGTGGTATAATTCTAAGCCTTTGAATTCGGAGTATGAGGGACAGTGGCTCCATGAGCGACATTGCCAGAGAAATCACACCGGTCAATATCGAAGAAGAGCTGAAGAGCTCGTATCTGGATTACGCGATGTCCGTTATTGTTGGACGCGCACTGCCAGATGTTCGGGACGGACTGAAGCCAGTACACCGCCGCGTACTTTTCGCGATGAATGTATTGGGAAATGATTGGAATAAACCTTATAAAAAATCTGCCCGCGTTGTTGGGGATGTTATCGGTAAATACCATCCACATGGTGACAGCGCTGTTTATGACACGATTGTTCGTCTGGCACAACCATTCTCCATGCGCTATATGCTGGTTGACGGTCAGGGGAACTTTGGATCAGTAGATGGCGATTCTGCGGCAGCGATGCGTTATACCGAAGTACGCATGGCAAAAATTGCCCATGAATTGCTGGCAGACTTGGAAAAAGAAACTGTCGACTTTGTGCCCAACTATGATGGCACAGAGCAAATTCCCGAGGTAATGCCAACCCGTATCCCCAATTTACTGGTGAATGGTTCATCAGGGATTGCAGTCGGTATGGCAACCAACATTCCACCTCATAATTTATCTGAGGTGATCGACGGTTGTCTGGCTTATATCGATGATGAAAACATCAGCATCGAAGGCTTGATGGAACATATCCCAGGCCCTGACTTCCCGACGGCTGCTATCATCAACGGACGCCGTGGCATTCAGGAAGCCTACCGTACAGGTCGTGGTAAAATTTACATCCGCGCCCGCGCAAAAATTGAAACTGATGAAAAAAATGGCCGCGAAACCATTATCGTCAGTGAAATCCCTTATCAGGTTAATAAAGCCCGCCTGATCGAAAAGATAGCTGAACTGGTAAAAGAGAAGCGCATTGAAGGGATCAGTGCACTACGTGATGAATCCGATAAAGATGGAATGCGCATTGTTATCGAAGTAAAACGTGATGCCGTTGGTGAAGTTGTCCTAAATAACCTGTATTCACTGACCCAACTACAGGTTTCATTTGGTATCAACATGGTTGCTCTGCATCAGGGACAACCTAAATTACTTAACCTGAAAGATATTCTTTCTGCTTTTGTTTGCCACCGCCGTGAAGTCGTTACACGCCGGACAATTTTTGAACTACGTAAAGCTCGTGAACGTGCCCATATCCTTGAAGCATTGGCTATTGCCCTGGCAAACATCGATCCTGTCATCGAATTGATCCGCAAAGCTTCCACGCCTGCTGAAGCGAAAGCCAGCTTGATTTCCCAGGCGTGGGAATTGGGCAATGTTGCCTCTATGCTGGCACAAGCGGGTGATGATGCTGCCCGTCCTGAATGGTTGGAACCACAGTATGGTATTCGTGACGGTAAATATTACCTGACCGAACCACAAGCACAGGCTATTTTGGATCTGCGTCTGCAAAAACTGACCGGCCTTGAGCATGAAAAACTGCTTGATGAGTATCGTGACTTGCTGAAAGTTATCGCGGAATTGCTGTTCATTTTGGAAAGCCCAGAACGTTTGATGGAAGTCATTCGTGAAGAATTGCTGGTTATCAAAGGACAATATAACGATATCCGCCGGACTGAGCTGACTGAGAATTCAGCAGACATCAATATTGAAGACCTGATTAATCAGGAAGATGTTGTTGTTACACTGTCCCATCAAGGATATGTCAAATATCAGCCACTGTCCGATTATGAAGCTCAGCGTCGTGGCGGCAAAGGCAAATCAGCCGCACGTACCAAAGAAGAAGATTTCATTGAGCGTTTGTTGGTAGCCAATACCCACGACACTATCCTCTGCTTCTCAAATAAGGGCAAGATGTACTGGATGAAAGTATATCAATTGCCGGAAGCGAGCCGTGGTGCCCGCGGTCGCCCCATTGTCAACCTTCTGCCATTGGATCAAAACGAACGTATTACAGCTATTTTACCAGTGCGTGAATATGAAGATGGGCTGAATATTTTCATGGCAACAGCGAGTGGTGTTGTTAAGAAAACCAAGCTCAGCGAATTTAGCCGTCCACGCAGTGCCGGTATCATTGCCGTGAATCTGAATGAAGGGGATGAATTAATCGGCGTTGATCTGACAGATGGCAGCAATGAGGTCATGCTGTTCTCTGCACAGGGTAAAGTCGTTCGTTTCCTTGAAGAAGAGGAAGAAACGCTAGAAGATGGCACTGTTCGCATAAAAGGCGTACGGGCAATGGGACGTACTGCAACTGGGGTTCGTGGTATCAAACTCAGTGAAGGCGATAAAGTTGTTTCCCTGATCATTCCTCGTGGGCAAGGAGAAATCCTGACCGTCACTGAAAATGGTTACGGCAAGCGTACCGCTGAAAGTGAATATCCGACGAAATCCAGGGCTACCCAAGGCGTCATTTCCATCAAAGTCAGCGAACGTAACGGCAATGTGATCGGCGCAATTCAAGTAGAACCCACTGATCAGATCATGATGATTACTAATGGAGGAACATTAGTACGAACCCGTGTTTCTGAGGTCAGTGTTGTTGGCCGCAATACCCAAGGTGTCACCTTGATCCGCACAGCCGAAAACGAAGAAGTCGTTGGCTTACAGCGCGTAGCTGAACCAGATGATGATGACGAAAATGACAACGTAGCAACACCTTCTGATGAAGGAAATAGTGAATAAAAAAGTAGCGAGCTAAAAGAGAGTAAATAACAATAGCAGGCATTTAAGTGCCTGCTTTTTTTGTTCAATTTTTTGACGAAGAATTAGCAAGATGCAAATGCTACTTTGTATTCCCTGCTACACTAGTATATGCTGTAATCAGTTATTATTAATCATATATTTCATCAGGCGATCTCTTGAGATATTTATCTTCTTTTCGGACGTCATTAAAGATATCACGTTATCTTTTTCGGGTGCTTGGATTTATGCTATGGGCGCTTGGAGCCTTATTAACCAGCTTTTATTTGACAAGTCTTTTTAATGCACTCAAATCTGATATTCGTCAAGAATATAATGCCAACTACGATATAGCCTTTTCACATATACGACATATCGCTAATATCTTGCGAGATATTCAATTTATGGCGGAAAAGCGTTTATCACAAGATAATGATAAAAATCAAACAATCGTCCCGCATAATAACGATATTCTCTCGTACATTCCTTTGAATGAGAGTTCTGATTGTGAACTATTACGTAGAACCTCACATAATAATTTATATTCATTAGACCAGTTGATTGCATTTTGGAGAGAAAATGTTGCCGCTATACGCAGTATAAATCAGACTTTTTTCATTGGAGTAAAAAGCCAATGCATGGTGAATTTTTTCCCTCATAACAATATCACAGAACCTGATGCACTAAAAAAAATGATCTACGAGAATACCCGCAGGTTGATCAACATGAGAGAACAAAACAATGAAAGAGCGCTCTTTTGGATCCAACCTAACCCCAAAGCTGATGGTGGTAATCTTTATGTTTTTACGCCTATTTATATTAATGGACACATGACAGGGATCATAGGTATCGAAAAATCTATCAGGATAGAATCTTTTTTACAAAAAAGGGAACGGCCTGTTACAGTCATGATGTTAAACGAATCAAATCAGCCCGAATTGCAATTTCCGATAAAAACTAATAATAAACCACTCGTTGTAAATCCCAACTCACAGCCGATGTATTTTGGTTACGATGAAAATTTTACCAGCCTGGTATTAATGCGGAATTTATCCCCCTCTTCATTACGTATTATCTATTCATTGCCACTAAAACATATTTATGATGAACTGAAAATCAGTGCAATTAATAGTATTATCTTGAATATTATTTCTGCGATTGCGATTATCTTTTTCGTTTGGCTGTTCGAACGTAAAATGTTTTCTCCAGCCGAAGAGAATGCTATTCGCCTTGAAGAACATGAGCAGTTTAACCATAAAATTGTCGCTTCTGCCCCTGTGGGAATAAGTATTTTAAGGATCAGTGATGGCGTTAATATCTTGAGTAATGAGTTAGCACATAATTACATTCGTATGTTGACGTATGAAGATCAAAAACGCATTGTCGATATTATTTGCGATAAAACCAGCAGCTATATTGATGTCGTCACCAGCAATAATAATCACCTGCAAATTAGTTTCGTACACTCACGTTATCGTAATGAAGAAGTCGCAATCTGTGTACTGATAGATGTCAGCACCCGTGTAAAAATGGAAAAATCTTTGCAAGAGATGGCCTCAGCGGCAGAACAAGCTAACCAAGCAAAATCAATGTTTCTTGCCACAGTCAGCCATGAATTAAGGACACCACTTTATGGCATTATTGGTAATCTGGAGTTAATACAGTCTCATACATTACCTCCAGAATCTGCCCGATTGCTGGCAACAATGAATAATTCATCATCACTATTGCTGAAAATTATCAGTGATATTCTCGACTTCTCGAAGATAGAATCCAAACAATTGAAAATTGAACCTAAAGATTTCAGTTGCAAAGAGATCCTATCACATGTGATTTCAAACTACCTTCCCCTGATTGCCAAAAAAAGCTTAGGTTTGTACTGCTATATTGCACCAGATGTCCCTGATATCATCCGTAATGATCCTGTAAGGTTACAACAAATTATCTCCAATTTACTGAACAATGCGATCAAATTTACAACATCTGGCTATGTTGTTATTGAAATCAGCTCAAGGCATGGCTATCTGTATATCAGCATTAAAGATACCGGACTTGGGATCGAGGATAAGTTACAACTTCAATTATTCGAGCCTTTTTTCCAAATCAGTGCCAATAAAGAAAGTTCCTCACAAGGTACAGGATTGGGACTGGCTATTTGTGAAAAACTTATCAATTTGATGGATGGTGATATTGAATTCGTCTCGCAAAAATATGTTGGCAGTATCTTTTCTATCCGTCTCCCTTTATATGGTACGAAATACTATGCTAAACAATTATCCAGCCAGCGGACACAAAAAAGGATTCTGTTAAATATTTGCAATGATTTTCTGGAAAAGTATTTGCAAAATTTTCTTACACAAAATCATTTCCAAGTTGCCCTCTATAACGAAAATCAACTAGATGGCACAGAAATACTAATTAGCGATCAAGCTAATAAATCAAATATTTCTGTATGTTACTTTATAGAAATATCAGAAAAACATATTGGCTCACCAAAACAAATTAGAGAAAATTATTGGCTATATAACACTTATGAACTAAATGAACTGGATAGTATGCTGGATAACCTCCTGTCAGAACATGGTTTCTTGCCAGTCATTTCTGTATCAACAATCCCTATTACAGATAAAATCATCAAAAATGATATTTTCTTAAATACAGTTAAAGTATTGGTCGTTGATGATCACCCTATTAATCAGAATTTACTGGTCGACCAATTAAATTCAATAGGGTTTAGTGCATCAACAGCTAATGATGGTATTGAAGCTATTGAATACCTGAAAAACAACACAATGGATATTATTCTAACGGATGTGAATATGCCCAATATGGATGGCTATGAACTTGCCCAATACTTGAGGGATGAAGGTTATACCAAACCCATTATCGGCATTACGGCCAATGCACTGGCAGAAGAAAAACAACGTTGTATTAATATGGGTATGAATGACTGTCTATCAAAACCTGTATCACTGGCTATTTTAAAAGAAGCATTAATTAAACACAGTGATATTTAAACTCATACACATTGAACCATGAATGATGGATAATCGGTAACCACTGCTACCGATTATCCATTAAAAAAGATAACACATTGGTTAGTTACCAATATCTTTGTCGATAGTGACGGAAGATAAATAGTTAAGCAATGCAATATCGTTATCGACTCCCAGTTTTATCATGGCTGATTTCTTCTGGCTACTAATTGTCTTAATACTGCGATTAAGTTTTTTAGCAATATCAGTAACAAGAAGGCCTTCAGCAAATAAACGCAGGACCTCGCTCTCTTTAGGAGATAAACGTTTATCTCCATATCCATTGGCATTAACCTTTTCAAGTAACTTAGACACACTTTCAGGTGTAAATGGCTTCCCCTTTTGCAAGGCAGAAAGTGCTTTGGGCAAATCTGTTGGTGCTCCTTGCTTTAACACGATCCCCTCAATATCAAGCTCAAGTATAGCGCTTAAAATAGCCGGATTATTGTTCATTGTAAGAACAACGATTGCCAATGTTGGGTAATGACGTTTAATATATTTTATCAGGGTGATACCATCACCATATTTATCCCCAGGCATTGACAAGTCTGTTATGAGAACATCTGCTTCTATATGTGGCAAGCTATTAATGAGCGTCGTTGAATTTTCAAATTCACCGACCACATTAATCCACTCAATTTGTTCAAGTGACTTGCGGATGCCAAACAAAACAATGGGATGGTCATCGGCAATAATGACATTAAGGTTATTCATATTATTGGTTACCTTGCTGCAACAGCTTTGTGATAAAGGAATCAATGAGGCTGATGCTATTTTTGATTTCTACTTCATTATTGTCTGCTATGTGTTTTTCCAACGCCTCACATGATGACCTAAGAAATTTCAAATCCAACATAGCAAACGCACCCTTAAGGCGGTGTACCGTTTGCGAAAGTGATATCAAATCATGTCGTTCTATATCAGAATACAGTCTGGTAATGTCCATAGGTACTGTCTCTATAAACAATTTCCTGTAGTCACTGTCTGCCAACTGAGTTTGATAACTTTTGAGGATATTGCCAATACTGCTATCAATATTCTCAATTAAATCAATATGTTTATCTAAATCACCTGCTGATTTAGAGATTTCAATAATTTCTCTGGATCCATCTAAACTGAAAATTTCTTCAACCAGAAACGATATTGCATTGATGATATCATCAGCAAGATTGTAATTGCACTGAACCATTCCTGACTTCAACTGCTTAAATCCTGCTAAGCTCCCCACTAATAATATAGTTGGTTTTTCCTGTTTGTACTGCTTTTCTTCTTTATACTGCCTATCCGTAAGGATAATGTCGTACTCTTCCCTAATGCCCTCTTTTCTTTTATCAAAATATGCTGCACCATAATTATTGAGATAAGTATGGACGATTTTGCTAATTTCAGGGTTATGGATATCAATTAAAACCGTGATCCCTTCCAAAAGTTGAGGTGTTTCGTTATTTTCATCATGTTGCGATAAGGGCAAATTGATAACATAATGTGTTCCCAATCCCAATTTGCTTTTAATATCAAGGCTTCCTCCCATTCTTTTACTCAACTGATTACATAAATAAAAAGTCATGTCAGAATGGGTAGAGTACTTATCTTCCACTGATTGGTTCAGAAAAGGATAATTTAAGCTAGTTAGATCTCTTTCACTTAAACCAGTGCCACTATCCATCAATTCAATCTGAATATGGTTGTCATATTTACCTGAGCTATTAACAACCAATGATATTTTACCATAGCTGGTCGTCGTTATTGCATAATTAAACAACAATGTAACAATTTTACTTAATGCTACCCCATCCCCTAGGAATAAAGATTCACGAGAAATATTAAAGTGATAATAAACCTTCAAACCTTTTGCATTTAATATCGGTAAAGAGGCTTTCAAAATATCTTCCAACCGTGAAGATAGAGAAAATATTTCATTATCTGGCTGCCAATCCCCCAGCTCTAATTCATTGAGTAACGAAATGTTTTCAAGCCATTCGGTGATATATTTTGATTCATCTAATAACTTATCCAATAACTCTTGCTCATTTTCATCTTGTGATAATCGCTGCAATTGGTTGGCAATATCATTAATATTATTAATGGGATTTTTTATTTCATTATTAATGTTTGAAAACATGGAATGCCTGATCTGAATACTTTTATCATATTCCTGATGGGCAAATTGCAATCGCTTATTTGCCATGAATTCCTGATCTTTATCTTGTAGTAAAAATAGGTAAGTTTCTGGTAAAAAGCTATTGTTATAAATTTTTACTTCATAAACTGCTTCATCAATGGATGCCTGAATTACACCATGATGTTGTTGTGCCATTACCATGACTTTATTCAAATCCAGGTGAGGCATCAGCTTCTCTGCAACTTTATTAATTATCATTATCTGATTTGATTCAAAATCATAAACCACGACTCCAATAGGAATATTAGAGATAATATCCCTATTTAGGGCATCTTTAATTTTCAGTTCATGATCCATGGAAGCATTCGGTGCAATATATCGCCTACGGATATAAAATAAACCACTCAAAGAAAACAGAAAGAAAAGCAATATAGAAAGCAAAAGCCAGACATTTCTGAGCAACAAATCTACAATCAGTGCCTTCAGTGAGACTTGGTAAATCAATTTATACGGCACGACATCAAGAGGCTGAGAAAATTCTAGCCAAAAACCGTTCAATGAAACCTCAACTTTATCGGAAGCCTCAGGTTCATGTAAATTGAGCGTATTCAAACGGAAATTTGCTGGTGACATATCAACCGGCAAAAGGTTATTAATGGGTAAATCAAAAGCAATAATAGTGGTTAATTGCCCTGTTGCATTAAATGCAGCTTTATAGGTGTAGAAATAAATACTTTCACTACGCAATACATTAATGGAGGAAATGCTCTCTTTTTCCTCCAATGCGGAGGATTGATCCAACATCTCAGTGCGTTTGGTTTCAGGATTCAAAGTCAGATAGCTCTCTTTGAACCTGATTTCTGGTTTTAGAATCGGATAGGTCGTTATCAATAATAAATTATTGTCCTGTCCATTGAGATAGTACATAGACAAATATTCATTATGAGACCCCCAAAGAATATCCAAATAACTGGATAAGTGCTGAGCAAGTTGGACACTCGAGTTGTTATATTGACCAAAAATAATTGCATCAACAGACTGATAACGATTTTCTAGCCAATAGACATTAGAACGCAATTTAAACAATGGCGTATTCTCCTGAGAGGAGATTGGCAGAGTATTTGATTGCTCAAAAATATGATTTGCATGGTAACGATAATCTTTAATCTGCAATCTCATCTTAGCTGTTACACTACTGATAGCATATTTTTTCTCCATCAGCCAAATATCAAAATAGTTATACCCGAATAAAAATAGAGACGTAAAAAGCAAAGTAACAAATAACGCGTAAAGATGATGAATAGAGGATGGCTTGATAGGTGGTTGTTTATACATTCTTTGGATAGTTGCCTTTAGTATGAATATATTTTGGTCAATGAGACATCAACCCGTCGATAAATAAGCCGGTGTGCTGTACTTAATATTAGCAGGTTAGCCAATGAAAAGACCATTATAGATCGAAGATTGAGCAAACAGTAAAAAAATACAATTTTTTTTCTTTAGGGACTAGACACATCAAAACGATATAGGCATAATCTCGCGCCATGGAAGGATGGCCGAGCGGTCGAAGGCAGCGGTCTTGAAAACCGCCGATGGGAAACCATCCTAGAGTTCGAATCTCTATCCTTCCGCCAAATTTCGCCGGCTTAGCTCAGTTGGTAGAGCAACTGACTTGTAATCAGTAGGTCACCAGTTCGACTCCGGTAGCCGGCACCATACAAGAACCCGTTATTTCCCGTAACCAATCGGTGAAATAGCGGGTTTTTACTTTATACACCCGACAAAATTTTCCGCATATATCCACTTTCTTTTCTACTCTACCTTCTCAATTTACTACTTTATTAACCTGGTTAACTAACCCCTCATATCCAAACTACAAAGTTATTTGACATACTAATAAATTATGTTACTCAACAAAGAAGTTTCTGGTTATTTTTTGACTTAATATGATTCCGCTTTCTTAGTTATTTTCTCGGAATTACATAGCTTGATAACGAATCATCCAACACCGCCACAAAGTGTAATTATTTATTTACATTTTGTGTATTGTAAATTTGACAGATATAAATCAATCATTTAACCTGCTGGTCTTATAACTATTTCTCAACATATTCAGAAACGAGGATCGCGTGAAAAATCGCACTATTGGTAGTATTTTTATCGTTGCTGGAACGACGATTGGCGCAGGGATGTTAGCAATGCCATTGGCAACGGCAGGTGTGGGATTTGGAACTACATTTGCTATGTTAATCGTCCTGTGGGCTTTGATGAGTTATACAGCACTCTTGCTCGTGGAAGTGTATCAATATAGTAAGTTTAATGCTGGGTTAGGAACCGTCGCGAAACGCTATCTTGGGTTAGGTGGACAGGTGCTAACTGGCTTCAGTATGCTTTTCCTTATGTATGCCCTAACAACGGCTTATATTAGTGGTGCGGGTGAGTTACTGGCGACTTCCCTCTCTTCTTGGTTGGATAAACCTATTTCTGTCTCTGCCGGGATCAGCATTTTTACCATTATTGGTGGTGGGATAGTCTGTATTGGAACCCAATCTGTCGATTTTATTAACCGCCTGCTGTTTACCGCTAAAATTGTTTTTCTGGTGATCGTACTCAGCGTAATGATGCCTCATGTTGACAAAATCAACCTGATTTCCATGCCTATTGAGCAAGGATTAGCACTCTCTGCCATCCCAGTTATTTTTACTTCATTCGGATTTCACGGTAGTGTGCCAAGCATCGTTACCTATATGCAGGGAGATACTAAAAAGCTACGGAAAATCTTTATCATCGGTAGCGCCATTCCTCTGTTAGCCTATATCCTGTGGCAATTGGTGACACTCGGCGCTATTTCTTCAAATACATTTGTAGGTATTCTTGCACAAGAATCTGGCCTAAATGGGTTATTGAAAGCGGTGAGAGAAATTGTCGCTTCACCTAAAGTGGAGTTTGCCGTTCATCTGTTTGCCGATCTTGCGCTAGCCACCTCATTTCTCGGTGTTGCCTTAGGGTTGTTTGATTACCTTGCTGACCTTTTTAAGCGCAGCAATCACGCCAAAGGGCGTTTACAAACAGGGTTAATGACTTTTGCTCCACCATTGCTCTGTGCACTGTATTACCCTAATTTTGTTATGGCACTGACATTTGCAGCTGTTGCCCTCTCCATTCTCGCATTGTTATTGCCTTGCCTACTGGTTTGGCGTAGCCGTAAAGAAAACAAGGAAGGTTATCGTGTCAAAGGAGGTAAGCCTGCATTAGTCTTTGTGTTCCTGTGCGGGCTTGCAGTTATTGCCATTCAGATTGGCATTGTTACAGGTGCGCTGCCAAACGTAGGGTAAAAGTTTATCTTGTCTAAGGTTATTCGCATCAATGTTAATGCGGATAACCTTGCAGCATTTTGGTCTAATTAAAAACTCAAACCAGCACCAAAGTAAAAACTATCGGAAACTTTATTACTACGATTACCATGACTACCCCGTATATCCATGACACGGTAGCCAATATCTACACTTAGGGGTTTGAAAAATGTATAACGCACTCCCCCTGTAGCTTCAGTATAAGAATCCATTCCTGACGTTAAGCCTGATGGCGAACCGTAAGCCTCACCATACAGGGATAAAGAAGAAGTCACGGCCCAACTAAGGCCAGCGCCAACAGCCAATGCAGCCCCATCCTTCCCATCTTTGGGAGACAAATAAAGCCCTTTCGCACCGACGTTTGCAGCCAATGGGCCAAATGGCAGACCGAAGCCTAAACCTAAACTACCTAGCTGACCATTGTGATCACTACGAGTCCAGTTACCCGTCAGAGATAGACCAGCATATTTATCACCAATCCCCACTGATGTGCTTGTGCTGTGTTTTCCCACCTGAGTATCTATAGAGAGAGCATTTGCTGAGCCAGCTATAAAGAGCAAACTAGCGGCACCAATAGCAATAAAGCCTTTCATAATCTTGTCCTTTAATTAATAAATTCCCACATGGGCTAAGATATTGTACTTAAACCAGAACAGCGATATAGATGATAAAAGTAAGTAAGCGTTTATATTTATAAAGATATGTAAACAACATTATCATTTATAATATTGATTATTTATCTCCGTTACCCATTGCTTAACTTGTTGGCGCGAAACCTTTATTCCCCCATTTTTCAGTTGGGCAGGTAACACATAACAGGCAACAGGCCGCTGAAAAGACGCGGTTTTATCCGCAAGCCAATCAATAAGTGCTTCTGTTAGCACAGGATATTGAGTTTCAATTACCGCTACTGGCCGATGACCGAATTCAATATCAGGAATGGGAACAACAAAACTCTGTTCAATTTGAGGATGTTGGTTAATGATCCGCTCAATATCTTCTGGCTGGATACCCTCCCCACCACTGAAAAATTGGTTGTCGAGGCGTCCTAATATCCGTAACTCTCCCTGTTCAAATACACCTCGATCCCGAGTCGAAAACCATCCTTCATTATCTGCCAATGGCTGCAATTTCCCATTAGACCAATAGCCACTCGCAATGCTATCAGCGCGAATTTGAATTTCTTCATCGACTAAGCGAATGGACTTTCCAGGGAGTGGATTACCTACCCCAGGCAGCTCATCAGCCCGTTTTGCGCAAACAGTTGATGCCATTTCTGTCAGTCCATAGCCACACCAGCAATGAATACCTAATTCCTCAGCTCGTTGGGTCAGCGACGTCGGTATCATGGCGCCTCCCAATAGTACTTTTTTTAACGTCAATGGGTAGTTATAGGGTTGTTCCAGTAGACGCCACAGTTGAGTAGGTACAAGTGATGCATGGGTACACCCAGATAGCGCACGACCCAGTAGCTGTAAATCCCGCAGCACTAATATTGCGCCTGTTTGTAACCAGCGCCAAAGTATCCCTTGGCCTGAAACATGAAACAGCGGCAATGACAGTAACCAACTATCATCTGGCTGAAAATCCATGCAGGAAAGAATGCCTTGCGCACTGGCAAGATGAGCACCAATGGAATGTACCGCAGCCTTGGGCAATCCAGAAGAACCAGATGTCAGGATCATACTGGCAGGACGTTGACTTTCCCACAACACCACTAGGTTGTTTTTCAACCGTGCATTATGTTTCACCGGAAACTTTTGTTGCCATTCAAGTTCTTTTACTTGAATGACGGGTGAAGGTGAGTCTGTGAAATCCACCCCATAATCCATATTGAGGTGAGGCAATAGTTCCGTCAGCAATCGATCAGGTAATTGAGGATTAAGAGGTAACGCTCTTGCGCCACATCGCAGGGCAGCCAGATAACACAAGAGAAGTTCCGCACTGTTCTTGCCTCTCAGGAGCACACCACTACCTTCCACAACACCCTGTTGGTGGAAATGAGCAGCAATGGCATTGATTCTTTGCGTTAATTCATGCCAGGTGAATTGCTCATCATATAACTGAATGGCCTGTTTTTCAGGCAAGGCAGCAGCCCAATGCTGCCATGGCCATTGAGTCCACTCTATTACTGACATTCATGACTCCACACCATTGCCAGCTTATCCAACATGACACACGGAATATGACTATCGGGCCAACAACGGATAAGTTGTGACTGTATAAGATCCAAAGTATCCAAACCCGGAAGTGAATCAGGTGTGAGCCATTGTGCAAGACGAGCCAATTGCGTCAAGCCAAAGCTACTTTCAATGCTGGAACTTATCACTGCCTCTACCCCTAACTGATGAGCCTTGGTAATTAATTGACGGCA
Organism: Xenorhabdus thuongxuanensis; assembly: GCF_001908095.1. Taxonomy (GTDB): domain Bacteria; phylum Pseudomonadota; class Gammaproteobacteria; order Enterobacterales; family Enterobacteriaceae; genus Xenorhabdus; species Xenorhabdus thuongxuanensis. Next base: position 142,914 of record NZ_MKGR01000002.1, on the reverse strand, counting down.
ACGATCAATACTGCCTATCAATGTCGGTTTGATGATAATGGCAGAGACTCCCTCTTGGGCTTCTAGCGTAAAATCAGCTTCACGGACACTTTCATCCCATGCAATGGCAATACCCGTTTCACGAGCAAATACCAGAGATTCTTCTTGGGTTTTGCAGGGCTCTTCGATAAAAGTAATTCGGTGCCGATAATCAGGATTGACATATTTAGCGAAACCCTCTGCTTTTGTGCGTGTCCAACTGCGGTTAGCATCTAATCGCAACCGAAGATCAGGCACCGCTTCAAGCATTACATTGGCTACCATGCCATCCCGTACAGCTTCATACATCCCCACTTTCACTTTGGCAATCTTCTGGCCTGTCATGTATCCCAAACGCCGGATCACATCATCAGGATCGCCCGTACATAACGGCACCTTGCGATAACTGGTTGTTTCAGGTAATTCTCCCCGCAATTCAGCCAATGCACAGCTTATGCCAAACGCAACGGAAGGAAGATCGCTCTCTTCTGGCTGCATGCCCAAACACCATTGTTGCAGCCACTCCACAGCCGATTCTTTAGCTTGTTCAAGCGTTTCATGGCTAAATTCAGGCAATGGAGAAATTTCTCCCCAACCGTCTCGTCCATTTTCCTGCAAGTGCACCAAAAAACCGTCACGGGTTTTCAGGCGCTGATAACGCAAAATAATGCCCGCCTCCATTGGCAGACTGAATTGGTATAAGGTTGCTTTACGCATAATGGGTGACAACTTACGGATTACGCTTGAATTTACTGAAATCAGGATGGCGTTTTTCGTTGAACGCATTGCGCCCTTCCTGTCCTTCTTCGGTCATGTAAAACAGCATGGTGGCATTGCCCGCCAATTCCTGTAAACCAGCCTGACCATCACAATCTGCGTTCAATGCCGCTTTCAGGCAACGCAACGCCATTGGGCTGTTTTCCAGCATTTCACGACACCAACGCACAGTTTCTTTTTCCAGTTCAGCATAAGACACGACAGTGTTAACCAATCCCATATCCAATGCTTCTTTGGCATTGTATTGGCGGCACAGGAACCAGATTTCACGCGCTTTTTTCTGTCCTACGATCCGCGCCATATACGATGCTCCCCAGCCGCCATCGAAAGAACCGACTTTAGGGCCTGTTTGACCGAAAATGGCGTTATCAGCCGCGATAGTCAAATCACACATCAAATGCAGCACGTGACCACCGCCAATTGCATACCCTGCAACCATAGCAACGACAGGTTTTGGACAAGTACGGATCTGCCGCTGAAAATCTAATACATTCAGATGGTGTACTCCGCTGTCATCTTGATAACCACCATAATCGCCACGGATCTTTTGGTCACCTCCAGCACAAAAAGCTTTTTCACCCATTCCCGTCAGAATAATCGTACCAATTGCCTCGTCATAACGAGCATCTGCCAACGCCTGAATCATCTCTTTGACGGTCAGGGGACGGAACGCATTACGTACCTGTGGGCGATTAATCGTAATCTTGGCAATGCCGTCTCCAGATTTATGGTAGAGAATATCTTCAAACCCTTGGGAACAATCTTGCCATTCAATAGGGGAATACAATTTTTCTTCGCTTGGGTAACGCATTATTATGTTTCCTTAACCAAAAAGTGATAAAAAATAGTTCACTGCGCTAGCAAAAGCCACAGGATTGCCATAATGAGCATTATGTCCAACTTGAGGAATGGTTGTTAATGGCAGTCTATATTGCTGCGCTATGCTCTGGAATTTACGATCATTTTCCCCACATAAGTAAGAGAAAGGAATAGATATCCGCTGTAAAGCAGGAAATAACCAAGGTTGACGCCCTAAAGAGGTATTTTCCAGTATATCTGCGATACAAGCTCCCCTATTTTGACTACGCAGATGAATAAGTTGCTCACGTTGTGCCGTTGTTAAATCAGCAAATATCGGTTGTTGATACCAATCAGCCAAGACTAACATCATTGGCTCTTGACGAAAACGCTGCGCCCAATGCTGATCATTGCGCAATCGCACATCACGTTCCTGCTGGGAAAACAGTCCCGGATTTCCTCCCTCCACCAGCAACCCACGCAAACCATCCTGTTTGTTATAAATCGCATGGTACATAGCTATTCGTCCTCCCAGTGAATAGCCAATCAAACAGTAATCATTGATTTGATACTCTGTCAGGGTTGCCATCAGCAACTCACTCATCTCGGCAAAACCACCGGTCAAATTCACATCGACGGAATTACCGTGTCCAGGCAAATCAACAACTAATGAAGGATGCTGATCACAAGCATTTACGATAGGAGACCAATCGTCGCCTGTTCCCAATAATCCATGTAACCAAACTAGCCATATCCCTTGGTTATGCGAATGAAACGTTCGACAGTTTAGTTTCACAGAGCCGCCACCTGTTTTAGCAGTTCTTGCAGGCATACCGCTCCTGCATTGCCTGGGACCTTTAACTCAACCAATGTCGTCCCCTTACGATCCCATGCTCGTTGGGCACACCGTTTTAATTCCGGCCAATTTTGTGGTGCCGCATAATTCAGGCCGAACATGGCAGCAACATGATCAAAATTGACATCTTGCGGCATACAGTAAAAACTCTGGCGTTCTTCTTGTGGCGTTGGTAACAGAGAAAAAATCTGCCCGCCATTATTATTCACTATGATCAATAACATGGGAGAAGAAAGATTGCGTAATAAAGCCAGACTATTCAGATCATAGAGGGCTGAGATATCACCTATAATCGTTAGTGTCGGTTTATTTGTTGCCCGCTGAACGCCTGCTGCGGTTGCAATCAACCCATCTATACCACTGGCACCTCGGTTACTGTAGACCGGATACCCCACGGGAAGCTGCCCCAAAGCATCAATCAAACGCACAATCAGGCTATTACCGACAAACAATTGCCCCTGCCCTGGCAACAATTGATGCAGTTGATGTGCAACCGCTGCCTCGCTAAATTCTCCTGTCAACTTGGTTTCAACACACTTAAACGCACTTTTTGACCATGAATGCAATTCCTCTGCCCAAGGTGTTTGTGAATATGCAGGATGTTCCCGTAACCAATTAGTCACACTGCAAGTGAATTTGCGCCCTCTATGGTTTGCAGGATCAAGCCGGCCAACAATGGGATCAACAATCCAATATTGCTCAGGTTGGCATTTAGCCTGCCACTGCAATAGTCGCTTACCTGTCAGGCTGGCACCAAATTGGATCACCAATTGCCCTTGCGCCAGAATTTCCTGAGTGCGGGAGTGAGTCAGCCACAAATCTGCATATGGCAAAGGCTGCCCAGTTTGGGACAACACATCACCAATAATCGGCCATCCCATCTCTTTTGCCCATTGAGCAACATATTTTCCCTCTTCTGCGCTCATTCTCCCTGCCAATACAATTCCCTGTTTTTTCTGCCAGATATCCCAATCAATGGCCTTGATTGTGGTATGCATTTCTGGCTGAGCCAACCACGGCTCATTCCCTCGCCACCACTCACCCAATGTTTGCAACCAATCTTGATGTGCCATCATCTCATTACCATACAAAGGCTCCGCAAACGGACAATTAATATGTAGAGTACCTTTCAGGTTTGACATTGCATTATCAATGGAAGAAACCAACCAACTGGCGGGAACCTCTGTAGTTGGTCGTGGTAATGCTAAAGTTTGCGCGGGATGGGAAGCAAAAATGCCTACCTGACGAATGGCTTGATTAGCACCACAATCGATTAGTTCAGGCGGCCTATCAGCGGTGAGAAATACCAATCGTTCTCCCGTCAATCCCGCTTCAATTAAAGAAGGATACAAATTGGCAACTGCTGTTCCAGACGTCACAATAACCGCAACCGGCTCTTTACTCGCTTTTGCTAATCCTAAAGCCAAATACCCCAATCCACGCTCATCAAAATGGGTATGACAGATCAACTTACGATTTCCTGCGGCAGCCAATGTCAATGGTGTTGAACGAGATCCGGGAGCAATGCAGACATGACACAATCCGTGGCGGGTTAATGCTTCCAATAAAAGTTCCGCCCAGCGGCGGTTAAGTGCGCTGTTTGACATAGAGTGCTCAAAAACTTCTTTTCAAAAATGATGCTAAAGAATAAGAGATAATTATATAAGGCTGTTTTGATCTTAATGCGGGTAAAAACGATTTCCTTATCTTAGTTCAAGAAATTGTCATTTAATTGATGATATTTTATCTATAAGTGAGAAATATAAAATAAAGTGACAACAATACCCATATAATTACTAATGTAAATCACCAGTATAATATTGTTTGAAATTCACACACAATCGACAACGCAAAAGAAAATGATCAAATACTCATTTTACTATCCGGTAATATTTCCGTCATTTCTTAAGAGACTACTTTGGAGGTTAAAAATAGCATTTAATTTCGAAATATAGTCATGACACGATTAATAAACTACATTTTTATACTGAAAAAATCAATTAATATAATCCCACTAATTTATTTCAAATAAAAACATCAACAACTAGTAACATTCACACTTCGGTAATAAAAAATATTTACACTCAATCTAAGTTTTTTTTTATTGAAATTAACCTCAATATTAAACCTTATTTTTCAAGATATTCACAAAACAAAAAACACAAATCACAACCAATTGATTTAAAACAAATAAAAATCACTCAAAATAGATGAGTAATTCTTATGCATTATTACAAATAGATATAATCCCAATAAAAAACAAAATACCTGTAATTATTTTGCGAAATTTTCCCATTGATATAAATTCACGCAGTACGTATTATTTTCCCTCTTCAAAAATGAAGAATGTAAAAATTCACCTTAATCTAAATTAAACTCAATTCCGTCTGGCCCTGCTATTTGTAAAATCAATAAGCAGTATAAAAAGGGGATAGCGTGTCATATCTTTATTTCCATCCGATGGGCTTTCGTAGATATCGGTATAAGTTGTTATCGTTATTTATATCACTAGGTTGTTTAATAACAACGGAATCCGCGCAGGCAGATTACGATGCATTAATTCAACAAGCCAGAAATGGTAATACTAACCCTATGCTCGAATATATTCGTCAGGAAGAAAAACAACATCGTCTTTCTTCCTCACAAATTGCTGATTGGTTACAAGTTGCAAGCTGGGCTGGATATGATGATGAAGTCATTTCTCTCTGGCAACGCTATTATTCAATGGCTATACCTGCCAGAGGGCTTTCGGCGATTGCCCGCGCTTATCGCAACCAACGCCAGTGGTCACAAGCAATACAGATGTGGCGTACAGCCCTGGTTCTGGACAAACAGAACCGAGACATCAAAGCTGGCCTTATTATGACGCTCGCCGATGCCAAACAAGACACAGAAGCCCGCCGTTTAGCAAAAGATTTATTAGCTGATAAGACTAGTGCTGCTAATTACCGTTTGATGGCCTACGTTGATCAAGCTGCCGGCCGGATATGGGATGCCATGCAAATGCTTTCTATCGCGCATAAACGGTTTCCCGACAATCAAGAAGTTATCCAAGACTATCTGTTCAGCCTAAAAAACAATCGAATCAGTGATCCTGCATGGCGCCTGGGACAACAGCACACTACACAATTGACCACAGCGCAACTGCGCAGGCTGGAAGCTGACGCCGCCGCAGAATTGGTTCGTTTATCAATGATCCCTAATCGTAGTGAAAAAGAGCGCTTTGACATTGCTGACAGGGCACTTGCACGCTACGAACAGATACTTAATCAATGGCACAACCTGCCTGATGCACAACAAGATTACCAACAGGCGCGTATTGATCGGCTTGGTGCCCTCCTTTCTCGCTATCGGATGCAAGAAGTCATTGATGAATACCTGGCTTTACAAAAACAAGGCATAAATGTTCCTGAATATGCGCAGAAATGGGCAGCAGCAGCCTACCTGAATCTGCGCCAGCCAGAAAAAGCACGGAGTATTCTGCGTTCTTTGAACTATTCCTCTTTGAATCATCCCGATGAAAATGCCTCGTCGTCAGGGAAAATATCATCACCCAATATCCCCCTTGAAGATGATATCGTCCTTTTTTATGCAAATGTGGAAAGTGAGCGCCTGGATGCAGCTCAACAACTTGCTACCAATATCAAGCAGCGCAATTCTTATATGCTTAATGTCTTTGGCTCTCCCATTCGCGTTCCGAATGATGACTGGCTACAAGGGCAGCAGTTTTTAGCGGAGTCTGCACAATTACGTGAAGATCTTCCCGAAGCAGAAAAACGCTTTACCCATTTAGCCCGCACTGCCCCCGGAAACCAGAAATTACGGATTGACCTGGCAGCTATCTGGCTGGAGCGAGGTTGGCCACGTCGTTCTGAAAGTGAATTAAAGCAAATTGAAGGACTCGATCACCGTAATCTGCCGTTGGAAATCCAACAAGGTTATACCGCTCTTGCCCTGCAAGAATGGCGGCAGATGGATTTGCTAGCTGATGATGTTATTACACGCGCACCAGAAGATATGCTCGCTAAACGCCTTGATCGTCTGCGTAATGTGCATTATATGTCAGAACTGCAAATTAAGGTCAATCAGGGCATTAATTCAGATAATCCAGAAAGTGGAAAACACAGTTCAGATATTGACACTGTACTTTATAGCCCTCCTTTTGAGGATAATTGGCGCTTATTTGCTGGTGGTGCTTACAATCGCAGTCAATTTCCAGAAGGCCGAGGTTTTAACCGTGATTTACGCGGCGGTGTAGAGTGGCGTTCGCGGGATCTTTGGCTGGAAGGTGAAGTTTCCACACGTAATTATCGTCATGGCAATAAGATGGGATTGCGAATCGCGGCCTGGTATGACTTCAATGATCAATGGCGACTGGGTAGTTCCGCAGAACGCCTGGCTCGTAATACCCCCCTGCGTGCTTTGAGTAATAATATCCATGCTAATGGCGGACAAATTTACACTCGTTGGAGATACAGCGAACGTAGTCAATGGAATGCGCGCTTTGCCCCTACATTCTTTTCAGATGGCAACCATCGTTTTGAATATGGCATCGATGGCCTTCAACGCCTATATACCGCCTCTTACCTAAAGATCGATGCGCAGTTGGAACTGAGTACAACTCACAATACCCGGCAAAATACACCTTATTTCAATCCCAAAAACGACTTTACATTCCTGCCTGAACTGGAAGCAGATCACATCATATATCGACACTATCAAACCGTCTGGAGCCAGCAAGTTATGGCTGGTATTGGGCGATATTGGCAGCAAGGGTACGGTAGTGACCTAATCACAACGGTCGGATATGGCCAACGTATTAAATGGAATGACGTCATTGATGCAGGGATAAGACTCACTCTGGATAAACGTCCTTACGACGGTAAACGAGAAAGTAATCTGCAAACTGCTTTTGATTTAATCTATCGGTTCTAAAGGATTTTTTATGATACACAACGTTTTTCGTCATTGGTTGATGATATCGGCACTACTGGTTAGCCTGTTGATCTCCCAGTTCAGCATGCTGGCATACGCAGAAAAACCTGCTTTCATTCCACCAGCACAACGGCCGCTTTCCATGAATGAACGCCCTTGGCCTGAAAATGGTTTTGTGGTTCTCGCTTACCATGATGTCGAAGATGATGGCGCCGATCAGCGTTTTATGTCAGTCCGTACCAGCGCATTAAACGATCAGTTTGCATGGCTGCGGGAAAATGGCTACCAGCCGATTACTGTCGATCAAATTCTTACCGCCAATCAGGGGGGAACACCATTGCCGCCCAAGGCCGTATTGCTGACTTTCGATGATGGCTATAGCAGTTTCTACCATCGTGTATTTCCGCTGCTGAAAGCTTATAACTGGCCTGCCATTCTGGCTCCGGTTGGGATCTGGGTTGATGCACCCGCCGAAAAACCCGTGGATTTTGGTGGATTGAGGGTAGCGCGGGAACGTTTCACAACCTGGGAACAGGTAGCTGAAATGTCCCGTTCTGGTTTAGTAGAAATTGGCTCCCATACTTATCAGCATCATTATGGCGCCATCGCTAATCCACAAGGCAATACAGAGCCTGCGGCGGCCGTTCGCATTTACAATCCAAAAACAGGTAACTATGAAAGTGAACAAGCGTTTCGCCAGCGAATGGAAAAGGATATTGCTACTATTACCCAAAGAATTACCGCTGCCACAGGCAAACAGCCACGAGTTTGGATTTGGCCTTATGGCATAGATAACGGTGTTACACTGGAAATAGCCAAACGCTACGGCTACAAAATGGCATTGACTCTGGACAATGGGCTGGCTAACGTCAACAATCTTGATAATGTTCCGCGTATATTACTCACTCATAATCCTTCCCTGAAAGAGTTTGCCGAGCAGGTGATTCAGGTACAGAATAAACAGATCTTACGGATTGCCCATATTGATCTGGACTATGTTTACGATCCAGATCCCGCTCAACAAGCACAGAATCTCGACAAACTTGTTCAGCGCATTGCCGATCTACGCGTCAATACCGTTTTCCTGCAAGCCTTTGCTGATGCCAAAGGTGACGGCAATGTACGTGAGCTCTATTTTCCTAATCGCTGGCTGCCGATGCGAGCCGACTTATTTAACCGTGTCTCCTGGCAACTGCACAGCCGCCTGAATATTGAAGTTTATGCGTGGATGCCCGTTCTGGCATTTGAGCTGGAGCCTTCACTCCCGCGGGTGATGAGCTATGACGAAAATCACAACAAATTGTTTGTAAACCCGACACAATACCGGCGCTTATCGCCTTATAACCCAGAAAATCGCCAAAAAATCAAAGAGATTTATCAAGATTTGGCTTCTCATGCCATTTTTCAGGGCATCCTGTATCACGATGATGCAGTCATGTCTGATTTTGAAGATGCTGGGGCAGATGCTATCAAAACTTATCAAGCCACTGGTTTATCTGCCTCCATTGCAGAAATTCGGCAAGATCCGGAACAATTTGCCCGTTGGACGCGTTTCAAAAGCCAATATCTAATTGATTTTACTCATGAATTAACCAGAGAACTCAAGTCAATACGGGGTTATCAACTCAAAACTGCGCGCAATATTTTTACCCTACCAATTTTGGAACCAGACAGCGAAGAGTGGTTTGCCCAAAATCTGGATGATTTCCTCACTCACTACGATTGGGTTGCCCCAATGGCAATGCCGTTGATGGAAAATGTGCCTCTATCCAAAAGCAATCAGTGGTTATCCCGATTGGTGAAAATCATTGCACAACGCCCACAAGCACTGGACAAAACTGTTTTTGAATTGCAATCCGTAGATTGGCGCAATCCACTGGATAAAAGAGCGATTCCAGGGCACCAATTAGCAGAATGGATGCGTCAATTGCAACTCAATGGTGCGCAGAGCTTCGGTTACTATCCTGATGACTTTCTCAACAATCAACCAGAAATGAATGAGATTCGCCCTGTTCTTTCTCCTGAATGGTATCCACTTAATGATTGATCGTATTATTGCATTTGTAGTGCTCTGCCTTGTATTGAGCATCCCTCTTGGCATCGCTATCACCTTTACTGGGGAAGTCATGCTGAAATTTGTCTTTTTCTGGCCTTTGTTCATGTCGGCCATCTGGATCTCCGGAGGGATCTATTTCTGGTTCAATCGAGAAAGGCATTGGAAAATCATTGATAAAGAAGCCCCGCATCTTGAAGGTCAGCCTCTGATTTCAATTTTGATCCCTTGCTATAACGAAGGGCCAAATGTTCGCGAAACGCTGCTGGCAGCACTGAACCAACGCTATCCCAATGTTGAAGTGATCGCTATCAATGATGGTTCAACCGATAACACCGCAGATGAACTCAATGTTATGGCGCAACAACATCAAGCCTTGAGGGTGATACACCTGAAACAGAATCAAGGTAAAGCGACTGCACTTCAAGCGGGTGCTGCTGCCGCGAAGAGTGATTATCTGGTCTGCATTGATGGTGATGCTCTGTTAGATCGCGATGCGGCTGTTTGGCTGGTTAAGCCTATGATTGATCATCCCCGTGTTGGTGCTGTTACAGGTAATCCCCGCGTTCGTACACGATCCACCTTAGTTGGGCGCATTCAGGTTGGAGAATTTTCCTCCATCATTGGCCTAATTAAGCGTACCCAAAGGGTTTATGGTCAAGTCTTTACCGTTTCAGGTGTTGTTGCAGCCTTTAATCGCAGAGCGCTGGCTGAAGTAGGATATTGGAGTAATGATATGATCACAGAAGATATCGATGTAAGTTGGAAACTCCAATTACACCATTGGTCCATCTTTTTCGAACCCCGCGCCATTTGCTGGATCTTGATGCCTGAAACCCTACGGGGATTATGGAAGCAGCGGTTACGCTGGGCACAGGGAGGAGCCGAAGTTTTCCTGAAAAACCTGCGTCAATTGTGGTCATGGCAATATCGCCGCATGTGGGTGTTATTTGCTGAATTCTGCTGTTCCGTTATCTGGTCATTTACATTTTCCCTTTCCATCATTTTATTTTTACTCGGCATGTTCCTCACATTACCGGAAAACATTCGCGTCTATACACTATTTCCACCTGGGTATACGGGATTGGTTTTAGCAGCTACCTGTCTGATCCAATTTACCGTCAGTTTAGTGATTGAACGACGCTATGAAAAACACGTTGCCTCGTCGCTGTTCTGGGTGATTTGGTATCCGATGGTTTATTGGATGCTAAACCTATTTACGACCTTGGTATCTTTTCCCAAAGTGATGCTTAAAGTACACAGAAAACGTGCTCGCTGGGAAAGTCCTGACAGAGGAATAGAGAGAATCGAATAATGAAAGAATCCTTGATTTTTACCGAACAAAGGTTATGGCCTCGTTTAATCGATATTCTGTTGACCATCCTGGCTTGGGTGGGTTTTGTCTATTTATTCATAGTGGGGTTATTTTACGCCTCCCATAACAACCCCAAGCCTTTTATTTCGACATTATTTACTTCAGAACTGGGAACTGTCGCCATTTATATTGCTATCGCCATATTTAATGCATTTTTGCTCATTAGCTGGGCAAAATACAACCAACGTCGATTTAGGATAGAACGCCGTCGTCACCGACCTGCATTAACTCACACTGAAGTAGCCCAGAGTTTTACTTTGGAACAAGGGTTGTTAGATACCTTAAGGCAAAGCAAGGTTTCCAGTATCACTTATGACAATCAAGGACATATAATAGAAATCAATGAGGATGTATCAATATAAAAACAGCCATCTATTTACTAAATAATGAAATTATACCTTGGCGGTATCAATTAGATTTCCAATAATCTTATTTGGCAGGTAATAACTTTACAACCTATCTCATTCAGTTTCATTTCCTTAATGAGGTAGGTTCTGACTAAGAATAAATTTTATCAAAAATCTCAACACGATTATTTGCAATATGAAAGACAAATACTGGAACCCGATATGAAAATGATTGAACGGACTCATCATCTTTGTAAACGCACTATTTTTAAACACTGTATTTCCAGATTATTTCTATGGATATTGATGACCTTATGCTTAATCACCGTCACATGTAATTCGGCAGTAATGGCTATGCCTGATACCACTGAAAAAATAACACCTAACGAAAACGTTGCACGGGTAGTTTCTGGAATTATCAGTTATACCCACTGGCCTATTACACCTACTACCCTGCACCTATGTCTGGTTCCCCCATCCAATTACATTAGTGCCTTAACCCACATTAATATGATTTCTGATCACACAGAACTACAAGTTGAAACACTAAATTTCAATGTAGAACAACTCATAGAAAGATGTGATGTAATTTACTATGGTCAAGTCGATCCACAGCTTCAACACCAAGTGATCAGCCTGAAAAATGACAAACCATTACTTACCATTGCTGAAAATAACCCGAACTGTGAAATCGGCAGTGCATTTTGCCTCAACATTAACAACGCTCAGGCAACATTTAGCCTCAATCTTGATATTCTGACACGCAGCGGCGTGCGCGTACATCCGAATGTCCTGCAATTGGCTCGTAAGGTGGAATAATCTTATGAAAAAACGTTATTCACTGATGCTATCACGCCCTACTTTACGTCATGCTTTCCACCGGATCCATTTGGTCATTACGTTTATCATATTATCCGTAGTCGGCTTGTTTTTATCTTTGCTGGCATTGCTTGCCATGCAGAAATATGCTGAAAACAGTTTAAAACTGATTGCCACAACCATTGCCCATACAGCACAGGCAGCAGTGGTTTTTCAGGATAAAACCGCAGCAAACGAAATATTGGAAATGATTGCTGTTCATGATGGTTTTACAGAAGCCAAGATTTTTGATGCTAAACAGCAGGTGTTAGCCAGATGGCAAGCCAATCAGGAACACCGTACTGGCAATTTCAAAAAATTGGTCGAGCACTGGCTTTTTCCTGAACCTTTCACCCTGTCAATTTATCACCACCAGCAAAAAGTAGGAGCAGTCTGGTTAATTGGCAACAGCGACCACATCATCAAATTTATTTATCAGGCCCTGTTGGTACTATTTATCTGCCTGCTGTTCAGCGCCGTAATTTCACTCTACCTCTCATTACGTATGCACGATGGCATCGTCAGAGCCTTGCAAAACATTACAGCCGTCGCCCATGATGTGCGACAACGCCGAACATTTTCACGGCGCGTACCCTCTGCCCATATTGCTGAATTGCATGAACTAAGCCAAGTTTTCAATCACCTGCTAGAAGAGCTGGAAGAGTGGCAACACCATCTGCAAACAGAAAAAGCCGTTTTAACCTGGCAAGCACAACATGATTCCCTAACAGGTTTACCAAATCGGGCAACTTTTGAGCGCGTTCTTTCAACCGTCATGAGCGATAAATTTATGCGTGAAAGTGCAGCGATATTATTTATTGATGGTAACAGACTGAAATATGTCAATGATATCTATGGACATGCCGCCGGCGATCACGTGCTTATCACTATCGCCGCAACCTTAAGACGAAGAGTAAGAAAAACAGATACTGTTGCCCGACTAGGCGGGGATGAATTCGCTATCCTATTGCCTTCTACCACCCAGGAAGATGCAGAACGCGTTGCTAAAAATATCATTCATGCTATGGATTCCCCCATTCTCCTTCCTAATGGGCAACATTTACGTATCACACTCAGCATCGGCATCGCATTATCCAATGGTGAGCTAACGGCAGAGCAACTGCTCTCTGAAGCAGATGCAGCGATGTATCACATTAAACAACGAGGCGGTGGCTGGTATTCCGCTGATACAACAAAACTAAACTATCTATCAAGGAACCCTCTATGAGCAGAAATCGTTACTGTATATTTATCTGTGCATTTATTGGCGCACTTTTTCTCAGCGCCTGCCAGAACAAAGATTCTTTAACGGCCGCACAAATCGCCGCACTTAAACAACAAGGATTTCAACAAACCGATGAAGGTTGGTTATTTGGTATATCAGAAAAAGTATTGTTTGGTAATAACCAATTTCATTTGCGTCCAGAAGGTGAAGCAAAATTAAAACAACTCGCAAGTGTCTTATCCAAAATTGGTATCCACCACGCACGCCTTGATGGTCACACTGACAACTACGGAGAAGTAAATTACAACAATCAGCTATCGTTAAAACGAGCCAACACGGTTGCAGATGCACTAACACAGGGAGGTATGCGACGTACAAATTTGACAACTCGTGGATTAGGGCCAAGCCAACCTATCGCCGATAATCGAAACTCAAAAGGTCGGGCAGAAAATCGCCGAGTTGCCATTGTGATAACAACACCGTAATGGCTATGCAATGAAGCAAACAAAATGGATTTTAATACAACCCTATTTATTACATTCAACCTGATAATATATTGATATAAATCAAATAATGATTTAGCCACGGATGGCAGAAATATTTGTTTATCTTGCTCATCCTCAGCAATTATAAAAATTTCCCCCAGATCTTACTGTATAGCTATTTCCCGTCTTTAAATTCTTCCTGTAACATAGCCGAGGTTGTTTTCTCAAAAAAAGAGCCTCTTTTTTGTAATCAACAAGTTAATAAAATTTTGCATAGTTTGGATAACAAGCCTATTGTTAAGTAATGGGCTTTATCAAGAAGGAGATATGATGGAGCTGAATCTGAAATCATACCGATCCCTGTATCGGATGTTTGTGATGTTATTCATCACCATCACTGCCAGCACAGGTTTTATATTCTGGAGACTATTTTCCAATTATCGGGATAATATCCAACCAGGTGTAGAATTAGTATGTGTATTTATTTTATTGCCTCTGCTTACACTCATCTCTGCGGTGTTTTTTTATAAGCACACAAAAACCATCACCATTCCAGAATATCGCCTGAAAAAAGCGATTAAAAACAAGCAATTTATTCCCTACATACAGCCAATTATTTGTAGCAAAAACAATGAAATCGTTGGATGCGAAATCCTTGTTCGCTGGCAACACCCAATTCATGGGCTGTTGACACCAAATAAATTTATCGCACAAATTGAAAAGTCAGATTTGATTATTCCCTTAACGCATAACCTAATCACTCAAGTGAGAGATTATTTTTCACCTATTGCTCATCAATTACCTGCAAATTTCCATTTTAATTTCAATATTAGTGCAAGACATTATAAAGATGTTAGATTAGTTGATGATTGTCATCATTTTCTGAAATCATTTCCCACAGATTCCATCAAACTGATTTTGGAAATTACCGAACGAGAATTATTGGAACTCGACAATTATACTATTAATTTATTCAATAAGTTGGATGAATTAGGCGTATTAATTGCATTGGACGACTTTGGTACAGGTTTTTCTAATTACAATTATTTACAAAAAATTAATGTTAACTTAGTAAAAATCGGACATAACTTTGTTAGCAAAATGAATACTGATATGATTTCAAAAAATATTGTGGAAAATATCATTGATCTCGCCCTGCGATTACATCTGGAAATTGTGGCAGAAGGAATTGAAAACCAAAGATTGGCTAATCAATTAAAGAACTATTCTGTCGATTATTTGCAGGGATATTACTTTGACCGTCCGATGCCATTGGAAGAGTTTGTCAAGAAATGGTTATGATAAAGATTCCCCCTGCAAACGCTTGATGCTTTTAAGTCAAGATTGTTATTATAGTGACATTTTATGGCGGTTTTTCGTCATTATTGGCACTATAATATCATAACGCTAGAAAAGCCCGCTCTTCGAAAACACCAATCTATTTTAGTGAAAATAACGCAGAATAATACATTGATTATATCGTTTTATCACAATTTATATTGACTGTCAGATACTTTTATTAGTTTACCGTAAATAATCATTTTTTCTAAAAAACTATTTAAATTTTCTCTCACTTGAATCAAGTTTACCTGCCTAAATACATTCTTATTAGTAACCCAAAGGGAACTTACCTACACCACAAGCAAGTCAGTGGGTACGTTGCGTACGTCCTTACACTTTATTGCCTATTATGCCTGGTGGCTTTGGAATGAAAAGCGCCCATTCGGCTTGCATTTAATTTACAAAATTATATTATATAAAAAAATAAATTGTCAAGGTGAGGATATGGTAATGAAGGTAAATCATCCTGTACAACAAGCAATGCAGGAAGCTGCCGAACAGGCGGCAGATGTGTTACGAGCACTTGCCAATGATGATCGCTTATTATTGATGTGCCAGCTTAGTCAAGGAGAGTCTTCTGTTGGACAGCTTGAAGAAGCAGTGGGCATCCGCCAACCAACACTGTCACAACAGCTTGGTGTAATGCGGCGATTGAATCTGGTGCAGACGCGGCGGGAAGGAAAACAAATTTTCTATCGTATTGAAGACGAACGTATTCTGACATTGCTTCATACTCTCTATACCTTGTATTGCCCAAAACCGGAAATAACAGGAGATTAGGATGAGCATTAACTTTGCCCAGTTTACACCATGGCTGAGCTTTGGTGGGGGAATATTGGTTGGCCTAGCGGCAATTGTGCTGGTGTTGTTTTGCGGCCGAATTGCTGGTATCAGCGGTATTCTTGGTGGATTACTGCAACGTAAAACAAATGATCGCTCATGGCGGGTGGCATTTCTCGCAGGGATAGTTATTGCCCCTATACTCTATGGCCTGCTGCATCCATTACCAAAAATCACGGTTACGGCATCTTGGCCTGCTGTCATTATCGCTGGTCTTTTAGTGGGAATAGGAACACGTATTGGTTCCGGTTGTACCAGCGGGCATGGCGTATGTGGACTCTCTCGTCTCTCTTTGCGTTCGTTAATCGCCACCCTGATCTTTATGGCTGTGGGATTTGTCACTGCAACAGTGTTGGGTTACTGGTTCTTAGTGAGGTGAAAAATGATAGTGATATTTTCTTTTCTGTCTGGTGTCATTTTTGGTTTAGGATTAATTATCAGTGGCATGGCAAACCCCGCTAAAGTTTTAGGCTTTCTGGATCTGGCACATCCGTGGGACCCATCCCTGGCATTTGTGATGATGGGCGCTATTCTTATCGGTTTAGTAGGTTTCATACTGGCTAAACGTCGTCAGTATACACTTTGTGGTACACCAATGATATTACCTGACCAACGTCAAATAGACTGGCGTTTGATAGGGGGAGCCGCGCTTTTTGGACTGGGATGGGGAATTGCTGGGATTTGTCCGGGACCAGGGTTAGTACTACTGGGAGCGGGATATGCAAAAGGATTCGCTTTTGTGCTGGCAATGAGTGTCGGAATGTGGTTGGTGGATCGTAAAAAATAAAAAAGACCCAGTCAACAGTCACTGAGTCTTTAAAATAGTTTCTTTATCTTATTATTTACAAAACGCTTCTCGTCAGCTGAACAATATCAATCAGCGGTTGTGGCCAAATACCAAGGATCAACACCAGTAACGCAGCAAGCAATACAACAATCCCGCCAGAAGTAAATGCCCAATTGCGTGGTGTATCACGGTTCAATGCTTTCGGTGCTGGCAGGTACAAGCTCACCATCACGCGCAGATAGTAGTAAAGGCCGATGGCACTACCCACTACAACTGCACCGGTCAACCACCACAATCCTGCTTCAACACCTGTCGCGATAACATAGAATTTGCCAATGAAACCAAATGTTAATGGTATTCCTGCCAATGACAACATCATGACAGTCATAACCGATGACAGAATTGGTTTATGCCAGAACAGGCCACGATATGAGAACAGTGAATCCGCATCTGGCCCTCTGTATGGGCTAGACATCAAACTGACTACGCCAAATGCCCCGATGCTGGCAAGCAAATAACCGACCAGATAAATACCTGCCGTCTCTTCTGCCAAGGTATGATCTTTGATAGCAACCAATACCACCAGCAAATATCCCAAATGAGCAATGGATGAGTAACCCAGCAGTCGTTTGATATTGCTTTGTGTCAATGCCAACAAGTTACCAAACAGGATAGATGCAATGGCAATCACAGTTAGCAGAATACGTAAGGTTGTGCTTTCAGCCACTGGTGCTTCGATGAATAAGCGCATGATCACTGCAAAGATCGCAACCTTACTTGCCGTCGCCAGAAAGGTCGATACCGGTGCTGGTGCGCCTTGATAAACATCCGGTGTCCACAGTTGGAAAGGCACGAGGGAAAGTTTAAAACCCAGTCCTACGATCATCATCCCCAAACCAGCCAGCACTAACGGTTCATGCAGTTTGCTATCGCTCAAACTCTTGCCGAGTGATGAGAAAGACAAGTCACCGGATTCTGCATACAGCAGTGCAATACCGAATAGCAAGAATGAAGACGCGGCCGCAGACAGCAACATATATTTGATGCCCGCTTCTAACGAACGTTTCTGGCGATACGCATAACCCACTAAACCAAACAGAGGCAGAGTGATCAATTCAATTCCGATAAACAGTGATGCCATGTGGTTGGCAGAAGAGAGCAGAATTCCCCCAACCGCCGCGATCATCACCAACAGATAAAATTCTTCTTTATTATCGGGATAATTTTCCAACCATGAGTAGGCAAATGTCGTTGTTGCAAGGCTCGCAATTAGCACAAGGCCAGTATAGAACATTGCAAAACGATCTACATGAATCAATGGCGTGACATCCATTGGCTCCTGCTGTCCCACAAAATAGAGAGAGAACAGAGCCAGGTTTAGACCAATCACCGTCAAGGTGACATTGGTGAAATGATCGCGTCGCCACGCAATGGACAGCATCACAACCACCACCGTCAATCCGACGATCAATAGCGGCAACAGTGCGATCAATTGTTCAGAAGTTATTGTCATGGCGAATTACGGCCTTGTAGTTAAAAGTGAAGCAGAATACCAATTCTGGATGTTACTCATTGCTGCGGCTGAGGTATCAAGGATTGGCTGCGGGTAAACGCCCAAAATCACCAATAAGACGACCAACAGCAGCAGAATGGAAATTTCACGCACATCCATTCTCTGTAAGGGCTTATCCGTTTTTGGCGTACCGTAATAAGCTTTCTGCATCAAGTACAGTGCATAAACGGAGGCAAAAACCAAACCGAACACGGAGACCGTGGTAATCAAGGTAAATTTACTAAAGCTGCCAAACAGGATCATAAATTCACCAACAAAGTTACCGGTTCCTGGCATACCCAAGGTTGCTACCGCAAAAAACAGGGATATCGCAGGCAAGAGTTGAATTCTTCCCCACAATCCGCCCATTTGGCGCATGTCTCGGGTATGCAGGCGTTCATAGAGCTGACCACACAGAATAAACAAGCCCGCTGCTGACAGGCCATGTGCAATCATCTGGATCACCGCTCCCTGATAAGCTAATTGGCTACCTGTGTATATGGCGATAAGTACAAAGCCCATGTGGGAAACACTGGTATAGGCAATCAAGCGCTTGATATCAGTCTGGCTGAATGCCATCCATGCGCCGTAGAAAATGCCAATGATGCCCAGCCACATCGCAATCGGAGCAAATTCCGCAGAGGCTTGTGGGAATAGAGGCAAGCTGAAACGCAACAAACCGTATGCCGCGGTTTTCAGCAAAATCCCCGCAAGGTCAACTGAACCTGCTGTTGGTGCCTGACTATGGGCATCTGGCAGCCAGCCGTGTAAAGGCACAACCGGCATCTTCACCGCGAATGCAATGAAGAAACCCAACATCAACAGATATTGAACGGTGTATGACATCGGTGTATGCAACAATTTTTCATAGTTGAATGTCCATTCACCGGTTGCATCATGGTGAATGAAAGCCAATGCCAGAATCGCAATCAGCATCACCAAACCACTGGCCTGGGTATAGATGAAAAATTTCGTTGCCGCAGTGATACGAGTTTTACCTTCCGAGCCTCTGTGTCCCCACAGTGCAATCAGGAAGTACATCGGTACCAACATCACTTCCCAGAAGAAGAAGAACAAGAACAGGTCAATGGCAAGGAAAACCCCCATCACACCGCCCAATATCCACAACAGATTCAGGTGGAAGAAACCCTGGTATGGCTGGTTTTCATTCCACGAACAGAGGATTGCCATCAAACCCAATAATGCAGTCAGCACCACCATTAGCAAGGACAAACCATCCAATGCCAAATGAATGCTAATGCCAAAACGTGGGATCCACTGAAGCAAGAACTCTGATTGCCACTGTGGTATTCCCTGTGGGTTGGTGAGTGTATAACCGCCCTGTAACCACAGGTACAGGGAGAGTAACAGCGTCAGTCCCATCGCCAGAAGCGCTATCCAACGCGGCATACGGGTGCCGAAGCGCTCTGCCTGCCAACACAGCAGGCCCCCGATGAAGGGCAGAAGAATTAGCCAAGGTAGTAGCATGGCGCAATATGTCCCTTAATTAAACCAAAAGCAGCAGAGCTAAAACCAGCACTGCACCCAACCCCATAGAGGTAGCGTACCAACGGACTTGTCCGTTCTCACTCCAACGAAGCCCTTTATTGCCCCAACGTGACAATATAGCTGGAATATTCATCAGTGAGTTCAAAGGATCACTCTGCAACAAACGGGTAATGCCCTTGAATGGTTTCACAAATACCCAGTCATACAGTACGTCAAATCCCCAGGCATGGAACCACCATGTGGAGAAAAAGCGCCCTGGTGCACTGTTCGCCGTAGCATTAACCACACCACGTTTGCCCAGATACAATGCAGCCGCCAGCAAGATACCGACAACGGCAATCACACCAGAAACGATTTCCAATGTCATTTTGCCATCATGCCCTGTCGCACTGTTTTCTGACAGAACACTCTCAGGTAAGACGCCCGCCAGCGGTGGCACAATCAGCGCGCCAACAAAAGTGGACAGCACCAGCAATACTGATAATGGCAAGGTATGGGTAATACCCTTGACTGGATGAGCATAGGTATTTTCTTCACCGTGGAACACGATAAAGATCATGCGGAAGGTATACAGTGATGTCATCAATGCTCCAATCAGCCCTGCCAGCATCAGGTTCATATGACCATTTGCTAACGCGCCCCACAGGATCTCATCTTTACTGTAGAAACCGGCTGTCAGTAATGGCAGTGCCGACAACGCAGAGCCACCCACCAGGAAGCAGAGATAAACAAATGGGATACGCTTGCTCAGGCCCCCCATTTTGAAAATGTTTTGTTCATGATGGCAGGCCAGGATCACTGAGCCAGAAGCCAGGAACAGTAACGCTTTAAAGAACGCATGAGTCATTAGATGAAAGATAGCTGCATCCCACGCCTGTACGCCCAATGCCAGAAACATGTAGCCAATCTGGCTCATGGTGGAGTAAGCCAGCACTCGTTTGATATCTGTCTGTACCAGTGCTGCAAAACCTGCCAACAGCAAAGTGATCGCACCAATAATACCGACCAAATGCAAAATATCAGGCGCCATCAAGAATAATGCATGGCTGCGAGCAATCAAATAAACACCAGCGGTAACCATTGTAGCGGCGTGGATCAAGGCAGAAACCGGTGTTGGGCCAGCCATCGCATCCGCCAGCCATGTTTGCAATGGTAATTGAGCTGATTTACCGACAGCGCCACCCAGAATCATCAAGGTTGCCCAGGTGATCGCGCTAGAACCTATTTCAATATGTTGTGGTGCTAATACCGCCAATTCGCGGAAACTCAACGTACCAAGCTGGTCATAAAGAATAAACATGCCAATGGCAAGAAATACGTCACCAACACGGGTCACAATGAAGGCTTTCATTGCCGCCGCACCATTGGCAGGGGTTTTGTAGTAGAAACCGATCAACAGGTAACTGCACAGGCCTACACCTTCCCAACCGAGGTACATCAGCAGGATGTTATCTGCCAGCACCAATATCACCATGCTGGCGATAAATAGGTTGGTATAAGCGAAAAAGCGGGAGTATCCCTCTTCACCACGCATATACCAAGAAGCGTAAATATGGATCAGAAAACCAACGCCGGTCACAACACTAAGCATCGTCAGCGACAGACCATCCAGTACCAGATTAATAGGGATGCTGAAATTATCTACCGCCATCCAGTTCCACAACGTTTGGCTGTAGACCAGCCCCCCTGCCCCATCCTGGGTAAGAAAATCAATTGCAGCCCAGAATGTGACCAAAGCTGCCAACCCAACAGAACCAATCCCAATAGTGGCTGACAAATTTTCAGACCAGCGGCCACGGGAAAATGCCAATAGCAAAAATCCCAGCAGTGGCAGCAGAATTGTTAAATAGAGTAAGTTCATCCGCGCATCTCACTGACTGTATCAATATTCAGGTTTTGGCGACGACGGTGCAACTGTAGTAACAGTGCCAAACCGATGCTCGCCTCGGCTGCTGCCAGAGTAATGGCCAGAATGTACATCACCTGACCATCAGGCTGGAGCCAATAGCTGCCAGCAACGACAAACGCCAGCGCTGAAGCATTGATCATAATTTCCAACCCGATCAGCATAAACAATAGATTGCGGCGGATAATCAGGCAGGTGAAGCCCAATGTAAACAAAATAGCCGCCAGAATGAGGCCATGGTGTAACGCTATCATTATTGTTGGTCCTCCGCACGATTGCTGATCACTTCCCCTTGTCGGTTTTCACGGCCGATGTGGTAAGCCACTACCAATCCTGCCAACAGCAGCAAAGAGGCCAGCTCGACCGCCAATACATAAGGGCCAAACAGGCTAATGCCCACTTCTTTGGCACTGACCACTTCACCACTGATTTCAGCGGATGGCAGAGTGCTGATGGCGTAAATCAACACAATCAACAGCACGATAGACAGGATTGACGGGCCAATCCAAACACGGGGTTGTAACCATCGCCGTTCCTGCTCGACAACTGATTTTCCCAGATTCAGCATCATCACGACGAAGACGAACAACACCATAATTGCGCCCGCGTAAACGATGATCTCTAAAGCACCAGCAAAATAGGCCCCCATCGAAAAAAATACGATAGACAGTGCCAATAAAGAAATAATCAGATACAACAGTGCATGCACTGGGTTCGTATGGGTTATTACCCTGAGTGTTGCGAGAATAGCAACCAGCCCTGCGACATAAAATGTAAATTCCATGAATATCGCTCCTTACGGCAACAGGCTTTTAACGTCGATAGGCTTGGCCTCATTGTCGGCTTCGCCTTTATCCTTGCCGTCAATTGCCATACCTGTCTTACGGTAAAAGTTATAGTCAGGATATTTACCTGGCCCTGAAATCAGCAGATCTTCTTTCTCATACACCAGATCCTGACGCTTGAATTCACCCAGTTCAAAATCCGGTGTCAACTGAATAGCGGTAGTTGGGCACGCTTCTTCACACAGGCCGCAGAAAATGCAACGCGAAAAGTTGACGCGGAAGAATTCAGGATACCAGCGGCCATCCTTATGCTCGGCTTTTTGCAGTGAGATACATCCCACTGGACATACCGCTGCACACAAGTTACACGCAACACAACGCTCTTCACCGTCAGGATCACGCGTCAGAACGATGCGCCCACGGTAACGGGGTGGCAGATAAACTGGCTCTTCCGGATACATTTTTGTTTCGCGTTTATGGAAGGCATGAAGCCCTATCATCCAAATACTGCGTACCTGGGTGGCGAAACCGACCACTAATTCTTTCAATGTCATGGTTCAATCACCCCTTTATTGAGCGTTGTATAAAATAACTGCGGCTGTCGCTAGCATATTAAGTAACGTTAACGGCAGACAGATTTTCCAACCAAACGACATCACCTGGTCATAACGAGGACGCGGCAATGCAGCACGGATCAAGATGAACATCATCATAAAAAATGCTGTTTTTAGCGCAAACCAGACGAATGGCGGCAAAAGAGGCCCATTCCAGCCACCAAAGAACAGCGTGACGATCAAAGCTGATACCGTCACTATTGCAATATATTCCCCGACAAAGAACAGACCAAATTTCATACCGGAATATTCAATGTGATAACCGTCGGCCAGTTCTTGCTCTGCTTCCGGTTGGTCAAAGGGATGGCGGTGACATACTGCTACGCCCGCAATGGCAAAGGTCAGGAAGCCAAAGAATTGAGGAATAACATTCCACACATGTTGCTGTGAATTGACGATATCCACCATGTTAAAGGAGCCAGCTTGTGCCACAACTCCCATCATGGACATACCAAGAAAAACTTCATAACTCAATGTCTGTGCCGATGCCCGCATCGCACCCAGCAGGGCATATTTGTTGTTACTCGCCCAACCCGCAAACAGCACAGAATAAACCGCCAGGCCCGCCAACATCATGAAGAATAAGATGCCGATATTCAGGTCTGAAACCATCCATGTTGGACTTATTGGTACAATCGCAAAGGCCAAAAGCATTGAGCAGAATGCAATGACTGGAGCCAAAGTGAAAATGGCTCTGTCAGAAAAACGTGGTGCCCAGTCTTCTTTAAAGAACATTTTGATCATGTCTGCAACAAGCTGCAATGAACCGCCCCAACCTACACGATTTGGCCCATAACGGTTTTGAAACAGTCCAAGAATGCGGCGTTCAAAGAAACTCATGAATGCCCCGCAGATAACCACTACCAATAGAATGGCAATAGCTTTCAATACAGCAATCAGGATTTCAATTACCTCGGGAGTAAACCAGCTCATTATGCAACCTCCCGTAAGTTATGGACTAACTTGCCTGCCAGAACCGGCGGTATACCCGACATTCCCAGTGGCAAGCCGATTTGCCCTTGGGCCAGATTGCCGCTCAAGCGCACTGCCAAACGCAGTTTCTGCCCTTCACAATCAAATGCCATCACAGCACCTTCTTTCACATTCAAATGCTCCGCATCTTTATGATTGATCATCACATACGGCTCAGGCATACGCTCCTGTATTACATTAGAACGTTGTGACAATTCTTCACTGCCGAATAAATGGAAATAAGGCGCAACATGCCATTGATTTTTTTGCGCAGTGAATGCTGTCGGGATAGCGTCAAAATAGTTCAACCCACCATCAACCGTTTCAATCAAACGAACTCCTGGATCGCCAAAACGCAGCTTGCCACCGACTTCAGCCTGGAATTTATTCCAGGCTTGTGGTGAGTTCCAGCCTGGTGCCCATGCAAATGGGATTTGCTGACGTGGTGCATATGGGCTGTTGTTCCCTTCCATCGAGAAAGCAAATGCGGTATCGATATCCTGTGGTTGGCGCTGCTCATGGACACTGACATCAGCTAACATAGCTGTACGGCCACTGTAACGATGAGGTGAACGTGCTAATTTTTGTCCACGAATACGGAATGTCGCATCTGGTGCCGCATTTATGATGCCTTTGAATTGCGGCATAACTTTGACACAAGCTGCAATCACATGATCAAGCTGTGTCCAGTCCGTTTGGCACTGCGTATAGGTGGTATACAAGGAATGCATCCAGCGCCAGCTTTCTAACATAACGATGGATTTATCATAAAATGCGGGTTCGTAAACCTGGAAATAGCGTTGGGCACGACCTTCCTGATTCACCAACGTACCATCGCTTTCAGCAAAACTGGAGGCCGACAGAATCAAATGAGCCTTATCCATGATAGCAGTGCGTTGGTGATCCACGACAATCAGATTTTTCAGACTATCCAGTGCGCGATCAATTTTATCCGCCGGTGCATGACGATAGAGATCATTTTCCATCACGATGGCGGTATCTGAATCCCCTTTAGCAATACGCTGTAAAGCAGAATCCAATGGCTGCGCCTCCATCATTGCCAGTCCCAGGCTATTGGCATATATAGCAACATAGGAAAGACCCACATCCGAACCTTTATCTTTCAGGGCCCATGCGATATTGGCAGCAGCCTGAATCAGAGCATCACTGCCTGGATTGCTGCCACTAATAATCAATGGCTTTTTCGCATCACGCAATGCGTGCGCAATGATTTCTACTTTCGATTTCAGTTCATCCGGCAGATCATTAACGGCAGGTGCGATGTTATTCAAGGCATGTGCCACGGCAAAACCTAAGCGAGCCTGATCATCAATAGGTGCACGATAGCTCCATGCCGCAATATCATCCAGTCGGGTCTCATCGACATTGGTCAGGAAAAGAGGATATTTGGCGTGCTGGCCAATATTCATAACCGCCGCAATCTGCCAATCTGCCACTTTCTGGGCGGCAGCCATTTCACGCGCTTTGCCCTTAACTGCCTGACGTACAGATAACGCCATACGAGCAGCCGTTTGGGTCAGATCTTCCCCTAATACCAGCACCGCATCATAATCTTCAATTTCACGCAGGGATGGCGTATAGACTCCACCTTGCTGGAGAATTTCTAACATCGTATCAAGGCGATGTTGTTCTTCCGCTGAAATGCCGCTGTAGAAGTTTTCCGCACCCACCAATTCACGCAAGGCAAAGTTACTTTCAATGCTGGCACGCGGTGAACCGATGCCAATGGCATTTTTCGCCTGACGCAAAATGTCTGCACCCCCTTGCATAACCTGCTCAGCATTCAATGAAATCCACTGATCACCACGCAACTGTTGTGGCTGGCGAGGACGGTCGTCACGGTTGACATAACCATAACCGAAACGCCCGCGGTCACACATAAAGTAGTGGTTAACAGTGCCGTTATAACGGTTTTCTATCCGGCGCAATTCACCATAACGTTCACCAGGGCTGGTGTTACAGCCAATGCTGCACTGTTGGCAGATACTTGGCGCAAACTGCATGTCCCATTTACGGTTATAACGTTCTGAATGTGTTTTGTCGGTAAATACCCCTGTTGGGCAAATTTCAACGAGGTTACCGGAAAATTCACTTTCCAATGTGCCACTTTCAGGACGACCAAAATAGACGTTGTCATGAGCGCCATAAACGCCAAAATCTGTTCCATCCGCATAATCTTTGTAGTAACGGACACAACGGTAACAGGCGATACAACGGTTCATTTCATGAGCAATGAATGGCCCCAACTCCTGATTTTTGTGAGTACGTTTGGTAAAACGGTATTTTCGGAATGAATGCCCCGTCATCACTGTCATATCTTGCAAATGACAGTTACCTCCTTCCTCACAAACTGGACAGTCGTGGGGATGGTTGGTCATTAACCATTCCACAACACTGGCACGGAACTGTTTAGCTTCTTCATCATCAATGGAGATATACGTGCCATCTGACGCCGGTGTCATACAAGACATCACCAAACGACCACGCGTATCTTCCGCGTTTTGATATTGCTTCACCGCACACTGGCGGCAAGCGCCAACGCTTCCCAGCGCTGGATGCCAGCAAAAATAAGGAATATCAAGCCCCAATGAGAGACAGGCTTGTAACAGGTTATCAGCCCCGTTTACATCATATTCTTTGCCGTCTACATGTATCGTAGCCATAGTCAGCATGCTTCCCAATGGCCTGCCGTGGCAGGCGTTAATCAAAAATTAGCACTGTTTGTTA
The DNA here is from genome assembly GCF_001908095.1 of Xenorhabdus thuongxuanensis. Classification (GTDB taxonomy): domain Bacteria; phylum Pseudomonadota; class Gammaproteobacteria; order Enterobacterales; family Enterobacteriaceae; genus Xenorhabdus; species Xenorhabdus thuongxuanensis. The sequence continues at coordinate 116,133 of NZ_MKGR01000002.1, read as the reverse complement.
CCAACGCTGGTTGAGCAGGTTTGGTTGAATACCCGCAATCAGGTTGGTATTGCCATAATCTTTGGTGACAATTCCCGCTTCAAACTCTTCACGGAAATATTTAATAGCACTCTGCAAAGGTTCCACAGCACCTGGCGCATGGGCACAAAACGTTTTACCTGGGCCAAGAAAACGACAGAGTTGTTCTAATGTTTCAATATCACCTGGCTGGCCTTTGCCACTCTCAATAGCCCTGAGGATTTTGACACTCCACGGCAAGCCATCACGGCATGGTGTACACCAGCCACAAGATTCACGGGCGAAGAATTCTTCAAGATTGCGGGTCAGGGAAACCATATTGATCTCATGATCTACCGCCATTGCCAGTGCGGTTCCCAATCGGCTACCCGCTTTAGCGATATGCTCAAAATCCATCGGCAGATCTAAATGGTCTGCTGTCAGGAAATCAGTTCCTGCCCCTCCGGGTTGCCATGCCTTGAATTTCAAGCCATCACGCATTCCTCCCGCGTAATCTTCAAGAATTTCACGGGCTGTTGTGCCAAAAGGTAATTCCCAAAGACCTGGATTTTTGACCCGACCAGAAAAGCCCATCAGTTTGGTACCGGCATCTGTACTTTTGCCAGCACTCAAACCGATATACCACTCTTTCCCATGTTCAAGAATTGCAGGAACGTTGCACAATGTTTCTACGTTGTTGACGCACGTAGGTTTACCCCATACGCCAGCCGTCGCAGGAAATGGAGGTTTTGAACGTGGGTTTGCCCGACGCCCTTCAAGGGAGTTAATCAGGGCAGTTTCTTCACCACAGATATAACGACCCGCGCCAGTATGAACAAACAGTTCAAAATCAAAACCACTGCCCAAAATGTTCTTGCCAAGCAACCCAGCAGCTTTAGCCTCCTCTATCGCTTTGCGTAAATGGACAGCCGCCTCGACATACTCACCACGTAGGAAGATGTAGCCGCGATAGGCTTTCAATGCAAAGGCACTGATTAGCATACCTTCCACCAATAGATGAGGCAGTTGCTCCATCAGTAGGCGGTCTTTGTAAGTGCCCGGTTCCATCTCATCCGCATTACACAACAAATAGCGGACATTCATGCTTTCGTCTTTTGGCATCAGACTCCATTTCAAGCCTGTTGAAAAGCCTGCACCGCCACGACCTTTTAAGCCAGCATCTTTAACCAATGTAATAATTTCATCAGGAGCCATGCCCTTCAGTGCTTTTTCGGCTCCTTTGTAACCATTTTGGCTTCGGTATTCATCCAGCCAGACAGGTTGTTGGTCATCACGCAACCGCCATGTCAGGGGATGAGTTTCCGCTGTGCGGATAATTTCTTTCACTCCTGAATGCGTTGTCATGGATATTGCTCCAGTAATTTTTCAATTTCTTCGGGTTTCACATAACTGTGGGTGTCCTCATCAATCATCATCGTTGGCCCCTTGTCACAGTTACCCAAGCAGCAAGTTGGTAATAGTGTGAAACGCCCATCTGCCGTGGTTTGCCCCGGGCGAATGTTCAAACACGATTCTATCGCTGCTTGAACACCTTGATAGCCTGTGATGTGACATACGACACTGTCACAGTAACGGATAATGTGACGTCCCACTGGCTGCCGATAAATCTGGCTGTAAAACGTCGCTACACCTTCCACGTCACTGGCTGGAATACCCAATACCTCAGAAATGGCATAAATGGCACCATCTGGCACCCAACCACGCTGCTTTTGTACAATTTTCAGGGCTTCGATTGACGCAGCACGCGGATCTTCGTAGTGGTGTTTTTCCTGCTCAATGGCATTACGTTCGTCAGCACTCAATACAAACTTATCCGGTGTCTGAGCGTCCGTTACGTTAACCACATCAAGGCGTGCTTGCTTGTTTGCGTTAAATTCACTTTGCATCGTTAGCGATCCACATCAGACATAACAAAATCGATACTGCCCAGATAGACGATAAGGTCAGAAACCAGACTGCCGCGGATCACCGATGGAATTTGCTGCAAGTGAGCAAAACTTGGTGTACGGATGCGGGTACGGTAGCTCATAGTGCTACCATCACTGGTCAGGTAATAACTGTTGATACCCTTAGTCGCTTCGATCATCTGGAATGATTCATTAGCAGGCATGACCGGCCCCCATGACACTTGCAGGAAGTGGTTGATCATGGTTTCGATGTGCTGCAAAGTCCGTTCCCTCGGTGGCGGCGTGGTCAGTGGATGATCCGCCTTGAATGGTCCTTCCGGCATATTTTTCAGGCACTGCTCAAGGATGCGCAGACTCTGACGGATTTCTTCCACTTTCAACATTACCCTGTCATAGCAATCACCGTTGTAGCCTGTTGGTACTTCAAAATCGAAATTTTCATAACCGGAATAAGGGCGCCATTTACGTACGTCAAAACTAATACCAGTGGCACGCAGCCCCGCACCAGTAACCCCCCAGTCCAAAGCTTGTTTAGCATTGTAGGCCGCTACCCCAACAGAACGCCCTTTCAGAACACTATTTTTCAGTGCTGCCTTGACATAGGAATCCAAACGTTTCGGCAGCCAGCCCAGCAATTCACGCAAAAGTTTGTCCCAACCACGCGGTAAATCATGGGCAACACCACCGATTCGGAACCATGCCGGATGCATACGAAATCCAGTAATCGCCTCGACGACGTCATAAACTTTCTGTCGGTCAGTAAAAGCAAAAAAGACGGGCGTCATCGCACCAACGTCTTGGATAAATGTACTGATATAAAGCAGATGACTATTAATGCGGAACAGTTCGGACAACATAACACGAATTGTTTTCACCCGATCGGGGACTTCAATGCCTGCCAGCTTTTCAACCGCCAGCACATAAGGCATTTCGTTAACACATCCCCCCAAATATTCGATGCGATCAGTATAAGGGATATAACTGTGCCATGACTGACGTTCCCCCATCTTTTCGGCCCCACGATGGTGATAGCCGATATCGGGAACACAATCGACGATTTCTTCACCATCAAGTTGCAAAATAATGCGGAACGCACCGTGAGCAGAAGGATGGTTTGGACCGAGGTTAAGGAACATGAAGTCCTCATTATCGGTGCCACGCTTCATGCCCCACTCTTCTGGTTTGAAAGTCAGCGCTTCCATTTCCAGATCTTCTTTCTGCTTAGTCAATACGAAAGGATCAAATTCCGTGGCACGCGCAGAATATTCCTTGCGCAACGGATGACCTTCCCATGTCGGTGGCATCAAGATACGACGCAAATTGGGATGACCGTTAAATGTAATGCCAAACATTTCCCACGTTTCACGCTCATACCAATTGGCATTTGGGAAAATCGATGTAGTCGTGGGGATATTTAGGTCTTGTTCAGTAAGCGCGACTTTCAGCATGATGTCACGGTTACGCTCAATGGAAAGGAGGTGATAAAACACCGAAAAATCCGCCGCCGGTAAACCTTCTCGATGAGAGCGCTGACGCTCATCAACACCATGCAAGTCAAACAGCATGACATAAGGTTTGGGCAATTTTTTCAGAAATGTTATTACTTTCAGTAACTGCTCCCGCTTAACCCAAACAACTGGCATACCGGTACGGGTCGGCTGGATGGTAAAGGCATCCGGGCCAAATTGACGGTTAAGCTCGCTGACAACAGGATCATCAAGATGATCGCGTGTTGTCCAAGCAGGCCGGGCGCTTTCTTGCGCTATCTGATCTGTCATCATTCTTCACCACAACGCTTGATCAGGGTTTCTGTGATCGCAACACATTGCTCTGGTTACGCTATATGGCTAAAAGCCTTAAATTTCATCTGGAGTACGCAGATTTTTCACCGCAATACGTTCACCGCGTTTTCTTTCTCTTTCTGATTGCATATTGGCGCGGTAAACCCCCTGATCGCCAACCACCCATGACAGTGGGCGTCGTTCTTTACCTATGGACTCCTGCAACAGCAGCAGTGCCTGCATATAGGCTTCTGGGCGAGGAGGACAGCCAGGAATATAAACATCGACAGGGATAAACTTATCAACCCCTTGGACTACGGAGTAAATATCGTACATACCTCCAGAGTTTGCACAGGCTCCCATTGAAATGACCCACTTCGGTTCCAGCAATTGGTCGTACAGGCGTTGAATGACGGGCGCCATTTTGACGAAACAGGTTCCAGAAATCACCATGAAGTCAGCCTGACGGGGAGATGCTCGCAATACTTCTGCACCAAAACGCGCAACATCGTGAACAGCGGTAAATGACGTCACCATTTCCACGTAGCAGCAGGAAAGCCCGAAGTTATAGGGCCACAGGGAATTTTTCCTCCCCCAATTCACCATATTATGCAGAGCATGTTCCAATTTCCCCATATAGACACTTCGGTGAACATGTTGCTCCAAGGGGTCGCTGACAGTTTCCTGTTTTTGCAGGGGATAACGGTCATTCTCACCGTTCGGATCTATGCGGGTGAGCGTATAATCCATCTTTATGCCTCGCTATTACTGCATGTGACTGTTGTTGGTATGATTGCCAGTAGTGTTGATATAAGTATCCGCACTCGGTTTACTGACCTGACGTTTTGAACGTGCTGGTGTCCAATCCAACGCCCCAATGCGCGCCAGATAAACCAAACCTGCCAATAACACCAAAATGAAAATGCTTGCTTCGGCAAAGCCTAGCCAACCGCTCTCTTTGATTGAGACGGCCCATGCATATAAGTAAAGGACTTCAATGTCGAAGATAACAAAGAACATGGCAACCAGATAAAACTTCGCCGACAGACGTAAACGTGCACTGCCGACAGAATCGATACCTGATTCATAAGGTATGTGTTTTGCTCTGGCTTTCGCCCTGCCCCCCATGAAGTACCCACCCAGTAACATGAATGCGCACAAACCAAGAGCACCTATTAGAAAAACCGCAAATGCCCAGTGATGGGCTAAAATTCCAGTGGATGTAGACATACTCGTTGCTTACTCATCAAAAGCGGTGTCAAAGTGTCTGCTCTTTTTGCCGGCAGTGTTGCACCACATCGATTCATGGGAAGGGATAATAACCAAATCTGAAACAACGCTAATCAATGCATCTTATAGCTTGAATCATCTTGGTTTTTATTCCTCTCAACAAAATTTGCCATAACGGCAAAACCACTTGCGTATTTATTTACAAACCACAAACCATTAATTAACGGATTGTGCTAATATACCGCTAAAACGTGTCAGTCGTACAAAGAAACATCTTCCCGACATAACTAGTCTAACCGATAACTCGACTTTACTACATCATTATCGCAGGAAAAACCTGTCTTTCCACTGTACCGCTTGGGGTATTTTTATGATCAAGTGCACAATTTCATTGAAAAACATTCAACACTTGAATGAAATTCATTCAACCCTTAATAAATTGTTTCTAAAAAGGACTATTAAAGTGTAATAAGCAAGCTATTCCTGAAAACGGTTTTATTTTATCAAGTTAGAAAAATGAAATTTGTTAACAAAACAACATTATTTTAACTAAAATTCGAAAGACATAGGAAAATTAGTGGGGTATATTTCTTATTAGAAATATCAGAAATGGAAATGAAAACTTGGGAGGATTATTATTAATAAGTAATTAACAACAGGCTAATACCTCCATAAATAAAATGGAAATATTAGCCTATAAAACACATAATACTTATTCGTCTATATTTTCAACGGAATTTCCATCAACTGTTTCAGTTGATTTGATGGGTTCAATAGTGTCGATAGATTCATCCATCTCATCGGATTCATCAGATTCAACAGCTGTTATAGTATAAGGTGTTTTCTTATTTTCTATTGCATCAAAAACAGTCAGAACAGATTCATTCTGTTCGTTACTATTACGATATAAGAAGAATTGGATTTCCGGCAGACGTGGTAATCCTTCAATTTCACCTAAAATTCTCAGGTCCGCATTCTGCATTTCCAGAGGGCGAGCAGTAATACCGACTTCTGCATTCACAGCCGCGCGAACAGCGGACAAGGAAGCAGCTTCATAGGCAATACGCCATGAAATGCCTGACATATCCAGCGTTTCCTGAGCGATCTGGCGGAAAGGGTTGGTTTCATCCATCACTACCAACGGTACAGGTTCATTCGTCTGCAGTTGGAAATCTGGTGCACAGTGCCATAAAACAGGCGAAGAACGTAAGATCGTTTTAGGATGGTGGTTGATTTTTGCTGTGGTTAATGCCAAATCAATTTCATGGTTATCCAACATGTTTTCGATAAACTGAGCGCGCTTAATGCGTACATCAACAGCTACACGTGGATAGACAGAGGCAATACGGTTTAATAAGAAAGGAAGTAGTGTATCAACAGCGTCATCTGATACGCCTATTCTCAATTCACCGTCTGCATCATTGTAGGTTAATGATGCTGTTGCATCGTCATTGGCACGCAGAATTTGGCGTGCGTAACCAAGAAGTTGAAGCCCATGTTCGGTCAGAAGCTTATTGCGGCCGTGACGAGCAAACAACTCTCTCCCCACGAGATGTTCCAACCGCTGCATTTGCTGACTCACAGCTGACTGCGTTCTAGAAACAGCTGCCGCTGCTGCTGCAAAAGTATTTAAGTCAGCAACAGCAACAAAAGTTCTTAGCAGATCGAGATCGAGGTTTATTATCTGACGATTTGCATTTATCATTGTATATTCATCACTTTTTTTTGATTTTAATTACTAACTAACCTGGTGTTTTTACTTCAGCAGTATCAAATAAAATAATACCGATTGTGACATTACTCTACTCTATTAAATAGGGCAAAGGTTTACTGATTTTTTTTACTATTTAGATCATCATGGGTTTTATTTTCTCCTTTCTTAACAAAATTTATGCAATCCCAAAATAAGTTGGAGATAAAATCCTATTTACATCACATAATCACCAATTTCCAGTACAAATATTCTTTTTCTGACTTGCTTCAAAGAATAACCTAATCTGAATTAGGAACACTTAACATTATCAGATAGTATTAGCATTTTTAATAAATTAACATCTTCATTGAATAGGCTTGAAAATGTTATGGATAAAAACTCAAAAAAATTGTCGAAGTATCATGTGAAAAAACCTAAATTAACTTTAGGTCGATAAAGATAAATTATAAGAATACATTATACAAATCTTCTTACTTTTATTGACAATTTGAAGATCCTTAAACAAACGACATTTGAACTAAAAAACCTCGTCAAAATGCCCTCTCTTGTCTCTCTTACCAACTAGAAACCAGCCATTATGCAAAATTTAAATCCAATCTAACACATATTTATGAAACAAAACACCAATAAAAAACAATAATTCAGAGAGCAAACTTGTTCATTTATTCTTAAAACAACCATTTTAACCAAAGATATCAAAGCCTCTTCAAAATACAGACTGAGAAGAGTACATTGATCATTACACTTTTTATGCCAGGTAATATCCATTTTGCCAAAGAGGTCAAGGCACCCTATGTTTTCCATTAATAAATCCAGTAAATTAGATAATGTCTGCTATGACATTCGAGGGAATACCCTCAAAGAAGCTAAACGACTCGAAGAAGAAGGTAATAAGGTACTGAAATTAAACATTGGTAATCCGGCGCCATTCGGATTTGAAGCACCAGATGAAATTTTAGTCGATGTTATCCGCAATCTGCCAACAGCCCAGGGTTACTCGGATTCAAAAGGGTTGTATTCAGCGCGTAAGGCAATCATGCAGCATTACCAAGCAAGAAATATGCTGGATGTTACCGTTGAAGATATTTTTATTGGTAATGGTGTTTCTGAACTTATTGTCCAATCCATGCAGGCTCTGTTGAATACTGGGGACGAAATGTTGGTTCCTGCGCCTGATTATCCTCTTTGGACTGCGGCAGTATCACTTTCCAGTGGTCATGCTGTCCACTATCTATGCGATGAGCAACAAGGCTGGTTTCCTGACTTAGATGACATACGCCGTAAAATTACCCCACGTACCCGTGGTATCGTTATTATTAACCCAAATAACCCAACCGGAGCGGTATATAGCAAAGAATTGTTGCTGGAAATAGTAGAAATCGCCCGCCAACATAATTTGATTATCTTTGCTGACGAGATTTATGACAAGATCCTGTACGATGATGCCCAGCACCACTCCATCGCAGCATTAGCGCCTGATCTCTTTACTGTTACTTTTAATGGTCTGTCCAAAACCTATCGTGTTGCCGGTTTCCGTCAAGGCTGGATGGTACTGAATGGCCCTAAAAAGCAGGCCAAGGATTATATTGAAGGATTAGAAATGCTGGCATCAATGCGCCTTTGTGCCAATGTGCCAATGCAGCACGCAATCCAAACAGCATTGGGTGGTTATCAAAGCATCAGTGAATTTATTTTTCCAGGTGGCAGACTCTATGAACAGCGCAACCGTGCATGGGAACTAATTAACCAAATCCCTGGAATTTCCTGTGTGAAACCCATGGGTGCTCTATATATGTTCCCGAAAATAGACACCAAACGTTTCAATATTTATGATGACCAAAAAATGGTACTAGATCTCTTGCTACAAGAAAAAGTTTTACTCGTTCAGGGCACCGCATTTAACTGGCCAGATCCAGACCATTTCCGTATTGTCACACTGCCACATGTCACTGACTTGCAAATGGCAATTGAAAAATTTGCCCGTTTTATCGGTAACTATCGCCAATAACCATAATCTTCTTCATTAAAGCCAATCCCATTAAATATTAATAGATTAATGGGATGGCTCGTCTCTGAGATAAATAGTTATTTCTTTACTTACCGCTATTTTTTCCATAATTGAATTTTCCAGGAATGAATATTTCCGTCATTTTTCAAGTTATAGATACTCCGCTCACAATTAATCATATTATTCCGCTACAATTTCGCTACAAGTTACTCGGCTACAAGAGGAAATTATGAGTCATTTTTTCGCCCAATTATCCCGCCTAAAATTAATTAGCCGTTGGCCTCTTATGCGAAATGTGCGTACAGAAAATGTTTCAGAGCACAGTTTACAGGTTGCTTTTGTCGCACACGCTTTGGCAATAATCAAAAACCGTAAATTCAACGGCAATGTCAATCCTGAACGGATCGCCCTGTTAGCAATGTATCACGATGCCAGCGAAGTCATCACCGGTGATTTGCCAACACCAATTAAGTACTACAATCCCCAAATTGCCCATGAATATAAGAAAATAGAAAAAATAGCCCAACAAAAATTATTGGATATGTTGCCGATTGAATTACAGGATGATTTTCGCCCCATTTTGGATGTGCATCACCATAGTGAAGAAGAAATCTATATTATCAAGCAAGCTGATGCATTATGCGCTTACTTGAAATGCCTGGAGGAACTCTCAGCAGGTAATACTGAGTTCAATCAAGCCAAAAAACGATTGGATAAGACACTGGCAGAACGTCGCAGTGAAGAAATGGATTATTTTATGGATGTGTTTGTACCAAGTTTCAGCCTCTCCCTTGATGAAATCAGCTTATAGATCATTATCCCCCCAATCATTTAGAGTTACAATAATTGCTCATGGAATTATTCAGTAATATTAAACTATAATCATAACGCAGCTCCCTGCCATGCGGAGCTGCCCAATAAAAATATTAGAATGGAAAAAGTATTGGGATAATCGCGACGCTAATTCCCATCACAATTAACGTAAAAGGCACACCAAGTTTCACGAAATCGGCAAATCGATACCCACCTGGCCCCAATATCAATGTATTAACGGGAGATGAAACTGGTGTCATAAATGCTGCCGAAGCCGCCACACCAATAATCATCGCAAAGGGCAGTGGAGAAACAGCCATCTCATTCGCTGCCGCAATCGCAATCGGAGCCATTAACACTGCCGTCGCGGTGTTAGAAATAAACAACCCTATAATGGCGCAAAGTACAAACAGGCAAACCAACATCACCCGTGGTCCCATATTACCTGCGATATCCATCAATCCCCGGACAATGAGATCAATTCCTCCCGTCTTCTGCAATGCCAAAGCAAAAGGCATCATGCCAACAATCAAGATAATGCTCGGCCAGTGAATAGAACGGTAAGCACTTTCCATATCAATACAGCGGAATTTTCCCATTAGCAGGCAGGCAATTAACGCGGCAATAAAATTCGGGATTTCATTGGTCAGCATCATAGCAACCATCAGGGCAAGACAGAATAAGGCATGAGGTGCCTGAGAGGCCGCAGGAGCCGCACTTTCCACCTCAATAGGCAGATTTAGCACAATAAAATCAGGGGTTTTTGTTTTTAACGCGTGGATCAATTTCCAATCGCCAATCAACAGCAGTGTATCACCAAGCAACAAAGGTTCATCCACTAACTTCCCTTCTAACGCTTTTCCCCCACGACGGATCCCTATTACATTAAGACCATAACGTGTACGAAATTTCATATCACGCAATGATTGCCCCAGTAGTTCGGATTCAGGGAGCACTGAAACCTCAGCCATACCAACATGACGAGAATGCTCGGAAAAATACTCCCCACGCAATACCATCGGTTCTAGCTGTTGCTCACGACAGAATTCCCGCAAATCAACATCACTATCCGACATATCTACCAGTAAGACATCCTGCCCTTGCAATTCCATATCCCCAGTGGCAGCAACCATCACTCGACGGAATTTACGCCAACGTTCAATACCAATAACATTGGCACCATAACAGGCACGCAGCCCTAATTCATCCAATGTATGTCCAACCAATGGTGAACCTTGACGGATAGTAAAACGACGAGCACGACCAGACAATTTATAGTCACGTATCAAATCACGAAATGTCCGATGATAACGCTTGTCCTCTGTTTGGTGGTTTGCTCCCCCTAGCCAACGACGAGCGACTAACATGTAAACCAAGCCAGCCATCAACACTAATATGCCGATTGGTGTAATGGAGAAGAAATCAAAACCCCGCAGACCTTCACGCACCAGCTCACTATTGACGATCATATTAGGTGGCGTTGCCACCAGGGTCATCATGCCACTAATCAAACCGGCAAATCCTAATGGCATCATCAATCGTCCCGGAGAGGTTTTCATTCTGGCGGCCACACTCAGGACAACAGGAATAAATATTGCCACAACGCCCGTAGAACTCATGAACGCTCCCAATCCGGCAACTGATACCATTAACCAAACTAACATCTTGGTTTCACTGTTACCTGCGACACGAACCAGCCAGTCTCCCATCTGATAAGCAACCCCAGTTCTCACCAGCCCTTCGCCAATGACAAATAGGGCAGCAATCAACAATACATTGGGATCACTAAAACCGACAGTGGCTTCACTTAACGTCAGTGTGCCACTCAAGACAAATGTGATGATCAGTAATAAAGCCACAACATCCATTCTGACTTTATTGGTGGTGAAAAGCACAATGGCTATCAATAGCAGGGTTAATACCCACAACAGTTCGCTACTCAATTTGGCCTCTATCAACGATACCTTGCAAATATAACTATCCGCATAACCAATCTGCTAATTGGCAGATTGGTTATATATCAAAAGACTACATATCAAAAGATTACAGGTACAAACGTTAACAAAGTAAGTAGACCATGTTTCTCAGAGAAAATCCCTCGTTCTGATCAAGGAACCTCCTGATTTATGGTGTCTTAAGTCGCTACTTTTTTGGCTATTTTGTTTTTGACTACATTGGTTTTGACTACAATGTTGGCTGAGATACAAAACTTATTGGGTATAGATCGATACATAACTACCAGATTTGACAATCTCAATATCTTCCAGATTATTAATCGTCAAATGAATTTCATCGCGACGTGGAATATCCGGCGAATCGTGGACAACAACAACCTGACAACCCGCATCCAGTCCGGCATTAATTCCCGCAGCAGCATCTTCAAACACGACACACTCTTCTGGCAAGAGTCCCAGTTTTTTCGCTCCCAACAAATAAGGCTCAGGGTTTGGTTTTCCATTTGTAACAGACTCTGCCGTCACCCAATGAGCAGGTTCCGGTAACTCCGCCACTTTATGACGCGCAGAAGCAAGCGGAACCGTTCCCGATGTCACAATGGCCCACGGAATATCTAGTGCATTCAACTTATCAATCAGAGCGATAGCACCAGGCAAAGCGGTAATACCTTCCGTATCTTCTGTTTCAATTTTTTCAATCCATTTGAAAGTGTTAGTGATCTCTTCTTCACTCGCATCGGGCATAAAATGTCGTAGTGACAATATCGCCGGTGTACCATGAACATAGTTCAGTACTTCATCTCTATTGATACCCATCTTATCGGCAAACTGAATCCATGCTCGCTCAACCGCAGGCAATGAATCAATCAGAGTACCATCCAAATCGAATAAAAAACCTCTACATTTCAGAACCAAACCCAACTCCTTCAAACATCACTATTTGTTAATAATCATGTGGTAATAAAATATTTATTCCACACGGCGCCTGGAGATTAAATATCATCAAGAAAAGAGTTGTCCAATTGCTTAAAAGCCCGTTTAAGCAATTCAGCCAGTGAAAAATAGGTCGGAGTACTTTCTACTGGTGCCATTGCAATGCCTGCCTGGGTAAATTTTTCCCGAATTTCATAAAACCAATGCAGTAATCTCTCCGGTAATGGTGTCGCGGCACGTTTTCCTAACCACCATAATCCCTGCAACGGCAAACTACAGGCAAACAAGGCCGTTGCCACCGATGGCCCCAATTGCCCACCCAAAGCGATTTGCCATGTCAAAGTAAAAATTGCCAACGGCGGCATAAACCGAATACCAAAACGAGTTGCCTTAATCACACGATTTTCAGGAAAAACAGGCGCAAGCTGTTTTTCCAATGGCCAAGTTTTCAAATATTGCTGTCCTAATTTCATGCGCTTGAACCAACCCTGGCTAACAGGCGGTGTCGTGTTCATCATGACCTCAATCAATTAAAGGTATAGTTTTTAAAAAATTCCTACAAAAAATAAAATCTTTTTTGTAGTATTAATACTATTAAGTATATTTTGTCTTTATTGCTAGCAAACGGTATCCTACACAGACTTTTATGTTGTTGCAGTAGCAAAACAGGAATTTTGCCCTTTTTCGCAACAATTGGGTTCGGTTTGTTAATAAATTGTTTTATTTTTAACATTGTTCTTATTTAAGATTAGATCACAACAAGATAATAGGTATTTCCATGTCAAGTAAGCTGGTACTGGTTCTTAATTGCGGTAGCTCCTCCCTGAAATTCGCTATCATCGATCCTGCCAATGGTGAAGAATATCTTTCTGGTTTAGCAGAGTGCTTTGGCCTGCCTGAAGCCCGTATTAAATGGAAAATGGATGGCGCGAAAAACGAAGCTGCTTTAGGTGCCGGCGCAGCACACAGCGAAGCACTGAACTTCATTGTTAATACTATCCTGGCTGAAAAGTCAGAACTTTCCGCCCAAATCTCAGCCATCGGTCACCGTATTGTTCATGGTGGTGAGAAGTTCACTTCTTCCGTGGTGATCACTGATGAAGTTATCGCAGGCATTGAAGCGGCTATTCCATTCGCACCACTGCACAACCCCGCTCACCTGATCGGTATTGCTGAAGCGAAAAAAGCGTTCCCTCACCTGGTTGAGAAAAATATTGCCGTATTTGATACCGCATTCCACCAGACTATGCCAGAAGAAGCATACCTATACGCACTGCCTTACAACCTGTACAAAGAGCATGGTATCCGTCGTTATGGTGCACATGGCACCAGCCATTTCTATGTTTCCCGTGAAGCAGCTAAGATGCTGAACAAACCCGTTGAAGAACTGAATGTCATCACCTGCCACTTAGGTAATGGTGGTTCTGTTTCTGCCATTGTTAACGGTCAGTGTGTTGATACTTCCATGGGCCTCACCCCATTGGAGGGTCTGGTCATGGGAACCCGCAGTGGTGATATCGATCCCGCTATCGTATTCCATCTGCACGATGCAATGGGCATGAGCATTGCTCAGATCAACACCTTGCTGACCAAAGAGTCTGGTTTCTTAGGCCTGACTGAAGTCACCAGCGATTGCCGTTATGTAGAAGACAACTACGAAACCAAAGCTGATGCTAAACGTGCTATGGATGTTTACTGCCACCGTCTGGCTAAATATATCGGCGCATACAGCACGCTGATGGAAGGCCGTCTGGACGCAATTATCTTCACTGGTGGCATCGGTGAAAACTCTGCACTGGTTCGTGAACTGACCATGAAGAAAGTTGCTCTGCTGGGCTTCGAATATGATCACGAGCGTAACCTTGCCGCTCGTTTCGGCAAATCTGGCGTTATCACTACAGATAACAGCCGTCCTGCCCTGGTTATTCCAACCAATGAAGAATTGGTTATTGCTCAGGATTCAGCACGTCTGACCGCGTAATCAGATGATTTTAGAACCGCCAGTAATGCTGGCGGTTTTCACGAATATATCGCACTGAGTCACATTTATTGACTGACGAGCAACCGTTAAAGAGGTTTCCGTGTCCCGTACAATTATGTTAATCCCTACTGACACTAGCGTTGGTTTAACCAGTGTCAGCCTGGGTGTTATTCGCTCCATGGAGCAAAAAGGCGTTCGTCTGAGCGTTTTCAAACCTATCGCACAACCACGTCACACTGGTTTTCAGGATCAAACCACTTCTATTATCCGTTCACATTCCAGCATCCATGCTGCTGAACCTCTGGATATGGCGTACGTGGAATCACTGCTGACCACTAACAAAAAAGACGTGTTAATGGAAGAGATCGTGGCACGTTACCACGAAAACGCCAAAGATGCGGAAGTGATTCTGCTCGAAGGTTTGGTGCCGACTCGCAAACATCCATTTGCCCAATCCCTGAACTATGAAATCGCCAAGACACTGAACGCTGAAATCGTGTTCGTAACTGCTCTGGGTACTAACACCCCAGAACAACTGAAAGAACGAATTGAACTGAGCCGTGCTGAATACGGTGGCAGCAAGAACCAAAACATTATCGGTGTTATCGTCAATAAACTGAATGCACCGGTTGATGACCAAGGCCGTACTCGCCCAGATTTATCCGAGATCTTTGACGAATCAACCAAAGCGACGATTACCAACGTCGATCCAAAAACCATCTTCAAAAACAGCCCATTACCCATTCTTGGTTGCATCCCGTGGAGTTTTGACCTGATCGCTACTCGTGCGATTGATATGGCTAAGCACCTGAAAGCGGACATCATCAATGAAGGAGCTATCGAAAGCCGTCGCATCAAGTCTGTGACTTTCTGTGCTCGCAGTATTCCTAACATGCTGGAATACTTCCGTCCGGGTTCTCTGCTGGTGACTTCTGCTGACCGTCCTGACGTCCTGATCACTGCCTGTCTGGCCGCCATGAACGGTATTGAAATTGGTGCCGTATTGCTGACCGGTGGTTACTCAATTGATGATTCTATCCGTGAACTGTGCGAACGTGCATTCAATACTGGCCTGCCCGTTTTCACTGTGAAAACCAATACATGGCAGACTTCCCTGAACCTGCAAAGTTTCAGCCTGGAAGTTCCAGCCGATGACCACGAGCGCATCGAAAAAGTACAAAACTACGTTGCACAACATATCAGCAGCGAGTGGATCGATTCTCTGGCTGCCGCATCAGAGCGTCCAAATCTCCTGTCCCCACCGGCATTCCGCTATCAGTTAACCGAACTGGCTCGTCAAGCTGGCAAGCGTATCGTTCTGCCAGAAGGCGACGAACCACGTACCGTCAAAGCAGCGGCTATCTGTGCTGAACGCGGCATTGCAGAATGTATCCTGCTGGGAGATCCAGAAGAGATCCGTCGTGTAGCTGCGGCTCAAGGCGTTGAACTGGGTGCAGGTATTGAAATCATTAACCCAGTGTCAGCACGTGAACGTTATGTGCCACGTCTGGTTGAACTGCGCAAGAACAAAGGCATGACCGAAGTTGTTGCCCGCGAACAACTGGAAGACAACGTCGTTCTGGGCACCATGATGCTGGAACAAGGCGAAGTTGACGGCCTGGTTTCTGGTGCAGTACACACCACAGCGAACACGATTCGCCCGCCATTGCAGTTAATTAAAACTGCACCAAATAGCTCTCTGGTTTCTTCTGTCTTCTTTATGTTGCTGCCAGAGCAAGTGCTGGTTTACGGTGACTGTGCGATCAACCCAGATCCAACCGCAGAACAACTGTCCGAAATCGCGATCCAATCTGCGGATTCTGCGAAAGCATTTGGTATTGAGCCTCGTGTTGCGATGATCTCTTACTCCACTGGTAACTCTGGTGCAGGCAGCGATGTTGAAAAAGTGCGTGAAGCAACCCGTTTGGCACAGGAAAAACGCCCAGACCTGATCATCGATGGCCCATTGCAGTACGATGCAGCTATCATGGCAGATGTTGCGAAATCCAAGGCACCAAACTCACCAGTTGCAGGCCAGGCAACCGTGTTCATTTTCCCAGATCTGAACACGGGTAATACCACTTACAAAGCAGTACAACGTTCAGCGGATCTGGTTTCCATCGGGCCAATGCTGCAAGGTATGCGCAAACCAGTTAACGATTTGTCCCGTGGCGCACTGGTTGATGATATCGTTTATACCGTTGCACTAACTGCAATTCAGGCAACTCAGCAAGAAAACGCTTAATTTTCTAGCTGCATAAAGATGAAATAGCCCTATGCTGCTAGCGTGGGGCTATTTTTTATAACGACTAATTTACCATTTCATCCTGCATACCCTGCTGTTCGCGATTTTTCCGCATACGCCACAAAATTTCCAATATCACAAACCACACAGGCGTACCATATAGCGCAATACGGGTGTCATAATCAAACACCATGATCACCACCGTAAAGACAAAAAATATCAAGGTACACCATGTCATGGGGATACCCATTGGCATTTTATAGATAGATTTTTTATGCAAGTCAGGACGTTTCTTGCGATAAGCCAGGTAAGCAATCAGTATCATACACCAGCTATAAATAACCATGATGGCTGCCACGGTCGTAACAATAGTAAATAATTTCATGACATTGGGGATAATAAATAGCAAGAATACGCCACTTGCCATACAAAGCACTGAAAATATCAAGCTAAAAATGGGAATAGCACTGTTGATTGAAAGTTGCCCAAATTTGCTGTGCGCCAGCTTTTCCGTAGATAAACCATAAAGCATACGGGTACAGGCATATAATCCACTGTTGGCCGAGGACATAGCCGAAGTCAGGGCAACAAAATTGATCACCGCAGCCGCTGCCGGCAATCCTGCCAATGCAAACAGCGTCACAAAGGGGCTAATTTCTGGTGAAATCTGCGGCCATGACGTAACAGCGATGATGCACATCATGGAAAGCACGTAAAAGATAATGATCCTGATCGGAATATTGTTGATAGCTTTTGGTAAAATTTTCTCTGGCTCTTTGGTTTCAGCAGTCACTGTACCAACCAGCTCAATGCCAGTAAAAGAGAAAATGGCAATCTGAAAACCTGCCAGAAATCCAAATACGCCATTGGGCAGGAATACTTCGGGCTCCGTCAAATGACTTACAGAAGCTGTCACGCCATTGGGAGAAGTCCAGCCTACAAAAACCATGCCACTGCCAACGACAATCAAAGCAACTATCGCTACCACCTTAATCATGGCAAACCAGAATTCCGCTTCACCAAACAGCCTTACTGAGAAGAAATTACACAGGCACATCAAGCCCAAAATAAATAACGCCGTTAACCAAAGCCAACTGTCTGGAAACCAATACTGGATATAGCCACCACATACCACAACATCTGCGATGCAACTGACGATCCAGCTCATCCAATAAGTCCATCCCAAAAAATAGCTTGCCTTATCCCCAAGATAATCTGCGACAAAGTCAGCAAACGTTCTATAGTCCAATTTAGTGAGCAACAGTTCGCCCATTGCTCTCATTACCATAAAAGCAAAAAAGCCAATCAAAAGATAAGTTAGGATAATTGAAGTCCCTGATACTGCGATAGTTTTCCCTGCTCCCATAAACAATCCTGTACCAATAGCACCACCAATTGCGATCAATTGAACATGGCGCTTACCCAATCCACGGTGAAGTTTCTGCTCACCGGCGGATTGTTCCACAGGTGTTTTTAATGATCTTGTCATCAATAACCTCTACGGCTTGCTGTTTTATGAATTGATTAGGTTAATTTCTCTAACAACAATCCTGCGCGTAACCCAATAGCAACATGGGCATTAGGAAACAGGATAAAATTTGCAGGAGGCTCGATTTTCCAGAATTGATTTTTCTGGCGGGCGATTTCAAAATCTTCCGGTAATTCAGTAAAGTTTTTCGTATCTTCTGGAATATTGAGCTGAAAACTATCATGTTGTTTGATAATTGCATCAACCACACGATAACGTTTAAGCACCGGTTTAGCTCGTTTGCCTGAAGACAAACCGGCGATCAAATCCTGCAACGCTATGGTAATATTGCTGAATCTTGCCAGATCGTTTTGTCCAAAAGGCAGTGCCTTACCGATTTCTAACGTGCAGCTATCCATATTGAAATGTTCGCTGGTAAAGTTACTGAACGTTCCCCCTACTGTGTTATGAAATACCAAGGCATCAAGATCGCTATCTTCCAACCATTGTAAAAAATCCTCAGCATATTCACGTGCCTGGTATGGCAATAGCGCGAACTGTTCATGGCAGGAACCTCGGATTGCAGTGTGAAGATCAAGGTGCCGATGTTTCGTTGATACCATCACCGCCGGTTCATTAAAAAACTGACGGATAACAGACTCCAATTCCATAGCACGGTTCGATTCACTCCCCAACGGGAAATTTTGATAGCGACCACCAAACATTCGGTTGAGATCACTATCAATATATCGCTGCCCAGCTTGCATGGCGGGTAAGTTGCCAAATATCAGCAAAAGGTTATGTTGCAATGGCAACTTTCCCTGTGCCAGTTGTGACAATAACTGGATAAGTATTTCCACAGGCGCCGTTTCATTGCCATGAATTCCGGCAGAAATAATTAACGTATCGGCGGTTTTTGATGATCTTTGCGGTAATAACTGTAATACGCCTTCTGCCAACCATGATGACTGAATAGCTGACGGAAAAAACAAGTTATTTTCGATTTTGTTTTCAAGCAATAAAGTCAGTAAATCCATTTCATCTCCTGATTAATTCTGAAACTCATAAATCGAACCCAACTTGAGGATCTGCGTCAGTTCATCAAGGGCAGAATAGACTTCCCTTAATAGTTGTGGATCAGCAAGATCAGCCGCATATAAGGAATCCCGATAATGACGCTCAACCCATGACGTCAGGCGTTGATACAGTTCTGGTGTCATCAAGGTCGCTGGATTTACCGCGGCTAACTCTTGTTCGTTCAAAACAACCCTGAGTCGCAAACAAGCCGGCCCTCCACCATTGCGCATACTTTCCCGTAAGTCAAAAAAGTGGAGCTTATTGATGGGGGAATTTCCTTTCGCAATCAACGTTTGCAAATAAGCTGAGACATTGTGATTTTGACGGCACTCTTCCGGTAAAATCAGCATCATGTTGCCATCCGGCTGGCTCAATAACTGGCTGTTAAACAAGTAAGACTCGACCGCATCCTGAATAGTGACTTGCTCCATAGGCACTTCAATTGCCACCAAGGCGTGTCCAAGCCGAGCCATTTTTTCTCTCAACTCAGCCAATACTGACTGCTGATTTAAGAAAGCCTGCTGATGATAGAAAAGAACATTACGGTTACTAACTGCGATAACATCGTTATGAAACACACCACTATCAATGGCAACGGGATTTTGTTGGGCAAATACAGTCCTGGACCCTTCAAGCTGATGTAGACGAGCAATTGCCTGACTAGCTTCCAATGTTTGCCGGGCGGGATAGCGCTTAGGTGTAATTCCTTCCTGCAATACCTTGCGACCATAGACAAATAACTGTACGCCGGCTTCATCATATTCGCCGCAAAAACGATTATGGTTTGCCGCACCTTCATCTCCCCAATCCGCATGTTGTGGCAGAGGATCATGATGAACAAAATAGTTTTGATCAGGAAAAGTCGCTCTCAGGGCCCGTGAAGTCGTGGGGCTTTCCAGTGAACGATGCAGCTTGTTATTTAAATTAGCCACCGTGAAATGGACACATTGATCCACACTATCTGCTGAAGGGGAAACCGTTGCCGCATTTGCTGTCCACATAGAAGAGGCAGAACTGAGGTTAGACAGTAACAACGGAGAATATTGTGCAGCTTTATTTAATACTTGTTCGTCACTGCCGGTAAACCCTAGTTGGCGCAATGCAGGCAGGTTAGGACGCTGTTGCGGGGGTAAAACCCCCTGTATTAACCCCATATCAGATAACGCCTTCATTTTCATCAATCCCTGAAGTGCGGCTTTGCGAGGATTAGATTCTTTACCCTGATGATTTATGGAAGCCTCATTACCTATTGATAGCCCGGCATAATGGTGAGTCATTCCCACCAAACCATCAAAATTTGCTTCAACTCCTGACATAATTACCTCTGCCATCCTATTGATTGATGAAAAAATTAAGCCCTGGTGCCGGTGTTTCAGGCAAAACTAAATTTTCAGCCGTCAGGGAAGCCATCGGCCAGGCGCAATAATCCGCTGCATAATAAGCGCTGGGGCGATGATTACCGGATGCCCCAATACCACCAAACGGTGCCTTACTGGATGCGCCTGTCAGCGGTTTATTCCAATTCACGATCCCTGCTCTCGCCCCTTGCAGTAGCCTCTCAAACAAGCTGGCGTCAGGAGAGATTAACCCAGTTGCCAGCCCAAATCGGGTATCATTTGCCATTGAGATGGCTTCATCGAAAGTGGTATAGCGCTTCACTGTTAACAGGGGGCCAAAAAATTCTTCATCAGGAATATCTTTGACATTGGTTAGATCAATGATGCCAGGTGCCATAAACGTCGAGTTCGGATCAGGCTGGGTTAAGGTGAGCAAAGATCTTCCCCCTAAAGCCAATAACTTAGTTTGGGCTTCCAGCAAACTTTCCGCTGCCGCTAAAGAGATTACCCCGCCGATAAAAGGCTGAGGATCAGCATTCCAATGGCCTGGCACAATCTGGCCTACGGCATCAACTAACCGCTGGATTAACGCATCTCCCTTATCTCCCTGCTTCACTAGCAATCTGCGAGCACAAGTACAGCGCTGCCCTGCGGAAATAAATGCCGACTGGACAATGGTATAAACCGCAGCTTCAATGTCATCATAATCGTCCACAATCAGCGCATTGTTGCCTCCCATCTCAAGAGCCAGCATTTTTTCTGGCTGACCTGCCAATATACGATGGAAGTGGAACCCTGTTGCCGCACTGCCTGTAAACAGCACACCATCAATTTCGCGATTATTCAGCAAAGTACCGCCAGTTTCTTTACCCCCTTGAACCAAATTCAGCACACCTACAGGCAATCCCGCCTTAATCCACAACTCCACCGTTTTCTCCGCCGTCATTGGCGTCAATTCACTGGGCTTGAACACCAATGTGTTACCGGCAATTAGCGCAGGGACAATATGCCCATTCGGTAAATGCCCCGGAAAATTATAGGGACCGAAAACAGCTATCACTCCATGAGGACGATGCTGTAATATCGCTTTCCCATCTGGCATAGATGTTTCGGAATACCCCGTTCGCTGTTCCCATGCTTCAATCGAAATGGCGATCTTACCTATCATAGATTGGACTTCTGTCCGTGTTTCCCACAAAGGCTTACTGGTTTCCTCACTGATCACTTGCGCAATCTTTTCTTTTTCCTGAGCCAGCAAATCAGCAAATGTCTGAATAATTGCAATCCGTTTTTCAACCGCCAATCCAGACCATGCAGGAAACGCTTTGCGGGCGAATTGGCAGGCTTCATCTACCTGATGGGCAGACGCGCCGTATGCCTGCCATAAAACCCGCTGATCTACAGGAGAGTATTTAACGACAGGCAGACCTTGCCCTGCTATCCACTCACCGCCAATGTAATTTGCTTGATGATTCATTACGAAATTCCTCAATTGCAACAGCTCTAAATGACAAAGCCTTTAATTGTGAAAACAGCTAATTGTGAAAACAGCTAAGAGAAAAGAGAAACGAAGCGTACCAGATCGCCATCATCCACATGCAACACCTCCATTTCTGCGGAGGTAAGCAGTAATTCATCGCTATCCAGCGGCTCAGAAACAGGCAGAAGGAGTGCTTTAAACGCCTGAAAATTCAGGTTCGAGACAATGCATTGTACGCCGCCCTGTGATCGGGAAACCTGGTCGTTTCTTTTCACATGCACAAGCCGGCTGGCTTTGATTGTACGTACATTGTCAATCTCAGCATCCAAGATGGCGCCCGCATCAAAAATATCGACCGCATCGTGATAAGCAAATCCCTCTTTTTCCAAAATAGCGCGAGCGGGCAGCGTATTTTCATGTACCTGACCAATGGTCTGGCGTGCTTCTTCTGGCAACAAAGGCACATAAATCGGATGAAATGGCATCAACTCTGCAATAAACGTTTTGGAGCCAATGCCGGTCAGATAGTCAGCTTCAGCAAAGGGAACATTGAAGAAATGTTTCCCAAGGGCATCCCAAAATGGCGATTCACCCTGTTGATTCACCACGCCACGCATTTCCGCAAAAATGCATTTCGGGAAGAGATGTCTGAATGCAGCAATAAACAGAAAGCGGCTTCTGGAAAGAAAAACACCATTGCCTCCCCCGTGATAATCGGGATCAAGGAACAACGTACACAACTCACTGCATCCGGTATAATCCTGCCCAACAATCAGCGTTTCAAATGTGTTATAGACGCCCAATTCGCGGGAAGCTCGCACTGATCGATGTATGCGAAAATTGTAGAAAGGTTCCTCCAGCCCAACAGCAACTTCCAGCGCACTAACACCAACAACACGATGCTTTTCCGTGTCTTCCAAGGTAAATAAAAATCCTTGTTGTGCTCGTCCCTTTG
This sequence comes from Xenorhabdus thuongxuanensis, assembly GCF_001908095.1. Lineage (GTDB taxonomy): Bacteria > Pseudomonadota > Gammaproteobacteria > Enterobacterales > Enterobacteriaceae > Xenorhabdus > Xenorhabdus thuongxuanensis. Next base: position 93,231 of record NZ_MKGR01000002.1, on the reverse strand, counting down.
CATCGTTGAAAGAATCAATACTGCGTGAAATCCGTGCCATCAGATATTCCTGATTATTGGGTAATGTCGTCAGGCCAATTCCTGCACGGGACGAAAGATTGAGGATATCCTCTAAATCTTCATATTGAACGGATCTAAATAGCATCATGATATCACCTCAAATCGGCTTTATTCCTGAACAAATCGCCTGAGGGCGCTTTCAAGGCGGCTGAAACCGTCATTGATATCCTGCTGTTCGATATTTAACGCAGGAGCAAAACGCAACACATTGGGGCCGGCTATCAAAGCAATCAGTCCCTCTTCCGCAGCAATATTGGTCAAGTTTTTCGCCTTGCCCTGATATTTTTCAACCAACTCTGCTCCCAACAATAACCCTTTGCCGCGCAACTCACTAAATACCTGATAACGCTGATTAAGCTCAGACATCTGTCGCATAAATTCATGGTGACGCTCTTGCACCCCTGCAAGAAACTCCGATTGGTTCACCAACTCAACAACTTTGTTAGCAACGGCTGCCGCCAACGGGTTGCCGCCAAATGTTGTGCCGTGTGACCCCGGCTGGAAAGCCTCTGCGATATGTTGCCTGACCAACATAGCGCCAATTGGGAATCCACCACCAAGCCCTTTGGCACTGGTCAAGATATCCGGCGCTACACCAACTTCCTCGTAGGCATATAAATATCCAGTGCGACCAATACCCGTTTGGATTTCGTCAAAAATCAATAACGCTTGATATTGATCACATAACTCCCGTAATACTTTTAAAAATGCCGGTTCGGCAGGGATCACTCCCCCTTCGCCAATGATCGGCTCAACAATCACAGCGCAGGTTTTTTCTGATATACGAGCCTTGATAGCGTCGATATCGTTAAATGGCAGGTGAGTAATTTGCTGCGGTAGTGGAGCAAAATCTTGAGAATATTTAGGTTGCCCTCCGACAGTCACAGTAAATAATGTTCTGCCGTGGAAGGAGTTCTCAAATGAAATAATCTCGTTCTTATGATTCCCATATTTATCCAAAGCATATTTTCTGGCAATTTTTAATGCGGCTTCATTCGCTTCTGCTCCGGAATTGCAGAAAAAAACCTTATCTGCAAATGTATTTTCAACCAGAGATTTCGCCAGTTTTAAAACAGGTTCATTTGTATAACCATTACCAATATGCCACATATTCTCCATTTGAAAATTTAATGCATTCTTTAATTCATCATTGGCATGACCCAGTGAATTCACAGCAACTCCACCAGCAAAATCAACATATTCCTTACCATTCTGATCCCAGACACGCGAGCCTTTGGCAACGATTGGGATAAAATTTGCAGGTGAAAAACAGGGAACCATATACTGGTCAAACCAATTTCTTTGAATCGTGTTCAACATTTGTTTTTCCTCAAATGATTAAGGTATAAAAATAATTTTATATATTATTAAAGTTAACCTTTAATGATTGGTTTTATTTAAGATATCAATTCATTGTTTCTATAAGTTCTCAATGAATTATTACAAAATTCTTTTTGATCATGAATTGACCTCATAATTCCTTTGATATTTAACAAAGTCAACACAACGTAATCACAATTGATTTACTTTATGATGTTTTTCACAATTTATAAAAATGTATTTTTTTTCAGTTTATGCATCATTTATGCATAAAAAAATAAATAAAAAGAGGTATGGAATTGAAGGTAGTGGAAAGGGAGTATTATTGTTTAATAATTATTCAAAACAATGGTTATAAGTTATATCAATAAGCTAAAAAATGTATTTGCAATTAGTGATTTTTACTCTATTAAACAATATTATCATTTAAAATCAATTAATTAAAAATTATCATACCCGTTTTTAATGAATGATTGAGGTGACTTTGGCCGATGAGTTTATCTAATCATTGGGAGCATGTCCCACTGGCAACCGCTCTTGAGTATATACAGCAATGCGCAAAACACCTCATACACATCGACTTTCCGAGGGCGTGTGCGTTTTCGGCTGCTGAAAGACAAGGAGGTGATTCCCTGAAAGATTTATCGACTGATATCACTAATGTAGGCTTTTCTCATCCCAAATAGGATAAATGAAATGTTGAAGCGAGATTTATGAAATATAGAATTAAATCTTCATCTAATAGCCAATAACATTGACATACATTGCTACCAATCCTGAAAAAAAACCATCCCCCAATAGCTGAATTAACCTATTAAGTGCAATCGGCGGGATATTAAAAGGTGTGAGTCAACTGTGATACATTTCATAGCTCTCACACCCGAAATCATGGCCTGATATGCATAAACAAACCAGACAGTACCGACAGTTGACGTCAGCGCAAAGATATCAGCCTCAAGCCCTGTATAACAAGGGAGTTGCAATTATTGTGTTAATCCAACGATCCGCTTTTATCTGTTAATAGCAGTGCCATTCCTCCTCCTTGTCATCATTCAAATAATTCATTTATGTAATAATCTAGGGTTACAATTCATATTGAGAATAATCTTTATCACAATTATATTTATTAATATTGCCATGCCATAAATCACACTTGCAGTTTTATAAGAAAAAAATAACCATAGTGGATTGAGCAAGCAGATATATGAATTTTCATATTAATTATAACCTTCGACAATGGCTTTTTTTATGACTCTAATAGCTTATTTATATCGTCAATCTTGGGTATTACTGTTGGTATCGACAATAAGCGCATTAATTAGTGGGTTTGCCGGTGCTTCGATAGTCGGGATGATCAGTCAAGGAGTAACAGAAGAGATTAACCTGATTACATTTCTTTGGAGCTTTTTTGGAATCTGTTTTATTTTTTTTATTACTAAAACCGTATCAGAAATTACACTATCGCATTTAGCCCAATCCACGGTTTTTTCATTACGTCTAAGTTTAAGTAATAAAATTTTGCGGGCACCACTCAAAAAACTGCATAAACTTGGGCGGCACGGTTTATTGGCGGTTTTAACCAAAGACGTCGATGTTTTTGTACACTCCTTTATGTTGGCCCCCTCTGTTTTTGGTAATATCACCCTAATCATAGCCTGTTTTGGTTATTTAGCCTGGATGTCCTGGCAACTGTTTCTCATTTTAGCGGCACTTAGCCTTATCGGAATGTATGTGTTTTATCTGTGGGAAAAATACCCATTACAATTAATGACAGATATGCGTGATCAAATAGATAAAATATACCTTAATTTCCAAAGCCTGATTGATGGTAGTAAAGAGCTGCAACTCAATAAACAAAAAGGTAATCTTTTCATTAATAAAGTGATAGCTCCTGCCGCCAAAGTATTCCAGGAGATCTGTATTAAAGCGAACTCCAGCTATGCTTGGGTTATTAATGCCAGTTCTGTTACATTTTATGTCATGATTGGTATCATTATTTTTGTTGTCCCGATTTGGCTTCCCCAAGAACCATCAACATTGGTTACTGTATCGCTGCTTGTTCTCTTCTTATCAGGCCCAATCAGTGAAGTTATTGGAGCAATTCCAGAACTGAGAGAGGCGGAAGTTTCATTGAATAAAATGCGTCGTCTTGACAACCAACTGGAAGAAGCCCTATCGATACAAGTTGAAGGCACGAACCCATTTAACCAGCAACAATCAATCGAGATTGAACTGAAAGATGTTGTCCACCATTACACAACAGATAAAGAAGATCGCCAATTTGTACTCGGCCCATTAAGTTTGAAAATATCGCAAGGCGAAATTGTTTTTATTGTCGGTGGGAATGGCAGTGGGAAAACAACCCTCGCCATGTTGCTTGTTGGCCTATTTGAGCAAGAATCCGGCACTATCTCACTGAATGGTGTGCAAGTAACACCAGCAAATAATGAACATTATCGTCAACATTTTGCGGCGGTTTTTTCTGATTACCATTTATTTGAGCAGTTACTCAATAGCGATGCAAATGTCACTGAAAAAGCAACACATTATATTGAAGCCTTAAACATGGCACACAAAGTTAAAATCGTTGATAGCGGATTTTCCACCACAAATCTTTCCGCAGGTCAACGGAAACGATTGGCTTTGGTTTCAGCTTACTTGGAAGACCGTCCTATTTATCTGTTTGATGAATGGGCAGCCGACCAAGATCCCGTGTTTAAACGCTTATTCTATACTGAGTTGCTGCCGGAATTAAAAGCCAGAGGTAAAACTGTCCTGGTTATTAGTCATGACGATGCTTACTTTAATATAGCAGACCGAATTATCAAATTAGAAGATGGTCATATTAAAGAAGTCGATTATAAAGACCATTATATTCAATAAAATGAAATAACTCTTATAGCAAAGAGCCTAATAAAACAGGCTCTTATTTCACTTTATACACCTAATAAAACTTGAGCAACAAAGTGAACACAAAATCACCAAAAACAATAAAATTTATCACGTAATACCTATAATAAAATTAGACACATTAGAAAAACATTATTATAAATGTGGAATTAAATAATTTAATGTAAAATTATCCAATATTGTAATAAATATAATTTACCAGCAATAAAAAGGAATTTAAAAAGAATAAAAAATAAGACCATTCTTTTTTATTAAAATGGTCAACTATTTTTATTGTTTAAACCCAAGTGTGATTTTTTGTTTTATCAGTTCTCATGTTTTTATTTTTTAATGTACCCATAAAAAGGGAGCTATAGAATGAATTACCCTGAAAAATTGAAATCATTCCCTTTATCAGAAGCTCAACGCAGCCGCTGGTTTCAATATCAAATTGCCCCTGACAAACGCGGTCAAAATAATAGTGCATTTTGCGCTCACATTAAAGGATTAACAGCTAAGCGTTTAGAAGAAGCTCTCAATAAATTGGTACAAAGACATCCGATGCTACGGACAAGTTTTGGACTATACCACGACGAATTAGGCTATTGCATCGCAGACAGCGCTAAAATCACACTGATAATACATGATGCCCAGCATCTTAGCGAAGAAACGCTTAAACAACGTGTTCAAGATGATTGCTGGCATATGTTTGATCTAGCCCATCCGCTGCGGGTTTATGCCAGTTGGTATCAACGCAATCAACAAGAAAGCGTAATGGTTTTGACATTTGATCATCTGGCGGTTGATGGCTGGTCTTATTGGATACTGTTAGATGAACTTGATGCCCTGCTTTCTGCAAAACCGCTGGAACCCGCACCAGAAAATAGTTTTCACGATTATGTGGAATGGCAACAACAATGGTTAAAAAGTGCCAGCGCCAAAAAACAACAACAATTCTGGCAAAACATATTGGCGGGCGATTTGGCTGTCTCGCAATGGCCACCTAAAAACAGCCTCCTGCCCGCCACAGGAAAAATATCGTTAAAGAAAATAATTAACAAATCACTGACACATAAGCTGCAAGCACTGGCCCTAAAATATGATAGCAGCCTGTTTGCTGTTTTTCTGGCTGCCTACCAAATTCTTCTGAGCCGTTATACCGAAGTGGATGATGTCATTATCGGTTCTATCTTGCCGGGAAGAGGTCGAGCCCGTTGGGGAAAATTAGTTGGTGAATTCATCAATCCGGTTGCTTTACGCTGCCAGATAAACGGTGATATGACAGTACAGGAACATATCACACAAGCGACTAAAACCATCCGGCAGGGTATTGAAAATCAGAAATATCCGTTCACCAAAGTACTGGAACAACTGAAACTGCAACGCAATGCAGAAACTCATCCCGTTTTCCAGACCGTCATGATATTCCAAAAAGCCAGATATATCGGTGACCTGACCACCCTCTGGATGGCGGAAGATGACGATGTCACGGTACAGTGGGGAAATGCAGAGTTGCGGTCTTTCTCATATCCTCTCTATGCTGATGTTCCCGTTCCATTGATGATAAATGTCTTAGAATCCGGCGATCATATCGGTTATACCTTTTATTATGATACTGCAATATTTGATGCAGCATTCATTTCCCAGCTTATGCAGAACCTCTTAACTCTGCTGGAAGCCATGGTAGATGACGAACAGCAGACAATTGATCGTTTGCCATTGATGGATGAACAGGCACGTCAGCAAGTTCTTCATAATTTTAACAATACGGATAAACCCTTCCCGCAACACGCCTTAATCCATCAATTTGTTGAGCAACAAGCAGCATGCACCCCAACTGCAATTGCACTGCTGTATGGGAATACTCAACTCAGTTACATGGAATTGAATCAGCGGGCTAACCAGCTAGCTCATGCCCTTGTTGCAGCGGGAATTCATCCAGATGATCGCGTTGCCATTTGCATGGAGCGGAGTTTGGATATGGTCATTAGCCTGTTGGGGATTTTAAAAGCGGGGGCTGCTTATGTGCCACTCGATCCTGAATATCCCACAGACAGACTCGCTTATATTCTGTCAGACAGTAAACCTGTGATCCTGCTGACCCATCATGGCTTGCAAGAACAACTGCCCGTGACCGAAATTCCTGTCTGGTTTTTAGATAATCCCACCGTTCAGACCAATATTGCCTGCCAGGATGATGATAACTTAGAAGCTTCTCATTTAGGGCTAACATCGCGTCATCTGGCCTATGTACTCTATACCTCTGGCTCAACGGGATTACCCAAAGGCGTGATGAATGAGCACCGCGGTGTGGTTAACCGTTTGCTTTGGGCACAGGACACTTATCAATTAACTCCGCAAGATCGTGTCTTACAAAAAACGCCGTTTAGTTTTGATGTTTCTGTTTGGGAATTCTTCCTTCCCCTGATGTTTGGGGCTCAATTAGTGATGGCTCGCCCCGGTGGTCACAAAGAACCGCACTATTTATTGGAAGAGATAGAAAACCGTCATATCACGACGCTCCATTTTGTGCCTTCCATGTTGCAAAGTTTTCTCCATTACATTCCTGCCGGACGCTGCCTTTCCCTGCGCCAAATTTTATGCAGTGGGGAAGCGCTGCCTTATGCCTTGCAACAACACTGTCTGTCTCACTTGCCTCACAGTAAACTGCATAATTTATATGGACCTACAGAGGCAGCCATTGATGTCACTGCCTGGCAGTGTGTTCCGGATCGCTATATCGGGCAAGTGCCGATTGGACATCCTATTGCCAATATCCAAATTTATATTCTCGATACCTACGGAGAACCCGTTCCAATTGGTATGGCGGGGGGAATTTATATCGGGGGCATGGGTGTTGCCCGTGGCTATTTGAACCTGCCTGAGTTGACTGCTGAACGTTTTATTAACGACCCATTCAATACCGATCCTGCTGCTCGTCTGTATAAAACTGGCGATCTGGGACGTTGGCTACCAGACGGCAGTATCACCTATCTGGGACGCAATGATTTTCAGGTCAAAATTCGCGGATTACGTATTGAACTGGGTGAAATTGAAACCCGCCTGACCCAATGTGCCGGCATTCGTGAAGCTGTAGTTGTTGCCCGTGAAAATGGAGTCAATGACAAGCGACTGGTTGCCTATTTAATCCCAAATCAGGATAGCACACCGAACATTTCTCAACTGCGTGAGCAATTAAGCCGAAATCTTGCCGATTACATGATACCGAGTGCCTTTGTAGTGATGAAGGCGTTTCCTCTCTCTCCAAATGGCAAACTCGATCGCAAGGCTCTGCCTGCCCCTGATCACGCAGCCATGTCAAGTCGTGAATATGCAGCTCCAGAAGGTGAAACCGAAGAGCAGTTGGCCGCCATTTGGCAAGCATTATTGGGACTGGATCGGATTAGCCGCTATGACAACTTCTTTGAATTGGGCGGTCATTCACTGTTAGTACTACAGCTACAATCGCAAATAAAACAAACATTTGATGTTGAATTATCTATTCATCAACTGTTTTCCCACCCAACTCTCTGTCAACTTGAAGAATGCATTATCGACTCTCTATTACTGCAATTTGATTCAGAGTCTCTGCAAGATATTTATAAATCAATGAATTAGGTTTTAATTTACCTTGTTTTAAGTGGTGATAATCAAATGAATAATAACGAGCTTTCATCTCTACCATTAGCGGAACGCAGAAGACTACTTGAGTTAGCCAAATCAGCAAAACTAACCCGCCAATCGACGCAAAAAACAACAATCACGGCTCAACCGCGTGATAACGGTGTGCCTTTATCCTGGACACAACAACGCTTATGGTTCCTTGCTCAATTAGATCCTGCTGCACAAACGGCATACCATATGTCAGCGGGGTTAAACCTACAAGGCAAACTGAATCTGAACGCCTTGCAAGCAGCCTTGGATCGTATTGTGGCGCGCCATGAAATTCTACGTACCACAATCGTGACGGTAGAAGGCGAAGCACAACAAATCATTCATGATGCAGATTGTGGTTTTCCTCTGATACAAGAAGATTTCAGCCAGCTCTATTCCGAAGGAACTGAGTCAGAACAACAAGCAGCAATTGAAAAAGTAGCCTATCTTGAGGCAAACCATCCTTTTGATTTTGTTCATGATCTATTAGCACGGGGACGTCTGCTAAAACTGGCAGAAGATCAGCATATCCTGCTGTTAACTCAGCACCATATTATCTCTGATGGCTGGTCAGTCAGTCTCTTTATGCAAGAACTGTCCACACTTTATCGCGCATTCTGTCAAGGACAGCCTGATCCAATGCCAGCCCTGACCATTCAGTATGCTGATTATGTTCTCTGGCAGAAAAATGGGTTACAGGAAGAGGTACTGGAAAAACAGGTCGAATTCTGGTGTCACACCCTGCAAGGTGCTCCCGCACTTCTGGAATTGCCTGCCGACCATCCGCGTCCTGCAAAGCAAAGTTATCTCGGCGGACGCATCAATATTGCTCTACCTCCCGCATTGCAGGCAGGTTTAAAAGAACTCAGCCAACGTCACGGAACAACCTTCTTTATGACGTTATTGGCTGGATGGGCTACATTGCTCAGCCGCCTCAGCGGTCAGGATGATATTGTAATTGGCACTCCCATTGCTAATCGTCAACAACCTGAATTAGCTCCTTTAATCGGCTTTTTTGCCAATACATTGGCATTACGTGTGCAATTGCACGATAACCCCAGTGTCAGTGAACTCCTGGCACAAGTGAAAGAACAAGCAATCAATGCATTTGCCCATCAAGACCTGCCCTTCGAACAATTGGTCGAGATCTTACAACCTCCACGCAGCCTAAGTCATAGTCCAATTTTTCAGGTTATGCTGGCAACCAATAATACGCCAGGACAACGGCATTTCGAACTGCCGGGATTGGTATTGGATGAGCGGCCATTAATCAGGGATAGTGCTTACTTTGACCTGACATTAACCCTGGATGAAACTGAAAATGGGTTAGTGGGTGATCTGGAATATGCCCGTGATCTGTTCGACCACGCCACGATTGAACGTATGGTCAGCCATTTAAACACTTTGCTAGCGGCAATGGTGGCTGATGATAGCCAGCGCGTGGCTGAACTACCGCTGATAACCCCCCAACAGAGTAAACAATTGTTGGTGGATTTTAATGACACTGCCCTCACCTACCCACAAGACAAATTGATCCACCAGCTATTTGAACAATACGCAGAGTCGATGCCTGATGCTATTGCCTTGGTGTATCAAAATACGCAACTGAGTTATGCAGAGTTGAACCAACGCGCCAACCAACTGGCTCACAGTCTGATTGCCTTTGGTATACGCCCAGATGACCGTGTGGCACTGTGTGTCGGGCGCAGCCTGGATATGATCATTGGCATGTTGGGCATTCTCAAAGCAGGAGCAGGTTACATTCCATTCGATCCAGAATATCCTGCCGAACGACTGGCTTATCAGTTATCAGACAGCACACCAAAATTATTGCTGACTGAAAAACATTTACAAGCGACTTTACCGCTGACGGAAGTTCCGGTCTGGTTACTGGATGATGAAAATTATCTAAATATTGTGGCCCAACAGCCGATCCATAATCCTGATGCCAGCCAGTTAGGGCTTCTGCCACATCATCTGGCCTATATTATCTACACCTCCGGTTCGACTGGATTGCCTAAAGGTGTGATGCTGGAACACCGCAATGCAGTCAACTTTATTCATGCTCAACATCAAATCAGCCAACCCCAACCAGGGGATCGCATTCTGCAATTTGCGACAATAGCGTTCGATACCTCCGTATCAGACATTTTCCCGACACTGGCTGCGGGAGCAACTTTAGTCCTGCGCCCTGCCCATATCCGTGTGCCGGATACGGAATTTATTGACTTTTTACAGCAACAGAAGATCACCATCATGGATGTACCGACTGCGTTTTGGCACCAATGGGTACAGGAAATGAAAGCCGATCGTACAGGTTTCAGCCCTTACCTGCATACGGTCATTGTTGGTGGTGAGAAAGCAGAATACCGACATTGGGTAGATTGGCAATCATTGCCAGAAACGCAATTCTGCCGTTGGATCAACACCTATGGCCCAACTGAAACCACCGTTATCGTGACTTCACTGATACTCAATGGTGGCTCCTCCAACGAAATTGTTAACAACATTCCCATTGGCCGTCCTAACGCTAACTCGCGTATTTATATTCTCGATCCCTTCGGCCAACCCGTTCCCATCGGGGTTAGTGGAGAGATTTATATTGGCGGTGCCGGTGTTGCTCGTGGTTACTTGAACCAACCGGAACTGACAGCAGAGCGTTTCGTACCCGATCCATTCAGCAAAGAACCTGATGCTCGCCTGTATAAAAGCGGTGATCTGGGACGCTGGCGGCCAGACGGCAACATTGAATATTTAGGGCGCAATGATTTTCAGGTCAAACTACGTGGCTTCCGTATTGAATTGGGAGAAATCGAAGCGCAATTGGCAACCTGCGACGGAGTCAAAGATGTTGTGGTCATTGCCCGTGAAGAAACGGCTGGCGACAAGCGTCTGGTCGCCTACCTGATACCACAACCTAGTGTTACGCTTACACCTTCCCACCTGCGTGAACAATTAAGCATCCATCTGATGGAACACATGATCCCCAGTGCATTTGTCATACTGGATGCATTTCCTCTGACCGGTAGCGGTAAATTAGATCGCAAGGCCTTGCCTGTACCAGATCATACTGCCATCGCCAGCCGTGAATACGAAGCTCCCCAAGGGGAAATTGAGCAGAAACTGGCGGAAGTCTGGCAATCTCTACTTGGGCTGGAACAAGTGGGACGTCATGACAATTTCTTTGAGTTGGGTGGTCACTCTTTACTAACGGTACAAATGGCTGCCCGCTTACGCCAAGTTTTCAATAGCCAAATAGACTTACAAGATCTATTCACTCATCCAATTTTGTCAGATTTGGCACAATCACTGGATATAGCCAATCAGCCAGCACAGCATTCTACACAACCGGTGATATTACCCGCCGACCGGCAACAAGTTCTGCCGCTCTCTTGGGCACAACAACGCCTGTGGTTCTTGGCACAGTTAGATCCTGCCGCCCAGACGGCATATCACATCTCTGGCGGATTGCGTCTGAAAGGACAGTTAAACCTGAATGCGCTGCAAGCATCTCTGGATAGGATCGTTGCCCGCCATGAAATTCTGCGCACAACGATTAAAATGGAAAATGGTACAGCCCAGCAAGTGATTGCCAATGCAGATCGTGGCTTCAATTTGACCATTAAAGATCTCAGTCAGTTAGATGAGGCAGAAAAACGGGCTGCTCTTGATGAAACCGCTCAATTTGAAACTAACCATCCCTTTGATTTTGCTCTGGAGCCATTAATTCGCGGACAATTGCTGAAACTCACCCATGATGAACATGTTTTGTTGTTGACTCAGCATCATATGATTTCGGATGGCTGGTCATTGAACATCCTGATATATGAATTGACCACCCTCTACCGTGCTTTCATTCAGGGACAAGACGATCCACTGCCTGCACTGACAATACAATATGCTGACTATGCTCTCTGGCAGCGACAATGGCTACAGGGTGAAGTGCTGGAAAAACAGGTCAATTTCTGGCGAGAAGCACTGCAAGGTGCCCCTGCGTTACTGGAACTGCCGACAGACAGAATACGTCCTGCGGTTCAGAGCTACCGTGGTGATCAAGTGGCATTCACCCTTTCACCAGCATTAAGTGATGGCCTAAAGGCATTGAGCCAGCGCCATAGTTCCACATTATTCATGACATTGCTGTCTGCATGGTCAATCTTGCTTGCCCGCATCAGTGGTCAACAAGATATTGTTATTGGAACGCCTATCGCCAACCGACAGCACAGTGAATTAGAACCGTTGATCGGTTTCTTTGCCAATACGCTAGCGCTCAGGGTAAAACTGGAAGATAACCCTACTGTTAGCGCGTTATTGGCACAAGTCAAAGCCCATGCACTGGCAGCCTATGTACATCAAGACTTACCCTTTGAGCAATTGGTCGATGCGTTGCAACCGCCACGTAGCTTGAGTTATAGCCCGATATTTCAGGTTATGCTTGCGCTGGATAACACACCAATACAACAATCCCTTGAATTACCCGGTTTAGCGCTGGACGAACTGCCATTAACCCGAAGAAGCACCCATTTCGATCTGTCACTTTCCATGAACGATACCGATAATGGGTTAGTCTGTGAATTGGAATATGCCAGTGATCTGTTTGATCGTGCCAGCATTGAACGGCTCGCAAGCTACCTGCAAACCCTGTTAGCAGCGATGGTTGCTGATGACTCTCTGCGAATACAAGATCTACCATTGCTGCAACCGCAACAACGCAAGCAATTATTGGTCGATTTCAACCATACCGCTCAAGCCTATCCGCAAGATAGGTTGATCCACTCTCTGTTCGAACACCAAGTCACACAGACACCGGATACCACTGCGTTGATATTCGGTGAAAACGTATTGAGTTATGCCGAACTGAATCACCACGCCAACCAGTTAGCTCATTATCTGATGGCATCCGGCGTGCGCCCTGATGATCGCATCGCAATCTGTGTTGAGCGTAGTCTGGATATGATCATCGGCATGTACGGTATCCTTAAGGCGGGTGCCGGTTATATTCCGCTTGATCCAGAATACCCCACAGAACGGCTGGCCTATCAGTTGTCAGATAGCCAACCTGCTTTATTGCTGACCCAGCGCCATCTACAAGCACATTTACCGATGCAGGGCATACCTGTCTTGCTACTGGATGATGACAACCACCGTAACGCGGTGGCACAACAACCCGGCCACAACCCTGATGCACAGAAAATGGGTCTCCAGCCACACCATCTGGCCTATATCATCTATACTTCCGGTTCCACCGGTCAGCCCAAAGGCGTGATGCTGGAACACCGCAATGTAGTGAACTTTATCCATGCTCAACACCAGACCAGCCAACCACAATTGGGTGATCGTATTCTGCAATTTGCCACCGTGGCGTTTGATACGTCGGTATCCGATATTTTCCCGACCCTGGCATCCGGCGCGACACTGGTTCTGCGCCCACCGCATATCCGCATACCGGATATGGCGTTTGTCTCGTTCCTGCGTGAGCAGAAGATCACCATTATGGATATGCCAACTGCTTTTTGGCACCACTGGGTACAGGAGATGATGGCAGGCCGCAGTGGTTTCAGCCCTTATCTGCACACCCTTATAGTAGGTGGTGAAAAAGCGGAATACCGCCATTTAATGAATTGGCTGTCCAGTCCAGAAACCCAATCCTGCCGCTGGATCAACTCCTATGGTCCGACGGAAACCACCGTTATTGCCACAACTCTAAAACTGGACCACCAAAATCTACCGTACCTCGAAAATATTATCCCGATTGGTTATCCGCTACCCAATACCCGCATTTATATTCTGGATGGACAGGGACAGCCAGTTCCCATTGGGGTAAGTGGAGAAATCCATATTGCGGGTGCCGGTGTTGCCCGTGGTTATCTGAACCGCCCCGATGTGTCGGCAGAGAAATTTATTTCTGATCCGTTTAGCGAACAAGCAGATACCCGTATGTATAAAACGGGGGATTTAGGACGCTGGTTGCCCAACGGCATGATTGAATATCTGGGGCGCAATGATTTTCAGGTCAAGATCCGTGGTTTCCGTGTTGAACTGGGAGAAATTGAAACCAGACTGGTTGCTTGTGAAGGTGTCATGGATGCGGTCGTGATCGCCCGTGAAGAGGAAACCGGTGATAAACGTCTGGTTGCTTACCTCATTCCACAATCAGGGATCACACTCAATCCCGCCTACTTGCGTGAGCAATTGAGTTCCGGTTTGATGGAACACATGCTCCCTAGTGCCTTTGTCATACTTGATGCTTTTCCGCTAACCACCAATGGCAAGCTGGATCGCAAAGCCCTGCCCGCACCGGATAGCTCTGCCATAGTCAGTCGCAAGTACGAAGCGCCACAAGGAAAAACTGAACAAACCTTGGCCACAGTTTGGCAATCCCTGCTGGGCTTGGAGCAAGTGGGACGCCATGACAATTTCTTTGAACTGGGGGGGCACTCTTTACTGGTAGTCAATCTGATCGAGGAATTACGCCAGCATGACCTATTCCTTGATGTTAGCACGGTCTTCTCTGCACCAACATTGGCAACCATGAGTGCTCGTTTAAATCAAAAAACCGCTCAAGGTGTCACAGAATTAATGGTTCCACCAAACCTGATCCATGAAGACAGCCAGACGATTACCCCAAACATGCTGCCACTGGTGGCGTTAACACAAAACCAAATCGAGGAGATTGTCAATCTCGTTCCTGGAGGTGTTGCCAATATTCAGGATATCTACCCACTGGGGCCATTACAGGCAGGTATCCTGTTCCACCATTTGCTGCAAACCAAAGGCGATATCTATCTGGACAATCAGCTTATGGCGTTTGATAGCCGAACACGTTTAGATACTTTCTTACAGGTATTTCAACACGTCATTGATCGGCACGATATCCTGCGCAGTGCTGTGCACTGGCAAGAATTGCCAGAACCTGTTCAGATTGTCTATCGTCATGCACCGCTGCCGATTATTGAACACACGTTGTTAACAGAAGCGCAATTACGCCATCTGACTGATCCACACTCGGTGCGCATGGAGATCACCAAAGCACCACTTCTAACGGCACATATTACCCAAGATCCTGAATCTGGACAGTGGCTGCTCTCCTTATTGCACCACCATTTAGTTTGCGACCACATTTCATTAGGCATGATCTTCAATGAGATTAATACGCTGATCTTGGGAGAAAGTGCTAGCCTTCCTGTTCCCCTGCCTTACCGTAATTTTATCGCCCAGATCCGCAGTGTGCCGCAGGAAATCCATCAAGCCTATTTCCGCGAACAACTTGAGGATGTTGAAGAGCCAACTCTGCCCTTTGGATTACTTGATGATCTCAAAGAAACAAACCGCAATAAAATCGTAGAAAATACCATCACACTGGATAGCGAACTCGCCCACAACCTGCGTAACTGTGCCCGTCAACTCGGCATGAGTGCTGCTGTTCTGTTCCATGTCGCATGGGCACAAGTATTAGCCCGATGCAGTGGGCGAAACGATGTGGTGTTTGGCACGGTCCTACTGGGACGCTTACAGGGTGGAGTCGGTGCTTCCGAAGTACTGGGTATGTTTATCAATACCTTGCCTATCCGCATTCGGTTACAGGAGCGTACTGTTAAGCAGGCAGTCCGGGAAACCCATCAACAACTCAGTGAATTGCTCGATCACGAGCAAGCATCATTGGCCGTTGCCCAGCGTTGTAGTGGCATTCAGGCACCATTACCGTTGTTTAACAGCTTGCTGAACTTCCGCCATAGCCCACGTAATGCATCTCAATCTGCATCGTTGGCATGGGAAGGTGTACAAATACTCAGGGGTGAAGAACACAGTAACTATCCACTGTCACTGGATGTAGATGACTTTGATGATGGATTTGCACTCACCGCACAGTGCAATCAGCAGATTAATCCAGCGCGTATCAACGCCTATATGAATATGGCTTTAAGAGGAACTATCGCAGCCCTGCAACACGCACCGGAACAGAAAATAGAATCACTCGATATCTTGTCCCCAGAAGAGCGCACTCAGGTATTGGAAACATTTAACGATACTGCCGTCGATCTTCCACCAGATGTTTTAATCCACCAACTGTTTGAACAGCAAGTGGAACGGACACCTGATGCCACTGCATTAGTGTTTGGTGAAAATCAGGTGACTGGTGAAAGCCAATTGAGCTATGCCGAACTGAACCACCATGCTAATCAACTGGCTCATCATCTGATTGCATCTGGTGTACGTCCCGATGATCGCATCGCTATCTGTGCCGATCGCAGTTTGGATATGATCATTGGCATGTATGGCATCCTTAAAGCAGGTGCAGGTTATATTCCCCTTGATCCAGAGTACCCCACAGAACGACTGGCCTATCAGTTGTCAGACAGCCAACCTGCCTGGCTGTTGACTCAGCGCCATTTACAGACACGTTTGCCGACGCAGGATATTCCAACCTTGTTGTTGGATGATGACAGCCATCGTAACGCGGTAGCACAACAACCTATTCATAATCCTGATGTTCGCCAAATGGGGCTTCAACCACACCATCTGGCCTATATCATCTATACCTCCGGCTCCACTGGACAACCTAAAGGCGTGATGCTGGAACACCGCAATGTGGTGAACTTTATCCATGCTCAACGCCAGACCAGCCAACCACAATTGGGTGATCGTATTCTGCAATTTGCCACCGTGGCGTTTGATACTTCGGTATCCGATATTTTTCCAACTCTGGCATCCGGTGCGACACTGGTTCTTCGCCCGCCTCATATCAGAATACCGGATACGACATTTGTCGCCTTCTTACGCGAACAGAAGATCACCATCATGGATATGCCCACTGCCTTCTGGCACCACTGGGCACAGGAGATGATGGCGGGACGCAGTGGTTTCAGTCCCTATCTGCACACCATCATTGTGGGCGGTGAGAAAGCAGAACATCGTCATTTAATGAATTGGTTGTCTCACTCGGAAACTCAATCCTGCCGCTGGATTAACTCCTATGGTCCGACTGAAACAACCGTTATTGCCACCACATTGACCGTAGATAAACTGACGATAGATAACACACAATTTCCATATATCAATGACAATATTCCGATTGGTCGCCCATTGCCCAATACCCGTATCTATATTTTGGATACCCTCGGTCAACCGGTTCCTATTGGTGTCAGTGGTGAAATTCACATCGCTGGTTTAGGTGTCGCACGGGGTTATCTAAATAAGCCGGAGATGACTGCGGAGAAATTTGTTGCCGATCCATTCAGCGCACAGCCAAATGCGCGCATGTACAAAACCGGTGACTTAGGACGTTGGTTGCCAAACGGCATGATTGAGTATCTGGGACGCAACGATTTTCAAGTCAAGATACGCGGCTTCCGCATTGAACTGGGGGAAATTGAAGCACAACTGGTCACCTGTGAAGGTGTCAGGGATGCCGTAGTGATCGCCCGTGAAGAAGAAATGGGCGATAAACGTCTGGTAGCCTATGTCATTCCACAATCCGGTTTCACACCAGAAGCCAATAGCCTGCGTGAACAACTGAATAACCGTCTGGCTAGCTATATGGTGCCTGGCGCGTTTGTTGTACTGGAAGCCTTCCCGCTAACCGGAAGCGGCAAACTAGATCGCAAAGCACTGCCAGCGCCAGATCGTTCAGCCATTGCCAGCCGTGAATACGAAGCGCCCCAAGGTGAAATCGAACAGCAAATTGCCGCTATCCTACAGAATTTATTGGGGTTAGAACAAATAGGACGCCATGACAGTTTCTTTGATCTGGGTGGAAATTCCCTATTAATCATTCAGTTAATGGCAAGATTGCGTGATGCATTCCATCTTGAAGTGTCCATTCAAGACATATTTACCCATCCAGAACTTTCTGAACTTGCCAAGCTTATCGCATCAAGACAGATCGAAACCTTTTTCGCACAAGAAGATATCGAATTATTGCAACAAGAATTGGAAAACTTGTCCGAAGATGAACTGCGTGCCCTGCTAAATGGAGACAATTAATTAAATGAGTAACAAAGAAATAAGCCTACTTGAATTAAGACAAGCGGTACTCCAGAAAAAAATTAAAGAACGCATTGAAAACAGTCAGATTCGGGAAAAAAAGCAGATCAGAGAAAAAAGGCAAATTATACCGAGAAACGCTGATCAGCAAACGCTTCCCCTATCCTGGGCACAGCAACGCTTATGGCTCCTGGCGCAGTTAGATCCAGCAGCACAAACGGCATACCACATTCCAGGTGGTCTGCGTCTGCAAGGTTATCTGAATTTAGATGCCCTGCAAGCAGCATTAAACAGAATTGTTGCTCGTCATGAAATTCTACGTACTACAATCAAGAGAGCCAAGGGCACCACGATGGCCGAAGGCCAGGCCCTGCAACTTATTGGTAAACCAGATAGCGGCTTCTCTTTGGCAGTGGAAGATCTCAGCCATTTGCCTGCGCAAGAGCAACAAACTATCATTGAAGAGAAAATCCAGCGTGAAACCAGCCAGCCATTTGACTTTGCACAAGGCCCCCTAATCAGGGGGCGCTTGCTGCGGCTGGCTGAGAATGAACATATCCTGCTATTAACCCAGCATCATATTATTTCCGATGGTTGGTCTCTTAACATCCTGATGCACGAGCTCTCCACGCTTTATCATGCGTTCAGCGAAGGACAAGGTGATCCCCTGCCCGCTTTGACACTCCAATATGCTGACTATGCCCTTTGGCAAAGAGAGTGGCTACAGGGAGAACGATTGGAAAAACAGGTGAATTTCTGGCGCGATGCGTTACAGGGTGCTCCTGCACTTTTGGAACTGCCAGCAGACAGGCCACGTCCAGAGAAACAGAGTTATGCCGGAGGGTATGTTGATATCGTTCTGTCACCGGAACTGAGTGCCGGATTAAGAAACCTTTGCCAGCGTCACGGGACAACATTATTCATGACCCTGATGGCAGGATGGATTACTTTGCTTTCCCGTCTTAGCGGGCAGAAAGATCTGGTGATTGGCACACCTGTCGCTAATCGGCAATATAGCGAATTAGAGCCGTTAATTGGATTTTTTGTCAACACACTGGCTCTGCGAATTCAAATAGATGACAATCCAACGGTCAGCGCTCTGCTAGCCAGAGTTAAGGCTCATGCACTGAATGCCTACGCGCATCAAGATCTGCCATTCGAACAATTGGTGGAAGTACTCAAACCACCACGTAGCCTCAGTCATAGCCCGATTTTTCAGGTTATGATGTCAGTGGATAATACCCCTGGACAGCAGAATATAGCATTGCCGGATATCACTATTAGTGAAATCAATCTGGCCGAAAACAGTTCGCATTTCGATTTGTCCCTCTCGATAAATGATACCGAAAATGGCTTAGTGGGTGGCCTGGAATATTCCAGTGATCTGTTTGACCATACCAGCGTCGAACGCATCGCCAGTTACCTGCAAACCCTGTTAACCGCGATGGTTAAAGATGATTCACAACCGGTGGAAAGTTTACCACTATTGCAACCACACCAACGCACTCGAGTGTTAGATAATTTCAATGATACGGCCTTTCCATACCCACAAACGTTATTGATTCATCAACTGTTTGAACAACAGGTGGAACAAACCCCTGACGCCACGGCGTTAGTGTTTGGCGATAGCCAACTGAGTTATGCAGAGCTAAACCGCCACGCTAACCAATTGGCACACCATTTGATCGCTTCTGGCGTACGCCCCGATGATCGCGTGGCAATCTGCGCTGATCGCAGTCTGGATATGATCATTGGTATGTACGCCATCCTTAAGGCCGGTGCCGGTTACATTCCACTTGATCCGGAATACCCTGCTGAACGCTTGGCCTACCAGTTGTCGGACAGCAAGCCGGTGTTATTGCTGACCCAACAGCATCTACAGACCCGTTTGCCAATACAGGATACCTCTGTCTGGCTGCTGGATGATCAACATAATCGGGATAACGTGGCAAAACAACTAGCCCATAATCCCGATATCGAACAATTGGGGCTTAAGCCGCATCATCTGGCTTATATCATCTATACTTCCGGCTCCACCGGACAGCCTAAAGGTGTGATGCTGGAACACCGCAATGTGGTGAACTTTATCCATGCCCAACACCAAACCAGTGAACCACAATTAGGGGATCGTATCCTGCAATTTGCCACCGTGGCGTTTGATACCTCGGTATCCGATATTTTCCCCACTCTGGCTGCCGGTGCAACACTGGTTCTGCGACCGCCTCATATCCGGATACCGGATATGACTTTTGTCACCTTCCTGCGTGAGCAGAAGATTACTATTATGGATATGCCGACTGCTTTCTGGCACCACTGGGTACAGGAAATGATCGCGGGACGCAGTGGCTTTAGCCCACATCTGCACACCGTCATTGTGGGCGGTGAAAAAGCGGAATACCGCCATTTAATGAATTGGCTGTCCAGTCCAGAAACCCAATCCTGCCGCTGGATTAATTCGTACGGCCCAACGGAAACGACGGTGATTGCCACCACACTGAAATTGGATCAACAAAATCCATCGCATCTCAACGGTGTTATCCCGATAGGTTATCCACTGCCCAATACCCGCATTTATATTCTGGATACGCACGGCCAGCCGGTTCCTATTGGTGTCCGTGGTGAAATCCATATTGCCGGCGCAGGCGTAGCCCGTGGGTATCTCAATCGTCCGGATTTAACCGCGGAGAAATTTGTGGCAGATCCGTTTAGCGCCCAGCCCGATGCGCGCATGTATAAAACCGGCGATCTGGGATGCTGGCTGCCCAATGGCACGATTGAGTATCTGGGACGCAATGATTTTCAGGTCAAAATACGCGGGTTCCGCATTGAACTGGGGGAAATTGAAGCGCAACTGGCGGCTTGCGAAGGCGTCAGCGATGCCGTGGTGATTGCTCGTGAAGAAGAAACCGGTGACAAGCGTTTAATCGCCTATGTGATCCCAGAAACTGGTATGACACTCAGTCCGGCTGAATTACGTAAGCAACTGAGCACCCGATTGATGGAACATATGCTACCCAGTGCCTTTGTAATACTGGACGCCTTCCCGATGTCCGCTAACGGTAAACTGGATCGCAAAGCCCTGCCGGCACCGGATCGTAGCGCTATCGTCAGCCGTGAATATGAAGTTCCACAAGGCGAAACTGAACAAACACTGGCCGTAGTCTGGCAATCCCTGTTAAATGTGGAACAAGTCGGGCGGCAAGACAATTTCTTTGAACTGGGCGGACATTCACTTCTCGTGGTCAATTTGATTGAGCAACTACGTCTCCACAACCTGTTTCTGGATGTCAACGCGGTCTTCTCTGCCCCTACCCTGGCGGCCATGAGCGCCCTAATCCGTCACAATAACACTCAGACTACAACCCTACAGGAAATCCCACCTAACCTGATTAGAGAAGACAGTTCCGTCATTACGCCAGATATGCTGCCACTGGTGGAATTGACCCAAGACCGGATAGATCAGATTGTTTCCCATGTAACAGGGGGTATTTCCAACGTCCAGGACATTTATCCACTGGGGCCATTACAAGAAGGTATCCTGTTCCACCATTTACTGGAAACAGAAGGTGATCTCTATCTGGACAACCATTTGATGATTTTCGACAGTCGGACGCGGTTGGAGAGTTTCTTACGGGCGTTGCAGCGGGTCATTGACCGGCACGATATTCTGCGCAGCGCCGTTTACTGGAAAGAGCTTCTTAAACCAGTACAAATCGTCTATCGTTATGCACCACTGCCGATCACTGAACTCACGCTATCGGCAGAGGAACCCCCAGAAACCCAGCTACGCCGCCTTACCGATTCCCGTGCAATACGGTTGGATATAACCAAAGCACCACTGTTAGCTGCTCATATAGCCAAAGATCCAGACTCCGATAAATGGCTACTCTCCTTGCTGTATCACCACTTAGTTTGTGATCACATATCACTGGATATGATATTCAGTGAAATACAAACCGTGCTTTTAGGGGAAAGTGAAAATTTACCAACACCACTGCCTTACCGAAACTTTATCGCGCAGATCCGCAACGTGCCGTTGGAGGTTCACCAAAACTATTTCCGCGAATTATTGGAAGATGTGGAAGAACCCACCCTGCCATTTGGGTTGCTTGATGTACAAGGTGGCAGTCTCAATGAAATAGAGGAAAACGTTCTCACTCTGGATAGCAAGCTAGCCCAAAATCTCCGTGATTGCGCCCGTCAATTGGGTATGAGTGCCGCCGTATTGTTTCATGTGGCTTGGGCACAGGTTCTGGCGCGATGCAGTGGACGAAATGACGTCGTATTCGGCACTGTTCTGTTGGGACGGTTACAAGGTGGGATTGGTGCATCCGAAGTGCTGGGGATGTTTATCAATACCTTACCTATTCGCGTTAAGTTACAGGCACGTACCGTTAAGCAAGCAGTACAGGAAACTTATCAGCAGTTAACCGCACTACTGGAACATGAGCAGGCACCTCTGGCTGTCGCCCAACGTTGCAGTAGCATTCCGGCGCCATTACCGCTGTTTAACAGCCTGCTAAACTTCCGCCATAGCCCAGGTGAAGATGAGCAAGTGGCTTCAATCGCCTGGGAAGGCATTGACGAGCTAGAGGGTGAGGAGCACAGTAACTACCCCTTGTCACTGGATGTGGATGATTTTGATGGTGGATTTGCGCTGACTGCACAATGCAGCCGGTATGTTGACCCTGTGCGCATTAATGCCTATATGAATACGGCGTTAAAAGGCATTGTGACAGCACTGCAATATGCACCTGAGCAAGCCATTGAGTCAATCGACATCCTGTCACTAACTGAGCGCACCCAATTACTGGAAACATTTAATAATACTGCTATTGAATATCCGCAAAACACCTTAATCCACCAACTGTTTGAACAGCAGGCAGCGCGCACACCGGATGCGATTGCATTGGTCTTTGGCGAGAGCGAACTGAGTTATACGGCACTGAACTGCCATGCTAACCAACTGGCACACCAACTGATTGCAGCGGGTGTACGCCCCGATGATCGTGTGGCAATCTGTGCTGACCGTAGTCTGGATTTAATTATTGGTCTGTACGCTATTCTTAAAGCGGGGGCCGGCTATGTTCCGCTCGACCCAGAATACCCAGCCGAACGTCTGGCCTACCAGTTGTCGGACAGCAAACCCGTATTATTGCTGACGCAGCAACATTTGCAGGGACTGTTGCCAATATCAGATATCCCCGTCTGGTTGCTGGATAATGAAACCCACCGAAATAAGGTGGCAAAACAGCCGATCCATAATCCTGATGTTCAGCTTCAACCACACCATCTGGCCTATGTCATCTATACTTCCGGTTCCACCGGACAGCCCAAAGGCGTGATGCTGGAGCACCGCAATGTGGTGAACTTTATCCATGCCCAGCACCAGACCAGTGAACCACAATTGGGGGATCGTATCCTGCAATTTGCAACCATCGCCTTTGATACCTCGGTATCCGATATTTTCCCCACCCTGGCCGCTGGTGCAACACTGGTTCTGCGTCCGCCCCATATTCGGATTCCGGATATGACTTTTGTCACCTTCCTGCGTGAGCAGAAGATCACTATTATGGATATGCCAACCGCCTTCTGGCATCTGTGGGTACAGGAGATGATGGCAGGTCGCAGTGGCTTTAGTCCCTATCTGCACACCCTTATTGTGGGCGGCGAAAAAGCGGAGTATCGCCATTTAATCCATTGGCTGACCAGCCCGGAAACCCAATCCTGCCGCTGGATTAACTCGTATGGCCCAACGGAAACCACGGTGATTGCCACCACGTTGAAATTGGATCAACAAAATCCATCTCATCTCAACGGTGTTATCCCGATTGGTTATCCGTTGCCCAATACCCGCATTTATATTCTGGATATGCACGGCCGGCTGGTTCCCATTGGCGTCAGTGGTGAAATCTATATTGCCGGCGCGGGTGTGGCCCGTGGTTATCTCAATCGCCCTGATTTAACTGCGGAGAAATTTGTGGCTGATCCGTTTAGCGCCCAGCCCGATGCCCGCATGTATAAAACCGGCGATCTGGGGCGCTGGCTGCCCAATGGCACGATTGAGTATTTAGGACGCAATGATTTTCAGGTCAAGCTACGCGGATTTCGCATTGAACTGGGGGAAATTGAGACACAACTGGTGGCTTGCGAAGGCGTCAGCGATGCCGTAGTGATCGCCCGTGAAGAAGAAACCGGTGATAAGCGTTTGGTTGCTTATCTGATCCCGGAAACAGGCACCACGCTAAAACCGGCCGATTTACGTGAACAACTCAGTACCCACCTGCTGGAGTATATGCTGCCCAATGCCTTTGTTATGCTGGATGCCTTCCCGATGTCCGCCAATGGCAAACTGGATCGCAACGCGCTGCCAGCGCCGGATCGGCACGCTATCGTCAGCCGTGAGTACGAAGCACCACAAGGCGAAACCGAACAGAAACTGGCGGCAATCTGGCAATCGATTCTGGAACTGGAACAGGTCGGGCGCCATGACAACTTCTTCGAACTGGGCGGCCATTCCCTGCTGGTCGTCAGTCTGATCGAACAGTTGCGTCAGCAAGGGCTTTCTCTGGAGGTCAGCGCAGTCTTCTCTGCCCCCACCCTGGCGGCCATGAGCGCCCGCTTACATCAGAAGAGTGAGCAAGATGCGGAGACATCGGCTATTCCGCCCAATCTTATCCGCGAAGACAGTCCGCATATTACACCGGCTATGCTGCCACTGGTGACATTAACTCAGACCCAAATTGACCATATTGTTGACCATGTCCCGGGCGGTGTCGCCAATGTTCAGGATATCTACCCGCTTGGACCCTTGCAGGAAGGCATCCTGTTCCACCATTTACTGGCAGAAACCGGTGACACCTATCTTGAAAATATTTTGATGCACTTTGACAGCCGGAGGCGGCTGGAGAGTTTCTTGCAAGCGTTACAGCGGGTGATCGACCGACACGATATTCAACGCAGTGCCTTCCACTGGCAGGAACTTCCGATCCCCGTGCAGGTTGTCTACCGTCATGCGCCACTGCCCGTCACTGAACTGACGTTATCCGCGGAAGAAAGTGTTGAAACACAGCTACGACGCCTGACCGATCCTGATACAATCCGGCTGGATATTACCCGAGCCCCATTATTGGC
Organism: Xenorhabdus thuongxuanensis; assembly: GCF_001908095.1. Taxonomy (GTDB): domain Bacteria; phylum Pseudomonadota; class Gammaproteobacteria; order Enterobacterales; family Enterobacteriaceae; genus Xenorhabdus; species Xenorhabdus thuongxuanensis. The sequence goes on along the minus strand of NZ_MKGR01000002.1, from coordinate 68,190 downwards.
CGCTTATATAGCCCAGGATCCTGACACCGAACGGTGGTGGCTAAGCTTGCTGCACCACCATCTGGTGTGTGACCATCTGTCACTGGACATCATTTTCAGCGAAGTGCAGGCTCTGATGCAGGGGGACGAAGCGCACCTGCCCGCCCCATTGCCTTACCGCAATTTTATTGCCCAAACCCGTCAAGTGCCGATTGAAGTCCATCAGGCCTATTTCCGCCAGTTACTGGGTGACGTAGACGAGCCGACTTTACCGTTTGGGTTACTGGATGTGCAGGGAAATAGCCGCGATAAGCACGATAAAATCGTGGAGGATATCGTCACGTTAGATGATGAACTGGCACAACAGATCCGAGATTGCGCCCGTCAATTGGGTATCAGCGCTGCCGTGCTGTTCCATGTGGCCTGGGCGCAAGTGCTGGCGCAATGCGGCGGCCGTGAGGATGTGGTATTCGGAACTGTGTTATTGGGCCGATTACAGGGCGGCATGGGCGCTTCGCTGGTACTGGGGATGTTTATCAATACCCTGCCAGTCCGTATCCAATTACAGGCCCGTACTGTAATACAGGCGGTACAGGAAACCTACCAGCGCCTGAGCGAATTGCTGAACCATGAACAAACCCCGCTGGCGATTGCCCAGCGGTGCAGCGGTGTGCCGGCCTCATTGCCGCTGTTTAACAGCCTGCTTAATTTCCGCCACAGTTCGCGTGATGAGGCACCTGCTCACTCATCGGTTTGGCAAGGTATCCAAGTGTTGGACAGTGAAGAGCGCAGTAACTACCCTTTGTCACTGGATGTGGATGATTTTGATGACGGATTTTCGCTGACGGCACAATGCAGCCAGCATGTTGATCCTGTACGCATTAATGCCTATATGAAGACAGCTTTAAAAGGCATTGTGGCTGCACTGCGATATGCGCCTGAGCAACCTATCCACACGATCGATATCTTGCCACTGGCCGAACGTACCCAATTACTGGAGGGTTTTAACAATACGGCGATAGACTATCCGCAGAACAGATTAATCCATCAACTGTTCGAACAACAGGTAGCGCACACACCGGATGCGATTGCGTTGGTCTTTGGCGAAAGCGAATTGAGTTATGCGGCACTGAACCGCCATGCTAACCAACTGGCACACCAACTGATTGCAGCGGGTGTACGCCCCGATGATCTCATCGCGATTTGTATTGAGCGCAGTCTGGATTTAATTATTGGCCTGTACGCTATCCTTAAAGCGGGGGCCGGCTATATTCCGCTCGATCCGGAATACCCAGCCGAACGCCTGGCCTACCAGTTGTCGGACAGCAAACCCGTATTATTGCTGACGCAGCAACATTTGCAGGGACTGTTGCCAATATCAGACATGCCTGTCTGGCTGCTGGACGATGAAACCCAGCGAAATAACGTGGCAAAACAACCAATACATAATCCTGATGTTCAACTTCAACCACACCATCTGGCCTATGTCATCTATACTTCCGGCTCCACCGGACAACCCAAAGGCGTGATGCTGGAGCACCGCAATGTGGTGAACTTTATCCATGCCCAGCGCCAGACCAGCGAACCACAATTGGGGGATCGTATCCTGCAATTTGCAACCATCGCCTTTGATACCTCGGTATCCGATATTTTCCCCACCCTGGCATCGGGAGCAACACTGGTTCTGCGCCCTGCGCATATCCGCGTACCGGATGCAGAATTTGTCGATCTGTTAAATAAGCAGAAAATCACTATCATGGATATGCCCACCGCCTTCTGGCATCAATGGGTACAAGAGATGATGGCAGGACGCAGTGGTTTCGGCCAATACCTGCGCACAGTTATTGTCGGTGGTGAGAAAGCGGAACTACGCCATTTGCTTAATTGGCAATCTATACCAGAAACGCAATCCTGCCGCTGGATTAACTCTTATGGCCCTACCGAAACCACGGTGATTGCCACCACCTTAACCCTCAATGATAATAGTCAAGATTCGCCTGAATTGACTGACGTTATCCCGATTGGTTACCCACTACCCAATACTCGCATTTATATTCTGGATGCCTTTGGGAAGCCGGTTCCTCTAGGTGTCAGTGGTGAAATTCATATTGCTGGTGCAGGTGTGGCCCGTGGCTATCTCAATCGTCCCGATCTGACAGCAGAAAAATTTGTGGCTGATCCGTTTAGCGAACAGCACGATGCCCGCATGTACAAAACTGGCGATCTGGGGCGTTGGTTGCCCAATGGGGCGATTGAATATTTAGGGCGCAATGACTTTCAGGTTAAGATCCGTGGCTTCCGCATTGAATTGGGTGAAATAGAAACTCGTCTGGCGCAATGTCAGGGAGTGCAGGAAGCCATTGTTCTGGTTCGGGAAATAACACCTGATGATAAACGTCTTGTCGCATATATTCAGCCTGAATCCGGTGTCAACTTGGTTCCCAGTGAACTGCGTCAGCAACTTGCTCAGCATCTTGCCGAGTATATGCTGCCCAGTGCATTTGTAACCCTTGACGCTTTCCCGCTTACCTCTAATGGCAAAATCGACCGTCAGGCATTCCCTGCTCCCGATCAATCTGCCATCATAGCCCGTGATTATGAAGCCCCCCAAGGTGAGATTGAGATAACACTGGCTCAAATTTGGCAAGATCTGCTCGGATTAGAGCGTGTCAGCCGCCATGACCATTTCTTTGAGTTAGGAGGACATTCACTGCTTATTTTGAAAGCCTGCTCTTTGGCAATAGAAAAACTTGGGCTTCAGCAGAATATGATGGCGAGCTTGATGACGTTTACCACTATCAAAGAACAAGCCAACGCCATTGAAGATCGAGAGAATATCTATGTGGGTTCTATGGTCGGCCTGTCTCGAAACCTCAAAGCAACACCGCTGTTCTTTGCTCCCGGCGCCGGAGGGCATGTGCTCTATTTACGGGAATTGGCGACAGCATTGGAAGGTGCTTATTCCGTTTGGGGTATGCAATTACCAGAGTTAGATGGACGCAACGATCCCCCACTATACCTTGAGATGAACAGCCTTGAAGCAATAGCCAGTGTTATGATCGATGATCTTAAGAAAGTTCAACCAACTGGCCCTTATTACTTAGGTGGACACTCTTTCGGAGGCTGGCTCGCATTCGAAATGGCTCGACAACTCCTCCAACAGGGTGAAAGCATTGGCTTACTGGCTTTAGTCGATAGCGAATCCCCTCTGGAGGGCGTAACCCAAAAGATCGAGTCAGAATGGTCTCATAGCCGCTGGCTGGCCGAGTTTGGCAATGCGTTTGCTGCATTAGAGGGAACAGAGGAAAACTTTACCGAAGAAGAATTTCAATCCATGACAGAAGAAGCGCAACTCGATAACTTGCGACTTCGTCTCATTGAAGAGAAACTCTTGCCTCCTCAACTTGAATCTAAGGAAATCTCGGCTCATTTACGCGTCTTCAAAATGCACTATTTGGCAACTTATCAGCCGCAAGAACGCTATCCCGGAACACTCCATCTGTTTCTGGCTAGCGATAGCCAAGATTATGAAGGCCAAACCGAAAGCATTATTGATGGATGGCAAACACTGGTGGCTGGAAAAGTTATCTCTGAAACTTTATCCGGTAATCACATCACCATTATGCGTCAACCTTTCGTTCAAGGGTTAGCATCGGCCATAGCGGGTGTAAATATAATCTCATAAATTTCTGGCAGCTAATGGCTGCCTTATTCACTAAAAAACTTCGTTGAAAATAGCGAAGTTTTTTATCTCAGGAAATCAAAATAAAAAATAGTGATAAAAACAAAACAAAAATAAACATTACAAATTTAAACAGTGTTATTTATTAATCAAAAATAATACAAAACTAAATAAATAATTTTTAAAACCCAGATTCAACATAAGAGCTACCCCTCACCTTGACATATAAATCCACTCCTTTATTCTAGTTATTCACCTCAGTTATCAAACATAAGGAAAAAATTCATTATGTCTAAAGATAAATTAATTCATGGCGCTATATTCTATACTGAAAAGAATTATAGCGGGGATATTTATGCATATTCAGAAAATAGTCAGGAAGTTAATTTAATTGGTACTCCATTAAATGATAAGTTTCGTTCCGTTAAAATTGGAACAAATTCGATCGTATTCGCTTGGCGACATGGCAATGATAGTCAAGCAGGACAAATTTACCGTGAATGGGATACAAGCCAACCAGATATCAGCGATATTCAAGGATTATCAAAATTTATTGTATCACCCGCAAACCGTGATTTACTCGCGGTAAAATTGATTAATGAATCAGGTGTTGATCAAATATTCAGAGCTCATATTCAAACCTATAAAATTCCCAATCCCGTAGATTGCTATTCAAATGGAGACTATGAAATAGTCGGGTTAATTCCCAAAGATGGTCTACAGTATGTAGCATTCGTTGTCGTATTTGATCAGAAGAATATTCCGGTCACTCAAGGAGCTGTCTATTTTAAACATGATGATCACGGCCTTGAAATAATTACTTATGATACAACTAAACCACCCCACATACGGTTTGAAAAAATAGATGGTTATCATTTTAAATTCTTTCTGGGGAAATTTAATTAATAATAGTGGAATACCAAATTAGATATTTATTAATTTTCATAAAATAACAAAGCATGCAATAAAAAAGGGGTATGTTTTGTAAATAGACATCCCCCTGATAAACTACTCCACTTGATTGTTACGTGCTAACCATAAAGAGAGCGCTTTCAGTGAATCCTGAGTGAATTCATCACAACGCGCCGTGATCTCTTGTGGCGTTAACCAATAAACTGCGGCGACTTCTTCTTCCTGCAATGCAAATGGCCCATGACTGACACAACTGAACAAACCACCCCATATACGGCAAGTGTTCTCTTCATAATAAAAAACCCCATGTTCGGCAAAAGGAACACCTGCAATTCCCAATTCCTCTTCGGCTTCCCGCCGCGCAGACTCAAGCAAAGTTTCTCCCGCCATCACAACACCGCCTGCCGTTGCATCCAGTTTTCCCGGATAAAAATCTTTCGTTTCTGTACGATGCTGAACCAGAATTTTGCCCATCCCATCATGTACAACAATATAAGTAGCACGATGCCTCAAATTTTGCGCTCTCATCTGCTGACGAGTCGATTGCGCAATGACTTCATTTCCTTCATTGACGATGTCAATCCATTCAATATTGGCTGATTTTTCTTGCATCATTCTAAAAACCTTTTATCAATGAGTCGCATGTTACTTTTTGCAGTAAATTTATAACATTTATAAACAAACGATGGTAAGGTAACATCGCTACATTTTTCAGAAAGTTATTATTGCTGGAGGTTATATGATAGATCTATACTATGCTCCAACCCCAAATGGCTATAAAATCACCCTTTTTCTTGAGGAAGCCGGTATTCCTTACACTACCTACCCCATCAATATCAGTACTGGCGAACAATTCAAACCTGAATTTCTTGCCATTTCACCCAATAACAAAATCCCAGCTATTGTTGATCATCGACCCGCCAATGGGGGAGAGCCTATCTCTATCTTCGAATCGGGGGCCATTTTACTTTATCTGGCAAACAAAACAGGCCAGTTATTAAGCAAAGACTTACGTGAACGTACCGAACAATTGCAATGGCTGTTTTGGCAAGTTGCCGGCTTTGGCCCAATGCTCGGTCAAAATCACCATTTCAACCACTATGCTCCAGAAGTTGTACCCTATGCCATTAATCGATATGTGGAAGAATCAAAACGTTTATACAAGGTGCTAAATACTCAACTGGAAAAAACGGCTTATCTCGGAGGAAACGAATACAGCATCGCAGATATTGCCACTTATCCGTGGGCGAGATGCTATGAATACCAAAAAATCGACCTACAGGATTATCCGGCGGTTGCTAAATGGCTGGATAAGATCAGCCAACGCCCTGCGACACAAACAGCCTATAAGGAAGCTTAACTCCATATATGTAAGAAATTCATCTGATGACGATACTTTTCACCATAAAACTTGATATTGATAACAGTTAGCAGCATATTTCGCTGCTACTTAAGTCATCCCTTGTTATAGTCAATACACAATTATCTTTTGTTACAGGGGGTGGCTATGCGTATCTTAATTACAGGGGGAACAGGGTTAATTGGTCATCGCTTAACCTGTCAGTTGATTTCTCTCTCCCATTCCATCACCATTTTAAGTCGTTCACCACAAAAGGTGTATTCACTGTTTTCTGATCGCGTTGAATGTTGGACAACGCTAAATGACCAACATGATCTTGATGGCTTTGATGCTGTTATCAATCTTGCTGGCGAGCCTATTATCAATAGACGATGGACACCGAAACAAAAAGAGAAACTTTGTCAAAGCCGCTGGCAGATCACTGAACAATTGAGCAAGCTAATCAAGGCCAGTGAACCTCCGCCATCTGTATTTATTTCCGGTTCAGCCGTTGGCTATTATGGCGATCAGGGACAATCAGTCGTTACTGAAAACGAGCTTCCTCACAATGAATTTGCCCATCAGCTTTGTGAACGCTGGGAGCAGCTTGCTCTACAAGCCCAAAGTGATAAAACCCGTGTATGTTTGTTACGTACAGGCATTGTATTAGCTCCCAAAGGAGGGGCGTTGCAAAAAATGCTGCCACTATTTCGGCTGGGGTTAGGGGGAGCAATCGGCAATGGCAAGCAGTATATGCCATGGATACACATTGACGACATGGTCAATGGGATCTATTACCTGCTGATATCACCTGAGCTATATGGCCCCTTTAATATGACATCTCCTTATCCGGTTCATAATGAGCTGTTTAGTGCCACGCTCGCCACTGTATTACATCGTCCTGCGTTTATACGCATTCCTGCATTTGTGTTAAAAGCAATGATGGGAGAAGCCGCAGAGTTAGTCTTAGGTGGTCAACAAGCCATTCCCAAAAAACTGGAAGAAGCTGGATTTGGTTTCCGTTATTTTCAATTGGAAGAAGCCTTGCAAGATGTAATGAAGGAAAAGGACAATGTTTGCTAATCTGATACATTCAGAATAAGAATAAGGTCATTAACAATATGCTGTTGTGGTTTATTCACAACAGCATATTGATTCACTTAAATGCCACACTCAATGGGTTTAGCGCCCTGCCAACGGCTAAACAGATCTTCTGGCAAGTCAATATCAAATTGATCAAGCACACGGTTAACCGTCTGGTCGATGATATCCTGAATATGTTCAGGACGATGATAAAATGCGGGAACTGGTGGCATGATCACCGCCCCAATTTCGGCGGCCTGCACCATTAACCTCAAGTGCCCCAAGTGCAAGGGGGTTTCCCTCACTCCTAACACGAGTTTGCGCTTCTCTTTCAAAACAACATCTGCAGCACGGGTAATTAAGCCGTCAGTGTAACTATGCACAATTCCTGATAGGGTTTTTATGGAGCAAGGCAAAATCACCATACCCAATGTCTTAAAAGAGCCAGAGGAAATGGATGCGGCAATATCACGATTGTCATGTACAACATCTGCCAAAGCTTGTACATCTCGCAACGTATAGTCCGTCTCCAATGCCAGAGTCTGCCGAGCTGATTGACTGATCACTAAATGCGTTTCAATGCCTTCTATTGGCCGCAAAACTTGCAGCAACCTGACGCCATAAATCGCACCACTCGCTCCGGTCAGCCCGACAATCAATTTCTTCATGTTTTCCTCTGGGATTCTGGCTATAACTACATGATAATAATATTATCCTTCATTATATATTTCCAGATTCTCTATTTCGCCCTGTCCACGCACTTTCATGGCATCGTCTTTACGTAGATTTTCCAGATAGTCGAGGTAACACTGGTCAATATCTTTTGTGACATAGATACCATCGAATACGGAACATTCGAATTTTTCAATATCAGGGTTTTCTTCCCTGACCGCCTGGACAAGATCGTGAAGGTTTTGGTATATCAGCGCATCAGCACCAATGATCTGACGAATTTCATCCACTTCTCGGCCGTGGGCAATCAGTTCATTGGCATTCGGCATATCAATACCATAAACATTCGGGAAGCGAACTTCTGGTGCTGCCGAAGCAAAGTAGACTTTCTTGGCTCCCGCTTCACGTGCCAGTTCAACAATCTGTTCAGAAGTGGTTCCACGCACAATGGAATCATCCACCAGTAAGACATTTTTACCCCGGAATTCAGCGCGATTAGCATTCAGTTTACGACGAACGGATTTACGTCTCTCCTGCTGACCAGGCATGATAAAGGTACGCCCTACATAACGGTTTTTAACAAATCCCTGACGATAGGGCTTATCCAGAATATGGGCGATTTCCAGGGCGATATCACAAGAGGTTTCCGGCACGGGAATAACGACATCAATATGTAAGTCTTCCCATTCACGAGCAATTTTTTCCCCTAATTTTCGCCCCATCCGCAACCGTGCATTATATACCGAAACCTTGTCAATAAAGGAATCCGGGCGAGCGAAATAGACAAATTCAAACAAACAAGGTGTTAATGACGGATTTTCTGCGCACTGGCGAGTAAACAGTTGCCCGTTTTCAGTGATATAAATCGCTTCCCCAGAAGCCACATCACGCAGGAACTCAAAACCCAATGTATCCAGCGCCACACTTTCCGATGCCACCATGTATTCATTGCGACCATCTTCCAGTGTTTTCTTTCCCAACACCAGAGGACGAATGCCATGTGGATCACGAAAAGCCACCACTCCATGCCCAATAATCATGGCAACACAAGCGTAAGCTCCACGAATTTTTTTGTGCATTTTTGAGACTGCTGAGAAAACATCATCAGGCTCTAATGGGAAATGTGGAAATTGGGATAATTCATTGGCAAAAATATTCAGTAGAATTTCGGAATCTGAGGTTGTGTTGACATGACGGCGGGCATTTTCAAACAGCATTTTTTTCAATTCATGTGCGTTTGTCAGATTGCCGTTATGTGCCAACGTGATACCAAAAGGAGAATTCACATAAAAGGGCTGCGCCTCAGATGCACTGGAACTGCCCGCCGTAGGATAACGGACATGCCCAATTCCGACGGTTCCCTGTAAACGTAACATGTGCCGTGTTTCAAACACATCCTTGACTAAGCCATTAGCCTTACGTAAACGAAACCCATTGTTACCATCAATAGTTGCAATACCTGCTGCATCTTGTCCACGGTGCTGAAGCACCGTCAATGCATCATAAATCGACTGGTTAACCGGTGTAAAACCGACGATACCGACAATACCGCACATGTAGCCTTTCCTCATCAGCCAAGCGGAGAGCGTTATCTCTCCGGCAGGAAACTCGACGCATTTTGTAGGTAGTCAAAAAACCACCTGATAATTTGACTAAACTGTGGGATCAGTTGTGATTGTTGCCAATCCTGACTTTTGGGCAGTGGCGTGAAAGAGTCCGCAATAAACAAAATAGCAGAGACCACCAAGACACCACGCAAAGCCCCAAAGCAGATCCCCAGAACCCGATCAGTACCTGACAGGCCCGTTCGCTGAACAAGTGAACCAATGACATAGTTTACTACCGCGCCAACAATCAGTGTTGCAATAAATAGGATAGCAATCGCTACCCCATTGCGCACCAGTTCATCTTCAAGGCGGGTCAAATAGGCCGCCAAGTAAGTATAGAAGTGGCTTGCAACAAAGAAAGCACAGCCCCACGTTATCAGGGAGAGCGCTTCGCGAACAAAACCACGAATCAAGCTAACCAGTGCCGAGAAACCAATAATGGCAATAATCGTATAATCAATCCAGACCATATTTTAATCCAAAAACAGGCTCCCGACATTCAAGTCGGGCGCATTCTAACAGAAAACGAAAACGTTTGCGTAGTAGATTCATCACTCTACTGAAAATTAACCCTTATGCGCTTCACACTCCTCATAAAGGCCAATCGAATTATGGCTGATAGTTTTTGATCTGCCCTTGTAACCCTGTAAGTTCCTTCAATTCGGACAAAACAGATTCCAATGTCTGCCTTGATGCATTCGGCCCTACATAGATCCGAGTTAATTGTCCCTGTATCGGTGAAGAAGGAACTGTATATACCTGATGCCCAGAAAGACGCAGCCTTGCCACTATTTCGTCAACCTTATCCGCATTTTTTAATGCACCAAGCTGAACAACATATGCTGTTGCCTGAGGAGGCTGTTCTGTTGGCTTTTTAGTTTCCGGCTTGCTTTCAACGCGAGGTTCAGGTTTAACCTGTGGCTTAGTTTCCGCTTTTTGTTGAGGAGATGACTCAGGTTCCACTGCTGTTTTAGGAGCTTGAGTAACAGTGACAGGAGGTGCTGTTATTGGCTCTGAAGGCGATGGCCTGGACAACATGTCTATATCTGGCTCTTGCTCCTGTGATTGCATTGCTTGTGCAGCACCTTCGGGCGGTGTAGATGGCATGTTTTGTGTCAATGGTGGGATCGAGTCAACATCTTCTTCATCGCCAGGTTTTGGCACCAAAGGAATCGAAGCAAATTGATCTTCGTTATATTTCTTATCACCATCAAAGATCATAGGCAGAACAATCACGCCCAATGCGACAAGAGCAATGGCACCAACCAAGCGATTTTGGAATTTACTGGCCACTTTCCTTGCCCTCCTCCAGTGCTTCCATAACATGTGCGACAGTGTGGAAAGAGCCACAAACCACAATAATATCTTGCACCGATGCGTCTTCTATTGCCTGCTGCCAGGCTGTTTTGACTTCGGAGAATGTCCGAGTCCGAGCCTGCACAAGATGTCCAGACAGTTCTTCGGCCTCTGCTCCCCTCAATTCATGCAACGATGCGCAATACCATTCATCAATCTGTTGAGAAAGGCAAGCAAGTGTACCTGCAATGTCTTTATCTCCCAACATACCAACTACACCACGAATCTTACTGTCTGGTAAGCGAGGTAGTTCTGCCAGTTTTTGCACTAGATAGCCCGCAGCATGTGGATTATGAGCCACATCCAAAATGACCAACGGATTTTCCCTGATAATTTGGAAACGCCCTGGTAATTGCGCATTTCTTAGCCCTTCACAGATTGCTTGTTCATCAATGGCTCGGCTGATTTTGTCATCCTGCTGCAACAAGCAATGAATCACCCCCATTGCAGTCGCGGCATTTGCCAATGGCAAATTAGGTAAAGGTAATTCATTGAATTGCTGATTACCGCTTAGCCAGTTCCAGCTATTTTCATTCTGTGAGAAATGCCAATCAAAGCCACAACGAAAGAGCTTCGCACCCAATTCATCCGCAACTTCAGCAATTGAGTGAGGCATATCATATTCACCCACCACCGCAAAGTGTCCACGGCGGAAAATACCCGCTTTTTCACGGCCAATGTGTTCGCGATCTGCGCCCAACCAATCCGTATGATCCAGTGCAATACTGGTGATTGCGGCAATATCGGCATCAACGATATTGGTGGCATCCAAACGTCCACCCAGCCCAACTTCCAAAATTACAACATCAAGCTCCGCTTCTTTAAAAAGCTGTAATGCTGCCAACGTCCCATATTCAAAATAGGTTAATGAGATGTCGCCACGCTGAGCTTCAATCGCAGCAAATACCCGGCAAAAGTCTTGTTCCGCGGGTTCTTTCCCCTGAATACGCACCCTTTCGGTGTAGCGTACTAAGTGCGGGGAACTGTACACACCGACTTTAAGCCCGGCAGCCAGAAAAATAGATTCCAGGGTATGGCAAGTGGTTCCCTTGCCATTGGTGCCTGATACCGTGATAACTTTTAGTGCCGGATTCAATAAGCCTAACTGACGACCTAGCTTACCCACACGCTCAAGCCCCATATCAATGGCTTTGGTATGCAGGTTTCCCAGATAGGAAAGCCACGTCATCAGTGGTGACGTGACTTGAGGAATTTGTGAAATATCAGACATCTTCTTTATTAGGATTGATGTTTATATCAGCTTCGACATCAGCAGATTCAACAACGATTGCTTCTACCGTCTCTGCTTTTGTGCCCGGATGGGGTTTGTGAGTCAACATTGCAAGTAGGCTGGCAACTTTATCGCGCATGTCTGGACGACGCACGATCATATCAATCGCACCTTTCCCCAACAGAAATTCGCTGCGCTGGAAACCTTCCGGTAGTTTTTCACGCACAGTCTGCTCGATAACACGAGGACCCGCAAAGCCAATCAATGCTTTAGGCTCAGCGATATTGATATCACCCAGCATCCCCAGACTTGCCGTTACTCCACCCATTGTTGGGTGGGTCAACACACAGATATAAGGCAAACCACGATGCTGCATTTTTGCCAGCGCAGCACTGGTTTTTGCCATCTGCATCAGTGACATCAACGCTTCCTGCATACGTGCCCCACCACTGGTGGCAAAACAGATAAATGGACAGTTATCTTCCAGAGCCTGTTCAACAGCACGCACAAAACGAGCGCCAACCACAGACCCCATTGAGCCAGCCATAAAATTGAACTCAAAAGCACCGGCCACAACTGGCATATCATGCAGCTTACCTTTCATGACGATGAGTGCATCTTTTTCTTGTGTCTGCTTCTGGGCTACAACTAAGCGATCTTTATATTTTTTGGTATCGCGGAATTTCAGGATATCTTTGGGTTCCAGCTCACTGCCTAATTCCGTGCCAATACCTTCATCCAAAAATGAATGCAATCTCTTACGGGCTGAAATACGCATATGGTGGTCACACTTTGGACACACTTCAAGGTTACGCTCTAATTCAGCACGATAAAGTACCTGACTGCAACTGTCGCATTTTGTCCAAACTCCTTCAGGTATGCTTGCCTTACGAGTTTGTATAATTTTGCTTTTGTTTAGAATCTTTTCAATCCAGCTCATTAATGAACCTTTCCGTCTGAATCTGGCTGCTGCCAGCTTTTGTTTTACGTGCCATTAAACCACAATGCCATCGCAGTGTGGATAAAAAACTGCTCAAACCTGTTTACGGTTATCGATTTATCTATCTTCTATTTATCTATCTACTACTTCCTGCTGCTTTTTTCGATGCAGCACGACGATGACGCCAAATTTCTATGATGCCGGGCAGAATAGAAATAAAAATAATTGCGACAATCAATAATTTCAGATTCTGCTGTATAACGGGCATATCACCAAATAAATAACCGGCATAAGTGAATAATAGCACCCAGATAAATGCACCAATTACATTATAAGCAGCAAAGTGGCGGTAAGACATTTTCCCCATTCCTGCAACAAACGGTGCAAACGTTCTAACAATTGGCACAAACCGAGCCAAAATTATTGCTTTTCCACCATGTTTTTCATAAAACTCATGGGTCTTATCTAAATAACTGCGGCGAAAAATCTTTGAATTTGGATTGGAGAATAATTTCTCACCAAAAATTCTGCCAATGGTATAGTTGATAGCATCACCAATAATCGCGGCCGTAATCATTAAAGCCACCATAATGTGTACATTCAGATCATTGGAATCTAATGCAGACAGTGCTCCAGCCACGAACAGCAAGGAGTCTCCTGGCAAAAATGGCGTGACTACCAAGCCTGTTTCACAAAATATAATCAGAAATAGGATGCCATAAACCCAATCACCATAACTAGCAACCAGTTCAGCTAAATGAGCATCAATGTGTAAGATAAAATCGACAATGAATTTCGCAAAATCAACAAAATGAGTCAAAAACTCCATAATATTCCTCGTTATGACCAAACATCCCTGTCACTATTCGAAAATGTCAGATTAAATGATTTATCAGAAACTAATCATTTTCCAAAAACAGAGGCCCCATAATGGGTTCAGGTAAACCAAAACGCTCAGGATAATCCACAGCAACTAAATATAAACCTTCAGCCTTAGCAGTTGCTGCCGCTTTTGTCCTGTCTTTTAACTCCAATAGTTCAGCCATCCAGCCAATATCCTGGTTACCGCAACCAATCTCCAGTAAGCTGCCAACGATATTGCGTACCATGTGATGAACGAAAGCATTCGCCTTAATGTCCACAACAATATAATGCCCGTATCGACTAACGTTAACATGCATCACATTGCGCCACGGTGAATTGGACTGGCACTGCACTGCCCGGAAAGAGGTAAAGTCATTTTCTCCCAACAGGCTCTGTGCCGCTTCATGCATTTTTTTCTCATCCAATGGATAATGAAAATGCGTGACGCCGTGCGCCAATACCGCTGGACGATAGCGATGGTTAAAAATCACATAGCGATAACGGCGAGCAGTTGCACTAAAACGGGCATGGAATTCATCATCCACCGTTTTAACCCAACGTACTGCAATATCTGGTGGCAAATGGGTATTTACCCCCATTGTCCATGCAGCATCTTTACGTTGAGCCGAGGTTTCAAAATGCACGACCTGCCCAGTCGCATGTACTCCTGCATCCGTTCTACCCGCACAAAAAACTGAAATCGACTCATTCGCTACTTTCGACAGTGCTTTTTCCAGGCATTCCTGTACGCTTTTCACTTCTTGCTGACGCTGCCAACCATAATATCGACTGCCGTCATATTCAATCCCCAGTGCAATTTTCACTTTTTTTGCCTCTGGCACAGACTGACTCAGCTCTGTATCAGACATCAGTAAAATTGCTCCTGCATTAGTTTTTCTGCGATTTCAACTGCCATTAAGGCGCCGCTAAAACGGATGTTATCGGCAACTGACCAGAATTGCAGCATCTCTGGCATACCATAGTCATTGCGCAGACAGCCTATGCTCAAACTATCACTGCCCGAAGCATCAGTGACCTGAGTCGGATAATCACCCTCTTCTGAAACCTGAATATCGTCAAGGCGTTCAAATTCACTACGGGCTTCTTCTATGCCAACCGGACGCAATGTCTCCAAATTCACCATCTGGGCAATGCCATAGAAAACCGAAGATTGGACACAGTTTACGGAAACTGGCAATCCTTCATCCTGCAATACTCTGCGAATTTGATCGACAATACGACGCTCTTCGCGCACCACACCTTCTGCATCAGGCAATAAAGGCAATAAATTGAAAGCTAATTGTTTGCTGAAACGGCCTTCATCCGGTGGAATGCCATTTAATAAACGCGCACTCTGCCCTGCCAGTTCATCAATAGCTGTTTTACCATAAACAGAAACTGGCAATATATTGGTCAAATGTAAACGGGCAATGCCAGCCGTATCGATCAATGGCTTAATGGCAGTCAAAACCTGGCTCGTTGAACTATCTGCCACAGCAATGATGTTACGGTTACGATATTCAGCCAATGCATAGGGGTTAACGCCAGGAACAACCAAAGGCACATCTGGCTCTGCTGCAAACAAGCCGCTGCTGTCAATCACCAGGCAACCAGATTCTGTTGCTTTTTCAATATGTTGTGCGGTTACTTCCATCGTCGCGGCAAAAAAGGCGAGTTGTACCTGTGACCAATCAAATTCTGCCGCATCACGAACCGTGATGTTTTTTCCGTTAAAACGCTGGATCTTTCCAACACTTTGTTCACTGGCAAGAAGATACAGTTCACCAACCGGAAATTGGCGTTCCTGTAATAACGCCAATATCGCTTCACCTACTGCACCCGTTGCACCCAAGAGCGCAATATTCCAACCTTCTGACATGTTGGTTCTCTCCACTTCTTTTATTTTGCTGACAGGCAAGGATCCCTGCCTGTATTAAATCACTTTTGCATTAAACCCAATTCTGGACAGTAATTGAGCACTCTCTTCTGAGTCACAATGTACGGTCAGGGAAGACCATTCCCGACGTTCTGGATAGTATTTGCGTAATCGATCAAAAGCACCTTCCTGATCCGCAACTTGACGTAAGGGCGCATCATCACGGCGCACATCATACACTAAATGCATTAAACGCTTGAGGAGACTTTGAGTCACTTCCCCCTGCACTGTGACCTGACTGAAATCTGGTGTCGGCAACAGATCAGCCAACTGTGTCTTACGAGGTTGCCTCAGGAACTCACAATAGGCCTCAAAAACCTGAGTTGTACCCCGTGCTTTGCCTTCCAAGGTATAGCCAGCAATATGTGGAGTCGCAATATCAGCCAAAGCTAACAGGGGTAGAGAAAGGTTAGGCTCTGGTTCCCAAACATCAAGCACTACACGTAACTTTTTCCCATTTTGCAGCGCGGAAAGTAACGCTTGATTATCAACCACCTCACCACGGCTGGCATTAATCAAAATACGGTTGTCCGGTAATGCAGAAAGTAATTCTGCATCAGCCAAATGATAAGTCTGGTATGGGCCAGAGTGATTAAGAGGTGTATGAAAAGTCAGAATATCCGCTTCTTGCACTAATTTTTCTAAAGGCCAAAACTCCCCCTCATCACCACGATCTGCACGGGGGGGATCGCATAATAACGTCTTCACGCCCAAAGCCGCCAGGCGATCAGCTAATCGCCCTCCGACATTGCCAACACCGACAATACCGACAGTTTTATCTTTAAGCTGAAATTGATCTTGCTCAGCCAATAACATTAATGCCGAGAATACATACTCAACCACGGCAATGGCGTTACATCCAGGAGCGGCGGAAAAACCAATCCCTGCCTGAAATAGCCATTGCTGATCAACATGATCCATTCCCGCAGTGGCAGTTCCAACAAATTTCACCGAACTGCCTTGCAATAAAGATTCATTGACTTTAGTGATCGATCGAACCATAAAGGCATCAGCATGTTCCAAAATTCCCTCAGGCACTGGGCGCCCCGGAATTGCCTGCACTTCACCTAATTGCTGGAAGAGTCGCTCAGCATAAGGCATATTTTCATCAACTAAGATTTTCACTTCTCTCATCCAATAGCTTAAATGGGCGTGATCCACTATTCTGCCATTTTATCTACATAAAACCTATATGCCCTTAGCCTTTTCTGAAACGTTCTGGCGTTGTGCCCGCAATCTGCTGAAACATGGCGATAAAAGCCGATGATGAGCTATACCCCACATCAAATGCGATTTCGTGAATACTTTTCCCCTGTTCTAATAAGGATATGGAATACAAAAAACGCAGCCGCTGCCGCCATTCACTAAATGACATTCCTAACTCCTGCTTACAGCGCCGCGATAAAGTTCTCTCTGAGGTATAACGCTTTTTGGCCCACTCAGCTAAAGAGGTATTATCCGCCGGATTGCGTTCCAACATCTGTAATACTGGAGCGAGCAACTTATCTTTTGAATAAGGTAAATAGGTACATTGCCTTGGTGATAATTCCAATTGATCAATTAACACTCGTGCCAAGCGTCGATCCCTTTCTATTTCCGGTTGCCAGATCTTTCGTGCAAAAAAATCCGCCATAATAGCATTGAAAATGCCACTCAATCGGATAATACAAGGCTGTTGCGGTAAGATATTAGTCCATTGTGGAGAAATATCGATTATCCAAAATCGCAATGCCTTCTGGTTGTAACTCGAATGGGCGGTATTTTCCGGTATCCAGATACAAAATTCCGGTGGAGCCAGAAAACGCTGTTTGCCTACCTGCGTTTCCATTACTCCACAAACGACATAAATTAATTGCCCAAAAGGATGCGTATGTAACCGACATTCCGTATCAGCACTCAGTGTCTCATCACGAAAAGAGAGTGTATCTGGCATGATTGGTTGAAATATAGCTTGATTCGTCTTCACCCGTTCTATCATTTTTACTCCCGTAATCTTTTATCCATAAAATAATAAAGGGTAAATATCTTGTCTTAATTGCCCTATCTGTTGTCTGATTATCAATATATATAATAAATCGGTCATTGCTAAACTAACTAGACGAAACACTTACATAAATATCCAGCCTAATGAAGAATTTATTATTTCCCCTTGTCGCTGTACTGATCTGGTCAATCAACGCCGTTGTCAGCAAAGCTGCTGCCACCCTTATTGAACCGGCTGCAATTGCTTTCTACCGATGGTTTATTGCCTTTCTGGCCTTGACGCCTTTTATCTTATTGCCAATCCTGAAGCAGCGAAAAATCGTTGCTCAATATTGGTGGAAATTATTGATTTTAGGTTCTCTGGGCATGGTACTTAACCAAAGCCTGGCGTACTACGCAGCCCATACCATCAGCGCGACAATCATCGGCATTTTTACTTCATTGATACCATTATTAACTGTCATTATCAGCATCTTTGCCTTGCGGGCTGCCCCTACCGTTGGTATCACCCTCGGCACCGTGCTGTCTTTATTCGGCCTTGTATGGCTGGTCAGCAAAGGGGAGCCATCTTCCCTATTGCAACACGGTCTGGGCATTGGAGAAGTGATGATGTTTATTGCAGCAGCTTCTTATGCCTTGTATGGGGTTTTAACCAAACGCTGGGCAATTCCATTACCCAACTGGCAATCACTCTATGTACAAATTGGGTTTGGCGTTTTATTGCTTTTACCCAATTTTATGATGACAGATGATATTCAGTTAACGGCCGATAATATTTCTCTTGTTCTATTTGCCGGCATTCCCGCATCCATACTTGCACCCTATTTGTGGATACAGGGTGTCATTCGCATTGGCGCAAACATGACTGCTATTTTTATGAATCTGGCGCCCGTATTTACTGCCATCATTGCTATCGTGGCTCTCCATGAAGAAATGCACAGTTACCACTTAATTGGAGGAGGTATTGTTTTAGTTGGTGTGATACTTGCGCAACAGTTACGCACCCCGCTCACTTATAGAAAGCCCGAATATAATTCTCACCAATAACCCACCCAATACCTCACTGGGTAAAAGCTGGAGAGTGGCACTGTGGTATCGGCAGATTTCTTTAACAATAGTCAACCCTAATCCCGTCCCCTCCAGCCCAGCTGCGTTGTCCAATCGGTTAAACGCCATAAGCGATTGACAAATATCTTTTTGAGCGATACCCGGCCCTGAATCATCGATCTCAAGGAAAGCCTGTTTTTTATCTGCCATTATGCTTACTCTTCCCGTCACCACTCCCATTTGCGGGGTATATTTGATGGCATTATCCAGCAAATTGGCGCACATTTCGGCTAACAATAGGGGATCTCCCCTGATCCATAAGGCTTCTTCCCCTTCGTAACCTAAATCAATATTTTTGCTTTCTGCTTGCTGTAAACGAGAAAAACAGACTTGTTGCAATAGTTCCACGATATTGACTGGCTGATAATTTTGTATTGCTTCTTTTTCATGCACTTTAAGCTGTGAAAGTTGCAATAAGCGATCAGTCAGTAATATCATGTTATCCAAACTCTTATCAATCGCCGTCAGTATATTATCCCTTTGTTCTGGATCTTGATTGCCACATGCTACTGCAACCTGTGTTTTCAATACCGCTAAAGGTGTTCTCAGTTGATGAGAAGCGTCCGCACTGAATCGCTCTTGGCGTCCAACCATTAATTCCAACCGCCCAATATATCGGTTAAACGATTGCAGTAATGGAGCCAGTTCGGACCACGGTAAAATATTTGGTAATGGTGTTAGATCATTAGCAGAACGGAGGCTCATAATGCCTGAAAGTTTTCGCAACGGTTTAAGCAGAAGTTTGAGCAGAATGTAAGCAAGGAGTAATGTCAATAATACGACTGCCCCCTGATTAACCAACGAAGATAACAACAATTGGTTAGCCATATATTGGCGAGAAGTCTCAGTTTCTGCCACCAATATCAACGCCATCCCCATTATATTGCCTTCATTGACCGGCTGATACAGTCCCACTACACGTATAGGTTGCCCCTTGTATTCCGCATTATAAAAATAGGCTAATGCTGTATACAAGGGTGAACGCTGGACGTTCTGCGGTATCCGAGGAAGGTCGTCATACCCGGAAATCGTCTTTCCTTCCGGCGACATAACCTGATAGTACAGGCGATCATTTGTATTGCGCTCGAAACTGTCCAAGACAACATAAGGTACATCAACGATCAAGTTCTGATCCCGAACAGCCAAGCGTTCAGCGACTGTTCTTGCTGATGCAAGCAGAGTTCTGTCATAAGCCAGCATTGCAGCATTTCTCACACTGATATACTGACTATAAACAGAAGCACAGCCCAGTAACAGTAGAGGTACACCAAAGAACAGCAACAATTGGTGGAATAACGACCGTGGTATTTTTAGATATTTCATTATACCAACCGCTCCAACCGATATCCCAACCCACGTAATGTCTTGATCCCTACATCACTGTTGAGTAATTTTTTCCGCAACCGATGAACATACAGTTCTATGCTTTGTGGATTAGCCTCATCCGATAGGGAGAATACCTGCTCAAACAGTTGTTGTTTAGAGACCGGACGCCCTCGACGATGAAATAGTGTTGTTAAAACAGATAGCTCTCTGGGGGTCAGTGCCAATGGGACATTGTCCAATACAAAATACCCTTCGCCTTCATAAGATAACGAACCAAATTTCTGTGCCTCTTGTGGCATAGCTGAACTACGACGCAACAATGCACGAACACGAGCTTCCAATTCTTGAAAATCAAAAGGCTTGGTCAAATAGTCATCAGCACCAGAATTCAATCCCTTCACACGATCCGTAACCTCTGTTTTGGCAGTTAATAACAGTACGGGTAAATTTTGACCACGCTTACGCAACCTCAATAACAAAGATAAGCCATCCAATCTGGGTAAAGCCACATCCAGAATCACCAAGGTATAATTTTCAGTCTGCAAAAGCTGATCTGCCACAACACCATCTTTCGCCAAATCCACCACAAACCCAGCATTATTCAATGCTTTTTGTAACCAATGTGATAATTCTGGGTGATCTTCAACCAATAAGAGCCGCATGAATAATACCTATTGTTAAAAATTAACCAGAGAAATAAAGCGGAGATATCGCATAATTGCAATATTAAGATTCAGCAATTGCTTAGGAGTTAACAAAAAAATATTAATACAAACAAACAATTAACAAGATTATGTAAAACACCACGCAAATTAGGCGATTAAGGTCACATCCAGACAACTTTTGTTGTTAATGAAAGGTAATTGAAAGGTTTCATTTCTATAAATAAACATGCGCCAGAAATTTGTCATTCATATCCTTTACTGGTGCTATGTGAGGAATAAAAATGAGAACTTTTAAAACGTTATTAACCGCTGCAAGCCTGTTTATTTGTGCCTGCGCTTTTGCAACTTCTACTCCCAACAGAACCGAATGTATTGCACCAGCCAAACCTGGTGGAGGCTTTGATTTAACCTGTAAACTCATCCAAATTTCACTATTAGAAACCAAAACTATCGACTCTCCCATGCGAGTGACATTTATGCCCGGAGGTGTCGGTGCGGTTGCCTATAATGCCATTATTGCTCAACGGCCTGGTGAACCCGGTACTATCGTTGCCTTCTCTGGGGGTTCCTTATTGAATCTTGCACAAGGTAAATTTGGTCGCTACAACGTCAATGATGTACGTTGGCTAGCCAGTGCCGGCACAGACTACGGCATGATTGCTGTGCGCGATGATTCTCCTTACAAGACACTGACAGATTTGATGGAGGCTTTTAAAAAAGCGCCCGATAGTATTGTGTTTGGCGCAGGTGCTTCCATCGGTAGCCAAGACTGGATGAAAACCGCATTACTGGCAAAAGAGGTCGGTATTGATCCTCGCAAAATGCGCTATGTCGCGTTTGAAGGTGGCGGTGAACCTATCACTGCCCTGCTGGGTAATCATATTCAGGTCGTATCCGGTGATCTAAGTGAAACTTTACCTTATCTCAATGGCAATAAAATTCGCATACTCGCTGTTTATGCAGATAAGCGTCTGGACGGCGATCTGGCAAAAATTCCAACAGCAAAAGAACAAGGTTATGACCTTGTTTGGCCAATTATTCGTGGTTTTTATATGGGGCCAAAAGTTTCTGATGAACAATATCAATGGTGGGTAGATACCTTTAAAAAACTCCAACAAACTGACGAATTCAAAAAACAACGTGAACTGCGCGGATTATTTGAATTCAATATGACTGGCAAAGAGCTGGATGACTATGTGAAAAAACAAGTTATTCAATACCATGAAATGGCCAAATCCTTTGGTTTAGCAAAATAACAGGGGTAGCACCATGAGCGATCGTATCTTTGCTACTGTATGGCTAGTGCTATGTGGAATAGGGTTGGTCATTGGATGGGGTATCCATAGTGAATATAGCTATGAACCTCTAGGTCCTCGTCCATTTCCAATTGCTATTATTTCATTAATGGCACTCTGTGCTTTACTGTTGCTGTTTAAAAAAACTGATCCTGTTTACTGGCCGACACCACAAGTGTTACGTCGCTTAATTTTATTGATTGCCACACTAGCCATTTATGCATGGTCATTTGAGTGGTTGGGTTTTCCACTAGCAACCATATTATTGACTATTTGTGTGGCACTACTCTTTAACGCTACTCTTCTTGCCGCGATTATTTCTGGGGTATTTCTCGGCAGTTCGCTCTTTTTTGCTTTTGATCGTCTGTTAGATGTCACACTGCCCGTCGGCAGTTGGCTCAGCTAAGGAGATAACGATGGATACTTGGATTTATCTGAGCCATGGTTTTGAAGTCGCATTAGTACCCAAAAACTTGGTCATTGCATTGATAGGCTGTTTTATCGGTACTGTTGTTGGGTTACTGCCTGGTCTTGGTCCCATAAATGGGGTGGCGATCCTGTTGCCATTGGCTTTTGCGTTAAAATTACCCGCCGAATCTGCCCTAATTTTATTGGCAACTGTCTACATTGGTTGTGAGTATGGGGGACGTATCTCTTCAATCTTACTGAATGTACCGGGAGATGCCGCTGCCATTATGACAACGCTTGATGGTTACCCGATGGCAAAACAGGGGAGAGCAGGCGTTGCACTGTCTATCTCTGCCGTTAGTTCGTTTTGTGGCTCACTTTTAGCTATCACAGGTATCATCTTATTTGCCCCACTTTTGGCACAGTGGTCTTTAGCATTTGGGCCTGCTGAGTACTTTGCACTCATGGTATTTGCTATTGCTTGCCTCGGCAGTATGATGAGCCAAAATCCCATAAAATCACTACTCGCGGCCTTAATCGGTTTGGCTTTAGCAACCGTAGGCGTGGACGCCAACTCCGGCGTTTATCGTTTTACCTTCAATAACGTGCACCTCTCCGATGGTATCCAATTTATTGTTGTCGTCATTGGGTTATTTTCAGTCAGTGAAATTTTATTGATGCTGGAGAGCACTTCTGCGGGGCAGAAAGTCATTAGACAAACAGGGCGCTTGTTATTCAATAGAAAAGAAGCGGCAACGTGTGTAGGACCAACCTTACGCTCCTCAGTGATTGGCTTTTTTGTGGGAATATTACCCGGCGCAGGGGCTACAATCGCCAGTGCAATAACCTACATGACCGAAAAACGGCTCAGCGGTAACAGTGATTCATTTGGTAAAGGTGATATCCGTGGTGTAGCTGCACCAGAGGCAGCCAATAACGCATCAGCATGTGGTTCATTCATTCCCATGCTGACTCTCGGTGTACCCGGCTCAGGTACAACCGCTGTGATGCTGGGTGCTTTGACACTTTATAACATCACTCCTGGCCCTACCATGTTCACCGAGCAGCCTAATATCGTCTGGGGGCTCATTGCGGCTTTGTTGATCGCCAACATTTTATTACTGATCATGAATATCCCGATGATTGGGCTATTTACCCGTATGCTGAGTATTCCAATGTGGTTCTTAGTTCCTTCAATCGCTATCGTTTCCGCAGTTGGGGTATATGCTATCCACAGTACCACTTTTGATCTTATGTTGATGGTCGGGTTAGGCGTTTTCGGCTACATACTGCGAAAAATGAATTTCCCAATGTCACCACTGATCTTAGGTTTCGTTTTAGGCGAAATGCTGGAACAAAATCTACGACGGGCACTATCAATCAGCAATGGAGATTTTGAGATCCTATGGAGTAGTACTATCACACAAGTTTTGCTGATTCTGGCGGTATTGGTAATTATTATTCCACCCGTTCTGCGCATCATTAATAAACGCCGCAATAAAATCACGGCTCCTTAATAAAAATAGCCAATCCACATAATCAATGGATTGGCTGTAAATTTTTTATGGCTTAAAAAATCAGTTTGAATACTTGCGCATCACCAGGGATGCGTTTGTACCACCGAACCCGAAGCTATTGGACATCACTGTTCTTAGCTCGCGTTCGGTAGGTTCGGTAATAATATTCATGCCCTGCGCTTTTTCATCCAGATCTTCAATATTAATGCTTGGCGCAATAATTCCATGTTCCAACATCAATAAACTATAAATCGCTTCATGGGCACCTGCTGCACCCAGTGAATGCCCTGTCATCGCTTTAGTGGCGGAAATGGCAGGTGTATTGTCACCAAAAACTTCTCTAATGGCTTCCAGTTCTTTCAAATCACCAATTGGTGTCGAAGTTCCGTGGGTATTGATGTAATCGACTCCACCTTCAACACCATCTAATGCCATCTTCATACAACGTACAGCGCCTTCTCCAGAGGGAGCGACCATGTCTGCACCATCTGAATTTGCCCCATAACCGATAATTTCAGCATAAATATGCGCACCACGGGCCAATGCATGCTCTAATTCTTCAACAACAACAATACCACCACCACCAGCGATCACGAAACCATCGCGACTCTGGTCATAAGTACGGGAGGCTAGTTCTGGGGTTTCATTATACTTAGTGGAAAGTGCTCCCATTGCATCAAATTCACAAGCCATTTCCCAGCTTAATTCCTCACCACCACCGGCAAAAATAATATCTTGCTTACCGAGTTGGATTAATTCAACGGCATGACCGATACAATGTGCCGAAGTTGAACAGGCAGAGCTAATGGAATAGTTGACTCCCTTGATCTTAAACGGTGTTGCTAAACACGCTGATACGCCAGAGGCCATTGCCCGTGTGACCATATAAGGCCCAACACCACGCAACCCACGAGCACGCATGCCATCTGAACCAGCGACTTGGTTATAGGGAGAGCCTCCTCCTGAACCAACAACCAATCCAGTACGAAGATTAGAAACTTGTTCATCGGACAGGCCAGAATCTTTAATTGCCTCATCCATTGCCAGATAAGCATAAATAGATGCGTCACTCATGAAACGTAAAGTTTTGCGGTCAATCAAACCAGAAGTATCCAGTTTTACATTACCCCAAACATGGCTGCGCATGCCCATTTCTTTAAATTTTTCAGAGAAAGTTATCCCGGAACGGCCTTCTTTCAGAGATTCCAGCACCTCTTTCTGGTTATTACCAATACTGGAAACAATACCCAGACCGGTGATCACTGCACGTTTCATTACTTACCTCATCAATATGTTTACCTGCGGGATTTACTCACCCGCACTTTAGCGTACGCTTGTACGCCGAACAAGTCCGATCAGGTTAAAAATTCAAGGAAAAATTGATCTGGACTCAACTCTGAATCTTTACCATGGGTGGTGCAACTAAATGAAGACCGTTAAAATCCACATATTATTGTTACCAACAGTACAGGCATTATTGTGAAAAGCAGCGCTATCAACAACGCAACCCTAAGCTGGAATGAGCAGGGCACTCCCATTTCAGAGCATTTTGATGATGTTTATTTTTCAAATCAAGATGGCTTGGAAGAAACGTTATATGTATTTTTGCAAGGCAATCATTTTCCTCAACGTTTTAATATACATTCCCGTTCAGAATGCGTTATTGCAGAAACTGGATTCGGTACAGGATTGAATTTTCTGACACTTTGGCGATCTTTCTCTCATTTTAGACAACAATATCCTGAAGCTGCATTAAAACGACTGCATTATATCAGTTTTGAAAAGTATCCATTAAAACCAACTGACCTGAAAACAGCACACCAACGTTGGCCAGAACTTAAGGAATTTTCTGCCCAATTATACCAACAATGGCCCTTACCACTGGCTGGCTGCCATAGATTGATTCTGGATAATGGCGCTATTACCTTGGATCTTTGGTTTGGCGATGTAAATGATCTATTACCGAAGATAACTTCAAGCCTGACCAGGAAAGTTGATGCTTGGTTCTTAGATGGTTTTGCACCAGCAAAAAATCCACAAATGTGGAGTGAACAGTTGTTCGCTGCAATGGCAAGATTTTGTCGTCCTGAAGGTACTTTTGCAACCTTTACCTCTGCCGGAATAGTCCGCCGAGGGTTACAAGCAGCAGGCTTTGATGTCACTAAGGTTAAAGGATTTCGACGTAAAAGAGAGATGCTAACTGGTACTTTATCTCCATTAAGTAACCCACTTCCCTTACCTTATATACCATGGTTTTCTCGCAAAGCCGCTACCTGTACCGATGACATTGCCATCATCGGTGGTGGTATTGCCAGCACACTAACCGCACTTGCTCTACTGCGCCGTGGCGCCAAAGTTACGCTATATTGCCAGGATGCTCAACCTGCCCAAAATGCGTCCGGCAATCAACAAGGGGTTCTTTATCCTTTACTAAATGGTAATGACGATCCATTAGAACGCTTCTTTACATCAGCATTTACTTTTGCCCGCCGTCAGTACGATCAGTTAATTGACGAAAATATATCGTTCGATCATCAATGGTGTAGCGTCAGCCAATTAGCTTATGACGAAAAAAGCGCGAATAAAATAAGCAAAATGCTACGGACAACATGGCCAGAAGAAATTGCACTCGGTATGAACCGCAATCAATTAAGCCATATAAGTGGATTAGATGTGAATTATGATGGCATTCACTATCCACAAGGAGGATGGTTATACCCCGCGCAACTAACTCAAGCAGTGATTAAACTGGCTGAACAACATGGAATGCAGGTTTATTTTAATCATAAAGTAATTGAGCTCATCCAAAGTGAAAACGGCTGGCAATTGCAGATTGAACACAAAGAAAACCTGCAATGCAAGGATCACAAGGTTGTCGTTATTGCCAATGGTCACTGTCTGCCACAATTTGAACAGACTAAAAAACTCCCTGTAACCGCTGTTCGTGGTCAAGTTAGCCATATTCCAACTACAGATAACCTAAGCCAATTGAAAAGTGTACTGTGCTACGATGGCTACATGACTCCCGTTAATCCTAATAACCAATATCACTGTATCGGTGCCAGTTATCAACGCAATCAGTTAGATACACTGTACTCTTCTATCGAGCAACAAGAAAACCTAGATCGTTTACTAAAATGTTTCCCTGATGTTGATTGGCCACAAGAAGTTGACATTTCAGAAGAGAAGTCTCGTCAGGGTATCCGGTGTGTCATTCGGGATCATATGCCAATGGTCGGGAATGTTCCTGTTTTCAGTGAACTTATTGATAAATATGCAAATTTATCTCTGCTAATAAACGCTAATAAAATCATTGAAGAATCTCCTTGTTACCCAGACTTATTTGTTCTTGGTGCGTTGGGTTCACGTGGATTATGTTCTGCTCCTTTAAGTGCAGAATTATTGTCTAGCCAAATTTTTGGGGAACCTCTACCGCTTGATGATGAAACATTAGCGGCTTTACACCCAAATCGCTTTTGGGTTAGGAAGCTATTACGTGGCAAAGTAGTAAGAACAGAAAAACCTTAGAGTGGTTTATTCTGTTGCATCAGGTATGGAGACAATCATGCCTGGTGCCTCCCACAGTCTTTATTCCCAAAGCTGACATTACTTCAAATTCAGTATGTTATTTAGGTATGGTGGTCATAGTAAGTAAACGTCTCATTGCACAACGTTGTTCTTCAGCAAATCCATAATCAATTTCACTTTGTAGTATTTGCTGCAATGACTCAGAAAGTTGCTGCAACTCTAAGATCTCAAACCCCAATTTATGGTAGAAGGGTGCGTTCCAATTAACATAACGAAAAGTTGTTAATGTCACAGCGTTAAGATGGCGTTGTTCAGCAACCTGAATTACTTTTTCAATCAATGCCCTTCCGATACCTTTTCTCTGCCAATTTTCATGCACAGAAAGCTCCATAATATGTAATCCATCATCTAATGGCTTAGCTAAAATAAAGCCAATAGGCCAAGAGTCTTCGTTAAGGGCAACCCAGCTATTACCTTGCATAATATAGTCCAAATGTTGCTGCTCAGTTTGCACATGACCATCAGCTATCCAAGCCAGTTCAGGTATAAATCTAAATAATCTCGCAGCAGAATGTTCTACCGCGGGTAAATGAGTTACATCTGATTTTTGTGTTAAGCGAATAGAAGGCATTGTGTTCAAATTATAAACCTCATTGCTGCAATAATGACACCAGAAAAACCAAACATCATTGTGACCATCCATTTGGTTTGAGCAACTATTTTATTGGATAGTTCCTCATTTACAGTTGATATTCTCTGATGTATAGATAAGATATCACCTCGTATAGAGGATATTTCACTACGTATAGAAGATATATCACTACGTACAGCTACCATATCCTTCTGCAAGATCGATACGTCATTACGCATAGAGACTATTTCATTTCTCAGCAACGACATATCACTGCGCACAGATGATATCTCTTTATAAATCAGAGAATTAACAATTTCAATATCCGTTTTTGTTGCATAATTTGATTTTATGACAGCAACATCCATTTTTATTTGAGCAACATCTGATTCCAGATTTTCAACTCTTTTTTCCAGTGTTATATTCATCAACTTTTTCTCAGCAAATTTTAATATGTTATAATTTATCGATTCAGGTAATAAAAGTATTTTGCTATTTTCAGCATGATCTCTGTAACCACTTTGAACAAATCTGCTTTCCAGTTCCATGTCACTATCTCCTGAAATATCCTTTTCTAATTTTGACTTCCTAAGAGGAATTAATCTGTTTTTTAACATGAACTCTTATTGATTTTCTACTTAGAGATCTTTCCCTATTTCAGTTAGTTAATTAAGTAAAAATCACTTTATTTCCCTGTATATCACTACCTAAAATTTACCATCACTATTTATTTTAATCATCAGTCGTTCTATTAATAACAGGATTATTTAAAAGCAATGATAAATAATCATATCTCTGCTCGTTAAAACCTAACCATATTTATATATCATTTTAACGCAACATAAAAAAATCTCCTTAGATAATAGTAATAAATAGAATTTCATTATTTTATACACCATTTATCTTTAATTCCATTTAATATATGGAAATCCTAATTATTTTAATATAAACAATTAAAAACAACGTCATTTCTGCAAAGAGTACTTAAAACTATATCTGGAATGAATTTAACAACCAGATTACTGTACTTTATATTTACTACAAAAAGGTCAATAAAGATTTAATTATCACTATTTATTCTCATTATTGAGAAGCACTACGAGTTTTTTTGTAATTGAAGATAGAGAGTTACTCAATCCGAGCAAAAAATAAAGGGCTATATGAATAGCCCTAAATAAAGTTATTTTATATAAAATAATTAGTCTTTTGCACCATCCAGCAGTTTTTGCCAAGTTGCCAAAACCAAAATCTGATCTGGTGGAGTCAATTCTCCCACTTTAATTGCTTTGTGGATGCTTTCTTCAACACGCTGATGAAGCTGTTCGATAGTGTTTGCACCTTCTTGCTCTAATTCAGCAACAGCTAATGTCAGATGCCCGCGGAGGTAACCACCAGCAAATAATTCATCATCACTGGCCTGTTCAACCATATCATCAATTTGCGCCAGAATACGTGTTTCAAACTCTGCGAGCATTATTTTTTCCTCAAAATCAATTTCAGTTAGCAAAGAGATCTTCCGGATAAGGAAAGTGCTCTGCTTTTAATGGGGGCGTATTGTAGAACGATTGCAGACCTTGAATAAAGCGTGCAGCTCGTGCGGGTATCCCATTTTTAAGGTATTGCATGACTTGCGCATGCACTTTCCGCTGAAAAGCAAGACGATCCGGTTCAAAATCTCCTTCAAGATTGTCACAACTGACATTAAAAGGAAACTCAGCAGCTACACAGAATAACCACTCCAGCGATTGTGGTTTAATCTCCACTTTTTCAAACTTCTCCTGAGTTTGGGCATCACGCCCATCAGGACAATACCAGTAACCAAAATCGATAAGTTTGCGACGTTCTTCACCCGCAATGCACCAATGAGAAATTTCATGTAATCCACTGGCATAAAATCCGTGGGCGAACACTATCCGGTTATAGTTCACTTCATCATCTGCCGGTAGATAAATCGGCTCATCATCACCTTTTATCAAACGGGTGTTGTAGTCATTGCTAAAGCAATTATCAAAAATTTCAATCAGTTGCTGATAATGATGTGCGGTCATGTATTAATGCCAGATCCTAAATCAAAAATAAAATGCCAGCCAAGAACGGACTGTATCTCCGTGGTGATCATAAAGAAGTTTGATGCTCATCAAAAAGGAAATTGTCACCAACAGCGGACGAATGAGTTTTTTCCCTTTGCTCAGTACTAAACTCGCGCCAAATCGCGCACCGATTATTTGTCCTACCAGCATCACAACTCCCGCCAGCCATAAGATCTGCCCACCAAGAACAAAGAATCCTAAGGCTCCGATGTTAGATGCAAAGTTCAGTACTTTGGCATGAGCCGTTGCTTTTGCCAAATTGTAGCCACAAAGCATGACATAAGAGAGTGCGAAAAAAGATCCCGTTCCTGGCCCAAATACACCATCGTAAAAGCCAATACCACATCCGAAAAGACAACCAAATGCAATTGGGCCAAGACGATGTTGCCGATCTTCTGCTCCAATATTCGGTACCAATAGGAAATAAAGGCCGATAATGATCACCAGTACCGGCAATAAATAACGCAGAAAATCCGGTGAGATAAATTGAACCAGCAAAGCTCCCATCATGGCACCAATTATCGTCATGAAGATAGCAAAACGCTGGGAACGCAAATCCACTACACCACGGCGGATAAAATAGAGGCTGGCAGAGAAAGAGCTACCTATAGCCTGTAACTTACTTGTTGCCAACGCCTGGACAGGAGAAACTCCCACCGATAGCAACGCAGGAATGGTCAATAATCCACCACCTCCGGCAATGGAATCGATAAATCCTGCCACCATCGCAACTAAAAAGAGGAAACCGTAAATTTCCGGCCCCAATAATGACCATTCCATTATGCATTTCACCAGAAAATTGCTTGCCTATTCTCATGATACCTTTCAGCACCAACCAAAACGGGTATCAGGAGCCTCTTCCCAGATTACCAGCGCGGAAGTGATGATATCACATCAGCACATTGTGCCCGCTGGCGCAGTAAGTGATCCATCAGTACAATTGCCATCATTGCTTCTGCGATAGGTACGGCACGAATACCAACACAAGGATCGTGGCGGCCGCGAGTTACCATATCCACTTCTTCTCCCTGACGATTGATAGTTCTGCCTGGCACCATAATGCTGGATGTTGGTTTCAAGGCGATATGCGCAATAATTGGCTGACTACTACTAATTCCGCCTAAAATGCCACCAGCATGATTACTGGTAAATCCCTGCGTCGTCATTTCATCGCGGTTTTCGCTGCCACGTAAATTGATAACACCGAAACCCTCACCGATTTCAACACCTTTAACCGCGTTAATGCTCATCAAAGCATGAGCGATGTCTGCATCCAAACGGTCAAAAACCGGTTCACCCAATCCCGCAGGTACGTTTTCGGCAACTACACTAACTTTCGCACCGATGGAATCTCCCTCTTTTTTCAATGCTCGGAGTAACTCATCAAGCTGAGTCAACTTACTTGCATCCGGGCAGAAAAAAGGATTCTGTTCAACAAGATCCCAATCTTTCAATTCACAATGAATATCGCCCATCTGAGTCAGGCAAGCACGAATAAGAATGCCGTGTTTTTCAAGTAGATATTTTTTAGCAATTGCCCCTGCTGCAACGCGCATGGCGGTTTCACGGGCAGATGAACGCCCACCACCACGGTAATCACGTAATCCATATTTCTGTTCGTAGGTATAGTCAGCATGGCCTGGGCGGAAAACATCTTTAATCGCACTGTAATCTTGTGAACGCTGATCGGTATTTTCAATCATCAGGCCAATGCTAGTACCTGTTGTCACTCCGTTAAAAACACCAGAAAGAATGCGGACTTGATCGGGTTCACGACGCTGCGTCGTATAACGGGAAGTTCCCGGACGACGCCGGTCTAAATCGATTTGCAAATCAGCTTCTGTAATAGCAATACCCGGTGGAACACCATCGACAACGCATCCCAATGCGATCCCGTGAGATTCACCAAATGTGGTGACACGAAAAAACTGCCCAATACTATTTCCTGCCATTCCTACCCTGCCATCATTATCTGTACATTTAAAAAGAGCGAATAACAATAACTCACCCAATGATTAAAACCTATCTTATTTCAGTAATTTTATTTGCCTTTTATCCTTAATTTTTCGAGCAACAATATTGCTAGCTGCTACTTGAAATCCACTGGATATAGATACAATTTATATGAAATATCCGTTTTAACCATTGGATGAATGAAAAAATATCAGTCTTTGAATTGCTGGAAATATTCTTGATATTCAACAAGCTGCTGACGAGTCAGCACAAAAACACCATCACCATAATCATGTTCAAATGTCAGCCATTTGAATGGTACTTCAGGGTATTGCTCAATCAGGTGTACCATACTGTTACCTACTTCACATACCAGTATTCCATCTTCTGAAAGGAAATCCGGGGCAGTTGCCAGAATACGACGAACCAAATCCAACCCGTCAATACCTGCAGCCATGGCTAATTCAGGTTCATGATCGTATTCCTGAGGAAAATCACTCATATCTTCTTCATCGACATAAGGAGGATTAGTGACAATGATGTCGTATTTCACCGATGGTATATCATGAAATAGATCTGAACGAATCGGGATTACACGGTGAGAAAGCTTATGATTCTCTATATTTATTTCTGCAACTTCCAAAGCATCTGGAGAAATATCAACAGCATCAACTTCGGCTTCTGGGAAAGCATGAGCACAGGCGATTGCAATACAACCGCTTCCTGTACAAAGATCCAAAATTGTCGATGGCTGACGTGAGATAAGTCCTTCAAAATGGTCTTCAATCACATCTCTAATCAGCGAACGTGGAATCAAAACTCGCTCATCGACATAAAATTCATGACCACAGAACCAAGCTCGATTTATCAAATAAGCAACAGGAACACGTTCATTAATACGACGTAAGACAAGTTCCACGATGCGTTGACGCTCTGTTGATGTCAGGCGTGAAGCCATCATTGAATCAGGGACATCCATAGGCAAACGCAATGAGGGAAGAACTAATTGCAAAGCCTCATCCCACGGATTACATGCAGTATGTCCACAATAAATATCCGATTCGCTAAAACGGCTAGTAGACCAACGCAACATATCTAAAATGGTACGCAGCTCTGCAACAGCCTCATCGACTAAGATCTTATCCAAAAAACACCTCCAAACAACAAAAAAGATATATCAACTCGTTAGTTTGCCATGATCCAGAACACAAATCAGCTCTCTTAACACAGAGTTATCTTAGGATGAAATTGTATTCACAAAATACATAGGCTGGTATGGGAGGGTTAGCCATGACTTGGTTTTTTCACCCATAAATAATAGCTGATAGTCAATAATACTATCCATACTATCCCTACGTATAATGCAATCCGAGTATTTGGGAAATAACCTAATACCGCAATAACAAATGCCATAAAAGCAATGGCCAGAGTCGGTGCAACAGGCCAAAAGGGCACGGGGAATTTAAGCTGTTTAGCCTCTTCTGCCGGCATTTTTCGACGCATGACATATTGTGACAGCAAAATCATCAGCCATACCCACACCGTTGCAAATGTTGCGATGGAAGCAATAATGACGAAAACTTTTTCCGGCAACAGATAATTCAACAAGACGCCCACCAACAAGATCCCAGACATTGCCAGCACCGTCACCCACGGTACTCCGTTTTTAGTCAATTGAGTAAAAGAGGCTGGTGCCTGTTTTTCCTGCGCCATGCCATACATCATCCGTCCGGCACCAAAAATATCACTGTTGATCGCGGAAATTGCCGCGGTAATGACGACAATATTTAAAATATTAGCTGCGGAATCAATTCCCAAACTGGAGAAGATCTGGACAAATGGGCTGCCATTTTGTCCCACTTGATTCCACGGATAAATACACATCAAAACAAACAGCGTAAGGACATAAAACAGTAAGATACGGAACGGAACCGCGTTGATCGCACGTGGGATGGATTTGTCTGGATTTTTAGCTTCACTGGCCGTGATGCCGATAACTTCAATGCCACCAAAGGCAAACATAACGACTGTAAACGAAGCAATCACCCCCGCTATGCCGTTTGGCATAAATCCACCATGTTCCCATAAATTCGACAGGCCGGTGACATGCTCAGCTTCCTGACCAAACCCATACATCATGATGGCAAAACCACCGACAATCATGGCGATAATCGCAGCAACTTTGATGATAGACAGCCAAAACTCCATTTCACCAAATACCTTGACGTTACATAGGTTGATTGCGCCAATAAAAAAGACAATGCCAAGTACCCAAATCCACTGGTCAACATGGGGAAACCAGAGCTTCATATAGATGCCAAATGCGGTGACGTCAGCAAGACAAACAACCAGCATTTCAAAAACGTAAGTCCATCCGGTCAGAAAACCCGCCAATGGCCCTAAGTATTGGGTGGCATAATAGGAGAAAGAACCTGGCGCAGAGCGATGTACCGCCATTTCCCCCAATGCCCGCATAACCATAAAAACGGCTGCACCACCAATGGCATAAGCCAGCAATACCGCAGGTCCTGCGGCTTTAATGGCGCCCGCTGAACCATAGAAAAGACCGGTGCCAATTGCCGAACCCAGTGCCATAAACCGAATGTGGCGAACGCTTAACCCTCGTTTGAGTTGTGAGATGTTTTGCATGATTTATCCTTGTGTCTTTTATTATTAGATTGGAAGAGATAAATACTACGATAAGGCCGGATTTTATCCGGCCTAAGACGATGTGTCTGTACTTATTTTTCTAAGATATTTCCAGCCGGCAACAGAGTAGAAAGTTGCTGCTCGGCCAACAACTGAATTGCGACTTCAATATCCGGTGCGAAAAAGCGGTCTTTATTATAATGTGCAACTTTACCACGCAGAATATGGCGAGCTTTTTCTAATATTGGGCTACTTTTCAAGCCATGACGGAAATCCATGCCCTGGCAAGCTGTCAGCCATTCAATTGCTAAGATCCCTCGCACGTTATCTGCCATCTCCCACAGACGACGGCCTGCGGCGGGTGCCATTGAAACGTGATCTTCCTGATTAGCAGACGTTGGCAGACTATCGACACTGGAAGGATGTGCCAGCGCCTTGTTCTCACTTGCCAGCGCTGCCGCAGTCACCTGTGCAATCATGAAACCGGAGTTAACACCGCTGTTTTCAACTAAGAATGGTGGCAACTGGGACATATTGCTATCCATTAACAAGGCAATGCGACGTTCTGACAATGAACCGATTTCTGCCAAAGCAATAGCCAGATTATCCGACGCCATAGCGACGGGTTCCGCGTGGAAATTACCACCAGAAATCACCTCATCTTCTTCGGTAAATACCAGTGGATTATCAGAGACTGCATTAGCTTCAACCATAATGACATCAGCAGCATGGCGGATTTGGGTTAAACAAGCCCCCATCACTTGTGGCTGACAACGCAATGAATAAGGATCCTGAACTTTCGGGCAGTTTTTATGGGATTCACAAATCTCACTTTGTTCTTTTAATACCAAGCGGTAAAGGGCTGCTACATCAATTTGGCCTTTCTGACCACGCACTTCATGGATACGAGCATCAAAGGGTTTACGGGAGCCAAGAGCGGCTTCAACAGACATGGCGCCACAAACAATCGCTGATGCGAGTAAATCTTCTGCGGCAAATAGCCCTTTTAAGGCAAAAGCTGTAGAAGCCTGCGTACCGTTGAGCAGTGCCAATCCTTCTTTTGCGACAAGACACATCGGCTCAAGTCCTGCTTTTTCCAGTGCCACTTTTGCCGGCAGCCATTCACCACGATAACGGGCTTTCCCTTCTCCCAACAATAACAAGCTCATATGCGCCAAGGGTGCTAAATCACCGGAAGCCCCTACTGAACCTTTGCTTGGAATACAGGGATAAACTTCAGCGTTGACCAAGGCAATCAGTCCCTGAATGACTTCCAGACGAATGCCAGAATAACCACGGGCAAGGCTATTAATTTTCAATACCATAATCAAGCGGACAATTTCATCCGGCAGAGGCTCACCCACTCCCGCAGCATGTGACAACACGATAGAACGCTGCAATTCTTCCAAATCCTGCTCTGCAATACGGGTATTCGCCAGCAAACCAAAACCGGTATTGATACCGTAAGCGGTTTTATTTTCACTGATAATGCGATTCACACAAGCAACACTGCTCTCAATGGCAGGAAAGCACTGTTCGTCCAAATTAATGTGAACAGGATGCTGATAAACATGACGTAATTCTTCAAGCGTCATTTTTCCCGGATGAATAGTAATATTTTTCATTTTAACAACGCTCCTTATTTCGCATCAGTCACTGGCAGGTTTAACATTGGTAGGTTTAGCCCCTGCTCTTTCGCACACTGGATAGCCAATTCATAGCCCGCATCAGCATGACGCATAACTCCCGTTGCCGGATCATTGTGTAATACACGGGCAATGCGCTCCGCAGCTTCATCCGTTCCATCACAAACAATGACCATGCCGGAATGTTGAGAGAATCCCATACCAACGCCACCACCATGGTGCAGGGAAACCCATGTCGCACCACCTGCCGTATTCAGTAAGGCATTCAGCAATGGCCAGTCAGAAACAGCGTCAGAACCATCTTGCATGGATTCAGTTTCACGATTAGGGCTGGCGACAGAGCCGGAATCCAGATGGTCACGGCCAATTACGATTGGTGCAGAAAGTTCCCCTCGGCGAACCATTTCATTGAATGCTAAACCTAATTTGGCACGATCTCCCAATCCTACCCAACAAATACGTGCAGGCAGACCTTGGAAACTAATACGCTCTCTCGCCATATCTAACCAGCGGTGTAAATGGGCATCATTCGGCAACAGTTCTTTTACCTTGGCATCGGTTTTATAAATATCCTCAGGATCACCGGAAAGAGCCGCCCAACGGAAAGGTCCGATGCCACGACAGAACAGAGGGCGAATGTAAGCGGGAACAAATCCAGGAAAATCAAAAGCGTGTTCAATACCCACCTCTTTCGCCATTTGGCGGATATTATTGCCATAATCGAAGGTAGGTATACCCTGTTTCTGGAAGGCCAACATAGCGTCAACATGTGCGGCCATTGAAGCTTTGGCTGCTTGAATTACCACCTCCGGTTCATTTTCAGCACGGTGACAATACTCTTCCCATGTCCAACCGGCTGGCAAATAACCATGTAATGGATCATGGGCGCTGGTTTGGTCTGTCACCATATCAGGACGCACACCACGGCGTACCAGCTCAGGTAAAATCTCTGAAGCATTACCACACAATGCTATCGAGATTGCTTTGCCTTCCTGGGTATAACGTTCAATACGCGCCAAAGCATCATCCAGATCAACGGCCTGCTCATCTACGTATTTGGTACGCAGACGAAAGTCAATGCGACTTTGTTGGCACTCGATGGTTAATGAAGAGGCACCTGCCAATGTCGCAGCCAGTGGCTGGGCACCGCCCATACCACCCAAACCCGCTGTCAATATCCAACGACCAGTCAGATTGCCATTGTAATGTTGACGTCCTGCTTCGACAAAAGTTTCGTAAGTTCCCTGAACAATGCCCTGACTGCCAATATAAATCCAACTACCGGCGGTCATCTGGCCATACATAGCCAACCCTTTTGCATCCAGTTCGTTAAAATGTTCCCATGTCGCCCAGTGTGGCACCAAATTCGAATTAGCAATTAACACACGCGGGGCATTCTCATGGGTTTTGAACACCCCCACAGGCTTACCGGATTGCACCAGCAGGGTTTCGTCATTCTCCAGATCCTTTAAGGTTTCAACGATTTTTTCATAGCATTCCCAGTTTCTGGCTGCACGACCGATGCCACCATACACCACCAATTCACAGGGATTTTCCGCCACATCGGGATCAAGGTTATTCATGAGCATACGAAGTGGTGCTTCGGTTAGCCAACTTTTTGCTGTGAGTTGCGTCCCTCTGGGAGCGCGAATGGTTACGTTGCTGAATTTATTATTTTGCGTCGTCACGGTTTTTTCCTATCTCATCGTTGTGAATTTTGTTAATTGTATAGTTGTATATACATGTACATTCAATAGGCAAAAATGTGACGAAGATAAAGTTAATGATGCGGGTAAAATATTTTTTTGATAAAAATCAAAAAGATGATATTGATTTATTTCGTGATAAACAGGGATATATTTTTGCTGGTTTTGTGTTTAACATCACATTGATTTTACATTATTGTTACAACAATTAATAAAAAACCTCTTCTACCCAAAGGAAAAAAAGAGGTTTTTGCAGCCTAATTTTTGTAGCTCCATTAGGGAACCTATGAACTAAAACGCCCTTTCAATTTATATCGATACCCAGGAAACAATAACCTGGCACTGGAAACAATAAATTCTTTCGACCAGGTTCGCCGGCTGATTAACAAACAGGGCGTATTTGCCTCAATTTGTAATAACCGACAAGAGAGGGCATCTCCCGCCACGGCTTCAACGATATGTTCCCCTTCTGTCAATGGCGCTACCTGGGATAAATAATTGTGGGCAGTTTGCTGACGGAAATCTTGTCGCAAATATTCCGGTGCCGCCTGAACATTAACAAAGCGATCTTCAATCTGCACAGGTACATCATTTTCATAATGTACAATGATGGAATGGTAGAGCGGCGCACCGACTGCAATACTGAATTCCGCAGCCTGAGTCATATTGGCGCTCACTTCGGCGAGTTTCAGCACCTTGCAACTATGTCGGTTAGAGCGGGAGGCAATTTCATCTGCAATACTGTGAATTTCAAATAACGCAGATTGTCCTTTCGGCTCAGAAACAAACGAACCCACGCCTTGCAAACGGAATAAAAAACCTTCTGCCGTTAGCTCCCTCAATGCCCTGTTAGCCGTCATGCGACTACAGTTAAATTGCCTGACCAATTCCGCTTCCGAAGGAACCCGATCATGCGGTTTCCATTCCCCTGTATAGATCTTTTCAATAATCGCTTGTTTGACTTTTGCATACAAAGGCACTGGTTTGGCATATGTATCTGGTAAATCGTCTGTCACTATCCCTTCCTTCTCATTTTTTACTCACCCACCTATTTATTCCACCAGTGCACCAACTGCCATGCAAGGCGAGCCGCCGCTTTCCCCCCCATTCCCTGGATATCATATAAAGGGTTAAGCTCAACTAAATCTACAGCTTGCAATTTTTTGCTCTGACAGACGAGTTGAATTAATGGCAATAAACGCTCCAGCGGAACTCCCAATGCCGCAGGCGCAGAAACGGCTGGCATTTGCCAAATTGGCAGCACATCCAAATCGATAGTCATATAAATGATATCAACCTGATTAATTATATCTTGTAATTGCTGCTGTACCTTATCCAACATAGATTCAACACAGTGGGTATCCCAAATAATGGTGACATCAAGATGATTAGCCTCATCCAGTAATGCCTGGGTATTTGATGCCAAACTGGCGCCAACACAACTGTAATTAAATGGACGCTGATGTTGCTGGCAGTAATGCGCAAGTTGCCGAAATGGGGTTCCTGATGTAGGCTGCGGCGAATTTCTCAGATCCAAGTGAGCATCAAAATTGATGATACCGACACGTTGCTCCGAAAACGCACGGTAAACTCCCATCCCATGAGCAAAAGCCGTTTCATGCCCACCACCAAAAATCAGTGTTTTCATATTATGTTGCTGGCATTCATAGACAGCATCACTGAGCGCCTGCTGTGCCTCACTCAACGCTCCAGGATTAGCACGAATATTTCCTAAATCCACCAACCTATCATGGCCGTCATAACTCGCCAGGTTTGCCAACGATTGGCGCAAATATTCTGACCCCAATTTCGCTCCCGGACGTCCTTGATTAAGTTTAACGCCTTCATCACATTCAAATCCCAATAGCGCAATGTGATGAGGAAATTCTGCCGGTGAGAAACTGGCTGGCTGTTTTATTGTCTGGAACAGGCGTAAGGCATTATTGGCTTCAGCAAGATCATTGCGCCCTTGCCAAATGTTTTCTGATGTTGGATGCCATAAATTCATATTTTTCCCTCACCACCATTAATTAAAGCCATTTAAGTCATCACGATGCGTAATTTCGCCATGATAAACACGATAAACCAACGGGTTATGTCCTAGTTCATATAAAATATCAACTGGATTATGGACATCCCAAACGATAAAATCTGCTATAAAACCTGCCGCTAATTGACCGTGACTATCCGCTCGTCCCAAGGCCTGAGCTGCATAAATGGTCACTCCTTGCCAGGCTTCTTCTGGCGTCAAGCCAAATTGTACACAAGCCATATTCATAATCAGGCGCAAGGAAGCAAAAGGACTCGTACCGGGATTAAAATCTGTTGAAATAGCCATTGGAACACCATATTGGCGCAATAATGCAATAGGAGGACGTTGAGTTTCTCTCAGAAAATAAAATGCCCCCGGCAATAATACTGCCACTGTTCCACTACGGCTGATGGCTTCAATACCCTTTTCATCCAAATGCTCAATATGATCAACGGATAAACC
Organism: Xenorhabdus thuongxuanensis; assembly: GCF_001908095.1. Classification (GTDB taxonomy): domain Bacteria; phylum Pseudomonadota; class Gammaproteobacteria; order Enterobacterales; family Enterobacteriaceae; genus Xenorhabdus; species Xenorhabdus thuongxuanensis. The sequence continues at coordinate 27,591 of NZ_MKGR01000002.1, read as the reverse complement.
TTGATATTCAGCGACCAGTTCACTTCCTCCCAAATTGGAAAGTTGCTCAACATGACCTTTTACAGGAATATTTAGACGTTTTGCGGTTGCAAAAAGGCGTTTGGTCTGATCCAGAGTGAAACCAACAGTTTCACAAAATACATCTACAGCTTCGAATAACTGTTTTTGCCAAAGAGTAGGCAAGATGGTGTCACAAACTAAATCAATATAGGCATCAGGATTATGTTTATATTCAGGTGGGACAGCATGGGCAGAAAGTAATGTCGGGCTAATTTCGATGGGATTTTTCTGTGCCAATGCCCGCACAACCTTCAATTGTTTTTCTTCATTTGCCAGATCCAACCCATAACCTGATTTCATCTCAATTGTTGTCACCCCTTCGGCCATCAATGCATTGAGACGCTTCTGGGATGCGCTTTCCAACAGTTGAGCTGAACTATTGCGGGTAGCCTTAACTGTGGAATTAATTCCTCCTCCTTTGGCGCTAATTTCTTTATAAGAAACCCCATTCAGGCGCTGTTCCCACTCAGAGGCTCTATTGCCACCAAAAACTAAGTGAGTATGGCAATCGATTAAGCCAGGTGTGATCAGGCGCTGCTCTGCGTCAATGACCTTACATTGGTTGGCTGGTACGCTATCTGTCGGCAAAATCGCTAAGATTTTTTCATCCCGCACAATAAGGTCATGCTGTTCCAACATGCCGTAATGACTTTCACCATCAATGTTTTTAATTGCAGGATTCATTGTGGCAAGTTTGGCATTACGCCATATGACATCAGTGTCTCTTAGTTCAATCGACATTGTACTATCCTGTTATTTTTCTTGTTTGTATCAGATCTCATGTTGTATATACATTTATTTTATAACCAAACATAATTGTCAAATCATTTTGTGAACAATTTGTTACTTAAAATGATAACTGCCAAGAAAAATCACAAAAAATCATGTACACTTACCAAAAGCTGTAAGTAAATGAATGTGTAATGAAGAAGAAATATCAACTAAACTCAGAAGACATCAGTCTATTCAGAACGTCTGTTACAGGAACCCATCGTATTACGCAAGATACGGTTTCCCATCCTCCAAAAAGAAAAAAAATCAACCATGTTGCTCCTGAACGCTTGATGCAAGAGCAAGCTGATGCCAGTTACTATTTTTCCGATGAGTTCCAGCCAAATTTGGATATGGAAGGCCCGACTCGTTACATTCGGGAAGGCGACAGCCATTATGAATTAAAGAAATTGCGCCGTGGAGATTATTCTCCTGAACTTTTTCTGGATTTACATGGGTTAACTCGATTACAGGCCAAACAAGAAATTGGGGCATTAATCGCCGCCTGTCGTCGTGAACATGTCTATTGTGCCTGCGTTATGCATGGACACGGTAAACACATTCTCAAACAACAAACCCCGCTATGGCTTGCCCAACATCCTGATATTATTGCTTTCCATCAAGCCCCCAAAGAGTGGGGAGGGAACGCTGCGTTACTCGTTTTGGTGGAAATGGATGAGTTTACGCGGCGCTAATTTGGTTTTTATATTTAATTAAATTGCCTAGGGCGTGTTGATGTTTTGTGAGGGATTATTAGACAGCATGATGATTTGGTATAATTACTTTCGCCAAAAAACAACCAGACCTCACCATCATGCCGCG
>NZ_MKGR01000002.1:0-25838 GCF_001908095.1 Xenorhabdus thuongxuanensis | reverse complement strand
GAACGGAATTACGCCAGTATGTTGGCTCTGGCGTTTATCATTGTCTGGTTGCCCATGTGGGCTGAATGAATTATGACCTTAAAACATCAACAGACCCTAATAATTAAGGTGTCTGGTTAGGATTTCGCTGCTAATTGTGCAGGAGATGTTTGCCATAACAGACACCCTTTTTCTGTTTGGTGATCCAACTCGACACAAGCAATGCTGGATGTAGCAAACATCGGCGGAGTTTGTCCTGGGCAAAGCTCAGAAACCAAATAGCCGACTAACGGTAAATGGGAAACTACCAATACAGATTTATGTCCTTGTGTTGACAAAACATGCAAGTAGCTGGCAACTAACATGGCATCTCCTGATGGCGTTAACTCAGCCAGTATTTCTTCATTATCAGGAAGTGCCAGATTTTCTCGCACAGCCTTTAATGTTTGTTCTGCACGGATATAAGGGCTGACCAAAACACAATCGATACCAGGCGATTGCTGCGAAAGCCAACCAGCCATAGTTTGTGATTCCTGGCACCCTCTGGGTGTAAGTTCCCGTGCTGCATCACTGATTGCATCCAAAGCAGCATCACCATGACGCATAATAAAAACGTACATAATCCACCGTTTAGTTAATTTTGAATCTGTCCCAAAATAATCCACACATTAGCTTGCATTGAGATAAGTTATTGGTTATATGGCATTAATAAGTAAGTTGAAAAACTATTATCAAGCTAATATTTGATCGACACTCTCTATATATTTATAGAGAGTGTAAAAACGTTTCAGTTAGAGCTAGTCCGCATTCTGCCCTAAAATAAGGGGAAATAAAATGGCTAAAAAAATTTATATATCTATCGTTATGTTGTAAGACAATTTTTATATAGAAAATAAAAAAACCATGAATAATCACTTAATTCCCATAAAAAATCGGCTCTTAATTAAAAGAACCGATCTGACTGTTTTAACAAGTAAAATTCAAATTATGCGTGAAATTTCTTTTTCTGTTCGGCCATCTGGACTAAACGTCCACAGGGGGCAAACCTTTCCCCATATTGCCCCTCCAGACGACGTAAAATTTCTACAACTTTATCACTGCCAAGCTTATCAATATAACGGAATGGCCCTCCCAGGAATGGCGGGAATCCGATGCCAAATACAGCACCAATATCACCATCACGAGGACTTCTGATAATCCCCTCATCCAAACAGCGCACTGCTTCATTCAGCATCAGCATCACACAACGCTGGGCAATGTCAGCAGGCAACATTTTTATAGCTGGCTTGATCTTTAATAAGGAATAAATCGATGCGTCCACTTCTTTGTTGGATTTTTTGCCAAAAGACCAGAATGAGCTTTTTTTACTCGCATACAAATAGAAACCACGGCCATTCTTTTTGCCCTTTCGGTCATCCTTCAAAATTGCATCCAAAATCTCTGGCGCCTCAAATCGGCTTCCCAATTCTTCTACCAAAACAGGGATAATTTTAGTGCCTACATCTATACCAACTTCATCCAGCAGATTGATTGGGCCAATAGGAAAACCGAAATTCATTAAAGCATTATCAATATGTTCAATCGGCTCACCTTCCAATACACAATAACCAGCCTCATTAATGTAAGGTGTCAGAATTCGGTTCACATAAAAACCTGCTTTATCCCCGACAACAATCGCTGTTTTTCCCTGTTTCTTGGCCAACGCCACAGCAGTTGCGATCGTTTTTTCACTCGTTCCCGCATGTGGAATGACTTCCACCAATGGCATTTTGTCTACAGGGCTGAAATAATGAAGGCCAATCACCTGTTCTGGTCGAGTCGCGGCTTCAGCGATCTTATGGATTGGCAATGAAGAAGTGTTAGATGCAAAAATAGTTTCAGGTTTCGTATTTTCTTCAATTTCTGCAACCATTTTGCGTTTCAATACTAAATCTTCAAATACAGCTTCAACTATAATATCAGCTTGCTTAAACCCACTGTAATCCGTCGTTCCTGTCAATAGCGACATCTGACGAGAACGCTCACTTGATTTCAAACGACGCTGTTTTACCCGCTTAGAAAGAAGATCCCATGTATATTTCAATGCCTGATTGATGCCTTTTTCATTAATATCTTTAATGCGAACAGGCAAATTTCCTCGAGTCACAGTCACATTGGCAATACCGCCCCCCATTAAACCTCCCCCCAAAATCCCTACATGTTTGATTTCGGCGGGCTGTTCTAAAGAGCCAGTTTCATTCTTCAACGTTGTAGAAGCAAAAAACAGGTTCCGCAATGCTTCTGATTCCTGCGTCATCGCTAACTCACCAAATGCTTTGGCTTCAAGCTGAAAACCTTTCTCTGAGCCTTTTTCCAGGCCGGCACAAATCACATTGATGATTTTCTCTGGTGCGGGATAGTGGCCACGAGTTTTTTCTCGCGTTTTTTTATGAACCATTTGGAATAACAACGGCCGGCCTAATGCACTTGCCAGTATACGCTGCGGCCATGCCAATGGCTTACGCTTCACAATACCTTTTTTAACATATTGTACAGCAACATCTAGCAAGATATCTAAAGGAACCGCCTCATCTACAACACCCAACCGTTGCGCCTGTTTTGCCTTGAGCTGACGGCCTGTCAATATGATGTCTAAAGCAGTACTGACACCAATCAAACGAGGCAATCTCTGCGTTCCACCTGAACCTGGTAATAACCCTAGCTGAACTTCCGGTAAACCAAGACGTGTTTTTTCATCCAAAGAACAGATACGCGCATGACAAGCCAATGCCAACTCCAGCCCACCACCTAAGCACGCGCCATGAATCGCTGCCACAACAGGCAAAGGGTAATTGGCAATCTGCGCAAAGAGCTTTTGACCTTTTTCAGCCAATTTTGTCGCTTCTTCCTGAGTTTGGCAATTCGCTATCATGCTAATATCAGCACCTGCAATGAAGGTATCTGGCTTGCCGGATACAATAACCAGCCCTTTCAAGCCTGAAACTTGTTGCGCTTTTTCAAACATAATCAGGAACTGTTCAACAAATTCAGCTTTCAGTGTGTTAACTTTCTCTCCTGGTACATCAATGGTGATAATTCCCACCTTGTCGTCCCTGACAGAAAAACTGAATACCGATTGATCCGGTTGCATTGCTGCTGACATAACCGTTTCTTTTTCAGCCTGAACCATTATTCTACCTCCAATACCATTGCTGCACCCAAACCACCAGCGGCACAAGCTGTCGTTAACCCAAATCCACCACCGCGGCGACGCAATTCATTCAACGTCTGGGTAACCATTCTGGCTCCTGTCGCCGCAAATGGATGCCCATAAGCAATTGACCCACCTAATACATTGAATTTATCCATATCCACTTCACCAATTGCCTGAGTACGCCCCAATTTTTCGCGGGCAAATTTTTCACTGGCAAACATTTTTAAATTCGTTAGTGTTTGGGCAGCAAATGCTTCATGCATGTCGATAAGCGTCAGTTCATTCAGAGTGATACCAGCACGATCCAGTGCCAACGGGGTTGCATAGGACGGCCCCAGTAACATGTCCTGCCAAACATCAATGGCAGAAAATGCATAACTACGTAAATACCCTAATGGAACTATACCAAGCTCTTTGGCAACAGATTCACGCATTAACATCACTGCTGCTGCACCATCCGTCAGTGGTGTACTGTTTGCCGCTGTCACTGTGCCATGTTTACGATCAAAGGCCGGACGCAATTTAGCATAAGAAGCTAAGGTTGAGTTTTTTCTGATATTGTTATCTTCTGCCAAGGTCTTACTGTATGGCGGGAAATATGCCGATATAATTTCTTCTTGCAAAAGCCCTTGCTCCCAGGCTTTGGCGGCCAATACATGAGAGCGGTGCGCAAATGCATCCTGATCTTCGCGACTGATATGATAAGTTTTTGCCATCTGCTCAGCGGTATCTCCCATTCTCAATCCCGTGGAATACTCAGAAACAGCAGGAGACACAGGCAATAAATCACGTAATTTCAATCGACTGAGTAATTTTAATCGTTGGGTGAGACTTTTGGCTTTGTTCATGTCAACTAACGTGCGCGCCAATGACTTAGTCACTCCGATGGGCAAAACAGATGAGGAATCCGCACCTCCAGCGATCCCTATATTGACTACTCCTGCCATAATACTTTCAGCCACATTTGCAATTGCCTGAAAACTCGTTGCACAGGCACGGGAAACACTATAAGCATCAGTATTCACACTTAAGCCTGCCCCCAAAACAATTTCCCTTGCAATATTTGGAGCTTCCGGCATTTGAACCACCTGTCCAAAAACCAATTGGTCGATCTTCTCAGGCGACAAACCGCTCCTAATGACCAGCTCGCTTACAACAGCCTTTCCCAAGTCAACAGCCGGAATACCGTGGTAGAAAGTGGCCTGTTTCGCAAAAGGAATGCGTAACCCGCTGACAATAGCTACACGTTCCCTCTGCGGTATTACTTTTGTTGAAGAACGACCCATAGCAACTCCTAATTATTTTAACTAAATCAATTGATTGATTAAAAACATTTACTCACCCCATAAGAGGTCAGACCTGATGATGCATTGTTAACGTAATGTTGGAAAATAGCAAATAGGTATAAACTAAAAATGAGAACAAACTCAACTTTAAACTATTTATAATTTATACAGCTTAAATGAAGAATAAGCGACAGGAGTACAAAGAAAAGACAATGATTTACAATCTGTTACAAGCAATTTTCTCACTGTTTGGTATAGCAAAACAATGAGAAAACCGTTGTTCAGCGTGAATTAACGCAAGCCTAATTGAAAAATGAGGGCTTCTGCTTGACAACTAAAGGTAAAATCCACAGATAATTGCATTCCACCATCAACCGCTTCGATACTATGGCGTATAACACATGGATCAGATTCCACTGATTTTGCCTTTTTGATCAAAATATTAAGTATAACTTCTGCTTCTTGTGCACTCGCAAAAATACACTGGTAAGAAGCGGTGCAATCTTCATTATCAATAACTGTTCCCACATCAACACAACAGCAAGCAGCCGTTTCTTCGGCACTACAACGGTTAATAACATCAGACATTTAATTTCTCTCCAGCTAAAAAAACTTGCTGATAATTCTACGTTCTCTTAAAGACCGATAACCAGCATTTACGCTGTTTGAAGCCATTTATCTCATGATTTATTGATCTGACCACGCCAATAAAAATCCATTTACACTTCATTAACGGAAGCCGTCTACTTTTTGTTAAGCAAGTCCCAATTTAAGAATCATTTTAGTTATATTTAGAAAACATTCTTGCAACACATTCTACTATCAAGCCTATACTTCGTTCACTGGTCTGATTTGTCATTGTTGTCATTGCGACAAATCGACTCTACAATCCCGCGCTCTCAGCTACTTGAGTGGCATGTTAATAATAATTAGACAGTGAGGTTTTGGTTATGGACCAGAAAAACCTATTTACACGTTCAGTATTAGCAGTGGCGGTTGCAATCCTCTCATCCAACGCTAGTGCTGCTGGTTTTCAATTGAATGAATATTCGTCATCAGGACTAGGCCGTGCATTTTCTGGGGCAGGTGCCGTTGCAGATAACGCTTCCGTAGGAAGTCGTAACCCTGCGGCCATGACCTTATTTGATCGCCCATCGTTTTCTGGTGGTTTAGTGTATGTCAACCCAGATGTTGATATTACCGGGAAATCACCTGTGACTGGTCAGAGCACAGATGCTAAAAACATCGCACCACATGCATGGATCCCAAACCTGCATTTTATCACTCCAATCAATGATCAGTGGTATATTGGCGCATCAGCTGTGAGCAACTTTGGCTTATCCACAGAATTCAGTAATAATTATCCTGCTGGCCTAGTTGGTGGGAAAACATCACTCAAGACGTTGAACTTTAACCTAAGTAGTGCTTACAAATTTAATGATCAATTCAGCTTTGGCTTAGGTGTCAATGCTGTTTATGCCGATGCCAAAATCACTCGTCATATGGGTGAAACTGGCCCTGCAACAGCCAGAAAGACAGGACTTAATACCCAAGCAACTACTGAAGCTGCCAAATTGGAAGGTAAAGATTGGGGCTATGGCTGGAATGTAGGATTTCTATATCAGTACGATGAAAACAACCGTTATAGCCTGACGTATCGCTCCAAAGTTAAAGTTAAGTTCAAAAAGGGGGATTACAGCAATGGAATGCCAGCGCTGCTCCCTGGTGGCCTCGCTGGTAACACCATTAAAGGTACTCTGGATCTGAACTTACCTGATATGTGGGAACTTTCAGGCTATAACCGTGTTGCACCACAATGGGCAATTCACTATAGCTTCTTGTATACAGGCTGGAGCGAATTTAAAGAATTACGTGGTAAAAGCAAAGATTCCGGCGCTACCTTATTCCACAAGCACGAAGGTTTCCGCGATGCTTACCGTATCTCGCTAGGTACAACTTACTATTATGATGATAACTGGACATTCCGTACCGGTATCGCCTTTGATGAAAGCCCTGTACCAGCCAAAAATCGTTCTATTTCCATTCCGGATCAAGATCGTTTTTGGTTTAGCTTAGGAACCACTTATGCATTCAATAAAGATGCTTCCGTGGATGTCGGTGTTTCCTATATGCGCGGTAAGAAAGTACACGTTAGCGAGAAACTGCAAGAGAATGCACCTGCTCCTTTCAATACACCATATGAGTTTGATTCCAAAGGAACTGCATGGTTGTATGGTATAAACTTTAACTACTCGTTCTAATACGTGTTCTAACCGAATAGTATAATTAAAAAAAGGATAGTACCCGCTATCCTTTTTTAATTATAGATACCTACTTAATCTATAGAATCCAATTCATCTTGAATACTTGCCGCATTAGGATTTTTTTCCGGCTCCAACTTGCCGCCATTGGCCATAAAATCGTGACGTTGGAAGTAAGCGTCACGCATCATCAAATAAGGATCTGAAGAGTTTTTTAGCAGGCCATCAGAGTTCAGCAAGCGAGCGCGGGTTTCTATACCTTCGAACACCCACTTGCCTACTGACATCCAACCAGTGAGATAACTCAGAATGGGATAAGTCATATCCGCAAAGTTACCGCCTTCATCACGCAATGTAAAACTACCGTAACCAGGCAGAACAACATATGGGCCATACCCCACGTTATAGTGCCCTAATGTGCTACCAAAACGCATTGGATCTTCTTTTGCCAGTTTGGGATTCGCCATGGAAGCAACATCAATAAGCCCCCCCATTCCCAACAAAGTATTCAAAAAGAAACGATTAAAGTGTTTCGCACCTTCATGAACATCACCACGCAAAAAACTGTTTACCATGCTGGCTGGTTCTTCAAGATTACTCATAAAATTGCCAATGCCATTTCGCGCTGGCATCGGCACATAATTACGCCAAGCTACAGCAACCGGGCGCAGTATATACGGGTCGAGAACATTATAATTAAAGTTGAACATAGTGCGGTTAAACCCTTCCAGCGGATCAGAACGCCCCTGTTCCATCGTATTCGATGAACTGGCACATCCCACAAGTAAGATTGCTGTAAGAGCAACCCCGCTCAGACGATACTTCATATTGTTCTCCATATAATTATTTTTAGATATTAATTATCGCGCTGTATACCAGCTATTGCACCCAATATGTAAAATATACTGCCAATCTTTCATTAGTGGTAATCAAAAAGAGTGGTGATTATATAGGCAAACAGTTCGCTATGCCTTATCTCTGACAAGAAAAACAGGTATACTACGTTTCATTGTCTCCTTAGTTAAATGGATATAACAAGCCCCTCCTAAGGGCTAGTTGCAGGTTCGATTCCTGCAGGGGACGCCATTCTACAGTTCGCCTCAATTCCTAATAGTTCGCAAAACCCCTCAATTATCAGCATTAACAAAAAATAACCGTTCGTAGAGATTCTACAATATACTGCCCTACGAACTATTAAAATTCGCAGCATGTTATGGAAGAACATTGATTTTGATAATCGACTATTTACTATCAATCCATCAGTAATGAAGGAGCGGTGGCTACATATAGTTCCTATGTTCAATCAGGTTGTTAAATTGCTCCAAAATCTACACCCTATAACCTCCAATATTTCCGATTTTGTATTCCCGGGTAGAAATGACCGGAAAAAACCTATCAGCGAAAATGCTGTCCTGTTAGTTATTAGGAGAATAGGATATGACGGTTTAGCTAGTAGTCATGGGTTCCGACATCAATTCAGTATCATATTGAATGAGCATAAATTTAATCATGATGTGATTGAGAAACAATTAGCCCATATTATTGGTAATAAAACCAGAGATGTGTATAACCATGCATAATATTTAGACCAACGTCGTGAAATGATGCTGTGGTTCGCTGACTATATCGATAGGATATCAGAGATAAAATAGTTATCATCTAACGACAAAGCTACTATCACTACATAGGGCAGAAATCTGCCCTTCAACATACGAGACAATCCCGCATCTAAAATCTGCACCACACAGGAGGGTTTGAATCTAAGCTGTCCAATAAAAGTACTGGACAAAAAGATTTAGCCGATTGTTTTTTCGTGATTATTTTTTGCGCATATCTTAATGAGTTGTCCAAAGTTGAATAGCAGATCAAAGTGAGGAGCCTCCTAAATTGGTAACCCCTTAAGCTCAAGTCAACACTATTATTAGGCAAACCACAGATATAGAAGAGCCAGTCATTGTGCTCTCTATAAAGGTCGCCCCTGAGACCCACTACAAAAATCGTCATCAAAGTATAAAGGGCGACTACCCTAATTTGTGATTACATCATTCCTGCGCTACCACAAATGTGAATTTTAGTTTCGACCACCTTGCGCATTGCCTCCTTACCCGGTGTGATATATTTGCGCGGATCATTTGCATCCGGGTGTTCAGTAAAATACGCTTTAACTGCGTCAGCAAAAGCAATTTTCAGATCTGTCGCCACATTTACCTTGCAGATTCCGAAATTAATTGCACGCCGGACCTGCTCTTCAGGGATACCCGATGCACCATGCAGCACCAGTGGAATATCAACCTGCTGCCTGATAGCGGCCAGACGATCAAAATCGAGGTGCGGCTCCCCGTGATATAGGCCATGCGCTGAACCTATCGCGACCGCCAGTGAATCAATACCGGTACGGGAAACATACTCTTTCGCAGCCATAGGATCAGTATAGAAACTATCTTTGCTATCGACGGCTAAGTCATCTTCCTGACCACCAAGCCTGCCTAATTCTGCCTCAACACTGACATCGTAGTTTTGACAAAACCGAACTACACGGGATACCGCCTCGATATTCTGCTCAAAAGAGAGATGTGAACCATCAATCATCACAGAACGGATACCGGACTGCACCTTATGACAGATATCATCATACTCTTCATGGTGATCCAGATGCAGTACTACCGGTAAATGGTTAATATGCGCCGCTTCACGACAGATAGATACCATATATTCCAACCCTGCGTAGATAAAGGTGCCGGGTGTTCCCGCCAATATCACCGGTGATGACAGTGCGGCTGCGGTCTCTACCACCACCTGCACTGTTTCAAGGTTATGGACATTAAAGGCAGGCACAGCGTATCCACCACGCTGCGCTTTTTTCAGCATTTCTCGGTTAGAAATCAGATACATGTTATCTCCTCAGATACCATCAATACCCTGTGATGCCTGTCTTTCACGCTGCTGTTCATGCCACAGGCTGGTCAGCCCACGATGTCCGCATTCCAGTGCCATGTCGCGAAACTCAGTGACTGTCATACCGTCACGCTCAAGCATCATTTCCGCAACCATCTGCATATTAGTACCAGTAATAACCTGATATGCAGGATGATTTAATGCCATCTGCGCAGCCTGTCTGAACGGAGAACCGCCGAGCAAGTCAGTGAGAAAAACCAGCCCTTCACCCTGATCACATTGGTAGCACGCAGCCTCCAGTGCTTTTTTCAGTGCCTCAGTACACATTCCTTCTGGAAAATCCACTGCTACACACTGCTCTTGCGAGCCGATAACCTGTTCTACCGCCTGCAACAGACCACTGGCGAAACCGCCATGTCCGGTTATCACTACACCTAGCATCTGCACTCCTTATAGAAAACCAACTAACTTACCGACAACCCCAAACACCACTGTGATGCCAATCAATTTCACAGGTGATGCTCCCTTCTTCATCAGCCAGTAAACCAGTAGAGTAAAAGCCAGAGGCAACAGATTAGGCATCACTTTATCCAGTACATCCGTCTGTAGAGCGAGCTTCGCTTCGCCGGCCTTCAAGACTAACGGTGTGGAAAGATGAACGTAGGAAGCCACCAGCGCACCTATTACTGTCATACCGACAATTGAAGCCGCATGGGAGATGTTCTTGGTGTGCGCTTTCAGCATGGCAATCGCTTTGATTCCTGCCCGATAACCGTAATGTGCCAGTCCGAAACGCAGGACAAAGTGCGCAATGTTAAACATCAGCAGAAAAATAATTGGCCCGAATAAACTGCCCTGAAGTGCCAGAGAAGCACCAATACCGGCACAAATAGGTAGTAGTGTTAACCAAAATAAAGCATCACCAATCCCGCCTAAAGGCCCCATCAATGCAACTTTCACGGCACGGATGGTAGACACCTTCTCTTTACTCCTTTCCATCGCTAGTACAAGCCCAGACAGAAAAGTGACGTCAAAGGGATGGACATTGATAAACTCCATATGCATTTTCATGGAGTTGGATAAGTCTTGTGGATTTTTATGGATCTTACGCAGTGCTGGTATCAGGGTATATAACCAGCCCCCCGCCTGCATACGTTCATAGTTAAACGATGCCTGTAATAATAGTGAGCGCAGTGCCATTACGTTAATATCGCGGTTTGTCAGTTCGGGACTATGCTCACTATCAATATAGTCGTCCCGATCAACCTGACTGGTTGCTATGGCCTGAGCCATCCTCTGTTCCGCTTTTGCCGCCAGCGCTTCATCTGAGTCATTAAATGCCATCGTTCATCTCCTGTGCGGTAGTCTGAGAACCAACATCCTGATTGTCATTGCTGTCGTTACGGGTACGATTAAAGAAATCAATCAGTGCGATTGCGAATGCGCCGAGTGCTACTGCAATAATCGGCATATTCAGGAAAGTCACAGAAATAAAACCTAGAATGAAGTAGGCCACATAGGTTTTTTTCATCATGAACTTCATCAGTAATGAGAAACCGATAGCAGGCATCATTCCCCCTGCTACCGCAAGGCCATCAAGCAACCATTGTGGTGCTTTCCGAACCATTGTGCTCGCCGCATCTGCACCGAAATAGATCGGCAGGAAAGCAACAATAAAGTAGAAAAAGAACAGAATGAGCATACCGAAGTAATTGACCCATTCGACACCACGCCAGTTCAGTTTTTTCACCATTTCATCGCACTTATGCATCATCGGTGAATAGATAGTAAACAACAGTGTGATACAACCCTGTACGGCTATCGAAAACGGCACAGCTATTCCTATCGCCACTTTCGGATCGGCATGGGTCATGATCGCAAATGTTGTCCCAATTACTCCGCCAATAACCACATTAGGCGGCTGCGCTCCGGCCAGCGGCACCATTCCCATCCAGACCAGTTCCAGCGTTCCGCCAACCAGCAGACCGGTCTGTACATCCCCTAAAATCAGCCCGACCAAAGGGCCAATCACCACGGGACGGTGAATGTGAGTCAATCCGTTGAACAGATCAACACCGGCGATCCCTGCCAGTAAGGCTATAAACAGTGCGTCAGTAAACATACTGATCTCCTCAGCTAATCAGCTTAGAGACAGATTCACCTGCTTCATCCGGCACCCGACGGATTTCACAAGTGACTCCCAATTTATCCAACTCACGGAATGCATTGACGTCAGCATCATCAACAGAGACCGTTTTGTGGATCTGTTTTTTTCCTTCCGAGAAATGCATATTTCCGACATTGACAAATTTGATAGGAACACCCCCTTTAACCAGAGTAAGTACATCCTGAGGCGTTTTGCAGACAATAAAAATTTTCTGTCTATCCGCCGCCTTGTGGATTACATTGATTGTTTTCTGCAATGTGAAATAGCGGGTTTGCACACCGTCAGAGACCACCATATCCATTAAAGATTGCGCAACAGGGTCGGCGGCGGCTTCATCATTTGCCACCACAACCAAATTCACATCCAGTGAATTTGTCCAAGTCACGCCAACCTGACCATGAATCAGACGATTATCGATTCGGGTCATCAATATGTTTGGGGCAGACATACTCACTCCTATTATTATTTTGTATGTTGGCAAGGGTATAATTGGACACCTTTTACAACCCGGTTTACTTCCCCTGTCGGGCAAGGATTATCGGGTGATAAGCTATGTGACAACGAGGTATTGAATGCCAACAACTGGAAGAAGATAAGATATGGAAACATCAACCAAATATCAGAAAGCCCGCTATTCAGTTCAACAGCTCCCGGCAGTGGCAGACTGCTAAGCGGAATAATCTGTTTTGCCAGTTCATCATGTTTTAGTTCATTGAGTAGATCGATATCATAACGGCGACAATACGCTTCCGCCGACAGCATAACGACAACTAAGGTATTTTCATCAATCATGAATTTAGGCCCGTGACGTACGCCGAGTGTAGAGTCAAAACGGGTTGCCACTTCACCGGCTGTCAGTTCGAGCATCTTCAGGGCACCTTCTTCCGCGATACCGGTAAAACAGCCGGAACCCAATGCTACCATTCTGCTGAAACCGGACTGCGACACTTTCTGAACCAGCGGCAACCATTCTGAAAAACACTTTTCACAGAGAGTGGCCATCTCTTCGACTAACTGACCTGCCCGTGCAAAATCTGGTTTTCCAAGCAGTAGCAATGTTGCCAACATCATGCAACTGAAGCTGGATGTCATTGCAAAGCTACGATCATGAGAACCCTTGGGCATAATCAGCGAACAGGCATTGTTCTTGCCCTCTGCGCGCTTGACCTTTACATAATGGGTAAGTGAACCATCAGGATTACAGGTAAGTATCAAGTGATAAACATCATCTGCCAACTGATTCACCAGCTCAATTGCACCGACACTTTCAGGGCTGTTACCGGAGCGTGCATAGGAGACCAGTAAGGTCGGACGCTGCTTTTCAAGATATTGCCACGGTGTCGGCACAATATCCGTTGACGCATAGGCATAGACATTCAATCCACAATGTTCACGTAACCACGGAGCCATCGCTTTACCGATAAAAGCGGAAGAACCGGCACCACAGAGGATAATCTGTAAATCAGGCTTAACTAACAATGAAGACAAAAAAGGCTGCCACTGTGCCGCATTGGACTCTAGTTCACGATAAAGTTCACGCCATAAGCGGGGTTGATGGACAATCTCCTCTGCGGTAAACAGTGCATTGTGCTTCTCCAACCATGATTGTGAATATGACAGGATCGTCCTCATGCCCCAGCTCCTTCACTCTGTTCTTCGCACGCTAGTGCATACTGACGCAAAACGGTTCTCACTTTATCCATCACCCACACTTTCGGATCATGTTCCAGCCGCCCTTCTTTTACAGCTTCGGCCTGCTCAGGTAGGTACTGACTCAGCATCGACAAAGGTATTGGATTATTACGCAGGTTATTCAACAAATTATTAACTGCCGCTTCTGCCTCTGGCTCTGCCCAGTAGTAACGGATACGGTCACTAAGACTATATTGGCGGTCGATATATTGCTGATGCGCACTGCCTTTGTAATAAGGACTCCAGTGCTGAGGCTGTTCATGCATGATTTGTTCCAGCGTACTGTGCAGGTGAGCTGCGTTCAGCTCACCATTCCATTCACGGTCTAGCTTATCGAGAGCAAACAGCCCCTCACGCAGGGCAAACGTCAGCGCAGGCCCTACCTTTAGGATGGCAAAATGATCACGCACCAATTCACGGTAAACACGCAGAGTCTGGTAATCTGTAGAATGAGCCTCATAGACCAGATAGGGGACAGTTTCGATAAACTGGCTTAGTGCTTGTGCTTTCGCTGAGTTGTAATGTTTAACATTATGATGATCAAACTCGACGCCAGGTTGAACCACCAGGCCAATAACCCGCGACCAAACATCCGCTAAACCATGCTCTTGCCACGCGTGTTGATGAACTTTCAACGTCGTTTCTGCTGCCTGAGGTGAAGTGATCTGCATCTCTTCCATTGACTCTCTGGCACCTCCCGGTACAGGAACTTCAGTACCAATCACATAAACAGGGAGTTCACCACCGTGCTCTTTCCAACTGTGCTCAGCAACCTGACACAACCTCGCGGCGCGAGATGCTACGATTTCATCATTAAGCGGCACCGGATCATCAGCACAGGACATCGAACAATCGAGATGAATTTTCCTGAAACCTGCCGCAACATAATCGTAAATCAGTATTTCAGAGAGCCGCATAGCCTCTTGTGTACTACGGTTCTGCCATGCATTAGGCCCCAGGTGATCACCACCGAGCCAAACTCTTTCGCGGGGAAATCCTATTTTATCAGCAATTTTCCAAACCATTTCGCGGAAATCAGCCGGTTGCATTCCTGTATATCCGCCGAACTGATTAACCTGATTAGAAGTTGCCTCAATAAGTACCGAAGAATTTCTCTCTTTGGCGAAACGAATTGCACTTTCCAACACCCAAGGATGTGCCGAGCAAACAGAGTAAACTCCAACGTTCTCGCCTGATTTATGGCGACGGATCAACTGTAATAGTGGTTGCATAGTATCTCCAGTCTATTTAGATATGGTTAAAAACATTACATTTTTAATTAAAATAGATATTTCTTATTCATCAACCACAATGATGTCGACACCAAAGACAATCAGTACCCGACGGTAATCCAAGCTTCAAAGTCAAAACTATTCACTCCAGAAAACAATTACAGCAGAGTAGATCAATCGAAAATGTGATCCCTATTAAAGTTTATTTTAGAGCAAAACCACCACGAAAATATTTCATTTTCATTTAAATCGAAAGCATGACCTTTCATTCAGCTTATTCGTTCTTCTACTTAAAGACAGTCAGGAACTAGAATTAAAGGAATTAAAGGAATTAACAAACGAAAAATGCAGAAATAAACTCAGAGATACTATTTACAAAAAATATAAAGTGACCAAGATCACATTACTAAAAATAAGTAGAAATACTTACCAGCAATTCATCTTTTCGGGTACAAATCCATCAAAGATTCATAATTATGTGTTCACTATACTGGTTAGCAACAACGTAGTTTCGACTATATGCGGGAGGTTTTCTCAGTAGCATTAAAAAATAGACTATAATTAAATTAATCTTAAACGATAGAATTTTTAATTCTGATAATACCATATGAAAATAGCCATACTACGTAGAAATGGGTTTGGTGATCTCATTTGCACTCAACCATTAATAAAGTTTTTACAGAAAAGATATCCCAACTCAGAGATCAGTCTATTTATAGATTCTGGCAATGCTGAACTGGCTTATTATTTGTGTCCTGAAATCAATATCTGCATCATCCCTAAAGGAAATAAATACCCGGCTATTATTAAAACTGCATTAGCATTTCGTCGAAAAAAATTTGATATTGCTATATCAACCAAACCTACACCTATGAAGCTAAATAATCTATTCTTATGGCTATTAGGAGCTAAAAAACGCTATGCTGTTGTTACAAATAAACATTGGCATACAAAGTTAATTAACTATCCAGTGAATCAGGAACAAGTTAATGGTTACCATCAGGCATTAAAAGTATTGCGTATATTTTCACCTAATGAGAATAAATTATCTCCTGAATTTTTTCCTTGTATCAAATAATTTAAGCCATATTAAGTGGGTGATGAAAATCTTAATTTAGTATTTATTGTCTCTGGAAAAGAAAAAACAATTGTCGTAAAACAGGCCCTGCCTTATTTACGGGTAGCAGGTAAATCATGGCTGATTTCCCTTATTCGTTCGTATTTTTAATATCATGGCCTGATTGAAGAAAAAAAGTCACCCAAGAATATGCCCCTAATGTCTATTTTTATCCAGCGTACTATCTGTGAATTGAGACGGCTGATATAGCTCTAAGGTAAGCGAGTGTCTGATAAGAAATGCTGGGATGAAGTGGTGGGCGATACCAGATTCGAACTGATGACCCCCTCCTTGTAAGGGAGATGCTCTACCAACTGAGCTAATCGCCCACTTCATATCTTGATGCCTAAATGGTGGGTCGTGCAGGATTCGAACCTGCGACCAATTGATTAAAAGTCAACTGCTCTACCGACTGAGCTAACGACCCAATTAGGTAATTCTGATTTTTATATCTAAATGGTGGGTCGTGCAGGATTCGAACCTGCGACCAATTGATTAAAAGTCAACTGCTCTACCGACTGAGCTAACGACCCAATTAGATAATTTTGATTTTGATATTTGAATGGTGGGTCGTGCAGGATTCGAACCTGCGACCAATTGATTAAAAGTCAACTGCTCTACCGACTGAGCTAACGACCCATTCTAAATATCAGTGTGATACTAGATACGAAACAACCCAATGAAGTGGTGGGCGATACCAGATTCGAACTGATGACCCCCTCCTTGTAAGGGAGATGCTCTACCAACTGAGCTAATCGCCCACTTCACGATGACTATTAACGACATCAATACCACTGATTTATGATTGGTGGGCGATACCAGATTCGAACTGATGACCCCCTCCTTGTAAGGGAGATGCTCTACCAACTGAGCTAATCGCCCAATCATAAAATCATTTTTATCACTACGAGAGATATGGTGGGCGATACCAGATTCGAACTGATGACCCCCTCCTTGTAAGGGAGATGCTCTACCAACTGAGCTAATCGCCCCGTCGTGATGGAGTCGCATTATAGGGATAGTTCGAAGTGAGTCAACGCTTTTTATCACTAAAACAATCGTTCGTCGTAAAATTAAACAGAATGAAACAATTATAATCACACTAGGGTATCATTCGGGCGGCTTATTTTAGCTTTTCTCAATAACCTACCGTTAACGCCATTGAGGAATTGAAGTGCAGTGATAAAATAACTCCCACTGTTGTTACTTCAATTGTTACATCAATCATTCAACACGCTCTCTAATAAAGAGAAACGTAATTAAGGCAATTCCTGATGAGTAAAATTAAAACCCGTTTTGCACCAAGTCCTACTGGCTATCTGCATGTTGGTGGTGCGCGTACTGCTCTTTATTCCTGGTTATACAGTCGCCACAATCAAGGTGAATTTGTTCTTCGCATCGAAGATACCGATCTGGAACGTTCTACCCAAGAAGCCATCGACGCAATTATGGACGGGATGAACTGGTTAAATCTGAATTGGGATGAAGGCCCTTACTATCAGACCAAACGTTTCGACCGTTACAACCAAGTTATTGATGAAATGTTGGAGCAAGGCACTGCTTACCGCTGCTATTGTTCCAAAGAGCGTTTGGAACAATTGCGTGAAACTCAAATGGCTAATGGTGAAAAACCACGTTATGACGGAAAATGCCGCGATAGCGAGTGCCAGCATAGTCACGATGAGCCACATGTTGTACGTTTCCGTAATCCACAAGAAGGTTCTGTCATTTTTAATGACAGCATCCGTGGCTCGATTGAATTCAGTAACCAAGAGCTGGACGATTTGATCATTCGCCGTACCGACGGTTCACCAACTTATAACTTCTGTGTGGTAATTGATGATTGGGATATGGAAATCACCCATGTTATTCGTGGTGAAGACCATATCAACAATACCCCACGTCAGATCAATATCCTGAAAGCGCTCGGCGCCCCAGTCCCAGAATATGCCCATGTTTCTATGATCCTCGGCGACGATGGTAAAAAACTGTCCAAGCGCCACGGTGCAGTCAGTGTAATGCAATACCGTGATGATGGTTATCTGCCAGAAGCGCTGTTGAACTATCTGGTTCGTCTGGGCTGGTCACATGGCGATCAGGAGATTTTCAGCGTTGAAGAAATGACTGAACTGTTTAGCCTTGATGCCATCAGCAAATCTGCCAGTGCGTTCAATACGGAAAAGCTTCAATGGTTGAACCATCACTACATCAAGACCCTGCCAGCAGAAAAAGTTGCTGTACATTTAGCATGGCATATTGAACAGCAAGGTATTGATACTCACACGGGTCCAGAACTGGTTGAGTTGATCAAACTATTGGGTGAGCGCAGTAAAACCCTGAAAGAAATGGCTGAATCTTGCCGTTATTTCTATGAAGAATTTGCCGAGTTTGATGCTGATGCTGCGAAAAAACATCTGCGCCCAGTTGCTCGTCAGCCATTAGAAGTTGCCCGTGCGAAACTGGCAGCTATTACTGAATGGACACCTGAAAATATCCATCATGCTATTCAGGCTACGGCAGACGAACTGGAAGTTGGTATGGGTAAAATAGGAATGCCACTACGTGTTGCTGTAACAGGTGCTGGCCAGTCTCCGAGTGTTGATGTAACAATCCATGCTATTAACCAAGCTCGTTCATTAGCTCGTATTGATAAGGCTCTGGCTTATATTGCTCAGCGTGAAGCGCAATAAATCATCATTTACCGATGTTACGTCATAATGTAGCGTAAATAATCAAGGCACTCAATTTATTGCAGTGCCTTGATTTGTTGCCCTCCAAACTAGTTATTGGTGGCTTTTTCAGCGCTTACACAGAGAATATTAATGAATTCATTGACAGAATTCTCCGGTTTTCATATGATTCGCCCCGTTCTACAGGATTTTGATTTGGGGCTATAGCTCAGCTGGGAGAGCGCTTGCATGGCATGCAAGAGGTCAGCGGTTCGATCCCGCTTAGCTCCACCAAATACTTATCTTACTGACTCATCAGAGTAATCAGTATTTGGTATTCAAAACCTGAACTACATTTGTGGGGCTATAGCTCAGCTGGGAGAGCGCTTGCATGGCATGCAAGAGGTCAGCGGTTCGATCCCGCTTAGCTCCACCAAAATTCCTAATCCCTGAAAACGCCAGTTTTCAGGGATTTTTCTTATATCGCTGTATTCGTTATCCAATTAAGGGATAAGGTCGATTATTAAAAAAATTGGCTATAAGAGACTACCCCTGTCATCACTTATTGTATTTACACTATTGCGCTGTATAACCACCATCAATCGCGTAAAAAGCGCCAGTCGTAAATGAGCTTTCATCAGACAGTAAAAATGCTACAGTTTTTGCAACTTCTTCTCTACTTGCCATACGTTTCATTGGATGACTATTTGCCATCCATTCCCTGATTTCTGTAGGTAGGGCTTGCATGTACGGAGTATCAACATAACCTGGTCCAACGGCATTGATACGAACCCCCTTATCTGCAAACTCCAAGGCAACCGAACGCGTTAAACCAAGCACACCGTGTTTAGCCGTTGTATAAGGTGCAATACCAGGAATGCCTACAATACCGTTAGAGGACGAAAGGTTGACAATAGCCCCTCCTCCGCTTTGAATTATAGCGGGAATACCATATTTCAAGCCGAAAAATGTTCCGCTGAGATCGGTATTAATCACATCATTCCAATCATCAATGGAATAATCACAAATATTGATACCATGTGGCCCAGTAATGCCCGCATTATTGACCAACATATGTAATCCACCAAATTGCCCTATTGTGTTGTCAATCAATGCTTTGACTGAAAGATGATCCCTGACATCTGCTTCCATCGGAATTACACATTGTCCTGTGGGATCTATCCGTCTTGCTGTCTGTTTGGCGCGGGAAAACTGACGCCCAGTAATAATCACCGTCGCTCCACGATGGAATAATTCTTCTGCAATACCCTCTCCAACTCCCGTTGTCGCACCTGTAACAATCGCAATTTTCCTGTCAAAATAACTCATCATAACCCTCCGTATAGATATGGTTCTCCGTTATAGATAGCATTTCTCCATCTATTTGATTGGAAAACGCCCAATAACTTCAATTAATCTCGCAAGATACTCGTGCTATTAGAAAATTTACAGCAAATATAAAAAAAGTGGCATCTACCAAGACGCCACTTTCGATTGTTTTTTATCAAATCCAATAAAATAGATTTAGACGCTCAAAATCAGTCCGGTAATGGCTGCGGACAGGAAACTCACTAGCGTTGAGCCAAACAGCAATTTCATGCCAAAACGCGCGACAGTATTACCCTGTTTTTCATCCAATCCTTTAATAGCACCAGCAACAATCCCAATGGATGCAAAGTTAGCAAAAGAGACTAAAAATACCGACAGAATTCCTTTCGAACGCTCACTCAGTTGAGCTGCCACTTCTTGCATGCTCTGCATCGCTACAAATTCGTTGGAAACCATCTTGGTTGCCATGATACTACCTACTTTCAGTGCCTCATCACTTGGAATACCAATGATCCATGCAAATGGATAAAACACATATCCCATACACTCTTGGAAAGTAATACCAAATATCAGATGAAAAATTGAGTTAACTCCCTCAATCAAGGCAATAAAACCGATCAACATCGCTGTGACAATCAAAGCAACTTTGAAACCCGCCAGAATATATTCGCCCAACATTTCAAAGAAACTTTGCCCCTCGTGGAGGTTGCTCATATGGATATCTTCTTCATTCTCAACAGAGTAAGGATTGATGAGAGATAATATGATAAAAGTGCTGAACATATTGAGGATCAGGGCTGCAACTACATATTTTGCATCCAGCATCGTCATGTAAGCACCGACAATAGCCATAGATACCGTAGACATTGCCGTTGCCGCCATCGTATACATCCGACGTTCAGACATTTTGCTCAGCACATTTTTATAAGCAATGAAGTTCTCTGATTGCCCCAGAATCAATGAACTAACCGCATTAAATGATTCCAGCTTACCCATGCCGTTGATTTTAGATAGTACTGTACCTATTACACGAATGATAATTGGCAGCACTTTAATGTGTTGCAAAATACCAATTAAGGCGGAGATAAAGATAATAGGACACAACACATTCAGGAAGAAAAAGGCCAAATTCGCTTGTATCATGCCACCAAAAACAAAATTGGTGCCTTTTGCTGCATAAGACAATAGATGGACAAATAAATCGTCAAATCCTTTAACTATCCCCAAACCCGCGTTAGAGTTTAGGAAGAACCATGCTAGAAAGAGTTCGATTATAAGCAACTGAACTATATAACGAATCTTAATATCCTTCCGGTTATTACTTGTCAAAATCGCCAGGCCGCCAATTACGACCAATGCGAGGAAAAAATGTAAAATATGAGACATAGTCATAAAGAAGAGCTCCAAACCCGATTCTGTGCAAATTTATATCTGTATTTTATGCAACGCGTAGCAGTAAAGTTTGATTATTATCACACTAATTTACTATTTACGTGGTTACAAATCCCTATTTAGCCAACTCGATCACACTTTAATAATCGCCTCCCCAAGTGGAATGCGTATTATTCACCCAATAAACGGAGCATTTCCTCTTCATCAATAACAGAAATTCCCAATTCATTGGCTTTAGCTAACTTGGAACCCGCTGCTTCACCAGCAATAACCAAATCTGTTTTCTTAGACACGCTTCCTGTCACTTTTGCGCCTAAGGCGGTCAGCTTATCTTTAACTTCATCTCGGGATAAACGGCTCAATGACCCCGTCAATACTACTGTCTTACCAGCAAATGGACTGTCGACTTCATCAAAGTTCAGACTTTCAGTCGATTCCCAATGAATACCGATATTGTTAACTAGATCATCAATCACCACCTGATTATGTGGCTCATTAAAGAAATTCACAACATGGCGGGCAACCACACTCCCCACATCTTGCACCACAATCAATGCCTCAATGTCCGCTGCACGCAATTTTTCTAACGTGCCAAAATGAGCAACCAAGTTAGCGGCTGTCGCTTCGCCGACTTCGCGAATACCTAAAGAGTAAATAAAGCGTGCAAAGGTGGTTTTCTTCGCTTTTTCCAAGGCATTAATGACATTTTGCGCAGACTTAGGTCCCATTCGCTCAAGACCCGTTAATTTTCCGGCTGTCAGCCGGAAAAGATCAGCCGGCGTTTTGACATATTCTTTATCCACAAGCTGCTCAATAATTTTTTCGCCCATGCCATCAACATCCATAGCACGACGGGAGACAAAATGCTTCAATGCTTCTTTGCGCTGTGCTCCACAAAACAAACCTCCTGTACAACGAGCGACTGCTTCACCTTCGACACGCTCTATATCGGAGCCACAAACCGGACAATGTACGGGAAAAATGACTTCCTGAGTTTCTGCTGGTCTATTTTCATGAACAACTCCCACTACTTGTGGGATAACATCTCCGGCACGACGAATAATCACCTGATCACCAATGCGCAGCCCCAGACGTTCAATTTCATCTGCATTGTGCAGTGTAGCATTACTAACTGTAACACCTGCCACCAATACAGGCTCCAAACGAGCAACCGGAGTAATGGCACCGGTACGCCCTACCTGAAACTCGACATCACGGATGATAGTCATCTGTTCTTGAGCCGGAAATTTGAAAGCCGTCGCCCAACGTGGTGCTCTGGCAACAAAACCCAACCTTTCTTGTAATTCGAGGGAATCGACCTTGACGACAATTCCATCAATATCAAAGCCCAGTGTCGGCCGCTTCTGCTCAATGCCATGGTAGAAATCCATCACCCGTTGCGTTCCCTGGCATAACTTCACGTTGTCATTGACAGGTAGTCCCCACCGCTTGAATTGCATCAGGCGTTCGTAGTGACTTGCTGGTAACTCTCCGCCTTCCAGAACACCAACCCCATAGCAATAGAAAGTCAATGGGCGTTTGGCAGTAATGCGTGGATCAAGCTGACGTAATGATCCGGCTGCCGCATTGCGAGGATTCGCGAAGACTTTATTTCCTGTACGACGCGCTTCTTCGTTGAATTTTTCAAACCCAGCGTGTTTCATAAAGACTTCACCGCGGATTTCGACGCGAGCGGGAACATTATCTCCTTTCAAACGTAAGGGAATGGCACGAATGGTACGGACGTTGGCGGTAATATTTTCCCCCGTTGTCCCATCGCCACGAGTCGCAGCCTGTACCAACTCCCCATTTTCATACAGCAAACTGACCGCTAAACCATCAAGTTTTAGTTCACAACAAAACACCAAGTCCTGGTTGTCTTTCAGACGATCACGGACGCGTTTGTCAAATGCCAGATAGCTCTCTTCATCAAATACATTATCCAGAGATAACATAGGGATCTCATGGCGTACCTGTTCAAACACCGTTAACGGTGCCGCCCCCACACGCTGGGTAGGAGAATCCGCAGTAACCAGTTCTGGATACTGCTCTTCCAGTGCTTTTAATTCTCGCATCAAACGATCATATTCTGCATCAGGGATCTCTGGCGCATCCATAACATGATATAAATATTCGTGATGACGTAATGTTGCTCTTAATTCATTAATTTTTTGGATAATATTTTCCATGACTTCTCACCAGAGATGAAAAACCCCCGACTAGCGGGGATAAAGTAGCTCTTTACAAAAGAGCTACCATTGTTTTTCAATAAATTATAAATAATTTGGGGTATTATGGTTAACCATTTTCCCCCAACAGCGTGGATGAAATGTGGATGTGTCCCTTCAGTGGATTAAACTTGATGGCATCCAATAAGTAATCAGGCGAAAAGTGTGCATAGGTCATAGTTTGCTCAATGTTTGCATGCCCCATGATTTTCTGTAAGGTCAGTATATTCCCACCATTCATCATAAAATGAGCTGCAAATGTGTGTCGCAAAACATGTACTGCCTGACCATGCGGTAAATCCGGTTTTATATCTTTCAGTATCTTTCTATACGAATTGTAACTGACATCGAACAAAAGGCCTGTGGATTTTGTTTTTACTGCTGCCATTACTTCATTAGAAATAGGAATAGTCCTGTGTTTACCGTTTTTTGTTTCAATAAACGTAACACGATTATGCAGCATATTTTCAGCCCGTAACTTAGTAGCCTCTCCCCACCGAGCACCAGTGTTTAAGCATAAAATCGTCAAACGCCACGTGTCACCAGTAACTGCATTCAGTAAATTTGCAATTTCTGGCTCAGTAAGATAAGACATTTCCGGCTTTTTTTCCTTCAGTGCTTTAATTTCCTTGAGTGGATGTGTCCCTGTATATTCCTTTAAGCTAATCAGGGTATTAAAAACACCACTAAGCATTGTCATATCTCTATTGATTGTCGATGCTTTTTTACCTTCATACAACCGTCTGGAACGGTACTCAGTTAAAAAACGGGGGGTTAACTGGTAAGCAGCGGGATCACCCATATCTCTAATCATTCCCTGGATAGTCTGCTTTCTTTTAATTCCCCACGTTAAGTTTCGCCCTTCATAATTCCACCAAATGTCGAAAAGCTCCGACAATTTTCTAAAATCTTTCGATTTTGGTTTCCAATCTTGGTTATTAGAATTTGCTAAAATATTCCGTTCGAATGCGACTGCATCCGCTTTTTTCTTAAATACACGCTGGACTCGTCTTCCAGATCTGCCCTGCGGCCGTATGTCCACTTTATAACGTCCACCTTCAAGCGCTTTAATTGCCATGGCTGCGCCCTCCAGTTAGACGGGGTAGTTCTATACCTGTATGAAAAACATAGGATTGATAAACAGATAACCAATTTTTGGCTCTTAAAACGACAATCTTGTTGTCATGTGCCCACTGTGTGCGATAGCCGGTGAGATCTGACCAGCTTCAGGGGCAATCATTCCAGTGACAAACCATAATGAATATTTTTCTATTCTTTTCTGATTAAGTATTGAGCTAAGGAAAAGCCAATTTGCGGCAACGCCTCTCTCATCTAAATGTGAGAAATCAATTTTCTCAACTAATCCTATTTGTTTCAGTTTGTTAATAGTATTCATGCTGATTTTTCCTCCTGTTCGTAATTGTTAGGATTGAATAAAGCTGGAGCAATTTGACCTATTTCTGGTGCGGTCTTTCCGGTAATAAACCATAAGGTATATTTTTCAAATCTAGGGTGATTCAAAATTTTTGTGATCACGTCCACATCTGGCATAGTTTTTCCATTTTCATATCTCCATAAGGCATTTGTAGGAATTCCAATCATTTCAGCAGCTTCTGGGCGACTTTTTAGCCTTTCACTTTCTCTCATTAATAATAATTTTTCTCCAATAGTGATCTTCATATTGCAGTTCTCAAGTTTATGGTGCATTATTAGTTAAACAAAACCAAAACGAGGTATTTTATAACAGAAATACCCCACATAGAGAGATTAGCATATGCTGGAGCGAGATTTGAGGTTACTGTTTAAGATTCCAGATCCAATTACTGTTTCTGAATTTTGTCGACGTACTGGAAAATCAGAAAGTAGCGTTAGAAAACTGGTTGATAGACGCCGTCTGCCAATCAGAACAGAACGCCAAATCAATGGTGAAGGTTTTAGTGATATTCGCTTAATGATTATGTGGAATGAATGGCTGGAAATGGTTTATGACGTAAATGAAAAAATTCCATCTACTGAACGCATGGGCTGGAAATCGACTTGGTTTAAACGAGTTAATAAGTTACGGGAGGATTTGAAAGTAGTGCCTGATGAACTTCAATCTGTATCAGAGGCATTGGAAGAGCGCTGAAATATCGCAAGAGTAATAGAGCGATGCGTGATGCGTATTTGAATCGTCCAAAAGAGATTCGTGACGCGTGGTTATTATGGATTGGATTGTAAATCAACCAGTAAACAGAGGGTAAAAAAAATGAAACAACCAACACCCCTAGAACGTTCAAAGCTGCAACTAACGATGATAGCACGTCTGCATGATGTCTTTGCTGATATCAAAGACGAGGTTGAAATCACCCCTGAATATATTCAGGAAACGTTGGGGCAGTTTATGCAGGTTGCAACG